>CAWCJK010000004.1:0-97224 GCA_963795955.1 uncultured Verrucomicrobiae bacterium
GCTGCGCGTTGACGAGCACCTGGATCTGGGCGCGGTAGACCTCGAAGTTGAGGCGCTCAGGCGTGGACAGCTTGGTAGGGTCGATGGTCGCAAGTTGTTTGAGGACGTCAGTCCAGTAGGTGAGCTTGGCGGCCTGGGTCGCGGGATCGATCCTGGGCAGGTGCGGACGGATGTGCGGTGCGGTCTCGTCGTCCTCGTCGTCGCCGCCGATGTGCTCGCGCCATTTCCACTCGGCCTCGTAGATGGCCTTGAAGCGCTGGTCTTCCGGCGTGACGGCGGTGGTCACCGTGCTCGCGCAGTGGCACGAGGGCTGGTTGGCGTCGGGCGCGGTCTGCGCGAAGGCGGTCGCGGCGAGAGCTGCGGGGGCGAGCAGAAGAGCAAAGCAAAATCGACGCAAACGGAAGAACCTCTTGAGAGATGCGTCCACTCTAACGGAACGCGATGTGGCGCGGTGTGCGGCTACACTGTGCTGCGACGAATTGCCGGAGGAGGAGACCGAAGATGCGTGTTGGTCTGATGACGCGGGAGTACCCGCCGTATGTGTATGGCGGTGCGGGGGTGCATGTGGAGTATCTGTCCCGCGAACTGGCAAAGCAGATCGAGGTCGAGGTTCATGCGTGGGGTGAGCCGCCCGCCGGCACCAAGGCGCCAGAGAGTGGCGCAGCGCCAGGGCTGGAGCAGGAGAAAGCGAGCGGCAAGCTGGAGGTGTACTTCGAGCAGCCGTGGAGCGCGATTACAAACGGCACGACCGCGAAGTTCAAGGGCGCGCTGGAGGCGTTTTCGCTGAACCTGCTGGAGCAGCTTCACCTGGAGAAGCTGGACGTGGTGCATACGCATACCTGGTATGTGTCGATGGCCGGGTTTCTGGCGAAGAAGCTGTATGGGATTCCGTTTGTGTTGACGACGCATTCGCTGGAGCCGCTACGGGCGTGGAAGGCCGAGCAGTTGGGCTCGGGATACGCGCTGAGCTCGTGGATGGAGCGGACCGCGATCCTGGATGCCGACGCGATTGTCGCGGTGTCGAATGGGACCAAGGCGGACATCCTGCGGGCGTACCCGGATGTGGATCCGGAGCGGATCCATGTGATCTACAACGGGATCGACCTGGACCAGTACCAGTACACGCCCAATACCGCGGCGCTGGATAAGTACGGCGTAGATCGGACGAAGCCGTATGTGCTGTTTGTGGGGCGGATTACGCGGCAGAAGGGCGTGACGCACCTTGTGGAGGCGATCCAGTACCTGCCGGCTGGGACGCAGGTGGTGCTTTGCGCGGGAGCCCCGGATACGCCGGAGATCGCGACGGAGATGCGGGAGAAGGTGGACGCCGCACGGAGGGTTGGCGGCGGGGAGAACATTGTCTGGATTGAGCAGATGGTGAGCAAGGAAGAGGCGATCCAGCTTTACTCGCACTGCGCCGTGTTCTGCTGCCCGAGTGTGTATGAGCCGTTTGGAATCATCAACCTGGAGGCGATGGCGTGTGGCGCGCCGGTGGTGGCGTCGGCTACCGGGCGGAATTCTAGAGGTGGTGCTGGAGGGCCAGACGGGCCATCTTGTGCCGTTTGAACAGGATCCACAGACCAGCTTTCCGAGCGATCCGGGGCAGTTTGCGGAGGATCTCGCGTTTCGGCTGACTGAGTTGCTGGGCGATCCGGCGAAGGCGAAGCAGATGGGGGCGGCGGGTCGGCGGCGGGTGGAGGAGCAGTTTTCGTGGACCGCGATCGCGCAGCAGACGATTGCGATGTACCGGGCGCTGATTGAGAGCCGGCGATAGCTGACACGGTGCGAGGCAGAAGGTTACGTCCGCGTTTCCGCTGCTGCTGCCAAGCCGTTCCCGGGGCGTTTTGGGCTGGTGTCTAGAGCACGTGAGTTGTAGCTTTCTTGAGCCGGCGCGCATCTTATAATGAGGGCGACGCAGGTGTCCCTCCCCGCTCAGGAGCTTAGAAATGGCGAACCTTCTCGATCAGCTCAAGTCGATGACGACGGTCGTTGCCGATACCGGTGATATCAACTCGATCAAGCAGTTCAAGCCGACGGATTCGACGACCAATCCATCCTTGATTGCGACCGCAGCCGCGATGCCGGAGTATCAGGAGATCGTGGACGACGTGCTGACGCAGGCACGTGAGAAGCTCGGGCCGGATGCGGACGATAAAGAGGTCGCGTCGGCAGCGTTCAAGACGCTGGCAGTGGCGTTCGGCCGCAAGATCCTGGAGATTGTGCCGGGCCGTGTGTCGACCGAGGTGGATGCTCGCATGAGCTATGACCGCGACAAGACCATGGAGCAGGCGCACGACATCATCAAGCAGTATGACCAGGCTGGGATTGGTCGCGAGCGCGTGCTGATCAAGATTGCGTCGACGTGGGAAGGCATCCAGGCGGCGAAGCAGCTTGAAGAAGAGGGCATTCACTGCAACCTGACGCTGCTGTTCGGCATTCACCAGGCGGTTGCGTGTGCCGAGGCGAAGGTGACGCTGATCTCGCCGTTCGTGGGCCGCATTCTGGACTGGTACAAGAAGGACACCGGCAAGGATTACGCGCCGGCCGATGACCCGGGCGTGCAGTCGGTGACGGAGATCTACCACTACTACAAGAAGTTCGGGTACAAGACCCAGATTATGGGCGCGAGCTTCCGGAACATCGGCGAAATTGAGGAGCTGGCGGGCTGCGATCTGCTGACGATCTCGCCGAAGCTGCTGGGCGAGTTGCAGAACAAGCAAGGCACGCTGGAGCGGAAGCTGGATCCGGCGAAGTCGGCGAACATGCAGATCGAGCGGCTGAATGTCGATCAGCAGACGTTTGAGAAGATGCATGCGGAGAATCGCATGGCGCACGACAAGCTGAAGGAAGGCATCGAAGGCTTCTCGAAGGCGCTGGAGGAGTTGGAACAGCAGCTTGCGAAGCGCGTGGCGGAGCTTGGTAAGCAGGAGCCTGTTGCGGCGGATTGATTTTGTGGTTGGGAGTAGGAAAGGCCGGAGCTTTGCTCCGGCCTTTTTGTTTGCGGGCAATCAACGGCTGCGGCGCGCCCGGCAAATACGGGGGTCTCTCCACTTCGCTGCGCTTCGGTCGAGATGACACGTTGGTGGTGGGGCGAAATGCGGGGGTCTCTCTACTTCGCTGCGCTCCGGTCGAGATGACACATCAGAGGTGGTGCGAGGGTGGAGTTGCGGGCGGACGCTCAGCGACGCCGGAGGCCGAGGAGGCTCAGGAAGAAGCTGGCGAAGCAGACTTCTGTGCCCAGCATGAGGCAGAGCATGGCTGGCACGGTGCGGCGCATCATCTGGACGGGCGGGAGTGGGCCGTAGCCGGTGTGGGCCCAGGTGGCGACGGATGAAACCGCGATACCGATGCCGAGGATGAGGAGCAGGGCGCCGGCGATGAGGCCGGTTTCGAGCGTGACGTAGCGGAACCAGCGGTCGAAGCTTTCGTCTTCGGGCAGGAGGCCTTCGGTGGTCGCAAAGACCTTGGCGGCTATGCCGAAGAAGACGAGTTGAAAGCCGAGCAGAACGGCGGCGGCGGCGTAGGCGAGGGTGTCGACGCCGAGGTTGACGTGGCCGAGGGGGCGCTCGGCGGGCAGGAGCCAGGCGACGAGGCCGAAGCCGACGATCATGAGCGTGAGGCCGGGGAAGAGGAAGAGCCAGCGCGGCGAGTACATCAGCAGGAAGCGGAGGTGGCGCCAGCCGTCTCGCCAGGTGCGCAGGTGCGGCGGGCGGCTGCGGCCGTCCTTTTTGAGAGTCGTGGGGACCTCGGTCATGCGCTGGCCGAGCAGGGCGGATTTGACGACCATCTCGCTGGCGAACTCCATGCCGGTGGTGCGGAGCGCGAGGCGCTCGTAAGCGTCCCGGGAGAAGGCGCGGATGCCGCAGTGAAAGTCGCCGATCGGGGCGTGGAAGAGCGCACGGCCGAGGAAGCTGAGGACGGGGTTGCCGAGGTAGCGGTGCAGCGGCGGCATCGCGCCGGGGCCGATGCCGCCGCGGAAGCGATTACCCATGACGAGGTCGGAGCCACTGCGGAGCTGATCGAGGAAGCGCGGGATGTGAGCGAACTCGTAGCTGTCGTCGGCGTCGGCCATGAGGACGTACTTGCCGTAGGCGGCCTGAATGCCGGCGTTGAGCGCGGCGCCGTAGCCGCGGATGGGGACGGGGACGAGCCGCGCGCCGTGCTCGACGGCGATGGTTTGGGAGCCGTCGGTGGAGCCGTTGTCGGCGACGATGACCTCGCCGGCGATGTTGTTGTCGCGTAAGGCGGCGAGGGCCTTGTCGATGCAGATGGCGAGCGTCTCGGCCTCGTTGAGGCAGGGCATCACGACGGAGAGCTCGACGGCTGCGGACGGCATGGTGCTCATGGCTCCACCTTCATGTTGATGGGCCACGGCAGAGCGTTGGGCGTAGGTGCGGTCGAGGTGGCGTGGGGCGGCAGCGTGGGTTGCATGGTCAGCGGAAGGGCGTAGAACTCAGTGTCGCCCAGGCGGACCCAGTTCGCGAGCACAGGGTCGGATGTATTGAGCGCGCCGGTTCCAAAACGGGCTACCAGGACCTTTGCACCTTGCGAGCGAAGTGTGTTGAGGACCTCCTCGCGGTTGGGCAGGCCGTTCCAGTCCTGCACGAGATGCGCGGCGTCGGGGTCGAAGACCTCGGTGAGGGTGCGCACGCCGGCGAGGCGCATCCAGTAGATGTCGTTGACGCAGGCCATGGTACCCATACAGGCGATCTCGTCGCCGGGGTGCACGCCCATGGTCTGGAGCCCGTGGGCGGCGCCGTAGATCTCGGGTGCGTACCAGGTGGGCTGGGTGCTGGTGCGGCGCTCTTCCGCGGCTGTGCGTAGCGATTCACCAAGGGCGAGAAATGCGAGCAGTACGGCCATGCCCGAGGCAGAGCGGCGAAGCCAACGCCGGTGAGCTTCTTGCGTGTCTGCTCCCGGTACACGCAGCGTGGCGAGCAATGGGAGCAGCAGGATGAGATAGGCGAGCGTGACGTAGCGCTCTTCGACGTTGACGATGAGATAGAGGCCCCACATGGCGAGGCTGAGCAGAACGATGGGCGCCCAGAAGGCGCGCGCTCGCCAGTCACGCAGGTGGAAGCGTGCGCCCGCAGCGAGCAGAAGTGCGAGGAGGATCAGGCCCTCGGGGTGATTGAGCAGGTAGCGGAAGATGAGCACGAGGTTGCGGAGATCGCGGTGGAACAGAACCGGCGGGTTCAAGTGCGGGGTGGTGCGCTCGTGGAAGTAGGTGGGGTCGAACCACTCGGGGAAGGTGCCGTAGGGCAGGGCGCGATAGCTGTAGACACCGGGGTCGGCGAGGAGTTGGGCCTCGGGGTGGATGAGGTGCACGGTGGACGTGCCGAACTCGGAGGTCATCCAGGGTTCGACATGGAACTTGCGGGTACCCGCCGCGTACCAGGCGTAGTTCAGCGCGCCGGAGTCGCCGAAGTCGAACCGATGTTTTTGCTTTGAGAGCGCGGCGATGTAGGGACCGGCGACGATGGCGAAACAGAGGAGTGAGACGACGCCGGCGCTGAGCGCTCGTGTGAGTTTGCCGGTGTGTGTGCGCCAAAGGAAGACGACCAGCACGGCGATGCTGAGCAGACCTACTAAAAAGGCGAACGATTTGGTGAGATACGCGAGGCCGAAGAAGATTCCCATCAACGCTGCGGAGCGAGGCTGCCGGTGGCGAGGCAGCGCAGCAGCATCGCGAAGGCAAGCATCATGAGGGCCTGCAACAGCGTGTCGGGCTTTATGGAGGCAATGGCCAGTTCGCGTTGCGAGGCGATGACGAGGAGACCGAGTCCGATGATCTGAAGCGCTTGCTTTGAGAGCAGAGGGCCTCGAGTGTTCGCGTCTGGAGCTACAGGACCCGCCCATCGCTCGCGCAGGTCGGCCAACGCGGAGGTGAAGACGAGGATGGCGAACGCGGCGAGCAGAAAGATGAAGAAGTTGACGGTGCGGTAGACCGGAAGCTCGACCCAGCGGGAGGGGTGCGCGACGATCTGGCCGAGGGTCAGCATCGCGGGATAGAGGGGATGCCAGTAGCCGTTGACCACGCCGGGCCACTGGTGCACGTGGAGCAGATCGGCGATGTCCATGTAAGCGACGCCGTCGCCGTCCAGCAGGTAGGGCTGATAGCGCGTCGCGATCCAGGCTACGGGGATCAACAGCAACAGATAGACGAGCAGCGTCTTGCGCAGTGCCTTTGAGGTCACGCAACTTCCTTTGGCAACTTGGGCGAAGACTGGCTCATGCGATTCAACGGGCTCCATTCAGGATACCCGGAACGGCGAGGTGACATCAGGCCGGGAGGTCGTCGAAGACGGCGCGCAGCAGTGGGGCGGCGAGGCGGTGCATGGGCCGGAGCACGGGCAAGGACGCGAGGCGCAGCGTGAGGACGAGCATGCGCAGGGTGCCGTCCAGGAGGGCTTGTGTGCGGCGCTGGCCGGGCGAGTGGTCGTAGACCCAGAAGAGCAGAAGGCCCATCTGGTAAAGCCAAAGCAGGCGTGGCAGATAGGGCTGGATGTCGCGGGGGAGCTTGACGCCGGAGTCGCGGACGATCTGCTCGAAGAAGGCGAGATCGGCCGCGCGGATGGGCTCGGTTTCCTGGCTGAACGGTGACAGCGGATGCTCGGGGTCGGCGTGGGCGGACAGCGCGCCGAGCAGCTTCCGGTTCGGGGCGAAGTACTCGAACTTTTGCGTGAGGATGGACCGCAGCCGCGATTCGAGGTTTTTGCAGCGTGCGAGTCTGGCTTCGAGCAAGGGCGCCATCTCCTCCTGCGCCTGCACGTAAAAAGCGGAGACGATGGCGTCCTTGGAATCGAAGTAGTAGTACGCAGCGCCGGTCGCGACCTCCGCGGCCTCCGCGATCTCGCGCATGGTGGCTTTTTCGAAGCCACGCTCGCGAAAGGTCGCCAGGGCCGCCGCGAGGATGCGCGCACGGGTTTCTTCGCTCTTCTTGCCGGCAGTGGGTTTCACGGGAGCGGTTGGAATGAGACAGGACCTCCGACGGGGATGGTGGGAACGCGCGTAGGCTCTGTCGCACGCCGTCTCATCTTCGCAAAGATGAGGATGTTGAGGATGTGCATGATGCCGAGAATCAGGACGACCACGCCGACCTTGTAGCTTTCGGTTTCGATGATGTCGCGCGCGCTGGCGAGTGGATCGGTCGTCTTGAGTGCGAGCAGAATGTAGCCGAGGTTGACCAGGTAAAAGCCGACGACGAGCAGGTGGTTGACCGCGTCTGCGAGCGGCTCGTTGCCTTGGAAGGCGTCGACCAGGAAGAGGCGGCCGTTGCGATGCAGCGTGCGCGCGACCCAGATCGTCATGGCGACGGAGATGGCGATGTAACCGGCGTAGATAAGGGCGATGTTCACGGAATGCTCCTTTGCGGACTGTTTCTGAACGTGTTCAGAAACTACGATACACCTGATCCGCTGCGGGGTTGCAAGAAAAATGAACATGTTCAGAAGTTAACGTTTCACGCCGCTGGCGAGGGCGGTGGTGGTCTATTACTCGAGGTGGAGGCGCTGGGCAAGGGCCAGCGTAGGATGGGTGAGTTGCATCTTACGGAGCGTTGCCGGGCCCTGAAAACTCAAGGAGGACCTTGTGGGAGTTCGCAAGACCATATTTGCGTTGCTGGCATTTGTGATGATGCTGCTGCCGGCCGCGCCAGTGCAGGCGCAGTATCACCGCCCCTATCGTCACGGCTACTACCACCACCATCATCGTCGCCATTGCTGGTACCGGCATCATCGCCGCATCTGCAGGTACTAGTGGCCGTTACAGAATGTAGCGGCTGAGGTCTTGATTCCCGACGATGGCTGCGACCTGCTGCTGGACGTAGGCGCGATCGACCGTGAGGATGAACTCCGGGCCGGTCGCGCCGTCGGCGCGTGGCTTCAGCGGCGGAAGCTTGCATCCTGACGCTCCGTCGGGACGCGAGCCGTCCTGGCTTGCGTGTGCGGACTTCACGAGGTCGGGTGCGCAGAAGCTGATCTCATCGAGCACGCGCTCCATGATGGTGTGGAGGCGGCGTGCGCCGATGTTTTCGGTGTTCTCGTTGACCTGGAAGGCGAAGCGCGCCATTTCGTCGAGGGCGTCGGGCGTGAAGTCGAGCGCGAGACCTTCGGTTTCGAGCAGAGCGACCGCTTGCTTGACGATGGAGGCGCGCGGTTCGGTGAGGATGCGCAGGAAGTCGCCGACGGTGAGCGGTTTCAGCTCGACCCGGATGGGAAAGCGGCCCTGCAGTTCGGGGATGAGATCGCTGGGTTTGGAGACGTGGAAGGCGCCGGCGGCGATGAAGAGGATGTGATCCGTCGCGACGAAGCCGTACTTGGTGTTGACGGTGGTGCCTTCGACGATCGGCAGGATGTCGCGTTGCACGCCTTCGCGGGAGATGTCGGGGCCGTGGCCGCCTTCGCGGCCGGCGATCTTGTCGATCTCGTCGAGGAAGACGATGCCGGAGTCTTCCACGCGCTCGACCGCGGTGCGGGTGATCGCGTCCATGTCGAGCAGACGAGCTTCTTCTTCCTGCACGAGGTAGTCGAAGGCGTCTGCGACCTTGAGGGTGCGGCGGCGTGTGCGGCCGCCGAGCAGGCCGGAGAGCATCTCCTTGATGCCGCTGGCCTCGCTCTCGTCGGGGCCGCCGTTGGAGATGACCTCGATGGTGGGTTGGTTGCGCTCGCGGGTGTCGAGTTCGACGATGCGCTCGTCGAGGCGGCCTTCGCGGAACTGCTGGCGCAGGCGCTGGCGTTCGCGTTGACGCTCGTTGTCGTCCTTGCTGAGCACAACGAGATGTGCGGGTTCGCCGTTGGGGGTGAGGGACTCGGTTGAGGGGTGCTCGTCGGGTACCTGCTGCGTCGTGCCCGGAGGCAAGGTGTCGTCTGTGCGGGGACGCATCTCGACTACGGGGGCGTTGGTGTTGCCCTGGGCGAGGAGGAGTTCGATGAGGCGTTCTTCGGCGGCAGCTTCGGCGCGTTCTTCGATCTCTTCGAGCTTTTCTTCGCGGACCTCATCGATGGCGATCTCGACGAGGTCGCGGACCATGGATTCGACGTCGCGGCCGACGTAGCCGACCTCGGTGAACTTGGAGGCTTCAACCTTGAGGAAGGGCGAGCGTGCGAGCTTGGCGAGGCGGCGCGCGATCTCGGTCTTGCCCACGCCGGTCGAGCCGATCATGAGGATGTTCTTGGGCATGATCTCTTCGGCGAGATCGGGCGAGAGGCGTTGGCGGCGGGTGCGATTGCGCAGGGCGACGGCGACCGCGCGCTTGGCGGCGTCCTGGCCGACGACGTACTTGTCGAGCTCGGCGACGATCTCGCGTGGGGTCATCTCGTCGAGCGAGAGAGGTTGGTCTTCAGCGGTGCCGGGGAGATAGATTGCCATTTACTTCCTTATGCCTGGATGTGCGTGAGCGCGTGTCGCAGTCCCTCTCAGGATAGACATTCTTGCTGCGTGCGCGGGCGAAGCGGGACCGAACTGGAGTTATAACGGAGTTATAATCCGGGGATGGAGCTAAAAGTCAGGAAGATCGGTAACGGCTATGGCGTCCTGCTGCCGAAGACGCTGCTTGAAGAGCTTGCTGTCTCGGAAGGTTCGCTGTTGCGAGTGGAAAAGCACGACGGTGTGTACCAGATGAAGCCGGCGGATGAGGAGTTTACGCGGCAGGTAGAGGCCTTCAAGAAAACCGAACCTCTGCACCGCAAGAGCTACGCTGAGTTGGCGAAGTGAGTATTCGCTTCGTGCGGGCGGATGCGCTTCGCAACATACAATCGCGTCTTATCGAAACATACGGTGGGGCTCGAGGTGTCCGTGATGAGAACGCGCTGGAATCGGCGGTGGCGCGTCCACAGCAAATCGCTCACTACAGCGGAGAGACACGGCTCGGTGTGCTGATTGCGTCACTTAGCTGGGCCCTGCTGCGCAACCATCCCTTCGTTGACGGCAATAAACGTATCGCGCTCGCCGCCATCGTGGTTGCTGCAGACATCAACGGTCATCGTCTGGACTGCGGTGAAGTGGAAGAGACGGCGATGATCCTGCGTGCGGCTGAGGGCTCCGTGACTGAAGAGCAATGGAGTGAGTGGCTGACGAGGGTTGTCGTACCGAATTCCGAGTCGGACTTTGTTCGCTAGCTCGCCTTCAACTCTTCGATCACGATGGACCGGTTGGAGTAAATGCAGATGTCGCCGGCGATTTTCATGGAGCGATCGACGATCTCGCGGGCGTTGAGCTGCGTGTTTTCGAGCAGGGCTGTGGCGGCGGCGAGGGCGTAGATACCGCCGGAGCCTATGCTGGCGATCGTGCCGTCGCCTACGGGGTCGGGCTCGATGACGTCGCCGTCGCCCGAGAGCAGGTAGATGTGCTGCGCGTCGGCGATGAGGAGCAGGGCTTCGAGCTGGCGAAGGAGCTTGTCCGTGCGCCAGTCTTTGGCGAGCTCGACGGCCGCACGGCCGAGGTTGCCGCTGTATTGTTCGAGCTTGGCTTCGAAGCGCGTGAGCAGCGCGAACGCATCCGCGGTGGAGCCGGCGAAGCCAGCGAGGATCTTGTCGTTGCCCAGCTTCCGCAGCTTGCGCGCGGAGCTCTTCATGACGGTCGCGCCGAGGGTTACCTGGCCGTCCGCGGCCATGACGACGGAGTCGCCGCGGCGTACGCAGAGGACGGTGGTGGAGCGGACCCGGCGGCCTTCTGCGAGGTCGAGCGGATGAGCGGATTTTGGCGCTGAGACTGACGAAGAACGGCGGAGAGACGAAGGCATGACCACACCGCAGTATAGCGTTTCGGGTTGAACCGAAGCGGAGTGGTTGGCCACGAGCAACAGCAGATTCCCTTCGGGAATGACAGTAAGAAAGACAACCGCAACGGAGGACGTCCGAATGGCAGATTGTAGTTTCGAACTGGCAACAACAAGAGAACAAGGCCGCTCAAGTGAGCGGCCTTTGTGTTGGTGAGTGCTGGCTTACTCGAGCTTGCGGTCGAGGTAGGTGTACGTGAGGGCCCAGGTGCTGGCTTCCTGCTTGAGGTCAGCGCCGGCGCCGTGGCCGCCTTCGGTGATCTCCTCGAAGTAGTAGGGCTCGTGGTATTCGGCCATCTTGGCGGCGAACTTGCGGGCGTGCTGCGGGCCCACGCGATCGTCCTTGGTGGTGGTGAAGATGAGCGGCTCGGGATACTGAGCATCGGGCTTGAGGTTGTTGTAGGGCGAGATGGAAGCGAGGAAGGCACGCTGTTCGGGGTTGGAGGTCGAGCCGTATTCGCCGACCCAGCTTGCGCCGGCGGCGATGTGCTCAAAGCCGAGCATGTCGAGCAGCGGGACCTGGATGACGACGGCGCGCCAGAGCGTGGGATGCTGTTCCATCTCGACGCCCATGAGGAGGCCGCCGTTGGAGCCGCCCTCGATGCCGAGGTGTTGCGGTGAGGTGATCTTGCGCGCGACGAGGTCTTCACCGACCGCGGCGAAGTCGTCGTAGATGCGCTGGCGGTGAACGTTCAGGCCGGCCTCATGCCAGGCTGGGCCGAACTCGCCGCCGCCACGGATATTCGCGAGCACGTAGACGTTGCCCTTTTCGAGCCAGAGCTTGCCGACGTTGGCGGAGTAGCTGGGCGTCTCGGAGACCTCGAAGCCACCGTAGGCGGTGAGCAGCGTGGGATGCGAGCCGTCGAGCGCCATGCCCTTGGGGTGCACGACGAAGTAGGGGACCTTGGTGCCGTCTTTGGAGGTGGCTTCGTACTGATCGACGGTGTCTTTGGAGGAATCGAAGAGTGCGGGCTGGCTCTTGCTCTCGGCGAAGCTGCCAGTAGCGGCATCACCGAGCCAGACGGAGGGCGGCGCGAGGAAGCCGTTGAGGCGGACGAAAAAGTGGTTGTCGAGGGTGCCGGTCGAGACGATCTCAACCGACATGTTGTCAGGGACGGGGAGGCGCTTCTTCGTCCAGCCGTGGGCGCCGGGCGTGTAGATGTAGACGCGGCCCTGGACGTGCTCCAGGGTGGTGAGGAGCAGGTGATCGCGGGTGGTGGAGGCCTCCTGCACGAACTCCTGCGCAGTCGGGGTGAAGATCGGTGACGGCTTAAGGTGTGCGGGGTCCTTGAGGACGTCGGCGAGCTTGAGCTCAACGATCGAGCCCTGCGGCAGTGGGTGGTCGCCGAGAGGCCAATCGGCGTGGAGGTGAACGATCAGGCGGCCATCGAGAAGACCCTGGACGTCGGCCTTGGGCGGAAGCATGAGCCGCTCGACGCCACGGCTGGTGCGGACGTAGGTTTGCGCGTCGAAGAAGGTGACTCCGCGCTCGATGAGGGTGACGCTGTGCCCCTGCGCGTCGTGGAGGACGGCGGCGCGGGTGCCTACCTGGTCCGTCGCTTCACCGCGGAAGATCTCTTTCGCGGAGTCGAGCGGTGTGCCGCGCTTCCACTCCTTCACCACGAAGGGATAGCCAGAGTTGGTGAGGGTGCCGGGACCCCATTCGCGATCGATGAGGAGGGTGTCTTTATCGACCCAGGCGAGGTTTTGTTTGCTGTGCGGGGAGGTGAAGCCGCCGTCGACGAACTTGCCGGTGGTCAGGTCGAACTCGCGATCCGTGGTGGCGTCTTCGCCGCCGGCGGAGAGGTTGACGGTGCAATAGCGCTCGTAAGGGTAGAGGCAGCTGAGGCCTTTGGAGACCCAACCCACGCCTTCTGCTTTGCCGAGCGCGTCGAAGTCGATGACCGTCTGCCATTGCGGCTCGGGCTTGCTGTAGTCGGCGAGGGTGGTTTTGCGCAGGAGGCCGCGGGGGTTCTTCGCATCGCGCCACTGGTTGTAGACCTCGTCGCCACGGAGGCTTGGGATGGGGAGGCGGTGGGGATCTTCGGCTACTTTGAGGGCGGCGTCGAAGTTGGCCTGGTAGCGCGGATCGGCCTTCAGCACGGCATCGGTCTTGGCGTTTTCGGCTTTCACCCAATCCATGGAGCGGTCGCCGGAGACGTCTTCAAGCCAGGCGTACTTGTCGGCCGGCTGGCCGGAGGGCGCAGTGGATGGGCCACCTGCATGGCCGCTCTGTTGGGCCGGTAGCTGCGCTGCGCTGAACAGAATGCCCGCGATTGCGAGCACGACGTTGCGTGTGCCTGATGTCATCCTTGCCGCTCCGTTCGAAATGCGTGTGTAACACGACTCTATCAATAGCCGGAGCGGCAGGGATGCGAATTGGTGCTGTTTAGTGCGTCGAGGGCGACGTGGTGCCTGACGTTCCGGCGAGCGGCGTACCTACCTTGCGGACGGCAGCGTCCACCACGGCGTAGAGCAGTTGGTCGGTGTCCTGCTTGGCGGCGGTCTTGATCATTTCGCCGACCTGGCGGCCTGCCTCGGCGGTCTCCGGGAGTTCGAGGTTACGATTCCGCGCGGAGATCTGGGCGAGCTGGCTGACCATCTCGAAGAAGGTGGCTTCATTGCGGTTGCTCAGCAGCCAGGCCTGGTGGACGGTGGAGGTCAGCAGTTGGTCGGTCGTCCAGTTCGGCGTGGCTGCGGTCTTGTTTTCGGCGGATGTCGTTGTGATCGGTGCCGCTCCGTTCTGGGTGCCCTGCGTGGTTTGCGAGCCGGCGGAGGTTTGGCCCCAAAGCAGGGGTGCGGAGACGAGAGACAACGTTAGAGCGAGGGTTGCAAACTTCTGGGTCTTGCGCATGATCGTTCCTTTCGAACGGTTCTGAGCTGGATGTTGCTGAGGCCCGGTGTGCGATGTGCGGTACGGTCCGCGCGTGGGATCAGCGCGGGTAGCCGCGGTAGTCGTCGCGGCGCTGGTTTTCCTGGTGCTCGTGGCCGACGACCGCGCCGATGCCTGCACCGGCGGCACCGCCGATCAGCGCGCCCTTCATGCCACCGCCGAAGACGGCGCCGAGAACCGCCCCACCGACGCCACCGATCGCGGCGCCTCCACCGGTTCCGATGCCATGACCCCGGTCGTCGCGCCGGTAGTCGTCACGCCGGCCACGCTCGCGGTCGTAATCGTGCCCGCGGTCATAGTCGCCGCCCCGTCCGCCTTGGTAGGCTCCCTGGTAGAACTGACCGTGATTTCCCCTGTCGTACTGCGCTTTGGCAGCCGGGCTGAAGAGCAGGGGCGCTGCAACCACAAGGCTGGTTAAGAACTTTGTTGTTCGATCCATGCCGATCTTCCTTTCGGGCCGCAACGAGAGGCTTTGCTGTCCCGGACAGGGAATGGCAAGCCGCCGCTGAGGCTGCTGCTGGTTCGATGCCCCGGTGGTCCGCGGAGAGGTTTGGCCGCGGCGGCAGGCCGGCGATTTGCGTCCAAGCGGGAAGGAGTGGATTCATGAACTATGTTTCGTTGGGTACGACCGGCGTTCGGGTTTCGCCGATTTGCCTCGGGATGATGACGTACGGCTCGAAGAAGTGGCGGGAGTGGGTCCTGGAGGAGGACGAGGCGCGGCCGTTTGTTCAGCGTGCGGTCGAGGCAGGTATTAACTTCTTCGATACGGCCGACGTGTACTCACTGGGCGTGAGCGAGGAGGTGACCGGAAAGCTGTTGCGGGAGTTTATGCCGCGGCGCGACGAGCTTGTGCTGGCGACAAAGGTCTACAACCCCATGAGCGAAGCGCCGAATGACCGGGGGCTCTCGCGCAAGCACATCCTGGCGTCGATTGATGCGAGTCTGAAGCGTCTCGGGGTGGAATATGTCGATCTGTACCAGATTCACCGGTTCGACCCAAACACGCCGATTGAGGAGACCTGCGAGGCCCTGGATGCGGTGGTGAAGGCAGGCAAGGCGCGGTACATCGGGGCGTCCAGCATGTATGCGTGGCAGTTTCTGAAGATGCTGAACTTCCAGAGAGAGAATCGGCTCGCTCGGTTTGTCACGATGCAGAACCACTACAACCTGGTGTATCGCGAAGAAGAACGCGAGATGATTCCGCTGTGCCTTGACCAGGGTGTGGGGTGCATTCCGTGGAGCCCGTTGGCGCGTGGATTCCTGACCGGGACACGGAAGCGCGGCGATGGCAAGAGCGAGACGACGCGGGCACGGACGGACGACTTCGGACACAGCCTCTACTACCGGGACAGCGATTGGGATGTGGTGGAGCGCGTTGTGGAGATCGCGCAGGCTCGCAACGTGAAGCCTGCGCAGGT
Source organism: uncultured Verrucomicrobiae bacterium (assembly GCA_963795955.1). Taxonomy (GTDB): domain Bacteria; phylum Acidobacteriota; class Terriglobia; order Terriglobales; family Acidobacteriaceae; genus Granulicella. The sequence goes on from CAWCJK010000004.1 coordinate 15,089, forward strand.
TGCGTTGGCGTGGGTGATGGCGAAGCCGGGCGTGAGCGCGCCGATCATCGGGGCCAGCAAGATGTACCAGCTGGAGGAGGCGTTGGGAGCGCTGGATCTGAAGCTGACTGACGATGAGGTGAGGCGGCTGGAGGAGCCTTACGAGGCGCATCCGGTGCTGGGTCATAGTTGAGCCATTGAGGCCCAGGTAGTTACTTCGGTGAAGGCGTGGAGGTTACAAGGCGTTCAGCGCGATGCCACCTCCATGGGAGTGACGCAAAGGTGACGGTGGGGCTACGTTCGATTTAGCCGTGACGGGAACGGAGCCGTCGAACTCCGATCTCGCCTCAAGCTATTGCTCATCCTGGCCGATACCTGAGGTATGCGGCTTCGTCATAGTCCGAAAAAACAAACCAGGAACCTCCGCTTGCCGTCGAGCCGTCTCGCAAGCTTCTGCCGATGTCGGCTCTTATGGCCCACCCGGGTCGTATCCCTCTACGCGCCCGGGTGGGCTGTGTTTCTCTGCGCCGCCGTCGTCGCGATGGGGATAATTCCTCGTGCGCTCGGGCAAGCTGCGCCGGGCGAATCGGCGTTGGGCGATGCTTCGGCGGCACAGGCGAGGACGAGGCGGTTTCTGGCAGGACGGTCAGGCGCTGCGGATACCCATGTTGGTTCCGCAGCCGCGCTGAGCCGGGCTCGCGCGCAAAACGCACGCATGCTGCCGGTCCGTCCTATGGCGGGTCGCGGGTTCGAGCGCGGACCTCACGGCGGCATGGCAGCCGTTAGGGCCGGTTGCGGTGAACTCCCTGGCGTACGGGGCCATCTCTGGTCGCATCACCGCAGTGGCGACCGACCCGAATGATCCGACCGGCAACACGGTCTGGCTGGGCACCACGGGCGGCGGCGTTTGGAAGAGCACCAACGCCGCCGGCCCGCTTGCGAACGTGACGTTTGCGCCACTGACGGACACGATCTCCGCGTTTGCGGCGAATGCTGGAGCCGCGACTGGACCTTCGCTCTCTATCGGTGCAGTCGACCGTGCAGCCTGCGGCGACTGCGGTAGTGCTTGCCGGCACCGGCGATCCGAACGATGCGAGCGACTCGTACTACGGCGAGGGGATCCTGCGTTCAGCGGATGGCGGACAGACGTGGACGGTAGCGGTCGGATCGCAGGATGGAGCCAACGGCGCGCACTCCTTCGAGGGTTTGGCCACTGCGGGGCTTGCCTGGAGTACCGCAACACCGAACCTCGTGGTGGCGGCCATGAGTCTGTCGACCGAGGGCCAGGATGTTGGGGCGCCCGTGTCGACCGCCTTCGCGGGGCTGTACTTTTCGAGCGACGCTGGTGTGACTTGGCACATGGCAAGCCTGTACGACGGTGGCCAGTTGGTGCAGGCGCCGCGCGTTCTGGGTATGGCGACGGCGGGCAACTCGGCGACGGCGGTAGTGTGGGATGCGCAGCGGAGGATCTTTGTGGCCGCGGTCCGCGCACATGGGTACTACAGCTCGGGGGATGGCCAGACGTGGACCCGGCTGGCGAACCAGCCCGGCGCGGGGCTGACAGCGGCGAACTGCCCTGTGGGCGCCAACGGCGCAGGCAGCCCGAACTGCCCGATCGCTCGCGGGGCACTCGCCGTGCAGCCCGCCACAGGCGATCTCTACGCCCTGACGGTGGACGCGAACAACAACGACCAGGGGTTATGGCAGGACCTGTGCAACGCCGGGACAGGAGGGCAGTGTGCGACGCCTGCTTCGGTGTTTGCATCGAGGCTCGATGGCGGCGCCATGGAGACCGGCCAGGGGGCGGCGGGCGCGTCGACCGCCGTCCCGCAGGGGACCTACGATCTGGCACTCGCCGCGGCGGCGGGCGCGAGCGGCGAAACGGTGCTGTTTGCAGGTGCGGTGGATGTATATCGCTGCAGCTTGAGCGCGGGTGCGAGCGTGTGCACGCTGCGCAACACAACCAACGCGGGCGATGGATGCAATGCTCCGGCGCATGTGGCGCCTGCGCAGCATGCGCTGGCTGCGGTCGCGCAGAGCTCAGGGCAGCCGTTGGTGTTTCTGGGTAACGACGGCGGGCTCTGGCGATCGATGGACGGGATTGCAGAGACAGGGCCGGTTTGCTCCGCTACCGACGCGAGCCATTTCGAGAACCTGAACCTGGGGATTGCGGCGGGTGGGTCGCTGGCCCAGGTCGTTGGGATTGCGGAGGATCCGTGGGCGCCGGGGACGTTGCTGGCCGGCATGGGCGCGAACGGTTCCGCCGCGACGACGGCGGCACGATCGCTTACCCCTGGCCGCAGATGTCGGCCGGCGAAGGTGGATTTCCGCAGATCGATCCCGTGACGCCGGCGAACTGGTACATCGCGATTGGTTCAGGGGTGAACCTGAAGCTCTGCAGTGCGGGGACAGCGTGCGCTGCGCCCGCGTTTGCGTTTCCGCCGACCGTTGGAGACGCGGACGTGGACGGAGATGGGGCGCTGCTGGATGCTCCCACGCTGCTGGACCCGCAGGACAGCACGAAGCTGCTGACGGGGACGTGTCGTGTGTGGCGGGGAGCGGCAACGGGTGGATGGAACAGCAGCGATGCGATCAGTCCGGCGATGGACGGCAGCGGAGCGCCGTGCAGCCTTACGAGTTCTCTGATTCGAGCGTTGGGCGCGGGCGGCCCAAACGGGACGGCGGCGAACGCGGCGAACAGCGGATCCAAGGTGCTGTATGCGGGCATGGCCGGCGCGCAGGATGGCGGGGGATCCCTCGCCGGGCATGTATTTGTGACCACCGGGGCGGATGTGGCGAACGGCCGCACCGCGTGGAGGGACGCGGCGTTCGGGCCCGTGTCCAACAGCGCCTTGAGCTTCAATAGCCGCGGTTTCGACGTCTCGTCCGTGGTGGCGGATCCGCACGATGGGACGGGCGCGACGGTTTATGCGACCGTGATGGGCTTTGGGCTGAACGGCAGCGCACTGCCGCATGTGTACCGGTCCACGGACTTCGGTGGGCACTGGCTGGATGTGAGCAGCAACCTGCCGAATGCTCCAGCGAACAGTCTCGTAGTAGACCCGAACGACGCCAACACCGTGTACCTGGCGATGGATACAGGTGTCTACGTCACGCAGGCGATCAGCACGTGTGGCACGCAGGACTGCTGGAGCCTGTTGGGAACAGGGTTGCCGAATGCGCCCGTGGTGCAGTTGCTGGCGGGCGGCGCAGTGTCTGTCGGCGATGGGCGTGCGGGGATGTTGCGCGCCGCCACGTATGGACGTGGGATCTGGGAGATTCCCCTGCTTACGGCGGCTGTTCCGCTGGCGGCTGGGTTGACCGCCAGCCCGGGGTCGCTGAGTTTCGGGTTGCAGCCGGAGGGGACCCGGAGCACGGCGCAGGTGATCACCTTCACGAGTGACGGGAACGCGCCGGTGACGATCTCTTCGTTGGTGGTGACGGGCGACTTCGTTGAGAGCGATACGTGCGCGGGACAGACGCTGGCGGTGGGTGAGACTTGCACCGTTTCTGTTCAGTTCGCGCCCGCGGCTACAGGAGCGAGAACGGGTTTGCTGACCGTGTATGCGAGCGTGCCGGGTGGGCAGGTGACCGCTGCGCTTAGCGGCACGGCGAGCGCGCCGGCCGCTGTCGTTCTTACACCGCTGTCGTTGAGTTTTCCGAGCACGATCGTGAACCAGACCGCGGCGGCGGAGATCGTGACGATCTCGAACACGGGCGGGACGGCCGCGACTCTGGGGACCGTGAGCGTCACTGGCGATTTCGCGATCGGCCAGAGTACGTGCGGCGCTACGCTCGCGGCGCAGACGGGATGCTCGGTTTCGATTGTGTTCAAACCGACGGCGAGTGGAGTGCGCAGCGGTCTGCTGTCGGTTACGGACAGTGCGGGGACGCAGACGGCGCAACTCAGTGGGACCGGCCAGAGCCCCGCAACCGATACGGCCAGTCCTGGTTCCCTGAGCTTCGGGCAGCAGCAGGTGGGGACAACCAGCCCGGCGCAGCAGGTAACGGTAGCGAATGCGGGTGACGTCCCGTTGCAGATGGTTTCGGCATCCGTCACGTGGTGATTTCGCGGCGACGAATGGTTGTGGGAACTCGATTGCGCCTCACAGTACGTGTGCTGTCAGCGTGGCGTTTGTACCCACAGCGACGGGCAGCCGAACGGGTGTGCTGACGATCACGGATCAGGTCCGCTCCCAGACGGTAGCTCTGACGGGTTTGGGGGTTGCGCCGCCGGGTGTCTCGTTGACGCCTGCATCGCTGACCTTTGGACCTACGGGCGTGGGGTTGAACGCGCCTGTGCAGACGCTGACGTTGACCAACAACGGCGGTTTGCCGCTGTTGATTACATCCAGCGCCGTGAGCGGTGATTTCGTCCTGGCGTCGTCGAGTTGTGGGGCGACCTTGGACGTGGGGAACGCGTGCAGCTTCTTGATCGTGTTTGCGCCGAGTGCCGCCGGCGGCCGTACGGGGTCGTTGGTTCTTGCCGATAACGCGGGGGGTGGAACGCAAACGGTGGCGCTGAACGGAACAGGGGTGGACTTCAGCCTGGTGCCGAACGGAGCCACCAGCGTGGCGGTTGCGAGCGGCGGAAGTGCGACGTTTCCGCTCGTTTTGACGTCGATTTCGGGGCTGAACGGTACGGTTGGGTTGAGTTGCAGCGGTGCGCCCGCAGGGAGTACATGCACGGTCAATCCGGCCGCGGGTGCGCTGGGCGGGAAGGTGGATGTGTCCGTGGTGGTGCAGACCGCCGGAGCGACCGCAGAGGCGAGGCCGTTGGCGACCGTGGCTGCGTGGCGGCGGTGAGATTGCCGCAGCCGGGGTGTCGCTTCTGTGCTTTGGGTTCAGGCGAAGGTCGCGAATGCTGCGGCGGGTGGGAGCGCGCGTCTTTGTGCCCTGCATCGGTGCGGTGCTCTCGCTGGCGATGGTTGTGGGGCTTGCGGGCTGTGGCGCGTCCCGGGTGATCCCGTACACGGGGCCGGGGGGCGGCGGAGGGGGCGGAGGTTTGAGCGCTACACCGCCCGGCACGTACGCGTTGACGGTGACCGGCGCCGCCGCGGGGCTGACGCACAGCGTTTCGTTATCCGTTACGGTGCAGTGAGTCGGGGTGCTGTTCGATGGCTGGCGATTCGCGTTTAGAGGCTACGGCCGCAGGCGGCGGCGCTGGCCCACGCCCATTGGAAGTTGTACCCGCCGAGCCAGCCGGTCACGTCGACCACCTCGCCGATGAAGTGGAGGCCGGGGACGCGCAGGCTTTCGAGGGTGCGGGCGTCGAGTTCGCGGGTGTCCACGCCGCCGGCCGTGACCTCTGCCTTGGCGAACCCTTCGGTTCCGGCAGGGCGAAGCGTCCATTGATGCAGGGCGTTTTCGAGCCGGTCAAGGCCGGTGTTGGACCAATCGGCGTGGGATTGCAGCTGGACGTCGAGCCAGCGCTCGGCGAGGCGGGCGGGGAGGACGGCTTTGAGGCTTGCGAGCGCTGCGTTGCGATCCCGTCCGCTGCTCCTCTCCTTCAACGATTCGAAGACGCGATGCGTGGGGGCGAGATCCACCTGGATGTCTGAACCCGGTTGCCAATACGAGGAGATCTGCAGAACCGCGGGGCCGCTGATGCCGCGATGGGTGATGAGCAGCTTTTCGCGGAACGCGGGCGTCGGGCGGAGCTTCGGCGCACGAGCGGTGCGTGCACGGTTGCCGGCGAGGTGGCCCGAGTTGCGCGGGTGAGCCTGCGCAACGACCTCGGCGGAGACGCCTGACAGGTCAGTCCAATCGCCGAGGTCTTCCGGATGGAGGACGAGCGGGACGAGCGCCGGACGGGGCTCGATGACCGTGTGTCCGAACTGCCGGGCGAGGTCGTAACCGAAGCCTGTCGCCCCCATCTTCGGGATGGAAAGACCACCCGTGGCGATGACGAGGGTCGCGGCAGGTGAACGCGCCGGCGCTGGTTTCGAGGTGAAAGCGGGCGTCTGCCGGCGCATCCGCGGCGCGGACGTTGAGGACGCGCACGCCGCAGCGGAGATCGACGCCGGCCTCCCCGCACTCCTGCTCGAGCAAGGTGACGATGCGGCGGGCGGAGTCGTCGCAGAACAGTTGGCCGAGTGTCTTCTCGTGGTAGCGGATACCGTGTGCCTCGACGAGGGCGATGAAGTCCGCCGGGGTATAGCGGGCGAGCGCGGAGCGGGCGAAGTGGGGGTTGTCGCTGAGGAAGTTCTCCGGTCGCGTGCCGGTGTTGGTGAAGTTGCAGCGTCCGCCGCCGGAGATGAGGATCTTGCGGCCCGGACGATCGCCGTGGTCCAGCAGAAGGACGTGGCGGCCGCGCCTGCCGGCCTCGAAGGCGCAGAACATGCCTGCGGCACCCGCGCCGAGGACGATTACATCAGCGGCGTGGGCGAGGTTTGGCACAGGAGTCAGTGTCGCAGAGGGGTGGTGAAAGAAGGGACCGCTTGGTGGCGATCCCTTCGGTGTGCTTCGGAGGTTGGCTCGTTAGTGCGTGGGCGGGAACTTATCGGCTTTGAAACGGTAGGTGAGCATGAAATAGCCGAGCGTCTGTGGAGACGGCTTGCCGTTTTCTGCCAGGACGCGTCCGGGGAAGAGGTGACCGACACCGAACTGGAGGTCGAAGTACTTGCGCAAGGCCCACTCTGTGGAGGCGTCGAACTCCTGCCCAAGGTCGTCGGCCTTGAAGCCGGCTGTGGGCGCCTTGATGAGCGTGCTGCCGCTGCTGCTGTATACGTTGTCGCGGACACTGGCAACGTGAAGGGTCTCGGTCTGGAAGAGCAGGCTCCAGTTTTTGGCCGGCTTCATGTCCACGTTGAGACGCTTCTCGGTGATGTTCTGAAAGCCGAAGATGTCGGTGAGGCCGAAGGCGTTGTGGTTGGAGGGGTACTGCTGATCGTAGGTGCCGATCCGGTTCGGATTGCGGTGAGGGTTGCCGGTGGCGTAGTCGTACTCGCCGCCTACCCGGGGCTTCCATTTGAGGAAGCTGAGCTGGTATCCGGCCTTCGCGTAGCCGGCACCCGAGTGGATGGAATCGTTGGAGTACGCGCCGCGCTGGAGATCGCCGAGGACGTCGTAGTAGATCCCAATGGGGATGTTGCCGTTGACCTCGGCGCCGAAGGTGTTCTCGACTTCGCCGCCCTTGATGCTCTGCTGGCTGGTGACCACCGGGATAGCGCCGGATGAAGTTAAACGGCATGACCTCCGTGTGCGGGATCCAGGTGGAGATGTTACCCACGACACCGTAGAACGTAAGACCGGCGCCGTGCTTGTCGAGCGAGGTGGGGTGTACGGCGACAACGGAGGTGGCGAAGGCTTCGATCCAGTTTTTGTCGCCATAGTGGCCGTCGAAGCCGTCCCAGCTTCGGCTGTTGTTGGTCCAGTCGCTGATTCCGACGACACGCTCGCTGCCAAAGCGGAGGAGCTGGCGCCCCGTCACGATGTCGAGCTTTTCGATAGGGTGGATGTCTAGATAGCCCTGGAACAAGTCGAAGCCGTCGCGCATGTTGGAGGAGATCTGCGGGATCGGCAGCCCGAGGGCACGGTTGTCCTGGAACTGGAGGTAGCCGCGGAGGAAATCGGTGGGGCGAACGGTGAGGCCGCCCCGGACGCGCGTCAGGACGTAGATCCGTTCATTGCTGGAGACCTGGTTATACGAGGTTTGGCCCTCCATGCGAGGCCGTACTTCCATGTCCCAGGAGGCCCAGGTTGGCAGGAAATTCCATTGCACCGGCTGCTGTGCGGCCTTGGCGCCGGGATACTCGTAGAACTCGGGCTTTTGACCGGAGGCTGGGCGAGCGAACAGGCCGCCTAGCGAGAGGGCGATAACGGCGACAGAGCTTGCGAGCCGGCCGCCGCGAGTGGCTGGGGAGGTGAGCGATCGTTGGGGCGAAGGGGAACAGGTCCTGGGCAGATTTTGGGTTTCAGTCATTCCGCATGCATCCATTTCGTCAGCCAAGGTGTACCGGGACCCTTGGGGTTTTGAACCGCGTGCGGAAGCCCAGCGTGAAGTCCGGTTGTGAACACCATGTTACGTGCGAGTTGTTGGAAACAGCTTCTTCCCTCCGCGTTGCATGCCGATTCCCGGGTTGTGCGGCTTCGCCTCGTTTGCGTGTTCGGGTCGACATGCGCGCGGACGGTGTCTGTGGGCCGTGCTTTAAGCTGGTATACATCGGCTGGCGACATAGTTTGGCTCGCATAGCGCGTCGGGGGCATCGAAGCAGGAGGGAATGGCGGCCGGTCTGCAGCAAAGGAGCGAGGTGAGGGCGGAATCCGCCGGTATGGCAAGCTACGCGCGCGCGGCTGGGTCGGCGAAGCGGGGTCTGATCCTACGGGACAGCCTGACGCTCCTGATTCTGTCTTCGGTGACGATTGCGCTGTTTGGGATCACGCTCTTTCTTTTCAAGTCTTTTCAGGGGCATCGTGCGGACCTGGGCAGACGGTGGTCGGAGCGGGGGCGGGCGGCGCTGGAGGGTGGGCATCCGGAGACCGCCGCGGACGCGTTGCGGATCGCGCTCTCGTACGACCCGGATAACCGGGCGGACCAGTTGATGTTGGCGCAGGCGCTGGCCAACGCGGGGCACCGGGATGCGGCGGAGAGTTACTTTTTGAGCCTTTGGGACTCGCAGCCTGGGGATGGGTTCGTGAACCTGCAACTGGCGCGACTGGCCCGCGAGCGTGGGGATGCGCAGCAGGCGATCACGTACTACCGGGCTTCGATCTTCGGGAACTGGGAGGGGGACGGGGTGGCGCGGCGGCGTGATGTTCGCCTCGAACTGGCAGACTACCTGGCGCAGCGAGGGGAGGCTCCGGCCGCGCGGGCGGAGCTTCTGATCGCGGCGGGCAATGCCCCGGAGAAGGACCAGCCCTTGCAGATCCAGATTGCCGACCGCCTGCAAGACCTGGGCGACGTGAACGACGCGCTGCACTTCTACGAGGTGGCCGTGGCAGCCGAGCCCCACAACGTGACGGCGCTCGAAAAGGCGGGGCGTGCGGCGTTTGCGATGGGGAGCTACGCGGAGGCGTATCGGCTGCTGAGCGAGGCAGCGGAGGCGGCCCGGAGAACGCCCGGACGGCAGAGCGAGGCGGCGACGCTGATGGCTGCGGCGGAGCAGGCCCGGCGCGCGCCCGAGCTGACGTTGTCGCGGGATCTCCCACCGAATGAACGGGCCGCACACATCGTGACAGCGGCGGAGGTGGTGCAACGCCGGTTGAAGTCCTGTACCGCGGAACTGGCGCAGAAGAACGCGGCCAGTTCGGACAGCACGGGCGCAGGCGCGGATCCTCCCGTGCTCGCGGCGCTGAAGGCGCGCTGGACGACCGAGCGGGGATCGCTGAAGAGACCGGTGCTGGAGCGGGATGCGATTCTGCAGGACAGCCTGGCTCAACTGATCAACGACACGGAGGCGCAGACGGCGCAGTTCTGTGGAGCGCCGAAGGGGGATGACGCGCTGCTGCAGATGCTGGCTTCGCGTGCGCGCGGGGGCGCGCAATGAGCGCCGGGCAGGGCGTGTCCGCGCTGAACGGCAGTGGAACGATTGCGGGCACGGCCTCGGGCACCCAGACGCCGGCGATTGCCCCAGCACGCGAGGAGCGGCTGTTTCTGCTGCTCTCGATTTTCATCGGGATTATCTCTGGCCTGCTGGTGGTGTCGTTCCGCATGGCGATTGAGTGGCTGACGGTGCTGCTGCAGGGCTCTGCCCCGGCGCGACACCAACCTCGGCTGCTCTTCGTACCGGCGCTGGCAGGAGTGGTGATCGCGCTGTTGACGCGGTTTGTGTTTCCGCAGGTGCGTGGCAGCGGCGTGAACCAGACGAAGGCGGCGCTGTACATCAGTAACGGCTACATCTCCATGCGAACGGTGATCGGCAAGTTTGTGTTGTCGGCGCTGGCGATCGGGAGCGGGTATTCGCTGGGCCCTGAGGACCCGTCGTTGCAGATCGGCGCGGGTGTGGCGTCGTTCATCAGCCGCCGCGTGGGGCTGTCTCGGGAGAGGCTGCGGGTGTTTGCACCGGTGGGCGCGGCCGCTGGACTGGCGGCCGCCTTCAACGCGCCGATCTCGGCGATCCTGTTTGTGATTGAAGAGGTCATCGGGCAGTGGACCTCGGCCGTGCTGGGGTCGATTGTGCTGTCGGCGGTCTCGGCGGTGGTGGTGGCTCGCTGGTTCTGGGGCACGCAGCCGATGTTTCGCGTGCCGGCGGTGAACCTGCGCGACCCGCGCGAGTTGATGGCGTATGCGGTGCTGGGCATCGTCGGCGGCGTAGCTTCGTTGCTGTTCGCGAAGGCGCTGGGCTGGCTCCGGCCCACGCTGCGCAAGCAGCCGGAGTGGTTCCAGATGATGCAGCCGGCGCTGGCGGGTTTGCTGGTCGGCCTGATCGGCTACCTGGGGCTGCCCGGAGGTGATGGGAGCCGGCTACGGCGCGATGGACCAGGCGATGCACGGGCAGTTCGCCTTCAAAATCCTGGTGCTGCTGGCCGTGTTCAAGATCCTGGCGACCACGGTTTCTTTTTCGAGCGGCACGCCGGGCGGAATGTTTGCGCCGACCTTGTTTATCGGAGCGATGCTGGGAGCTTCGGTCGGAGCGTTTGAGAAGATCTTTTTCCCATCGCTGACCGGGTCAATCGGATCGTATGCGCTGGTGGGGATGGGCGTGCTGTTCGCGGCCTTTCTCCGGGCGCCGCTGACGTCCGTATTCATGGTGCTGGAGGTCAGCCAGAACTACTCGATCGTGTTGCCGGTCATCCTGGCAAATACGATTGCGTACCTGATCTCTCGGGTGCTGCAGCCGGTGCCGGTGTTTGAGCTGTTTACGCATCAGGATGGGCTGTACCTGCCCTCCATGGAGGAGCAGCGCGAAGAGACGGAGTTGCACTTTGAAGATGCGCTGCAGCCCGTGTCTGTCCCGATCCTGAACGGCAAGGACACGCTGTGGAACCTGAAGACGCTGCTGGGCGGAAGCGATGAGGCAAAGAGCGCGTCGGCCCTGCTGGTGCGCTGTAGCGACGGGCTCTGGTACGCGGCGACGCGGACGGAGTTGCAGCGAATCATGGACGAGGTTTCGACGCAGGACTCGACCGGAGCGCAGGAGACGCTGGAGGATCGGCTGGGCAGTGAGCGCACGCCAATGATCTTCCCGGACCAGATGCTGGCGAGTGCGCTGCCGCACTTCCGTCGCTGGCCGCTGTTGCCGGTGCTGAACCGCGCGATGCGCGGGGCGCTGGAAGGCGTGTTGACGCTGGACGACGTGCTGCAGCGCTACCAGCGGGCTTAGCACAGCGGCTTGGACAGAGCGGACGCGTTGTCCTCTGTCTCCACAGGGGTGTGCGCGTGCGGCCTGCCATACTGAAGGGGCTTCGGATGCGGCGAAGCTCGTGTGCATGACTGATGTATGCCCAATCTGTGATGGTGCCGGCCTGCGCCTTGTGGAGCGACCGGATGGCACGCGTGTGGCCGTGGATTGCACATGCAGGGTGGCGCGGCGGCATGCACGCCAGCTTGCGTCGGCACGCATCCCGGAGCGCTATACGCACTGCACGCTGGACGACTACGAGCCGAACTACAAGGGCAACAATCGCTCGCTCTCGGCGGCGTTGATGCAGGCGCGGAACTTCGTGAAGAGCTACCCCTGGGATACGGGCGGGAACGGTCTTCTGCTCACTGGATCGATCGGAGTGGGCAAGACACACCTTGCGGTGGGCGTACTGCAGGCGCTGATCTCGGAGCGGGGAGCGAACGGGATCTTCTACGACTACCGCGACCTGTTGAAGCAGGTGCAGAACTCGTATAACCGCGGTGTGGATGCAACCGAGCTCGAGATCCTGCAACCTGTGTTTGAGGCCGAGGTACTGGTGTTGGATGAACTCGGCGCAGCGAAGCCGACCGACTGGGTTTGGGACACCGTCGCGCACATCCTGAATACGCGCTACAACGACCGCCGAACGACGATCATCACGACCAACTATGCGAACCTGCCGCCCGGCGGATCAGAGTTGAATGCGTCCCGGAGCGCGGCGCGCGAAGAGACGCTGGGTGACCGGATCGGCGAGCGTATGCGCTCGCGGCTGCAGGAGATGTGCGTTGTCCTGGAGATGACCGGCGCGGACTTTCGGCAGTCGGTGAAGCGGGCATCGTTCGCGTAGATGAGCCTGGCATCGTACTGCTTAGAGCAGGATTTCGCGGAGTAGAATCGCCAGCATGCCGGAGCCGATGGAGCCGAAGTCAACCCCAGCCGCCCAGGACCAAAGCAGCACGGGTGGGATGTTTCATGAGCCTGCGCCTGCTGCGCGTACCTTTCCTACGACCGCCCTGGTGATCGCCGCTGCGGTGGTGCTGGCCATCATCGTGGTGCTCGCGCTGGTCGGACGGCACCACGCCGACAACAACGCAGCCGCAGGCACCGTGCAGCCGGCGTCGGCCTACGCGCCCAACCTCCACTTCAGCGACATCCAGCTGAGTGAGTCGACGAGCTTCTCCGGTGGCAAGGAGACGTTTGTCGACGGCCGGCTGACGAACAGCGGGCCAGCGACGGTGACCGGAGTTACCGTGCAGGTGTTGTTCGCGCCCGAGGGCGGCGGCGCAGCGCAGATGGAAACGGTGCCCGTGGCATTGATCCGGTCACGGCAGCCCTATGTCGATACGCAGCCGGTGAGCGCGGCGCCGCTGGCGCCGGGAGCGAGTGCGGAGTTCCGGCTAACGTTCGACGACATACGTCCCGAATGGAACCAGCAGACCCCGGAGATTCACGTTACCAACGTAACTACCCGTTGATTGTTGCCCGTATGAAAGCGGGCAAAAACAATCGATTCGGGTGAATCCTTTCGACTTGGAAATGACGTCACCTGACATAGCGATGCCAGGGAGCTGACGCTTCCGGTGATCTCGCAGCATTGACGGTGTCGCTCCTGCACCGTCAACCGCGCTCTCCTGACGGAGAGATACCAAGGCAGATTGGCCCTTCAGCGATGGAGGGCCGATTTTTTGGTGGGAGGTCGCCACAGTTAGAGACCGACGTGCGTGCGTACCGCTTCGTGGACAGCGAGCAGGCTTTCCAGTACAGGTTTAAGCCGATTCAGGTGGAGCGCGTTGGCGCCGTCTGACTTGGCCTGCGCCGGGTGGTCGTGGACCTCGAGGAAGATCCCGTCGACACCGGCTGCGACTGCGGCGCGCGCGAGTACCGGGATGAACTCGGGTTGACCTCCGCTGACGCCGTTGGCGGCGCTGGGAGTCTGGACGGAGTGCGTGGCATCGAAGATGACCGGCGCGAAGCCGCGCATGACCGGCAGGGAACGCATATCGACGACCAGGTTGTTGTAGCCGAAGCTCGCGCCGCGCTCGGTGAGGCACACGCGGGTGCAGCCGGCCTGATGAACTTTTTCTACCGCGTGGCGCATGTCCCAGGGGGCCACGAACTGCCCCTTCTTCACGTTTACGGCGCGACGAGGGCCGGTACAGGCCTGTGCGGCGGCGACGAGGAGATCGGTCTGGCGGCAGAGGAAAGCCGGGATCTGCAGCATGGCGTCGACATCGCCGAGTGCGTCGCTGGCCTCGGTGGCCTGGTCGGGCGTGTGGACGTCGGTGAGCACGGGCAGGCGATTGGTCTCGGCGATCAGACGGAGGATACGGCAGCCTTCTGCGAGGCCGGGGCCTCGAAACGAGTGGACGGAGGTGCGGTTTGCCTTGTCGTAGCTAGCTTTGAAGATGTACGGGAGGCGGAGGTCGGAGGCGATGCGTTGGACGGCGTCGGCCATGCCGCGCGCGTGTGATTCGGACTCAAGGACGCAGGGTCCGGCGATCAGGAAGAGCTCATTGCCGCCGATGGCGACGTTGCCTAGCTGGAAGGGAACGGGGTGAGGCACGTTCTTTATTGGAGCACAGCTTGGGAGGCTCGGAACTGCAGTTGGGGGCGAAAGGAGAAGCCCCGGCGTGGGCCGGGGCTTTTCCTTTGGTTCAGCGGCGGTTACTGCGTAACGAGCGGCGAGGCGTGCGCACCATTCGCAACCGAGGTGACGCAGGACGGCAGCGCCGAGGTTGGGAATGGCGTGTCCGTTACCGCGTTCAGCACGCCGGTGTTGGCGTTCAGTTGAGCACCGGAGATCGAGCCGTTCAGCCGATCGCTGGTGAAGAGGAACAAGCCGAGCGCCGGCTCGATCGAGATGCAGGTTGGTCCGGTTGCCGGGGCGAAGTTGCCGCCGCCCACGCCGGACAGGTTGCCGTTCGACTGGTTGATCGCGAACGAACTGACCGAGTTCGAGTTGTAGTTAGCGGTGTAGAGGTACAGCGCGCGCGGGTCGATGGTCAGGCCCAACGGAAGCTGCCCGGTGTTGAAGGGGCTGCCGCTGAGCGGGGTCAGGGCGCCAGTCGTGGAGCGCGCGATCTGGTAGCCGAGGACCTCGTTTTGAGCCTGGTCGGTGACATAGACGTAGCGCGCGGTGCCTTCGACGGCGATGGCCGAGGGGGTGACGCCGGCGGAATAGCCTGTTGCGCCGTTTGGACCGATGGTCGTCCCGGCGAGCGGCGTCAGCGCACCGGTCTTCATGTTCTGTGCGAAGCCGAGGATGGTCGCGTTGGGCGAGGCTTCCTGGTCCAGCACGTAGACGAAGACGTTGTAAGCGCCGCTTACGCCACCGCTGCCGGTGGTGCAGGTCGTGTTGCCGGAGACGATCGGCGCTGCCGAGCAGACCGGAGCGGAGACAGCTACACCCACGGGGTTGTTGCCGACGTTCTGGGTAAGCGGCGTGCCGAGGCTGCCATCCTGGGCGATGGGGAAGATGGTGACGCCGCCAGGACCGGGCGCGGCCGGCGAGTAGCCGTTCTGGTAGGTGAAGGTTACGTACAGGAAGGTGCCGGTCGAGTCGATTGCGGCACCCACCTTGGCGGGGATCTGACCGGTGCTCGGGCCCTGCGTGCCGGTCATGTTGTACGTGTGCTGGCCATAGAGCTTGCCGTCGGTGCCGACGGCGTACTCTTCGACCTGGGCGTTCTGGCTGCCGCCGACCACGTAGATGAACTTGTTGTTCGGAGCCGCGATGATATTGGCCGGATTGGAAAAGGACGAGGTGAAGGGCGAGCCCGCCACCGCGTTCAGGATGCCGGTCTGGTAGTCCACGCCGTAGGCCGAGATGTTGCCATTCGAGGCCGAGATGGCATAAACCCAGGCGACGGTGTAGTCGCGGCTGCAGGCCACTAGCCCGAGCGACAGCGCAAACGACGCGCTCGCGGCTACGGTGCTGCGAATGATGTTCTTGAACCTCATCTGCTTCCCTTACGTCGGCTCAAAAGTACAGCGAGCCGTTCGCTCTAAAGCCGGTTGTCCGGCGATCTTGTTTGCCGCGGAGGTCTGTGCCTCGCGCCGTGGTACAGCGTACGCGGTGGCGACTACTCGACGGCTCCGCTAAGAACCAGGCAGCCACCGAGGGTGTTGTTTGTCTGGAAGGTGGAGCCGCGTGAAAGGTCGGTCAAGTTACCGCGGGTGCTATCAAATCCGTACCCGGTGACCGAACCGTCGTTGTGGTTCGAGACGTACATGTACTTTGCCGTTGGATCCTCGACCATGCAGACCGGAGCCGGGCCGGAGATGAACGGCGACAATGCCAACGGGGTCAACTGGCCGTTGGCCACCGTGTAGCCGGTGATCTGGCTGTAAGGCTTGTTGGCCGCGCTGGTGTTTGTCGATGCGTTCAGGATGTACAGGTACTCGTTCGCGCCGCTTCCGGCGAGTAACGAGTAGACCGGCTGGCTCACGTTGGCATCGTTGGTGATCGAGCCGCCGGTGAAGATGGTCAGGCCGCAGTTGCCGGTGACGGTGTACGGGTAGATGACGCCCGGGGTCGTGTATTGGCCGGTGGAGTTCGTCGGACCAGCGTCGGTGATGATCATCGCCGACGCGTTGCCGTTGATGGAGGTCGCGTTCACCGTGGGAAGGCTGATGTTGCCCGTCGTCACGGTGTTTAGCTGGCCGCCATTGACGGAGTAGGGCGTGACCGTCTGGCCGATGCTGCCGGCACCCTGGTTCAGGGTGAAGAGGCAGCTCGATCCGTTGCCGCCCATCATGACGGGATTGGTCCCCACGTACTGGAAGGTCGGGGAGGTGCCGCCCGGGGGCGTGCTGGAGGTTTGGGTGACGACCGTGAGGCGACCGGTGCTCGCGTCGACGGCGAAGGCCGTAATCGCACCGCGGGTGTCACCGTTCACGCCGTATGTGGGCGAATACTTGTCGAGAACGAACAGGTAGCTCCCGGTGCTGTCGAAGGCGGCCCAAAGATGATGGAAGCCCTGCGTGGGATAGGTTCCCTGGAGGGTGAGCGAACCTTCGCCGCCGACGGAGTACACCGCGATGCTGGAGTCGGTGGGCGTGATGAACTTCCCGGTTTTCGGGTCTTTCGCGTCGGGGTTGGTCCCCTGGTTGACGATGTAGATGTAGCGTCCGCCGGCTTTGACGACGACGTCGACGGGATTGGCTCCGCCGGACGAGAAGGGCGAGCCAGGGATCTGGGTGAGGTTTCCGGTGTAGTCGTCCACCTTGAAACCGTTGATCTGGTTATATTGCTGACCGACAACCCAGAGATAAGCGATCGTTCCGCCACCGCAAGCCGTCATGCTGAGACCCAAGGCCAATGCCGATACCAGGGCCATGGCTACACGGCCGAACCAACTCCACTTCATGCGCTTCCTTCATCACCCACAGCTCTTCCGTTTCTGGCAAGAAGAGGAGCCAGGAAACCTGTCTCGGGGGAGGTACAAAACTACCCTTCATTGTAGGGGCTGCGAAGCATTCATGCCACTTTCTGTGTAGCGGGTGAGACCTCGGGCCGCCGAGCGATGACCCGTCGTAACCCGACGTAGAGTACGCAGATAACCCACGCGCTGCTACTCGTAACCGCTCGTTGCGATTCCTCGATCCGAGACTGCAACGGGAAAGGCCCCGGATCTCTCCGGGGCCTTTCTGTTTGGGGTAGCGGGTTGAGGGACGTTACCAGACGCGGCAGCCGCCGTTCTCGGGCATCATCGGCTGGCCGGGGTGGCAGCCGAAGGCCTTGCCGAACTCGTCGAAGTTCTGCACGGTACCCTTGACGCGCCACTCGCCGGTGGAGTGCGGGTTGGTCTTGGCCTGGTTGACGGCGGCCTGTTCGCGCTGGTTCTCGCACCAAACCTGGCCGAAGGACAGGAAGAAGCGCTGCGCGGGGGTGTAGCCGTCCATTTCGGCGGTGGGCGACTTGCCTTGGTCCTTCAGCGTGGCCAGCAGCGCCTGGTAGGCGATGCGGATGCCGCCGTTGTCGGCGGTGTTTTCGCCGAGCGTCAGGTGGCCGTTCAGATTCTGACCGGGAGCGACCGCGAAGCCGTCGTATTCCTTGGCCTCGCACTCGGTGCGCTCGTGGAACTTGGCCTGATCTTCCGGGGTCCACCAGACGCGGACGTTGCCCTTGAGGTCGTACTTGGCGCCCTGGTCGTCGAAGCCGTGGGTCATCTCGTGGCCGATGACGACGCCGATGCCGCCGAAGTTCACGGCCGGGTCCTTGGAGAGGTCATAGAACGGAGGCTGGAGGATGCCGGCGGGGAAGTTGATGTTGTTCTGCGACGGCATGTAGTAGGCGTTAACGGTTGGCGGCGTCATGCCCCACTCGGTGGGATCGACGGGCTTACCGAACTTGCCGAGGTTGCGGTTGCGCTCGAAAACGGCGCTGCGCTCGATGTTGCCGAGCAGGTCATCCGGCTTGACCTCGAGCTTGGAGTAGTCGCGCCAGTGCTCGGGGTAGCCGATCTTGTCGGTGATGGCGGCCAATTTGAGCTCGGCCTGCTTCTTGGTGTCGGGGCTCATCCAGGGAAGTTGCTGGATGTCCTGGCCAAGGGCGGCTTCAAGCGCCTTGACGAGCTTCTCCATGTTGGCCTTGGCGGTCGGGGGGAAGTTCTCGCGAACCCAATCCTGGCCGACGGCTTCGCCGAGCGCTCGGTCGGTGAGCTGGGTGCAGCGCTTCCAGCGGGGCTGCTCTTCCTGCTGACCATTCAGTTCCTTGGCGAAGAACTCGAAGTTGGTGTGCGCGAAGTTCTCCGACAGCCAGGGAGCGGCGCCATGGACGGCATGCCAGCGAAGGTAGCTTTTCCAGGCGTCCACGTTTTCGCTTTGGAGCAAGTTGTTGACCGTCTTCTCGAACTCCGGCGACATAACGTTCATGGACGTGGCGTGGTCCATGCCGATGCCGTCGAGGTACTGCTTCCAGTTGTAGTCGGGGGTGAGCTGCTGGACCTCGGAGATCGTCATCATGTGATAACGGTTCGCGGGGTCGCGCATGGCGACGCGGTCCATGGAGCCCTTCGCGAGCTCGGTCTCGATCTTCATGACTGCGTTGGCCTCGGCCGCGGCCTGGTCGGGCTGATCGCCGAGAAGCTGGAACGTCTCCTTCATGTTGGCGACGTAGTCTTCACGCAGCTTGGCGAAGCGTGTGGCCGGGTTGAGATAGTAGTCGCGGTCAGGCAGCGTGAGGCCACCCTGGCCGGTGCCGAGGATCTGCTGCGAGGCGTCCTTCTGGTCCTGCTGAACGCCGACTCCAAGGAGTTCCGCGCCGCCGAAGCGGTTGCTCAGCTGGACGTTGACTGCCGCGAGATCCTTGGGGGATTTCATCGTGTCGATCGCCTGCAACACCGGCTGCAACGGCTTGGCGCCGAGCTTGTCGGTTGCTTCGGTGTTCATGCAGGCCGAGAAGAACTGACCGTACTTCTTCTGCAGCGGGCTCTTGGGGCTGGCCGCGGCGTTCTTCAGGTCGCTATAGAGGAGGTAGTCGTTGTACTCATTGAGCTCGTTGAAGCGGCTCCAGCGAGACTGGTCGGCTGGAATGGGATTGGACTTGCGCCAGTTACCGCAGGCGTACTGGTAGAAGTCCACGCAGGGATCGGCGGACTTGTCGATCGCATTGAGATCGAGCGAGAGCGGTTTCTTCGGGACGCTGGTGGGACCGCTGGTCGCGTCCGCGGGGAAGGCGACGGCTATGTCCTGAGCCATGCACAGAGGCGCGGCCAGGAGAAACAGACAAGCAGGCAAAAGAGTACGCATGGAGCTCCTTGAAGAGGGATAGCCAGAATTTTGCTATGCCCAAAAGAATACCCTCGTGATGCGACTGTGAACAGGGGATGAACCCGGCGGCGAGCACCGGTCCGCAGAAAAAGAGTCCAGAGGGCGAGAAACATCGCCCGGCCTCGCGGGTTCAGCGAGGGAGTGCTCTGAAAGCTGTCGGCGGTGGCGACCAGGTCTTTGCGAGGCCTGGTGCCGAAGCCTTGTGGCCCAGGGGAGGTTGCTTGCATACGTGGCGAGGGTTCCCAAAACGGGAAAATTCTGTAAACCGGGGCATCAGCACGAGTTCCGGAACCATCGAAGGTGATAGATCCAAACACTGCACCACGAGGCACGACATGCGTTTCTCTCTGCTCTTGCTTGCTGCAGGCATGGTTTGTTCTGTGCCTGCCCACGCGGATGAACTTTTCACGGTGAACAGCGGGGCTAATGTTGTTAGCTTCGTTCTTCCCGGGACGGTCAACCCGGCCACGTCGACTCGGCTGGCCTTTCAACTCCAAAACCAAACCATCAACGTAAACGGGACCATGCTCACGGGCGCGGCTGTTGATTTCTACACCGGCGATGATGGCGGCGGTATGGACATCATCAACACATCAGCCCTGTTCAACCTGAATATGTTCGGCGGCCAACTCTTCGGCGGCAGCACGGCAGCCCCGATCTTTTCGCCCGGCACGTTCTCGCTGGCGATCATCTCGTCGCTGCCCGGTATCGTGAGTCCGGCTGCGGTGACCATTTCACCGTATGCGGTATCGGCCACACCGGAGCTGACGAGTATTGCGCTGCTGGGCACGGGCCTGCTTGGCGTGGCGGGGACTTTGCGTCGCCGCCTGATCTGAAGGAAGTGATGTTCCGGTCTTCAACGTGCTGAGCAATGCGGGCCGGAACGCCACGGACCTCTGCTGGTCTGAATCCTGCTACACGCGCTCTGTTGCGAGTGCGAACGCGTTGGTGTGATCTTTAGAAGATCTTCATGTGGATGGTGAGGTACTTCTTCGGATCCGTGCGGATCATCGTCACCAGCGAGGTTGATTCGCTCAGCAGCTTGTTCAGATTGTTGTATGCCGTGTCGTTTGTGAAGAGCTGACCGACGGTGCCCTTCCCGGCGTTGATGCCGGAGACCAGCCCATTGAGCTGGCTGATGGTTTGGCTGAGATTCTTCGCCGTTTCCGGATCCTTGAACAGCATCCCGATGCTTCCCTTGCCGGCGTCTACCTCTGCCAACAGTGCGTTGGTGTGGCCCAGGCTCTGATTCAGGTTGTTGTAGAGGGCATCATCGGTCAGCAGCTTGCCCGCTGTGCCCTTACCTGCGCTCAAGTTGGCGGTCAGGGTGTCCAGGCGGCCGACGGTCTCGTTGATGTGGTTGTACAAGGTGTCATCGGTCAGCAGCTTCCCGGCGGAGCCACGCCCGCGATTCAGGTTGGCCGTGAGCGTGTGGAGCTGGGCCAATGTGGCGTTGGCTTCGTTGTAGAGTGCAGGATTCTGCAGGAGCTGGCCGGCGGTGCCCTTGCCGTTCTGTAAGCCGTCCACGATTTTGTCGAGCTTGCCGAGCGTTCCGTTGAGCTGGTCAAGGGTTCCCTGGCTGGACTTCATGAACGCGGCGATGCTGGGCAGCTCGATCGTCTTCAGTTCGTCGCCGTTCTCGATCGGGCGGCCGGTAGCGTGCTCGCTGTTGAGCTCGACGACGGTGTCCCCGATGACGCCCGTCGTGGAGAGCGCGGCGGTAGTATCGGTGCGGACGCGGTCCTGAAAGTGCGGGCTGATCTTCATCACCATCTGGACCGGCGCCAGCTTGCGCATGGGGTCGGTGGAGATGCGAACCGCCTTGACCTCGCCGACGGGAACGCCCTCGAGGTTTACAGGGGCGCCGACCTTGAGGCCATTGGCATTGGAGAAGTAACTGACAACCGAGAGACGGCGCTCAAAGACGGTGATGCCGGCGGCGCTGGTCATCAGGAACAGAAAGATGATCAGCACGGTGAGCGACACGAGCACGAGGATGCCGACCTTTAACTGCGACCACTTGACCTCCTGCTCACTGGGCATCCTGGTGTCCTGACCTCTCCTTGCGCTCATCGTAACAGCGCGAGGGCGTTGAGAACTGCCATTGTTGCCTGCAGTTGGTTGCTTGTGGCTAGGTTGAGGCTTCGGCGACGACGAAGGCCAGCGCCATCTGGTCAGTGTGCGTGAGGCTGAGATGCAGACGGGCGATGCCGAGCCTCTGGGCTATCTCGGCGGCGCGACCGTGCAGAACGAGTTCGGGGCGCTGCCCGCGCTGGCGGATGACCTCGAACTCGCGCCAGCCGACGCCGCGGCTGATGCCGGTGCCGAGCGCCTTGGCGGCGGCCTCCTTGGCGGCGAACCGCGCGGCAAAGCTTTGAGCTGAGGTCTTACGGGCGTTGCAGTAGGCGATCTCGCCGGGTGTGTAGACGCGGTGGAGGAAGTGATCGCCGAATCGCTGGATACTCGCGTCGATGCGCGCGATCTCGATGAGATCGGTGCCGAGACCGATGATCACAGGTTTTCTCCCGGGATTGTGTTTGTGCGACGGGCCAATGTGAGCGCGTCGTGATGAGTGTACGGCTGGGAGGCGTGCGCTAGACTGGGGATGCCTGTATGCCCGTCATTATCGAAGCCAACCACCTCGGCAAGACCTACCGCTCCGGCAAGCTCGAGGTGCAAGCTCTCCGTGACGCGACCTTCGCGGTCAACTCCGGCGAGTTCGTCTCGATTGTGGGGCCTTCGGGGTCGGGCAAGTCGACGCTGTTCTATATCCTTGGCGGCCTCACCTCCGCAACGGCAGGGTCGCTGTCGGTCGACGGGTTGGACTTTTCGCGGATGGGCGATGCGGAGCGGACGAAGTTCCGGCGGGCACACATCGGGTTTGTGTTTCAGCGCTTCAACCTGCTGCCGACGCTGTCCGCAGGCGACAACATCGAACTGGCCCATACGATTGCGGAGACCGGGAAGCCCTTTGATCGCGACCTGCTGAAGCGGTTGGCCGACCTGCTGCGGATTACGGGGAGGCTGGGGCATCGGCCGAACGAACTCTCGGGCGGCGAACAGCAAAGGGTGGCGATTGCGCGCGCGCTGATCACGCGGCCGTCGATTGTGCTGGCCGATGAGCCCACGGGGAACCTGGATACGGAGAACTCGGAGTCGGTGCTGGCGATGCTGCGCGAGTCAGGCCGGGAGTTCAATCAAACCGTGCTGATGATCACGCACAACCCCGAGGCCGCGGCGATCGCCGACCGCATCCTGCATATGCGCGATGGGCGCATCGTGCGGGTCGAGGCGGGACATAGCGGTGTGCTGGCGGCTGCCGCGCGCTAGAACCGCATGAATTCGTGGCTATGGCGCCTGCGGCGGGCCTTGCTGGCTGAAGTTCACGGTGACGGTGGTCTGCACTTCGGTGGGCTGGCCGTTCAACTCGTAAGGCTTATAGGTCCACTGCTTGACCGCGTCCATCGCCGGCTCGCGGAGGACGGCGGGGCCGGAGACCGGCTGGATCTCCTGCACGGTGCCGTCCTTGCCGATTCTGATGACGAGGACGACCGAACCCGAAACGTGCTTCTCCCGAGCCTCGGGCGGATACACCGGGTCGACCCTGGTCAGGACCATGCCGGCCATCACGCCTCCCGAGATGCGCACCGGGCCGTAGGGACGGTTCACACCGCCAGTGGCTGGGGCATACGACGGCGGGGCAGACGCGTACGTTGCGGCTGGATCGGAGGGGGACTGCTGCTGCTGATTGGGGTTTCCGGGAAGCGGCGGTTGCGTGTTGGGGGTACCCGGAAGGGGAGGCTGGCTGTTGGGCATACCCGGGGTGTTCTGGGCATGGGCCACACCGGCCATGGAGACCGTGGCCAGCAAAGCAAACGGGAGCAGGAAAGAACGAAGCACAGGCGCACTCCGAAATGTTGGGTGCCGCAAAGTTTACACCCCGGACGCGATGGTTTGCAGGTGCGAAATGGGGAGCAGGCCGTAAGAAGAGGACGGCGGAATTCGGAGCGAATCGGTTGAGAAAGACGGGGCGGCTTTGCGGAGCGGTGGTCGTGTTCGTGGGCGTTTGCTGGGCTGTCGCACTCCCGCGGGACGGAGGCGCAGAGGCCCCAACCCCGTGCTGTGCAGGACGCTCAGCGAAGCGCTCCGCTGGACATCAACACGGCCAGCGCGGCGGAGCTTCGGCGCCTGCCGGGCATGGGCGATGCGTATGTAAAACGGCTGATCGAAGGCCGGCCGTACAGCGCGAAGAACCAGTTGGCGACCCGCGGGATCCTGCCGCAGGCCGCTTATGAGCGGATTCGGGACCTGATTGTGGCCCATAGGCCACCGAGGGGATGAATTCGACGATTCGGGGTTGCGCGGTAACGTTACCGACATTACTATCCAGACAGCAAACAAGAGCTAGCCCCGCTACGAGGCTTTCGGGCCGTGTGGCGGGGCTGATTTTTTGCTTTTCTCGCCGTGGCCGCCCAGGCTCAAGCGTTGCGTGATGTCCGAGCCGACGCCCGACGGAGTTGCCGCAGCTTACATCCGCTCCGGGCCTCCGCGCCGTATCCTTTTCAACAGAGTGGGGTTCATACCGGACATGTCCAGGTCGAGTGCACATCTGCTGTACCTCCGTCGTGTCCGCGTTGCGGTCGCGGTGGGTTTGTGCGCGGGTGTGGGGCTGTTGTCCGGATGCCAGGGCATCATGGGAAGCCCGTCACAAGCCGCGGAGGTACGGTTTGTGGACACCTCGCTGGATGCGCCACCGCTGGACCTGTATGTGAACAGCACGGGCGCGGCGTACCACCTTGAGAATGCGACCTTTAGTTCGTACGTCGCGGTCGTGCCGGGGGCGTACCAGATTCGTGCGAACAAGGCGAATACGGGGCAGGTGCTGGTGGACGCGCATGCCACGTTGGCGGGAGCGCACCAGTACACCGCGGTGATCAGCCATCGGCTCGGCAGCTTGCAGGAGAACATCTACTCCGATACGCCACCGGCGGCGCTGGCAGGGACGATGGCGATACGCGTGATCAATGCCGCGGATACGGGGCCGCTCGACGTGTATGTGATTCCAAGCGCGGCGTCGCTGGGGCTGGCCTCGCCTGTGGCGAGCGGACTGGGATACGCCGGAGATGCGGGTTACGCGCGCTTGCAGGCGAGCACAAGTTACACGGTGCTGGCAGTGCCTTCGGGGGTGGCTCCGACGCTGGCGAGCGCGGTGACGGTGAGCGGAACGACCTTGAGCGGAGGCTCGGGCGCGGTGCGTACGGTGGTGCTCAGCGATGCGGCGAAGATCGACGGCAAAGGCGTGTATGCGTTCGTGCTGGACGACTCTGAGGCGATGTAGGCGCTAAGTGCAAACGCGGAGTTCGCGGCGCACGCTGTGTTTGCGCGGCGTTTTTGGGCGTGGGGCTAGGTTCCTGTCGGAAGGTTCCGAGCGCGAGTTCGGCGAGCGTACCGAGTTTGAGCGTAGAGCCAGGCACCGATGACGCAGAAGACCGGAACCAGGATGTTCCAGGCGAGCACAAACAGCGTGCGGCGGCTGCCGAGTCCTTTCGAGATGTTGAACGCGGCGAGCAGGACAAAGGGGATCGCGAGCACAAGGCCGTGAGCCAACGGCGAGCGCCGCGCGACCCGGGCGGCGGTGTAGCCTGCAGGCCCGGCGGCAAGGACCGACCACACGAGATTGCAGCTCAGGTAGGGGACGGTGGGGGTATCGAAGGATTTGTTCAGACCGAGCAGCGCCACCGCGTAGAAGACGGCTTCCAGGGCAAGGAAGAGCAGCAGGCCATCGATGAAGGCAAAGATGCTTCGGGCGGTCGGACTCATGCGCGCACTATAACAACTGTGATGCTTCGAACGTGAAAGAGAAAGGCCGTGACTGAATCGTCACGGCCTTCTTCGGTTCGATTGCAGCGGGCTAGTAGCGGTAGTGGTCAGGCTTGTAGGGGCCTTCGACCGGGACGCCGATGTAGTCGGCCTGCTTCTTGGAGAGGGTCGTGAGCTTGACGCCGATCTTCTCGAGGTGCAGGCGGGCGACCTCTTCGTCGAGCTTTTTGGGCAGAACGTAGACGCCGACCTTGTAGGTGTCCTTGTTCGCCCAGAGGTCGATCTGCGCGAGCGTCTGGTTGGAGAAGCTGTTGGACATCACGAAGCTGGGATGGCCGGTGGCGCAGCCCAGGTTGACGAGGCGGCCTTCGGCGAGCACGAAGATCGAGTTGCCGTTGGGGAAGGTGTACATGTCCACCTGCGGCTTGATGTTGGTGTGCTTGACGTCCTTGGCGGACTGCAGCTCAGCCATCTGGATCTCGTTATCGAAGTGGCCGATGTTGCAGACGATGGCCTGATCCTTCATCTGCTGCATGTGCTCGAAGGTGATGATGTCGACGTTGCCGGTGGTGGTGACGTAGATGTCGCCGCGGCCGAGGGTTTCCTCGATCGTGGTGACCTCGAAGCCTTCCATCGCGGCCTGGAGGGCGTTGATGGGGTCGATCTCGGTGACGATGACGCGGGCGCCCATGCCGCGCAGGGAGTGCGCGGAGCCCTTGCCGACGTCGCCGTAGCCGCAGATCACGGCGACCTTGCCGCCCATCATGACGTCGGTCGCGCGCTTGATGCCGTCGGCGAGCGACTCACGGCAGCCGTACAGGTTGTCGAACTTGGACTTCGTGACGGAGTCGTTGACGTTGATGGCCGGGAACGAGCAGCTTGCCCTGCTCGAGCATCTTGTACAGGCGATGAACGCCGGTGGTGGTCTCTTCGGAGACGCCGCGCCAGTCCTTGGCTACGCGATGCCAGCGCTGCGGATCTTCGCTGCGTGCACCTTGCGAAGGAGGTCCTTGATGACCTCTTCTTCCTGCGAGCCCTTGGGGCCGTCGATGAAGCTGCGTGTCGCCGTCTTCGAGCTCGTAGCCCTTGTGGATCAGCAGGGTGACGTCACCGCCGTCGTCGACGACGAGCTGCGGGCCTAGCCCGCCTTCGTGCTGGAGCGCCTGGTTTGTGCACCACCAGTACTCTTCAAGCGTTTCGCCCTTCCAGGCGAAGACGGGGACGCCCGCGGCGGCGATGGCGGCGGCGGCGTGGTCCTGGGTGGAGAAGATGTTGCAGGAGGCCCAGCGAACGGTGGCGCCGAGGTCGACGAGGGTCTCGATCAGCACGGCGGTCTGGATGGTCATGTGGAGCGAGCCGGTGATACGGACGCCCTGGAGAGGCTTGGAGGGGGCGTACTTGCGGCGGATGCTCATCAGGCCGGGCATCTCCTGCTCGGCGATCTGATTTCCTTGCGGCCCCACTCGGCGAGCGAGATATCTGCGACCTTGTAGTCGAGCGCGGCCGTACCCTGCTCCAACACTGCTGTTGCCATTATTTCTCCTTTGATTCTGCTCTCCAAGGGTATCAAAGGCCGCGTCGTTGTCGGCGTTTACCGCCCGATTTGCGCGGGGAAATGAAAACTTTCTGTGCTTACCTTGTTCCCGTGGGAACGTCTAGAGCAGTGTACGAACGTTGACTCCGGAGTCAGCAGACAGAATGAGCATTTCTCCCGCGATCGTCCTTCCCGGCGAGCCACTTCGCCGTCGTCCCAGCCCCTTTGCGCTTGGCCTGAAGGAGACCCTTGCGGCTGAAGCGGGAGGTAGTCAAGCGGTAGAATCAGCGGCAGCCGCGATGCCCCGTCTGGGATCAAGCCAGGGAACCCGCCCTGCCGCCCCGCAGTCCGGAAGCCGACTCAAGCTCACGCCACAGGAGCTGGAGGCCCGGGCGCAGCAGCGCGCCGAGGATGATGAGCTCATCCGGCAGGCGCAGAAGGGGGACCGGTCGGCGTTTGACTCGCTGGTCCGTCGCTACGACCGCAGCGTGCTGCGCCTGGCGCTGCACATGCTCGGCAACGAAGAGGACGCGCAGGACGTGCACCAGGAGGCCTTCATCAAGGCCTACCGGCACCTTTCGAACTTCCGGTTTGAGTGCTCGTTTTACACGTGGCTGTACCGGATTGTGACGAACCTGTGCCTGGACCAGCTTCGGCGGCGTAAGAGCCGCCGCGAGGATCCGGGAACGGTTCTGGACGCCGCTGGCGACGAAATGGACCTGATGGCGCATGTGCAGGACGAGCGCGCAGGTGCCGACCCGGCCCGGGAGTTGCAGCGCAAGCATCAGCATGAGGCTATCCAGAGCGCGCTGAGCGAGCTGACGCCCCGCGAGCGCATGGTGTTTGAACTGAAGCACTACCAGGGATTGAAGCTGCGGACCATCGGGGAGATGCTGTCGACCACCGAAGAGACCGCGAAGAATACGTTGTTCCGTGCCACACGCAAGCTGCGCGCGCGGCTGGCAGAGATCAGGTGAAGCAGGAAATAGGAATCAGGAAATAGGAAGTAAGCGCAGGACATGAAGGTGAATACAAGAGCGGGCAGAGACACACATACGACCCGCGCGGAACACGTTTTGGAGAGGTCAAAAGAGGTAATGCAACATGCGATGTGAGGATGCACAAGACAGCATCGTCTTAGCCCAGTATGGAGAGCTTGCAGACTCGCTTGTTATTCCGCTGGAGCAACACCTGAACCAATGTGAGGAGTGCCGGCGGGAGTGGAATGCGTATCTCGCGCTCGCCGAGCGGCTCGCAGTGGATCCGGTGTCGGAACCTTCGCCGAACCTGGTGGCGCGTTCGCGGATGCGACTGGATGAGGCCCTGGATGCCATGCCGGCGAGGTCGTTCTCGCAACGGTTCTGGGGTAATACCTTCCGGTGGCTTGGGCATGTGAAGAGCGCGCCCGCACTGACGACGCTGCTGGTGGGCGTGGGGTTCCTGGGCGGCAACATGACCACCCGGTACCAGGTGGCGCATACGCCGCAGGTGCCGCGGCCCGTGATCCTGTCCCATGGAGACCGTGGGCCGATTGCGAATATCTCGAGCATCGTGCAGACGCCGAACTCCGAGATCGTGCAGGTGAACTACAACCGGCTGGTACCGGAGACGTGGCAGGGATCGCTGGATGACCCCGAGACTCGCAAGCTGCTGATGGTGGGAACGCAGATGGCGGCGAATACTCAAACGCACGTAGACGCCGTGAACCTGGTGGCGCAGGAGTGCCGCAATGGGCACGCGTGCGATGGCGATGGCGTCGATAACTCGCCGGCGGGCCTGCGCTCTGCGCTGATGGCGAGCCTGCGCTATGACAAGAGCGCAGCCGTGCGTTTGAAGGCGCTGGATGGATTGCAGCCCTACATCTCGGCCGACGAGCATGTGCGGGATGCGGTGATTGAGGCGATGCTGCGGGACAAGAGTCCGGATGTGCGCACGGAGGCGGTCTCCATGCTTTCGCCCGTGGGTGCGGATACGACGGTGCGCCAGGCGCTGCGGACGGTTTCCGCTGAAGACGTGAATCCTGCGATTCGGACGGCTAGCTTCCAGGTGCTGCAGAGCGCCTCGGACGTTGAGTAAGAGGCGGCCTATGACGCAAGCGGCCGATTCGCCCGAAGCTTTTCGAGGCAGGGCTTCCAGAGCCCTGAGCGTCAGGGCGTTGCATGCGGCCCGGATCAGCGGTGTGTTGGGCGCTGGGGCGATTGCGTTTGTGCTGTCCGCACAGGCGCTGGTCCCGTCCGCTCGGGCGGCGCGCGGGACCGTCCACGGGAGCACGAACGGCAGATCGCAACCGTACCTGGGCATCGTGTTCCACGACGTCACGCCGGACCAGGTGAGCTCGCTGCGGCTGAAGAGCGCGCACGGTGTGGAGGTAGTGGCGGTCGACCATGATGGGCCGGCGGGTAAGGCGGGGTTGCGGCCGCATGACATCATCGTGAGCCTGAACGGGCAGATGGTGGCGAGTGCGGAGGCGCTGCGGCGCATGATCCACGATGCGGGCGCGGGTGTGCAGATCGCACTCGGGGTGGTGCGCGGTGGAGGGCAGACGACGCTGACCGCGAAGCTGGAAGATCGGGATGAGGTCGCGCGTCAGGCGATGGAGAAGCTTGCGGCAAGCCAGCCAGCGCCACCGCCTCCGGTAATTGCGGAGGAAGAGGTCACGGAGACCTACAGTGTGAATGCAGCGCCCGAGCAGACGACGCTACCTGCGGGGCCGATGCGGCAGGGCTTTATCAGCGGCATGCTGCACAGCGCGCCGTTGCGGGGAGCTGTGCTCGAACCGATGGAACCGCAGTTGGCAGGCTACTTCGGCGCACCGGTGGGAATAGGCCTGCTGGTGCACGCAGTGACGGCGGGCAGTCCGGCCGCGGACGCCGGGTTGCGCGCGGGAGACGTGGTGCTGCGCGCCGATATGCGGCCGCTGCACACGCCGGCAGATTGGAACAAGCATCTGCACGCGAACAAAGGACGTGCGATCACACTTTCCGTGCTGCGGGATCATCGCGAACTGGTGATGACCTTGCAACCGGATCCGAAGCATCATTCGATGCTTGAGCTACCGTCGATTTTTTGAGTTGTTAGTTCCTAATTGTTAGTTCTTAGCGTGTGACTGGCGGGGCGGAGGCACGCAGGCTAGCCGGTCCGGCGATCAGGACCGCGAGTAAGAACGAACTGACTGAGAACTAACGACTGACGAACTAAGAACTGACGACTAGCAACTGCGAACTACTTCTTCGGCGTGACAGGCTTGCCTTCCTGCACGTAGTTCTTGTTCCAGTCGGGGATGGAGACGACGTAGGTGCCGGGCTTCTCGATCACCGCCTGGCAGCCTAGCCGTGAGTTGAGTTGCAGGCCGGGAGCGAGATCCATGCGGTCGAGCTCTTTTTCTTCGGGCTCGGTGAGGCCCTTTGCGCCTTCGAGCACGTGGATGTGGCATGTGGTGCAGGCGCAGACGCCGCCGCAGGCGTGGTCGAGGAAGATGCCGTAGTTTTCGGCGACGTCGAGCAGGCTCATGGGCTCGCCGTGGCCGTCGTAGGGCAGGGTGCCGAACGGGAAATTCGACGGTCTTGTTCTCCGGCTTGAAGGTCACGCGCACCATGTTGGGCGCGGGCGGAACGGACAGGTCGACCTCGGGAAGTGTTGCGGAATCGTGTTCTGACATGACTCTTTCAGTGTAGTGTGTGCGCGGAGTTGAAGCCGATCGCTAGTCTTCGGTGGACTGCGCCGGTGTCTCCGGGTCGTGTTCGGCGCGTTCGATGACGTTTGTGTCGCTCGCGCGATCGTTTTTGCTCCGGCTGCTGTCGATCTGCGCGGGCGCGAACGGATGTGGAGCGGAGGGGCCTTCGCCGAGGCCCTCGCCTGCGGCCTGCATCGTTTTGCCGCCGAGCGCGCCGGTGACGGCGGAGTCCATCATGAGTTCCGCGAGGCGGCGTGTGCTCTTGTCGAGCCGCTCGATCGCTTGCCGGATGGCGCGATGATCATCGCCGTTGAGGACGTGCGTTCAGACCGCTGATCCCGGCACTGATCGCGCCGTGTTCGTCAGCACTGAGCTGCTGCCAGACCGGCTGTGTCTTGGCTTTCTCGACGGCTTCAAGGATGGTCTGGGCCTCGTTCCTGGCCTCGATGACCTGGCGTTGGTGGATGTCTTCCTCCGCCATGTCGAAGCTTTCGAGGATCATGGATTCGACTTGCTCGTCGGTGAGGCCATAGGTGGGTTTGACCTCGACCTGGGCCTCTTTGCCGGAGCGTTGTTCGCGTGCGCTGACCTGCAGGATGCCGTTGGCGTCGATGAGGAACTTGACCTCGATGCGCGGCATGCCGGCGACCATCGGCGGGATGCCTTTGAGGTCGAAGCGGGCGAGCGAACGGCAGTCTTTGGCGAGTTCGCGTTCGCCCTGGAGGACGTGAATGGCGACGTTTGTTTGGCCGTCTACGCCGGTAGTGAAGTGTTCGGTTGCAGCTCGCGGGGATGGTGGAGTTGCGCTGGATGATCCTGGCGACGACGCCGCCGAGCGCCTCGATGCCGAGCGAGAGCGGCGTTACGTCGAGCAGCAGAAGATCGTCGGTTGCCGTGTTTTCCTGGCCGGAAAGGATCTGCGCCTGCACGGCCGCTCCCAGCGCGACGACCTCGTCGGGGTTGAGCTCGGTGTGGAGCTTCTTGCCGCGCGCTTCGAGATCGAAGAGCTTCGTGACGAGTGCGCGCACGGCGGGGATGCGGGTGGAGCCGCCGACCATGACGACTTCGTCGATCGCCTCGGGGGTGAGTTGGGCGTCTTTGAGGGCCTGGCGAACGGGGCCGGCGGTGCGTTCGATGACAGCGGTGATGAGCTGTTCGAACTGCTCGCGCGTGATCTCGCGATTGTAGGATTGGCCGCGGATTTCGATCGATATTTTGGCGTTTTCCGCGGTACTAAGTGCGATTTTGGCGTCGATTACGGCCTTAC
The DNA here is from genome assembly GCA_963795955.1 of uncultured Verrucomicrobiae bacterium. Taxonomy (GTDB): domain Bacteria; phylum Acidobacteriota; class Terriglobia; order Terriglobales; family Acidobacteriaceae; genus Granulicella. Next base: position 46,420 of record CAWCJK010000004.1, read on the forward strand.
GGAGCGACTGGATCACTTCGGGCTGCGTGCTGACGTCGACGCCGAGGTCGCCGCGGATGTCGTCGACCGCGACGGCGACGAGGAGGTTGTCGATGTCATCGCCGCCGAGGTGGGTGTCGCCGCCGGTGGCGATGACCTCGAAGATGCCCTCGTGCAGCTTGAGGATGGAGATGTCGAAGGTGCCGCCGCCGAAGTCGTAGACGGCGATGATGCCGTCTTTGCCGCCGTGGAGCTTGTCGAGGCCATACGCGAGCGCGGCGGCGGTGGGCTCGTTTACGAGACGAAGGACGTCGAGGCCGGCGATGCGGCCCGCGTCCTTGGTGGCCTGGCGCTGCGCGTCGTTGAAGTAGGCGGGAACGGTGACGACGGCCTTGGTGACCGGCGTGCCGAAGAAGCGTTCGGCGTTTTTCTTGAGCTGCAGCAGGACGTACGCGGAGATCTCGGGCGGCGTGAGCGTGAGGCCGCCGATGTTGAGCTTCAGCACCTCGCCCGGTTGGAGACCTTCCGCGAGTTGAAAGGGGAAGAGTTTGAGTTCGGGTTCGACGTCCCGGATGTCGCGGCCCATGAGCCGCTTGATGGAGTAGACCGCGTTTTCGGGGTGATGCAAGAGGACGTCGCGGGCGGCGTTGCCGACGGCCCAGCCCTGGTCGGAACCGGCGTCGGCGGAGTCGTAGTTGAAGGCAACGACGGAGGGCACGATGGGCGAGCCGTCCTCGCCGGGGATGACCGCGGGTGTGTCGCCCTGCATGTAGGCGACGAGCGAGTTGGTGGTGCCAAGGTCGATGCCGACGACGCGTGCTGTTCCGCTGCCCTGGGCACCGCCGTCCTGGATGTCGATCAGATTCGCCATAGATTCCGTAGCGCCGCCAGGTGAAAGGCGCGCAAACTTCTATTGTCGCACCGCGAACGCGACGATAGAGTGATGGCGCAGGGCGGGCGACAGGATGCGGTAGCGTGATCTATCGCGAGTGCAAGCCGAAGCCGCCGTTGGCGCCACGGATCTTCGCGCCTGGTACGCGCGGAGCGCGCATACGCGCCGCAGGCACGTCAGCGTGGCTGCCCAGCGGGCAGGCTGAGCTGGTGCTGAACCTTGCCGGGGATGCCTGTATCGGATGCGCGGAGGGCGTGCCGGACTGGCGCGAGCCTGCCGCGCGTGCTGGTGGGTGTGCGAACCGCCTGCGGGTGGATCGACAGCCGCGACCTGGCCGAGGTCATGGGGGTCAGCTTCGGGCCCGGCGGTTTGAGCATGTTCTTCGGGGAAGCGGCGAACCGGTTGAGCGGTGAGCTGGCTTGAAGACGTGTGGGGCGACGGCGGCGAACCGGATGCGTGAGCAGCTTTGCGAGACGGTGTCGGTGGCCGAGAAGTTCGCTTTGCTGGAACGGTTTCTGTTTGCGCGTTTGTTGAACCGATCCATGCATCCGGCTGTGCAGCTGGCTTTGAACGCCGTTGCTCGGGCGCCGGGCAGATCGGGGGTTGCAGAGTATGGCGCGGGATGCGGGGCTTATGCGTCGATTCGGTAACCGAGGCTTTTTACGGAAACGGTGGGGATCGGACCGAAGGCGTTTGTGCGCGTGCGGCGGTTCCGGCGGGCGCTGGAACTCCTGCATACCGGAGCCGACCCCTGCTGGGTGCAATTGGCGCTGGAGCTGGGGTATTGTGACCAGGCTCACTTCAATCGCGATTTTCGAGAGTTCTCGGGGATCACGCCTACGGTGTACCGGTCAGCAGAGCGGATGTGGGCGGGGCATGTGACCGCGCCGTCCGTGAGCTAGTTCCGATTTGTCCAATCCAGCGTGTCCCTGCCTTTGCGATGGTCTGTGCATGGAGGTTACAGACATGAACCACGGATCGACGGTTATCCCTGGGCTTCAGTACCGTGATGCTCACGCCGCCATTGCGTGGCTGGAGCGGGTGCTTGGATTCGAGCGCAAGGCGGTCTACACCGCGCCGGACAACACCGTGCAGCATGCGGAGCTGCGGCTCGGTGAGGGGATGGTCATGCTGGGCGGCGTCCGGCGGGACGGCCCACTGGCGGGCGTGTCGACGACGCCGGCGGAGGCAGGCGGGCGCGTCACGTCCGGCACGTACATCGTTGTGGCTGATTGCGGGCCGGTATGGGAGCGGGCCAAAGCCGCGGGCGCGGAGGTCGTGATGCCGTTGCAGAGGATGGACTATGGCGGGCAGTCCTTCTCGATTCGGGACCCCGAGGGCTATCTTTGGTCGGTGGGCGAGTACAGCCCATGGGCGCCGGAGACCGCGGCGGCCGCAACGGACGGAGGCAAGGACGGCGCATGAGCAAGCAAGAATCGGCGAACCTGCCGTATGTGCATCTTCTGCAGGGGCAGGATCCGTTGGAGGTAATGCGCACGACGCCGCGCCGCGTCTCGGATCTGTTGAAGGGGATGCCGCCGGGCGAGATCGACCGGAAGCCGCGGAGCGGGCAAGTGGAGCGTTCGCGAGATTGTGTGCCACATGGCGGACATGGAGATCGCCTGGGCGTGGCGGATGCGGCTGATCTTCGGCGCGGATCATCCGGTGCTGCAGCCGTTCGAGCAGGACCCGTGGGCGAAGGTGTACCACTCCGGCGGTTACACCGCATCGGCAGCGCGCACGACCTGGAGCTCGCTGCGGCAGTGGAACGTCGCGTTCCTGGACAGCCTTTCCGAGGACGACCGCTACCGGCAGGCGACGCATCCGGAGATCGGCGAGATTACGTTGTGGAGCATCGTCGAGATCGCCGCGGGGCATGATCTGCATCACCTGCATGGGCTGCAGAAGATGGCTGGGTTGTCGCTGCGGAGTTGAGGCAGCGCGCGCGGAGATCTGGCAAGAGGCTGCGCGAGCGCTGCTAGGCATGTGGCGAGGCGCAGGTTCGTGTGCTTGGCAGTTGCTCGGCTCTGCGGCGGCTGCTGGCGCTGGAGAGCCGCCTGAAACTGGGCTTCGGAGCCGCTGACGAAGTGCTGGTAGCCGGCGGGGTCGATCCAGATGTGGGCGCCGGCGGCGGGGAGGCGCTGGAGCTTCCCGAGGAGGTCGAACATGCTGCCGTGTGACGCGAGGAAGATGTCGCAGGGGAGGCTGTGGAGGGTGGCGAAGGTGTGGCGGTAGTCGTCGGCGATGCCGGGGTAGGAGGCGGGGTGGCCGTGCTGCGGGACGAGGCGGTACTCGGAGAGCACGCTGGTGCTGCCTACGATGACAACATCCCGAAGCTGCCCGGCCGGGTCGCCGGGGACGTGGGCGCGTAGGGTCCAGGTGGTGCAGCCGCGGGTGTGGCCGGCGGTCTTGTGTGCGGTGAGCGTCGTGCCGCCGAGCGTGACGCGGTCGCCGTCGTGGAGGACGTGGTCCACGTGGGCGGGTGGGAACTGGAGCGGCTTCCCGGGGCCGCCGAAGGCGAAGTCGGTGCGTCCGCCGGATTGCATGACGTCGGCGTCCGCATCCATGACCTCGAACTTTGCACCGGTTTCGCGCAGGATTTCCGCAGAGCCGCCGGCGTGATCGAAGTGGGCGTGGCTGACGAGCAGGATCTTGATGTCGGACCAGCGGAAGCCGAGCTGCTCGACGCTGTGGCGGATGAGAGGTGGAGAGCTTGGGAGGTTGCTGTTGATGAGGATGTCCCCGGCGGGGGTGACGACGAGGTATGCGGCGAGGTCGCGGCTGCCTACGTAGTAGAGGTTGTCGGCGATGCGGAACGGGGTGACCGGCGTGGTCCAGTCGGGGTTGTCGGCGGCGTGGGCGGGGAGGATCGCGAGGGCGAGAAAGATGAGGAGTTTGTACATGCCGGTGCCTGGACTGCAGACCTTCAGGTTAGCTGGGGCGGAACTGCAAACGCGGTGTACGCGGCGGCCGCGGTGTTGGCGCATCGTATGCGCCCGGCGGGATGCTCGCGGCGCTACTCGAGGGCGGCGTTTACGTCGCGCACCAGGTTGCGGATGTAGGAGCGGCGGTTGAGAAGGGCGACCATGGCGTCGCGCGCGGCGGTCTTGGCGGTCTGGTCAGCCGGCGCTCTCGGCGGTATCCCAGCGCGTCCAAAGGGATTCGAGTTGGGATTGGAGGTCGTTGAGCATCCCCGAAAAGTGGTCCCTGTGCGACCTGAAGGTTGTACTCGGCTTCCTGATCTTTTTCGCCCGCCTGCTTCGCAAAACGCATCTCTTCTAACTGCATGTTGAGTTCGAAGGCTTCTTCCAGTAAGTCCGGCGGGGCTACCTGTTTCTTTTCAGTACCCGCAGCACGCGCGGCATCGGTGGCTTGTCGCGACTGTTCCTCCATCTGCACGCCCTCGAGTGACAGCAGGTATTCGGTGCGTGCGATGGGATCTTTGAGGGTCCGGTAGGCATCGTTCAGCGCGGACGACCGCCGCAGCGCTTCGGCCTGTTCCTCAGCGGGACGGGCGGCGAAGCGGTCCGGGTGAAGTCGCCGGGACTGCGCATAGAAGCTCTTTTCCAGTGCCTCGGTGTCCAGGTGAAGGTGCCGAGGCAGTGAGAAGAGGGCGAAGTAATCCATTCAACCGATTGTAAGCGGGCAGCCGTTTCGGGCTCGCGGACGTCGAAACTGCAGCGACTACACTGATCGGGACTTTAGCCTTCGATGCATCCGCTTACCATTCAAAGCTCGCATGCCTTACGCGCCATGGCCGTAACGGCAGCGATGCTGGCGTCGTATGCGGCGTTCTCGCTTACCGAGCGCATTGAGCGGACCGACCACTTCTGGGCGAAGCGGCTTTGGTTGACGGCGGCGGCCGCGGTGCTGGGGCTGGGCATGTGGTCGATGCACTTCTTCGGGGCGCTGGAGGATCCGACGCCGAGCGAGGCGGTGTATCAGCTTCGATTGGTGCTGCTGTGCCTGCTGGTCGCGATCAGTAGCTCATGGATCGCGCTTCGGCTGATCGTATGGCGACCTGAGTCACGGGTGCGGCTTGCGGTCGGGGCTGTTGTGCTCGGGGCGGGTGAGACCGCGCTGCACTTCCTTGGGGTACATGCGCTGCGCTCGATGGTGGTGGCTGCGGTCCGTTGGGACTGGGTAGTCGCGACGGTGCTGATCGGGATGCTGCTGACGTTTCTGTCGGTCTGGATGGTGTTCTCCGAGAATCATCCGCCGGCGCGTGCGGAGTGGACGCGGGTCGTGGGCAGCACCTTGATGGGGTCGACGGTCGCGATCATGCACGCGATGGCGCAGCACTCTGTGGTGCTGGCGCCGCTGCCGGCGGATGTGCGGGCGCATCGGGTCGGTGCGGGGCAGCGGGGTGGGCGAGACCGCGCTGCTGGTGACGATCGGGCTGGTGCTGCTGGTGACGCTGGGGACGGCGGCGATCGACAAGCGGCGGTACCGGGAGCTGAGCCAGTTGCATGCGGCGCTGGCGGCGTCGCAGCAGGCGCTGCTGCGGAGCGAAGGTCAGCTACGCGAGGCCAATGCGCTGCTGAGCGAGCTTTCGATCCGCGACAGCCTTACGGGGCTGTACAACCGGCGGCGTTTCGACGAGGTGTTGGAGACGGAGTGGCGGCGGTCGCATGCGTAGCCTGCGGCCCCTGGCGCTGCTGATGATCGATGTGGACTGCTTCAAGGCGCTGAACGACAGCTACGGGCATCAGCGCGGGGATGAGTGCCTGCGCGAGATTGCGCGGGTGCTGGAGGAGCAGCCCCGGCGCGGTCATGACATTGTGGCGCGGTTTGGTGGCGAGGAGTTCGCGGTGCTGTTGCCGGGGTCGGACGCGTCGGGCGCGATGAACATCGCGGAGAACATCCGGTGCGCGGTTGAGGGGCAGCGGATGGAGCACCGGGAGTCGCGGACGGGGCCTTGGGTAACGGTGTCTGTGGGGGTGTGCAGCCGGACGCCTCGGGTGGGCGAGGAGCCGGGGGACATGCTGTACGACGCGGATATGGCGCTGTACCTGGCCAAGCAGCTTGGGCGGAACCGGGTGGAGATGCGCGAGCCTGCCGAGGTCGAGGTCTAGCGTTTCGGGACGCTAGGCGGAGAAGCTGGAGCCGCAACCGCAGCTCTTGGTGGAGTTGGGGTTGATGAAGTTGAAGCCCTGGCGCATGAGGGTTTCTTCGAAGTCGAGCACCATGCCGGCGAGGTAGAGGAAGCTCTTGGGGTCGACGAAGAGGCGGATGGGCTTGCCGCCGGAGGGGTCGTTGGGGGTCTCGACGCCGGCGCCGAAGACGAAGACGCGGTCGCGCTGGCGGGGTTCGGTGTCGAAGCGGATGTTGTAGCTGAGGCCGGAGCAGCCGCCACCCTGGACGCCCAGGCGGAGGCCGCCGGCGTCGGGCGAGATGCCTTCCTTGGCCATCGCGACGCGGATGCGCTTCAGGGCGTTCCTGGTGATCTCGACGGCCTGCTTCGCGCGTGGCTGCTGGCCTTCGGCGGTCAGGAGGACCATTCCCGCGAGGGGATCCTTGGGCTCCGGCTTGGGCGGGGCGGAGGTTCCGGGCGCGAGCGTGATGGGCGAAAGGGCCATGAGGATCCGATGCTTCCGGGTGCGGAAGGCTCAGACCAGTATAGCGGACGGCGTGCTCCACCCCGCGGACTTTCCATCCAAAGTCTTCGAAACAGGGAACTTAGGTCTGAACTTCGAGAGTTCAGGTACGTCTGAGTCGTTCCGCTTCTCCCCGGCGGATAGGGCGCTTTGAACGTACACACGTACAACCAGTCTAGATTTATGCAGCGCTATTCTGTGCAGGCGTAAGTCCTGCTTGCCGTAGACACTTACGGGCGGTAGGTACTTGACAGCGTATTGCGACAGATCGAATCGACCGGCTAGTCAGAGATGCCAATCTACCGAGTATTGCGGCCGCCGTCCGGGACCACGTCACGGTCATGTCGCCCGTGATGGGACGATTTTGAGGACTGGGAGTCGCGTATGAGGTTCCAGTCGATATTGCCGAGCGGTGCTTTGACAGCGGTTGATGTAGTCGCCGTGATCGACGGCTCGCCAGGAGAGATAGACGAAGCGGTCGTCCACCGGGCCGCTCGCGAAGCGGCCGGTGAAGACAGGCGGTTTAGGTCTTTGCCCGGCTCACCTGTAGGGCGAAGGGAAAGGCGAGCATCCCGTCGGAACGCCCGTTGCACGATTCGTCCATTTCGCCCTTTGTGTCCATGCAGGCCGAAGAGGAGGCGAGGTTGTGCGGGTTGGTAGCCGGGACGTCGTCGCGGCGTAGCAGGCAGAAGCGGACTTCGTCAGGCGTCATGTCTTGTCATCTCCATCAGGACTACAGGACGGCGAGTGGAATTAGCGAACGGTGACGGAGGGCGTCGGATCGAGGTCTTCGCGAGCGTCACTTGGACACGAGTGAGGACTCGGGTCTGGTCTCTATCGAGCTTCAGGGAACCGGATCATGCCCTGAGTTGTGGCTTTGTATTTCTTGGAGTGAGGCGTTTGCAAATGGGCCTGGTAGGCGGCCTGGCTTGCGTAGATTTCCAGCACCCTGACGCTGCTCCGGATGGTCTTTGACGGACATCGCGTACGAGGGTTAGCACGCCGGGCTCGAGGCGGACGGCGGCTTCGATTCCTAACGCGGAGAGCGGCCTTGTACTGATCGATCTGATGAGGATCGGAATTTCTATCTCGGCGAGGCGCATCCAAGCGATCTTGTCACAGGCCTGAGCGGATGCATGCTCGACTGCCGCATCACCAAAGCGGAGAGGAGGCAGATGGCCCCGCGAAGACGACATGCTTAGCGGAAACTTGCCGCCAGCTTGGTCGTGGGAACGCGGTTCTGATCAGTTTCGCCGGGGCTACATTTGCAGGACCGCTACGCCGTACTGCGGGAGGGTTACGGTGCTGGTGGTGCCGCCGTTCAGGAGGTCTTGCATGGTGTTGGGCAGGGGGATCGTGGTGGGTTGCTCGTTGTAGTTGGTGAGGATGAGGATGCGCTTCGCTGCGTTTCCTTCGGGGCCGGAGCGGATGCCTACGTCTACGCCTTCGGGGATGTTGGGCAGGACGGCTTGCAGGCCGGAGGTGGAGAGCATCCAGCTTACGGCGGCCTTCATGGTCGCGGGGTCGGGGTAGGCGCCGATGTAGGTGATGCGGCCTTTGCCGACCTGGCGGGTGACGGCGGCGGGCTGGTTGTCGAGCCAGCCGTTGGATTTGCCGTAGCGCATCAGGACTTCGGTGCCGGGTTTGAGGGAGCCGAGTTGTTCGGCCCAGAGGGTGTCGCTTCGGCGGCGTTCGTGCCGCTGAGCCCAGGCGCCGTGAGCGGAACGGGCTTGTCGAGCGCGTAGAACTGCTCGACGCGGGCGCCGAGCAGGTCGACCAGCGGACCGGGCTGGCGCTGCGGGAAGAGGCTGTTGTCCTCGTCCTTCATGGCGCTGCGGGTGCCGAGGACGAGGTGGCCGCCGTTGCGGACGTAGGCTTCGAGGTTGGCGACTGCCTGGGGCGTAAGGAGGTTGAGCGCGGGGGCGACGACGAGCTTGTAGCGGTCGAGGGGAGCGGTGTCGGAGACGATGTCGACCGAGCGCATGGCCTGATGCAGCGGGCGGTAGAAGGCCAGGAGGGCCTCGACGGGGTCGAAGGCGCGGTTGTGGCGCTGCCAGTTGATGGCCCAGCGGCTGTTGTAGTCGTTCAGGACGGCGACCTGGGACTCCACGGTGGTGCCTTCGAGCGCGGGCGCGGCTTTGGCGAAGTCCTGCGCCGAGCTGTTGGACCTCGGCGTAGAGCGGAACGGGGGTGCCGTCGGCGCCGACGAGGACGCCGTGGTATTGCTCCTGGCCGTTGAGATCGCTGCGCCACTGCCAGTACTCGACGGCTTCTGAGCCGTGGCCGATGGCGTTCCAGGCCATCGCGCGGACCTCGCCCTTGTTGAGGGCGTTGTTGTCGGGTGACCAGTTGACGAAGCCGGGCTGGGTTTCCATGACCCAGAAATTTTTGCGGAGGAAGCCGCGGGTGAGGTCGTGGCGTGGCGCCGTTGCGCACGGGGTCGAGCTGGCCGGTGCCGACGTAGTCGTCCCAGGAGGCGAGGTCGAGGTCCTGCGACACGGTGTAGTGGTCGTAGGCGTCGAACCAGCCCATCATGTTGGTGGTGATGAACTGGCGCTTGTCGATGAGGGGCGCGCATGGCGTCAAGCTGGTTGGCCTGGTAGCTGCGCCAGGTGGCGGAGACGAACTGGTTCCAGTTGAGCTTGAGGCCGGGGTTGCCGCCGCCGACGGGGATGGGGATCTGGTTCCAGTCCTGGTAGGTTTCGCTCCAGTAGGCGGTGGTCCAGCGGGTGTTGAGGTTGTCGAGGGTCTTGTACTTGGCCTGGACCCACTGCTGGAAGCGGGCGTCGTCTGGCGGCGCCGTAGCTGGAGTTGGCGTATTCGTTGTCGATCTGCCAGCCGATGACGTCGGGGTCGTGGCCGAAGCGCTCGGCGAGCTTTGTGGCGATGATGCGGCAGAGTTCGCGGTATTTGGGGTCGCTGAAGTCGAACTGCTGGCGGTTGCCGTGCTCGTCCTTGCGGCCGTCCTCCTTGGTGCGGAGGGTTTCGGGGTACTTCTGGGTGAGCCAGGCGGGTGGCGCGGCGGTCGGGGTGCCGATCACGACGGCGATGTGATGTTTTTCGGCGAGGCGGACGGCGCGGAAGAGCCAGTCGAGCTGGTAGTCGCCCTCGTGGGGCTCCATGGTGCTCCAGGCGAACTCGCCGACGCGGACGAAGTTGATGTGCGCGGCCTCCATGAGGGTGAGGTCGGCGTCCCAGCGGGATTCGGGCCACTGCTCGGGGTACCACGCGGCGCCCAGGGCGAGGGCGGGCTTGTGAGGCTGGGGCGGGAGCGGGGCCTGGGCGGCTAAGGGCAGGCCGGTCAGCAAGAGCAAGGGCAAGTGGCGCGAGGACGAGTTTCGGCACGCGTCCATTATGTCGTAAGACGGCGGTCGGCGACGCTTCCCTGTTGGGGAGGTTGGGTGAGCGCGGTAGAAAAGCTGACGCTAAGGGCGCGAAGGGATCGCGAAGGAGCGCGACGGATGTGGTGGCGAGGGACGCTGTTCGATCCCGGAAAATAAGCGGGACCTCTTCTGAGCCGAGTGCAGGCGCGGAAGAGGTCCGGAGGGTGTTTGAAACGGGATTGCGCGATCGTTAGTGGGCGCCGACGGCGACCTGGGCCTCTTCGGCTACGTGGTTCTTCTTCTTCCAGTCACCGATGGCGGCGCGGATGGCGTCTTCTGCGAGGACGGAGCAGTGGATCTTGACCGGCGGCAGGGAGAGTTCCTTGACGATGTCGGTGTTGGAGATGGTGAGCGCTTCGGAGACGGTCTTGCCTTTGACCCACTCGGTGGCGAGCGATGAGCTCGCGATGGCGGAGCCGCAGCCGAAGGTCTTGAACTTGGCGTCCTCGATCACCTGGGTGTCGGGGTTGACCTTGATCTGGAGGCGCATGACGTCACCGCACTCGGGAGCGCCGACCAGGCCTGTGCCTACCTCGCTCGAGGTTTTATCGAGGGTGCCGACATTTCGCGGATTTTCGTAATGATCAACAACCTTGTCACTGTATGCCATAAATCGCTCCTCGTGTTCTTTGATGATAACTCGGACCGTTTCGGTGCGAAAGGGGCGATGTTGGGCAGGTGTGAGGCGGACAGCGGGAAATTGAGCACAGTTTGCTCCTGATTGGTGTACAGTTCCGGGAATCAAGACAGCAGGAGTTCCCATGCGTTTCGGTCCGCGGGTGTTGATGTGTGCGTTGTCTGTCGTCTTCGGTTTGTTCTCTCCTAACCTGGTCAGTGCGCAAGCGAATTTCAGTACGGTCGTGGTGTTTGGCGACTCGCTTTCCGATACGGGGAATATCGCTCACCTGACACAAAGCGCGACGGCGGGACTGCTTCGTTATCCGTCCGACAACCCCGCGCTGGGGTTTGACTACACGGACGGGCGTTTCACCGACGGGAAGGAGACGCAGCCCGCGGCGCAGGCCTACATCGGCGTTTGGATTGAGCAGCTTGCGGCGGCTTTCGGCAGCCAAGCCAGCGGTGAAGAACTCGCTGGACGGGGGGACAGATTACGCGTTCGGCGATGCGACTACAGCGACGAGCCGAACGACGCTGAGCGAGGGACCGGTTTCGATCACGATCGACAACATGGGCCAGCAGCTGGCGGATTACCTGGCGGACGTGGCGAATAGAAAGGTCGCCGCTCCGGGACCGGGTGTTCTGTTCGTCTTATGGGGCGGGGCGAACGACCTGTTTAACGCCGCAGACGCCGGAGGCGATCCTGCTAGCCGCAGCACAAACGGCGGCTCAGAACGAACTTGCCCTGGTGCAGCAGCTGGTGAGCGCAGGGGCTACGAACTTTGTGGTCCCCAACCTCCCGCCGCTGGGCGGAACGGCGGAGTACGCCAACAGCCCGGAGGGCCCGGCGCTGAATACGGCGGCCGGCGTGTTCGCGCAGTTGCTCGCGAACGGCTTAGCGGCAGAAAAGACGGCGGCGGCGGCAAATGGCGTGACCGTGAACTTTTATCAGCCGGATATCTTCGACCGGTTCATTTCGCTTTCGCACGAACCCGATGAGCGTGGGTCTCGGCAACGTCACGGGGATGGCGAAGAACATCTCCGGCGACCCGGATACCTACCTGTTGTGGGATGGGGTGCATCCGACGACGACGGGCCACCACTTTGCCGCGGCGACGGCGCATGAACCTGATCAATCCGCTGGTGAGCAGCAGCGTTGCGCTGACGTCGCCAACGGCGGTACTGGGCTCGCAGACGGCGACGCTGACGGCGAAGGTGACGGGGACGGGAGCGACGCCGACCGGGTTGGTGACGTTCTTCAGTGGAACGACGGCGATTGGAGCGGGCGCGCTGGATGCGACGGGAAGCGCGACGGCGAACTTCAACGGCGCGGCATCGACGACCCCGTACAACATCACGGCGGTGTACGCGGGGGATACGCGGTACAACGTGAGCGCGTCGACGGCGCAGGCCGTGACGGTGCTGTCGGGGCCGGTGAGCACGACGACGACGCTGAATGCGGCGCTTTTGAGCACCGGCAGCGGGCAAACAGCCGACCTGACCGCGACGGTGACGCCGTCCGTCTCGACCTACGGCAGCGTTTCGGGAACGGTGACGTTCTTTGACGGAACGACGAAGCTGGGCACGGGGACGCTGACGAACGGCGTGGCTACGTTGACCACGGGGGCATTGTCGGTGGGGTCGCACTCGTTCACGGCGAGCTATGCGGCTTCGGGGCTGTATGCGGGGTCGACCTCGAGCGCGGCCGCAACGCCGGTTGCAGGCGTGGGCTTTACGCCTTCCGCGAATCCGCTGACGTTCTTCGTGAAGGATGGCGGAGCGAATACGACGATGCTGAGCGCGCAGCCCACGGGCGGGTACTACGGGACGCTGAACCTGGCGTGTGGTGAGCTGCCGGCGCGGATGACGTGCACGTTCGCTTCGACGACCCTGACGATTCCGAGCAGCGGGCCGACGCCGAGCGTGGCGCTGAGCATTGGAACGACGGGGAGCGCGGCGCTCGACCGGCCGGCGCGGCCGGGAAGCTGGAGTGCACCGACGGTGCTGTCGGCGACGCTGTTGTTTCCAGGGCTGGCGGGAACGTTGTTGCTGGGGCTGCGGCGCAGGAAGGGGCTGCTGGGAGCGCTGCGGCTGATGTCGATTGCGGTGCTGCTGGTGGGCGGCGTGATGTTTGGGCTGTCGGGGTGCGGTAACGCACTGGACGTGGTGAAGGGAAGCTATACGGTTCCGGTGACGTTTACGCCGACTGCGAGCGGGGTTCCGGCGGAGACGGTGACTCTTTCCGTCACTGTGAACTAAACGCAAGGCTGACGGGAGTGCAGCGCGCATCTGTAGGGAGGTACGTCTGCCCTGCGGAGGGGTTTGAGTGAAGTTTTTTCATGCGCTGCTGGCGTTTTTGATCCACCTTGGCTATTTCGGCCCGGTGGTGATGGGCGTGCTGGATTCGTCGTTCCTGGTGCTGCCGTTTGGGAACGATCTGCTGATCGTGTTTCTTGTAGCGAACAAACACCACGGTGCGGTCGTGGTATGTGCTTGCGGCGGCTGCGGGGTCGACGCTGGGTGCGCTGGCGCTGGCGCTGGTCGCGCGCAAGCTGGGCAAGGATGGAATCTGCAAGTTTGCGGGCGAGAAGCAGTTTGACAAGCTGCAGAAGCGGCTGAGCCACCGGGCGGCGGCGGCGATCGCGATTGGAGCGCTGGCGCCTCCGCCGTTTCCGTACACGGTCGTTGTGGCGGTCGCGAGTGCGGTGGAGCGGTCGCTGCCGGAGATTCTGATCACGAACTTTATTGCGCGGGCTGCGCGGTTTGCGATCCTGGCCTACCTGGCGATGCGGTTCGGCAAGCAGGTGATGGCGGTTGCGCAGTCGGAGCCGTTCCGCTGGACGGTGATCGGGTTCACCGATCCTATGTCTGATCGCGAGCGGATTCTCGATATGGAAGTGGGTCCGCAACGTGCGGTCGAAGAAGAGCTGAGGCGCCGGGCTCACTGGGCGCTGGCAGTGTCGTCATCGTCTCCGTAGGTCTGAAAGGGCGTGGGCTCGCGGGTGGTGGGCATGGAGCGCACGGTACCGAGATCATGCTGAAGCTGCGCCCAGAGTTGTGGATTCTTTTTGGTCGCGAACGGCAGTTCGAGGTTGGCGTAGTAGGCGAGGATGTCGTCTTTGACGCCGGGCGGGATGGGGATCTCAGGGTGTGTGGCGAGGCGATGGGCGAGGGTGGCGTAGGTGTCGTCGGTGAGCCGGTATCCGGAGGGGCGCACGGGGCTCCCGGTATCGAGATCGCGATTGGGTAGAGGATGACGGGGGTCGCGGGACTCGCGCGGCACGATCTGGGCTGAACCGGGTTTGGGAGCCATGGGCTGCGTGGGCGGAGGTTCGGAGTGCGTGTCGGCTGCGGCGGCCACGGCGGCGGTGTCGGGACGTGTGGCTGGCGGCGGCGTGAAGCGGCGGAGGTTGCGGTTCAGCTCGTCGGCGGAGCGGATGACGGAGTGAACGTAGTCGATCTCAGTCTGTGAGGTTGGGCCTTTGATGGCCACGAGCTTGAGCGCACCGAACTTTGGAAGGATGTAGATGAAGCCGGCGAGCAGGTAGGTTCCGGGTCCAGGGGGGCGCCTGTAGGTGTCCCAGTCGTTCTTCTGCTCGATGATGGCGACCTCGCGCTTGAGCTTTTCGAGGTCGGGGTCGGTGACATCGGTGGGCTCGCCATGACGATGCAGCAGCGTGAGGGCGTAGGCGACGCGCGGAATCAAGCGACGGACGGCGAAGCGATAGGCGCCGACGTTGACGTGGTGCTTGCGGCCTACGGCGAGGTCGTCGGCGATGCCGTAGGTCTGGTAGAAGGCGAGCGCGAGCTGCTTGGTGGGAACTTCGAGGCCGACGTGGCGGAGGTAGTGGACCGGCGCGAGGCGATGCTGCGCGATCTCGTTGATGTCGAAGGCGAACTCGGTCTGGACGTGCTGGTGCTCGCCTTCGGCGTAGTTGACGACCGGACCATATTGCGCCGCGAGCTTTGGGAACTCAACGGGGACGGCGCGGTTGGTGGCTTCAGAATGGCCGATGCTGTCGCCGATGTAGTGAGAGAGTGCGCCGATGGCGAAGGCGAGTTCATCGGCGTTGCCGGCGTTGCGGAACAGGTTGACGACGAAGTCGCCGGAGCGCACGTAGTGGGTGAGATCAGAGAAGAGCGGGTCGCCGAACGGGTAGTAGCCGACGTCCTGGATGACGCAGCCGCCGTAGGCGTAGGCGCGCGCGTGCTCCAACTGCTGCGGGCGTGAGGTTTGGATACCGGCTGAGCAGCAGAGGGACGATGGAGCTCTGCCAGGTGAGATCGATCAGTTGCTCGTGCGTGAGCAGGGAGTACCCGCTCGCATAAGGGCAGAAAAGAACGACAAGGAACAAGACGAACAGAGCGAAACGTGCGCGCATGCAATTCAAGACGGTATCACTGCGAGGATACGATGCGCGTATGGCTCGGCCCGTCTAGTTCCCGCGGGGCACTTAGGTCATGAGAGGACGTTACGGCTGGGCGGCGGGGTCGATGTGGCAAGCATTTTGCGAGCGATGGATGTAATCTGCGGTCGAGATGAGATCCGGTCAATTTCTTCGCTTGGGTGTCGTTGTTTGTCTTCTGGCCGCTTCGCCGGACGCGAGTTTTGCAGCCGCGAAGAACGCTGCTGAGCATTGGGTGGGAACGTGGGCTACCGCGTCGTATGCGGCGAAGAACAGCGCGCCTGCGGCACCGGCTGCGGCGGCGGCGAGTGGAACGGCGACCCAGGCGGCGGACCTGGGAGCGCTGGGGTCGAGCGATCAGACGTTGCGGCAGATTGTGCATGTGTCGATCGGCGGGAGCGCGGTGCGTGTGTCGCTTTCGAATGAGTTCGGCGCGGCACCGCTGGTGATTGGAGCGGCTGGTGTGGCGGTTTCGAGCGGTGGCGGGAGTGTGCGCGCGGATTCAATGCGGCCGCTGCTGTTCGGAGGCAAGCCCGGCATCACGATTCCGAACGGAGCGACGGTGTTGAGCGATCCGGTGAGTTTGGCCGTGGCGCCGCTTTCGGATCTGGCGATCAGCTTGTTTGTGCCGGCGCAGACGATCACGACGCTGACGCGGCATGGCAACGCGGTGCAGACGAATCTCCGCGTTGCGGGCAATGCGGTTTCGCAGGCCGAGCTCGCGGGTGGGATGCCGTTCTATAGCTATGATTTTCTGAACAACGTGCAGGTGATGGCCCCGGCGGATGCGGGTGCGATTGTGGCATTTGGCGACAGCATCACGGATGGCGCGTATGTGACGCGCGACAGCAATATGCGCTGGCCGGATGAGCTGGCGCGGCGGCTGCAGGCGGATAAGAAAGGGCGCGAGTTCGGCGTGCTGAACGAGGGCATCGGCGGCAACCGCGTGCTGCATGACAACACGGGGCCGAATGCGCTGGCTCGGCTGGGGAGCGATGCGCTGGATCAGCCTGGGGTGAAGTACATCATCGTGATGGAAGCGATCAATGACATCGGGCACGCGTATGACACGGTGCGGCCGTATGACATGGTGACCGCGGCGGATCTGATCCAGGGGTATGAGCAGATGATTGAGCGCGCGCATGAGCGGGGCATCAAGGTGATTGGCGCGACGCTGACGCCGTATGTGGGCGCGAAGTATGCGTCGCCGGCGGGCGAGCAGGTGCGCGTTGCGGTGAATCAGTGGATTCGGAGCAGCGGGAAGTTCGATGGGGTGATTGACTTTGAGGCGGCGACTCGCGATCCGAACAAGCCGGATACGTTTCTGCCGGCGTTGGAGCATGGGGACCATCTGCACCCGGGGGATGCGGGGTACAAGGTGATGGGCGATGCGGTGGATCTGGGGTTGTTTACGCGGTAAGCGGCGCGTTAGCGGATCGCAGCGGCTGGCAGTCAGCGTGACCAGGTAGACGTCGTTGGTGCGCAGCGGGAGATCGCGTGTGAAGGTGCCGTTGGTGATGGTGACGGTGGAGGTGCTTTCGGGGGCGCCGGCTGCTGGCCGCGTTTAGTTGGGTGACCTGATCGCGGGTGAGTTGGGGTGGGGCGCCCATGTGCAGGTAGGCGGTGTAGGCGTCGTTGTGACCGTAGCCGATCGCATAGGTGGCGACCTTGTAGGTGCCGCGGGGCAGGTGGTCGAGTTGCAGGTGCAGGGTGCCTTTGGAGGTTGAGGGGAGATCGTTCTTGTAGAAGGTCTGGTCGTTTTGGCCGGTGGGCGGGACGATGGGTGTGTAGTCCCAGACGAGCGCCTGGACGGAGCCGTCTGCGGAGCGCGTGATCCAGGACTGCGGGTCGTTGCTGGCGATGTCCTGCGTGCCGAGTTGATGGAGGAAGCGGTAGGCGAAGAAGGCGGGTTTGCGGATGCCTTCGAGGTTGATGAGGCCGAAGCCGCCGTGGAAGGGCGTGAAGCGCGGGCCGGCTTCTTCGAAGATGTCGGTGAAGGTCCAGTAAGACATGGAGTCGACGAAGGGCGAGGCGCGCTTGATCTTGTCGAGGATGAAGCTGGCCTGGTGGTACTGGTCGTGCATGGGGTCGGAGGGCGTGTAGGCGGAGCTCCACTCGGTGAAGTGGAGTTGCATGTCCGGGCGGCCGGAGTGGGCGAGGAGATCGCGTGAGTGCTGCATGCGGCCGCTGACGGAGTTGGGGTCGGGGTCGAGGACGGTGCCGGCGGTGCCGTCCTTGTCGAGGTAGCCCTGCTTGACGCCGTAGGCGTGGGTGGAGACGAAGTCAGCGGGGACGTTGTTGGCGACGACGTATTTTTCGAAGGCTTCTTCGAAGCCGTAGCCGATAGCGCTCGCGGGGCCGCCTACGCGGCAGTGTGGGCACTCGGCCTTGATGGCTTCGGCGGTGTTTTTGTAGAGAGCAAGGTAGTCGTCGAGCGAGCCGGTGAAGAAGCCGTCGTGGAGGTCGGGTTCGTTCCAGACCTCGAAGTACCACTGCTGGACTTCGTCGGCGCCGTAGCGCTGGAGCATGTGCGCGGTGAAGGCGCGGATCAGGGCGTTCCACTTGGCGGGGTCTTTGGGCGGGGTGATGTTGCCCTTCCACCAGAAGACGGTTTGGGGGCCGCTGGCGAGCGCCGAGGGCATGAAGGTGAGCTCGACGAAGGGGCGGATGTGGAGCTTGAGGAGCGCGTCGTAGAGGGCGTCGACGTATTGGAAGTTGTACTCGGGGTGGCCTTGCCTGTCTTCCTTGTAGACCCCCATGTCGTCGTGGAGGATGCCGTGGAAGCGGATGTATTGGAAGCCGATCTCGCGTTGGACGGTGGCGAGTTGTTGCTGCCAGTCGGCGCGGAGACCTTCGTTGGCGCGGCCAGCGCCGATGCAGCGGAGGGGTACACGGGTGTGCGGGCCGGTGATGTGGGAGAGGTCGGCCTCCACGGTGCGGGTCTGGGCCGGGAGCAGGGCAGAGGTGCAGGCGAACAGGCCGAGAACAGCGGTCCGCTGAAAGGCGCGGGTGAAGGCAGGCATCGTGGATATCGTAGCCGCCGGGCGCCGGTGTGGGCTACGGCGTGCTTCGCCGAAGAGAGGGTACGAGAGCAGGCAGACGAGGTTGCCGTCGGGGTCGCGAAGAAGGAGACTGCGCGTTCGACCGAGCCGTGCGCGCGGAGGATGCGATTCGTGAGTGCTTTGTCTTCACGGAGGATGCCGAGGAGGAGGTGTTCGCTTTCGATAAACGGGGAGCCGAACTGCGCGGCTTCAAAGCGGCGAAGAAGATGGCTCGGCGTGCGGTTTCGGTGTAGCGCTCGAACATGGGCCCCATTGTGCGCTTGGAAGGTGGCAAGCGAAAGAAAAGAGCGCAGAGGACTCCGCGGACCTATACTTGCCGCTCGGTCCCGTTCCTGTGTTGTGGGAGGGTTCCAGGTTTCGCGGTTTACGGATTTCTGAAAGAGGTTCCTGATGCTCGTCCTTGTGAACCGCGCGGCAGCCGCGATTCTTATCTTCAGCCTGACGTTCTTCGGGGCGGCTGCGGAGCTCCCGGCGCAGGATATGTCGCCGGCGCCGCTGCCGACTCCGCAGCAACTGGACCAACTGCTGGCGCCGATTGCGCTGTACCCGGATCCTTTGCTGGCGCAGATTACGACGGCTTCGACGAATCCGCAGGAGGTGCTGGACGTTACGAACTGGCTGGCCACTCAGCAGGGGCTGAGCGATGACCAGCTAAGCGAGGCGGCGCAGCAGCAGGGGTTCGATCCCGCGTTTGTGTCCCTGGTGCACTTCCCGGCGGTGCTGCAGATGATGGCGGAGAACATTGACGACTATGCCGCGATCGGGCAGGCGGTGATGGCGAACCAGGCGGCGGTGTCGGACTCGGTGCAGCGGCTGAGGGGGCAGGCCTATGCCGCGGGCGCGCTGCGGAGCACGCCGCAGCAGACGGTGGAGGTGGAACAAGGACCGCAGCCGATCTACGTGGTTGAACCGGCGAATCCGCAGATGGTGTACGTCCCGGAGTATGACCCTACGCTGGTGTATGTGCAGCCGAGCACGGGAGCGATGTTTGCGAGTTCCGTGATTGGGTTTGGCGCTGGCATTGGGATCGGCGCACTGATTGCGAGCAACCAGCCGTGGGGATGGGGCGGTTGGGGATGGAACTGGCGGTCGCGCGGGATCTATTACAACCACGGCGGATGGTACGGATGGCGTGGAGGATACCGGCCGCCGGCGATGTGGTACCGGCCGAGACCAGTGGCATGGACGAGCCGACCAGGGTACGGCGGCAACTGGCACTACCGGCCGCCGAACTATCGGCCACCTGCACCGATCAACCGACCGGCACCGGTTCGGCCGGGGTTTGGTGGCGCGCCGATCTATACGCGTCCGGGTGGTAATCCGGGCTCGGGATACAGGCCGGGACAGCCGGGCAACCGGTATCCGCCGAATGGAACGCGGCCGTACACGCCGCCAGCGGATGGAACGCGGCCGTACACACCGCCGCGAATGGAACGCGGCCGTACACACCGCCACCGAATGGAACGCGGCCGTACACCCGCCGATGGACGCGGCCTACACCCGCCGAACGGGACACGGCCGTACACGCCGCCGCCGGGCAATGGGAGGCCGCAGCCTGGTGTGAACCCGGTGCCGCAGCCGGGTGTGCAGCCGCAGCCCGCGCCTGGTACGAGGCCGCCCGGGACGTGGCAGCCGCGACCCTCTCAGCCGGGTCAGCCGGGTCAGCCGGGTCAGCCGGGCAGCCGGGCCAGCCTGGGCAAAGACCGGGCGGAGATCAGGGGAGCCGCTACCCACGGCCGGGCCAGGGAGGACCGCCGCAGGGTCGGCCGGCCACGCAGCCGGTTCCACAGCCGAGGCCGGAGCAACAGCAGGCCAGGCCCGCGCCGCAGCAAAGGCCCGCTCCATCGCCGGAGGGCGGCAGGCAGCAGCAGCGGGAACAGGGAAACCCGAAGAACCCGAAGGAGCAGCGGAATCCGCCGCAGGCGGTGACGGCTGCGCCTACGACGTGCGTTGGATGTGCGGCAGCTTAGCGCGAGCGAACCAGGCGAACGCAGGAAGGGCGCGGCCGAAGCCGCGCCCTTCCTGGTTGGTTCAGGGTCGAGCGTTTAGTGGGCGGCCCACTCGATCTTGGTGAGGTCGATGCCTTCCTTGACCATCTCGTAGAGCGGGGAGAGTTCGCGGAGCTTGGAGACGACGTCGATGAGCTTGTCGGCTACGTAGTCGACTTCGGCCTTGGTGTTGAAGCGGCCGAGGCCGAAGCGGATGGAGCTGTGGGCTACGTCGTCGCCGAGGCCGAGGGACTTGAGCACGTAGCTGGGCTCGAGGGTGGCCGAGGTGCAGGCGGAGCCGGAGCTTACGGCGATGTCGTTGATGCCCATGAGGAGCGACTCGCCTTCGACGTAGATGAAGCTCATGTTCAGGTTGCCGGGCAGATGGTGGTCCATGTTGCCGTTGACCTGGGTGTAGTCGAGGGCGGACTCGAGCTTGTTGCGGAGGTAGTCGCGGAGTTCGATCTCACGGGCGGCCTCGGTGGCCATCTCCTCGCCGCAGATCTCGCAGGCCTTGCCGAGACCGACGATGCCGGGGACGTTGAGGGTACCGGAGCGCATGCCGCGCTCGTGGCCGCCGCCGTTCTGCTGCTCGGCGATCTGGACGCGGGGGTTGCGGCGACGAACATACAGCGCGCCGACACCCTTGGGGCCGTAGATCTTGTGGCCGGAGAGGGAGAGCACGTCGATGTTGTCGGTGATGACGTTGACGGGGATCTTGCCTACGGCCTGGACGGCGTCGGTGTGGAAGATCACGCCCTTCTTGTGGCAGAGCTCGCCGATCTCGCGGATGGGCTGGACGACGCCGATCTCGTTGTTGGCGTACATGATGGAGACCAGGATGGTCTGGTCGTCCATGGCGCGCTCGAGCTCTTCGAGGTCGACGAGGCCATCGCCCTTGACGGGCAGATAGGTGACGCGGAAGCCCTGCTTTTCGAGCTTCTTGCAGGTGTCGAGGACGGCCTTGTGCTCGGTGACCTCGGTGATGATGTGGTTGCCGCGCTCGCGGTACATCTCCGCGATGCCCTTGAGGGCGAGGTTGTTGGACTCGGTGGCGCCGGAGGTGAAGATGATCTCCTTGGCGGTGGCGCCGATGAGCTTGGCGATCTGCTCGCGCGCCTTGTCGACCGCGGCCTCGGCTTCCCAGCCGAAGGAGTGATTGCGGCTGGCGGCGTTGCCGAAGATGCCGGTCAGGTAGGGCATCATGGCCTCGAGCACGCGGGGGTCGAGCGGCGTGGTCGCGTGATTGTCCATGTAGATGGGCAGCTTGACGCCCTCGGGCAAGGGCTCATTGGTGTGCGTGACGTTCATTCCCAGGGTCTCAGCCATGGTTACTCCTCAATTTTCTGTCGCATCGCCCGGGCGTGTTGAGGCGGGCAGGATGCGGGGTTTGGATCAAAGCTCTCAATTCGGACTATACCACTCGGATATAGAGGATTGTTAACGGACGGCGCGGCAACAGGCGTGGCGCAAACACGGTTTTCTAGACGGCGATGGTGACCAGACCCGCGGCGACGGGTGCGCCCGGCGAGGCTTCTGCCGGCTCTGCCAGATCGGAGATGCGGATGCCGCTCAGGAGGTCCTTGATGGAGTCGTTTACTTTCCGTAGCGGCTCTTTGATGGTGCAGGTGCCGTGGAGGTCGCAGGTGCCGTGGATGGTGATGCAACTGGTGATGAAGAGCGGACCATCGATGGCGCGGATGACCTCGAAGGCGGAGATGTCGGAGCCGGGACGGGCGAGCGCGTAGCCGCCGTTGGTGCCGGCGGTGGAGATGAGGATGCCCGCCTTGGTGAGCGTCTGGAGGATCTTGGCGAGGAGCTGCGGGGGGATGTGGTAGGCGTCGGCGATGTCCTTGGCGGACTGGGCGCTGCCGTTGGCGTGCTCGGCCAGGTACTTGAGCGCCATGAGCCCGTAGTCCGCTTTTTTGGTGAGCCGCAGCATAGGAGACCTACCGGCGCTGCGCGAGCAGTGAAAACTCGCGTGGAGGAGAAAAACCGGGCAGTTTTAGTGTACGGCGGCGAATCGGGCTGCGCAATCGGATCAGTCGGAGGGCTGGGGCGGCTTTGTGGTGCGCTGGACCTGCGGCTGCGAGGACCTGTTTGGGGCGGGCGTGGAGGTTTGGGGCCGGCGCATGGGCTACCATGCAATTTCGCCCCCTAGATAAGTGCCTGACTTCCGCCAGTTTCGATCTACGCCCAATCTGCTGACCATGATGCGGCTGTTTACGCTGCCGTTCCTGGTGATCGAGATCCTGGACGGCCATTGGCGGTTTGCGTTCGTGCTGCTTTGGATTTCGGGGCTGTCGGATGCGCTGGATGGGCTGGTGGCGCGGAAGTTTGGCCAGCAGACGACGCTGGGGCAGTACCTGGACCCGATCGCGGACAAGGCGCTGCTGAGCACGATGTTCCTGGTGCTGACGCATGTGGGGATGATTCCGCGGTATGTGACGGTGCTGGTGTTCAGCCGGGATTTGGGGATTCTGCTGATCTCGACGTTGCTGTTTGTGACGAATATTCTGCGGGACTTCCGGCCGAGTCTGCTGGGGAAGTGGAGCACGGCGGTGCAGATCCTGGCGGTGCTGACGGTGATGACGGTGCAGTTGGCGCCGGTTTGGGCGCTGGTGGAGATGAAGACGTCTTGCTGCGGGTGGTGGCGGTGCTGGCGCCGGCTTCGGCGGCGCAGTATGCGTGGATCACGCTGCGCAAGGTGCAGGCGCAGGACGGGGGACCGCCGAGTGCCGCTGCTGAGGGGCAGGCGAGTTAGCGGGGTTGCGGGTTGGCTGCCGCGAAGAGGTACACGGGCGGGTTGCGCCGAGGGGAGGCTCCGGTTAAACTGACTTGTACGCACTTTAGGCGCGTAGCTCAGTTGGTTAGAGCGCTACCTTGACACGGTAGAGGTCGTTGGTTCGAATCCAATCGTGCCTACCACTCCTTCGCTAGCCTTTCAGGCGCGCGCCGGGGCCAAGAACAAGGTTCCGGCCTGGAGTTTTGCGACACAAGTTTTGTCTGGAGAGACTTCGATGGCACAGGTCTGTGAGCTTTGCGGCAAGGGGCCGCAGTTTGGCAACAACATTTCGCACGCGCATAACGTTACCCGGCGGCGCTGGAACCCGAACCTGCAGAGCGTGAAGGCTCTGATCAGCCAGGGTGTGGCGAAGCGGATCAAGGTCTGCACGAGCTGCATCAAGAGCGGGAAGATCGTTAAGGCTGCCTAAGACAGCAAACAGTAAAAGCAGCAAACAGCCAACAGGAATTAGCAACAGGTGATGCCAGGAGGCTACTTTGAAATTGGCGAACGCCAACGCGGACTTAAGGCGTGACGGTAATGCACAAAGGCTCCGGTCATGTCCGGAGCCTTTGTTCCGTTCTGTGGCGGCTGGAGTGCTGTTGCCCGAGCCGCTAATTCCTGTTCGCTACTTGCTGCTTTTGACGCCTGATTCCTGTTGCTGTTTCCTGCTTTTTATCGCTCGCCTACGGTGGAGCCGTCTGGGGCGAAGTCGAGGGAGGCGGAGTTGATGCAGTAGCGCTGGCCGGTGTGTTCGCGGGGGCCGTCGGGGAAGACGTGGCCGAGGTGGGAGCCGCAGGTGGCGCAGGTGGCTTCGATCCGGCGCATGCCGTAGGAGGTGTCCTCGTGGAGTTGGACGGCGGTGGGCGAGACGGGCTCCCAGAAGCTGGGCCAGCCGGAGCCGGAGTCGTACTTGGCGTCGGATTTGAAGAGCGGGGTGTTGCAGGCGGCGCAGTAGTAGATGCCGTCGGCGTGGTTGTTGTAGAGCTTGCCGGTGAAGGCGCGTTCGGTGCCCTTCTCGCGGAGGATGTTGTACTGCTCGGGCGTCAGCTGCTGGCGCCATTCGGCGTCGGACTTCTCGACTTTTCTGGTTTGGGCGGCGGCTGAGGCGCCCGCTTTTTTGTCGTTCTCGGCGATGGCGGCGTCGCTGAGCGGACCGCCTGGAGGGATGGTCGGCATAGACGTTCTCCTTGCTGGGAGGTTAGACGGCTGGGGGATGGAACCGACTCAGCGGTGGGTGTTCGGTGCTGGGGCTTCCGTGCTGTTGCGGCTTACGGCGATGCACTCGATTTCGACGAGGGCGTTGCGGGGGAGGCCGGCGACGGCGACGGTGGAGCGGGCGGGCGGGACGACGTCCTGCGGGGCGAAGTAGCGGGCGTAGACCTCGTTCATGGCGGTGAAGTCGGCCATGTTCTGGAGGAAGACGGTGGTTTTGACGACGTCCTCGAAGTTGAGGTGGGCCTGGGTGAGGACGGCGCGGATGTTTTCGCAGACGCGCTGCGGTCTGCTCGGTGATGCCGCCGGGGACGAGGGTGCCCGTGGCGGGGTCGAAGCCGACCTGGCCGGAGGTGTAGACGAAGTCGCCGACGCGGACGGCCTGGGCGTAGGGGCCGATGGCGGCGGGGGCTTCGGTCGAGAGGATGATGGATTTGGAAGGCATGAAGGGATTGTCGCTTGCGGTCAGCGGGGTTGTCGATTGGGCGTGCCTTCGGCGCTGATCATTTTGGCTTGGGTGGGGTTTGCGGGGGCGGCGTGCTCTCGGCTAGCGAGCGCGTGACGAGGGCGGTTTCGAATGGATCGCCGGTGTTGGCCAGGTGCAGGGCGGCCTGGCGGTATTGATCGGCTTGTGGCTGGCGACCTGCGGCGGCGAGGGCGTTACTGAGGGTTGCGTTGACCGCCGCTGAGTTGGGCGCCGCCGCGTACGCCGCCTGTGCCAGGGCGAGGGCTTGCGCGGTCTGGTGCTGGGTGAGCAGCGCCGAGGCAAGCACGCTGTCGCTGTACGCGGAGAGCAGTGGGACGTCGAAGGTGCCGCGATAGACCAGGGTCGCGTTGGCGATCTTGTCGTCTGGTTTGCGGTCCTGGAACTGTGCATAGGGGTTCACACGGCCCCACTGCCAGCCGACCCGATCGCTGCTGTTGAGAAGCACGACGCCTGAGATCCGCGGCGGAATCGGGGCAACGGGGACACCGACGAAGTAGCCGATGCTGGTCAACAGAGGTTTGCAGCGGATGCCGTAGTACGTCGCGGGCACGGTGGGATTGGTGTAGTCGATCCAGCAATCCGTGACCGAGTTGCGGTCGAGGTAGGCTTGGTCCACTTCAGGGTCTGGCCCCAGTCGGCGTTTGCGTCGATGACGTTCGGTAGGTGTGGGCGGGACCGCCGAAGGCCTCGTTGGAGTACGCCAGGAAGTCCGGGTAGCAGTGCAGGGACGAGACGATCATCCAGGCCAGACCGGCTGTGACGGCGATGCGAGCGACCCTGGATCGCATCGCGAAGCGTCACGGCGGCGGCGGCAGCGAGCAGGATGGCGAACGGGTACACCGGCAGGACATGGCGCACGCCCATATCGATCTGGGAGTCGACGGCGGCCGCGAAGTAGAAGAGGAATGGGATGGCGAGGAAGAGCAGCTCGCGGCGGTGGTTCCGGATGCGTGCAAACGGCGAGAGGGCAAGCAGGATCAGCAGAAACAGCGTGGATTTGATGAGAAAGGTGGCGGGCAGGTAGAACCACACCGAGTGCTGGTAGAGATGTCCGAGCACAAACGTCGGCCGGTAGGACGGGATGAGCAGAATGTCCGCCCAGCCGAAGAGGTAGGCCTCGGGCAGGAGATGGTGCTGTGCGAGGAAGAAGATGGTGGACTTCTCGAGTGGGTTCTGGAGGCCTGCCGCGTACTGTGCCAGAGTGGGGACAACGCTGAGGGCGCCAGGGCGCGCTGCGTAGCGGAAACCGTACGCCGCCCAGAGGCCGATGTAGCTGACAACGACGATCGCGGCGAGCGCGCCCAGGTAGACGCCGAGTCGTTTTCTACGCGAGGTGGAGAGTGCGAGCAGCGGGTCGGGGCGGACGAGCAGCAGGTCTGCCAGCCGCGAGCAGGGCGAGTGTGGGCAGGATCAGCACGCCGGAGTGCTTGGTGGCGAGCGTGAGTGCACAGCAGACGCAGCACAAGAGCAGCCGCGCTATGCCGGGGCGCCGCACGAAGCGATAGAACGTGTAGACGGCGGCGAAGAACATGCACGCGAGCGCCATGTCGGTGGTCACGAGTGGAGCGTTGGACAGGACGACGGGTTCGAAGGCGAAGATGGTGAGCGCGAGCAGAGCGACGGTGTCCCCGAACATCTCGCGACCGGCGAGGAACAGCAGCACGCCCAGACCGAGCGCGAAGACGAGCATCATGGCTCGTGCGCGAAGCAGAATGCGGTCCGCGTTGGCGGTGTAGAGCAGTTGGGATCCGCCCATGACGTCCTGCGCTTTGAAGAAGGGGATGGGGGGTGGTGACGGCTCGCGGAGGCCCATCGATAGCAGCGGGGCAGCGGCGATGAACTTGGCGAGGGGCGGATGCTCCGGGTTGCGGCCGAAGTCGGCGTGCTTCCAGTACTCGAAACCGGCATAGAGGTGGGTGGATTCGTCGAAGGTTTGGGACTCCTGGCGCACGGAGGCGAGGGTCAGCAGGGCCATGAGGGCCAGCAGGCCGGCGGCGATCGAGGGCGGAGGCGGATTTTGTGAGCCGGAGAGACGGGGGAGGGGGCCGTGATTGTTGCCATAGTTGGGCCCTCGTGCGCAGGTTTGAATGGATTGCTGGGCTGCGAACTTCGCGCAACAGCTTACGCCCGGATCGAGGATTGGCGCGGAAAATCGGCCGCGAGGCGCGCGATTTTGCCATCTCAGCAAAGGCGAGGTGAACGAATGGGCTTTTTGAATTCGATTGAAGGTATGTTGGCGGGCGCGCAGCAGGGCGGCGGGCAGGCCAGCGAGCAGGGCCGGGTTGCGGGCGGGTTTTTGCAGTCCGTGGCGCAGCATCCGGGCGGCCTGGGCGGGGTGATGGATATGTTCCGCAACCGTGGCATGGATCAGCATGTGGATCAGTGGCAGACGGGACAGAACCAGCAGGCCACGCCGGAGCAGGTGCAGACCGGGCTGGGCGGAACGGGGCTGATTGAGCAGACCGCGCAGCGCGCGGGCGTGTCGCCGGAGGTCGCGAAGGTGGCGCTGGCGGCGATTCTGCCGATGGTGATGGCCCACATGACGCAGGGCGGACAGCAGGCTCCGCCGACGAACCAGGGCGAGTTTGGTGGGCTGGCTGGGTCTTTGTTGTCGCGGTTGTTGTAGGGACCGAACTGCAAACGCGGTGCTCGCCGCGTGCGCTTATTGAGCGCTGGCGTGGGTTTGCGGTTGGACTATGTAGGTGACGGCGTGGGTGGTGCGGTTCTTCTTTTCGTGGATGATCGCTCCGCCTGCGCCGGCTGAGAGAAGCGAGGCCGTGATGGCCTGCGTGACGGTTTGATCCGCTACGGCGCCGGGCGTGATGGCGAAGCGCAGGAGGAAGACCTTGCGTTGGACCGGCGATAGCGCCGAGATGTCCAGGGCGACGAAGCGGTAGAGCGGACCGGGGTTCACGTCGAACCGATACGTGACCGTGTGCGCGGTGGTATCGGTCGATGTGGCGACGCTGGCGGTGGCATCGAGCATGCCGCGATTGATGAAGAACCGCGCGGCTGAGCCCTGGCCGACGCGAAGGGCCATGGCCCCGGCGGGGTCACCGGCGTTGATGGCGATCGCGTGGGTCAGTTGGTCGAGCAGCGCGGGCGGAGCGCCCTCGATGCGGATTGCAGCGACGTGGTAGCGGGCGCCGGGGTAGACGGTCGCGGAGGCGTCTACGGCGTAGCCTACCGTTTCCTTGAAGGGCTCGGAGAAGAAGGGCTGCTTCACGGTGGCGTCGAGATAGCCGGCGTTGCGGTGGACGTCGACGGTGGTGTCGACGATGGCCTTGGATGTGAGGAGGAGGTCGAAGTCGTCGGACTTGAGGCGAGTTGATGGCGAGTGGTCATGGTGCGTCGCGGCTTCAGGGGCGACGCCGTTCAGGTCGAGGTTGTGCAAGGTGATCTGAGGCTGGTCGATGCTGATGACCACGCCGTTGATGTTGTGGTCGGAGGCGCCGCCGGCGTTGCCGAGCGCGGACAGGTGAGCGCTGACCTGGGCGTTCAGGATGCCCTTGTCGGCGAGCAGGGAGACCAGGGCGGCTTCGACCTGGTCCGTGAGGTCGCCGGTGAGCGGGAGCTTGCCTTTGAAGAGTGGGACGCGGGCTTCGACGAGGGGTTCGAGCTCTTCGGGCTTCCACCAGACGAAGTTGGCGAAGCGTACGGGAAGGGCCTGCGAGCCGGGGGCGGTCTTGACGATGATCGTCAGGGCGTCCTGGTTGACGGTGTAGCGGATCTCGGTGAAGAGGCCGGAGTTGCCGAGACGCGCGAGCGCGGCGTCGATATCGTCCTTGGTGATGGGAGCGCCGGAGGGGAGGTCGATCAGACGCATGACCTGCGCCTGATCAAGGCTCTCAGCGCCTTGTATGCGGATGACCTTTGGGTGGTAGGTCTGGGCAAGCAGAGGAGACGCGAGCAGAACAGCAGCGAAGAACGTGACGAGCCGGAGAAGCATAAAAGAGATGGCGCGAGTGTACTGCACTCGCGCCATCGATATTAGGGGTGGATGTGGTGTGGGTTAGGCGCGGCGGCGACGACGGCCAGAGCTGCGGCCCGCAGATGTTGATTTGCGGGGGCCACCTGGACGCTGACCGGAGTGCGCGCGGCCGTGCTTGGCGTGACCGTGCGCGTGCTGCTGCGGCTGGGGCTCGTCGCCGGAGTCGTTCTTCCACGAGCGGGTTTCGAGCGCGAGGAGCGAGTCCATGCCGGTACCCTGACTGTTTGGCCAGGTCGATCGGGGTGTTGCGCTCTTCCTTGGCGAGGTCCTTGTCCGCTACGAGCCACTCGAACTCGATTTTGAGTTCCTTTTCGAGCTTCTTCGCATCGCGCTTTTCGAGCGGGGTGACGAAGGTGGTGGCGATGCCCTTGGCGCCGGCGCGGCCGGTGCGGCCGATACGGTGGACGAAGTCGTCCGAGCCATTGGGCAGATCGTAGTTGACGACGTGCGCGATGTGGGAGATGTCGATGCCGCGCGCGGCGACGTCGGTGGCGACGAGGATGCGCGCCTTGCCGTCGGCGAAGCGCTTGAGGGCGGTGGTCCGCTGCGATTGCGAGCGGTCACCGTGGATGATCTCGGTCTTGTGGCCGAGCTTTTCCAGCTTCTTGCCGATGCGGTCGGCACCGTGCTTGGTGCGCGAGAAGACGAGGTAGCTGCCCTCTTCTTCGTTGAGCATGCGGTCGAGCTGGGCCAGTTTCTGATCCTGCATGACGGTGACGACACGCAGGGTGACGCGATCGGAGGGCTTGGAGGTCGTGCCGATCTCGATGCGCACGGGCTCGTGCACGTAGTCGCGAACGATGTTGCGGATGTTCGCGTCGAGCGTGGCCGAGTAGCACATGGTCTGGCGGTCCTTCGGGAGCGCGCCGACGATGCGGCGGATCGCGGGGAGGAAGCCCATGTCGAGCATGCGGTCGACTTCATCGAGGACGAGCATGTCGACCTCGTTGAGCTTGACCTTGCGGCGGTCGAGGTAGTCTTCGAGCCGGCCGGGGGTGGCGACGACGATGCGCGGGCCACGCTGGAGGGCTTCGATCTGCGGGTTTTCGTTGAGGCCACCGCAGACGAGAACGGCGTCGTTCTTCAGCTGCGGGCAGATGTTGTGATAGTGCTCCAGCACCTGCATGGCGAGCTCGCGCGTGGGGAGCAGGATGAGTGCAAGGACGGGGTTCTTCTTGCCCTTGTTGGAGGGCACGGAGATCTCCTCGAGGCGCTCGATCATGGGGATGAGGAAGCTGAGGGTTTTGCCGGTGCCTGTGGAGGCGGTGGCGAGGATGTCGTCGCCTTCGAGTGCGGGCGGGATAGCGCCGGCCTGCACGGGCGTGGGCTTGACGAAACCGGCGGCGCCGAGGCGCTGCTTGAGGCTGTCAGAGATGGCGAAGTCAGTGAATTGAAGAGCGGCGGCCTGTTCCGGGGAGATGCGGCGTTCGGTTTTGACGGGCTCTGGATTCAGGATGGATTCAAGCGTAAGTGTAGACAAAGTTTTCCTTAACAAAAGGTGAAGCGACAAGGTGATGCAGGGACGCGGAGCGGCAAGGGATGCCAGGCGTGCGTCAAGGATCTGGTTTGTGATCCGGGTCTCAGCGAGAGCTTAAGCGAGGAGTCCAGCAAAGGATTCTGCAGGAGATTCATCCAAGGGGTTGAAGCTATGCTGCTGCACGGCGAGGCCTGTCCCGTTTGGACGGCCTTCCAGCCAGAGCAACCAACGCTTCGGAGCCAAAGGGCTCGGCGGCGGTGGAAGTGGGCGCGCCGCGGTCTCTGGCCAGACCCGCTAATTTCCCGAGTCATGCCCGCGTCGCGCTGCGCGAAGTCTCGCGCAAACATAGGATAGCACAGATTTTGGTGCTGGAATCCGGGGCTGCTGGGTAGACTGCGGGGATGGACGTCCATCCACCGCATGAGCCCGTGCATACCTGGCGTGATGCTTTGATTCACCTTGGGATTGTGACTGTTGGGCTGTTTATTGCGCTGATGCTGGAGGCCGCGGTGGAGCACTGGCACCACCGCGAGCTGGTGCACGAAGCGCGCGAGAACATCCGCAGGGAGTTGGAGGACAACGACCGGGCGGTCAAGCAGGATCTGACGACGATCGATGGCGAGACGGAGCGGGTGAAGGCTGGTCTGGAGACGATGCGATACATGCGCACGCACCCGAACGCGCAGGGGCAGTCGATCACGCTGCAGTGGACCTTTTCAAACCTGAGCGATGCGGCGTGGCGGACGGCTCGGGAGACAGGCGCGCTGGGGTACATGCCGTATCCGGAGGTTCAGTCGGATTCGGGAGTGTACCGGCTGCAGGACACGGTGACCGGGCAGATGGACGCGCTTGTGAAGACCCAGCTGGAGTTGCTGGCGCCGATGTTTGCCCAGGGGGAACATTTCGACGACATCTCGGACGCGGAGTACAACCGGATGCTGACGAACACGGCGACGATGGAGATGGACCTGATGACGCTGAAGCAGATCATGCAGGAGATTGGGTCAGCAATATGAGCACGAGTTGAAGAAGAGTTGACGCCGGGGAGGCCTTGATCCGTGGAAGTACATGCGCCCGAACACGCCATACGTACCTGGCGTGATTTCTTGGTTCACATTGCGACCATCGTCATTGGGTTGCTGATTGCGATCGGGCTGGAGCAGACGGTGGAATTGGTTCACCACCGGCACCTGGTGGAGGTGGCTCGTCGCGATCTGCGCAACGAGATGATCGCGAACAGCAAGACGCTGGATGGGGATGAACAACACCTGAGCGTGGTGCGCGCGGCGTTGTTGCGTGACCTGCAGAATGTGCGCGGCATGCAGGCGGGCAAGGCGCCAGTGGACGAAAAGATCACGGCAACGTGGGCGTGGGACGGCTTGGGAGAGTCGGCGTTTAACACGGCTCGGGACACGGGGGCGTTCGCCTTTATGCCGTATGGCGAGGTCCAGGATCTGGACATGCTGTACCGGCAACAGCAGCACGTGCGCGACGCGGCGAGGACCTACATTGACGCGGTGAACGACATCGGAGCGCCGCTGGAGGGTGGTCGAACGCTGGGCCAGATCTCGGCGGAGGAGCGAGAGCGAGTGATCGATCGCTGCTCGGAGGCGCTGTTGGACATCGATCTGCTGCGCTCGTTTATGGCGTCGCTGCACAGCGATTACAGGCGGCTGGCGACCGAATCCGGGGAGTGAGCGGGAGGGAGCGCCGTTACACTAGAGCAGTTCTCCTGGCATTGTGGGGTTTGACACGTTTTCGACGGCCAGTTTTCTTGAGGAAAACTGACGCGAACATCTTTTCCTTAGCTCTACACCCTCAGGAGAACTGCTCTAGCGCTATCTGCCCCACAAACATCAGGAGCCAAGATTGAAGATCGTCGTTGCCGAGAAGGTTTCGCCTGCCACGCTGCGGATTTTGAAGGATGAAACGGGATGGGAGGTCATCACCGCGGAGCAGATCCCGGCGGGAGGCCTGCCGGCGGCGCTGGCGGACGCGGATGCGCTGATTGTGCGGTCGGCTGTGCAGGCGGACGCGGAGCTACTGCGACATGCACCGAAGCTGCGGCTGATCGGCCGCGCGGGTGTGGGCGTCGACAACATCGATACCGCCGAGGCGACACGGCGCGGGATCGTGGTGATGAATACGCCGGGCGCGAACGCGGTGGCGGTGGCGGAGTTGACGCTGGGGCTGATGATCGCGATGGCGCGGGCCATACCTCGCGCGAATGCCGGCATGCACGACGGCAAATGGGACAAGAAGACGCTGCAAGGGACGGAGCTTCGGGGCAAGACGCTGGGGATCCTGGGACTGGGGCGGATTGGGCTGGAGGTGGCGCGACGCGCGAAGGCGTTTGGGATGGAGTTGATTGGCTATGATCCGTTTGTGGCTCCGGTGATTGCGAGGGAGAACGGCGTAAGCCTGGTGTCCATCGATCAGATCTTCGGCGAGAGCGACTTTCTGTCGCTGCATGTGGGGCTGACGCCGCAGACGGAGGGGCTGATCAACAGGCACTCGATCGCGATTATGAAGCCGGGTGTGCGGATTGTGAACTGCGCGCGCGGTGAGTTGATTGTGGATGAGGCGCTGGTGGAGGCCTTGAAGTCAGGGCAGGTTGGGGGCGCGGCGCTGGATGTGTTTCGCCAGGAGCCGCTGAAGAACTCGCCTTACTTTGAGATCCAGAATGTGCTGTTGAGTCCGCACGTGGCGGGGTCCACCGATGAGGCGCAGGAGGCGATCGGGATCCAGCTCGCGAACCAGGTGCGGGATTACCTGAAGCTTGGCGTGGTGCAGAACGCGGTGAATGTGGCGTCGCTGAGCGAAGAGGAGTATGCGGAGGTTTCGCCGTATATCGAGATGGCCGCACGGCTGGGGCAGTTCCTGGCGCATGCGATGGGAACGAGCGAGGGCGGCGGCATCGAGAGCCTTACGGTGGACTTCAACGGCCGGCTGGCGAACCTGAAGACGGACCTGATCCGGAATGCCGCCATTGCAGGGCTGTTGCATGGGTCTGAGGGCGTGAATCGGATCAATGCGGCGGCGGTTGCGAGTGATCGCGGCATTCGTGTGAACGAGAGCAAGCGCGAGTATGCGCCGGGCGGCGTGGGCGACACGTTGCGCATGACGGCGCACAGTGCGGCGACGGATTCGGCGGTGACGGGGACGGTGTTGCACGGCTGCTCGCCGCGGCTGCTGCGCTATGACGGCATTGATGTGGAAGCGGAGTTGACTGGGACGTTGCTGGTGATTCGGAACAATGACGTACCGGGCGTTATCGGGCGGATTGGAACGATCCTGGGTGAGGCGGAGTTGAACATCGCGAACTTTGCGTTGGGACGAAAGCGCGCTGAGGGTGCGCACGGCGCGATGCAGGCGGTTGCGGTGGTGCAGGTGGATGACAGCAATGCGGCGTCCGCAGAGTGCGTTGCGGGGTGCGCTGGAGCAGTTGCGGGCGGTGGAGGCGATCAGCAGCGTGCGCGTGGTGCAGTTGGGAAAGCTGTAGGTGCGCTGGTGCGAGCGAGCGCATGAGAGCGGATGTTGCGGCGGATGTGCTTTGCGGCATCCGAAGCGTGTGATGTCTACGCAAGCGAGCGTCGCGCGCATTGACCCCGCGAGGGTCTACCGGAAGATCACGTGGCGGCTGATTCCGTACATCTTTGTGCTGTACATCCTGGCGTACCTGGACCGCGTGAACGTGGGGTTTGCGGGGCCGGAGATGACGCGTGACCTGCACCTGAGCTATGAGGCGTTTGGGATTGCGGGCGGGGTGTTCTTTCTTGGGTCGTCGCTGTTTGATCTGCCGAGTAATTTGCTGCTGACGAAGTTTGGGC
Source organism: uncultured Verrucomicrobiae bacterium (assembly GCA_963795955.1). Taxonomy (GTDB): domain Bacteria; phylum Acidobacteriota; class Terriglobia; order Terriglobales; family Acidobacteriaceae; genus Granulicella. The sequence goes on from CAWCJK010000004.1 coordinate 80,130, forward strand.
CGCGGCGGTGGATTGCGCGGATCATGATCAGTTGGGGCGTGATTGCGACGGCGATGATGTTTATTCGCGGCGCGCACAGCTTTGAGGTGATGCGGTTTCTGCTGGGGGTTGCGGAGGCGGGGTTTTTTCCGGGGATGATCCTGTACCTGACGTACTGGTTTCCGTCGCGGGAACGGGCGCGGGCGGTGGCGAAGTTCATGACGGCGACCTCGATTGCGGGGGTGGTGGGAGCGCCGGTTGCGAGTGGGCTGTTGAGCCTGGAAGGACGCAGCGGGCTGCATGGATGGCAGTGGCTGTTCCTGGTGGAAGGCATACCGACGATGCTGATGGGCGTCTCGGTGCTGTTCTTTTTGAGCGACAAGCCTGACGATGCGCGGTGGCTGACGGCGCGAGGAGAAGCTGTGGCTGGATGCGGAGCTGGAGCGTGATCGTGAGGCGGGTGGGGCGGCGCAGCATCACTCGCTCGGCGATGCGTTCAGGACGCCGATGGTGTGGGTGTTGGCGGGCATCTTCTTTCTCGACCAGATTGGGGTTTATACGGTGAATCTCTGGATGCCGTTGATCCTGACGAACTTCTTGCATGGCGGCTCGACTGCGGCGGGCGCGGTGCATGCGGCGAGTGTGATTGCGCGCTATGCGACGCTGCCGTATATCGCGGGGGCGATCTTTACGGTGTTTGTGGGGTGGTCGAGCGATCGGACGGGCGAGCGGCGCTGGCATATTGCCGGGTGCCTGGTGCTGAGTGCGATTGGGTTTACGCTGGCGGGGCTGACCCACAGCTTTGGGCTGGCGCTGTTGGGGATGACGTTCGCGGCGATGGGCTATTGGAGCATCATGGGGCCGTTTTGGACGCTGCCGACGCGGGTTTTGGGCGGGCAGGCGGCGGCTGGCGGTGTCGCGATTATCACGATGATTGGCGGGGTGGGTGGATTCCTGGGGCCGTTTTTGACGGGGAAGCTGCGCGATGTGACGCACAGCTACTCGGGTGGTCTGTTCACGATTGCGGGGCTGGCGCTGGTGGCGGCGGGGTTGTGTTTCGGGTTGAGGCCGGCCGCAGGGGCGGCTGCAGAGGATGCTCACGGCTGAGTTTTCGGAGCGTCGATTGCAGTGAAGTGCGGGTTCTGTGCGGGTTGTCCGGGCGAATTTCGCGCAGTTTGGCTAAACTGTTGATTGGATTTGAGCTCGCGCTCGAGCGCAGCTAAGGAATGTGTCTTTGATGCGCAAGCCCTCCCCGTTTTTCCTAGCGCTGTTCGCCGCTACGTTTGCGCTTGCCGGGTGCCACAAGGGCGCTGGAACCGGTGTGGTCGCCACGGTGAATGGCAAGCCGATCGCCGAAGCCGATATCGATAAGGTGTTGAACGCGCAACTGCAAAGCAATGGGCAGCAGCAACGGCCGACCGCGGAACAGGCGCAGTCGCTCAAGCTGAACGACCTTCACGAGTTGATCCTGGAAGAGATCGTGGACCAGCGTGCGGCGAAGCTGGGTCTGACAGCCACGGACTCTGAGGTGGATGCGAAGCTGCAGGAGATGAAGGCGTCGTTCACGGAGGATCAGTTCAATGCGCGGCTGAAGGCGCAGAATGTGACGCTGGAGCAGCTGCGGCATGATCTGCGGCGGTCGTTGACGACGACGAAGCTGCTGAACAAGGAGATCAACTCCAAGATCACGGTGACGGACGCGGATGTGGCGGCGTACTTCAACGCGAACAAGGCGGAGTTCAATCTGCCGGAGAATCAGTACCACCTGGCGCAGATTATTGTGACGGCGAATCCGGGGCCGAATGCGGGGAACCTGCAGAACTCGAAGGCTACGTCGGATGCGGAGGCTCGCAAGAAGATCCAGGCGCTGAAGAACCGGCTGGATGCGGGCGAAGACTTCGGGACGATTGCGATGAACTTCTCGGAGGACCCGCAGACCGCGTCGAACGGCGGCGATATGGGGCTGATTCCGGAGTCGCAGTTGAAGACGAACCCGGTGCTTGGAGCGGCGATTGCGAAGCTGAAGGCCGGGCAGGACACGGACATCATCCCGCTGCCGGATCCGAAGGATCCGAAGAGGCCCGCGGGGTATGTGATCTTCCGATTGCTGGAGAAGGCGCAGGCGGGGCAGCGCGATCTGAGCGATCCGCGGGTGCAGCAGGCGATCCGGCAGCGGATTCATGACAGCCGATCGCAGTTGCTGAAGACGGCGTACTTCGAGATTCTGCGCAACGACGCCAAGGTACAGAACTTCCTGGCTGACCAGATCTTTCGGGACGCCGCGAAGTGAGGTTGCGGTTTTCTGCGGCGCTGATGGCAGGCGCCCTGTTGATGTTGGCTGGATGTCGTCGCATCGCGCCGCCTACGCCGGTGGAGCAGTTGGACGCGCAGCAGGTGCAGGGGTACAAGGTGTTTCAGGCCCGCTGCGCGACGTGTCACTACGAGCGAGTGGATGAGCCGAAGAACGGGCCGGCGCTGGTGGGACTCTTCAAGAAGCCGTACCTGAAGTCGGGGGCTCCGGCGAATGATGAGCGAGTGACGTATACGATTCTGCACGGACATGGATTGATGCCGGGGCAGCCGAATATGGATTCGGAGAGTTTGGCGGCGCTTGTTGGCGTATTTGCATAGTGTTTGAGGAGTAGGAAGTAGGAGGTAGGAACTTGTTAGTTCTTAGCGGTTAGCAGGCAAGGAGGAGCAGTAGGGGATTATGTCGGACGAAACTCCGCGGCCGAGCCGGTTTGAGGATCCGAAGGTTGCGCCTGCGACGCGATGCTGGGTTTAAGGCGCGGCGGTTGCCGGGGGTGCCTGCGGGTGAGGCGAAGGGCATGCTGCCGGGCATGGCGGTGATCGGGCTTTATCTGCTGCTGTTCTCGATGTTGAATGCGTTTGCGGCGGCTACGGGGAAGTTTGGAGCGGGCGCGGCGAAGTATTCGATCCTGAGTATCTGCACGCTTATGGCTGTGGGGATCCTGGGCATGCTGGGGCTGCGGCGGTGGGGATGGGCGATCACCAGCGCGGGGTGCGTGTTGATGGCCGCTGGGTACTTCTATGGCTTTCACGCCTCGCATCGTGCGCCGTACATCGTGCAGGGTTTGTTTGCGATGGTGTTTTTCTTTTACCTGGTGCGGCCCGAGGTGCGCGAGCGGCTGCGGTAGTGGCGACGCGCGGGCTTGCGCGTAGAGCAAAGACGATTGTTTGTATGCGCTCTTGTGAGCGATGCTGAACGGGATGGAGCGTCAGTCCCGGTCTAACGCGGTGCGTCTGTTGCTGCTGGCGACGGCGCTGATGACGCTGCTGATTCAGTCGGGTGAGTTGGGTAGCGCGGATACAACGAGGCGGCTGCAGGTGACGCATTCGCTGTGGACCGCAGCGCCGCAGGTAGTGGCGGGGGATTATCCGGAGTTCGGGATACCGGGCAGGCACGGCCGGCTGTATGCGTGGTACGGCATCGGGCAGTCGCTGTTGATGCTGCCGGCGGATGTTGTGGGGACGGCGGCGGAGCATGCGCCGTGGTGGCGCGCGTACGCGCAGAGCGGGGCGACACCGCAGATCCGAGCGATCGTCGTGAGCGCGAGCACGAATGTGCTGGTGAATGTGCTGACCGCGTTGGTGGCTTTCGCGTTTCTAGAGTGGATGGGGTTCTCCTGCGGCCAGGCGGTCGCGGGGACGTTGGCGTTGCTGTGCGGAACGACACATCTGCACTACGCGCAGAACCTGATGGAGAACAACTACATCTTTCTGCTGACGTTGACGGGGATGGCGTTGCAGTTGCGGTGGTTGCGCACGGGCGAGAGGCGATGGCTGTGGTGGGGGGCGGCGGCGCTGGGGCTGAATCTGCTGACGCGGCTGACGACGGCAGTGGACATCCTCGCGGCCGCCTGTTTTGTGGGGCTGGTGTGGTGGTTTTCTCGCTCGGAAGATGGGATGGCGGGGCGCGGCGCTTGGGAGTATCTCCGAACGGTGCTGCCGGTGTATGCGGCGTTCTTCTTCCTTGATCGGGTGTATCAATTTGTGCGCTTCGGGTCGTGGACGAACACGTACGTGAGCCTGCTGGCGCGCGAACAGCGGCGCTGGGATCCGAGCCTGCCGGCGACGTTTCCATTCAGCGGGCACTTCTTCGAGGGAGGGATTCACTCGGGGTTACTGGGGCCGCTGTTTTCGCCGGAGAAGTCGATCCTGGTGTTCGATCCGCTGCTGCCGCTGGCGGTGGTGCTGACGGCGGTGCTGTGGCGCAGACTGAGTGCCGCGGTGCGCGCGTTTGCGGTCGCGACATGGCTGCTGCTGTTGGGGTACCTGGTGCTGTATGGGCGGTACTTTAGCTGGGCGGGCGACGCAGCTTGGGGCGACCGGTATGTTTCGACGGCGGTGGAGATGGTGGCGCTGCTGGCGGTGCCGTTGCTGCTGCGCTACCGGCGCGAGTTGGGGCGGGTGGTGTGGGGCGCGGGACTGGCGGTGCTCGTGGCCAGCGTGGCGATCCAGTTGGCGTCGGTTGCGTTCTGGCTGCCGCTGGAGATTTATCAGATCGAGGACATAGGCCGGGATACGTCGGTGGTACTGCTGCGCTTCAAGAACATCGCAGCACTGGCGACCGGGCGGCGGATGCCGGTGGGGATCGATCTGCCGGGCGCGGTGGAGGATGCGTGGGACGCCATGCACGTGCGGACGTGGAATTTCATGCCGTCGCTGATGCGGCACGTGGGCGTGGCGCCGCTGTGGGTGGTGCATGTGCTGTACGCGGTGTGGATCGCGATGGCGATTGCGCTGGTGTGGACGCTGGTGCGGCTGTGGCGGGTTGTGAGGGAGACGGCGTCGTGAGCGGCCGACGCGCTTGACTCGCGCGAGTGGCCATGTCGGAGCGTCAAATGCGGAGGCGCGATTTTGCGTTCGAGCGACGTGGGAGCATAGTCGTACTCAAGGTCGGCGAACGCGGAGGTTTCTATGTCGGGTTTTACGAGGCGTGAGTTTGTAAAGACCGGGTTGGCAGCGGGGGCACTGGCCTCAGCAGGCACGTTGCCGATGGTGGCCGAGGGCGCGAAGGCAACGGATTGGGTGACGCTGGGGCGATCGAATGTGAAGGTGACCCGGCTGGCGTTTGGCACGGGGAGTTTCAATGGCGCGGTGCAGCGGGAGTTGGGGCAAGAGGGCTTCAACTCTTTGGTGCGGCATGCGTATGACCGCGGTGTGCGGTTCTTTGAGACGGCGGACTCATACACGAATATGCACACGATGCTCGGGATTGCGCTGAAGGGGATTCCGCGCGAGAACTACCGGCTGATGTCGAAGATTACGACCAGCGATGATGTGAATCCGCAGGTGAAGTTCGATGAGCTGCGCAAGCAGGCTGAATACGGACTACTTCGACATCATGCTGCTGCATTGGCAGCACGAGGCGGACTGGCCGGAGGCGAGCAAACGCTGGCAGGATGGGATCTCCGAGGCGCAGCATAAAGGCGTGATTCGCGGGCGTGGGGCGTCGGTTCATGGGCTGCCGGCGTTGCGGCAGGTGCCGGGGAACGAGTGGCTGCAGGTGGCGATGATCCGGATGAATCACAAGGGCACACGCATGGATTCGGAGCACCATGACAGCGGCGAGACGGGGAACGTCCCTGAGGTGGTGCAGCACGTGCGCACGGTGCGTCAGCAGGGCATGGGCGTGGTGAGCATGAAGCTGGTGGGCGAGGGTGTGTTCAATCGCGAGGACCGGCAGAAGGCGATGCGGTTTGCCTTCAGGAATGCTGGCGTAGATTCGGTGACGGTGGGCTACAAGAACAATGCCGAGATCGATGAGGCGATTGAGAACTTGAATATGGCGCTGGCGTAGAGCGTTAGTTGCTGGGCGTGTGCTGGGCGTCGGCTGGGGCCGGCCGTTCCGGCCTGTGCTCGAGTGGGAGATTTGGCGCGTCGATCTCGGGCGCCTGCGCGACGGCGCTGGTGGCGACATCGACCGTGCCCAAGCGACCGTTCGCCGCGTCGCGGATGACAAAGCGCAGCCGTTGCGTCTTCGGCTCTACCGGCAGAGTGATCGAGACGAGCGACCTGATCGAGGACCGGTCTGAAAGCGGCGAAGCCTTGAGCTTCGCCGCTTGTTTTTGGTGTGGGTGGGGCCGTTACTGCGGGCGGTTGTGATCGCCGGTGGTGTTGTTGTGCGGCTGACCGCCGCCGTCGGTGCGTGGCGTCGTGTTGCCGTTGGGTGTGCCCGTGCCGCGCTGCTGCTGCTGTTGGCCGTTGTAGGTCCGCTGCGGCCGCCCTGGTTGGTGTTGTTGCCGTTGTAGGTGTTGGGCTGGGCGGCGTTGTTGCGGTTGTAGCCGTTGGTATTGTTGGTGTTCGGCTGGACGTTGTTGCGGTTGTAGCCGTTCGTGTTGGGTTGGGCGCCGTTGTTATTTCGGTTGTAGCCGTTGGTGTTGTTGCCGTTGAACTGGGCGCCGTTGTTTCCGCTGCGATCGTGCTGGTTGTTGTTGTTGTTGTAGCCGCTGCGGTCGTTGTTGCCGTATTGGCCGCTACGGTTGTTGTCGCCGTAGCTGCCGTTGTGGTTGTCGCGGTTGTTATAGTCGCCACCACGGTTGTCGCCGTGGTTGTTGTAGTCGCCGCGGTTGTTGTAGTCGCCGTGGTTGTTGTAGTTGCCGCCCCGGTCGTTATTGAAGTGGGCGTCGCCGCCGCGATCATCGCGGTGACCGGGGACGTAGCGTCCGCCGCCGGCATTGCTGAAGCGGTGATTGCCCCAGCCGTGGCCGTAGCCCCAGTTGGACCAGGGGCCTACGCCGAGGAAGATGCCGTTGTAGAAGTACCCGGGGCCGTAGTAGCCCGGAGGCGCGCACTGGTACGGCGGGTAGTCGTAATAGCCGTACGGGCAGGTCGGAGGAGGACCACCGATGCGGACCGAGATCTGGGCGGTTGCCGTCGAGGCGAACCCTAGACAAGAGACCAATGCAGCTACAGAGGAAAGACCTTTCCATCCACGCATATTGAAACCTTTCTGACCGGACACTTCGGTCGGAAGCTGGCTCGGAACTGCAGCTTCGATCTGGCACTCCGTTGGGTGCATTGCCCGCGGGTAGCAGAAGTACGATGGGCGTATGTGGTGCGGGGTTTCCCCGCCGCGTGCCGTTGGGCAACGTCCGCGGCGGACGAACGGCATGGGGCGGCGGGGTTGGCGGGGGCTGGGGGCACGCTTGCGCCCGGCTACAATAAGAGGATTGTGGCTCCGCTGCTGCAGACCGAAACCCTCGTACAGATTGACCTTAGCCCGCGTAAGCCGGTGGCGAAACCGGAGTGGCTGAAGGCGCGCGCGCCTGTGGGCGAGACGTTTCATGCGCTGAAGAAGCTGGCGCGGGACCTGAACCTGCATACGGTTTGCGAGAGCGCGCATTGCCCGAACATTGGCGAGTGCTGGAACCATAAGACCGCGACGTTCATGATGCTGGGCAACCTGTGCACGCGGCGCTGCGGGTTCTGCGCGGTGCCGAAGGGACGGCCGGAGCCGATCGATCACAGCGAGCCCGAGCGCGTGGCGTATGCGGTGGCGTCGCTGGGGTTGAAGCATGCGGTGATTACGAGCGTGAACCGCGATGACGACAACATCGGCGCGGCGACGGCGTTCGTGAATGTGATCCGGGAGATTCGGCGGCAGGCTCCGGGGTGCCAGGTTGAGGTGTTGACGCCGGATTTTCAGGGCGTCGATGAGGCTCGGCGGATGGTGGTGGAGGCGCGGCCGGAGATTTTGAACCACAACATCGAGACGGTGCCTCGGCTGTATCGGGTGGCGAAGTCCGGTGGGCGGTATGAGAAGTCGTTGCGGTTTCTAGAGGCGGCGAAGCAGGAGTCGAGCGCGCATCCTGAGGGGCCGATTGTGACGAAGACGGGCATCATCGTCGGGATGGGCGAGGAGATGCACGAGCTGCTGGCGGTGTTTCGTGACCTGGCGGATCGTCGTGTCGACATCCTGACGATTGGGCAGTATCTGCGGCCATCGCGGGATCATCTGCCGATGGCGCGGTTTTATACGCCGGATGAGTTTGCGTTTCTGAAGCATGAGGCGATGGGGATGGGGTTCAAGCATGTGGAGTCGGGGCCGCTGGTGCGGTCGAGCTACCATGCGCATGAGCAGGCGCAGTCTACGGGGTTGGCGTAAGCGGCGTTTGCTTCGAGTTACAGAGCGATCCCGCTTTGGCGATTCGTTCGCGGAGCCTAGTTAGATTCGATTAGAGACAGCTTCATGAGTTGTAGCTGAGTGGCCTTGCGAGCGGGTAGGATGGACGTCGCTTAGTGGAAGAGGGACAATGCCGCTCAATTATGAAAAGCTCGTGCAGTACGCGACCCCGTTCCGTTGTCCGGAGTGCGGCGAACACACGTTCCAGACAGATAAGAGGCCGGAGTCTTCTGTCGCATTCGATGAAGCCGAGTGCACCAACTGTGGCCACGTGCTGACGATCGAGGAGATCCAAACACAGGCGCCCACCCTGCCGTCGGGTGCGATCGAGGCGATGTTGGCGAAGTACCGGGACGGCAATTAGGAAGAGTCGCTTTAGGCACCGGCTCTGTCGCGTGCGCCAAAGTCCGGGCCGAGCTATTCGCAAGTGTACGAGAATGCCCGTTTACTCGTCCACTCCACGATCACCGACGGTAATACGAACTGGCGGGACGATTCTGAAAGGAGCACGTCCTGCTGCTCTGACATCTCGCTCACACGAACGCTCCGGGCTGTTCGCAAAGACGAAACGGCCCTTAGCTGGCAGCCTACTCATCAATGGCTCACAGCGATTTCTCCATCTCGATCACGGACCAGGCCGTAGATGTCCGCTACACGCCGTCAGTCAGCGAGCCACGCGGAAAGCTTTTTGGCTTTATCTTCACCATCGGCATGCTTATTGTGCTCGCCTGTGCTCTCCTTTTCCTTCCAGGCAAACACGGACATCCGAGCATGTGGCATGATCTGGCCAGCGCCACTCCGGGTTCGGGGGGGTTCTTGGTACCCGTGATCGGGCTTCCACTGTTTGTTGGACTGTTTGGCTGGCAGATGTTCCGCTATTCCCGGGTAGGCTGGGCCTCCGACGAGACACCACTGTACGGAAAGCTATCACATTCGCGGACCTTGGCTCGACTTCTCCAATCGCACTTGGCGCACTTACACCTACCCGCTTACGGAAGTGAGTGCCATCCGCTTTGCAGTCATCGCCTCCGCAAAGGGACGGCAGTTCTGGGGGCTTCGCTTCCGGTCCCAAGGCCGTAGATGGGCACTTCCTGGCCTTGAAGCCCCAGAAGCAAAGACTATTCTTACCGGAATCAGGGCGCTCGGAGCAGACGCTCCCGAAGATCCCAAGCTAGAGAAGCGGATCAAGCAAACTCTCGAGATGCGGTTCGGTGATACCAGCTGGATGGACCGTAGCTGGATGGATTCCGACAAACAATAGGTTTGAGGTGTGCGGTAGCTCTTGCACACATCAGCCGTTCTGCTGGCACATTCCGTCCGAGTCGTCCTCGACGCTGGACGGATTAGCAACGAGAAACGCCCGTTCTCGTCAGTTGACGCCAAGTCGGCATCTCGGAAACTTGATCCGGAGAGGGTTAACCAACTGGCGAACCGGGCGACAAGTTTCCGCTAAGCCCGTTACACGTCCACTTGCGCGGAGTCGTGAGAGGATCGAAAAGTCAAACGTCATCACTTGCGCGTGCCGGAATAGGTTTGTGCGAGTCCTTGCCTGCTGGTTGCTCTTGTCCTCAATCGTTGGTTTGCTCCCCTGTTTCGTCACGAGACGAAGTGGCCCGCATACCGTCACCGAACGGCCAGCTTGAAGCGGTAGTTTACGAATCGAATGGGGGCGCAACCAGTTCTTTCGGATATGAGGTCGACATCGAGGATCGAGCTACTCACGTCTCTCGACGGGCAGCTTCCCTGGACGCCGCCACACGGTCGATAGAGCTCGGAGTGAGCGTTCGTTGGACGTTGCAGGATGCGATCGCGATCGAATACCTGAAGGCGAAGGCTAAGGCAGCTCGTCGAGACCTTCTATCGAGGTCAGCGGCGTAACGGTGCACGTTGAGACTCGAGGCGGAGTCACCGACCCACACGCACCACCGGGTGGGATGCTGTACAACCTCAAACACAGGAAGTCTGGATTGAAGCTCGTTCTGGAGCGCTGAGGTCGACTGTCTGTTAGCCGGCGGTTTCACCGGTTGAGATCCCCGAGTTGTTCCGGACACTGCCAGCGAGGCGCTTTGCTTGGAAGGGAGGCTTCACTTTGGGGCTATGCGGATTAGTTTGCCTTGGTCTTCGTCGGTGATGATCCAGAGTGCGCCGTCGGGGCCTTCCTGTATTTCGCGCATGCGGTGGCCTTCGCCGAGTAAGAGGCGTTCTTCTCCGATGACCTTGTTGTTTTGGAGGACGAGGCGGGCTATGTGCTGGCCGGCTAGTCCGGCTACGAAGAGATTGCCTTTCCACTCGGGGATGAGTTTGCCGTCGTAGAAGGTGATGCCGCTGGGTGCGATGGCGGGGTCCCAGAAGTAGACGGGTTGTTCCATGCCGGGCATGGCGGTGAGGCCGGCGGGGTGCTGGCGCGGGTTTACCTGCGGCGCTGGTCCAGACGCCGTCCTGTTTGGCGAGTGTGCCGTCGATGCGTGTGCCGTCGTAGTTGGCGCCGTAGGAGATGAGCGGCCAGCCGTAGTTCTTTCCGCGTTGGACGAGGTTGATCTCGTCTCCGCCCTGGGGGCCGTGTTCGGAGTCCCAAAGCTCGCCGGTGGCAGGGTTGATGGCGAGGCCTTCGGGGTTGCGATGGCCGATGGACCAGATCTCGGGGAGGGTGAAGTTTTCGAAGTTCTTGCCTTCGTCGAAGGGGTTGCCGGGCGCGGGGTGACCGTCGGTGTCGATGCGCAGGACTTTGCCCATGTAGGAGAAGAGCGATTGGGCCTCGCCGCGTGTGGGGTAGAAGAAGCGTTCGCCGAGCGAGACGAAGAGGAAGCCCTGCCTGTCGAAGAGCAGGCGGGAGCCGTAGTGCGCGGTCTGCGGGATCGAGGGCTCAACGCGGAGCAGCGTGGTGAGGTTCTCGAGACGGGTGTTATCGCGGCTGAGGCGGGCGCGGGCGATGACGACGCCATTGTCCTGTTGCGGCAAGGGAAGTTGCGGGTCCTTGTACAAGGGGCCGCGGGGCTGGACGTAGGTGAAGTAGATGCGCCGGTTGGTGGCGAAGTTTGGGTCGGCGGTGACGTCGAGCAGGCCTGCGTCGCCGACGAAGAGGACCTTGGGCACGCCGAGTACTTGCGGGCCGATGCTGCCGGTCTTCATGTCGACGAGGCGCATGGTGCCGGGCTTTTCGGTGATGAGAATCTTGCCGCCGGGGAGGAAGGTCATGCCCCAGGGCTTGTGCAGGCCGCGCGTGATGACGCCTGCCGTGTAAGGCGTGCGGGTGATGACGGCGGGTGCGCGGGTCTGATCGCGGAAGGCGGGGCGCTGGCCTGTGCCGTTGGGGGGCCGGGTTTCGAGCGGCTGACCGGCGATGGGTGGTGGGTCGGGTGGGGGCGCGCCGAGGACTTTGAGGCCGACTCCATTGGTGAGCTGGGCGGAGATAGGGAGACAGGGAGCGGATGCGAGCGCGAGGGTTAAGAGGAGAGAGGTGCGGAGGCCTGACCGATGTGGTGAGTGACGGAGAAAGCTCATCCGGAGATCGTGCGTTTGCTTGCCATTTCGTACAGACACACCTTTGGAGACGAACTCCCGGCAGGAAAGGGAACAGGCGAGCGCAAGGTTTTGCGCGGGGAGGGGGAGATATTTCGCGATCAACGAGTTGTTTGGATGCAGTGGACGCGGTGCTGTCCTGGGCGGGATCGCTGATCGTGCGCTGTGATCGGCGCGGGGTGGGAGGCTACTGGGGTTCGGTAGGGGTGAGCGGGTGAATTTTGAAGCGCTCGAGGCCGGGGTAGGTTTTTGCTAGTTCGTCGGGGACGGGGTTGTCTCTTTACGCCGAGCATGCCCTTGAGTTCGATGGAGTTGACTACGGATTTGCCGCCGTAGTGGTTGTTGGACGCGGCGACTACCTTTTTTTCTTTCGGCGCGTGTGGGTTCGCGTTCGACCTTTGCGGACATGGCCTCGATGGACTTGGCTATGGGCGCGAGTTCTTCGGGTGTGTAGAGGTAGTCGTAGCGCTCGTCGCGGTTCTTGGAGTTGAACCACTTCTTGTAGTTGCGGCCGTGCAGACGCATGTAGGCGAGCGGGGCGGTCACGTGCTCGGTGCGGCGCAGGGAGGCGCCGAGCTGCGGCTCGTCGATGTTGACCCAGGCGGTCTCATGCTCGCGGAGGGCGCTGAGGACCCACGGATCGTCCCAGCTCTCGTGGCGGAACTCGATCGGCTTTGGGGTAGTCCTTGAAGGTGTTCAGCACGTCGGCGACGTGATCCCAGTTGCCCTCCTGGCGGAGGGCTTCGCCCTGCTTGTTGCGCATGGTGAACTTGAACGAGACGGGGAACTGGAAGAGGACGACGAGCAGGCGGTTTTGTTCGGCGAAGACGTCGAGGAAGCGGCGCTCTGGTCGACGTCGGCGTGCGTGTAGCGGAGGGTCTCGACGGAGGTGGATGCCTTTGCGTTCGCTGGGGCGTGTGCCGGCCGCGTGCGTGAAGGCCTGGTTGGCTTTGAGTCGCGAACTCGAAGCCGGGGTTCTCGACGGCGTCGCTCCAGCGCTTCGCGATATCGGGCTCGAAGTGGCGGTAGAAGGTGGCGTTGATCTCGCAGGTGTTGAGGTAGCGAGAGAGGTAGGTCAGCTCTGGGACGGGGGTGGGGGCGATTTTCTTGAGGGAAGGTGGGTAGACCTTGCCCTTCCAGTCAGGATAGGAGTAGCCGGAGGTTCCGATGAAGAGTTCCGGGTGGGCGTGAGCCGCTTTGCTCATTGTTTGTTCGGATGCGTGGTTGTGGAGTGGAGGCGTTGCGGTGATCGTTGCACGCCCGTACGTAAGAGCGATCAGCCCGTGCTCTTCGTTGTGGCGACTGCCGGTTCGAGTTTCGAGCCCCCGTCCACTGAGCACGTCTTCGTTCCCCGAGTTGAGGACCCAGAACGGTTCGTTTTCCGGCACTCGTACAAGGGTCACGCGTTCATTTCGCATCTCGACCGCGCGCAAGTTCTTACCTGCGATGAAGCGAATTGGGCGCACGACAATGGTCTGCCCAACGTTGGCCTCTGCGTGACGACCCAGCATCGTCGACTTAGACTCCCCCAGCGTCCCGATTCGGGACGGTTAGGTGGGAACGGTACGATAAGCCCGTACACGGACACTTGACTATAACCGGGGTGGTAGCCTCTAGCCCATGCGCAGTGTCCTGTGGATGATGTTATTGACGGGTTCGATGCAGGCTCAGAGCGCCGCAGATGCAACTGAACTGCTCCAGAAAGCGAAGAGCTTTGGAGAAAACACGCGGCGTTGGAGAGCGGAAGCCGTTCAGAGATTGCAGGTCTGGGCCTGGGCTGAAGATGCCCAGCACTGACATTCACGTCAAACTCGCCGCCGAACCTCTCTTGAAGATGAGCAGAGTCAATAGCGGGGATGACCGAACAGCAATGGTCTGTGACGGAACCCAACAGTTCTACTCAGGCGATGGCATTAGCTACTACTTGGATAAAGCGGGCGGACAGTGCAGTTTTCCACTTCTGTCCTTTTATGAACCATCCCTCATGAATTTTATTGGACCAAACAGCAATCCAGCGTCCGTATCTGTTGTCGGCGAAGACCACGTCCACCTCACGGATGGCGAAAGGCGTTGTGTGGTCGTCCGCATCGTGTTGGTACGTGAATCTACGCATGCCGTTCGCACAATGTGCATAGATCCTGCTCGACCAGTCATCCTGCGTGATGTTGTGGAGATAGAGAACGAAGCAAAAGGCTTTCGGTCGTCCACCACCACCACGTTTCTCAGTTTTGAGGACCACCCCACCTTCGACCCGAATACGTTTCGAATCACAATTCCCCCTGGCGCCTACGCCGCACACTAGAGGAAACGCTCACGACCGAGAAACGCCGTTGTCGTCAGTTGACGAGAAGTCGGCATCTCGGAAACTTGAACCCCGCCGCGAGGTAACGTGACCCGGCAAGTTTCCGCTAAGCCCGTTTGTCGTCCAGCTCGTCGCAAACCTGATATGAGTGGAAGGGACGATCAGGAGGAACGTCTGTGTCTACCCGAACGGCAGCACTCTTCAGAAGCTTTCGGAAAGAACGGCCCATATGCCTGTGTGTCAGATGGCTGCTCTTGCTTTTATTGATCGTGAATGGGCGATCCGTTCTCGGACAAACGCTCGGGATCCAGCTGGTGGATGGCAGAAATGGACGCCCAATGGTGGGAACGTCCTCGTATGTCAATGTGTGGGTCGGCACGCAGCGCAAGGAGGCAATCGCGATACCAACCGATGGGAACGGCATTGCTCGACTACAGCTAACGTATAACGCCAGCGAAATCACTGTTCCAGATCCTGCGAGCAGTTTCTGGCTCTCTCGTTGTGAACCATCCTGTCGTGCGCTACAACGACTCTTTCCGAGTCAACGCTCCCTACGTGTTGTGTCGATCAGACGGATCACATTACTCCTGGCTGGGATTAGACGAGTTCTCGACGAAGGATGTCCTTCAGCATGGCTACGTTTCGCCAAACACATGTGGCAAAGCTATGGTTTCGCCTCAGCCGGGACAAGTGATTCTCTTCGTTAGGCCCTTAACGTGGTGGGAGCAGCTGAAGCAGTAGTCCTTGCTCGAACTCCCGGCGAGTTTCCGATAAGCCCGGCGGTCTCAACCGGTCGGTGCAACATCATCTGATCGGAGGTGGTGTTGATGAGACAAGGAAGGAGGTACGGTCTTTCTGGGGAACAGAAGGCTGAACTTTGGCGGCTTTGGAGGGCGGGAGAGTCGTTGCATGAGATTGGCCGCGCTTTGGACAAGAGTCATAGCTCGGTTCAGTTCCTGTTGTCGCAGCATGGCGGGATCGCACCAGCGATTCGTCACCGCTCGCCGCGAGCGCTCACGCTCGCCGAACGGGAAGACATTTCGCGAGGCATTGCGTCCGGTTTATCGATTCGAGAGATAGCCAGAGGCTTGCATCGGGCAGCCTCCACGGTGAGCCGCGAGGTCGTGCGCAACGGCGGCCGGTCACTCTATCGAGCCAGCGAAGCCGATCAACAGGCCTGGAAGACAGCGCTTCGACCCAAGCGATGTGTTCTTGCGTTACGCCGGAAGTTGCGGGTGATCGTTGCCAGTAAACTGATCCGGGACTGGTCGCCGGAACAGATCTCGGGATGGCTGAAGACACGGTATCCCGACAACGAGAGCATGCGCGTGTCCCACGAGACGATCTACCGCAGTTTGTTCATCCAGGCGCGAGGCGTGTTGAAGAAGGAGCTCATGCAGCACCTTCGGTCCAGGCGGCTTGTGCGTCGCTCAACGCATGCGCGAGCTGGAGGAAAGTCTCAAGGTCAGATCGTCGATGCCATCTCCATCCGCGAGCGACCTGCCGAGATTGAAGACCGCGCGATCCCTGGCCATTGGGAGGGCGATCTGCTTTCAGGCACCGGCAACAGTCACATCGCCACACTGGTCGAACGACATTCGCGGTTCACGATCCTGGTCAAAGTGGACAGCAAAGATACAGCGACCGTCGTCGCCGCGCTAAGCCGCCAGATCCGTAGACTGCCCGCCTCTCTGAGGCGTTCGCTGACGTGGGATCGAGGGCTGGAAATGGCCAAACACAAGAGCTTTACCGTGGCCACAAAGGTGAACGTCTACTTCTGCGATCCGCAGAGTCCCTGGCAGCGCGGCACCAACGAAAATACCAACGGCCTGTTGAGGCAGTACTTCGCCAGGAAAACCGACTTATCGGGCTACTCCCAAGCCGATCTCGACAAGGTAGCGATGCGCCTGAATCAACGACCACGAAAGACCTTGGGGTTTGAAACTCCCGCCAGTAAACTGCAGGCTAGCGTTGCATCGACCGGTTGAGACCGCCCGGCTTGTCGTACACTTGCCAGCTCGCCGCTTCGGCTAAGGCTTGTTTGCGCGGCCTCTGGCTGGTGGTGAGGGCTTCGGTGCTCGTGCGGGTTTGGGTTGCTGGGGTAAGTTAGTAGGCGTCATGGTGATTACTGAAGAGCAGGTTGAACTGAGTACGCCTTATGGGCCGATGCGGACGCATGTGGTGCGGCCGGTTGCGCCGGGGCGGTATCCCGGGGTGGTGTTTTATAGCGAGATCTTTCAGGTTACCGGGCCTATTCGGCGGACTGCGGCTATGTTGGCGGGGCATGGGTACGTGGTGGCTGTGCCGGAGATTTATCACGAGTTCGAGGAGCCGGGGCGGGTGTTGCCTTATGACCAGACCGGGTCGGATCGTGGGAATGAGCTGAAGACGGCGAAGGAGCTGGCGAGCTTTGACGCGGATGCGCGGGCGGTGCTGGATCATTTGAAGTCTCGGGCGGACTGTACGGGCAAGCTGGGGGCGATGGGGATCTGCATTGGCGGGCACCTGGCGTTTCGGGCGGCGATGAACCCGGATGTGCGTGGGGCGGTTTGCTTTTATGCGACCGATATCCATAAGGGGTCGCTGGCGAAGGGGATGAAGGATGACTCGCTGGAGCGGACGAAGGATATCCGGGGCGAGTTGATGATGATCTGGGGGCGGCAGGACCCGCATATTCCGCTGGAGGGCCGGATGAAGGTGATGGCTCGGCTGAACGAGGTGGGTGTGCGGTTTAGCTGGCATGAGGTGAACGGGCAGCATGCATTTATCCGCGATGAGGGTGCGCGGTATGACCCGGAGCTGGCGTACCAGATGTATGGGCTGGTGTTTGACTTCTTCCATCGGCGGCTGAGTGAGGGCGACCAGACCGCCGAGGCCGCGGTGCGGAGTACGAAGAACGAAGCCTGCTGAGCTGGTCGGATTGCGCGGCGGAGTGAGAGATACAGTGGGACGGAGACAGGGTGAGTTTTGGGTTTTCAGAGATGCTGAAGCTGTTGCTTGTGGGGCTGGTGGTGGGTGTGTGTTCGACGGGGGCGAGTGCGCAGCAACTGCCGCCCACACTGCCGACGAGTCATAGCGCGCGGCCGGAGCCACGCGCGTCGATGGAGACGATGGGGATACCGAGCCACGGCTCGATGTTGAACGCG
>CAWCJK010000005.1:0-150648 GCA_963795955.1 uncultured Verrucomicrobiae bacterium
TTCCAGGGTGATTCAAGGAAGAGGCGAGCTGAGCTTCACGGCGAAAAGCTGCGTGGGTGCCGCGGTTCAACGCATCAGGACGGATGACTTTGATCGCGACATCGCGGCCAAGCCGGGTGTCTCGGGCCCTGTATACCAGGCCCATCCCGCCTTCCCCCAACGGCGCATCGATGCGGTAGGGTCCGATTCGGTAGATAGAGATCGAGTCATCCATGAGGAGAGCCGATGAAATGGGGAACGGAATGCTCCTCTCTCACATGAAGTCTAGCGGAAGGGTTTTGCGAAACTGTAGCAACCCTCGCTCCCGGCGTCAACACAGGGCAACCACCGCACAGGCCGCGCGCTCCGGGCGGGGTGCCGCAACGTCACGTTGGGTGCCCGTGCGCACCCGCAGCTAAGCTGCGGAGCTACAACCAGCCGTTCTAGGTCGCAAACGTGATGCGCTGATTCGGCCGGAGCGTCACTCGGTTCGCCGGCTCACCTCGCAATCGAACCTCGACCGTGGCTGTTTCCGCGCTCACTCCAAGCAGATACAGCGGCTTGCCGCTGCCGTCGGTAACCAGGCGCGCGGTGCCCTGCACGGTTCCTAGTTCCCGTCCATGCAGTCTCAACAGGGCTCCTGTCCCCGCCGTAATTCATCTCAGCTGCCCCCCGGTCAACCGCGCTGCGGAAGTGCGCTGCTTCGGAGGCAGCGATGCCGGGCCGGACGTTCCAGTGCAGCCCGTCGTCCTCTTGGCGAACACCAGCGAGTCGCCAGGTGGAGCCATACATGACGAGCGACGCTGGCGAATAGCCCGGCAGATCGCCGTCCGTGAACTCGCCCGAGAGCGGATCCATCTGCTGCCGAAACAGCATGTCTCGCGTCAACGCCTCACACCACTGCTGCATCATGTGCGCGAACTCCGCGGAGCGGCCGTAATGGTCTAACCATCGCCCCGCACGCAACGCGGTGAGCGCTTGCGATGCCCCTCCCCAGTTGTTGCGCGGGATCGGCCGCACAAACGTCGGATCGTCCAGCGCCGATGAGGGCAAAGGAGAGCGCCCAGAACGCACCTGGATTGCCCAGTTGCTTCGTCCACATCTGCTCAAAAATCTTCTGATCTACCACATGCTCGCCGCAAACACGCGCAAGAATCGCACACCAACCTTCACAAAGTGATTCTCGGCATCAAGGTCATAAAACGCAGCCTCGTCCGGTTCATACAGCCGTTTCAGGATCAGCGTTCGTATGCTCTCGGCGCGGTCACGCCACAGGTCAGCCTCGCTTTGCTTTCCGAGCGCCGATGCCATTTCCGCCAGCGCCACGCGTGCACCGAACACCGTTGCAGAAAGATCAGGGCACAGACGCGGCAACGTCGGAATCGGCGGACAGATCTTGGCGTCTTTGTGCGGGCATTGCGGCGCGATCCCCTTCCAGCGCGGGCTGTTGTCCATTCCTGTGTCGTACGTGCAGAACCCCTCAATCAGCCCCGTCCCACGCGTGTTTCGATACCGCATCAGCCAGGCATCCCAGCGGGAACACGCGCCATACGCGACCTCCAGTAGCTCGCTGTCCCCGGTCGCGCGGGCCAGATCCCAGCCGGTCGCCGCGATGGGAACGACCATCTGGAGCTGCCCGAAACCTGTTTCACTGCGCTTATTGTTTGCGGGCAATTGACCATCGGGCCTCTGCAAAGCGAAAAACACCATGTGGCTGTTCCGCGCAACATCGGGTCGAAAGTGTCGATACACCAGGGCCTCGAGCGGACCACATTCCTGCCATATACCTCCGTACTCTGAGCCCTCGATCAACACGGGCTTCTCGTAGCGCGGCAACAGTTGGACATTGCCCGCGAGGATGCTCAGCGCCTTGTCGTAGGCTGCCTGCCAGCGCGCGTTCTTCGTGGCGAACGAAAGGCGCTGTGACGTCCGGCGGCGCCGCCCACAGTTCGCGCGCCCCACGTACAGCGGTCGCTGCAAGCAGCCCACCGCCGCGTCTCAAGAACGTGCGTCGCCTCATACCAGGCATTCGCGAGAAATTCCTCTTCTTTTTGAGTTCAACAACCGGGACTTCTGCGTAACCATGTACGTGCAACAACTTCTCACAACAGCATGGAACTGTCCCGACCGAACTCTCGTACCCACAGACGTTAAGGTTAGCCTTTGATTCAGGGGTCACGCGGAGCGAAGATGCAGGTAAGGGGGTTCTTTTCAGGATTTGCATGGTTTGCTGCGTTCGCAGCACTGATGGCCGTGCCTACATTGCCGCTCAGAGCACAAGTGAACTCGGGGCAGCAAGGAAAACCGACAGTCGTCCCGACCAGCCCAGAAAAGTCAGAACCCATCGCAACCGTTAGCGTCCCGCTTTTGACCGCCCATTGACGCTTGCCGACTTCCCGAACATGGAACTGAACCCTGAACTGCGCGACCGCGTCAGGAAGGTCGCCGGTTTCATTCAGAACACGCCCACGGACGGCCATCCCGGCACCCAGAAGACTGTGGTCTATCTGGCGCGAACGACCGCGGCCCTGTATGCCGTATTCCTCTGCTTCGACGATCACCCCTCGCAGATCCGAACGCATCTCGCGCGCCGCGAAAACATCCTCAACGACGACAACGTCTCGATACTGCTCGACCCGTTCCAGGACCGCCAACGTGGCGTTCTGTTTCGCGTAAACCCGGCCGGCGTGCAAGCGGATGCATCCTGGACGGAGGCCAACGGCTCGGACTACAGCTATGACCAGGTGTGGGATTCCGAGGGTCGCGTCACAAGCCAGGGTTGGATGGCACTCATCGCGATCCCGTTTCGCAGCGTGCGCTTCCGCGCCACGAGCTCCGACTGGGGCGTCGTCTTCTATCGCAACCTCCCGCGCAACAGCGAAGTGGACTACTGGCCCCGAGTCGCCGCCAACGTCTCCGGCGTACTGAGCCAGGAAGGCACGTTGCACGGCATCGAGGGCGTCACCGGCTCGCGGAACATACAGATCAATCCTTACGCGCTCGCGCAGAACGAGCACACGCTCCAAACAGTGGATCCCAACAATCCCTCCTGGAGCTCACGTTCGCTCGAAGGCACGGCCGGAGGCGAGGCGAAAGCGATCCTCAAGGATTCCGTGGTCTTCGATCTCACGATCAATCCTGACTTCAGCGACGTGGAAAGCGATCAGCCGCAGTTCACCGTCGATCAGCGCTACCCGGTCTACTTTCCGGAGCTTCGACCCTTCTTCCTCGAAAACGCCAGCTATTTCTCGACTCCTCTCACGCTTCTCTACACGCGGAACATCATTCGGCCGGACTGGGGCGGCCGCGTGACCGGCAAACTCGGTCAGACCAACTTCGGCGTCCTCGCCATCGACGACCGCGAGCCCGGCAGGACCGTACCCGGCGGCGACCCGCTTTCGGGCCAAAAGGCCGGCTTCTTCGTTGGCCGTATCTCGCAGGACCTCGGCAAGGGTTCAAACCTCGGCCTGATGTACACCGACGAAGAGTTCGGCGGAGGTTGGAACCGCGTCGGCGGAGCAGACTTCACCTGGCGCGCCGACGATCATTGGACGGTCCTTGGCCAAACTGTCGCGAGTTCAACGAAGCAGAGCAATCCGCGAAGCCAAGCCATCGTGTTTCCGCCGGGCTACAGCGCCGGTCCCGCGAGCGATCTTCAGATCAGCCGCAGCGGGCATGCCTTCAATCTGTTCAACGAGTACCAGGACTTCAGCACCGGTTTCAGCAGCCAGGTGGGGTTCTTTCAGTCGGCAGATATCCGCACCGATCATTTGCATGCGACGTATCAGTGGTATCCGAAGAAGAGCGTCATTCAAAGCTTCGGCCTGGAGACGAACCAGAACATCGCATTCGACCACCAGCACAATCGCGTGTATCACTACTCCACATTCGACCCGTTCGTCTTTCTGCCCCGCAAGATCGTCCTCGCGCCCCTCGTCGGTCAGAACTCGGACACCGTCGGGCCGCAAAACGGGTATGACATGCCTGCAAGCCGCAACTTCACCGAAAACTTCGGCGGCCTCGTCGCGCGTGGGCAGCCCTGGGCTCAGCTTACCTTCAACGTCCAGGCGATCCAAGGAGGCAACGTCAACTACAACCCTCCATCCGGCTCGGTACCGTTCCTCATGCACCAACAGACCGTGCAGGCTTTGATCTCCGTCAACCCGCTTCGGCAACTCACGATCGACAACACATATCTGCTCGATCGCGACCACGCGGTCAGGGACGGGAGCTTGGTCTACGAGACGCAGACGTTTCGAACCAAGCTGAACTACCAGTTCACTCGCGCGTTATCGGCCAGGGTCATCGCCGAGTACGACACCACCTTGGCGAACCCGCTGCTAACCTCGCTTCCGCGCACCAAGGAGATCCAGACTCAGGCTCTCCTGACCTGGTTGCCTCATCCGGGCACCGTCATCTACCTCGGCTGGAACAACGATCTGCAGAACTACTCGCACACGCTTCTGCACCCGGCTCGCCGGCACTCCCATGTGCGACGTGACTGAACCAATCCTGCCACGCGCCCCCGGATACCTGAACGATGGTCGCCAGTTCTTCATCAAGGCCAGTTATCTGTTCCGGCTCTAACCCACAACCGTTCAGAGTTGCTTCGCCATTACGATGAAGTGCCCCGGATTGATCATCTTCTCTGCAACGGGTGCCGGGTACTCCTGCGTGCCTTGCTCGCTGTACCCCAGCTTCAAGTACAGCGGCACAAGCTCGTTCCGCCGCGGACTAACAACCCGCAGATCCATCCACCCGCATCCGTGCTCACGCGCATACGCCTCGGCGATATCGGTCATCCTGCGGCCAAGCCCTGTTCCCCGACACGACGGTGCCACCGACAACAGGCCCAGGTAGCACCGTTCCCCTCGCGGCTCCAGGTACACCAGCGCGCGTAGCTCACCGCCGTCTTCCAGCAGCAGGAAGACGCCGCGCGACATCAGCGCCGTCAGCTCGTGCCCCGCAGGGTCGAGCCTGTCGACACGGCCCTTCTTCAGCTCTCGTTCACGCGCGAACGCCTCGTTCACCAAGCGCTGGATGGCCGCGCGATCAGCGTCCGTAGCGACGCGAACGGTTTCGCTCATGGTTGTGGCGTCACCGGCTTGGCCGAGCGCAGAAATAGGTAGCGATCGCGCGTCGTCTCCGGCTTGGCCTCGGGGGTCGCATCGAGGTGCATCACCTGCCACTGGTCCCCGGCGTTGTACGCCGGCCACTCGGGCAGCCCCGGCCCATTCGGGTTCCCCGTCTTCGCGAAGTTGATCCAGTAGCTTTGCATCAACTCCGAAAGCTTGTAGTCCTCTGGCTTCCACGGCGCCGCTTTGCGGCTGTCCAACATTCCGAAGACATACTCAATCTCATCCGAATGAAACGCACCCGAACTTGACGGATGAAACATGTCCCCCGGTGAAGGCCGATCAAACTCGTAGCGATACACCGGCGCGTCGCCCGTCTTCACCTGCGCCTGCAACCACTCCCATGTGGATGCCGCGATAAACTGGTCGCCCGCATAGTCTGTCATGCTGCGCACGGCCTCCGCATCGGTCGTCGCCGGGTATACACGAAGGAACTCATCGGCCTGCGGTCCATAGGTCTTCTGCGCTGTAGCGCGATAGCTATCAAGCGTCAGCGGCTGTTTCATCCCCGCGACAGCCCCGCCTCCCTCGTCACGGTTCCACCCCGCCAGCAGCGGAATGTGCGCCTGCTTGCCCTCCGCAAAGATCGTCGGAATCGGCGCGGGGAGGAAGTAGCCATCGACGTCAGGACCAAATCGCACAGCGCCCGGGCCATGCTGCGCTTCCACGGCCTTCAGAAGTTCCTCCGCCGGAATCGCACGCAGTTCGGCAAGCGAGGTCTTGCCCAGAACATCCCGCCCAAACGCATCACCCTTCTGTTCGGCGACGTCGAGGCTGGGGAACGGCAGGCTCCTTGAAAAAGCTGCGCCACTCTCGCCTATCGCATGCGCCAGCGTATCCTTGGCCATCGGCGATGCCATCTGCGCGCTCACGGAGAACGACCCAGCCGACTCACCAAACACCGTGATGTTGTTCGGATCACCGCCAAACCCGGCAACATTGCGCTTCACCCACTGCAGCGCGGCCGCCTGATCCATCAGGCCATAGTTGCCCGCCGCGTGCTGCGGCGACTCCGCCGCCAGCGCCGAGTTCGCAAAGAAGCCAAAGATCCCGAGGCGGTAGTTCATCGACACCAGCACCACGCCCTTGCGCGCGAAGACCTCGCCGTCCTGCCGTGCCTCCGATGCAGAACCCCCAGCGAAACCGCCGCCATAGATCCAGACCATCACCGGCAGCTTGGCGCCTGCCTCCGCCTTCGGAGCCCAGACGTTCACGGTCAGGCAGTCCTCGCTCGGCCCTGGGTCATGGAAGATCATGTCCGCGAAGACCTGCCCCTGCATGCAGTGGTTGCCAAAGTTCTGCGTCTGGAGCACGCCTTTCCACTTCGCCGCCGGCTGCGGTGGACGCCACCGCAGCGCTCCCATGGGCGGTGCCGCATAGGGTATCCCAAGAAAGACCCGAGCCTGTCCGTCGTCGGAAAGCTTGCCTTGGATCTCGCCGCGCTCTGTCTTGATGTGGAGCGAATCAGCGCTCTGCGCCGCCGCGGAAAACGCAAAAAGTGCCGAAACCAAAGCTGGTGCAACAAAATGCTTCAACGACAAGCCTCTTCCGGTGATTCCGGGGTTGTGCGTCATTGTATGCGCGCAACTATCGCCCATGCAGCGCGCGCGGGTCAGCCACACGCCTCCGCGTCACTGCGGCTTGTGCGTATCGCTGGACCGCGGCGCCGGTGCGCTGCTCTGGGACGGCGCGGCGGTGCTTGCGGCGGCCTTACCACTCTGGTCATCAGGCGCACTGGTCTTCGCCGGCGCTGGCGGGTTGCCTGGAGCCGAAGCAGCCGCGCTCGCATTCGGCGCAGCGGCAGAGTCTCCAGTGTCAGTTGCCGCAGAGGTGCTTTTCGTGGCCGCGGCAGTTCCCGTCTCAGACGCAGGCGCCGTTGGCGGCACCGCACTTGGATCTCTGCTGGCGGCCTGGTCTCCCCCTGCTGCGCCTCCGCTTCTAACGTCTGCAGTGGACTTCTGCAAAGGCGTAGGCAGCGTAACGCTAGCCGTTGCGTCCGGATCATCGCGGAGCTTCAGGTACAACGTGCTTCCATCCGCTGGGGTCGGGACGTTGAAGCTGTTCTCAGCAAACCCGGTCGGGACGTCGGCCGGTTTGGAGAAGTCCTTCGCCGCGCCAAACTCCTGTACCAGGAACAGGTTGCTCCCATCCACGGTACATGTAGGCGCGTCCGCGCTCGTGCAGCGGATTGCGGTGATCTGGGGAGTGCGTACCAGCGTGCCGAGCGACGTCCACTCGCCCGTAGTGCCATCCGCCGCAACCGGCCGCATCTGCAGCTTGCCAAACGCCGACTCACCGAACGCCTTCAAAGGATCGAGCGTTCCAATCGCGGTGTGCGCGTCCTGCAGCACAAGGTTGTTGCTCGCCAGCGAAAGCTTCGTGTTCACCGCGCCATCCGCCGGTCGCAATCTCCACGGTCTGTGTGCGCGGAAATGGGTCTCGCGTCTGCACAACAAAGGTCAGCTTACCGTTTAGCGGAATCTCGTCCTTGCCTTCCAACAGTACCGGCAACGTGCCATCCGGCTGCGCCGCCTTGGCCTGCAGCGAGACCAGCTTCAACGACGGACGCGGTGCCTCCGTCGCCACCTTGACCGTCATCGTGCGCCCGTCCTTCAGCTTGACCGTCGCGTCCGCGCCGTTATGCGGTGTGACTCCCGTCTTTGCCTCCAGATGAATCTCGTTGCTATCGTTGCCATCTGCCGCCGGGGTAAACGTCTCATCCGCGATCTGCACAGAGACAACATCCTTCAGCCCTTGCCCTTGCAGCACCGCCGTGTTGTCCCCGGCGTGGAGCTTCACGGTATCCAGGTGAATCTCCGCACTGTACGCCGTGAGCGGAACCTTCGCTTCGTTCGCATCGCCGTATTGCTGAATCGCAAGTGAATACCCGCCGGGTTGGACCTGCTTCAACGAGACATTCAGCTTCAGCGTGTTCTTCTCGGTCTTGCCGCCATCAGCCGCGGCCGCCTTGAAGCTGACATCCACATCCTTCACCTTGCCGTTCGCCTTGTCGTTGTCGAGCGCGATGTGCTCCACACACGCCGTTCCATCGCCTTGCAGGGTGAGGTGGTTATCCTGGCCGGCCAGCAACTGGCTGTCACCAACGATCTTCCAGTCTCTGCCCGCTACCTGCTGCAAGGTCAAGGTCGGGCCCTCGAATGAGTCGAAGCCCCAAAAGCCTCGCACCGTTCCTGTGGTGGTCAGATCGCTCGCTGACCCCTTCTTCCCTTCGGTCTTGCCCTTCTGCTCCGCGGCATCCGGCTTCTCATCGTGGAGAGGCTGACGCGGCTCAGCCTTCGTAACCACGAGACCGCCATCAAACGCATCCGGCGTTAGCGGGATGTCGGTCGGCGCTCCTGCCCGGTTTACATGGAGCACCAGGTCGTGCGCGAAGCTCGTCGCAAAGACCAGCGGTGCACCCTCGAGCAACAGCGGCATCTTCGGCTGCAGCAGGCAGGCCACCTGGTCTGGATGCTGCGGCCGCAGCGGGGGCAGTTTCGCCTTCTGGATTGCGGGTAACCCGATCACAATCACCGACTTCGGGTTGTGAAACGACGGGGGCGAATTCAGCTTCAGGTTCAGCGTCGAGCCATCCGGGAAACTTAAGCTCGGGATGTACTGGTACTTTGCCGTATGCAGCGTGCTCACGAGGTGAACCAGATCGACCACCGCGCCGACATACGCCGAGTACACGCCACCACCGGCCGCCGACGTGTATGAAGCTGCGGTGATGAAGTCCGACGACGCTCCGGTCGACAGCGCCTCCGCGATGCTCTGCCCGTGACCGTCATCCAGCAGCAGCGGCGCGCTCGACTGCGTGAGGCAGTTCACCTGGGTGTCGACCGGCTGTTTGAAGCAGTCTGCATTCGGCTTCAAGGCGAGCGTTGCGGCCAGCTTCGCCGAGCGGTCCTGGATCTCCTTCGGATCATTCTGAGCCACGCTCTTCATCGCGGCCAGGTAATGCTCGATACGCTGCTGCTCGAACGAGGCCTCGTTGAGATCGGCATCCGCACGGATGAACAGCCCGGGCTTGCCTTTCACCGCCGACCGCAGCGTCTTGAAGTCGCCGCCCGTCTCCGGCGCGATAAACATCAGCGCCTGCTCCGCCCCTTGGGGCACAGTCACCGTCGTGCCTTCAATCGTCTTCTTGTCCCACGTGTCGATCTCGGTGAACCAGTTGTCTGGCGGCTCGTTGGTTGTGCCCCGCAGGAACGCCAGAATCAACAGCAGATGATTCGATTGAGTGTTCGGCAGATCAGCCTTCACCCAGATCTTGTCACCGGGTAGCAGATTCGGCACCTCGGCAATGGGCAGCGTGTTTCCCCCGCGCGTGACACGAACGTCAACCTTCGGTCCTACAAGGTCAAAGCGCGCGTTATCGGCAGACGCTGCCGTTCCGGAAGCGACGAGTAGACACAGGGCGGCTTTCAGCAGTTTCATCTCTTTGTCTTTAGACGCGCCGCTCGCCAACCCCGTTGCGAACTCCCCTCCCACATCCGTTGCACATTCCCCACTCCGCCGCTCCTCCTTGGCGCGACGCCCGGGCCGCAGCCTGCTCGCAAGTCGCTCGATCAGCACTGGTTGTGCCGACCGCGAACGGCGTTATGATTCTCCCGTTGCTTGTTCGGAGGTTGAATGCGCATTGGAATGTTGACGGGCGGCGGTGACTGCCCCGGTTTGAACGCCGTAATCCGCGCCGTGGTGCGCAAAGGCATCCTGCACTACGGTGACGAGTTCCTGGGCTTCCTGGAGGGATGGCGCGGTGTGATTGACGATCGCACCATGCCGCTCGATCTACAAACGACCAGCGGCATCCTCCACAAGGGAGGCACGATCCTCCGCTCCTCTCGCACCAACGTAAAGAAGATCGAAGGCGGCTTCGATCGCTGCCTGCAAGTCATCGCAGAGCACAAACTCGACGCGCTCATCGCGATGGGCGGTGACGATACCCAGTCCATCTCCGTCGAGCTGGCCAAGCGCGGCGTCCGCTGCGTCGGCGTACCCAAAACGATCGATAACGACCTCAGCGGAACCGACGTCTGCTTCGGCTTCGACACCGCCGTCACCATCGCGACCGAGGCGGTCGATCGCCTCCACTCCACCACCGAGGCGCACACCCGCGTGCAGGTGGTTGAGGTCATGGGCCGCGACGCCGGCTGGATCGCCATCACCACCGGCATTGCGGGCGGCGCCGACGTCACCCTCATCCCCGAGATCCCCATCGACATCGAGGAAGTCGTCCGCCTGCTCAAGGCTCGTTGGGAGAGCGGCAAACGCTTCGCCGTGGTGGTCGTGGCCGAGGGCGCCACGTTCCCTCACCAGAAGGAGCAGGTCTCAGTCGGCAGCAAGCTCGACTCCTTCGGCCACGTCCGCCTCAGCGGCATCGGCCAGGTGCTCGCAGAAGAGATCGAGAAGCGCACCGGCTATGAGACCCGCAGCGTGAACCTCGGCCACACACAACGCGGCGGCACACCCACAGCCTACGACCGCATGCTCGCCACGCGCTACGGGATCGCCGCGATCGACCTTGTACACGCTGGCCGCTTCGGCCGTCTGGTGGTGCTCAAAGGCACACAGATCACCGACATCCCGATCGAAGACGCGATTGCTAAGACCCGCACGGTCGGCGATGATCTCGTCGCGGTGATGAAAGGGCTCCAGCCCAAGCAGTAAGCCACGCACTCGCTCCTTCAACCAGCTGCATCACACCGGGGCAGCGATGGCACATAGAGACGACGAACTCGATCACCTGCAACCCGGCACATTGATCAACGACGGCTCGCTCCGGATCGAAGGCGATTCCATGGGTCACGTCGGCGTCCCGGCCGAACATCTCTGGGGCGCCGAAACCCAGCGCTCGCTCCACCACTTCTCGATCGCCGACGAGCGCATGCCCATGCAGGTCCACCACGCCTACGGCTATCTGAAGAAGGCCGCCGCACTCGCCAACGCTCGGCTCGGCAAGCTGCCGCGCGAGAAAGCCGAACTCATCGCCCAAGTCTGCGACGAGATCATCGCCGGCAAACTCGACTCCGAGTTCCCGCTGTTCGTCTGGCAGACAGGCTCTGGCACCCAGACGCACATGAACATCAACGAGGTCATCGCGAACCGCGCGATCCAGATCGCCGGCGGGACGATGGGCACGAAGAAACCCATCGACCCCAAGGCGGACGTCAACGCCTCGCAATCCAGCAACGACACCTTCCCAACCGCGATGCACATCGCGTCCGCGCTGTACGTAACGCAGCACCTCCTGCCGAGCATCAATGCGCTGGCGCAGGCGATCGAGCAGAAATCACACGAGTGGAACGACGTCATCAAGGTCGGCCGCACACATCTGCAGGACGCCGTTCCGCTCACCGTCGGCCAGGAGTGGTCCGGCTACGTCGCACAACTCCGCTCTGCCATCGCACAGGTCGAAGCCTCGCTCCCCGGCCTCTACCAACTCGCCGCCGGAGGGACAGCCGTGGGCACCGGCATGAACGCCCCCGAAGGCTTCGGCGACGCCATCGCCGAAGAGATCGCCCGTCTCACCGGCCTTCCGTTCACCACGGCTCCCAACAAGTTCGCCGCCCTCGGCTCCCTCGATGCGATGGTCGCCGCGCACGCGGCACTCCGCGCGCTGGCAGTCGCCCTGATGAAGATCGCGAACGACATCCGCTGGCTCGGCTCCGGCCCTCGCTGCGGACTCGGCGAACTGAACCTGCCCGCGAACGAACCCGGCTCGTCAATCATGCCGGGCAAGGTCAACCCGACGCAGTGCGAGGCCATCGTGATGATCTGCACGCAGGTGTTTGGCAATGACGTCGCCGTAGCCTTCGCGGGCGCCCAGGGCAACTTCGAGCTCAACGTCATGCGGCCTGTCATCATCCGCAACTTTCTGCACTCGGCCCGGCTGCTGGCTGACGGCAGCGAAAACCTCCGTGTCCACACCATCGAAGGCCTCACCCTGAACCGCGGAAACATTCAGCGGGACCTCGACAACTCCCTGGCCCTGGTCACGGCACTCACGCCAGAGATCGGCTACGACAACGCCGCGAAGATCGCCAACACGGCGCTCGAACGCAACTTAACCCTGCGCGAAGCCGCCCTTCAGAGCGGCCTTCTGGACGAGCCCACCTTCGACCGTCTCAGCGATCCGCGCAAAGTTGTGTAAGGACAGATCGCTCACCCTACTGCGCAGCCTCGCCCGCAGCAACCGCTGCATATCGGCATCACCGCCACAGCGTCGCCTTCGTCGTAATCCTCTGGTCGGATCTCATCACCGCCGGGCAAAATCACCCGAAAGGGTGGTATCCGACCGTATACCGCTTCAACCTCTCATCTTGCAGAGTGCGCTTCCGGCGTTTATTCATGGCACATCCGCATCGAGCTTGGGAGGTTAGATCATGAGGACCCAGCGTTCTGGCGACACGCCAGCACCGGCACGGCTGCTTCCGTGCTTTGTAAAAGCCGCAGGCGACGGCCTTATGCGTGACGCCGTCATGCTGTGCGAGATGGTCGGCGACGAGATCCAGAGCATCTCGCTGCGGGTCGCTGCCGACCCGGTCAGCCGCTGGCTCGACAGCCACGATGCCCTGCGTCCCGAAAACATCTAGCCGCCGAACACCGGTCAAGAGCTCAAGGCGACGCGCCACTGTACACAAACCAATGGCTCGTGTTCTCGTAAGAGCAGCATGAGTTCTAACCGCGCGCATACCTCGATCGCGCCAGCACGCGTCAACCTTATCGGAGAGCACACCGACTACACCGGCGGTCTGGTGTTGCCGATGGCCATTCCCTTCTACACGAAGGCGACCATCGAACCGGCGAACGACGGCCTCTACACCTTCACAAGCGATCAGTTCAAAGCCGGCCGCACCCTCTCCCCCGGCGACGACCTCCGCCCCGTGCACGATTGGACCGACTACTCCGTCGGCGTGCTCCACGAGCTGCGCAGACTCGGCCACAGCCCCTCTCCATTCACCCTTCGCCTCAACGGCAACGTGCCTCTCGGCAGCGGCCTCAGCTCCTCTGCCTCTGTCGAGGTATCCACCGCGTTCGCTCTGCTCTCGCACATGCAGGTCAAGCTGCCAGCGACGGAAATCGCGCTGCTCTGCCAACGTGCAGAAAACAACTTCGTCGGTGCACCCTCCGGCATCATGGACCAGACCGTCATCACTCTCGCCGAACAGGATCACGCGCTGCTGCTGCACACGCGCGACCTCCGCACGGAGAACGTCCCGATGGACCGCGGCGATTTCGCCGATATCTCCGTCGTCATCTGCAACTCGCATGTGAAGCACTCGATCGCGGCCGGAGAATATGGCCAAAGACGCCGGCAGGTCGAAGAGGGTCAGGCTGCGATCATCAAAGCCCATCCGCGTCTCCGCGATCTCGGCGACGCTACCGAAGCCGACCTCAACTCCGTGCGTGACCGCATCTCGCCCGAAGCTTACAAGCGCTGCCGCCACATCATCACGGAGAACGCCCGCGTCCGCGCCATGCGCGAGTTCCTAGAAGCCGGAGACGCAAAAAAGGCCGGCGAACTCATGCTCATAGCACACGCCAGTGAGCGCGACGACTTCGCCTGCTCCACCGAAGAGATCGACTTCCTCGTCGATACGGCCATGACGCTGCCCGGCTGCTATGGCGCCCGTCTCACGGGCGGCGGATTCGGCGGCTGCACCGTCAACCTCGTCCAAAACAGCCACATCGAGTCCTTCACCTCCGCACTCAAGACCGAATACACCAAGGCACTCGGCCTGATCGCGGAAACCTTCGTCACCAAGCCCGTCGACGGCGCTTTGCGTCTCAATACGGAGGCATCGCGCGCATGACAGACTTCGAGCAGACACTTCGCGATACACCACACCGCCGCTGGAACGCGCTGCGCGGTAGCTGGGTACTGGTGTCACCCCATCGCACACAACGTCCATGGCAGGGGGAAACCGACAACACACCGCAGACGCCCGCGCTCACCTACGACCCGCAGTGCTATCTCTGCCCCGGCAACGTCCGCGCCAACGGCCAGCACAACCCGCAGTACAAGTCCACCTTTGTCTTCGAGAACGATTTCGCGGCACTCAAGCCCGATGTGCCCGCAGTCCAGAGGCGACCTTGGCGGCTCAAAGCTCCTGCACGCCGAAACCGAGCCCGGCACCTGCCGTGTTCTCTGCTTCGATCCGCGCCACGACCTCACACTTGCCACGATGAACGTCGATGCGCATCCGCCATGTCGTCGAGGTCTGGGCCGAGCAGGCGGAAGAACTCGGGGCGCGCGAAGATATCCACTACGTGCAGATCTTTGAAAACCGCGGCGCCATGATGGGCGCCAGCAATCCGCACCCACACTGCCAGATCTGGGCCACCGCCCACATCCCCGACGAGCCCACACTGGAACTCGCCGCGCAAAAGGCCTACTTCAGCGAGCACGGCCGCACGCTACTCGCGGACTACCTCGCCGTCGAGCTTGGGCAGCGCGACCGCATCGTCGCCGAGAACGATTCCTGGGTAGCACTCGTTCCTTTCTGGGCCATCTGGCCGTTCGAACTGCTGCTCATCCCTCGCACCCCGGTCGCTACCTTCGAGGCACAAACCGGGGCACAACGGGACGGCCTCGCACACATCCTCAGCACTGTGACGCGCGGCTACAACCAGGTCTTCCGCGCTCCATTCCCTTACTCCATGGGCTTCCATCCCGCGCCCTCGGACGGCAACGATCATCCCGAGTGGTGCCTGCACGCGCACTTCTATCCACCGCTTCTGCGTTCCGCAAGCATCCGCAAGTTCATGGTCGGCTTCGAACTGCTCGGCTCGCCACAACGCGACATCACACCGGAATCCGCCGCCGAAACTCTTCGCGCCGCGCTCCGAAGCTCCCAGGAGACACCCCAAGCATGAATGTCATCGTTACCGGCGGTGCAGGCTACATCGGCGGCACCGTCGCTACACTGCTGCTTCAGCAAGGCCATCAGGTCACCATCATCGATAGCCTCGTCCACGCACAGCGCAAGTACATCCCCCAAGGCGCCACCTTTGTCGAGTGCGACATCGCCGATCGCGCACGCGTCGAGAGTGTCCTTCGCGACACACGCCCCGACGGCGTCTTCCACTTCGCCGCGCTCATCGAAGCCGGCGAGTCGATGAAGAAGCCCGAGCTCTACTTCCGCAACAACACGGCCTCAACGCTCGCGCTCTTCGAAGCCATGCTCGCACACCGGCGTGAACAAGCTCGTCTTCTCCTCCACCGCCGCCGTCTACGGCGAACCCGAAGCCGTTCCCATCCCCGAGACCGCGAAGCTCGCGCCCACAAACGCCTACGGCGAATCCAAGCTCCTCGTCGAGCAGATGCTCACCTGGCTCAATCGCATCCATGGCTTCCGCTACGCTTCGCTGCGCTACTTCAACGTCGCCGGCGCGCTGCCCAACCGCGGCGAAGCCCATGAGCCCGAAAGCCACCTCATCCCGCTCATCCTCGACGTCGCGCTCGGCCGTCGCGAAAAGATCCTCATCTTCGGCGACGACTACCCCACGCCCGACGGCACCTGCATACGCGACTACATCCATGTAGCCGACCTCGCCGATGCGCACTTCCTCGCCTTCCGTGCGCTCGACAACGACTCCCGCCTCATCTACAACCTCGGCAACGGCGAAGGGTTCTCGGTCAAACAGGTCATCGACTCGGCGCGCCGCATCACGGGTCATCCCATCCCCGCGGAGGTCAAACCCCGCCGCCCAGGCGACCCCGCCCGCCTCGTCGCCAGCTCCGAAAAAGCCAAGTCCGCCCTCGGCTGGAAGCCCAAACACGCGCAGCTGGATGACATCATGCAGAGCGCGTGGCAGTGGCACCAACAGCGTTATCGCTGAGGACCACCCTCCTATGGCGCGTCAGCTGATTGTCAATGCCGATGACTTCGGGCTGACGCGCGGCATCAACAACGCCATCCTCGAACTCCACGCTGCGGGCGCGCTCACCTCCGCAACCCTCATGGCCACCGGGCCAGCCTTCGACCACGCCGTCGATTTGGCCCGCACCGCCCCACAGCTTGGCGTCGGGTGTCACATCGTCCTCACCGACGGTGTGCCCGTCCTTCCGCCACACCAGATCCCCTCGCTGATCGGGGAAGATGGCCACAGCTTCCGCCCATCGCTCAACAACTTCCTCGTCGCCGCACTGCGCGGCCGGATCCGCGCTGACGACATCGAGCGTGAGGCCATCGCGCAGATCCGACGTCTGCAGCAGGCCGGCATCCACGTCACTCATCTCGACACGCACAAGCACACCCACGTGCTTCCCCAGATCGCCGGGCCGCTGTTGCAGGCAGCGGAAGCCACAGGCGTACGCGCGATCCGCAACCCGTTCGAGTCCATGTGGAGCCTTCGCCTCGGCTACACGCAGCCCACGCGTCTGCTCAGCGTTGCCGTCACACGCCTCTTCCGCAGCCGCTTCCTCGCGCAACCCGCAATCCGCAGCGGCCGTGTGCGCACATCGGACGGCACCATCGGCATCTCCGCAACCGGCCAACTCAACGCAGCAGCTTCTCGCGCAGATCGCGCACTCCCTCCCCGACGGCGCATGGGAACTCGTCTGTCATCCCGGCTACAACGACGCCGACCTTGATGCGGTAACAACACGCCTCCGCCACACCCGTGAGGTCGAACGCGATGCCCTCCTGGCGGTCTTCTCGGAATCGTCCGCCGTCACCTCAACACCGTTCGGCGCATCTTCCAGCTCTAGAACTCATCCATTACGACAGGCTGTCCGCAGCCGCTTTTCCGCGTCCATAGCCACAGGAGCCAGCCTCGCATGAAGATCGGGATCACCTGCTATCCCACGTACGGCGGCTCCGGCGTCGTCGCCACCGAGCTCGGCATCGAGCTCGCCGCCCGCGGTCACCAGGTCCACTTCATCACCTACTCGCAGCCGTTCCGCCTCACCGGTCGCGAGCGCAACATCTTCTACCACGAGGTCCCGGTCTCCAACTACCCGCTGTTCGAGTACCCGCCGTACGACCTCGCCCTCGCCACCCGCATGGCCGAGGTCGCCGAGATCTACTCGCTCGATCTCCTGCACGTTCACTACGCCATCCCGCACTCCGTCAGCGCGTTGCTTGCGCATGACATGCTCGCCGCGCGCGGCATTCGTCTGCCCTTCATCACAACGCTGCACGGCACCGACATCACCCTCGTTGGCCTCGACCGTTCGTATCTCCCCATCACTCGCTACGGCATCGAGCGCTCGGACGGCGTTACCGCCATCTCAGCCCACCTCCGCACCCGCACAGAAGAGGCCTTCGGCATCTCGCGACCGATCGAAGTCATCCGCAACTTCGTCAACTGCGACGTCTACGAACGCAAGCCCGACCTGGTCGCCAAGCGCCGTCCGCAGTTCGCCCAGCCCGGCGAACGCCTCCTGGTTCATCTCTCAAACTTCCGTCCCGTGAAGCGCGTCCTCGATGTCGTCGAGGTCTTCGCGCGCGTGGCGAAGCAGATCCCCGCACGCCTGCTCATGATCGGCGATGGCCCCGATCGCTCCGCCGCCGAATACCTCGCCAAACATCACGGCGTGCTCGATCGCACACACTTCGTCGGCAAGCAGGAGAACGTCAACGAACTCCTTCCCCTCGCCGACCTCATGATCATGCCCAGCGAGATGGAAAGCTTCGGCCTCGCCGCGCTCGAAGCCATGGCGTGCTGCGTTCCGTCGATCGCCACCCGTGTGGGCGGCGTCCCCGAACTCATCCAGGATGGCGTCGATGGCCTGCTCTTCCCAGTGGGCGACGTGGAAGCGATGGCAAGCGCCGCGACCGCTCTACTGTCCGACGACGCCCGCCTTGAGACGATGGCCAAGGCCGCCCGCGCCACGGCCCAGAAGAACTTCTGCGCCTCGCGCATCATCCCGCTTTACGAGAACTTCTACCAGCGAATCGTGTCTCAATCCTGAAGAGACACACGACGCCAGCGGTAGAAAACCTCTCGGAATCAAGACCGGCAATGCCCCCTCTGGTTCCGCGAGGAACTTACGTCCCTCGAGCGTCCTCTCGCGGGTCCTATCCTGCACACACGTATCCCTGCGCCCAGGAGGGTGGTTCCATGAAGTTGAAATACCTCCAACCCGTGCTGCCGTTCGTCGCACTGCCTCTGTTCACTGTCTCTGCCCTCGCGCAGACAACCGGCGTCTCGCACCCTGAGCAGGACGACAGCACCGCCGTTACGCCCGCGCAGAGCAGCCACTACGTCATGCCGTCGCATCAGTCCGCGCAGGCGCCCACCACACCGCAGCAGAGCTATCCTGCGACTGCCCCCGCACCTGCCGCCAGCTACCCCGCTACGGGTCCCGCACCCACGCAGGACGCCACGCCGACGCCGGCCTTGATCGTACGCCAGCCTCTTTCCTCGGCCGCTCCCGCGGGCCACCCTGCGGACTCATACGCACCCGCCGAGACGGCGCGTTATGAGCCCGAGCCCGCAGGCGCTTCGCGCGAAGACGATGGCGTGGTCCAGATCCGCCTCGTGCCCCATCAGCTAAACGAAGGCGTCGTGCTGAAAACCCGCCTCGATCAGCCACTCTCGACCGAAACCTCGGTTCGAGGCACAGAGTTCACGGCACAGCTTCTTGCCGATGCAGGCCACTCGGGTGAGGTGCTGCTCCCTGCGGGATCAGTGATTCACGGCCGAGTGACGCAGGTGCACGGCGGCAAGCGAATCAACGGCACAGCCTCGATCCGTCTCCAGGCCGAGTCCGTCACATTGCCC
Organism: uncultured Verrucomicrobiae bacterium; assembly: GCA_963795955.1. GTDB lineage: Bacteria > Acidobacteriota > Terriglobia > Terriglobales > Acidobacteriaceae > Granulicella. The sequence goes on from CAWCJK010000005.1 coordinate 18,852, forward strand.
GATGGATCGTCGTATCCGCTGCGCGCGACCGTGTCCGGCATCACGAGCGACGAGGACCAACACGTCAACGCTGAAGGCGCGATCCAGCCCAACACGCATCCGAAGAAGACCGCCATCGCCATCGGCTCGGTCACAGGCGCTGGAACCATCATGGGCGCGGCGCTCGGCGCTGGAGTTGGCGCCGGTGTCGGTGCCCTCGTCGGCGCAGGCGCGGGCACCATCTTCTGGCTCAAGCAGGACAGCCAGACCACACTGCCGCAAGGCACAACCATCTTCTTCAGCCTCGACGAACCGCTGCAGCTCACGGCAAAGTAACGACGCACCCCTATCGAATGACCTGCGACAACAGGCGCTTCCAGTTCTTCTGGTTGCGCCTGTAACTCTTTTTCAGGTCCTCAAGCGCGCGCTGAAAGTCAGCATTGTCGGCCATGCCGCGCCACGCCGGGTTGATGCTGAACCACGGGTAGTTCTCGTTGCCCAGGTAGATCGCGCGCCGCAGCCAGTGCAGAGCCTCGCTGGCGTCGCCCTCCACAGCAAAGTAGGTCGCGAGCCTGTAGGCCATCTCGCTGTCCGCCTCTGCTGCCGCCAGCACGTCTTCAAGGATGAACGAGGCAGCGCGCTTACGATCGCCAAGCTGGACGTAGCACATCGCAATCGTCGGAAACACGATGCGCAGCGAAGCATCGTCGCCAATGACGTTCTCCAGCGTGTCGATCGCTCTCGCAAGCTGGCCCAGCCGCATCTGCTGATACCCATACGAGATCCGAAGCAGAGGCTGACGTGGTTCGAGCGTCAGTCCCTTCTCGATCTCATCCCCCGCGATCTCCAATTGATTCTGGTACTGATACACGCGCGCGCGATGGTTGTAGATCATCGCCGCATTCGCCGGATTCAACCGCAACGACGTGCTGAACTGCTGCAGCGCCTCCGGATAGATGCCATCCAACCGCAACGTCAGCCCGGCAACAAGATGCACGTTCCAGTCGTTCGCGGCATCCTGCAACAGACCGCTCAATGCCATGGCGCGCGCTCTCCTTTTCACCACGCGAGAGCAGCATGTACACGCGGTACAGGTTCGCCTCAACGGAGGCCGGATCACGCTCGAGCGACTTGTCGAACGCCCGTCGCGCCTCCAGCACATGCATCTGTCCGCCAAGCCCATGGCGCGCATACTGCAGATGCGTGATTCCCAGCCCCGCCCACGCCGGCGCATATCCCGGATCGCGCGCCGTCACGTCTTCAAACAACTGCCGCGCCCGGTCCAGTTCATCGCGGCTTCCGGTGCGCGTGACAAACGACGACAACAGCGCACGGGCGCGTAGATAGTCCTCAGAGACCGCATCACCAAGCGCCGCGGTTCCCGATCCCTCCGACACGTTTCCCTGCAGCGCACCCGCTCCGTGCAGCTCCGCAAACACCTCATCGCAGATCTCCGTCTGCACCGAGATCAGATCGAAGCTCTTCACGCTGATCGAGCCGCCGGTGCGAACGCTCTCGCCCTTCACATCCAGCAGCTGCCAGTTCAGATCAAATCCGCTCTCCGAACGCAGAAAGCTTCCCGCCAGCACGAAATCCACCAGCAGCTTGCGCCCAACGCTGAGCGGGTCCAGTTGCCGCGTGCTCAGGCTCATCAATGAGCTTGACGGCCGCACCACCAGCGACGGCATCTTCGCCAGCCGCGCACCCAGCGCATCCGCCAGCGCTCCGCCATAGAACGGCGTTCCGTTGCTCTGCCCCAGGTTGATAAACGGCAGCACAACAATCGTCGTTCGCTGCTCCGTATCGCTGTCCGTAGCATCCCGAAAGCGCTCCGCCAGCATCGACAGGATGCCCGTCGTGCGCTTCTCTTCCTCCGGCGTCTGCAGGTCCAGCCGCTGCTGCGCGGCCATAAACGTCGCACCCTCGCCGGGCATCGCCGCCACGTCCAGTTGCAGCGACCGCAGAATCGTCCGCAAGCCCTCACGCACATCCGCCGCACTCGCATACCGTTCTGCAGGCTGCTTCGCCAGGCAGCGCAGAATCACGCTCTCCAGTTCCACCGGCAACTCCGGCACGATCCCGCGCAGCGCTGGCGGGTCAGCAAACTGAATCGCACGAATGCTTTGCAGCTCTTGCGCATCCGGCCTATGAAACGGATGCCTTCCGCTCGCGAGCTCATACAACAGCAAACCGAGCGCGAAGATGTCGCTGCGCACACTGCTCTGGCCCGTGACAAACTGCTCCGGCGCCATATACGCGATGGTGCCTCCGCGCGCCGTATACGTCGCATCCGGCAACGCAGGCGAGATGGCCTGCCCCGGCCCGGACGGATCGAAATCCGTCTGCTCTCGCTTCAACTGCCGAGCCAGGCCGAAATCGAGAATCTTGATCAGGCCGCCGTCCGTAAGCATCACGTTCGCAGGCTTCAGGTCACGATGGAAGATGCCCAGGTTATGCGCCGCCTGCAACCCATCCGCGATCTGCATACCACTCGATAGCACCAGTTGAATGCTCGCTGGGCCATCGCTGATCACCTTGTCCAGGCTCTTGCCCGGGATGTACTGCATGACGATGTACGCCTCGTCCTGCTCCTCGCCCACCTCATAAATCGAGCAAACGTTGGGATGGTCGATCGCCGAAGCCAATCGCGCCTCGCGCAGTTGCGTCGCGCGTATCTGTTCCGGAGTTTGATCGCCGCGCTTCAAGAGCTTCAGCACGACCGGTCGTTGCAGCAAGGTGTCGTTCGCCAGAAACACCACTCCGCTGCCGCCGGAACCGATCTTGCGCAGCATCTCGTAATGGCGAATCATACGGCGTTTCATACGGGCATTATTGCAGCCCGAACGCCGCCGCCTTGTGAATGGAAGCCGTTGCGCCCGACACAGATCGCGGTATCCTCAGCGAGTGAATGGAGTTCGGGATACGTCCTTACGCTCCCCGGAGCAGCCTTTCGACGTTATGCTGCATCTCACAACTCCAACCGTAAAACAGGGCTCGGCGTACCTCGCCGGCACAGACAGGGAACGATAGATCGGCATGCCAGCCACCATTCTTCTAATCGATGACAACGCGGTGCAGGCCGCTACCCGACAAACGATCCTCAAGCGCGCAGGTTACTTCGTCATCGCCGTCTTGAGCCCCGAGCGCGCGCTCGAGCAATATCGCAACGGCGAGTTCCCCGCGCCCATCGACCTCATCATCACCGACCACATCATGCCCGGCATGACTGGTGCAGAGTTCGTGACTGCGGTTCGCGACTTCGATCCCGAGGTGCCCGTGCTCGTGATCAGCGGCCTTGCCGAAGCCGAAGACGAGTACCAGCAGCTAGGCGTCTCACTTCCGCCTCAAGCCTCTGCTGCCCGACAACCTCCTCGCCAGCGTCAATCGCCTCATCGCGGAGAAGACCGCGCACGCCACCGCCGACTAACTGTCAGCACCCTGCCGCACCACCCGCACGCTCTACTGCGGTTTCGCATCCGTGGTTGAACCACGTGTGCCGTTCGATCCCGTCTGACTTCCCGTACGACCCACGTGGTTCATGGTCTGCGATCCATTCGCATCGGCCGCCCCAGACTGCTCTCGGGTCGGTCGCGCGCCATATCCGTCGCTCGCCCGCTGCCACGGCCCGCGCGAAGCCGAATACCGGGTCGCGGAGCCTCGTTTAGCCGCTTCCTGCCCCATTTCCTGCGACAATGGGAGGTGAAGGAACTCTTGCGCATGTCGCACCCGATGCCCGCATTTGGCAGCTTTGCGCTGCTTCTCGCGCTCGCCCTGAGCGCCTACTGCCTTTGCGCGGGAGGCTTCTCGCTTTGGGCCATCGCACACGGTCGCGAACTCGCCGTCCCGCCCGAGCGCCTGCGCGAAACCGCCCGCCGCGCCGGGCTCGCCAGCTTCGTCGTCCTCTCCTGCGCCGCCTTCGCCCTCATCTGGGCCGCCTTCACCAACGACTTCTCCGTCGACTACATCCTCCACCACACCAACCGCGCGCTGAACCCCATGTACAAGTTCTCCGCGCTCTGGTCCGGCCAGGAAGGCTCACTGCTGCTCTGGGCCTGGCTGCTCTCCGCCTACGGCTTCGTCCTCCGCCTGCGCCACAAGGTCGACATCACCCTCTCGGCCTACGCCTCGCACCATCCTCGCCGGCATCCAGGTCTTCTTCTGCCTCTTACTCGTATTCGCCGCGCCGCCCTTCGCCATCGTCGCCGGCGGCGTCGCCCCCGCAGACGGCTTCGGGCTCAACCCGCTCCTCCAATACCCGGAGATGGTCATCCACCCGCCGATGCTCTACCTCGGCTACGTCGGCTTCTCCGTGCCCTTCGCCTTCGCGCTCGGCGCCCTGATGATGCGCTACCCCGGCGAAAAGTGGATCCACATCACCCGCCGCTGGACCATGGTCACCTGGCTCTTCCTCACCTGCGGCATCTGCCTCGGCATGCACTGGGCCTACGCCGTCCTCGGCTGGGGAGGCTACTGGGGCTGGGACCCCGTAGAAAACGCCAGCCTCATGCCCTGGCTCGCCGGCACCGCCTTTCTGCACTCGGTCATGATGCAGGAAAAGCGCGGCATGATGAAGGTCTGGAACGTGTGGCTCATCTTCGCCACCTTCCTGCTCTCCGTCCTCGGCACGCTGCTCACGCGCTCCGGCCTCGTCAGCTCGGTTCACGCCTTCGCGCAAAGCTCCATCGGCAACTGGTTCACCACGTTTCTCCTCATCGTCTTCTGCGTCTGCCTGTTCACCTTCTTCAAGCAGAAGGACCACCTCAAGTCCGAGAACCGCCTCGAATCCCTCGTCTCCCGCGAGTCCTAGCTTCCTCTTCAACAACCTCATCCTGCTCGCCTCCTGCTTCACCGTCCTCTGGGGCACGCTCTTCCCCGTCCTCAGCGAGTACGTCCAGGGCAGCAAGGTCACCATGGGGCCGCCCTTCTACAACCGCGTCATGGTCCCCATCGGCCTCGGCCTCATCTTCCTCACCGGCGTAGGCCCGCTGCTCGCCTGGCGCTCCACCTCGCTGCGCGCCATCCGCCGCAACCTCCTCCTGCCCTGCAGCGCCATCCTGCTCACCGCGATCATCCTCATCGCCACCGGCCTTCGCCCCTGGGCAGAAGACGACCCCACAAGCTCCATCTACGCCCTCGTCTGCCTCTCGCTCTCCGCCGGCGTGCTCGTCGCCATCGTCTCCGAGTTCCTCCGCGGCGCCGGCGTCCTCCGCACCCAAACGGGCAAGAACCTGGCCTCCTCCGCCCTCCTGCTCACGCGCCGCAACACCCGCCGTTACGGCGGATACCTCATCCACTTCGGCATCGTCGTCATGTTCATCGGCCTCGCCGGCGCTGCCTTCAACCAATCCCGCGAGATGGAGATGGGCTTCGGCGACTCCCTCTCCATCGGCTCCTGGAAGATCGTCTGCAACAGCTACTCGCAGGACTCCAACGGCAACTACGACACCGACTACGCCCTGCTCGACCTCTACCACGGCAACAAAAAGGTCACCCAGCTCACCCCCGAGCGCCGCGTCTACTTCCCCGACACCGACCACGCCCAGGCCTCCACCGTCGTCGCCATCCACTCCACCCTCGCCCGCGACCTCTACGTCGTCTTCGAAGGCCGCGACCGCCAGACCGACAAGCCCACCATCAAGGTCTTCCTCAACCCGCTCGTCAACTGGATCTGGATCGGCGTAGGCATCGTCATCTTCGGCACCGCCATCGCGCTCGTCCCCTCGCTCAAACCCGGATCCCAGCGCGTCGAAGCTCGCGCCACCCGCAGATGGCCTGTCATCTCGACCGGAGCGCAGCGCAGCGGAGAGACCCGCAGTCGTAGTCGCACGATCCTCCACCGAGGCCACTCGTGCCTAAGCGCCTCCTCCAACTCGCGATCATCTTCATCGCCGCCATCACCATGCTCGGCGCAGGCACACCGTCCACGCGCTTCGACCACCTCGGTCACAAGCTCATGTGCCCCTGCGGCTGCGCCGAGATCCTCCTCGAGTGCAACCACGTCGGCTGCCCTGACTCCGCCGGCATGATCACCGAACTCCACAACCAGATGACCGCCGGCCTCAGCGACACGAACATCCTCAACTGGTTCGCCTCCAAGTACGGCCCCACCGTCCTCGCCGCCCCCATCCGCGGCGGCTTCGACCTCGTCGCCTGGATCATGCCCTTCGCGGTCCTTGCGCTCGGCATCGCTGGCGTGGTCTTTCTGCTGCGCCTCTGGAAGCGCCGGAACCCGCAAACCGCCCTCGCCACACCCACAGGCCCGGCCAGCTACACCAGCGACGATCTCCGCGATCGCATCCGCCGCGAAACCACCTTCGAGCCCTGACCTTGTAATCTCGTTGCAGCGAATGACGCGCTTCGAGCTTCTAAAACTCGTCGTAGGCCGCGCCCATACCAACGGGTTCGAATTTCGCCGCTGGTACACCGCGCGCCTCGGCCTGCCCTGGATCAACGCCGAAGCCGCTCTCCGCCTCCTCGACGGCCAGCGCCGCTACTACGCCCTCCTCTTCAGCCACGAGTTCGCCTCGAACTTCTGGAAGACCGGCACCGAGATCACCTTCGAACTGCCCGCCGCCAGCTTCGACCGCGTCATGCCCGACGGCAGCGTCCGCACCATCCAACGCAAGCCCTTCATCCGCCGCTCCGCCCGGCCGGACGTCTGGCGCTACCACCTGCAGCAGATGGCGCTCGCCGAAGAGCCCCTCCGCTACCTCCGCCGATACCTCCAGGTCCCAGACCAGCTCGAGCCCGACCCCGAACCGCCGCGCAGACCTCGCGGCCGCCCGCGCCGCGACGCACAGCCAAACCGCCAACGGCGCCGCCGGGAAACCCGCAGCAAAAAAGCGGGCCGCCCCGCGCCCGCTTCCCACAGAGAAACCCAACTTCCTCAAACGCCCGTATCCCGGTTCCACGCGCTCTTCGTAACCGCACGCCGCGCAAACACTGCGTCTGCTGCGAACACCGCGTTTGCGATTCACCCTGCTTAACCACCGCCGCCGGTCATCTCCTTCAGCGCCTTCTCCGCCACCTTCCGCACCTTCGGTACCGGATCCAGCCCCAGGCACTGCTTGTACTCCTTCTCCGCCTCATCCAGCTTGCCCAGCTTGCGCGCCGACTCCGCCAACGCCAGGTGCGCCGCCGCATCATCCTTGTCCAGCGTCACCGCATCCTTCGCCCGCATGTACGCGCCCTGGTAGTTGCCGTCGTTCTGGTAAAACCCGGCGACCTGCACGTCTTCCTGCTCCTGCTGCGACGGCGTCGGCGGAGGCGGCTCGGCCCTCTTCCTTCGTGCCCGTCGGGCGGCCTCAATCTTCGCCGGGTCCGCCGCCGGATCATCAGGGTCGGTTGAATCCGGATGCGCCGCCTGCGATCCCGTATTCCCCTCCGCATCACTCGAAGACGAACTGCTGCTCGAACTCGATGCTCCAGAACTGCTCGAGCCAGAACTCCCCGCATCCTGCAACGGCGGCTGCCCCGGCACACCCGCCGGAGCCGGATTCGCAGGAGCACCACTCTCACCGGGGAACGGGAATCGCTTCGCCGCCGGCGCATTTGGATCCGTCACAGGCGCCGTGCTCTGGGGCGTCGGGGCGTTCTCGGCAGGCGGCGCGCTCTTCTCCCCCGGAAACGGAAACCGCTGTGCCGCAGGCGCGGTAGGCGCGGCCGGCGTCTGGCTGCGCGGCGTGTTCGTCGGACAGTTCGGGTCAACAACAAGATTCCCGTTAGCGTCTTTCACAAGGCCGCACGTAGGCTGCTGCTGCGGAGCAGGCGTCTGCGCACGCGCAACCGCCGCCGACACCAGCAGCACCGCGCCAGCCCAGCGCAAGCTCCCCACCGCATTCGCCCTTCAAACCCATACACCCATTAGACGGCAAACCGTCCCAACGGCATAGCGCAACCATCTCAATGAGCCCTAGCCCCGGAACAACCACCCAACCCTGCCCGACGCCAACTCGCTCATCCTCTACTCCCTACTACCTACTACCTACTTCCTGTCTTCCTACTTCCTTCTTCCTACTTCCTGTCTTCCTACTTCCTGTCTTCTTGCTACACTCGCCCCATGCCGCGCACCAAGGCCGGGCAACCGAAGCCCCGCACCTCCCGCTCCACGCCGCCCCGGCTCGTCATTCGCTCCTCAGACATCCACGCCGCCGGCTGCTACACACTCGATCCCATCCGCGAAGACCAGATCATCGCCGAATACGACGGCCCACGCATCCCCAAGACCGTCGCCGACGAACGTTACGGCGGCCGCCCCGTCACCTATCTCTTCGGCTTCGGCGAGGAGGGCGACGTCATCGACGGCTTCTCCACCGCCATGTTCATGAACCACTCCTGCGCCGCCAACTGCGAGACCGAGGAGATCGACGAGCGCATCTTCATCCGCGCCCTCCGCGGCATCGCCCCCGGCGAAGAACTCGTCTACGACTACCACCTCTACGACTCCGACCTCGACGAGGAAGCACCCTGCTACTGCGGTGCCTCCAACTGCCGAGGCACCATGTACTCCGAGCGCGAACTCGCCCGCCGCGCTCGCCTGCTCACCCGTGCAGCCAACCGCAAGGCGTCGCAACTATCGTGATCGAGACCACGTACTCACTCACCAGGCCCGAGTACCTGGAGGCGCAGTACCTATACCAGAAAGATGATTTCAGGAAGACACGCCGATGCGGTGGCCTCTGGCTGGGCTTTCCCTCGTCTCCACCTGCTTCGTTGTGTTCACCCAGCCCCGTCCAATCGATTTGGCAACGATTCCGGTGTATGCCGTTGTCCTCCCGGTGATGGCCCTGGTCGTGCTTTTCATCGGCCCAATACAGCGTCGCGCGCTACAGAAGCGGTACCTGAAAGAAAGAGCCAACCTGACGAACATCAGCGTCCGCATCGATCAAAGCGGCGTTCACTCAAAGATCCCCGGCCAGGGCTTCGGCTTCGCCGAGTGGCCCGGCGTGAGAGGTGGGTGGAAGGCAGGAGCGTTTTCGTGCTTCGCAGCGGCATGCTGATGCGGATCGTGCCAAAATCCGCACTCACGCTCAGTGCGCAGGATCTCCTGCGGCGTCTACTGGCAGACGAGATCGGCCCCGACGGCCAGCGATCTGCGAACACAGTCACATGGAGAACCGAGTGAGTTGACGGGCACAGGAGCTTCGAACCTTCCGGTCTTTGCGCTGGACCTCGAGCGTTGCACCCAGTACTTTTCCTCAAACGCTCTCGACCCCGATACTCATGAGCACCGTTAGCGCGCCCAACCTCTCCGTCCCCGCCACCACCCGCCCGCGCATCGCCTCGGTCGATCTCCTGCGCGGCCTCATCATGATCATCATGGCGCTCGACCACGTTCGAGACTTCTTCACCAACGCCAACTTCAATCCCGACCGACGCCACGAAATCCTGGCCCGCGCTCTTCTTCACCCGCTGGATCACCCACCTCTGCGCGCCCGGCTTCGTCGCGCTCGCCGGAACCGCCGTCTACCTCCAGCGCAACCGCGGCCGTTCATCCCACCAGATCGCATCGCGCCTCGTCACCCGCGGCCTCTGGCTCATCTTCGTAGAAGTCGCCCTCATCGGCCCGGCGATCACCTTCAGCTACAGCCTTCGGATCCTTACGGTCTTTTGGGTCATCGGCGCCAGCATGATCCTCCTCGCTGGCCTGCAGTTCCTTCCCGTGCGTTGGGTCGCCTTCTACGGCGCCGCCATCCTGCTCTTCCACAACCTGCTCGATCACGTCAGCGCCGAACGCTTCGGCCCCTTCGCGAACCTCTGGATCCTTCTTTACCAGCGCGGCCCGATGATGCACGGCAATCATCTGCTCGCGATCGTCGGTTACCCCCTGATCCCCTGGTCCGCCGTAATGGCTCTCGGCTACGCGTTCGGCACCGTGGTCCTCATGGCACCTCATCGCCGCCGCCGAATCTCCGTGATCCTCGGCGTCGTCTTCCTCGCCGCCTTCACAGTCCTGCGCTTCGCAAACGTCTACGGCGACCCATTCCCCTGGAAGCACCTCGCCACGCCCGCACGAACAGCGATGTCGTTCTTCGATGTCACCAAGTACCCGCCCTCACTCCAGTTCGTGCTCGCCACATGGGGCATCCTTCTCCTGCTCTTCGCGCTCGGCGATCTCCTCCTCGAGCGCGGCGTCCTCAAACGCGCGCTGGACGTGATCGAGGTCTACGGCCGAGTCCCGTTCTTCTACTTCGTCCTCCATCTCTGGCTCGCGCATCTGCTCGTCATCCCCATCGGCCTGCTCAGGGCCTACCAGTTGCACGTCCCCATTCCGTCGCTCGGCGCACCGCCCGCGTGGTGGGGCTTCTCGCTGCCGACCATCTACCTCATTTGGATAGCCGTCGTAGCCGCGCTCTACCTTCCCTGCCGCTGGTTCAGCCGACTCAAAGCCCGCCGCCACGATTGGTGGCTCAGCTACCTCTAACGCTACTCGCCGAGTGCCCATGAACTACGACCTCCAGGACTCCATCGCGCTGCTCGAACGCACGCCCGCCGCCCTCAACGCGCTTCTGCGCGGCCTGCCCGACACATGGACGCAGCACAACGAAGGCCCGGACTCCTGGACCGTCTACGACGTCATCGGTCACCTCGTCCACGCCGAGCAAAAGGACTGGATGCAGCGCATCGATCTGATCCTGCAACACGGCGACACGCGCCCGTTCGAGCCCTTCGACCGCGAGTCCATGTTCAAGGACACGCCGTCCGCAAGCCGCTCGACCGATCTGCTCGACGACTTCGCCCAGATTCGCGCCGAAAATCTCACCGAACTACGCGCCCGCAACTTGCAGCCCCGCGACTTCGACCGCCCCGGCCGGCACCCCGCCCTCGGTGCCGTAACCCTCGGCAACCTCATCGCGACCTGGGCCGTGCACGACCTCAGTCACCTGCACCAGATCTCACGCGTGATGGCATATCAACACCGCGAAGCGGTCGGCCCTTGGACCAAGTTCCTCGGCGTACTCAAGTGCGAGGGCCACAGCGCCTAGCCTCGACCGAAGCCCCTCACAGCGCCACACCCGCCTTGACCAGCAGCTGCGCTCCGATATTCAGCGCCGTGTCGATGATGTCGATCACTTTGCTGATCTCCCCCATCATCTGGATGGAGTTCTTGATCCCCTTGTTGGCATCCGTCAACTCCTTGCAAAGCGTCGCCACCTCGGCATCATCGTCCGACAGCATCTTGTTCACGCAGTCGTAGTACTCCGCCTGCGCCTTCGTATAACGATCTGCGAGTTCCTGCCGTTCCGCGTCGCTCCGGCACGCGACCCTCAGCATCGTGTAGTTCGCGTTCAGCGAAACAAACGTATCCTGCACCTCGGCTAACGCGTTTGCCACAGCACATCCTTCCCGGCTTCGAGCCTCGGCTCAAACCTCACTTCGCACTCACCTGCCGCACCCACTCTTCCACCGTCGCAAGCGTCGGCGGCGCCAGCCGAAAGTTCATGGCCTTGTCCTCCGCGACTGCATGAATTCGCTGACCCATCTCGTCCAGCGACTGCTTCATCGCCTCCGTCGCCTCGGTATACGACTTCGTGGCCGCGGCCTTCCGCGCCGTGATCTGCTGCTTCGCCAACGGGGCCAGCCGCTTGTTCACATCGCCTGAGATCTCCGACGGCCTCAACCCATACGGCTCCAGCGCCACGCTCAACATCGCCGCGCTGTCGATTGCGTTCTGGTCCACCAGGTCGCTCGCCAGTTGGCTTGCAAACTCGTTGTAGATCGGTCTCCGTCGAACTCCACACCGGCATCTCCTTCTCGAATAGCTGGCTCAAACCCTGTGTCGCCTGATCGATCGCCCTCGCCGCATCGCGCTCTCGCTTTTCCTTCACAGCCGTAGCCAGGAACTCCAGCGCCTTCTGAATCCCGCTCTGCGCATCCGTGGATTCCGTCACACCCGCCAGCTTCGCAGCATCCTCCTGCAGCGTCTCCGCGGACTTCGCAATATCCGCGGGAGCCTTCGAGTCCGCCAACTTTGCGAACTGCTCCGAGACTTCCGAGAAATCGGCCGCCAGCTTCTTCCTCGCCGCAAGCTCGTCCTCCACTTTCTTCACGCGCGCCTGGTTCTCCGGCGCATACGGCTTCGCAAAAAGCACCTGATTGATCGCATAAATCTGATCCGTGTCCGCGACAAGCTTTCCCAGCGCACCGTAGTAGTCCGACAACAACTTCGTCGTCAGCGCCATCTGCGTCGACGCCGCCGCGGCATCGGCCGAGGTCTTGCAACCGGAGATCAGCGCCACACATACGCCGACCGCGGCAACTCCGCGACGCCAGCGCCGCGTCACGCCTAAACCTCTCATCCGCTTCTCTGACACAGAGACTCCCCTCGGCTCGCAACCGGCCACGCAATGCCTTCGGAATCGGTCAAAACCTATCCGGGCCTCAGGTGCTTGTCAACGCGAAACTTCCGTGTGGTCGCCCGGCCGAGACGCACCACCCGACCCACAAACCCGGGCGATACAATCAGACCTCGGGCACTCTGCCCCGCTCGCGCCCGATGGCCTACCAAGTCTTAGCCCGCAAATACCGCCCGCTTCGCTTCTCCGACGTCGTCGGGCAGGACCACGTCACGCGCACGCTCCTCAACGCGCTCGCACAGGACCGCATCGCGCACGGCTACATCTTCTCCGGCCATCGCGGCATCGGCAAAACCACCATCGCGCGCATCCTCGCGTCCGCCCTCAACTGCCAGAACCCCATCGGCTCCGAACTCCGCCCCACCCCCGAGCCCTGCCTGGTCTGCAACTCCTGCACCGAGATCCGCTCCGGCAACGCTGTCGACGTCCTCGAGATCGACGCCGCCACAAACCGCGGCATCGACGAGATCCGCGAACTCCGCGACGCGGCCCGCTACCGCCCCGCGCGCGACCGCTTCAAGATCATCATCCTCGACGAGGCGCACCAGATCACCGACGCCGCCTTCAACGCCCTCCTGAAGACCCTCGAAGAGCCTCCCGAGCACATCGTCTTCATGATGGCTACAACGCAGCCCGAGGACATCCCCCAAACCATCCGCTCGCGCTGCCAGCACTTCAGCTTCCACGCCGTAAAGCTCGACGAGATCGTCGGCCAGCTCCGCAAGATTTCCACCGACGAGAACATCGACGTCGACGACGCCACCCTGGGCCTTCTCGCCGAAGCCGGCGACGGCTCCATGCGCGACGCCCTGTCCATCATGGACCAGGCCATCGCCTCCGCTCCGCAGCAGAACGGCCGCCCTCACGTAGAACTCACCGAAGTCCGCTCCCTCATGGGCGCGGTCTCCAACGTCGTCTTCGAAGAGATCCTCACCGCCGTCCACAACAACGACTCCGCCGCAGTCCTCGGCGTGCTCGGCGGTCTCCTCGACGCCGGCAACGGCGCCCAGCAGATCGCACGCCAATTCGTCCGCTTCCTCCGCAACTGCGTGGTCGCCAAAATCACCGCGCTCAGCCCCGAAGCCGACGCGCACGGCATAGCCGCCGAACTCCTCCAGATCTCCGCCGAAGAACGCCGCCGCGCCGCCCGCGCCGCCGGCAACTTCACCGAAGAAGAGCTCTCGCGCTTCCTCTCCATCCTCCTCCGCACCTTCGACGACCTCGGCTACCGGCAAGAGCAGCGCCTTCACCTCGAACTAGGCCTCCTCAAGCTGGTCCATGTCCAACGTCTCGTGCCGGTGGAAGAGATCCTCAGCCAGCTCGGCGCCGGGACGCCAACACCGCCACGCCCCACCCCACCGCCAGCGCCGAAAACCACGGGCGCCCCACCGAACCCGGGTGCCCCACCTTCGCCGCCAGTCTCACCGGCCGCTACGGTCCGCTCAGGTGAGCCACAAGCTCCAAAACCCGGCGCAGTCCCCACGTACACTCCGCCCGCCCAGGGTGCCGCTCAAACCCCGGGTGCCCCGCCTTCGCCGCCGGCCGCGTCGCGCTAAGGTGGCCTCAGGCGAGCCACAGAAATTCGAACTGCCATCAACCCTGGGCGCCCAAGAGCCTGCCCTGAGCCGATCGAACGGTCTCGCTTCCGAAACCTCGCTTTCCGAACCATCGAAGCGCCCAGCCCAGCACACGAATCCCGAACCCGGACATCCCGGGAGCCTCGAAACTGCCAGCGGGACCAGGCGCCAACCTGAGACCCCGGCGACCACCGCATCCCACGACATCGCCGCCCTGCAAGCGGCCGCGGTCGCCGCACTAGCCGCCACCAAGGGCCAGTCCTCCGCCTCCGAACAACTCGAAGACGCCACTTGGACCCTCAACGGCAACACCGTCGAGATCCAGACCACACTCTCGAAAACCATGCTCCCGGTCGTCATCAACACAGAAGCCGACCGGATCCTCAAAACCACGCTGCGCAACAGCGGCGCCGCACAACTCGAAGTCAAACTCCTCCCCGGCGCTCCCGCCGCAAACGGCGCCGCCAAACCCAAAACACCCCGTGCCGCAGCCGCGGGCAGCGCCGCGGAGCTCGCCGAAAAGCATCCCCTCGTCCAGGAAGCCAAGCGCCTCTTCTCCGCCGAAATCTCCAACGTCATCGACCTCCGCGACAAAGAATAGTCCGACCGACTCCGCTTCCGTGTCGCCCCCCTAATCGTCTTTTCGTTGTCATCGGTAACGACGCGAAGGCATCTGCTGTTCGCTCGCACCTGAACCAGAGCCCCAGGAAAGGCAAACGCCCAATGGACTTCAGCAAAATGCAGGAAATGCTCTCCCAGGCCACCGCGATGCGCGAGAGCATGGAACAGAAGATGGATACCACGGTCGTCGAAGCCAGCTCCGGCGGCGGTGCCATCGAGGTCCGCATGAACGGCCGCAAAGAGCTCCTCAAGCTCACCATCACGCCCGCCGCAGCCTCCGCTGCAGCAGGTGACATCACCATGCTCGAAGACCTCATCCTCGTCGCCGTCAACGAAGCCAGCCGCAAAGCCGACGAAGCCATGCAAGCCGCTAGCGGCGATCTCCTCGGTGGCCTCGGTCTCCCTGGCCTTTGAGCCCTTCGTTGTTACTTGAGAGATCCGTCGTAGCGTCGCTGTGGGCGAAGCGCGCCCGCATCCAAACCACCAACCAATAGCCACCGACCACGATCAACCAACACCGCATAACCCACAACTCAAGCATGTCCACTCGCTTTGCCCCGCCTCTAACTCGTCTCATCGAAGAGCTCCGCAAGCTCCCCGGCGTCGGCACCAAAACCGCGCAACGCTTCGCCTTTCACATCCTTCGCTCGTCCGACCACGACGCGCAGGCCCTCTCCCAAGCGATACAGGCCCTCAAACAAGCCCTCCGCCTCTGCTCCATCTGCAACAACGTCACCGACGTCGACCCCTGCGGCTACTGCACCAGTCCCACACGCAACACACGCCTCATCTGCGTCCTCGAAGAGCCCACCAACATCGCCGCGATCGAAAAGACCCGCAGCTGGAATGGCGTCTACCACGTCCTCCACGGCACACTCTCACCGGTCAACGGCGTAGGCCCCGAACAACTCCGCCTCACCAACCTCTGGCCCCGCCTCGAACTCGCCGAAGAACTCATCATCGCCACCTCACCCACCACCGAAGGCGAAGCCACCGCCCGCTATCTCGCCGACCAGACCCACGCGCAATGCCCCGATCTCCGCATCACGCGCATCGCCACTGGCGTCCCCGCCGGCTCCGACATCGAGTACGCCGACGAGATCACCATGACCCGCGCCCTCGAAAATCGGCGCCAACTCTAGCCGCCCATCGTCCACGCCGTACCTCTCGCCCTGTCGCGAGCCAACCACCTGCAGCGGCCCTCCGCACTTCCTTCCAGCCATGACGAGCCGGCGGCACAGATGAGCAAATCACCACTGCGGCGCCTCCCTGCCTTGCTCTTCCTCGGCGCTGCCGCTTACCTCTTTCTCCGCAGCTACGTCTATCGACCACCCCGCACCGTAAACGTCGTTAGCCTTCGTCTTCACCTGCTCGACGGCACCCCGCTTCCAGACTCCACCATCGCCGGCAAACCCGTTGTGCTCAACTTCTGGGCACCATGGTGCCCACCTTGTCGGCAGGAAATGCCCGCACTCGAAGCCCTGCAGCGCGAACATCCAGAGATCGCTGTGATCGGCGTCGAAGATGACGCAGACGCCCTCGATGCAGCGCGCGCACTGACCAGGACCAAGACGGTTTCGTACCCTCTGGTCGCGCCTTCCCCGGCCCTTCGCAGCATCTTCGGCCACGTCCCCTCCTTGCCGACCACCTTGTACCTCAACGCCTCTGGCAAGGTCGTCCACGTAGCCACCGGCGCTGTGCCCGAGAGTGTCATGCAGCTCTACGCCGCGGACATCCTCAACTCTCATTGAGATTGCCGCGCGCGCAACCTCGGCCCGCCCGCGCAGACGCGAACTCACTACGCCCAAGCGACCTGCGCGTGCTCTGCTCGAATCCGCCGCGCCTGCCGTGTATCTTGGCCTCATGCGGAAGTCCTGCACCTGCTGCCTCATTCTTTTCCTCGCACTTACATACATCGGTCACGGCCAGACACCCAGCCCCGCCACCACCGCACCCTCCACGCAGCCGCTGTACACCATCGACGCCATCCGCTACGCCACCCTCCCGGACTTCCCACTCGCCGGCCTCGTCGCTGGCGCCGATAAAACCCAGAAGATCGATATAGCCATGATCTATTGGCTCGTCCGCGGCAACGGCCACACCATCCTTGTCGATTCTGGTTTCTACCGCCCGCAGTTCTTCAAATCCTGGACCGTCCGCGATTTCGAAACACCGACCCAAACCCTCGCGAAACTGAACCTCAAGCCCGAAGACATCACCGACGTCATCCTCACCCACATGCACTGGGACCACGCCGATGGCATGGATCTCTTTCCCAATGCGCGCATCTGGCTACAGAAAGACGAGTACACCTACTACACCGGCGAAGCCTGGCAGTCCAAGCGCACCCACGGCGGCATCGATCCCGACGATGTACTGGCCGTCGTCAAGCTCAACCTCGCCGGCCGCGTCTCCTTCGTGAACGGCGACGATCAGCAGATTCTGCCCGGCATCCACGCCTACATTGGCGGCAAACACACCTTCGCCTCACAATTCGTCACCGTCCCCACCGCCTCTGGCACCGTCGTGCTCGCGTCCGACAACATGTACCTCTACCAGAACCTCGACAAACACCTCCCGATCGCTCAGACGCTCGACGCAACATCCAACCTGAAAGCGCAGGACCGCATGCGTTCGCTCGCCAGCACCCCGCGCCTGATCGTCCCCGGCCACGATCCGCAGGAGTTCGACCGCTTTCCTGCCATCGCTCCGGGGATCGTCGAGATCAGGTAGCCCTATCGCGGGGCTCGCGACCGCATCCCTGCAAAGCTTCACGACGTGGCCGAAAAATGGCGCGACCGCACACCGCCGCTGTCCAGGCCTCCCTCGCGCAGACGAGGCACCGTTGTTAGAAGCGAGCACAGGAAGAACAACGGACTGACCAGAATCGCACCCAAGCCGTGCATCTTGGGGCGTGGCACTCACAAAATCACGAGTCACACCAGCAGCTAACGTCGGTTTCATCGGACCTTACCTCCCTTTTTCCAGCGACCACGCCACCGCACGCCGGCTGAGCCCACGTGCAGAGCGTTGATAGTCGCTTCTTCGGCCAGATAACTCCCGTCCGTCACTTGTGTCCGAACCAACTCCAAAACAAAAGGCGCGCTCCCACCTTCGGGCCAGCGCGCCTCTCTTGTTCTTTCTCTCCGTCTACTCCGTCGACCTCCGGATCGGCTTCGATTCCAGCTTCTGAGGCTCCGGGTCCGGCACCACCTCGCGCCTGCTCGCCGCGGCCCGCTGCTCCTCATTCTCGATCACCGCGCGCATCCAGTACTTCCCATACTCGTCCGTCTCGATCCCATGCGTCTCGCGTTCAAAGCCCGGGAACCGCCGCCCAAACTCATGCATCGCCAGGATCAGCTTCATCACCGGGCTGTTCGGATCCCCAAGCCGCTCACCCGGCATACACATCGGGATGCCCGGCGGATACGGAACCAGCATCACCGCCGCGATCCGCTGCGCCATCTCCTCAAAGGGCACCTTTTCCGTCTCGCCGCGCACCAGCTTCTGATATGCCTGCGCGGGCGTCAGCACCGGATCGAAGTCCTCATCGCACGCCGCGTTCACCAGCCCCGGCAGGTTTAGTTCCACCATCGCTGCATGCATCTCGTCGCTCAGCTCGCGCAATGTGACATTCCGATACCGCTGCGGAAACCGCGACACCAGCTCCGGCATGGCCTCCGCAAGCTCAGCATCCGTGTCATACAGCCGCTTGAACTCAAACAGATTCTCAAGCAGCGCTCCCCACTTGCCCTTGCTGGTACCCACAGAAAACAGCACCAGCACCGTGTAATCGCCGTTGCGCGCGATCTCCACACGCCGCCCATCCAGGAACTCCACCAGCAGCGCCGCCGGGATGCCCCACTTCTCGATCGTGCCCTGCGAGTTCTGCCCCGGCATCAGGATCGTCACCTTGGTCGGATCGAGCAGGCAATACTCGTCCGCAACATCCTCATCCTGGTACCCGTGCCAGCTGTCGCCCGGCTTCAGCGTCCAACAACTCGGCTCCGTCATCAGCAACCGGTCGGGCGCCTCTTCCAACACATAGCTCTGCTCCGTGTCAGGATCGACCACCAACTCCGGCTGATACAACCGGAAGAACCATCCATCGCCGTTCGACGCCGCCCTGCGCAGCCGGTGCGCCACCGACGACATCGCCTTCCGGAAGCTCACCGCATCGGAGATCGTCTCCTGCATCAGCGTGTGTCCGGCAGGCTCGTCCATCATCGCTGCCGCCACGTCCAGCGACGCAATCAGCGGGTAAAACGGCGAGGTCGTCCCGTGCATCATGAACGCCTCGTTGAACTGGTCGAAGTCCATCGGCGCACGGTCGCTCAGCTTCACATGCACCATCGACCCCATCGAAAACGCGGCCAGCATCTTGTGCGTCGACTGCACCGCGAAGATCGCCGGCCGGTTCGGCATCTCGTCCGGCACGCCCATCGCAAAGCGCCCTTCATACAGCTCGTGGAACTTCGCATACGCATACCAGGCCTCGTCGAAGTGCACCCGCGGCACGCTCTGCGCAAGCTGCTCCACAACCTTGTTCACGTCGTAGCACAGCCCGTCATAAGTCGAGTTCGTCACCACCGCATACGTCGGCTTGTTCGATCGCGCGCCCACGCAGAACGGGCTCTTCGCAATCAACTCCTGCACCGACTCCGGGCTGAATCGCCGCAGCGGCACCAGTCCGATCATCCCGTACCCATTGCGCGTCGGCTTGAAGTACACCGGCCGCGCTCCGGTCACGGTCAGCACATGCGCGATCGACTTGTGGCAGTTCGCATCCGCCAGCACCAGGTCATCGTTCGCGATGACACCATGCCCAACGATCTGGTTCGAAGTCGACGATCCACCCAGCACATAGAACGTCCAGTCCGCCCCGAATATCCGCGCCGCATTCCGCTCCGAATCTCCCGGCGGCCCGATGTGATCCAGCCACGACCCCAGGGGCGCCGTCGAAATCCCCAAATCCGCACGCAGCAGGTTCTCACCAAAGAACCGGTGAAACTCCATGCCGATCGGGTGCTTCAGGTACGCCACACCGCCCATGTGCCCGGGCGCGTCCCACGAGTACGCCCCTTGATTCGTGTACTTCGAGAGCTCCCGGAAATACGGCGGCAGCAGGCTCTCGTGATACCGCTCCACCGCAAAGTCCACGCGGTTTGCGATAAACGCCGGCGTGTCGCCAAACAGGTGGATGTACTCATGCACCTGCCGCACCACCTCCAGCGGCAACTCGCTTACCAGCGTGCGATCGGCGATCAGAAAAACCGGAACCTTCTTGTTGCGTTGCCGCACCGCGCGCAAAATCTGCAACGCCGCATGCTCGGCAAACTGGTTATCGCCCTCAAGATCCCAATCCAGCAGAATCGCGCTGTACGACGGGTCCGACGTCACCAGCGACAGGCCATCCTCCGGGGTCGAGGTGCGCACCACCTCATACCCCTCATCCTTGATGGCATCCACCAGTCGCTCCATCGCGCGGTCCGAGACCGACTCGGTGCCGCCCAACTCGCTGGCGATCAGCAGTACCCAACGTTGTTCTGCCATGACTCTCAATCTCCGCCGGCTTCAGCGGATGTCTTTCCTTTTAGATTGCGGCAACAGGCGCACGGAGGTCGCCGCCCGTCATTTCTTTCGGCAGATCCAGCCCCAGAAGACCCAGAATCGTAGGCGAGATATCCCGCAGCGATCCGCCCTCCCGCAAGCTCAGCTTGTTCCCGTTCTCCGTAACCAAAAGGAACGGCACAGGATTCGTCGTATGCGCCGTATGCGGTCCTCCGCTCACGGGGTCAATCAGCATCTCCGCATTGCCGTGATCCGCGGTGATGATCCAGCTCGCGCCCGCAGCCTTCACGGCGTTGTAGATCCGCGCTAACTGCGCATCCACAGCTTCAACCGCTTTCACCGTAGGCTCGATCTTCCCCGAGTGCCCCACCATGTCCGCGTTCGCAAAGTTCACAATCATCACATCGAACGCACGATCACCCAGCGACCGCTCCACAATATCGCCAATGCCCTCAGCCGACATCTCCGGCGCCAGGTCATACGTGGCCACCTTCTTCGACTGCACCAGCTCGCGATCCTCGCCCGGAAACGGCTTCTCAATCCCGCCGTTGAAGAAGTACGTCACATGCGCATACTTCTCCGTCTCCGCCACACGCAGATTCCGCAGATCATGCTTGGCCATCACGTTCGCCAGCAGGTTCTCCATGCTCTCCGGCGGAATAATCATCGGCAGCGTGAAGTTCTTGTCATACTGCGTCATCGTCACGTAGTGCAGAGCGTCGGGAACCTCGTCGCGCGGGATCTCCATCTCCAACTCCGCCGCCTTCGGCAGGTCGATGCCCGCGTTCTTCGTCAGCCCACTGCGCCGGGTCAGCACCCGCGTAATCTGCCGCACACGATCCGCGCGGTAGTTGAAGCAGATCACAGCATCACGATCACTGATCCGCGCCACCGGCTCGCCATGCTCATCCACCACAACAAACGGCTCGATAAACTCATCGGTCACGCCGTTGTTGTAGCTCTCGCGAACACGTGAAATCGCATTCACATACGCTCCGCCCTCGGCCTGGCCCTTCACCATCGCGTTGAACGCCTTCTTCTCGCGCTCCCAACGCAGATCGCGATCCATCGCGTAGTACCGCCCGCTCACGCTCGCCAGCTTGCCTACACCATACTCGGCAAACCGCGCTTCAAGCTCCTCTAGATATCCCGCTCCGCTGGTCGGCAGCGTGTCACGCCCGTCCGTAAACGCATGCACAAACACGCGCTTCAGCCCGCGCATCGCCGCCATCTTCAGCAGCGCATGCAAGTGCCGCTGATGCGAGTGCACACCACCATCGCTCACCAGCCCGATCAGGTGCAGCGCCTGTCCCTCACGCGCCGCCACCTCCATCGTCGCCACAATCGTCGGGTCCTCGAAGAACTCGCCCGTTGCAATCGCCGCATCGATGCGCGAAATATCCATGCGCACCACACGTCCCGCACCCAGGTTCAGGTGCCCCACCTCGGAGTTCCCCATCTGCCCATCCGGCAAACCCACAAAACGCTCACTCGCACGGATCAGCGTATTCGGATACTCCCGCAGCAGCTTGTCATACGTAGGCTTCCGCGCCAGCGCAATGGCATTGCCACGCGTCTCCGCGCGGTATCCCCATCCATCAAGAATCGTTAGCAGTACAGGGCTTTTGGTTCGCATGCTCTCTTACTTCGGCTCAGGTGCGGTCTGTCCCGCTTCGGCTGCCTTCTTCGCAGCCTCGATCTCATCTTTATGCTTCGTGATCGCTGCCTGCACAACCGATTGGATCTGCTGATTCAGCAACGTTTGCGTTCCGCCGAGAATCGGCCCCTGTGCGAGGGCGTAGCGCTTGCCCGGCTCCGTGCGAAAGAACGCCAGAACGGCAGCCATGTCCTGCTCTGATATCGCTCCTTGGAACGCGGGCAAACAAGCCTTCACGACATCAATCGAACGCAAGCCGGCTCCCACATCCTCCCAGACGGACGCCGGAAAATAGGCAGGCGCCTTGGACCGTATGACCGTCACCACCTGGGCCAGATTCTTCTCAACACGGCCAGTAGTGCCCGTGACCTCCAGGTACTCCTTCACCTGCGCTTCGGTCGCCGGATGCGCCGATTGTGCAGGTTGCGTCGCCTGCGCTGCTTGCGTCGGCTTCGCTGCCTGGTTTGGCTGCGCAGGTTGCGCTGACTGGCCATGCTGCGCCGATTCGGGCGGCGGGGTAGGGACATTCAGTATCTGGGGCTCACTGCTCGAGGGCGCCGCGGTCTGCGCGCCAGCGTGCAAGATCCCGGCGAAGCACAACGCCACCACACCCAGAAGTTTCGGCATCATCACTCCGCGCAGTTCACAGCCGTGCGGCCCAGGAACAGCGCCGCACCGCCAAGCTCTTCTTCAATCCGCAGCAACTGGTTGTACTTCGCAATCCGATCCGTCCGCGAGGCCGACCCAGTCTTGATCTGCCCCGCTCCCGTACCCACAGCCAGGTCCGCGATAAACGTGTCTTCGGTCTCACCCGAACGATGCGAGATGATCGCGGTGTACCCGTTCCGCCGGGCCAACTCAATCGCGTCCAGCGTCTCGGAGATCGAGCCGATCTGGTTCAGCTTCACCAGGATGGAATTCGCCGCGCCCTCATCGATCCCGCGCTGCAAAATCCTCGAGTTCGTCACAAACAGGTCATCTCCCACCAGCTGCACCTGGTTGCCAATCCTCTCGGTCAGCAGCCGCCATCCGGCCCAGTCGTTCTCATCCAGGCCATCCTCCAGCGAAACGATCGGGTACTGGCGCACCCAACTCTCCCAGTACGCCACCATCTCGTCGGAGGTCTTCTCGCGTGTTGTCGCTCTTGTGAAACACATACCGGCCCTTGCTCTTGTCGAAGAACGAACTCGCCGCCGGATCCAGCGCAATCGCGATCTCCTCGCCGGCCTTGTACCCCGCCAGCTCAATCGCCTGCAGGATGACCTCAATCGCCTCGACGTTGGACTTCAGCGACGGCGCAAATCCACCCTCATCCCCAACAGCCGTGCTATATCCGCGCTTCTTCAGCACGCCCTTCAGCGTGTGAAAGACCTCCGTGCCCCAACGCAGCGCATCGGAAAAACTCTCCGCACCCACCGGCATCACCATGAACTCCTGGAAGTCCACGTTGTTATCCGCGTGCGCTCCGCCGTTCAGGATGTTCATCATCGGCGTCGGCAGTACGCACGCATTCACGCCGCCCAGGTAGCGGTACAGCGGCAGCCCAAGCGCCTCAGCCGCCGCACGCGCACACGCCATCGAAACCGCCAGGATCGCATTCGCGCCCAACCGGCCCTTGTTCTCCGTCCCGTCCAGCGAAAGCATCGTTGCGTCAATCAGCCGCTGATTGCTCGCATCCAGCCCCTTCAGCTCCGGCGCAATCACGCTTTCAACGTTCTCCACGGCCTGCAGCACGCCCTTGCCCAGGTAGTGCTCCTTGTCGCCGTCACGAAGCTCCACCGCCTCGTGCTCACCGGTCGACGCTCCACTCGGCACAGCCGCTCGTCCACGCACCCCGTCCTCAAGCCACACATCCGCTTCCACCGTCGGGTTTCCGCGGCTATCAAGAATCTCGCGGGCGTGAATCGACACAATTTCAATCATCTGGCTCTGCCTTCCGTTATTTTTTCTTTGCTTTTGAGCTGCGCGGCTACGCGCAATGCGATGGTGCAGACGGTCTTCAAGACGGGGCCGCCGGTCGACCGCAACCTGCGATCCACCTATGCCCAGGATGTTTTCAACCAGATCTGACAACGGCTCCCCGCGCGGTCATTCTAACAAAGGAAGCTCACTGTTCTGTGACATCGCCCCCGTGCTCGCTGGCTCGTGAATCCGCACCCGCCTCTGATCCACATCCCGCTTCGTCAGCGCGGGCAGAAGCAGCCGGATCCGCGTCCCACGCCCCGGCCGGCTTACGATCTCCACATCCGCGCCGCCCTCATACAGCACCTGCATGCGTTCGCGCACGTTGCGCATGCCAATGCCCATGCCTTCGTGCCCAATCCCGTCCACAGGCGTAACGCTCCGCTCGGGGCTCATGCCCACGCCGTCGTCCTCCACCTCCAGCATCAACTTGTCCGCCAGCACCCGCCCGCGCACCGTCACCGTGCCGCCGTTGATACGTGGCTCCAGCCCATGCTTGATGCTGTTCTCGATCAGCGGTTGCAGCAGCATGCTCGGCACCTCCAGCGGCAACGCCTCCTCGGCGATCTCCTTTACTACCCGCAGCTTCTCGCCAAACCGCACCACCTCGATGTCCAGGTAGTCATCCGTGAATGCCAGCTCTTCCTCCAGCGGCACAAACGCATCCCGCTCCCGCAACAGCGTCCGCAGAATGCGCCCGAGCTTCACGATCATCTCCCGCGCCAACTCCGGCTCACTGCGGATCAACGAGGCAATCGAGTTCAACGTATTGAACAAAAAGTGCGGATTGATCTGCCGCTGCAGCGCGTCCAGCCGGGCTTCCAGCAGCAACCGGCTCTGCTCCTCCAACTTCCGCTCGATCCGCACCGCGTTCCAGATCTTCAGCGGAATGCCCACAATCACCGGCGTGCACGCGCAGATCAACAACTCCAGCCACAACCGGTTCGAGCTCAGCGCGAAGTACCGGGTCGGCTCCATCCGCGACAGCCCGCTCGCCACAAGCTGCGTGGCCATCAACAGCACCAGCAGCGCAATCTGCCGGTCCAGGCTAGGCCGCGTCAGGTTCCGCCGCACCCACCGGTAAATGCTCAGATCGATCAGCGGCGAAAACGACCAGATCGCCTCTTCATCCGCAAATCGCCGAAACGCTCCAAACAGGCACGCGATCGCCACGTTCACCGGCAACGTCATCCACTCGTGATGCGACAGCGCCGGCAGAGAAAGAAACACCCCGGCTATCGACGCCGGCACTGACCCCAGCAACAACCCCAGCAGCGCCGTCGCCTGCAGCGCCAGGTCCGCCGCCAGGAAGTTCGGCACACGCACCCGGATCCATACCCCAAGCGTCAGCGGAACACACACCCACGCCAACAGCTTCAGCACATCCGCCGGGGTCCGGTGCTGCAAAAGCAGCAGTCGCTTAAATCGCACCGCCCGCGCTAGCGAACTCGCCACCGCCGCCGCGATACCTAGCTTGATCAGCAGCGAAATCAGCAGCAGCTTGGTATCAACACCGTGCACATCAACACTCTACGCCCGCGCTCGACCGCTTCCGGTCCCGCATGCAGCCCAATCTTGTCATCCCGCAGCGCAGCGCAGCCGTCTGCTGTTCGTCTCGCCACGCCGCAACGGCAGCCGAATCCAACCCGCCCACCCCGCAATCTAAACTGTTGCCATGCCCTTGCTTTCGGTCACAAAGGTCGCCGACGCGGACTTCCCTACCCGCTGGGGACAGTTCCGCATCCTCGGCTTCGAGGGCGTCACCCAACCCGGCGATCCCACGCGCCGTCCCATCGAAGGCGCCGTCGCTCTCGTCATGGGCGATATCCAAACCACGCCCCCCATCGTCCGCATCCACTCCCAGTGCCTCACCGGAGACGTCTTCCACTCGCTCCGCTGCGACTGCCACGACCAACTCCACCTCGCTCTCCGCCGCATCGCCAAGGAAGGCGCAGGCGTCCTCATCTACGAGCAGCAGGAGGGCCGCGGCATCGGCCTCATGGCCAAGCTCCGCGCCTACGAGCTTCAGGATCAAGGGCTTGACACCGTCGAAGCCAACCACGAACTCGGCTTCCCCACCGACCTCCGCCACTTCGAGCTCCCCGCCGCCATCCTCCGCGAACTCGGCGTCCCCGCCGTTCGCCTCATGACAAACAACCCCGAGAAGGTTGCAGCCCTCGAATCCGCAGGGATCCAAGTCACCGAACGCCTCAGTGCCACGATCCCCTCCGAACCCACCTTTGAGCGCTATCTCGAAACCAAGCGCGAAAAGCTGGGTCATCTCGTCGGTTAGTCCCCTCCCGGAGGTCCGGTTCAACGATGGGCGCCTCGCGCCCGTCTAACCACTTCGAATGATGGATTCTCAGAACTCAGCCGTGCGGGACGTGCTCGCATTTCTGTTCCGGCACTGGTGTAAGGAAAAGAAGAAGGTAGGCGCGATCGCTGTGGCCATGTGCACCGCCACCGTCGCCGACCTCTGCTCCCCGTCTACTCGGGCCGGCTCATCGACGCCATCAGTGTGCCGCTCGCCCTGCGCCACCAGGCCGTCCATGCCGCCCTGCATGCCGTCTTCTGGATGGCCATCCTCGGCGCTGTGCTCGTCGTCTGTCGCTCCTTCAGCTTCTTCATCATCAGCCGGCTCACGCTCAGCCTCATGCCACGCGTCGCCTGCAACGCCTTCTGGCGCATCCAGCGCTTCTCCACCGACTGGCACGCCAACAACTTCGCCGGCTCCAGCGTCCGCCGCATCACCCGCGGCATGTGGGCCATGGACGTAATGGACTTCACCATCCTGCTGGCGCTGCTTCCTGCCGTCCTTGTCCTCGTAGGCTCGGCGATCCTGCTCGGCTCCCGCTGGCCGCTCATGGGCGTGATCGTCGTCATCGGCGCCATCCTCTACATCGGGCTCTCCGTCTGGCTCTCGCTCGGCTACGTCGCCCCGGCCGCGCGACTCGCCAACGCCGAAGACAGCCGCATCGGCGGTGCCCTCGCCGACGCCCTCACCTGCAACCCCGTCGTCAAGGCCTTCGGCGCCGAACACCGCGAAGACCTCCGCCTCGAGCACGTCCTCCGTCGCTGGAGCCGCCGCACCCTCATCACCTGGATGCGCGGCACCCGCACCGGCGCCTGGCAACTGCTCGTCCTCATGACGCTCCGCCTGGCCGTCATCCTCTGCGCCCTTCTTCTCTGGTGGCAGGGCCGTGCCACACCCGGCGACGTCGCCTTCGCCCTCACCACCTACTTCCTCGTCCAGGCCTACCTCGGCGAGATCGGCACCCACGTCGCCAACTTCCAGCGCGGCGTGAACGAGATGGAAGAGATGGTCGCCCTCGAGTCACGTCCGCTCGGCGTCGTCGATCACCACGACGCCAAGCCCCTCCGCATCACTCGCGGCGAGATCCGCTTCGAAAACGTCTCTTTCCGCTACGGCCGCCGCGGCCCCAAGCTCTACGAGAACTTCTCCGTCCGCATCGCGCCCGGCGAGCGCGTCGGCCTGGTTGGCCACTCCGGCTCCGGCAAGACCACCTTCGTCAAGCTCCTCCACCGCCTCTACGACCTCTCCGGCGGCCGCATCCTCATCGACGGTCAGGACATCGCGAAGACCACCCAGGAATCTCTGCGGTCCCAGATCGCGCTCGTCCCCCAGGACCCCATCCTCTTCCATCGCTCGATCCGCGAAAACATCGCCTACGCCCGCCCCTCCGCGACCCGCGAGGAGATCGAAGCCGCCGCCCGTCTGGCCCACGCCGAAGACTTCATCCTCGCGCAGCCGCAAGGGTACGAGAGCCTCGTCGGCGAGCGCGGCATCAAGCTCTCCGGCGGTGAGCGCCAGCGCATCGCGCTCGCCCGCGCGTTCCTCGCCGACGCGCCCATCCTCATCATGGACGAGGCCACCTCTGCGCTCGACTCCGAGTCCGAAGCCCTCATTCAGGAGGCGACCGAGCGCCTCATGATCGGTCGCACCGCCATCGTCATCGCGCACCGCCTCTCTACCGTCCGCTCCCTCGACCGCATCCTCGTCTTCGACAACGGCGAGATCGTCGAAGAAGGCACCCACGACTCCCTCGTCTCTGTCCCCGACGGCACCTACAAGCGCCTCTTCGACCGACAAGCCCTCGGCCTCCTCGTCAGCGACGGCAACGGCGCCGACATGGCCGAGTGGGAGCCGGAAAACCAGCAAGTCCCCCAGTTCGGCTGAAACCCGGTTCAGCCGCTCAATGGCCGTTTTTGTCCGCTCCTTGTCCTCGTTTCTGCTTTCGCGCACCTTCCCGCCCGCGCTACAGTGAGCCCGGAGGCCGCCGATGAACGCAACTGCCGAAGCGGAGATCCCCCGCGACATCGAAACCCTTAACGGGTCCGCCCCAAACCGCCGAGCGATCCCCGTCTACGTGGTCCTGCCACCCCGCACCATGCTCCTCGACCTCGCCGGCCCGGTCGAGGTGCTCCGCGCCGCCAACCACTTTCAGCACGGGATCTACTTCGACGTCTCCTACGTCAGCGCCGCACCCACTGTCTCCACTTCCATCGGCATCGCGCTGCATTTTGTAGCCCCGCTGCCCTCCACACTGCCTTCCAACGCGATCATCATGCTCATCGGCGACGTCGACCGCCCCTCCGAGTGGGGCCTCCCCTCGGACTATGCTGCCGAGGAACGCGAGCAGGACATCATCGTCGACTGGCTCCGATCCACCACGCACCCAAACCAGATCTTCCTCGCCATCTGCTCCGGTGCTCTCCTCCTCGCAAAAGCCGGTCTGCTTGAGGGCCGCGCTTGCACAACACACTTCCTCGACTGTGACGAGCTCGCCAAGGTCGCACCCAAAGCAAAGGTCCTCACAAACCGCCTGTACGTTCAGGACGGCAACATCTACTCGTCTGCTGGAGTTACGGCAGGCATTGACCTGCTGCTCTACTTCATCAGCCGCCTGATCGGCCCGGGCTGCGCCGTAGCCATTGCGCGCTACTTGGTGATCTACCTCCGTCGGACCGGGTCAGACCCTCAACTTTCTCCTTGGCTGGCGGGCCGCAACCACATCCATCCCTCAGTCCACCGCGTGCAGGACGCAATCGCCGCTGACCCCGCAAAAGCGTGGACAAGACCGCAGCTCGCCAGGGTCGCCGGTGCCAGCGGCCGCCATCTCTCGCGCCTCTTCCATCAGCACGTGGGCATGCACGTCACCGAGTACCGCAATCAACTCCGCGTCGCGTTGGCCCGCGAGCTTCTGCTCCACAGCCAACTGGATATGGAAAACATCGCCGAGCGTGCCGGGTTCTCGTCCACTCGCCAGCTTCGCCGTGCGTGGCGCCAGTTCAACGCCACAAGCCCCAGTGAAGCCAGAACGCTTCACGACGAGGGCCCTCTATCCTCCACCCCCGCACTCCCCTAGCTCTGTACTCCACACAAACAGTCACTTGCCTCGCTGCGATTCAATGCCGCCGCCGCAAGCCTGTGCCAACACGTCCCGCACCGCCACCGTGGGACTCGCCTGTAATGTCCCATTTCGCCCTGTAAACGTCCGCCGCGATGCTTTCGGCTCCGCCGTCTCGCTCCTACGTTGGCCATAGCACCGATTCACACGCTTCAAGTGAATCGTTCGTTGCTGCCAAGGAGCGCAGATGTCCTATAGCCCACTCTGGATCTCGCATCGCCATCGCCTGTCACTGCTCACGCTCATCGCGTGCCTCACCCTCGGCATGCGC
Source organism: uncultured Verrucomicrobiae bacterium (assembly GCA_963795955.1). Taxonomy (GTDB): domain Bacteria; phylum Acidobacteriota; class Terriglobia; order Terriglobales; family Acidobacteriaceae; genus Granulicella. Next base: position 48,275 of record CAWCJK010000005.1, read on the forward strand.
CTGCGGGCCGAAGAAGCGCGCGACGTCATTCCATTCAAGTCTCCGCACCGCGCCATGATCGTCGTCGACGTTCGCATCAACGGCCTCGGTCCGTTCGACTTCCTTCTGGACACCGGAGCCTCATCCACCTCCGTAGACGCCGACCTGATCCAGGCCCTTCATCTGCCCGTCGCGTCAAAGACCCTCCTCGCCACGTCCACGGATTTCACCGATGTGCGTCGCGTACAGGTCAACGACATCAACCTGGGCGCCATCCACACCGGTCCTCTGCTTGTCCTCGCGCAACCCCTCTCCACCTTGAAGCGCGTGGACGCAAAGCTGCATGGCATCCTCGGCCAGGATGTCCTCAGTCAGCAAAACCTCCTGATCGACAATCAACATCATCGGATCCAGTTCGATCCAAACGGCGATCTACTCTGCACTCTCACGGGCGAACGCGTCAGCACCTCCATCGTCCGCACGCGCGACGGCAGCGCCGTCACGATCGTCATCTCCGTCCCTGTACACATCGGCAACAACACGCGTCCGCTTCATCTGCTGCTCGACACAGGCGCCGATGCCGTCGTCCTCCAACCCCAATCTGCCGATGCGCTATTCATCCCCACATCCCCGCGCTGGATCGCCGACGAGAACGGAGATGTGTCACCAGCCTCCTACGTCCACCTCAAACTGTCAGTCGGATCCGCCGTGTTCGAAACCGAAGCCGCCATCGCGAACACCGGCCTCAACCGATTCGAAGTCGACGGCCTGCTTTCGACCGGAGCCTTCCGACGTCTGTACATCGGAAACTCAGGCTTCTTCGTGATCTTCGAGCCCAAACAGCGTCCCGGCAAATCGATATGCCAAGGCACCGCAGACCCGAACCGTATCTCTCCCAAGGACCCAAGCGCATTGGCTCCCTAGCCTGGCTGCACCCGGCATCATCGCGCCTTTCGGTATCGGCACTGCGGTAAGCACCTGCTATCATCCCCGAAACCTCGATGTACACCTCTTTCCTCATCCTTCGTTCGAAGAATGACATCGACGCGACCGTTCGTCTGCAGTCCGATCCTCTCCTGCGCGGCCTCAAAAACCGGGCAGGCATCTCGGTACACACTGGTTGACCCGAACAACCCTTTCGAGATCGAGAGCGGTTCCTGCGTTCTCTTCCACTTCGACGAAAGCGTCGCAGTCGCCGCCTTGAGAAACGCCCGAGCCCGAAACACGCCCTTCGTCGCCGCCTGCTTCGGCAGCGACATCTACAGCTTCGACCGCTACATGCCGAGCTACGAAGTCGCCGACATGTACCTCATGCCCACGCAGGTTCACCGCGACGTGCTCGCGAGTCAGTTGTACAAACCGGTCTACTGCCTCCCTGAGGCCATCGATCCGATCACCGGTGTACACGACGCGGACCGGCCCTCGTTCCCTTCCAGGACCTCCCGCAGGCTCCTCTGGTTCGGCTACCCCGAAAGCTTCAACAAGGGCATGGCTTCGCTCGTCCCTGTCCTGAAGATGAACCAGGATGCCGGCCGAATCTCCGACTTCACCCTGATCCTCAACGAAGCGGAGTTTGTGAATGAGTTCTCGCTGCCCACCCTGCCGTTTCGAACAGAGTCCTTCCGCTCCGACGCCGCTGCGCTTCGACTACTGCATCCTCAGCCACTTCTCGCTGGATCTGGCGCTGAACTCCTACATCAAGTCGCCCAACAAACTCCTCACCGCGCTCATGATCGGCCTCATCCCCATCGCGTCCAACACGCCAAACTACGCCGCCATCCTCCGCGAATTTGGGCTCGGACGCTTCCTCTTCGACTCGCCCTCCGATCTCCATCGCATCCTGCGGAACCTGGATCCCGCGCGCGACTCACAAGAGATCGCTCAATCAGGCATCACGCAGGCGCTGGCAGACCGATTCTCGGAGACCTGCCTGGCAGAGAGCCTCCTGCAGATTCTCGCCGCGTTCGACGCGCGCGATCCGGCCGACGATCTGCGCTTCAAACCTCGCCCACTCGCTCGTTCGCCAGAGAAGCCGCCCCTTTCCCTCTCAGAGCATCTGCGCGACTTCGTCCCGAGCGTCCGAAGAAGCGTTCGTGCACGACTGCGCCGGCGCTCCGCGTGACCCCTCAACGCCCCGCAGCATCTTCGGCCACGACCTTCGTCGTCGTGACCGCCTGCCCCACATGCCGCGATGTGTGCTCAGCGCAGTGAATCAGTAGCCCGCCAACAGTGGTAGGCAACTGCTTCCTTCCAATGCCGCGCGCTTCGAGATAGCTAACCGGCTCAAAGTGGCGCACCCGCTCCTTCGCTGCCCACACCCCATCGCGAAACTCCCGCAGAACCTCCGCCGCAGAGCCCTCCGTCATCTCCGTCTTCAGTAACGCAAGCTGAGCCTCGTCCAGCGCCATTCCCTCCGCATACGTCAACAGACGATCCAAAGAGCGCGCAATATGCCGCAGATGGAACGCCACCGGCGCGAGCCCGTGCGGCCGGGCGAACATCTGCGCGTCCGTCAGCCCGCCACACCACCTCTCCACATCCTCCGCGGCCAACTCCAGCGCATGGACCACGCGCGCGCCGCAACGGATCAAGCTCCAGGTGCGTGCCCCGCATCCACGGCTCAAGCTCCATATCGCCTCCTCGCAAATTTCCCACTCTGCGATTGCACATCAATTCGAGCCGTTCAGGTATCTTGGAATCAGCAACTTCCCCCACGCATGTCCAGCAACGGACACGAACATCCCCGGAGCCCCGGCAAAGTCCAGGGCTAAGTCCCGTATCGAACGTACTTTGCGGAAAAAGTACCCCCGGGGGGTGGGGTACCTAAAGTCCCCTGCTGCGCCCGAAACCGCCGCACCACTTCGGCCGGATCCTCGTGCCGTCCATCCACCGCCAGATTCATCGCCCGCATATCGTCCTCGCTGACCTTGCCCGCGAGCCGCTGCACCGCCTTGCCGATCGCCGGCCAGCGCGCCAACGCATCCTCCCGCACCAGCGGCACCGCCTCGTACGGCGGGAAATAGTGCTTGTCATCCACCAGCGCCACCAGCCCCAGCGACTGGATCGCCCCATCGGTCGAGTTCCCCGCCACGATGTCCACCTGGTGCGCTACGAGCGCCCGGTACAACAAACCAAGCTCCATCGTCCGCGGCGACCCCGCAAAGTGCAGCCCATACGCCGAGGCCAGCCCCGGCAGCCCATCCGGCCGCTCCGCAAACTCATACCCCACACCCAGCCGCCACTGCGGCGCAACCCGCGCCACATCGCTGATGGTCCTCAGCCCGAACCGCCGCGCATCGTCCCCACGCACCACCATCGCAAACGTATCCTCAAACCCCAACCCCGGCCCCACCCGCACCCCATATCGCTGCGCATAAAGCCGCGAGATCGTTGCATGGACGGAAGCCGCATCCCGCTCACCCACAGGCGGCAAAGGCTGCTTCAGAATCGCCGTAAGCGCCGTCCCCGTGTACTCCACATAGCCATCAATCCTCCCCGAAATCAACGCCTGCTGGCACAGATAACTCCCCGCCAGCCAGAACCTCCGCTCCACCGGCCCGCCACCCTCAGCCTCAACCTCCTGCGCCAGCAACTCCCCCAAAACCACCTGCTCCGTAAAGTTCTTCGCCCCAATCACCACATGCGAGCCCCGCGGCGGCGCACACGCCGTAAGCGCCGCCAAGCACGACGCAGGCAGCAAACACCAGCAACCTCGCATAACCTGTGCCCTGCGCCCTGTGCCCTGTGCCCTGCTTCTCACCGCCGCACCGCAAGCCGCTTCTCAGCAACTCCCAGCAGCCCATCCGCAGCCAACGCCAGCAACGCCGCCGGCACAGCACCAGCCAGCACCAGCCCGTTGTCCACGCTAGCGACGCCGCGAAAGATCAGCTCTCCCAACCCGCCAGCCCCAATAGCCGCCGCAATCGTCGCCACCCCCACACAGATCACCGTAGCCGTCCGCAACCCAGCCAGAATCACACTTGCGGCAATCGGCAACTCCACCTTCCACAGCCGCTGCCAGCCCGTCATCCCCAGCGCATTCGCCACATCGACCAGCGCCGGATCCACGCTGTTGATCCCCGCATAGGTATTGCGCAGAATCGGCAGCAGCGCATATCCGGTCAGAGCCACAATCGCCAGCCTCGCCGCGCGATCCCCCAGGAACGGCACCGGCAGCAGCAGCCCAAACAGCGCCAGGCTCGGAATCGTCTGCAGCACGTTCGCAAACCCCAGCACCGGCCTCGCCAACGCCTGCTTGCGCGTCAGCAGCACGCCCAGCGGCAGCCCGATAGCGCTGGCCCAAAGCATCGCGCTCGCAGTCAGCCAGATGTGCTCAAACGTCAACCGTCCGATCTCAGCCCCATACCGGTGCAGAAACGTCGGCATCACGCCGCCTCAACCCTCGGCTGACTCGCGCGCACATACGCCTGCAGCGCCGGTTCGGAGCTGTGCATCACCTCCGCCGCAGCGACGTTCGCAATCACCTTGCCCGCATCGATCAGCACAACGCGCTCCGCCAGGAACAGCGCCTCCGGCAGATCATGCGTCACGACCAGCGTCGTCACCTCCGACCCGCGCAGCAACTCGCGCACCATCGTCTGCATCTCCGCACGCGTCAGCGGATCCAGCGCTCCAAACGGTTCATCCATCAGCAGCGTGCTCGGCGCAGCCACCAGCGCCCGCGCCAACCCCACGCGTTGCCGCTGGCCTCCACTCAACTCCCACGGGTAACGATCGATCAGATCCTCATCGAGCCCCACGCGCTTCAGCCCAGAGGCCGCTCGTGCGCGCATCTCAGACCGACTCGTCTCCCCCATAAGCTCCAGCGGCAACGCGACGTTGCGCTCGATGCTCATGTGCGGAAACAACCCGCTCTCCTGGATCACGTACCCGATCCCATGCCGCAGCTTCAGCGGATCGCTCTGCGCCACGTCCGCGCCATTCACCAGCACGCGACCGCTCGACGCTCGAACTAGCCCATTCACCGTCCGAAGCAGCGTCGTCTTGCCTGACCCGCTGCGGCCCAGCAGCGCCGTCGTGGTTCCCGGCTCACAGCGAAGCGAAACACCCGACAAAAGTTGACGGCCACTGGGCAGAGTGAAGCTCACATCGGCGAACTCCACACCCCCGGTGGCCATCTTGTCTCCAGCATCCCGCGTTGATCTGCCTAGGCCTAGACGTCCTGGTCTGCGTCGCTCTCCTGCGGCTCCGCCGGACCCGTCCGGCCCATCCGGCTCGGCCACCGGCGTCGGGTGCGTCGCACCCTTCACCCGCACTACCGTGATCTTGTCGAAGCCCTCTTTGAACGCCGGCGGCCGCAGGCGCTCCGCCATCTTGTGCATCACCTCATCGGTCACCTGGCGGTCACGCTTCGAGTTGCGCTCCAGGCACACGCTCAGCGGCACATCAAAGAACACCGCCTGCACCTCGTACCCGAAGCTCTTCGCCATCTTGATCCACTGCCGGCGCTCATGCGGACTCAGGTTCGTCGCGTCCACATAGTTCCACGGCATCTTCGCGATCAGCCGCGCGCGCAACAGGCTGCGCAACGTGCTGAACACCAGCCCCTGGTAACGCTGCTCCGTGATGTCATCGAACAGGATGTTCCGCAGCATGTCGCTGGATAGCGGCGTCACACCCCGGCGCTTGTACCACGTCGTCTTGCCGGATCCCGGCAGCCCGATCGTCAGCACCACATAGCCACGCGGCGAGCGCGGCGCGACCGGTGTCGGCTCGGCCGGCGGCGTGCCCACCGAATCCGGCTGCGTCTCCACAACCAACTGTGGCACGGGGTCGGCGCCTGCTCGCGCGAACTTCGAGACCCGCTTGCCTGCTCGTCCTGCGGCGCTTCCTGCGCTGCCGGTTGCAGTCCATGCAGCTCGCGCGCAACCTCCGGTTGCGCCTCGTCTGCCACATCGGCTTCAGAGCTCTCGCCGGCCTTCTCAGGCTCCGGATACGCTGGACGCAGCGGCGCCGGCTGGTCTGTAGGCAGCTCCTGCCCTATCTTTCCCGTGGACTCCGACTCGTTAGGAGCACGTCTGGAACGTCGTCTCATGAACCTCTCGCGCACCCACTCGCGCATAAGCAGCGTTTTATCACAGGCGCCCGCAGCGTCGCGAAAACAGTGCAAATCCGTTGAACTCACACCTCACCGCCGCTGTGGGGCTCTGTTAGCCTTAAAGTCGATTGGCGCGGACACACACTGCGCCCCATAGCACTTCAAGAAGGAAGAGAGAACGCAAGCAAATGGCAGTAAAGGTTGGGATCAACGGCTTCGGCCGCATCGGACGCAACATCTTTCGCACCGCGCTTGGCAACCCGGAGATCGAGTTCGTCGCCGTCAACGACCTGACCACACCCGCAACGCTCGCGCATCTGCTCCAGTTCGACTCCATCCTCGGCAATCTCAACAACGAGATCTCCGCCGACGAAGACTCCATCACCGTCGACGGCAAGAAGATCAAGGTCTTCGCCGAGCGCGACCCCGCCAAGCTCGACTGGGCCAGCGTAGGCGCTGAGATCGTCATCGAGTCCACCGGCTTCTTCACCGATGCCACCAAGGCCAAGGCGCACCTCGGCAGCACCGTCAAAAAGGTCATCATCTCCGCCCCCGCCACCAACGAAGACCTCACCGTCGTCCTCGGCGTCAACGAAAACAAGTACGACCCGGCAAAGCACAACGTCATCTCCAACGCGAGCTGCACCACCAACTGCCTCGCGCCCGTCGTCAAGGTGCTGCACGACACCTTCGGCATCACCAGCGGCATCATGACCACCATCCACAGCTACACCAACGACCAGGTCGTCCTCGACGCTCCGCACAAGGACCTCCGCCGCGGCCGCGCCGCCGCCCTCAGCATGATCCCCAGCTCCACCGGCGCCGCCAAGGCCCTCAAGCTCGTCATCCCCGAGATGGACGGCAAGCTCGACGGCTTCGCCATCCGCGTCCCCACCCCCAACGTCTCCGTCGTCGACCTCACCTTCGTCGCCGAAAAGCCCATCGACGCAAAGAGCATCAACGCCGCCCTGAAGGCCGCCGCCGAAGGCCCGCTCAAGGGCATCCTCGGCTACACCGACAAGGAACTCGTAAGCTCCGACTTCAAGGGCAACCCCCTCTCCTCCATCGTCGACTCCAAGCTCACCAAGGTCGTCGGCAACACCGGCAAGGTCATCAGCTGGTACGACAACGAGTGGGGCTACTCCAACCGCGTCAAGGACCTCGTCCTGTTCCTCAAGAACAAGGGCCTCTAACCTGCAGATCCTGCAGCCGGAAAGACTCAGTCGCCTGTCGCTAGCGGCAGGCGATCGTTCTGCGTCACAATGACTCTGAACGAAGCTAGACAGCATCGAGCGCTGTGATCGGACCCGGGTCGATGCTGTACCGAGTGCAGGTGCAGGAACTTGCTCGAAGCCAATGCGCACTCTCGACAGGTAAAGTCGCCGAAGCATCCGCTATTGGCAAGTCGGACACGTCCTCGAGCAGATGACCGAGGGCTGGCGACCAGCGTAGCGAGACGTACCGCGATTGCGCTGCAGCCGATCTCCGTCGACGAGCCGCTTGTGAAGCTACCTGGGCGCTGAGCCGCGATGACGCGATCACCGGAAGAGAATCGTCCGAGCGTCGACCAGCGTGATCCTTAATCGCATTCTGCGCGCACGAGTAGATCGTCGTCAGCTCCCTGCACGCACTGTTCTGATCCTCGAGCGACCAAAGCGAAGTTATCTCTCGGCCTCGATCCCTCCGACGAAATATGCCGTCATCGCGTATCGAGGCGATCGAAGCACGGCGCTACGACAGTCCGGCTGTCCTTCGCATGGCATCCTTCATGAATCCGACAGCGTTGGGATACGTCCGTTTTCGTCCACGCATCAGGCCAGACGAGGATGAGTCTCGCTAGCCACTCGAAGCAGCCGTCGATGCGGCGTCGCATACGACTCGCGCGTGAGAAGTCCTCGCAGCGCCGCAAAGCATCGCACTGTCGGCTACCTCAGTCAGTTCGAGAAGCCTCTGGATCACGTAACTGATGTTCCGCACTCGAGCGAGCTGGGCCAGCTGCCGACGATGCTACCTCGCCGCTGACTTCGGGACGACGAAGAAGCAGCCGCCGGCAGATCAGGTTCGCGACGTCGTCACGCTCTGTGTACGCAGGTACGAACTGAAAACCGAATTGCCCGATCGCGGTACGATTCCCTCCAGTTATCCTCAGTCCCAATGCCCAAGCTCTCCATCCGCGACCTCGATCTCGCCAACAAGCGCGTCTTCATCCGTGTCGACTTCAACGTCCCCCTCCAGGACGGCCTCATCACCGACGACACGCGCATCCGCGAGACCATCCCCACCATCGAGTACGCGATCCGCCACAAGGCCAAGGTCATCCTCGCCGCCCACCTCGGCCGCCCCAAGGGCAAGCGCGTCGACTCCATGAGCCTGCGCCCCGTCGTCGTGCGCCTCCGCGAACTGCTCGATCACGTCCTCGGCCCCGATGAAAACGTCGGCTTCGCCCCGGACTGCGTCGGCGAGATCGCCGAAGAACTCGCCAACAACCTCGAGTCCGGCCAGACCCTCCTCCTCGAAAACCTCCGCTTCCACGCCGAAGAAGAAAAGAACGACCGCCGCTTCGCCGAGCAGCTCGCCGAACCTCTGCGACATCTACGTCAACGACGCCTTCGGCGCCGCCCACCGCGCCCACGCCTCCACCGAAGGCATCGCGCGCATCGTCCGCGAGCGCGGCGGCCAGGCCGCAGCCGGTCTGCTCATGCAGAAGGAACTCGACTACCTCGGCAAAGCCGTCACCGACCCTGCCCGCCCCTTCGTCGCCATCATCGGCGGCGCCAAGGTCTCCGACAAGATCGAGGTCATCAACTCCCTGCTCGAAAAGGTCGACGCCCTGCTCATCGGCGGCGCCATGGCCTACACCTTCCTCAACGCCCAGGGCCAGACCACCGGCAAATCGCTCGTCGAAGCCGACAAGATCGACGTCGCCAAGGCCGCGCTCGACAAGGCCGCCCAGCGCAAGGTCAAGTTCCTCCTGCCCATCGACCACGTCCTCGCCGACAAGTTCGCCGCCGACGCCAAAACCGAAATCTTCTCCGGCAACGGCCCGTTTCCTTCCGACAAGATGGCGCTCGACATCGGCCCCAGAGACGATCGAACTCTTCTCAAACGAGATCGCCAACGCCGCCACTGTCGTCTGGAACGGCCCCATGGGCGTCGCCGAACTCGCACCCTTCGCTCACGGCACCAACGCCATCGCGAAGGCCCTCGCGCATAACTCAAACGCGACGACCATCGTCGGCGGGGGCGACTCCGTAGCCGCCATTCAGAACTCCGGCTTCGCCGACCGCATCAGCCACATCTCCACCGGAGGCGGCGCCAGCCTCGAGTTCCTCGAAGGCAAAGCTCTCCCCGGCGTCGAAGCGCTGTCCGACAAGTAGGCTCAAACTCTTCACGGCACAGCGCTTGCCAGAGCTTCGCGCCGGCCCCGTACTCTCCTCTCGCACCCCAAATCCCAGCATCACCCCACTGGAGCGAGCACGCATGCGGAAACCCATGATCGCGGGCAACTGGAAGATGTACAAAACCCCGCGCGAATCCCTGGCCTTTCTGGATGCGTTCCTGCCGCTCGTCGAAGGTCACACCCGCGACGAGATTGTGCTGCTCCCCACGATGACCTCGCTCGCCTTCGTCATCGATGCGACCCGCGGCACCAACGTCCGGGCCGGCGCGCAGAACATGCACTGGCTCAACGAAGGCCCCTACACCGGCCAGACCTCACCCACCATGCTCGTCTCGGTCGGCTGCAAAGACGTCCTCCTCGGCCACTCCGAACAGCGTCTCTACTTCAGCGAAACCTACGAGCGCGTCAACCTCAAGCTCAAGGCCGCCATCAACCACGGCATCACGCCCATCGTCTGCCTGGGCGAGATGCTGGCCGAGCGCGAAGACGGGCAAACCGAAGACGTCCTCCGCTGCCAGATCCGCGCCGCGCTCCGCAACCTGTCCGCCAGCGAACTCCGCCGCCTCGTCGTCGCCTACGAGCCCATCTGGGCCATCGGAACCGGCTCCACCGCGTCGCCGGAGATCGCCGCCGAAGCCCATCGCCAGATCCGCTCGGAACTTGCCAACTGTTGCGGCGACGCCTTTGCCGAAAACACCCGCATCCTCTACGGCGGTTCCGTCAAGCCAGAAAACATCGCCGCGCTCATGTCCCAGGATGAGATCGACGGCGTCCTGGTAGGCGGCGCCAGCCTTGTCCCCACCAGCTTCGCCGACATGTCCACTACGACGGAGTCTGGCGATCTCAGCGACTAGCGGACGACGCCAGCCTGGTCCAGCGGCCAATACACCAGCGCCGCGCGCCCATAGATCAAATCCCGAGGCACCGGACCGAAGTCGCGGCTATCGCTTGAGATCGATCGGTGGTCGCCCATGACGAAGTACTCGCCCTCCGGGATCACCCGGTCAGGCAGCGAGCGTTCGTCCACATACTTCTCCGGCACGTACGGCTCCTGCAGAACCTTGCCGTTCACCGTCACAGCCCCGTGGTCGATCGAAAGCCGATCCCCAGGCAGCGCAATCACGCGCTTGATATAGCTCTTCGAGTGGTCGTGCGGATAGTAAAAGACCACCACATCGCCGCGGTGAATATCCTCAAACCGGTAGGCGAACTTGTTGATGAACAGCCGGTCCTGGTCCTCCAGGCGCGGCAGCATGCTTGTACCCTCTACCCGCACCGGCTGGTACAGAAAGAGGATGATGAACATCGACACAAGCAGCGACACGAGCAGGTCACGTGACCACGCACGCAGACCCGCACCCTGAGGCGACATAGGCCTCTCGTCCCGGCGACGAGCGTCTTCGATTCCTGGGTTTTGCATCGGCAAGAAAACGGAACAACAGACCTGCTCCGCTACAGCAGTTTAGACGGTTCTGACGCCGAAGAGGTACACCCGTGACCCCTTTCCCGTGACGCAGGCGCAGCCCATTTGGAGTAAACTACTTACAAGACCTCCACGATATGGCCACCCTGACGCAGACTCCGATCACCACGCTTGAGAAACCGGCCTCAAGACCTGTAACGGATCTGCAGAGCCTAGCCACAGAAAAGATGAACGAGGCCTCGGCCGGACTGGACACCAAGTCCGCCCTTGAGATCGCCCGCATCGTCAACCAGGAAGACGCCAAGATCGCCGCGGCCGTCAAAAAGGCCCTCCCCGAGATCGCCATGGTGATCGACACCGTCGCGCGTTCTCTCCGCGACGGCGGCCGCCTCATCTACGTCGGCGCCGGTTCCTCCGGCCGCATCGCTGCCCTCGACGCCGCCGAGTGCCCCGCCACCTTCTCGACCGATCCCCAGCAGGTTCAGTACCTTATGGCCGGCGGCCCCAAGGCCCTCGCCAGCGCCTCTGACGTCAACGAGGACTCCCCCGAACTCGGCCAGCGCGACGTCGCCAAGCGTCGCCCCACGCGCAAAGACATCATCATCGGCGTCTCCGCCTCCGGTCGTACACCATACGTCGTCGGTGCGGTAGAGTACGCCCGGGCTCGCGGCGCCAAAGACAGCCGCCATCACCTGCAACCCAAACTCTGCGCTCTCGCAGGTCGCCGACATCACCATCTGCGCCGAGGTCGGCCCCGAGGTCATCTCCGGGTCCACCCGCATGAAGGCCTCCAGCGCGCAGAAGATGATCCTCAACACCATCACCACCGGCGCCATGACCCGGCTCGGCTATGTGTACGACAACCTGATGGTGAACGTGCACATGAAGAACGCCAAGCTCGTCGAACGCGGCATCCGCGTGCTGATGAAGCTGTGCGAGATCGACCGTGACACGGCCATCCGCACCATCAAGTCCGCGGGCAAGAGCATTCCCATCGCAGTAGTCATGCTCAAGGCCAACGTCGACAAGATGGAGGCGGTCCGCCGCCTCCAGAAGTCCGAAGGCAACGTCCGCCTCGCCATCGAAGACTCCCGCCTCGAGCTCTAATTCCCTAGCGGCTTCATTAGCGTCGCGAACCTTGGCGCATCCGTAGCGCCCCTTGTGTCAGCTTTGGCTCTTGCTCCGCCGGGCAACCAGCATCCAACCGGCCCGTAGACGCAACATTCCGCCCAGCTTGTGTCTACACCTCCAGAAAGCGGCCCACAACAGCCGCAAAAGGAGCACCACATTATGCAACGCGCATCCCTCCCCAAGGCACTCGCGCTCACCGTTCTCACTGCGGCTCTCGGCATCGCCGGCGCGCAACAGACCCAAACGGCCCCGGACGCCAACGCACCCCAGGCGAACGCGCCACACCATCACCGCCACGCCCCCAACCCGGAGAAGCAGGCCGAGTTCATCAGCAAGAAGCTGAACCTCACCTCTGACCAGACCTCCAAAATCGAACCGATCCTCGCCACTCGCGACCAGCAAATGCAGGCCCTCTGGCAAAACAGCCAACTCGCCCCGCAGGATCGCCACCAGCAGATGCGCGCCATCAACCAGCAGGCCGAGCAGCAGATGAGTTCCATCCTCTCGCCCGACCAGATGGCCCAACTCAAGGCCATGCGTCATCACCACGGCCACCACGGCGAGAACGGTGAGTCTAACCAGGCCCCCTCCGCCTAGCCTCGATCCCGCAACTCCCAGCCAGCCGGAGCCAACGCGCTCCGGCTTCGCTGTCTTCACTTCGCCAGCCAGAGCCTGCCGCCTTCTTGCAATCCCCTTCTCGGGCGCCAATGCACCTAGCTCGGCACCCGCGTTTTCCTCGTTACCTTTCGTACACTGGCTCCATGGATAAGTTTGTGGTGCGCGGCGGCAATCCGCTGCTGGGCACGGTCAAGGTCTCGGGCGCGAAAAACTCGGCTCTCCCCTGCATGGCAGCCGCCATTCTCACCGAGGATGAGGTCATCCTCGAAAACATCCCCCAGGTCCGGGACATCGAAACCGAGCGCAAGCTGCTCGAGTCCATGGGCGCCGAGGTCGAACTCGGTTACGGCCGCGCCCAGCACCGCACTGCGCTGCAGTGCCGCAAAATCGACCCCGTCGCCGCGTACGAGATCGTCCGCACCATGCGCGCCAGCTCCCTTGTGCTCGGGCCGCTGGTAGCCCGCACCGGCAGCGCGCGCGTCGCCATGCCCGGCGGCTGCGCCATCGGTGACCGCCCGATCGACCTGCACCTGAAGGGGCTCGAGGCGATGGGCGCCACCATCACCCAGGAACACGGCTACATCGAAGCCCGCGCTGACCGTCTCCAAGGCGCCCACATCGTCTTCGACAAGATCACCGTCACCGGCACCGAAGACCTCCTCATGGCCGCCACCCTCGCCGACGGCGAAACCCTGTTCGAAAACTGCGCCCGCGAGCCCGAGGTCACCGACCTCGCCGCCCTGCTCAACGCCATGGGCGCGCAGATCGAAGGCGCTGGCACCTCCACCATCCGCGTCAAGGGTGTCGCCAAGCTCCACGGCGCCAAGCACCGCATCAACCCCGACCGCATCGAGGCCGGCACCTTCCTCATCGCAGGCGCCATCACCGGCGGCGACCTCAACGTCGATTGCTGCAACCCGAAGCACCTCGGCTCTCTGCTCAGCAAGCTCGAAGAGTGCGGCGTCCGGCTCGAAATCGGCCCCGACAACGTCCGCGTTCACTCCGGCGGCAAGCTCGTCGCCGCCGACATGAGCACCGAAGAATACCCCGGCTTCCCCACCGACATGCAGGCCCAGTTCATGGCCCTCATGACCCAGGCCGAAGGCGTGTCAATCATCTCGGAAAACATCTTCGAAAACCGCTTCATGCACGTCGGCGAGCTCAACCGCATGGGTGCGCACATCACGATCAGCGGTCGCACGGCCACAGTCCGGGGCGGGACGCCCCTGCAGTCGGCCGCAGTCATGTGCTCGGACCTGCGCGCCTCCGCCGCCCTCGTTCTCGCCGCTCTCGTCGCCGACGGCGAAAGCATCCTCGACCGCGTCTACCACATCGACCGCGGCTATGAGCACATCGAAGAAAAGCTCCGCGGCGTAGGCGCCCAAATGCGCCGCATGGGCGACGTGTTCGGAAAACGCTAGCCCGGCCGACGCACGTCCGCCGCATACTATCCGCAGGAAGGAACCAACATGGCCGCGGCAGCAGCGAGACCTGTCCTGCTCTCGATCGACGATTACCTGCATAACGAGCTACAGGCCCGACGTGGACTTCGTAGACGGATACGTCGAGGAACGCGCAATTTAGGTGAGTTCGACCACGCACGGCTGCAGATGTCTGCTTGGCAGCATGTTCGTCGCGAACGAGAAGACGCTGGAGCATAACTGCAGTCACCGAACAACGCATCCGCGTTGCCCCCACCCGTGTCCGCATCGCCGACCTCGCGATCCTCCGCGCCGACGCTCCCCGCGAGAAGGTCACCGCCACTCCGCCGCTCCTCTGCGTCGAGATCCTCTCGCCCAAAGACCGCTTCTCCCGCGTGCAGGTCCGGCTCGAAGACTACCTCGCCATGGGCGTCGCCACGAGCTGGCTCATTGACCCGATTCGCCGCTCCGCGTACATCTTCGACGCGAACGGCCTTCACCCCGCCGACCCCACCCGCCTGACTGTCCCAAACACCCCGATCCTCGTCGACCTCACCGAGCCCTTCGCCGCCCTGGACTAACCGAGCCTGGCTCCGAACGATTTCTCTTGACGCACCCCGCAGCCATGCCTACATTGTAGGCATGGCTGATCTGCTCGGCACCTTCGAACAAATCGTCCTCCTCGCCGTCCTCGGTCTCGCCGACGAGGCCTACGGTCGCCCTGTACTCGCGGAGGTCCAGGCTGCGCTGCAGCGCGATCGAGCCGTCAGTGCCGGCGCCGTTTATGCCACGCTCGATCGCCTCGAAGCAAAGGGCCTGCTCGCCTCACGCCTCGAAGACGGCACGCCCACCCGCGGAGGCCGCGCCCGCCGCTACTACCGGCTCACCGCATCCGGAATCTCGGCTCTAAACGACGCACGCTCCACGCTGGAAACGATGTGGAAAGGCAAGGCCTGGCCTTTGGAGGTGTCCGCATGACGCACGCAAACCCGCCCCGCTCGCTCGAAACGCTGCTCGTCGCCCTGCTTCCCGCCCGCGATCGCGACACCATCAGCGGCGACCTGCTCGAGCTCTACCGGGAGGATCATCTGCCTCGAAAGGGCCGCAACCGCGCAAACCTCTGGTACGCGCGGCAGGTCATCGGCTTCGCCCCGCGCCGCTTCACTCACCTGCCCCCGACGCCGCGCCTGCTCGCTGCTTTCTGCGTCTTCACCGCGCTCTCCGGCACATGGCTCGGCATCATGGACCTCGTCCTGAAGCATCCCGCAAACCACGAGATCATCTCGGTCACCATCGTCCTCCAGGCGCTGCTGACCCTCGGTGCGATCGCGCTGCGCGACTCATGGCGTCTTCGCGTCCTCGCACTCGGCGGTTCCGCGGGCATCCTCTACCTCGGTCTCGGCGCCCTCGTCGGCGTCCTCACCGGCACTCACTTCGAGGGCTACATCCTGCTCATCGCGTTGGGCTTGATCCTCCAGGCTCTGCTCACCATCCTCACCCTCATGCGACGCCCGACCCCACCGGAGCTCCGCAACCAGCCCCTATAATCGATCCATGCGGTTGTTGCTGAAGGTTTCCGCAGCTCTAGTCCTTATTGCGGGAGTCTTCGGTTCCGCTCCGGCCCAGAACCCAGGGCCGCCCGACGCTGCTGGCGGCCGCGTCGTCCTTGTTCTGCCGTTTGAGAACCGCTCGGGAAATCCCTCCCTAAGCTGGATCGGCGATTCCTTCCCCGACACCCTCGACCACCGCTTCAACTCCGCGGGCTTCCTCACCATCTCGCGCGACGACCGCGCCTTTGCCTTCCAGCATCTCGGGCTTCCCGACGGCTTCCGCCCCTCCCGTGCGACCTCCATTCGCATCGCCCAGCAGCTTGACGCCAACTTCATCATCTTCGGCAGCTTCACCGTCACAAACAACCACATCAACGCCCAGGCCCAGGTGCTCTCGGTCGACGGCCTCCAGCTCTCTCCACC
The DNA here is from genome assembly GCA_963795955.1 of uncultured Verrucomicrobiae bacterium. Taxonomy (GTDB): domain Bacteria; phylum Acidobacteriota; class Terriglobia; order Terriglobales; family Acidobacteriaceae; genus Granulicella. The sequence goes on from CAWCJK010000005.1 coordinate 64,278, forward strand.
CGTGCAGGACTCAGCCGACCTCCCGAAGCTCTTCGACGCGGAGAACGCCATCGCCTGGAAGCTCGCCCGCGTCATCGATCCGCACTTCAGCATCGCCGAAAGCACCTTTCTCGGCGCGGCCGGCGCTGTGCCCCTGCCCGCCTTCGAGGACTACATCCGGGGCGACAACGCCACTGCCCCGCAGGAGCGTCTGCAGCGCCTGAAAGCCGCCGTCAGCTTCGCCCCCGAATACCCCTCCGCCCTGCTCGCACTTGGGAAGGAGCAGTACGCCGAGCGCGACTTCGCCGCCGCCGCTGCCACCCTCAGCAAGGTCCCCCAGACCAGCCCCCTGGCGCTTGAGGCCGGCTTCTACCTCGGCCTCGCCCGCTTCAACTCGGCGAACTACCCCGGCGCCGAGACCGCCTTCGCCTTCGTCGCGCAGCACCTGCCTCTCCCCGAGGTCCTCAACAACCAGGCCGTCGCTCAGAGCCGCCAGAACAAGGACGCCGTCGCCCTCTTTCAGCGCGCCTCCGCAGCCGACCCCAACGACGAGGACTACCACTACAACCTCGCCATCGCACTCTTCCGGCGCGGCGACCCCGCCGGCGCTCTGCGTGAAGCCCAGGCCGCCCTCAAACTGAAGCCCAACGACAACGAAGCTCTCCAACTCGAGACTCGCCTGCGCTCCGTTCCTGCCGGTACCCGCCTTTCGGCCGACAACGCCGCCGGCTTCAGCCCGGCGGAGCGCATCCGCCGCACCTACTCCGAGACCAGCTACCGCCAGGCCGCCTTCCAGCTCGACCAGATCCGCGCCGCCCGCCTCGCGACGCTATCTCCTGCCCAGCGCGCCACCGAGTACAACGCGCTCGGCCGTGATGCGCTCAGCCAGGGGCTCATCCCCGAAGCCGAGACCCGCTTCCAGGCCGCACTCGCCGCCGATCCCAGGAGTCCCGAGGCGCTCGCGGGCCTCGCCGAGGTCCGCGAAAAGAGTGGCAACGACGCCGAAGCGCGCACACAGGCCATGGCCTCCCTCCGCCTCCGCCCTAACGCGCCCGCGCTCCTCGTCCTTGCCCGCCTCGACTACGCCAAGAATGCCCTTCCGGTCGCCGCAGCCGAGGTCTCGCAGGCCCTCCAGCTCGAGCCCTCGAACATCGATGCCCGCAATCTCCGCTCCGCCCTGCAGAACCACGGCCAAGCCGTCCAATAAGCCGGGCCGGGTACCATTCGGTTCGGGATGCTTCTCTCCGACCCCAGCCGCCCTTCTCACGAGCCTCACCCCGGACCGCGCCGTCGCACTGGGCACCGCAGGCCTCTGCCTGGGTTTCGTGGAGTTCAATCGGCCCGGCCGCGTCCTCCCCGGAGCCGTCGGCCTTCTGCTATTCCTCTTCGCCTCCGCCTCGCTGATCCAGCATGGTGTCCACCCGGCCGCCTGCGCACTGCTCGCCTGCTCGACCGCCGTTTTGCTGGCCAACCTCGTCCGCAGACTCCCGCTGTGGCTGCTTGCCCTCGCCACCCTGGCGCTGATCCTCGGCCTGCGCTGGCTGGTTCCCTCTCGGGCCCCCCAAAGCGTGCATCTCCCGGTCGCGGTGGTCTGCGGAGCCATCCTGGGTACGCTCAGTGGTGCGCTTACGCGCGTCGCTTACCGCGCCCGCCGCTCTAAAGCATTAGACTAGACGTCGATATCGTCTCTGGAGCTCGTCTCGTTTTGAACCTTTCGCGTAAGCTTCTCTTCGCCGCGTCACTTGCCTTTCTCACCGCGGCGGCATCCGCACAAACCAAGCTCAGTCGGCAGCTAGGCTACGTCGACTTCGGGGTGCAGGGCATAGGCGAGTTCACACGCAGTGTCTCCGGCCCGGTCACCATCCCAGCGACCAATCAGGGCACCATCGTGACGCAGGACGCTTCCAACACCGCTGGCGCGCTGGTCACCATCCGCTACTCGCCCCGGCCCTACCTGGGCGCCGAGTTCAACGGCAGCTACGCCCGTTTTACCGAGAACTTCTCCTACCTGCCCTACCAGATCCAGACGCAGTTCAACGAGTTCACCTTCGGCTATCTCGTCATCCCGCCGTACACGATCTTCGGGCTGAAGCCCTACGCCTCCGCGGGTGGCGGAATCATCCGCTTCGCGCCCACCGCTGGCGGTGGCAACGGCGCGCAGCCCCAGGGCCGGCCGGGCTTCTACTACAACCTCGGCGTGCAAAAGGATCTCTCCCCCGATCGCTTCGGTGTCCGCCTCGGCTTCCGCCAGGTCTTTTACACCGCGCCCGACTTCTACGCCAACTACCTCACCATCAACAAGCGCACCGCCACGTCGGAGCCGCTCATCGGCTTCTATCTCAAGTTCTAACCAAGGGGACGAGGAGAGCCTTACTCGCTCGGTGACCTGCCATGAACGATCTCCTGAACGATGACGACGCCCCGCTCGCCCGCAATGAGCGCGAGCTGACCCTCAGCACAGGCACCATCCTCGGCATCTTCCTGGGGCTGGTCGTGCTCTGCGGTGCCTGCTTCGGCATCGGCTACAACATGGGCCACAAGGCCGCCCCGGCTCCGCTCGCCATCAACGACAACCTCGGCAACGAGAACCTCGCCGACGCCGGCGCCGGCGCGAAACCGCCCGCGGGTTCGCCGGCCGAGACCGGCGTGACCAACCCGGTTCCGACCGTGGTCGCCACACCCGCGCCCACACCCGCGCCAAAGTCCGCGCCGATCGTTCGCCGCCCCCCTCCGCCGACGCCGGCAACCGCCGAAGACACGCCCGAGACCCCGGCTCCGACACCTCGTGCCACCACTACCGCCGCCGGTTCACCGGCCGTTCGCAACGTGCCTCCCTCGGCCCTGATGCCCAGCGCCTCAACTCCGGCGGGCCCCGGGGCGGGCAGCATCATGGTCCAGGTCGCTGCGGTCTCACACCAGGACGACGCCAATCTGCTCCTCGGCGCACTCCGCGCGCGCGGCTACACCGTATCCGCTCGTCCTTCCGGCGCCGACGGCTTTATTCACGTCCAGGTAGGTCCGTTCAGCAACAAAAAGGACGCGGAGGCCATGCGCCAGAGACTCATCAGCGACGGCTACAACGCGATCCTTAAGTAACCGGCACGCCCCCGAGCGCCCGCTCCATATCCTCGCGCACGGCAGCCATCAGCGCCTCGCGTGACGCAAACTCCGCCGGCCGCCTCGCCGGCAGAAACTGCACGATCGCCTCGCCAGGCGTGATCCGCAGCGTTCCCTTGCCCATCATCCTCGCGGTGCCGTGGATCACTACCGGCACAATCGGCGCGCCGGTCTCCGTCGCAAGAAAAAACGCCCCCTTGCGGAACGGCAGCAGGTTTCCGTCCGGTGACCGCGTGCCCTCCGGGAAGATCACGATGTCCATCCCCGAGCGCAGCGCATCCCCTGCCGCCGCGACGCTCTTCATCGCCTCCTCGCGCGAGTGACCCCGCGCCACCGGCACATACTTGCCCATCCGCATCGCCGTCCCCAGCAGCGGAATGTTCATGAGCTCTTTCTTGAGCATCACGCTGGTCATTCGCGGCACGGCCGGCAGCAGCACCGTCGGGTCCAGGTTCGACACATGGTTGCTCATCAGGATGCTGGGCTGCGCGGGCAAGTTCTCCAGCCCGACCACTCGCACGCGTATGCCGGCGGCCCGCACGCCCAGGCTGCACGACCTTCATCCCCCACCAGTACATCGTGGTGAAATCCCGCCGCAGCGCCGACCACGGAATGCCCACCAGCGACGCCGGTATCCCGAGCACAAGGAAGACGGCAAGCAGCCGCAATGAGGCCCACATCGCTTAGTTAGCCTGCAGCACCGGTTGCTGTTCCCGTGCCGCGAGCGCCGCGGGAAGCTTCTCGTAAATCCCGCCAAAACCACCATTGGACAAGATCGCCACCACATCGCCCTCCTGCAACCGCGGCGTCATCTCCCGCACGATGCTGTCAGCGTCGGCGCAAAGCTCCGCGGGCACGCCCCGCGCTTGTAACGCATTGATGACGTGCTCAGGGACCAGCCTCTCGGCCATGGGAATCGCCTCGCTGTTGAACACATTCGCGATGACCACCTCATCGGCTCCTGTCAGGCTGTCCACAAGCTCGCGCTCAAACACGTTCCGCCGCAGCGTGTTCGACCGCGGCTCCAGCACCGCCCACAGCCGACTCCCGCGATAAGCCCCGCGCAGAGCCCGCAGCGTCTCGCGAATCGCCGTCGGATGGTGCGCAAAGTCGTCGATGACCGTAACACCGCCAACCTCGGCGCGCACCTCCAGCCTGCGCTTCACGCTCTTGAAGGTCTTCAGCGCCTCGCCGATGGCCGCCACTGGAACACCCTGCCCCGCCGCCAGCGCCGCCGCCGCCGTCGCGTTCAAGGCGTTGTGCTCTCCCGCCATCGGCAGCTCCAGTTCTCCGAAGAACTCCCCATCCCGCAGCAGCGTCCACCGCGTGCGCGCGCCCTCCTGCACCACATCCGTCACGCGCCAATACGAGCTCTCGCCGAAGCCATACCGCTCCACCCGGCAGAACGCCTTTGCGCAGCACTCAGTCACGGCACCGCTGCCGTCAAAGGCCACCAGCCGCCCCCGCTGCGGCAACAGGTTCACCAGCCGCTTGAAGCTCGTCTTCACCGCCTCAAGGTCGGTGTAGATGTCCGCATGATCGAACTCCACATGCGTCAAGATCGCCGCATCCGGAAAGTAGTGGAGAAACTTCGGTCCCTTGTCGAAGAACGCCGTGTCATACTCGTCGCCCTCCAAAATGAACGGCCGCGTCCCCGGCTCCACATGGAAGCTCGACCCAAAATTTTCGGCAACACCGCCGATCAAAAACGAAGGCGCCCACTGCGCATCCTGACGCGCCGCAACGCTATAGATCCACGCCAGCATGCTCGTAGTCGTCGTCTTCCCGTGCGTGCCCGTCACCACCAGCCGCTCGCGGCCGACCAGAAACTCGTCATGGATCAACTGCGCCATCGAGGTCATCGGGATCCGTTCGTCCAGCACCCGCTCCAGCTCCGCATTTCCGCGCGAGATCGCATTTCCGACGACCACCAGGTCCGGCCGCCGATCGAGGTTCTCCGCCCGATACGGCTCCATCACCGCAATCCCCATCGCCGCAAGCTGATCGCTCATCGGCGGATAAGCCGCCGTATCCGACCCCGTCACCTCATGCCCGCAGCTCTGCAGCATGCCGGCCAGCGACGCCATCGCCGTGCCACAAATCCCGATCAGATGAATGTGTTTCGCCATACGCTACTCTTGCGCGCTCCTGTCCTCTTCAACCCTCACGGCAAACCCGCAACACCGCGTGCTCGCCGCACTCCAACTCCGCCATCGCGCCCAGCACCACCGACCGGTTCCCGCCCGACACATGCCCGCACCGCAGCCCGATCGCCACCGGTCCTTCGAACTCGCGCAACGCATGCAGGCACGCAGACCGCAACAGCTCCATCTCGCTCGCCTCCACATTCGCCGTCATATCGCCCAGCACAACGCCCTTCACGTGCTCCATCAAACCCGCAAACCGCAGGTGCTGCAGCATCCGGTCCCACTGGTACGGCTTGACGTTGATGTCCTCGAGAAACAGTATGCACGGCTCCTCTACCCGAAGCGCCCACGGCGTCCCAAGTCCAGCTTCGGCGATCGCCAAACACCCGCCCAACAGCCGCCCAGCAGCTATTCCGGGCCGCAGAACACTCATCCCGTCCGCCTCGTCCAGCGCGTACGTCTCGTTCTCCAGCGCCGCGAGCCACGACGGCAAATCCACGCCGTTCTCCTGCGACCAGTCCGCCGCCACCATCGGCGCATAGAAGCTCTGCAACCCGCACTCCTGCCACAACCACACATGCAGCGATGTGTGGTCCGAGTACCCCACAAAGGCCTTAGGGTTCGCCCGAATCAGCTCACGATCCAGCAGCGGCAACAGCTCCGCCGACCCCCATCCGCCCCGCGTGCAAAAACGCCCTCGATGCTCTTATCGGCAAAAGCCCCATGAACATCAGCCAGCCGCTCCTCTGCCGTCCCGGCGTAGTACATCGGCCCGCGCGAAAACGCATGCGGCATCACCACCGGCTCATACCCAAACGCCCGCAGCGCCTGCACACCCGCGCTGGATCCGCTCAGGGCTCGCCGCAGACGCCGGCGAAACCACGGCAACCCGACTCCCCCGCCGCAGCGTCGGCCGCACGATTCCACTCACAGCAGCGCCTCACCCGTGCACACGATCTCCGCCGGCCCGGTCAGCATCATCTCCGCCCGATCCTCCGGCCAGCGCACCTGCTGCGCTCCGCCCGGAGCCGTCGCCGTAAGCTCTCGCGCCGCACCCCGCAGCACCATCGCCGCAGCCGACGACGCACACGTACCCGTCCCCGATGACGTCGTAGGCCCACATCCACGCTCAAAGATCCGGAACTCGATCTCCCCCGGCGCATGCACCCGCACAAACTCCACATTCGTCCCAAACCGGAACGCCGGATCGACGCTGATCTTCGCGCCCAACTCCTCCCAGCTCATCCCATACGCGCGGAAGTCCGCACGCTCCGGAAAAATCACATAGTGCGGATTTCCCACGTTCACCATCGCGCCCTCAATCTCGTCCGGCACCCCGTCGACCCGCAGCGCCCGCCGCATCACCCGCGGCACACCCATCGCCGACTCAATCCACCAAGCGCGCCCGTCCCGCCGAACGACCCGGCAGCGCCGCTGCCCGCCATGGGTCCCAAACTCCACCTGCTGCACGCCTTCGCTCTGGGCCAGCCACGCCGCCACGCACCGCGTGCCGTTTCCGCTCAGCTCCGCCTCGCTCCCATCCGCGTTAAACAGCCGCAGAAAAAAGCTCCCATCCGCGCGCCGGTCCAGAAACTCAATCCCATCCGCCCCAATGCCCGTATTCCGCGCGCAAAGCACCCGCGCCAACTCCGCATGGCGACCACCCGCTGCGGTCTCTTCGACCACCAGAAAGTCGTTCCCGCAAGCATGCGCTTTTACAAACCCAAGTCCCCGCGACACCCCGCCTCCTACACCACTCTACCTGCCGCGATCCTCCCCCGCACCCAACGGCGCACCTACAAACAAACAGGCCCGCACCATCCAAGGTGCGGGCCCTCCTGATCGCAACTTCCTACTTCCTGTTGCTATTCCCTGCCTCTAAGCCACCGGCGCGGTCACATTGATCTGTTCAGCCAGTGAGGTCAGGATCTTGTCCGTCTGCCCTTCCTCGTCGAGCGTCTGCTGCAACAACTCCGCATGGCGCTCTTCGCCCAGGACTCTCGCCCAGCTCCGCAGCGTGCCATACACCGCCATCTCGTGATGCTCCACCTGGTTACCGGCCGCGATCAGCACAACATCGCGCACCTGCGGATTGCTAGCCGCACCGATCATCGCCTCGCCTTCGCTGATGATCGACGACATTCCCTTGCAGCGCGTCGAGTCAACATCGCCCGTGTTGTCGCTCAAGATCCGCTCCAGCCGAGCCACGTGCTGCCTGGTCTGCTCCAGGTGCGTGCGAAACGCATTCGCCAACTGCTGCGCGTTCGACTTCTCGATCATCTTCGGCAGCGCATCCACAATCTGCCGCTCCATGCTCAGAGCCTGCTGCAACTGTGTCGTATACAGCTCACGCAACGTCTCAACATCCGGTGTGAACAATCCCATACGCTTGCTCCTTTGGGGGGTGCGCGGCGCGTTGGCCAGCGCGGGTCGTACTTCGGGGAGGAATTTCCGGGCGGCCTCTCGGTACCACGCTACTGCCCGCGGCCGCCCGTTACTAATCAAATACGATGCCGCCCACCCCTAATGCGTGGCTTGTGGTTTGTACACCGGCGCTCCCTGGTTGTACACGGTGGACTGGTACACCCGCGCGGTAGGCTGCCCCACCGTGCGCACCACCTCCATCTCGCCCAACCCCTCCGGATGCGCCGCAACCGCCTTCGCCACGGGATCACCATCCAGCGCAATCACATACGCCGCCTTGTGCGCCGGATCCGCCAGCGCGGCTTCCCACGCCTGCTCATCCGCCTCGCTGATCATGCTCTTCAACTCACGTCCCGCATCCTGCACTGCACCCACGTGTGCTGTGGTCGACATCAACACCGGTGCATTCACCGGAATCGTCTCCAACACCGCAGCCAGCGCGTGCTCAAACGGCACCCGCGTCCGCGCATTCGCAATCGCCTCCTGCAGCACCAGCGGATACGCAAACCTGCGCTCGGCCGGCAGAAACCCCTTCTGATACGCCTCCCGGTCCTGCACGGTCCGCTTCGCGCTACTCCGCAGAAACCCCGCCGACCCCAAGCCGGCCATCATCAACACCGAGTTCAGCACACAGAGCATCATCGCCGCCGGCTGCCAGTACCTCGCCGACCAACGGCCGCCAACCCCGCTGATCCAGCTTCGGGGCCGCTTCACCGCCGCTAACGTCGGTTCCACGCAACCAAAGCTCAATCCGCTCCCCCGAAACCGCCGCATACACACACAACGCTGGCAGTAACTCCATCCCATACCGCGCGTTGTAAAACGCATGCGGCGGCAACTGCGGAATAAAGATCGGCACCGCCCCATATGCGATCGAGTAGATATAAAACGGCAGCGGCGCCCAAAGCAGGATGGCAACATCCTCACCCAGCAACCGCCCCGCGTGCCCCACCTTCGCTACGACCGGCTGCCCCACCTTCGCGACCGCTTTAACCTCGCCAAGCTGGGTTCGAAGCTCCGCCGAAGCATATGTTCGTTGGCACGACCACCAACCTCCGTACAGCGCCGCAACCATCAACACCCACCCGGTCTCCCACGCCGCCGCATCGATCTGCGCCGTCCGCATGAAGTACACCGCCGACCAGATCGGGTTGTGCCACCCCGGATAATGCTGTCCGGGCTTGGAGGTCTTCGCCTCAATGGCCTTCGCCGAGTACGGCCCGCGCATAAAATCCAGCCAGTCGCCATCAAAGTGCGCGTTGTACCAGAACCAAAGCAGCGGTCCCAAAGCACACAGCACCGTGCAGGCAACAAAGAACGGCATCAACCGTTCCCGCAGTACGCGCTGCGCCCGCACCAACTGCCAGAGCCAGGCAAACCCATTCCACCGCCCCAATCACCCAGCCGTCATACCGGGTGAACACCATCAGGAACACCAGCACGCCCACCAGCAATAACCGCGGCCGTGCCACCGCGGCATCGTCGGTCCGAATCGCGGCAACCGCCTCCACAACGGCCACCACCGACCAAACAAACAGCGCCAGAAACAGCGCCTCGCTCATCGCCGTGGTCGCGAGGTACAGCAGGTTCGGGTTCAGCGCGTAAAACAGCGTCCCGACGAGCGCCCAGCGCACACGCATCAATCGCCGCGACAGACGCCACACACCCACGACGCTCGCCGCAAAGCTCAACATCGACATCGGCGCCGCAGCCAGCCCCGTCTGCCACATCGCCATATTCCCGATGAACGGCAACATCAGCAAATGCGGCAGCGGCAGCCACGCCCCGCCAAGCTGGGACAACCCCGGATAATGCGAGTCCAGAATCCGCCGCGCATTCCCAAGGTGCGCCACCGCATCGCCATACAGCAGCGTCCATCCATGCCGATAGCAAACCGCCAACGCAATCAGCGCCAGGAAAACGCCGGCCACAAACACCGGCATGCCCTCGCCACGACCGAGCGGCCGCACCGCCTCCGGATCACCCGCAACCAGGGAGCCCCCACCGGCCGCATGCAGGCGTGGCGTACCGCCGCGCACCGTCGCGCCCTTTGCGTCGGCTTTCACCGTTGCTGTTGCCTTTGCTTTTCTGTCTGTCATTCCCGCAGGGAACCTGCTGCTTGGATGCACAACCCAGACCGCCCCATACGCTCCGGCGGCTGCCCGCCTGCGAATCGCTGTTCCCTGATCCCTATCCCTAACGCCTGTTCCTGGGTCTCTACAAATGCGAGATCTCCCGCAGATGCTCAAATCTCTCTTCAATATCGGCACGAGTCGTCACTTGCAGCCGTTCTGTCCCAAAACGCTCCACCGCAAACGATCCCATCACCGTTCCGTAGAACATCGCCCGCCGAAACACCTCCGGCGTCAACGCCTGCTGTGACGCGATGTACCCATAGAACCCACCCGCAAACGAATCACCCGCGCCAGTCGGATCCACGACCTCATGCAACGGCAACCCAGGCGCACGGAACGGCCGCCGCTTCACCCCATCGCCAAAGCTCCGCTCAGAAAAGAACGCCGTCGCGCCATACTCACCATGCTTCACAATCAGCGTCTTCGGCCCTAGCGCCAGCACCGCCTCCGCCGCGCGCAGCCCGTTGCGACTCGCCGCTCAGCATCCGCGCCTCGCCGTCATTGATCAACAGCACATCCAGTTCGCGCAGCACCGGAAGCAGGTTCTCGCGATGCGCCCCGATCCAGTAGTTCATCGTGTCGCCCGCCACCATGCGCACGCCGTTCATCTGCTGCCGCACGCGCAATTGAAGCACCGGATCAATGTTCGCCAGGAACAAAAACTCAGAGCTCTCAAACCCAGCCGGAATCTTCGGCGCAAACTCCGCAAACACGTTCAGATCCGTCCGCAACGTATCCGCCGCATTCAGATCCTTCAGATAACTCCCGTCCAATGAAAGCTCTTGCCCGGCGCCCGCTCAATCCCACGCGTATCCACGCCCTTGGCGGTCAGCACCTGTTCGTGCTCAGGCAAGAAGTCCTCACCCACAACACCAATCACGCGCACCGGCGTAAAGAAACTCGCCGCCAAAGCAAAGTGCGTAGCCGCCCCACCCAGCACGCGCTCCCGCTTGCCACTCGGCGTCTCCAAAGAATCAAACGCCACCGAACCCACAACCAAAATCGACATAGCTTCCTTAAGTGAGGTGTAACCCTGTGATGGGTTCTTGTCCGTCCGAAAACGCGGTCTTCACCGCGTCATTCCAATCTTCGCGTACAGCATCCGATGGCAGGCCATTCGGTCCCAACGCAAGCTCTTCAAGAAGCCTTTGCAAGTCCTTCGAAGGCGGGTAGGTCTGGCGGCTTCGCAGCATGTTCAACATGGCACGATAACCTCGCACTTCCAGCATCGAGCTCATCAGAACCTCCTACCAATACTTCCCAAACAAAACATCCAACTTCCGCTTCGTAGCCTCAGGAATCACCGCACGGTCCGTCATAATCGCGAACTTCGCCGCACTCTGCGCCGGAGCCCCACTCAGATCCCTCGGCATCAACCGCACCGCAGCCTTCACCACCTGCTGCGCGTTCCCCGAGTTCTGGTGCATCACCGCGACCACCTGGTCCACCGTGACATCGTCATGCCCCTCATGCCAGCAGTCGTAATCCGTCACCATCGCCAGCGTCGCGTAGCTGATCTCCGCCTCACGAGCCAGCTTCGCCTCCTGCAGATTGGTCATCCCAATCACATCCGCACCCCAGCTGCGGTACAGATTGCTCTCCGCGCGCGTTGAAAACTGCGGCCCTTCCATGCACACATACGTGCCGCCGCGCTTGCCCACAACACCAACCTCTTCACAAGCCTTGGCAAACACCTCAGCCACCACCGGACACACCGGATCACCAAACGCCACATGGCCCACAACGCCATCGCCAAAGAACGTAGCCTTGCGGTCAAACGTGCGGTCGATGAACTGATCCGGGATCACAAAATCCGTAGGCTTGTGCTGCTCCTGCAAGCTCCCCACCGCACTCACGCTAAGGATGCTCGTCACACCCAAGCGCCTTCATCGCATAGATGTTCGCGCGAAACGGCAACTCACTCGGCAGCAACCGGTGCCCCTTGCCATGCCGAGCCAGAAACGCCACATCGCGTCCCTCCAACTTGCCCAGCACAAACGCCTCACTCGGCTCCCCAAACGGCGTCTCAACCTTCTCTTCGCGCACATCCGTAAGCCCCGGCATCGCATACAACCCGCTGCCGCCAATAATCCCAATCTCCGCCTTCCGCAAACCGGCTCCTCTGCGGGCGCCGGAACTCTGCGCGCCCGGTGCAGTATATCGTCCGGGCCACCGACCGCGGTTCAACGGCCAGGCTCGGTAGCCCTGCATCTGAAGGACTCATCATGGCCTCGAAATCCATTGCTGTCCTCACCGCCATCGGATCAGATCTCGCCATCGCTGCCGCCAAGTTCACGGCTTTTCTCTTTACGCACTCCTCTTCCATGCTTTCGGAATCCGTGCACTCACTCGTAGACGCCGGCAACAGCGCGCTCCTCGTGCTCGGGCTCAATCGCGCCGCCCGGCCCGCGGACGAGACACATCCCTTCGGTTACGGCAAGGAGCTCTACTTCTGGACACTCGTCGTCGCGTTGTTCATCTTCATGCTCGGCGGCGGTTTCTCCATCTTCGAAGGCGTTCAACGCCTACGCCACCCGGAACCGCTCCGCGATCCGCTCTGGAACTACGCAACCCTCATCGTCTCTGCGTTCTTCGAGGGCTACTCCCTCCATGTTGGCCTTCGCGAGTTCAAGCAGACCGAAGGCGTCCCCGCCTCGCTGCGCACGATCCACGCCAGCAAGAATCCAGCCACCTTCACCGTCATCTTTGAAGACACCGCCGCTCTCGCCGGCCTCGCCATCGCGCTCGTCGGAAACCTCCTTAACCAATTCCTGCATTGGGCCATCGCGGACAGCATTGCTTCCATCGCCATCGGGTGCGTTCTCCTCGCGGTGGCCTTCCTGCTCATCACGGAAAGCAAGGCTCTGCTCGTCGGCGAAGGCGTCCGCGTGGACCAACTACGCCGGCTCCGCGAACTGGCCCTGGCGCAACCCGGCGTCATCAGCGTCGGCTACCCCATGACCATGTACTTCGGCCCTCAAGACGTGCTGCTCACGATGAACGTCCGCTTCCAGCCCACCCTGCTCCGCGATGGCATCGAGCAAGCCGTCGACCGCATCGAGTCCGCCGTCCGCAAACAGTATCCCGAGATCCGCCACATCTACCTCGAAGCCGAATCCCTGCAAAAAGACCTTCGCTTCGATCCCAGCCGGCTACCCGTCATCTGAACCCTCTTACAAACGCCGCCCGCGCAGGCGACCGCCGCCAGTCCCGTCGCATCGCGACAGTCCAGTCCCGTATTCTCACGGGAAAGCAGGCCATCGCCGTCCGTCAGCGCTTTTTCTCGCTCCGAGTACCCCAGTTTTCCGCGACCCCGAGGTCCCACGGATAATCCAATCGCAAAACCCGTCAATGCAACCGAAGCCCTCCTATGCAACTCCCCTCAGCGGCCACGGTGCATCCGGCGTCTAGCTGTCCGGAGTCCCCTTGTATTCTGCAAAATTTCTCGTGTTGCTCTGCTTCTCCGTAACTCTGGCCGCCGCCAGCGCAAACCGCGCCCCAGGCGTCGACGTCCGCTCTGCCGAACGCTCCCTCGAGCTTGCTTGAGCCGGCTGAACCAGGACCGGCACCGGTCGACGACCGCAGCAGCTCATCGTCTCCATCCGGTGCGGCAGACCTCGAGTCTCAGCAAGACCCCGCTGCCGCGGCGCGGCACTCGGACCACCCTGCGCAGGCACACGGCGGAGAAGTTGACGCCAACGGCAACGCCATCCCACTCGAACGTCAGCAACCCAAACGCATCCTGGGCATCATGCCAAACTTCCGTTCCGTCTCGGGCGGTACGGCCGTCCATCCCCCCGGCTTCAAATACAACTTCGAAGTGGCCACGCATCAGGCCTTCGACTACTCGTCGTTCTTCTTCCTCGGCCTCACCTCGATCACCGCCGAAGGCATGGACTCCCACCCCGCACTAGGCAAAGGCGTCGGTGGCTTCTACGCCTACACCTGGCGCGGCTTCCTCGACAAGACCGACGGCACCTACCTCTCCGCCTGGCTCCTCCCCAGCATCCTCCACGAGGACACGCGCTACTACTCATTAGGCGAAGGCAGCGTTCTCAAGCGCTCGCTCTACGTCATCAGCCGCCAGGCGGTGGCGCGCACCTACGGCGGCCACGACACCCCAAACATCGCCGGCCTCGGCGGCAAGGTCCTCACCCAGGTCGTCTCCCGTCAGTACTACCCTCCGTCGGCGACCAACTTCTCCGTCCTGGCTACCAAGTTCGGCTACTCCGTCATGCGCGACGTCGCGTTCACCTCCATACGCGAGTTCTACCCCAGCATCGCCGCACACTACGTCCGCAAGCACCGCGAACGCCAGGCTCGCCTTCAGGCAAACACCCCGTAGCACAAAGCTCCAGCAACCCGGCGCTCTACGTCTTGCCGAATCGCCAGCACCTGCGGCCAAGGTCTCCCACGATCCCTCCGCGTCCCTCTCCGCGTGCTATCGACGGCCCTGCATCCAGAACTCCGCAGCTTCGATGCGTCCCTGAAATATTTGATGGGCCACCCGCCCGGCATTTTGATAGGATCTCTGCGCAACGCAAGGCTACCTATGCAAACTATGTCTCTGGATGCACTGAAGCTCAGATTCAATGTCCCGCAGAACGACGACGCCAACTTCTCAGAAGCAGACAAGGCAGTGCTTGCGCGTATCTACCAGACCGAACTGTCGTACCGTGCGCAGATCGAGCAAACTGCCCCGCACTCAACGGAGCGCACCGAGCTACTAGGTCGCATGTACGCGCAGATATGGTCCCTTGCCGCTGAATCCGACTATTACGCGGAGTACGCCGGCAACGCCGCGGGACTCGCGGACCGCACGAAGGATGCGTTAGCTCTTCTCCGATTGAGCGGGGCTCAAAGGATTCTTGAGGTCGGCGTCGGGCAAGGTGCGCTCGCCGAGGCCATGGCAAACCAGGGTTGCTTCGTTGATGGGATTGATGTTGCACCGGGATTGCAATGGGATGCGATCCAAACGCGGCACTCAGGACGGGTGCGCCTCTGGACTGGAACGGTACGGACGGCCCCCGAATCGACCTATGACCTGTGCATCGCGGACAACGTACTCGAGCACGTTCCACCTGGCGACTACGAAACGTTCCTGGAGTGTTGCCACAGAGCCGTGAAGCCAGGCGGATGGCTGGTCGTCTGCATCCCCAGCCCACTCACCGGCCCGCATGACTCCAGCCGCTGGTTCACGAAATTAGGAGAGCCCGCCACTGCCTGCCACTTCAACGAAAGAACAATCGATCAACTGGCGGAGGATTTTCGCAACGCGGGATTTCGGAATCTGAAGACCACCCTCATACACACGCTCTCCTCGGGCCGGCGGCCAATGGGATGGGCGCACGTCTGGTTCTGGCGTACCCTCCTGTGCGAACACGTTTGCGCGCGCGTGCCTCCATTCCGGCGCACGCATCCGATCTTCTGCTACACGATTCCGCGCACACTCGCGGGTCAAAAGCCGGATCGTCGCCAACCTGCGCATATGGATTGATGCCCGGTGCCGCGTACGGATGCGGCGCGCCCCGGGCAACCATCGGTCCAAATCTAAATGGCCGCGGATCCCTCCAGGTTCGGCTTACAGCCCCAACCCCTTACAAATTCCATCGACCCGCTTCTTCACCTCATCCGGCATACGCAGCATCTGCGGCCAGGGCCGCCCAAACCCCTCCGCAGCCCACTTCCGAGTCGCATCGATCCCCATCTTGCTCCCGAAGTTCGGCAGCCGAGACGCATGATCCAGCGAATCCACCGGCCCCAGCGTGAACTGAATATCCCGCTCCGGATCGATGTTGTTCGCCACCCGCAGCGTCACCTCGCGCGAGGTCCTGCACATCGCAGTCCTCATCGACCACGATCGACGCACTTGGTAAACATCGCCTGCCCCATCGCCCAGATGCCGTTCATCACCTTCCGAGCTTGCCCCGCATAGCTCTTCCTGATGCTCACAATCATCAGGTTGTGCAGCGACGCCCTCCGGCGGCAGGTTCACATCCACAATCTCCGGCATCGTTAGCCGCATCAGCGGCAGAAAGATCCGCTCAATGGCCTTCGCAATCCACGCATCCTCCATCGGAGGCTTGCCCACCACCGTCGCCGAATAGATCGGGTCCTTGCGATGCGTGATGCACGTGATGTGAAACACCGGGTACTCCTCCCGCATCGTGTAAAACCCGGTGTGATCCCCGAACGGCCCCTCAGACCTCAACTCACCCAGTTCGACATACCCTTCCAGCACAATCTCGGCATGCGCCGGCACCTCTAAATCCACTGTCTCGCAGCGCACAAGCTCCACGGCCTTGCGCCGCAGAAACCCCGCAATCAAATACTCCTCAACCTCAGGCGGAGCCGGCACGATCGCGCCGAACGTCACGGCAGGATCGGTCCCGATCGCGACCGCAACCTCCAACCTTTCACCCCGGATCTTGCTAAGCACCGTCTGCGGCACGCTCGACACATCACGCGCCGCATGCGTTCCGCCACCCGTCAGCGCCATCACATCCACCGCGCCGCTCGCATCGCCCGCAGCCGCCCGCAAACGTTCCCGGAAGTGCTCCGCTGCCACCTTCTGCCGCTGCCAGTGCATCCCGGTGGTCTTCCCGTCATACACCTGCATGCGGTACATGCCCACATTCCGCTTGCCCGACTTTGGATCGCGAGTCACCACGCATGGCAGCGTGATAAACGGCCCACCATCGCCAGGCCAGGTCGTTAGCACCGGAAACTTCAGCAGATCCACCGCTTCGCCCTTCAGCACCACCTCTTTGCAAGGCGCATCGCCGCGATCCACGCGCTTCGGGAAGTACGAAGCCACCTCCTTTAGCACGCCCAGCATCTTCAGCTTGTCCATCAGCCCGCTCGGCGGCACCGGATGCAGCAGCGTCTCAATCCGCCCCGCCACCTCATCCAGCGACTCCACCTCTAGCGCCATCTTCATCCGGCGCTCCGAGCCAAATTGGTTCATCAACACCCGCGAGCCCCGATAGCCCGCGACATTCTCAAACAGCAGCGCCGGCCCACCCGCCTCCTTGGTGCCCGTCCCACTCTTTGCCGCGCGATCAGCAATCTCCGCCATCTCCAGCACAGGAGAAACCTCCGCCCGTACCCGCTTCACCTCACCCGCACGCTCCAGCGCCCGCAGCCAATCCCGCAATCCGTCGTAAGCCAACTGAATTCCCTCGCCTCAATCATCCCACCCCGGCGTACAACAAAAAACCCTCGCTTTTGCGAGGGCCACACTAGCTGCTCCCTTTTTAGCTGCGGTTGCTCTTCTTCGTGTCATCCACGCAGGGATTCTGCCTCTGCGTTTGCTTTTGTTCTTCCTCTTGCCTTTCTTTCTCTGATTCCCGGACGCAATCTGGTTCACCAACCAGCCGCTTCAAGCCGCCTTAGCCGGCTCCAACGCATACCCCGCGTCCTTCCACCCCTGCAACCCACCCCGCAGCGGCCTCACTCGCCTTACTCCGAGCTTCCGCAACTCCAGGGCCACCTTCGCGCTCGTCTCCTCGCTCGGGCACGTGCAATACAGCACAATATCCCGGTCCCGCGGAATAATCTCGTGCCTCTGCTTCAACTCATCAGGCCCAATCCGCAGCGCATACGGCAGCGTCAGCGGATCGCTCAGCACATCCAGCGGGTGCCGAAGATCCACAATGAACGGCGGGTCCAACCCCTCGCGCTCCGCATCCGCGATCATCGCCATCAGTTGCCCCGGCTCCAACCGCAGACCGCGCAACTCGCGCTTGAACCGCACCCGCCGCACATACCGGACCACGACGACTCCAATCACCATCACCACAACCAGCGCGCCCGCAAAGTGCGCCAGCATCCCAAACAATCGATGGCTACGCTCCGCAACATCGCCAAAGAAGCGACCGCCTAACAGCCATGCGGCCGCCCACATCAGCGACCCCGCCAGGTCATACATCACAAACGTGACATAGCTCAGCCCCGACTGCCCCGCCATCGGCGCGGCCATCATGCTCAGCCCCGGCACAAACTTCGCGAACAACAGCGTCACCGCGCCACGCCGTGACAAACTCCCCTGCGTCCGCGTCACGCAGCTCGCCGCCTCAAACGACATCTTGCACAGCACGTTCACAATGCGCGTCCCGTACCTCCGTCCCAGCAGATACCACGCAGAATCCGACAGCAAACACGCCAGCAGGATCACCGGCAACGCCACGCCAAGCTGCAGCTTATGCGCCGCGCTCATCGTCCCCGCGGCCAGCAGCACCGGGACACTCGGCACCGGAACGCCAGCCTGCTCCACCAGCACCCAGCCAAACAGGATGGAGTACGCGTGGTGAACAAACGCAGCCAGCAAAAACGCCATTGCCTACGCCTCCTTATTGGCCCCAATACGGCATAGATGTACCACGCCGCCGTACGCTTCAGAACAAACGAAAGTCGATAGTCCCCTGCGCAAAAACAAGGGCGGCCCCGAAGAGCCGCCCCGTTTCAAACTGCATCGACTTCAAAGTCAGTCCTTGATCCGAACCTTCGGCTCGACCGACATGCCCGCACGCAGCGCGTTGTCCTTGTCCTCCTGCGCCAGGTTCGTAAAGTCGATACGCACCGGAATCCGCTGTACCACCTTCACGTAGTTGCCGGTCGCGTTCTCCGGCGGAAACAGGCTCAGCCGCGATCCCGTCGCGCCACCAATCTCCGTCACGCGGCCGGTGAAGTGCCGGCCACCCAGCGCATCCACCTTCAGGTCGACGGTCTGTCCCCGATGCATGCCCTTCAACTGCGTCTCCTTGAAGTTCGCAGTCACGAACAGATTGTTCAGCGGAACCACTGTCAGCAGCGCCTGTCCCACGCTCAGGTTGTCACCCACAGCCACGCTCTTGCGGCTGATGATTCCATCGCCCGGCGCCACAATCTTCGTGTAGCCCAGGTTCAGCTTCGCTTGGTCCAGCTTCGCCTGCATCTGCTGGATGTTCGCCTGTGCGGCCTGCGCGCGGGCCTGCTGCACTGCAATCTGCTTCGGGGCGTTCTGCTGATTCTGCGACTGTTGTGACCGCGCCGACAGCAACCGCTGCTGCGCCGCGAGCACCTGCTGCTGCGCCGCCGCCGCATCCCGCTGCGCCTCGTCCACCTGCGCTTGCGCTGCGGTCGCCGTGGCTACCGCCGCGTCGTACTGCTGCTTGGAGATCACATCCCGCTGCACCAGCGGCGTATACCGATCCACATCCGTCTGCGCCTTCAGCGCGTTCGCCTGGGCCTGCAGGATGCGGGCCTGCTGCGCCTGTGCATTCGCCTGCGCCTGCTGCACACTCGCCGCGCTGCTTTGCACATCCTGCCCGGCTGTCGTCACCGACGTCCGCACCTGCACACCCGTGATCGGCACATTCGTGGTCGCCTGCACCAGCTCTGCCCGCGCGTTCGCCAGGTTCGCCTCTGCCTGCTCCACCTGAACCTCGTAGTCGCGCGGATCAATCTGCGCGATCGGATCGCCCTTGTGCACCGGCTGGTCTTCCTTGACATACACCGCGGTCACTTGGCCGGCCACGCGCGCGCTTACCTGGTACAGATCGCCATCCACCTGGGCATCGTCGGTGTCCTCGGTAAACGTCGACCGCCAGTAAAGGAACCCAGCCACCGCCGCAATCACAAGCACCACCGCAAGGATGATGAAACGACGGCGCGACTTCTTCGCCGGCGGCTCATTTTCGACTGCGGGCTCATGCTCGGCAGGCTGCTCGTTGGGCTGCGTCTGCGCCGGCCGCGGCTGGCTGTGCGGTCCCTGCGCGACGTTCGCGCCGCCGTGCGGTGCTACCTGCACCGTGCCGTGGATCTCAGCGGTTTGCGTCCCGCCGCCACCCTGGCTCTGACCTCCGGCGTCGTAACTGCCCTGTCCGTTCTGATCCGCCACTTTACTTTCCTCCGAGATAATCCTTGTAGTTCGTCGTCGCCACGCCCAGCGCTCGCGCAAGTTGCAGCTTGGCGATGTTGTGCTGATACAGCGCTGCGATGTACTGATCGTTCGCTTGCTGGTCCGTCGCCAGCGCCTGCGAAACAGGCAGGCTGTCCGCCACACCCGTCCGGAAGCGCTCCTGCGCCTCTTTCAGCGCCTCGTCCGCGAGGTCCACATTGCTCTGGGTCACCTGCACCAGCTTCGCCGCGGTCTCGATGTCCAAAATCGCGTCACGCACATCCTGGTTCACCTGCTGGATGTCGTTCGAAAGCTGCGCCGCGGCCTGGTCGTGCTGCGCCGCTGCCGCCTGCTCGTCCCCATGCGTCTTCGCAAGCTGAAGCACTGGCGCCGTAATCTGCCCTGTTGCCGTGAACGTCCCGTGCGAATGGCCAACCGTCGTTCCCAGATCGCCGTAGTCACCCGAAACGCTCAGCGCCGGCAACTGCTCATCAAAGGCCGCCTTCTGCCCGATCTTCGCCGCCCTCTCGCGCTCCACGTCGGCCGCGACATCTTTGCGCTGCTTCAACGCCTGCTGAAACGCGGCCTCCGCCTGCGGTGTGTCCAACGAGGCGTACGGCGCCTTGTCCGCCAACGTGAACTTCTGGTCCAACGGCAACCCGATCACACGCGCCAGCGCAATCTTGTCCTTCTCAAACTGGTTGGTGGTCGAGATCAGGTTCTGCTCCTGCGTCTGGTAGTCCACCTGCGCGCGCAGTACATCCAGCCGTGGGCTCGTGCCTGCCTCGTGCGCCGCCGTGGCCTGGTCAAACGACAGCTTTGCGCTCGCCAACTGCGCCTGCACCGCCGCAATGCGCGAGTGATCCGCCACACACAGCAGGTATGCATTCCCCACCGTCAGCACCACCATGTCACGCGCGTCCTGCGCACTCAGCTTCGCGGCCTCGAAGTTGTGCTTCGACGCCATGTAGTTCTGAAAATCCTGCAGGTTCACCAGGTTTTGCGTCAGGTAGGCCCGAAAGTCCTCTACCTGGAACGGCCCCACGATCGACGGGATCCCTGGAACCTTCAACCCGTACGCCGCAAGGTTCACCTGCTGCACCGTAATCGACGCCCCGGCTGTCACGGTCGGCAGCAGGTTCTGCAACTCGCGCAGACGCTCGCCGTTGGCAGTCGTGATGTCGGTGTTCTGCAGTACGACCCCAAGATTGTTACGCAGACCTCGCCGGATCGCCTCGTCCAACGTGAGCGACATCTCGCCCGCAGTCGACTTGCCCTCGATGATCGATCCGCGATACGTCTGGTCGTTCGGATTGTTCGAGGGTCCCGGCGTAACACTCGGCCCCGGCTGCGCGAGCTGCCGTTGCACGGTCGTAATCGCGTTCAGGTTGCTCGACGAACTTGCCCCTGAGGCACTGTTCCCTGTGCCACCGCTCTGCGACCCCGAACTCTGCGCCAGCACGCCCGGCGCTGCAAATGTGACGGCGGCGCAAACAACCACGCACACGACCGGCGATCTTCGCATTTGAAACATATCTTTCATCGTATCGAACCGACGCCGCGCCCGGGCAAAAGCCATCTTGGGACGTCAGAGCTTTCGATGCACCACCTTTCGCTTTGTATGCAAAAAGATGGTCCCCCAAACCGGGTAGACATCCGCTCCAAACGCCCGAAGCACGCGAAATCCACGCCACGCGGACGCCCCGAACGCTGCCTTCCCGGCATTCGTCTCCAAGCCGCTGCGAGGCAGCCCCGAGGGCCAATACCCCGCCTCGGTCGATACAATCGAATCCCATGGCGTCTGATTCAATTCGCGTTGCAGTCCTGGGCTACGGCCTCGCCGGCAGAGTCTTCCATTGCCCCTTCGTGAGTGCCGTTCCCGGCCTCGAACTCGCAGCCATCGTCCAACGCCGCGGCGACGAGGCGGCTCACGCCTTCCCCCTCGCCACCATCCTCCGCTCCACTGAAGAAGCCCTGGCCGACCCCAGCATCGATCTCATCGTCGTAGCCACACCCAACGAAACCCACGAACCCCTCGCCCACGCCGCCCTCCGCGCCGGCAAGCACGTCGTCGTCGACAAGCCGCTCGCTCCCACCAGCGACGGCGTCCGCAAGCTCATGGACGCCGCCAACGCGGCCGGGAAGTTCCTCTTCCCGTTCCACAACCGCCGCTGGGACGGCGACTTTCTCACCGTGCGCCAGGTACTCCAAGGGGGCAAGCTCGGCCATGTCGTCAACGCGATCTTTCATTGGGACCGATTTCGTCCCGCGCCGCGCCCCGGCACCTGGAAGGAGGCCGCCGGCGACGCCCATGGCATCCTCCAGGACCTCGGTCCGCACCTCATCGATCAGACCCTGACCCTCTTCGGCAGCCCCCAGAGCCTGACCGCCAGCGTTCGCCACGACCGCCAGGACTCCTCCATCGAAGACGCCTTCGATCTCGCGCTCCATTACCGCCGCCCAGACGGCCGCCACCTCGTCGCCGAGTGCCACGCCACCATGATCGCCGCCGACCCCGCGCCCCGCTTCCGTATCCACGGCACGGCAGGCTCGTTCACCAAGTCCGGCCTCGATCCCCAGGAATCTCACCTCGTCGCCGACGGCCGCCATCCGCCCACCCTCGGCTCCTCCGTCCCCTGGATCTCCGAGCCGGAATCGGACTGGGGAACCCTCACCACCGCCGCCGACCCGGTGAACCACCCCGGCGATCTCGAACGCTCTCCCGTCCCCACCGTCATGGGCGACTACCGCCTCTTCTACGCCAACGTCCGGGACGCCATACGCGGTGACGCCAAACCCGCCGTCACCCCCGCCGACGCCTGGCGTGTGGCCCGCCTCATCGAGCTGGCCCGCGAGTCCAGCCGCTCCCGCCGCACCCTCGACGTAGACCTCGACACCGAACTCAAAACCACCTAGCGCCCATCGGGGCGCGAACCCTTGCCGTTCGCGCCCTTCCAACGCACACTCTCGTTCAAGGAGCTCACCGCGCTTGAAGCCGCCGGCCAGCCCGCCCGGACACGAAAAAACCGCGTAAACTGGTCTCAGTTATGCCGCAATCCCAGGCACGTACGTTCCAGTGGAAGTTCGTCATCGCCGCCCTGATCGTCGTCGGCACGGTCGCCTGGCTCGCCATCTCCGGCGCATCGCAGGCCAAGAGCTACTACGTGACTATCGCAGAGCTGGACGCCATGGGCTCCAAGGCCTACTCCAAGAACCTCCGCGTCGCCGGCAACGTCCAGCCCGGCTCTATCCAGCGCTCCGGCCCCAACGCACAGTTCACGCTGGTCGAGCTCAACAAGACCGTTCGCGTCGACTACCAGGGCTCTGAGCCCCCGCCCGATACCTTCAAGGACGACGCCCAGGCGCTCGCCATCGGCACCTACGGCCGCGACGGCGTCTTCCACGCCACCCAGCTCCAGGCCAAGTGCGCCAGCAAGTACGCCCCCGCGAAACCCGGCACCGCTCCCACCGGCAACACCGCGCCAGTCAACGCCACAGCCTCCGTTATGCGCTAGACGACGCGCCACGCCTCGATCCCGCATCTGCCCTCGCAAAGAGTTCACATGGCCCCAAGCTCCCGCCGCTCCTTCCTCAAAGGCTCTGCAGCCGCGCTCGGCGCTCTCAGCTTCCCCACCATCGTTCCTTCCACCGTGTTCGGCCGGACCGCTCCCTCCAACCGCATCAACATCGGAGCCATCGGCGTCGGCCGCATCTCGCGCGGCCACGACATGCCAGGCGTTCTGCAATACACCGGCGTCCCCGGCCGCGATAACCGCATCGTCGCCGTCTGTGACCTCAGCGCCAGGCGCGTACAGCTCGGCCAGCAATTCGTCGATGCCGAATACACCAGGCGGACAGGCAAGCCGTACAGGGGAACCCGCGGGTACAGCAATCACAAGGAGCTGCTCGCCAGCTCCGACATCGACGCGGTCCTCATCTCCACCCCGGACCACCAGCATGCGCGTCTCGCGGTCGACGCCGTCGCCGCCGGCAAGGACGTCTACCTCCAGAAGCCCGCCTCCCTCACCATCCGCGAAGGCCGCGCCATGGTCGACCGCGTAAACGCCACCGATCGCATCGTGCAGATCGGCTCCCAGCAGCGATCCTGGAAGCAGTTCGCGCGCGCCGCCGAGCTGGTACGGAACGGCCGGATCGGCACCGTGCACTCGGTCGAAGTCGGTTTGCCAGGCGACCCAGCAGGCGGCAACCCCACTCCCATGCCCGTTCCCTCCGGCTTCGACTACGACGCCTGGCTCGGCTCCACCCCGGAGGTGCCGTATACCGTCGATCGCGTCATGCCTACCGAGGGCTTCGACCGTCCCGGCTGGCTACGCATGGAGCAGTTCGGCGCCGGCATGATCACGGGCTGGGGCGCACACCACGTCGACACCGCCCATTGGGGCATGAACACCGAACTCACCGGCCCCGTAGAGATCTGGGGGCAAGCCGAGTTCCCGAAGTCCGGCCTGTGGAACGTCCATGGCCCCTTCAAGACCTACGGCCGCTACGAAAACGGCGTGCTCATGACCATCTCCGGCGACTTCGAAAACGGGATCAAGTGGATCGGCGACAAGGGTTGGATCTTTGTCTGCCGCGATACCGGAACCTCGCCCACCGGCGGCATGGGTGCACCCGAAAAGCCCATCGTGCCCCTCCGCGCGAGCGACCCGAAAATCCTCGACTCAGTGATCGGCCCGAACGAGATCCACCTTTATACCGCCGACGACCAGCACGGCAACTGGCTCGACTGCATTCACTCCCGCAAACAGCCCACAGCACCGGCCGAGATCGGCCATCGCGCCTGCTCCACCTGCCTTCTCCATTGGATTGCTATGAAGACCGATCACCACATCCACTGGGACCCCGCCCGCGAGCAGATTCTGGGTGACGACATAGCCGCGAGCCTCCTGGGCCGCAACCAGCGCCATCCCTACGAACTCGCGTAGGGGGTACTATTTTTCGGTCCAGCGCTAAGTCCTGATTCGGACGTACTTTGGACCAAAGGTACGGGGGGTGGGGTACCCTACCGCGCCTCATCCCCCAGCGCCTTCATGAACTGCCACTGGAACTCCACGCCCTTGTAGAACGCCTCCGTCCGGAGACGCTCATCACGCCCGTGAGCCCGGTCATCCCCCTCATCGATCCCCATCCCCGTGATGCCGTAGCTCGGAATTCCCGCCGCCAGCGTGTAAATGGAATCGCTCGCCCCGGTCTCCATCACCGGCACGATCGACACGCCCGGGAACACCGCCTGCGCCACCGCATCCAGCGGCCCCGTCACATCCGGCCGCAGCGGCGGCGGAGCCATGGGTGCCCCGGTCGGCGCCGTCGGAAACACCGCCCCCGCGTTGTCCACGTACTTCACCGTCAGATTCGCGTCGTGCAGCACCGCCATGAGGTACTGCCGAACCTCCTCCGGAGGGTGCCCCGGCAGGATCCTGCAATTCACATTCGCGGTCGCCGATCCAGGCAGCGCATTCGGCGCATGCCCGCCCGAGATCATGGTCGCCACGCACGTCGTGCGCAGCGTCGCATTCATCCGCGGATCGGCCGCAAGCTCCTTCACCGCCGCCTCATCCTTCGGGTCCCGCAGCACGCGCTCGATCAGCGCACGCCGCTCCGGACCGGCCGTCTTCGCCTCGGTCTCCAGATACGCCCGAGTGACCGCATTCAGCTCCACCGGAAACGGGCTTCGCTCCAACCGCTCGAGCGCATCGCCCACCTCGTAGATCGGATTGTCCGGCCGGGGCAGCGAGCTATGCCCACCCGCGCTCGTCGCCGTGATCTGGAAGTCCGCATACAGCTTCTCCGTCGCCTCCACATCCAGCTCCGTCGGCCCGGCCGCCCTTCAGAACCACCCCACCCGCATCGGGATTGATCACCACCCCGGCATCCACCAGGTCGCGCCGGTTCTTCAGCAGCCAATCCACGCCGTTGTCCCCGCCACCCTCCTCATCCGCCGTCAGCGCCACGATCAGGTCGCGCTTCGGCACGTAGCCCGCGCGTTTCAGCAGAATCAGGCTGGTCACCAGCGCCGCATCGCCGTCCTTCACATCCTGCGTTCCGCGCCCGTAGAAGAACCCATCCTTCTCGTTCAGTTTGAACGGATCCATCGTCCAGTCCGAGCGGTTCGCCTCCACCACATCCAGGTGGCAGATGAAGAGCACCGGCTTGGCGGTCGTACCCTGAGCGGCGCGGTACCGGATGACCAGGTTCATGCGCTCGGCGCGCGGCCCGACGATCTCCATATCGCCCGCCGGGAACCCAGCCTTGAGCAGCCGGTCCCGCATCGCCTCAGCGGCACGTCCCGTGCTTCCGCTCGAGTGCGTCGTGTTCGTCTCGATGAGCTGCTGAAAGATGTCATGCGCAAGCTGACGGTCCGCCGGGCTCAGCGTCGACCCCTGCGCAAACGCGCTCGTAGCTACTGCGCTCACAACGAGTCCGCAGGCCGCCAGGACGCCCGCGCGTATTGCGCTGTTCAACTTGCTCAAGGTGCTGTTCCGTCCTTGCTTTGGGTGGTCGCTTCTATACTCGCATGAGCGTTCGCGATGCACTCCAGCCCTGAAAGCCCCGAACCCGTGACGGCCTCCCCGCTCGGCATCTCGCTGCGCGGCGTGTCACAGGTGTTCGGCAGCTTCGTTGCGCTGCGCGATCTCTCCCTCGACCTTCCCGCCGGCAGCAGCGTCATGCTGCTGGGCCCAAACGGAGCGGGCAAATCCACGCTGCTCCGGCTTCTCGCTGGCCTTTCAACGCCCAGCTACGGCGAGGTCCGCGTCTTCGGCGCGCGCCCGGAGGACCTGCGCGGCCGCATCGCCTACATGAGCCACAGCACCATGCTCTACGACGAACTCACCGGCCCGGAGAACCTCGATTACCTGCTGATCCTGCAGCGACCGGAGATGAACGCCGTCCAGCGTCGGCAACACGTCGGCAACGCGCTCGTCGCGGTCGGCCTGGAGCCCGACGAACACGCGCCGCCTGGACCAGTACTCGCAGGGCATGCGCCAGCGTGCCTCGCTCGCCCGCGTGCTGCTCGCCGAACCCGATCTGCTGCTGCTCGACGAGCCCTTCTCCAACCTCGACGTCAGCCTCCGCACACGCCATGATCACCCGCCTGCAGGCATACCTCGCACAGCCCGGCACTGACGGCGTGCCCCGGACGCTGCTCCTGACAACGCACCAGGCCGACCTCGCGCGGCCGCTCGCGAAGCTCACGCTCACGCTGCAATCCGGACATCTGGTGCCTAACACCCTCGCCGCCCCTATCTCACCGGCAATGGCCGGAGCCGAAGCCCGATGAGCTCCGCGTCCAAAGACCAACGCCGCCCGTCTGCTCGACAAGCTCGGCATCACCTACGAACTGCGCACCTACGAGGTCGACCCCGACGACCTCACCGCCATCTCCGTCGCGCGCAAGATCGGCATGCCCATCGAGCAGGTCTTCAAAACCCTGCTGACCCGCACCTCCGAGAACACTCACCTGTTCGCGATCGTGCCCGGAGACGCCGAACTAGACCTCAAGAAGCTGGCCGCAGTCGCAGGCGTGCGCAAAGCCGAACTCGCCGCCCTCAAGGATGTCGAGCCACTCACCGGGTACATCCGCGGCGGCGTAACCGTGCTCGCAGCGAAGAAGCCCTTCCCTGCCTTCGCGGACGAGACGCTGGAACTCTTCGACAAGATCTCCGTCTCCGCCGGTCAGCGCGGAACTCAAATCGTCCTTTCTCCCGCGGACTACCTGCGAGCGACCGGCGCAACCATCGCCGACCTCACCAAAGCTCCCACGCCGAGCGCGCACGCATGACCTACGCGCGGCTTGTCTTCGCGCACCTGCGCAAAGACCTCCGGCTGGAGTGGCGCAACCGCGACAGCATCAATGGCATGCTGTTCTTCGCCCTGCTGGTGGTAGTCGTCTTCGCCATCGCGTTCGACCCCACCGCCTTTCCCACCATCGCGCGTCAGATCTCGGGCGGCCTGCTTTGGGTCGGCGTGCTCTTCGCCTCCATCACCGCCCTCAACAACGCCTGGGGCCGCGAGTTGAAGCATGGCGTGCTCGACGCTCACCGCCTCGCTCCTGCCCCCGCCTCAGCCCTGTTCATCGGCAAAGCCCTCGCCAACTTCGTCTTCGTGTCGGTCGTCGAGCTCGTGCTCGCGCCAGTCTTTGCCGTCTTCTACAACCTGCATCCACTCGGGCAGACATGGCTCCTGCTCCTCATCGTCCCTCTCGGAACCTGGGCGATTGGTTTCGAACGGGACCTTCTTCGGCGCGCTGGGCCTCCGCACCCGCAACCGTGAGCTGCTGCTTCCGCTGGTGCTCTGCCCGATCGCGATGCCCGCCCTGCTGGCCATGATCCAGGCCACCACAAACGTCCTTACCGGCGAGTTCGACCCAAGCCTCTGGATCAAGGTGCTGGTGAGCTATGACATCGTGTTCACCACGGCGGCCGTGCTGCTCTTCGGCGTCGTTCTTCACGCTGAATGAGCCGTTTCGAGCAACACCAATCCGCACGTGCCAAGCGCGATAATCGGCCTGACCTAGCCGTAGAATGGAACTGGTGAACGAAACAGCACAGACGCGCAGCAGAGGCCAGATCATCGGACTGGCCTGGTTCGCTCTGACGGCAATCGCGCTCGTGATCGGCTTTGAGAAGGCCATGACGGCTCCTACCGAGGCGACGATGGGGAATCTGTATCGGGTCTTCTTCTACCACCTGCCGCACACGATTCTCAGCTTCGTCTTCCCGTACCTGAACTGCGCGGCTTGCTTCGCCTATCTGTACTGGCGGAACCGCAACGCTGGGACGCGCCCTCGCGGCCGACGCCTTCGCGCTTGCCTCCGCCGAAATCACCGTCCTGTACAGCAGCATCGGCCTGGTTACCGGGATGCTCTGGGCCCGTGCCGCCTGGGGCATCTGGTGGACCTGGGACGCACGGCTCACGACGTACTTGCTGCTTTGGCTGCTCTACGTCAGCTATCTGCTCGTGCGGGGCTTCTCCGGCGGCGGAGCCGCGCTGCCCGGCGGCGGCCAGCCCGGCGTCACCTCAGCCGTGCTCGGCGTCTTTGCCGCCATCGACATCCCCATCTGCTTCATGTCCATTCGCTGGTGGCGGACGCAGCACCCAGCGCCGGTCTTCGGCGGCGGTGCCGACTCCGGCATCGACCCGAGCATGTATCCCGCCGTGCTGTGGAACTTGGCCGCCTGGGCGATGTGGGGTGCTCTGCTGCTCGGATGGCGTTACGCCCTGGAGCGCCGTCGGCAGCGTCAGGCCGCCGCCCGTGCGCTCGCGTTTCTCAGCGCTGAGCCGATCCCACCCGTAAACGTCGCACAAGCCGCCGAAACAGGAGCCCTGTGACGATTCCCTTCCATACGCTGCCGCAACGTCATCTTGTCTACGCCTACTGCGCCGTCTGGCTGCTGCAGTTCGGCTACGGCACATGGCTCTTCACCGCCTGGCGCCGCACGCGTCGCGATCCCTGACACGCAAAAAAAGCAACGGAGCCAGGTTACCCGGGCTCCGTTGTTCCGAGGAGTCATGCCTGACCCGACAGCCGGGTAAAGCCGCCGTGTCGTTCTGATAGACACGCTTGCCCCTGCGGTGTTGCGGCCTCCGCAGCAGAATCTTTCCTCATTGCCGCCTGGCAACTCTCGCCCATACACTTGGAGAGGTGCGCCTGTCGTCGTTGCTCGCCTTTGGCTTGAACAAAACCATTGCAGGGAGCACGGTCGCTAGACGGTCTCGGTTGCGGGCGCTCCGCTTCGCTCTCCTGATCCCGCCGCTTCTCCTCGGCGGCTGCCGGCGCAACCGCTTCCCGAGCTACGCGGCCGACTACCGCGAGTTCGCCTATGTCTCCAACGGCGCCAGCGGCACGGTCACGGTGCTGGACCTCGTCTATCTGCGCCAGGAGCGCACGCTGCAGGTTGGACGACAGCCCACCGGATTGGCCGCCAACCCAAGCCGCAACGAGATCTACGCCGTGAACAGCGGCAGCGACTCCGTCTCCGTCATCGACGCCGAGACGAACACGCGTCGTTGGGACCATCGGCGTGCATCACGCGCCGTACTTCATCAGCGTCGCGCCCGACGGCCGCCGTGCCTACGTCGCCAACTCCGGGTCCAACAGCGTCAGTGTCCTCGACCTCGACAAGCGTCAGCGAGATCGGCGTCGCAGGCACGGGCGAGGGTCCCGGCCTTGCCGTCGTCTCGCCGGATAACCGTAGCGTGGTCGTCAGCAATCGCACCGCGGGCAGCGTCTCAATCTACTCCGTGCAGGACTCCGGAAACGAGCCGTTGCATTTTCGCGAAGCGTTCCCAGGCTGTCCCGGTGCAACGGACGATCGCGATCCTTCCTGACTCCACCAAAGCCTTCATCGCGTGCTCGGGAGCGAACCACGTCATGGCGGTGTGGCTCGGCGTTCCTGCGAACTCCTGGCGCGGCAAGCAGGACGCCACCCTCCAACGAGATCACCTGCTCTCGTTCCTCGATGTCGGGAAGACGCCAACTCATCTCGCACTGAAGCCAGACGGCGGAGAGGTTTTCTCTACGAACTTCGGCGGAAACAGCCTCTCCGAGATCTCGACCTGGACCAACGAGGTGCTCGGCACCTATCCGGTGGTGATGCAGCCCGCGCGGGCCGTCGTCAGCCGCGATGATTCAAGCCTCTGGGTCACGGACTTCGGCGCGGACTCCGCCAGTCTCTACAGCATCGATGACGGTCGCATTGAGGCCAGCGTGCGCACCGGCTCGCACCCGGACGCACTGGCGTTCTCCGCAGATGAGCATCTGCTGCTGGTGGCCGACTCCGGATCCGCCGATGTTGCTGTGATCCGAACCAATAGCACCGCGGGGCCTACGCTCTTCACGCTTCTGCCGGCCGGACCTCATCCAAACGACATCGTCGTCAAGTCGTTCCACGCTCGCTAGGATCACCCGGCGTCCTGCTCCCTCCAACGCGCGAGTTTCGCGAAGCGCCTCGCGCGTCGCCGAGACATACGCTCCCGCCAGCAGCAGAAGCCCGGAGATGAACGCCCACATCATCAGGCTTACCGAGACATAGAACGGACCGTATACCGAATAGAAGTCAAGGTGCGGCAGCACCAGCATGTAAAGGTACTTCGCCAGCGTCCACAGCACGCCCATGACGATGGCTGTGGGCAGCACCGCCCGTGGAGGCACCTTGCGATTCGGCAGGCCCCAGTAGATCAGGAAGAACAGGCCCACGCTCGCAACCAGCGCGCAGATCTGCAGGAAGAACTTCGCAATGAAGTTGAAGACGATGTTATCGGTGTGTCCGAAGAACAGCGCTCCGAGAACCGTCTGCTGCGCTGCCGAAAGCGCGACCGATGCCATCGCAAGGAGTGCCACACCCAGCGCCAGTCCGATGGAAACAACCTGGTTGTGCAGATAGTTCCGGTTCTTCTTCACACCCCAAACACTGTTCAGCGCCACCTCGAGCGGCAGGAACACACCGGTGACGGTGATGAAGAGCATCACCACGAGAGAACACCTTGGTCTGCGTATGCGCAAAGGCCAGTGCGCGCATCTTGCGCACCACAAACTCCTGGTTGTTCGGCAGAAGATTCGTCATCATCTGGCCCACCACATCAGCCATCTTGGTGGAGTGAAACACTCGGCGTGAGAGCGTCAGCAGCAAAACAATAAACGGGAACAGTGACAGGATCACCTGCGCCGCCACGCTGAACGCATACGTGTGAACTTCGGTCTTGCTCATGTAATGAGCCAAGGCGACCACCTGCTGCCACGTCCCGCCCGCGGCGACGGGATGCGCTTGCGCCGCGGCCAGACCCGGAGACACAGACTCGTCGCCGGCGGCCGGAGCGCTGTCCGCCGCCGTGTTCTCGCGCGCGGTCTCGCTCTTCTGCGCCGCCGCCGAGATGATCTGCTGCTCAACCGCCATGGCCGTAGTCTATCTACCTCGACGAGCCAGCGAGCGCCGTTTCTACGCAGTCCTGCGCGATCCGAAAAGCGCCGGCAAGCGGGCCAGCGCCCATTGTGCCGCCTCGGCCAGCACGGTGTCCTCGCCCTGGGCCCACGCCTCCAACTGCGGACGAAACTGCCCATCGCCGCTGTTACCCATTGCGATCGCCACGTTGCGCAAAATGCGGCTGCGACGGGTACGCTCCAGCGGGGAGTTCCGAAACATGCGATTGAATTGCGGGCCGTCCAGCGATCCGAGCGACGAGAGCGATGGGTTCACCAACTCAGTCCGGGGCTGCAGCATGCCGGAGTTCCCCACCGGAGCGCGGCGGTTCCACGGACACACATCCTGGCAGATATCGCAGCCAAACACCTGCCGCCCCATCCCCTCGCGCAATTCAGGATCGATGCTGCCCTTTTTCTCGATCGTGAGATACGAGATGCACAGCGACGCATCCATCCGCCGCGGTCTGCCATCGACCCCTGACCCGTGCAGAGCATCCGTAGGACAGGCATCGATACATCGGGTGCATGTGCCGCAGCGATCCGCCGCAGGAACAGGTACAGCCTCGGCCTCAAGCTCCAGCGACGTCACAAGGACGCCCAGCAGCAACCATGACCCTTGCTCCTGGTTCAGCACGCACGTATTGCGGCCGATCCAGCCAATCCCCGCACGCGCCGCATAGCCTCGCTCCAGGATCGGCCCGGTGTCCACATAGGCTCGCGTCTGACACTCCGCGCCAAAGCGCTCATGTACGCGGTCCGCGACAGTCTTCAGTCGCGGCAGAAGTTCTTCGTGATAGTCGCTCCCGCGCCATCTCCGCCGGAGCTCGTCTCAGCACTACCCTGACCGCTCCATGCGTAGCGCGCGATCCATCCCGTGCCGTCGGGCGCGGGGTCGATCGATCGCGGCGCATCGACGTTGTAGTTGACCGCACAAACCAGGACCGAGCGCGCCCACGGCATCGACCGCCTTACATCTCCACGCACGAACTCGCCTTCCGCGTTCCTGCGCTTCAACCACTCCATCTCGCCCGCAGCGCCGGAACCAATCCACTCAGCAAACGCTTGGGACTCAGCAAGCGCAGCCACACTCTCCGGATCGGGAACCGCAGCAAGGCCGGCAAGATCGAACCCAACTTCGCGAGCCGCGTGCTCGATCCACTCTCGATCTATGCGGGTAAGCATCATGTGCTCAGACGCGCCATGGCCGCTGCAGTGGCACCATTCATAAGTATAGGTCCCCCGGGACTTATGGCTCGCGGCTTTGGCTGCGACGCGGTCCGTTAAGAAGCGGGCCGTCGCTGCTTCACTGGCGTGTCAAGAGATGCATCAGCAACAGCCCGCCAACGGACGCCAACATCGCGATGGGCATTGCGAGCAAGCCGGCCTTCAGAAAGTCCCATGCGCTTACGTTCAGCTTCTCCTTGCGCAGGGCCAGCAACCAAAGGATCGTCGCAAGCGATCCAGTTACCGAAAGATTGGGCCCGAGATCTACCCCGATGAGCACGCTGCTCGCCATCAGCCTGTTCACATGCTCCGCCTGAACGGTCGCACCGGCTATCAGCCCGAGCGGCAGGTTGTTCACCACATTATTCCCGACGCCGACTACGAATCCGATCACAAGCGCTGCCGCAGCACTCGGCAGGTGTGCCGCCCAGGCGAGAGCCGCCTGTGTGTAATGCAAGGCCCCAAGCTGCTCGATCGCATCCACCATGACGAAGAGCCCGGCGACCAACAGCAGCGTCGGCCAACTTATCTCTTTCGCGAGTTTAAGGGGGTTTTGCTTGGCTCGCGCCGACACCACCACCGCGATCACAACCGCGGCGAGGCAGGTCGGCAACCCAAGATTCCGCTTCAGTGCAGAGGCAATCAGCAACACGGCAACAACAAAGGCCAGACCCCATAGGACGAGTTTCCCGTTAGGCTTCAAGGCGACCTGGTCAACCTCAGCATCGATGCTGCCCTTCAACTGTTCAGCGAAATACATGCGCAGAACGACGTACGTAGCCAGAATCGACAGCATGGACGGAAGTAGAAAGCTCGCCAGCCAGAGCCCAAGTGAAGGCATTCCGCTGCGGAACACGACAAGATTTGCTGGGTTTGAAATCGGCAGAACGAAGGACGCCGCATTCGCGATCATGGCGCATGCAAACAGGTACGGCAGCGGCTCCGCCTTCGCTTTACGGACGGCGACCAGCACCGCAGGCGTCAGCACCACCGCCGTGGCGTCGTTCGACATGCAGATCGTCGTGACAGTACCGAGGCCGTAGATCAAAGCGAACAGCCGGCCGCTGCTGCCCTTCGCGCCAGCCATCGCCTTCGCCGAAACCCAGTCAAAGACGCCCTCTTCACGCGCGAGTTCCGACAGCAACATCATCCCGATCAGGAAGAGGTACACATCCGTGCCTTCCGCGACCGCTTTGCCTGCGAGCTTCAGCGGGATAAGCCTCAACAGGACCAGCAGGACTGCGCCCGTGCCGATCCACCACGCCTCGGAGATGCCTTTGGGGCGTACCAGCATCAGGAGGATGCTGACCGCAACAATCGCCACAAGCAAAACATGAGCTAACGCTGGACTCATCCGTTAGCACTGCCTGCCGTTGTTGGTCGGTTCGATCACGCGTGCACCTGGTCAAGACCTTGGAACGGCGTATCTCTCCCGAGGTTGCACGTCGCAGCCATCGACGCGAGCAGGTTCAGCCGATCAAGGCCGCTCCGGCCACGCATGCTTCGGATAACGGCGCATCAACTCACGGCGAACCTGTGGATACAGTCGCTCCCAAAATCCGGCAAGGTCTGTGGTTGTTTGCACCGCACGGTGATTTGGCCCAAGCAGATGCACAACAACCGGCGTCTGGTCGCGTCCGATGCGTGGTGTCTCGCGCATTCCGAAGAAGTCCTGCAGCCGTGAGGCGATCCATGGCGGTTTTCCCCGTTCGTAATGGACCCTCGTCTCGCGTCCGCTGGCCAGGCGCAGATGGGTCGGAGCCAGCTTCCGCAGAGCCGCGCTGCCCACCTCGTTCTCAACAGCGGATACCAAATGCCTGCCGCGCTTCCTTCAGTTCACGGAAGCTGCGCAGGCCCTTACACAACGTACGAAACCGACTCTCTAGATCAATCTCTGACAAGCCCGCAAATGCAATGCGGGCGAGCAGTTCGTCCAATGCTTCCCGGCCTACGAACAGCTCAATCCCGGCGTCCATTGCTTCGCGAGCAAGCATGTCAGCCGCCGCTTCAGCGTCAGGAACCGCGTCCTGTGACTCCGAGATCACAAGCTGGTCGTAACGCAGCGCACTTACGGCATCCACTCGTTGTGCCTCGCGATTCCACTCTGAGCGCGACCTCCTCTTGCAGCCGCTCAGGAAACAGGTCGATCAGCCACTCGGGCTCTATTCGCGAGGTCATCCGCGCCAGCGGCAGGGGCTTGTCCTTGCGATCCTCCGCGTCCACCACCACCATGAACTCATACGCTGGTCTTTCGCCCGCGACCTCCGCGGACATACCTGTCGACAACAGGACCTGGTTCCCCGAACGCAATCTCGCAACCCGATCCGGGAAGCCCGCCAGGACCGAGATCAGCAATGTCTTCTCATCCGAAGCTGTCTCTTTGCCCACCCGCGCAACACGCCGAAGCTGTCGTTCTTGTTGCAGCGCACGCCCGTCCAGCTCCTCGTCCAAGGCCGCCAGGAGATCATTGCGGCCGCTCCGCACGCCCGATCCGAGCAGCGCGGCCGCCCGGACGGCATCGTCCCCAGCACCGCGTTGCATCGCCTCAACCAGCATGCGTGCCAGCCGCGGAGGCAACGGATATCGTGCCATCTCCAGGGCTCTTCTGCCCTCTGCACCAAGCCGGTCCAGCAGGTCCTCAGCGTGCTCGACCGCGGCGTCCGGAGGGATATCGAGCCACTCAAGCCCGCGCACATGCGCAATGCCCATCGCTCGCAACGACAAGACACAGACCCGACAAGATCACTCCGCATGATCTCGGGCACGTCGTACTCTGCGCGCTGCGCGAAATCCTCTTGCGAGTACAAGCCGGACCGCCACACCCGGCGCCGTTCGCCCCGCGCGTCCAGCACGCTGCGCGGCAGAAGCCTTACTGATCCGCGCGACATGCAAGGTCGGCAAACCGCTCCACGGCGAGTACGCCGCGAAGCGAGCCAGCCCACTGTCGATCACCGCCGTCACACCTTCGATCGTGATCGAACTCTCCGCAACGTTCGTCGCTAAGATCACCCTCTGCTGCGCTGCCCGGTGCGACGGCTCGGTCCTGCTCAGCGGGTGCCAGATCGCCGTGCAGTGGCAGCAGCAGCGCCCCGGCCGAGCGTGCCACAGATTCGCACTCCCGCATGGCACGCCGGATCTCGGCGGCTCCCGGCAGAAACACAAGCACATGCCCGGCTCTCTCCGCACGCAAAACCAACTGCAGCGCATCCCGGACCTGCACCTCCAAAGGCGCGGGGCTGTAAGGCTGATGCCGTATCGAGAGTTCGAAGCTTCTGCCCCGGGACCGCAGCACGGGACAGTCCCCCAGGAACCGGGCAACAGGGTCAGCCTCAAGCGTCGCGGACATCACTACGATCTTCAACTCGGGGCGCTTCCCCTGTAGACGTTTCAACAACGCGAGCGCCAGGTCGGTGTCAACATGCCGCTCGTGAAACTCGTCCAGCACGACAGCGTCCACGCCCCGCAGTTCGGGATCAGAGATCAGCCGCCTCGTGAGCACACCTTCCGTCACAAAGCGAAGCCGAGTCTTCGGCCCAACTGCTTCTTCAAAACGAACCTGATACCCAACTGTCCCGCCTACGTCTTCGCCCATCTCTGCGGCCACCCGCCGTGCGGCCAGTCGAGCCGCAATGCGCCGAGGCTCGAGGACGACCACCTCGCCGCTGACAACATTCAGCATGGCTGCGGGCACGCGCGTTGTCTTGCCGGCCCCAGGAGCCGCCTCGATGACCAGGTTCGAATGCTGTTGAAGGGACTCGACGATCTCGGGCAGGAGGGCGTCAATCGGCAGACCATTCTGCGCCTCAAGTACACTCATCGGCGATCCACCGAGTCACCCCGCCCTCTCCCGCATGATTTCACATTCCGAGCGAGATACATCGCGCCGGGCACTCCGTGCGCTCTAACCTGACTACGCATGATCAAGGACCTTTGGTACAAGAACGCGATCGTCTACTGCCTTGCAGTCGAGACCTTTATGGACAGCAACGGCGACGGGATCGGGGACTTCCCCGGGCTGATGCAACGACTGGATTATCTGCAAGGGCTAGGCGTCACTACGCTCTGGCTCATGCCCTTTCAGCCATCGCCCATGCGCGACGACGGCTACGACATCTCCGATTATTACGGCGTCGACCCGCGATACGGGACACTCGGAGACTTCGTCGACTTCACGCACGCCTGTGAGCAGCGTGGAATCCGTGTGTTGATCGACCTCGTCGTGAATCACACCTCAGAAAAACACGCCTGGTTTCAATCCGCGCGCAAAAGCAAGGATTCACCGTATCGCAACTGGTACGTCTGGTCGAAGACGAAGCCAAAGGATGCTCAATCCGGCATCGTCTTCCCCGGCGTGCAGCAATCGACTTGGACGCGCGATCCGGTTTCGGGCGAGTACTACTTCCATCGCTTCTACGAGTTCCAGCCAGACCTCAACACCTCCAACCCCGAGGTCCAGGCCGAGATCCTCAAGATCATGGGGTTCTGGATGCAGCTTGGCGTCTCCGGATTCCGCATGGATGCTGTTCCCTTTGTCATCGCGACCAAGGGTCCCGACGTCACACAACCTGTCGAGCAGTACGATATGCTGCGCGACTTCTCGCAGTTCCTCTCCTGGCGCAAAGGGGATGCGATCGTGCTGGCCGAGGCGAACGTGACACCCGATGAGGATATGAACTACTTCGGTCGCGCCGGCGAACGCCTGCAGATGATGTTCAACTTCAGCGTCAATCAGCATACCTTCTACGCGCTCGCCACCTCTGACGTTCGGCCGCTGCGCGAGGCCATGAAGGACACGAAGCCTCGCCCTGCGACCGCGCAATGGGCCACCTTTCTTCGCAATCACGATGAACTCGACCTCGGCCGCCTCACCGACCAGCAACGCCAGCAAGTCTTCCAGGCCTTTGGGCCCGATCCGAACATGCAGCTCTATCAGCGTGGTATTCGCCGCCGGCTCGCACCCATGTTGCACGGCGACCGCCGTCGCATCGAGATGGCCTACAGTCTCATGTTCTCGCTCCCGGGCACACCGGTGCTGCGCTACGGCGACGAGATCGGTATGGGCGATGACCTTAGCCTTCCTGAGCGGGCCTGCGCTCGCACGCCGATGCAATGGGCGAACGGCCCCAATGCGGGCTTCTCCACACATCCGAAACTTCAGAACCCAGTGATCACGGGCGGTCCGTTTGGCTACGAGCACATCAACGTCGCCGAGCAGCGCCGTGATCCCGACTCCATGATGAATTGGATGGAGCGCATGATCCGCATGCGCAAAGAAACTCCCGAGGTAGGCTGGGGCGACTTCGAATTCCTACCCACCCGGCGGAACGACGTCCTTTTGCTCCGCTACGAGTCCGCGGGCCGGGTGGTCGTCACCATCCACAACTTCTCCGCCGACCCGATTGAGTTCCACTTTCGCCTGGACAAAGACAAGGACGCCGGATGTTCCTTGATCAACCTCATCGCCGACGCGCACAGCTACCCGGAACCGGATGGTCTCCATTGCGTCATGCTTGAACCGTACGGCTACCGTTGGTTTCGCGTGGCCAGACACGACGCGGAGGGCCGGCCCGCGTTGTCCTAGTTCGCGCGCCGATCAGCGCCAAGTCCTGCGCATGCGTCTCACCTCCATGGACACTCGCATCAAGCCGTTGCAGCTCAGCCCAACGGACCGGCTATTCGTGCTGACCGGCGCCGGCATCTCCGCCGAAAGCGGGCTCGCGACCTTCCGTGGATCTGGCGGGCTGTGGAACGGATATCGCGTCGAAGAAGTCGCTACCCCTGAGGCGTGGGACGCGGACCCGGAGTTGGTCTGGCGCTTCTACTCAATGCGTAGACGCGACGCATCGGCCGCAGAACCCAACGAAGCCCATCGCGCGCTCGCCCGCCTCGAGCAGACCATCGGCGATCGTCTCTACATCTGCACCCAGAACGTCGACGACCTGCACGAGCGAGCAGGCTCATGTCGAGTGCACCACATGCACGGTCAGCTGTTTCAATCACGGTGTAGCGTGTGTGAAGAGCCCTTCCCGGACCAGCAGATCTACGAGAGCGCATCGGATCTCCCGGCATGCCCCGAATGCGGCGCCGCGGTCAGGCCACACATCGTGTGGTTCGGTGAGATTCCGTTGGGGCTCGACGACATCTATCGCGAACTGCAGCGTGCGTCCGCGTTACTTGTCGTCGGCACCTCGGGCGCGGTCTACCCAGCGGCCGGCTTCGTTCGCATCGCTAATCAACTCGGCATCCGGACGATTTACGTCGGTCCGGAACGCCCCGAGAACGCGGACGCCTTCGATGCGATCCTGCTGGGCACTGCCACCGAGGTCCTGCCGCGCTTACTCAGCACCGAAGCTGCGCGCTAGCCCCCACCAGGCCGATGGTCTAATGCCCGAGGTGGTGCTGCATCTCTTCGAGCGAGTATCCCTTCGTCTCGGGATAAACGAACAGCACCGTAAAGAACTGCACAAGCGTCATTACAGCGAAAAACGCAAACGGCAGAACGATGGACTTGCTGCTCATGATCGGAAACAGCTGCGCCACGATCGCGTTCATGATCCAGTGCGAAGAACACCCCAGCGACTGTCCCTTCGACCGCACGTTGGTCGGGAAAACCTCGCTGAGGTAGACCCAGATCACCGACCCCTGGGAGATCGCAAAGAACACGATGAAGGCGACCAGCAGCGGCAGCAAACCTCTGAGCGAGTTCGTCTTGAAAGCCCAGGCGACACCCGCAAGGCACGCGGCGCAGCCCAACGCACCCACCAGCAGAAGCTTCTTGCGCCCAAACTTGTCGATGGTTCCGATGCCCAGGAAGGTGGCCAGCAGATTCGCGAGCCCGATCTCGACCGTCTTGATGTCCGCATGACCAGAACGCGCGAAGATGTCATTGAGGTAATAGAGGATAGCGTTGATGCCGGTAAGTTGGTTGAACGCTCCCATCGTAAGCGCAAGGAAGATTGGCAGAGCGTAACGGCGCGAGAAGACGCTATTCCGCGCGCTGCCGCCCTCCTCCTGCAGAGACAATGCGATCGCATCGACCTCCGCACGGGAATCCGGCGACCCCATCCGCGCGAGGATCTGGATGGCCTCGTCGATCCGGTTCTGGCTCACCAACCACCGCGAGCTATGCGGAACAGTGAACAGCATGATGATGAACAGCAAAGCGGGCAGAATCGCTACGCCGAACTCCCATCGCCAGATCGCTTGCGTATGGACCAAATGCGCCACAATCGCGTTGGACAGGTATGCCAGCAGAATGCCAATCACGATGTTGATCTGGAACAGTCCAACTAGCCTGCCGCGCCACTTGGCGGGTGCCAGCTCCGCGATATACACGGGCCCCAGCACCGAGGACCCGCCTATCCCCAAACCGCCCAGGAATCGCGCGAACAGAAGAAACGTCCAACTCGGAGCCAGCGCACATCCCAGCGCCGAGATGAAATACAACAATCCCATAATGCGCAACGCCGCGCGGCTGCCGATCCTCTGGCCCAAAGTCCCACTTCCGATCGCCCCCACAACGGTGCCCCACAGCGCGATCGAGACCGTAAAGCCGAGTTGCTTGTCCGACAACGCGTACTGCGATACCAACGGGTGCGTCGCGCCCGCGATAACCGCTGTATCGAAGCCAAACAGCAGGCCGCCTAGCGCCCCAGTGAGCGCACTCTTGACCAGGAGCAGGATGGCTTTGCGCTGCGGTACGCTCAACGATCAACCTCGGTGCTGTTCTTTTCGTTCCGGGAACCATATCATCGGGCCTCCACCTTCAGCCATGAGCGTCCGCGACATTTGCTGTGCCGTCGAAACGCAGGGCGACAATAGCCTGGAAGCGGCCAATTCGAACCATCTGCGATGATCTGTGTCGGTGGGCGACTCATCCGGTGCGAGCTTCGGAGGAACGCCCGCCGGACCTGCCCGCTCCGATATCCACCGAAAGGCGGATGTGCCTGCGGACGCACTCTTCTATGATGGGCCGTAAACCATCGATATCAGAACGTGTCCAACTTCGCCCCAAACCGTTCCTTCATGCGTAGTATCGGTGTGCTCGTCGGGCTCGGCATCACGATGGTGTGCCTGGGCCAAGCGGTCCGCGCCGGCAGCGACACCACCGCAGCGGACGAAGCACGCACCGCGTACACAAAAAAGGTCTCGGAGACATACCTGTTCCGATGGGGCAAGGACTCCCCGTTCATGCCCTCGCTCGCGAACAGCGACAACGGCCAGTTTATGCAGGCGACTGCCTTCCCTACGTCCGAGTACTGTGGGCATTGCCACCAGGCCGCTTACCACCAATGGCAGCAAACGGCCCATGCCAACGCCAACCGCGCACCCTGGTACAAGAGCAACGTCCATCTGCTAAACGCCGAGAAAGGCATCGAGTTCTCGCGTCATTGCGAAGGCTGCCACAACCCCATCGCGCTGCTCTCCGGCGCACTGACGACCGGAGTTCCCGAGAGCCACAGCTTCGACTCCGAGGCCGTGTCCTGCTCGGTGTGTCACTCGGTAAAGAGCATCGACACCCGCGGCACCGGCAGTTACGTTATGGGCATCCCGGCGGTCCTTCTAGACGAGTCCGGTAACCCCATCCGTCGCCCCGTCACAGATGCCGAGATCCTTGCGCACCTCGATCGTCACTCGGCGGCGGTCATGAAGCCGTTCTATCGCACCAGCGAGTACTGCGCGGCCTGCCACAAGGCTGCACTCCCCCGCCAGCTCAATGATTACAAGTGGCAGCGCGCTATCAGCCTGTACGACGAGTGGCAGAACTCCTCCTTTGCGAAGCAGTCGCCCCTGCCCTTCTACGTCAAACCCACTGTGTCCACGTGCCAGACCTGCCATATGCAGCGTGAGGCGCTGGAGGGCCGTGACCCCGGTGCCAAGAAAGGCATGCTCGCCTCCCATCGCTGGCTCGGCGGCAACTCCCTCGTGCCGCAGTACTACAGCTACCCAGAGCAATCGGCGAAGCTTCGAGCGTACCTGCAAAACGAAGTCCTCAACATGGACCTGTTCGCCGTCGAAAAGACATCTGCCTCATCCGGGCAGGTGGCTCCAGCTGAGAGCTTGATCGCGCCTCTCGGGACCGCTCCATTCACAGTCAGCCCCGGCGACAGACTCACCCTGTCTCTCGTGATCCAGAATAAGGGTGCGGCCCACTCGCTCATCCCTGAGCAGCGCGACATGTATGAGGCGTGGGTCGACTTTAAGGTCAAGGACGCCTCCGGAAAAATCATCGCGGAGAGCGGCGCCCTACGCCCGTCCGACAACGAACTCGACCCCTCTGCGCACAGCTTCACCAATCGCCTGATCAACAAGCAGGGCGAATTGAACGCGCTACACCAGGTATGGAATAACCGTGTCCTGGCGTACAACAACACCATCCAGTCTGGCCGCTCGCAACTGGTCCGCTACGGGTTCACCGTCCCGCCGCACAACCATGGACCGATTGTTGTTACGGCTACCGTACGCTACCGTCGCTTCGACCAGCACTTCATCGACTTCGCGACAGGCAAGAAGGGCTTCGACGAACCCATCATCGATATGGCGAGTGTCACCCGCACCTTCGCGATGGGACAGAACCTTCCGGCTGCTCCGCCGGCGGGAACGAATCCTGAGTGGATGCGTTGGAACAACTACGGCATCGGGCTCCTGGATGCGCAGCAATATGCCGCTTCCGTCCGAGCGTTCGAACACGTCGTCAGCTTGCGGCCGGACTACCCGGACGCGCACACCAACATCGCCATCGTCGATGATTGCCTGGGAGCGCTACGAGGACGCCGAACCGGAACTGCGCCGCGCGCTCACCATGGCGCCCGATAACGCCCGGGCGCTGTATTACCTCGCGCTCGTGCAGCGCAACGAAGGCAAGCTGGACGATGCCATCGAAAACCTGCAGAAGGTCGCACAGCAGTTCCCAAGGTCGCGCGATGCCCACCGCGAGCTTGGCTTCAGCTTCTACCAGCAGCACAAGTACGACGAAGCGCGAGCCGAGTACGAGGCCGTCCA
Source organism: uncultured Verrucomicrobiae bacterium (assembly GCA_963795955.1). Lineage (GTDB taxonomy): Bacteria > Acidobacteriota > Terriglobia > Terriglobales > Acidobacteriaceae > Granulicella. The sequence continues at coordinate 107,127 of CAWCJK010000005.1, forward strand.
GAGCATCGACCCTGATGACCTCGCCGCTCACTACAATCTCGCCATCCTGTATCGCAGGCTGGGCCTCAAAGAGAAGGCCCGTATCGAAGCGGCATCCTTCGCGGATCAAAAAGACGATCCGACCGCGAGCACCTTCGCCCTCGAATACCTGCGGCGCCACCACGAGATCGCACAGGAATCCGTACCTTGGCACGTCCACGACCTGGACACGCACGGGGTCGACGATGTTGGCCCGATAACAACATCCGTTGTGCCCGCACAATCCGCGCAATAGCGAACACCCGGAGCACCCTGCTCTGTTCCCCCGTGCGATGCTTGAAGAGAACCATGATATTTCGTTCGTCCGCTACTACCCGCCTCTTCCTGATCTCGGCTAGCGTAGGGTCCGTTCTCCTGCTCGTCAGCAGTGCGCCTCCTCGCAATTCAATCGTTCGCGCCAGCTCCGACACGCAGCGCCAAGGGGCAGAGTTGTTTGCGAGCAGTGGCTGCGCTCATTGCCACGGTGATGCTGGCCAAGGCACCGATACGGCGCCTTCGCTGCGGGAAGCGCGGAAGCACCTGAAAGCTCAGCAGATTCAGCGTCAGATCATTAGCGGTGGGAAGGAGATGCCGGCGTTCGGGGACAGCCTGACCAAAGACCAGGTCCAGAGCCTCGTTCAGTTCCTGCGCGCGAAAACCTGGATCTCAGTTCCGAAGCCGGTTCCAAGCGAAGTACCCGCAACCGACGAGCGACCCCCAAAAGCCAGGCGCCTAACCGTCCCGCTCCCGGCGGTACGAGCCTTCACCCAGCGCAACACATCCCTCGCTGAAGCTTCGACCTGGCCTGAGAAGCCGGCGCAAAACGACCTCTCGAGCTTCGCCTAGTTCACGGCTGCCACGTTCAGGTAATGTGCTGCCTCGGGCGAGATCCGGTCACGGTGCTCGTAATGCTGCTTCTTAGCCGAGTACATCCGGCGGTCCGCCTCGGACAGCAGCTTCTCCGTATCCGAGCCGTCCTCTGGGTAGAATGCCGCACCCACACTCAGCGACAGGAAGTCTTTGCCACAAACCTCGCGTCCCGCCTGCTGCGCCAAGCTGCTTAGCAGTTCGGCACGTTCGTGAACCGCACGCGCCGGGATATTCGGCGCGATGATGACGAACTCGTCTCCACCCATCCGGGCAGCGTAGTCCGTGTTGCGGCAGACCTCGCGCATATGATTCGCGAAGATCTTAAGCACCTTGTCACCGGCCAGATGCCCATAACGATCATTGATCTCCTTGAAGCCGTCGAGATCACAGACCATGATGGCGGCTGTCGCATTTTCACGCTTGCATCGCGCAAGCTCCTGCTCCAGGTGCATGGAGAGCGCGCGAGCGTTCGCCATCCCGGTAAGGTAGTCAATCGTCGCGAAGTTCTCCGCCTCGCGGTACTTCAGCGCGTTCTCCACAAACAAGGCGACGCGTGAGGTGACGACCTGGAGAATGCGTAGGTGGTCGCTTGTGAATGCATCCGCCTCCGCCCTGTACAGAGCCAGGACTCCCACGATGCCGGTCACTCCCTCCAGCGGCACCGCGAGCGCTGAGCGAGGCTCGGTCGTACTGTTCCGTCCCAGCCCGAATCCGGCCTCTACGTCTGGGTTCCCGTTGATGATCGGCTTGCAGTTCTGCGCGACCCACCCACAGAGACCCGTCCCGATCGGGATTTTCAGTGACGAGAGAAGCCTGAAGTTGTCGCCGCTGACGAACTCAGGAATCAGCAAGTCACCCTGTTTGATAAAGGCGACGATGGAGTCGTACGGCACCAACTTCCGCAGGCGCATCGCCACCAGCGATAACGTCTCGTCGAGGCTGAGCGAGTTGCCGAGATCTTGGCTCAACTCGAACAGACGTATGCGCCTCCTGCCGTGCAGAAGCGATCGACGAAAGGAAGTCGGACGGATTGCCTCCACGCCCGGAGTCTGCCTGGAAGCCGGTGGCCGGCTTCTCGCCGCGCTCGACACTGTGGCTGAACGCAAGAGCATCGCTGCTCGTCTCCTCCATCCGGCGGAGCGCAAAGCTCTCCAACTCGTTGAATCGGCGCTGAAGAATTTCGACGACCTGCGGGTCGAACTGGACGCCCGAGCCCTCGACGATCTTCTCCATCGCCTCTTCGAGCGGCAGCGCCTTGCGGTACTGTCGATCCGAGGTAAGTGCGTCAAGGCAATCGACAACCCCAAGGATTCGAGCTCCGATGGGAATCTCCTCGCCCTGGAGCCCGTCCGGATAGCCCTCTCCATTCCACTTTTCATGGTGCGAACGCACTATCGGTGCCACCGGGTACGGGAACGCGACCTTCTCCAGGATCTCTGCGCCCACCACCGGGTGGATCTTCATCTTCTCGAACTCTTCGGGCGTAAGTCGACCAGGCTTATTAATGATGTGGTCCGGCACGGCGAGCTTCCCGATATCGTGCAGCAGCGCAGCCGCGCGCAACGCATCCAGGTCCTGCCCGTTCAGTCCAAGTTCCTTGCCAATCTCGACGGCATACGTGCGCACCCGGTGCAGATGAGAGTGGGTGCTATGGTCCTTCGCTTCAATTGCCAGGGCGAGGCCTTCGATCGTGCGGAGGTGAAGCGCACAGACCTCTTCTACATGGCGCTTCTCTGCTTCCACCTGTCGGGCTTCGATTTCGACCCGCTTCTTTTCGTCTTCAAGCCGGCCAAGGTAGAGGTGGTAGGACCTGTACACCCAATACATGATTGGCACAATCAGAAGCGCATTCTGCCAGCCGACGTAACGCGTGAAAAAGCTGATGAGCCCAACGACAGCGGCCCCGACCAGGTAGTAAGGCAGCGACCAGAAGTAGGTTTCGGACCAGATCTTCTTGAGTGAGATCTTCTCGCTCAACGCGATGACGATAGAAACCGGAACGGTGTTTGCCAGGAAGTACGTGCAGCCGCCGATGAGCAAGAGCAAAGGCGTGCTGTTTCTGCAGAAGCCTTCAGACGAATGGTAGGCCTTATACGTCAGATAAATCGCTGGAGACGTCATGCTGAAGACATTGAAGAGAACCTTCAATGTCTCGGGCCGCCGCTTCGTCTTCCACATGCTCTGGACCAGGGCCGCAGCACATCCAATCACCAGGGTCTCTGCGAGAGACAACTCAAGGACAGCCAGGAGCACGAAAAGGAAGTGCACAGACATCGTGCTTTCCATTCCTGGCAGCTTCACCTTCATGGTGGAGGCGAGAATCGCGATCGAGAGATAGCAGCAGAACTTCAGCAGATCGTTGGCATGGAAATGAAGCAGCGCTAATCCGAGCACCGCGATCCCTGCCGCCGCCGTCGCTATGACGAACAGTTTCACTCGAATTGGCATGGAAGGCTTCATCTGAGCTGAGTCTCCGGCTTCGTGCTCGACTTGCAGATCTTGTGCTCGCGCAAACAGCTCGGCAGCTCTTCACAAGTTGGCGTCTCGATGCCCGGCGCCCTCGACCCATCCCTACGCACCCTTTATCGGTTTTCCGTACCTCAGAGCACAATGACCCATAGGTGGTGGCTCTTGATCTCTGCAACAGAACTATGGAGAGTTACCGGCGTACCGTCGGATGCGAAGCTCACGAAATCACACCCGAAAACCCCATATTTCCCGCCGGAAATCACCCATTCAGGGTCCTGTGCCTTGCAAGCCGGGGTATATACCACTTTGGTCTGATTGAATGCGCTCAGCCAAAGTGGTCTAACGAGAAGGCCGCCGGTGCGCTGCGATAGTTGGGAACTCTAGCAGGAAGACCTGCAGACATCTATTACCTTCGCTGATTACCTTCGGATAACAAGATTTCCATGGGCCCCCATACACGTGCCGCTCGCTCGGAGAACTCTCGTGGCGGCGTACACCTCCGGTGTGCGTTCGCTGGATCTCCCAGGTCCACATAAGAGAACTCGCAGTCAAGGGCGGGTGGCCGAAAGGAAACGATTCATGAACGAACAGCGACCGCGCCACAGCGCCATGTGGGGAAGATCGATCATCGCCCCCTGCGCGCTGCTTTTGAGTGCCTCCATGGCCCTTGGCCAAACCAAATTTTCAACTGACCTGGTGAACGTCCGCAACTCAGGGCAGGTCCATGTCATTGTGCAGTTCAAGAAAAATCCGACCAGCGAGCTTCACAAGAGAGTTCTTCGCTTCGGAGGAAGCCTTACTCGCCAATACAGGATCTTGAAGAGCGGGGCTTACACCATCCCCACATCGATTCTGCCCTTGTTGGAGGCTGATCCGGATGTCGCTTACGTCACGCTGGACCGTCCGGTCCACATGACAGGGGTGACCTCCACAATCACGTCGATCGCCAGCCCGCTCAACATCGTCGCATCGCAGGCTCTCACTCTTGATCATCACCGCGAGACCATTGACCTTCCCCCGGCGGCGATGGGCTTGAACGGTACGGGTATCGGCGTCGCTGTGATTGACAGCGGAATCGCGCCTGTAGCTGATCTAAATAACGTCGTCTACAGCCAGGACTTCACGAACTCCGGTAGCCCCGCCGACCAATACGGCCACGGTACTCACGTGGCGGGCATCATCGCCGGCAACGGAGCGAGTTCGACCGGATCGCAGTACACCTACACGGTCAAAGGCATCGCCCAGAATGTCAACCTTGTCAACCTGCGTGTTCTGGACCAGAACGGCGCGGGCAATGACAGCGAGTTGATCGCGGCGATCGACACCGCCATCCAGCTACAGAGCAAGTACAACATCCGCGTTATCAATCTCTCGGTCGGCCGCGGTGTCTTTGAGAGCTATACACAGGACCCGCTCTGCCAGGCAGTGGAAGAGGCCTGGAAGGCGGGTATCGTGGTCGTCAGCGCAGCCGGGAACTACGGCCGCGACAACGCCGCGGGTACGAACGGCTACGGCACGATCATCTCTCCCGGCAATGACCCCTACGTCATCACCGTTGGTGCGATGAACACGCTGGGTACGCCGAATCGCTGCCGATGATATCCCTGCAACGTACAGCTCCAAGGGACCCACGCTCGGTGACGATATCGTGAAGCCGGATATCGTGGCACCCGGCAACATGATCGCGTCCTCGTACTTCCCTGGCGAAACTCTCGCCCAGGAAGCGCCGGGCAACATCGTTCCCAACGCTCTGTACCAGGCTGGCGGCACCGGGCTTTCGGGCAGCTACATCATGCTGAGCGGTACCAGCATGGCGGCACCGATGGTCACCGGGGCAGTCGCGTTGATGCTGCAGCAGCAGCCGAAGCTCACCCCTGACCAGGTGAAGGCACGGCTGATGGCGAGCGCGTACAAGTCGCTGATTCCTGCGGTCAACATCACGGATCCCACTGTCGGCCAAACCTTCTCGGAGCAGGCGGACATCTTTACCGTGGGCGCTGGGTACCTCGACGTTCAAGGTGCGCTGGCAAGCACGGCAGGCTCCCCGACGCTGGGCAGCGCCATGTCTGGGCTGGCAGCGCAGGACAACAACGGCAACGTAGTACTCGCGACCGGGAACACACAGCCCTACGCATCGTCCGTATTCTCCGGAACCAATGCCAACGGGCAGTCGATCTTGTGGGGTACGAACAGCATCGCAGCCGACAGCGTGCTCTGGAACGTGACGACCAGCAGCACCGGTTCGGTCCAGGGAAGCAGCATCCTCTGGGGCACCTCGATTCTCTGGGGCACCAGCGTACTGTGGGGCACCTCGATCCTCTGGGGCACCAGCGTGCTCTGGGGCGAGTAGGACCCAAGCCTCAACCGACAGAAACCAACAGAAACGGCCCGGCTACGTTCATCCGTAGTCGGGCCGTTCCTTTCAACAACTCGAACCGCGACACCCTGCTCAGCTTGGAAGCTCACGGCTAACCCTCGTCGGGGTACGCCGCCCTTTGCGGTGCATCCCGTCCCTTCGATCGTTGAACCGCCTCCTTCCACCCCGACAGAAGAGCGTCTCGCCGTGCACGGCGGCCTCAACGCTCGAAGGCCCTGCTTTTCGACTGCAGCCTCTCCAACTCCGCCAATGATGTGCCGCGCCAGCACCCACCCTGTTCTCGCTTGAAAACTGCAGCCAAGGTATCGAGTCCAAGCCGCGACCGGCGGTAGACTCTTCCTTGTTATTGTCGAGGTCTTTGCAAAGCAAGCCACAGACCAGCATGCGCGACCAAGCCCCCCGCCCCGCAGTCCTTCAGTATCTGCTGCTTGGCGCAGTTGCGTTCGTCGCGCTTATGCACTTCTACCTGGGTGTGGTGGACAACACCGACATGCTGGAGCATGGCGAACAACGCTCCCGTGTTCCGTTCTTTGTGTACGGCGGCCCAGCGGTGCTTCGTGCGCACCCGGAAGCAATCAACGCCGGTATTCAGGCCGGAGACCTTATCCTGGATGTGGCTGGGCAGCCCCTGAACAGCGGCTTCACGCTACTTCAGCAGATCCGTCACACGCATCCCGGGCAGTCGATCTCGGTCACCTACCGTTCGTCGGGCTCGACCCCAACTTCCCCGAGAACGACAGTCGTAAAGCTCGCGCCGGAGCGCAGCGGTCCGACGCCCGCCTACGCCTGGGTGGCCCACAGCCTGACTCTTCTTCTCTCGCTAATCTGCCTGCTGACCGGCATCTACGTCGTCCTGGCGCGACCGCGCAGTTACCATTCCTGGCTGATTCTCGGTGTCCTGTCGCCGTTCGATACGCTGTTCATCTCCACGGCTCACCTGAACACCCCATATCACCTCCTCATGGGGATGTGGTCCGATCTCTCGCAAACGGCGATGCCCGTTTGCCTGATGCTCTTTGGCATCTATTTCCCGAAACGCTCTGCGCTGGACGTCCGCTGCCCTTGGATCAAGTGGGTGCTTCTTGTGCCCGCTCTGTTGTTGTTCCCCACCGATCTGCTGGCTTCATACGCCAATGCCTACGACTTCCGGTCGAACGCTTGGCTCACTCCGCACTTCAGCGCTCTCAACCGTACCGAGAACTTTTTTTCTGTTCTCAGCATCCTCTATTTCTTCGTCTGCATTGGACGGAAACTTGCCACGGCGAAGGGAGACGACCGCCGTCGCTTGCGCGTCCTGTTCGCCGGATGTGCGGCCGGATTCGTGCCGTTCTTTCTCCTCGTACTGGACGCCACCGTGCGCAGCCGCAGCCTCGGCGAAGGCCTGCCCGAGTGGGTTCTGATCGCCTCGTTCACCATCTTCCTCTTGCTGCCGTTGTCGTTGGCTTACGTCGTGGTCGTGCAGCGTGCACTCGATGTTCGCCTGCTCATCCGGCAAGGCACCAAGTACTTCTTCGCCCGCGGAACCCTCTACGCAATCACCATCGTCCTCACCGTCTGGGTCTCATACAGCATCAGCGTCTTCGCGTCCCGCGCTGGGCACCGCCGTCCGGGAGATCTCGCCCGCGTCATCGTCATCGCCGCGGTCTTTCTCGCCTTTCGGTTCGCCTTCACTCAACGGCTCCGCAGCCAGATTGACCGTCACTTCTTTCGCGAGGCGTACTCAGCCGAGCAGATCCTGTCGTCGTTCGCGGAAGAAGCGCGGACCTTCACCGAGGTCACACCGCTGATCGAGCAACTTGCAGAGTGCATCGACCAGGCCCTGCACGTGGAACGTGTCGCCGTCTACATCCGCAAGGGTGACCGGTTTGTGCTCAAGCTCGACAGAGGAACCGATTCCGCACCTCCACTGCACGCCCTTTCGATACCCGCAAGTTCTCTCGCCGGCTCTGAAATGAAGCGTATCCAGGTGCTCCGCCCCATCTCGCGAAACGGCAGCTCCGTGTCGGTAGAGAACGCCGGTCCGACCGAGGAAACGATCCTGAGTGCCCTGTTTGCAGAGATGCTGGTCCCGCTCCCCGGCCGACAGCACATCGTCGGATTCTTCGCGCTGGGACCAAAACGCTCAGAGGAGCCCTACACCCACACCGACCGGCAACTCCTGCAAGGCGTTGCGACGCAGGCTGGACTGGCGCTCGAAAATGCAGAGCTGGTGCAGAAGCTCACGACCGCCGTCGCGCAACGCGAGCGCATCGCACACGAAATCGAGATCGCGCGGGAGGTCCAGGAGCGCCTTCTGCCCCAGAGCTACCCTACCCTCGCCAGCGTCGATGTCGCGGGGTACTACCGTCCCGCGCAGGTGATCGGAGGGGACTACTACGACGTCTTCTTAATCCCCAACACCTCGACCGGCTCTCAGCGGCTCGCCCTTGTACTGGGCGATGCGTCAGGAAAAGGGATCTCTGCCGCTCTGATGATGGCGAGCCTCCGCGCGAGCCTGCGCACACTCGCACCGCTCCAGCGTAACGATGTCGCCGAGTTGGTTCAGCACGTGAGCCGCTTGCTGTACGAAAGCTCCACATCGAATCGCTACGCTACCCTGTTTTACGCCGAATACGATCCCTCTTCCTCCGTTCTCACGTACGTCAACGCCGGCCACAACCCACCTGCCCTCATTCGCGGCTCTGAGGTCCTTCGTCTCGATGCAACCGGCACAGTGGCGGGGATCTTCCCGGACACCACCTACACCCAGGTCGCCTTGCCGCTCACCCCCGGAGACGTGCTGCTCGTGTTCAGCGACGGTATCTCCGAAGCGATGAACCCCGGCGGCGAGGAATGGGGCGAACAGAAATTGATCAACCGGGTGCGTGCGCTGATCGACGACGCTCAGGAAACCAGAACCGCAGAGCAATACGTCGCCTCCATCTCAAAAGCCGTCGACGAGTTCGCCGCCTCGGCGCCTCAGCACGACGATATGACCATTCTGCTGTTTCGGCTTGAGTCCACCACATCCGACCTCGCCGGCACCGCCGGGCGCACCCACGCGTCCACCCTCATCGGTACAGGCGCCTGACCCTGAACGACCTCACTGGACCGCTTGAGATCGCCGGAAACAAAGCAGGGGGATGTCGATGATGCGTCGCTTGCTCATACGCATACGCGAACCGAATCAGATCGCCTTCCGCGAACGCTCGTCCGAGAAGTTGCAGACCTGCGGGAAGGTTCCCGTGGGTATAGCCCATCGGAACGGTAATGGCAGGCAGTCCTGTCATCGGCGCGATGACCTGGTTGTTATCTCCGCCCGGACTCTTCAAATCCCCGACCAACCGCGGCGCGTTAGACCATGTCGGATACAGAATGGCATCAAGGTGCTGCGCATCCATCGCGTCGAGTAGCGACTTGCGAAACGCCGACCTCTTCTCGTCATGCCATGTATCGCGACAGGTGTCGGCTGCAGGTTTCAGCGCGTATTCCAGCCGCTTCTGAATATAAGGCAGATACAGCCCGGAATCGAAGACAGCCTGGATGGAGTGAAACGGCGCGTTCGGCGCGTGCTGCGCGAACCATCCATTGACATCGTTCTGGAAGTTGCCGCAACCGATATCTTTGGTCAGCTTCTCGTATTGTGGGATATCAAACGGGTCGACGATCGTCGCGCCTTGGGCCCTGAGATCGGCGATAGCCGCTTCCGTCAGAGCGCGAATCTCGGGGTCGGTCGTAGGTGGGTCGACGTAGCGACGCAGCACACCGATGCGAGCCCCGCGCAGCCCGTCCCGACGCAGGTCGAGCGTGTAGTCGTGAGTATGCCCCTCGGCCAGCTTCGTAATCGGGTCAGCAGGATCATACCCCGCGACCGCGGTAAGCAGGGCCGCAGTGTCGGCCACGGTGCGGGTAAGCGGACCACCAACGTCCGCCATCAGGTTCAACGGCACGATGCCATCGCGACTGGTAAGCCCAAGCGTCGGCCTGATGCCGACCAACGCGTTATGCGACGCCGGCCCGCGAATCGAATCCCCGGTATCCGTACCAAACCCCGCGAGCGCGAAGTTCGCCGCGACTGACGCCGCCGTGCCACCGCTTGAACCCGCAGGTACACGCGAAAGGTCATAGGGATTGCGCGTGACCCCGCCGATCGAACTCTCGGTCACCACGGGCGAGAACGCCCACTCCGCCATATTGCTCTTGAATAGAACAACGGCCCCTGCGGCCCGAAGCCGCGCAACCATGAACGCATCCGTAGCCGGCGCGAAACCCTTCAGCGCAAGCGATCCGCCCGTAGTCTGCAAACCGCGCGTATCGTAGTTGTCCTTGATGGCCAGCACCGCGCAGTGCAAGGGCGCCATGCGCCTCGTACGCGAAAACTCGCGGTCAAGTCGATCCGCATCCGCCAGCGCCTCCGGGTTCAGCACAACTACCGTGTTCAGATGGGTGCTCTGGTCGTACACGCGAATGCGCTGGAGGTACTGCTGCACCACTGCGTGGCACGTCACGCTTCCGGACCGAAGTGCGGCTTGCGTGTCCGCCAGCGTCGTCTCGTCCAGCCGAAACGGACGCGCACTTGGGGATGGAGACTGAGCAAACGGACTCGTGCTCAGCACAGCGAGGGTGAGGAGAAGTCTTCTCAACATGGGTTCGTACAATCGATGCTAGCGCAGAAATTCGAGCGAAGTTCGGCCCCGTAGCAGGCAGCCTGTTTCAGGCTTACTGATTCACTCCGCTTGCGAGGAATCCGCCATCGACGGCGATGATCTGGCCAGTGGTAAACGAGGACGCATCGGACGCAAGGTACAAGGCCGTCGAGACAAGCTCCTCTGCGGCGCCGAAACGCCCCATCGGCGTGCGCATCTGCAGCTCCTTGCCGCGCGGCGAATCCAGCAAAGCACTGTTCAGCGCAGTCGGAAAGATGCCGGGTGCGATGGCATTGACCAGCACTCCCTTCGACGACCACTCCACCGCAAGCGACTTGGTAAGAGAACCCACGGCGGCCTTGCTTGCACAGTAAGCAGCGACCTCATGGAACGCCACAAAGGTCGACAGCGAAGCGATATTGATGATGCGTCCCGTCCCGCGCTCCAACATGTGCCGCCCGAAGACCTGGCAAGCGCGCAGCGTGCCCGTGACGTTGACGTTGAAGATCGCCTCCCACAACTCTTCCGTGCAGTCGAGTGTGGGAACGCGACTCGTAATACCCGCAGAGTTCACCAGAATATCGACCGCGCCAAACTCTTGAAGCACCGCAGTCGCGAGAGCCTCAACAGACGCACGCAACGTCACGTCCGAAGCGACGGCCAGGGTCTTGCGGCCAAGGGCTTCGATCTCCCGCGCAACTGCAGCAGTCGACTCCTCCGACCGCGAACTCGCGACCACGTTGGCACCCGCCTTGGCCAATCCAAGCGCAAGTTCCCTGCCAATGCCCGTGGTACCGCCGATAACCACCGCGCACTTGCCCGAGAGGTTGAAAGGGTTGCTGTCCATGGCTCTATGCTGCTGCCTTCGCCCGGAATTCACGCACGATCTGCAGATACCGCTGCGCCTTGTCCGTGATCACCTCGGGCCGGCCACTCCGAATCGCTTCGAGATCAACCAGATCCGCGCCGACCCCAAGCGCAAACGCACCCGCCGAGAGAAAGTCGTTTGCCGTTGTGAGCGAAACACCGCCAGTAGGGATCAGCTCAATCTGCGGCAGCGGCGCCTTCACATTCTTCAGGTAGGACGCACCGCCCATCGCACTCGCTGGGAACACCTTGATCACGTCCGCTCCCGCCTGCCACGCTGTAACGATCTCGGTGGGCGTCAGCGCGCCCGGCATCACCGGGACAGAATACCGTCGGCAAAGCTCGATCGTGCCCACATTCAGCGCCGGGCTTACGATGAACTGCGCGCCTTCAAGGATACAAATACGCGCGGTCTCCGGGTCGAGCACCGTGCCGGCCCCGATCAGCAAATCCGGGCGCTCGCGCGTGAGTTGCCGTAGCAGCGGCACAGCCCCGGGCACCGTCATCGTGACTTCCACCACGTCGACACCGCCAGCCACCATGGCCTCGATCAGCGCCGCCGCCTGCCTCTCAGAGTCCGCACGCAGCACAGGCACCAGCCCCGTGCTTCGCATTCTCTGCAGAACGTCCGTCCTGGACATCGCCATCCCGCTCCTCTCGGCTACCGGATCGTTCCGGCGTGCCCTCCGGCCATCAACCGTGTCACGTCGTCGAGCGTTGCCATCGACACGTCTCCTGGCGTCGTCATGCACAGCGCTCCATGCGCCACGCCACAGTCCAGCGCCCAACCCAGGCCTTTGCCCAACATCAACCCATAGATCACACCGGAGGCAAACGAATCCCCGCCACCCACGCGGTCGAGGATCTCGAGATCCTCGAAGCGCAGGGCCTCATGTACCTCGCCTCGCGCATACCCAAAGGCGCTCCAATGGTTGCGTGTTGCAGTATGCGGACGCCGCATCGTCGTGGCGATCACCTTCACATTCCCGAACTCCTCGACGACACGCGACGCCATCGCAGCGAAGCTCTCAAGCGTATGCCAGACTGGCCCTTGCGACGACTCACCCAAACTCCGCGCCACATCACCTTCATGCCCGAACAGCACATCCACCATCGGCATCAGTGACCGGTTCACCTCGATCGCTCCGGCACGTCCACCGCGCGTCTGCCACAGCGAGGGCCTGTAGTTGCAATCGAAGCTGACCACCGCACCATGCCTCCGAGCCGCAGTCATCGCCTCACGCACGCACTCGGTTGCGCCTTCACTCAGCGCGGCCATGATGCCGCCGGTGTGAAACCAGCGCACGCCTTCATCGCGGAACAGCGCGTCCCAGTCGAAATCACCCGCCTTGATCTGTGAGATCGCGGTCTGCCCACGATCCATCATGCCCATCGCCCGGCGCACGCCGAAACCGCGTTCAAGGAAGTAGATCCCGTTTCGCGCCGTACGGCCGAGCCCATCGAACGGCGTCCAGCGCACGTGCGATACGTCCACGCCGCCTCGCAGCATCAAATCTTCGATCAGTCGACCAATCGCGTTGTCCACCAGGGCCGTCGCAATGGCGGCGCGCATGCCGAAGCACCGCCGCAGCCCGCGAGCGACGTTGTACTCTCCGCCGCCCTCCCAAACATCGAAGCTGCGTGCGGTCGCGATCCGCCCCTCGCCCGGATCGAAACGCAACATCACCTCCCCGAGCGAAAGGATGTCCCACCGGCACTCGCCCGCAGGACGGATCGCAAGCCCCGCCGCATCTGCGGTGGTTCGTTCAGGTGCGCGGCTATCCGCAGGAGATCCGTTCATTGCCTACCAGTCCGTCAACGTTCCGTCGAGCTTGCGTGCGACCGGCAGATACGCCCTCTCGTACGGATACTTCGCCGCCAGTGCCTCGTCGATCTCCACCCCGAGCCCGGGAGCCTCGCCCGGAGTCATATAGCCCGCGTCGAACCGGTACTGGTGCGGGAATACCTCGTCAGTGAGAGCGCTGTGGTGCATGTGCTCCTGGATGCCGAAGTTGTGAATCGCCGTGCCGAAGTGCAACGCAGCCGCCATGGTCACCGGTGACAGATCCGTCGCTCCATGAAATCCGGTACGCACATGATAGAGCGCCGCGAAGTCCGCAGTCTTCTTCGCGTGCGTGATCCCTCCGCCGTGCACAATCGTCATCCGGATGTAGTCAATCCACTGCCGGCGGATCAACTCATGCGCATCCCACACTGAGTTGAATACCTCTCCGGTCGCGATGGGCGTCACCGTGTGCTGGCGTATCAGCCCGAAACCCTCCTGCAACTCGGCAGGACAAGGATCTTCCATCCAGAACAGGTGATACGGCTCCAGCGACTTCCCGAGTCGCGCGGCCTCAATGGGTGTGAGCCGATGATGCACGTCATGCAGCAGGTGCACGTCTTCGCCAACCTCGCTCCGGAGCCTCTCAAACAGCTTCGGCGCGAAGTTCAGGTAGCGCTCAGTGGACCACAGGGTTTCGCTTGGGAGACCACGCTCGGCAGGCTCGTACGCCTTGCCCGCCTTCGGCACCCCGTAGCTGCCCTCCACACCGGGCACCCCGGCTTGCGCTCGCACGGCAAGATAGCCTTCGCTCATGTGCTTTCGCACGGAGTCGACGGCCTCTTCAATCGTCGCGCCGTTTGCATGCGTGTAGACGAGCACGCCCTGCCGGCTACGCCCACCCAGAAGGTTGTACACGGGCGTGTTCAGCGCCTTGCCCTTGATGTCCCACAGCGCCACGTCAACGGCAGCAATGGCGCTCATCGTCACAGGGCCGCGCCGCCAGTACGCTCCGCGGTACAGATATTGCCAGATGTCCTCAATCGCAAACGCGTCGCGCCCGATGAGGCAAGGAATGACGTGCTCGCTCAGATAGCTCGCCACCGCCAGCTCGCGGCCGTTCAGAGTCGCATCGCCCAGCCCGTAGATCCCTTCGTCTGTATCGATCCGCAGCGTAACGAAGTTGCGGTCCGGCGAGCAGACAATCAGGCGTGCCGCGGTGATGCGCATCTGGCGAAGTGCTCCCGTCCCTGCAATCTCAGGCGATCTGCTCTACCGCTTCCCTGCTCTCCGAGAGGCACTCGGACAGAAGTTCTCCCAAACGAGTCATGCCAGTGACGATTGCCGTCTCGGACGGGCCGGAGAAGTTGACCCGCGCATGGTTTGCCCGAGGTGCCGTGGCAAAGAACGGAGCACCCGGCACATAGACCACCTTGGCCTTGGGGATCGCCTCCTCCAGCATGAACGTCGTCGCGTCGAAACCCGTGGGAAACGTCAGCCACGTGAAAAGGCCACCCTCCGCGCGCGTGTACTGGACCGACGCTGGGAACACCGAGTCCAGCACCTCAAACATGACGCTGCGTTTGCGATGGTACGCCGCAGACACGCGGGCGATGTGATCCTCGATCGAGTAGCTCTCCAGGAACAGTGACGCAGCCATCATGTTCACCGTGCTGCACTGCGTATCCCCCGCCACCTTCAAGCGAGCAAGCTTCGCCCGCACTTCATCGCTCGCCACTGCCCAGCCAAGCCGCATTCCCGGCGCCATAATCTTCGAGAACGTGCCGAGAAACACCACCCGGCCTTCGGTATCGAGGCTCTTGAGCGTGGGCAGATGACTGCCTTCGAAACGCAGCGGACGATACGGCGAGTCTTCGAGCACCAGCACATCGAACTCGTTTGCAAGTTCGATCAACCGACGGCGGCGAGCAAGGCTCAGCGTCACACCCGTAGGGTTATGGAAGTCAGGAATCGTATAGATGAGCCGCGTGCGAGGGTTGGCGCGCAGGACCGATTCCAGGTGGTCCATGTCCATGCCCTCTTCATCCATGCGAACCGTCGCATAGTTGGGCTCGAACACGTTGAAGGCGATCGTCGCCCCGATGAACGTTGGATCCTCAACGATCACCGTATCGCCGGGATCCAGCATCATCTTGGCAACAAGGTCCAGCCCCTGCTGCGCTCCGTGCAGCACAAGGACATCGTCAACGGTGCAAGGTGTACCGTCGTTGCGCATACGCGCCGCAATCTGTTCCCGAAGCTCAGGGATGCCATCCGAAACCGTGTACTGCAGAGCTTGTGGCGCGTGCCGGGTAAGCAACGTGTCATACGCCGCATGCAGCTTCTCGGCCGGAAAGAGCCCCGCGTCCGGGAAGCCCCCCGCAAACGAGATAACGCTCGGGTCCGAGCCGTAACGAAGGAGATCGCGAATCGCGGACGATTGTACTTTTCCAACTCGGTTGGCAAACTGCACGGGCACCTATCCTTGTATCTCTATTCTACGGTGTCCGCGGGCCATCGACGTCGTTTCTCCCCCGTTCGAGGGAGTCGGATTCTGGTCCCCTTCAAATCCCCTCGTCGTCGCCAATGGGCGCCCCCGGAGGCGCCTGGACGGGCTTCAACGGCGTGAACTTCTGCGGGTCGCGCTCAAACTCCTGTATCCGCAGAATCGCCGCCCTGCGATGGATCGCTTCAGCACTGTCTTTCGGCGTCTCAGCCGCAGTCCACTGCTTCAGCAGATCCGCCAAATGCGAGCGAACAATCGCCCTGGCCTGGTTCGATGTCGTCGGGTCCACCGCGAGCGCGAACATCGCCTCCAGCCCACGCGACTCCACTGCTCGCTCCACCTCGGATGAGATCGTGTGACCACCCTCCGGCCGTTCTGCCGTCGTGTTCGAGATGCCCTCAAGCATGGTGCGCAAGCCAAACGACTGCGGAACCCGCATGTGGTATTGCACCAGCCTCGAAGCGCGTGCCGGGTCGCAAAGCAGGCTCAACGTCACGTCCGCCGCAGACTCCGCAGCCGCGATCGGATCGAAGGTGAGACCCGTCTCCGACGGAAACGACTCCTGCGTTCGCGGGAATCCAGGTGGGTGAGGAGGCATCATCGCCAGCAGGGATTCGGGCAGCGTGAGCGTCTGCGGAGCCAAGGTCTTCAGTACGGACGCCAGTGCCTTGGTCTGATCCGCCGGGTCGACAATCGTCGGATTCGGCTCCTCGTCACCCCGCAGGTTGTACTCATACTTCAAACCGCCGATCTCCTTCGACGCGGCCTCCGTCTGGTACCGGTGCAGAAGAAACAGCGGCACCAGTGTCTCCTCGAGCTGTGCCATCGGCGTCCCGTTCCTGATCGCATCCACACCGAACCGGTCGAGCGCGGCCTGTCGAATCTGCAGCATTCGTTCAAGCTCTGCCGCTGGATCATGGCCGTTGTCCCAAAGATGCGCGTACGGATGCGCTGACCCAAGCGGCCGCGAATCAGCGTCCGTGATGTACGGAATGCCCTTCGCCTCTGCGTCATGCAGAATGCGGCCGAGTGCGGCCTGTTCTTCCGATGGTGTGTCGCTCTTCGGGAAGGCGCGGTAGCCGTAGTCGATGGCCACCTTGTCCCATTCGCCGATGTGCGCCGCGTAAGCGTGACTTATATCCGGAACGCCGTTCTTATCCAGCGTGATGTATGGATGCGGATAATCCATAACGCTCGCGCCCTGGGCATACCACGACGCCGCGAAGTTGTGCGCCAACCCCAGCGTGTGGCCCGTCTCATGTGCGGCAAGCTGGCGAATGCGCGCGAGCACCATCTGCAGCATCGGATCATGCGCCGCGTCAGGTGCCTTGCCGTTCTTATATGGCGCCAGCAGCGCCTCCGCGATGAGGTAGTCCTGCCGACCCCGCAGGCTACCCAGCGTTACATTGCCCTTCAGGATCTCGCCCGTCCGCGGATCCGTAACCGTTGCGCCGTAGCTCCAGCCGCGCGTATACCGGTGCACCCACTGGATGATGTTGTAGCGCACATCCATCGGATCGGCGCCTTCCGGCAGCACCTTCACCTGGAACGCATTACGCCAGCCCGCCGCCGTGAACGCCTCATTCCACCAGCTCGCACCTTCCACCAATGCAGAGCGAATCGGCTCCGGCGCTCCACGATCAACGTAGTAGACGATCGGTTGAACCGGCTCACAGTTGGTCCGACAGCTTGGATCCTTCTTGATCAACCGATGCCTTTCAATCAGGCGCTGATCGATATCTGCGCCCAGCGGAGCGGCATAGTCCCGGTAGCTCAGGTCGAAATACCCCGATCGCGGATCGTACCGGCGAGGCGAAAACCCCTCCTCCGGCAGAGCAACGAATGAATGCCGCTCCCGGAGCGTGAGCGCGTGCGGATCCGGTGTAACGTCCCGCACATAGCGGCCATGGACAGGCCCCTCCGTTGTGAACGTCAGAACCGCCTCAACCTCGGTGTTCTTCGGAAAGCCCTTCGTCGCATCCAGCGCGATCGCAGAACGGCTTGCGTCCACCTTGTAGCTACCCTGCTTCTGTTCCGTCAGCGTTTCCGCCACACCGTGCACATCGTGCAAAAAGAAGTCAGTCGCGTCGGCAAGCACGCTCCCGTCAGGCGACTCGGCTTCGATCTTGAAGCCCCACAACACCGACTCAGGGAAGCTCTGCCGAGTTGCCAGTTGTTCGAGCGGGATCCGTGGCCGACGTCCGAAACCGCTCGTTCACTTCTACCAGCAGGAGCTTGGGCCCTTGCCGCTCGAATCGCACCACGCGTGCCGGCGCCGTCTGCCCTCGGTCGAGGCCCAGATCGTTCGATCCGGTGCCGTACGGCAACGAGTCCGTATACAGTAACTCCGCGCCCGGATGACCTACCTCGATGTACAGCTTGCCCGCCTTCGCATCCCAGTCCAGCGGCACAAATCCGTCAATGTGACGCATGCCAGCCGTACGCGCGGCAATACTGGGCGGCTCCTGTGATCCAGAAGCTGGAGATTTACTCTCTTGCGCCGCTACAGCGGACGAGACGAGAACAATGACAAAGCAGAAAGGTTAGCAACGGCACCCAAGCGCATGAGCACTTGTACCACGACATATGCCGCCGTTCGCTGCTATCCACGCGCGCCCAAGCTCGGTCGAGCCGCGCCCCGCTACTTCAGCACGTACGGCTGGTCCCGCGCGGGTATCTCCGCTCCAGCTGCGGGCGCAGCCAGTGGCGCCGCATCCGCAACTCCCTTACCGGTCACCTGATATGTGCTCAGTAGCGGACCGGTGAAGCCGGTCACGTGAATATCTTTGATCTCCACATGACGCATATTCGCCAGAAGAATGCCCTTCCCGCACGTCCCGCGAATGTTCTCCAGCACCAGGCCGTCCAGCGGTTTACGACCATCCACCGCCGTTCCCTGCACCAACACCGGCGCATCCTTTACCCGAATATTCGTGAACCGGAAGTTCTTCACCGTCGGAATACCCTCCTCTCCAGGCACCGGATCGGAATCCTGCAGTCCACTGTCCACGAAGTTCAGCCGCAAGAATCCGCCCTGTGCGCCTGAAACGTCCAGGTCGTCCACGAAGATGTCTTCGATGAATGCCCCACGTCCCGGTCGGCTCTTGATGTAAATCGCAAACGTGCGGGCTCCCACACACTTGCAGTGCTCTACACGCACATTCCGTATGCCACCGGAAGTCTCGCTCCCGATCCCGATACACGCCCACACCGCATCGTTAAACGTGCAGTTCGAAATCCGCACGTCCTCACACGGCACGCCGATCGTGTTCCCCTCCAGCCCGCGCCCACTCTTCAGCGAAATGCAATCGTCACGCGTCTGAAACTCGCACCCATCGATCACGACGCTCTTGCACGAGTCCACGTCAATCCCATCAGCCCCGCCATGCACCGTCACGTTGCGAAACGTCACATCCTCGCAGTACACCGGATGCGTGGACCACATGTCGTTGCCCTGCGTGAATACATCCTGCACCAGCACCTTCTTACAGTGCATGAACTCGATCAGAGCCGGATTTCGGAGCACATTCGGCCGCCCTGGAGCGGTCCCTCTACCTGCGCTCGGTGGGGCTCCGGCAGGTCGGCGGCGTGTCCGATAGGCGACCCGTCAGAGCGCACAACACGCCCTTTGATCGCCGGGCTCGCAACAATCTTGCCCTTGCCAATAAGGGCAATATTCTCCGCATCCTCAGCCGACAAAAACGCGCTGTAACCCTTGATCCAGCGCCCCTCCCATCGCACCTGCGTCAGCGGGTAATCAGCAATATCGGGCGAGCCCATCAGGCTCGCGCCTTCCTCGATCCGCAGCGTGGTTCTCGAGTGGATGCGCAGTGCTCCGCTCAGATACTCGCCTGCCGGGATCACTACCTCGCCGCCGCCCAGTACCGCGCAACGATCCAACGCCTGCTGCAGCGCCGCCGTGTCCTTCGTCGCTCCATCGCCCCTCGCCCCAAGCTCGCGCACGTTGATCGCGACCGCCGCCGTCCCGCCTCCGGGGCGCACACCCGCACGCGTCCCCGACTCACGAATCTGCGCCTCCACTTCAAGCGGGATAAGTCCAGATGCAGCGGCGACTGCAAGCCCCTGGCCCGCCCTGCGCAGAAAGGTGCGGCGGTCCCACCCGCCGGGAACTTTCGCCGTCGACTTCAACTCAGATCCAAGTGAGCTCACGCGTTGATCCTGCACCTTCCATCTAAGCCCAT
Source organism: uncultured Verrucomicrobiae bacterium (assembly GCA_963795955.1). Taxonomy (GTDB): domain Bacteria; phylum Acidobacteriota; class Terriglobia; order Terriglobales; family Acidobacteriaceae; genus Granulicella. Next base: position 126,844 of record CAWCJK010000005.1, read on the forward strand.
CTATGTCTCGCCACGCCACCACCAAGACCTGACCGCACGTTAGCAGGTCTCATCGACGCGGAGACCGAGATCTCCGATCCATTCTCAAGGACGCTCCGCTACCGGGGACCAGATCTTCGGAGAAAAGCTCGCATAAAGAAGCGGCAATACATACAGCGTGAGCACCGTCGCGGTGATCAGGCCCCCGATGACCACCGTCGCCAGTGGCCTCTGCACCTCGGCGCCACGGGACGTCGACAGAGCCATCGGGATGAAGCCCAGGCTCGCAACCAATGCGGTAATCATCACCGGGCGCAGCCGGTCCGATGCGCCATTGCGCACGGCATCTTCCGTAGACTGCCCCTTGCTGCGAAGCAAGTTGATGTGGCTCACCATCACCACGCCATTCAGCACCGCGATGCCAAACAGGGCGATGAAGCCCACGCTGGCTGAAAGGTTCAGATTAATGCCGCGCAGCCACAACGCAGCGACACCGCCAACCAGGGCCAACGGCACAATCAGCAGAATCAGGAGCATCTGCTTCGCGTTCCGAAAGGTCGCGTACAGCAGGCCCGCGATGATGAGCAGCGACACAGGAAAGACAATCAGGAGGCGTGCCTGCGCTCTCTGCTGATTCTCATACTGCCCACCCCACTCCAGGTGATAACCCGGCGGCAGCGGCAACTGCTTCTGGATGGCCGCCTCTGCATCGCGCACAAAGCCACCCAGGTCGCGGCCTTCCACGTTGCTCATCACCACAACACGTCGATGCGCCTGTTCGCGGTTGATCAGAATGGGTCCACGTACCTGGCGAATCTCTGCCACCTGGTCCAGCCGCACCAGTTCCCCGTTGACGGTCTTGAATGTCAGCGCGCGCAGCTGATCCGGGTCATTGCGCAGCGTCGCCGGCAAACGAAACGCGATCGGAAACCGCTGCTCGCCTTCGATCATCTCCGAAACTTGACGGCTGCCATACAGAGACTCGATCAATTGCTGCACGTCACTGACCGCAACCCCATATCGCGCAGCCGCCGCACGGTCCACAACGATCTGCAACTCCTCAGCGCCAGAGATCAGCTCCATCTGCGTCTCCGACGCACCCTTCACACCGCCGATGATGCTGCGCGCCTGCTTGCCGAGTTGCTCCAGCGTGTTCAGGTCCTCGCCAAAGATCTTCAGCGCCGCATCCCCGCGCGTTCCCGTGATCGTCTCGTCCATACGCATCTCCATCGGCTGCGTAAACTCGTAGTTCACCCCGGGGATCTTGTTCAGCGCGGTACCGATGCGGTCCGAGAGTTCCTGCTTCTTCGCCGGGCTTTCGTCCTGAACTTTCTTCACGTAATTGATGTAGGAGTCCGACTCGTACTCGCCCATCGCCTCGGTCGCAAGATCCGGTCTGCCTAGCTTCGTCACGACGCTCCGAATCTCCGGGAAGCTCATGATCGTGCGTTCGATCTGGTTGCCAATGCGAATCGACTCGGACAACGAGATCCCGGGCAGCTTCTTCGACGTGATGACCAGCGACCCTTCGTCAAGCTTCGGCATGAACTCCGTCCCGATGAACTTCAGGGATCCCAGGGCGATCACGATCGCGATCGCCGAAGCAATCAGGATCGGCTTCCGATGACGCTCTGCCCAAGCCAGTGACCCGACATAGCGCCCTCGAAGCTTCTCGAACCAGTTCACTTCTTTCTTGCTGTCGCCGCTCTCTGCGCTTCCGTGCTGCAACTCGCGCATCCTGTGCCGCAAAGCGATCGTGCAAAGCGTAGGAACAACAAACAAGGCCAGCAGCAGCGATCCCACAAGCGCCGAAACAACGGTCACGGCCATCGGCCGAAACATCCGGCCTTCCAGGCTCTGCAGCGTCAGGATCGGCAAGTAAACCGAGATGATGATCAACACACCGAACACCACCGGCCGGGCGATCTCGTGTGCTGCGCCGCGAATGATCTCCAACAGCCGACGATTCTGGCCTTCCGGCTGCTCCGCTCCAATTCGCGCTCCTGCTCGCTCGCGGGGCTTCGAGCACCAATGTCTTCGTCTCCGTGCCCTTCGGCATCCAGGCGGTGAATGCAGTTCTCTACCATCACCACGGAGCCATCCACGATGGTGCCGAAATCGATCGCGCCCAGGCTCATCAGGTTCACTGAGATCCCAAACACATCCATCCCAATAAAGCCGAACAACAGCGACAAAGGAATCGTCAGCGCCACAACGATCGCCGCCCGCCAATCACCAAGAAAGATAAGCAGGATCACCAGCACCAGCACCGCGGCCTCGATCAGGTTGTGCTCCACCGTATGCGTGGTGGCCTTGATCACATCGCTCTGGTCGTAGAAGGGCACAATCTTCGCACCGCCCGGCAACTGCAGGTGCGCGATCTTCTCCTTGATGTCCTGGATCAGCTTCTGCCCGTTCTCGCCGCGAAGGATGATCACCATCCCACTGACCGTCTCGCCATGGCCGTCGTGCATCACCGCGCCATGCCGCAGCAACGGCTCAGGTCCAATCGTGGCGACCTGCTTCAGCAGCACTGGGACTCCATTCGTTGTGCTTACGACCGTGTTCCCCAGATCGTCGACGCTGGCCGCGCGCCCTATACCGCGGATCGTGTACTGCTGATCCGCATGCTCGATATAGCTCCCGCCGAAGTTCGCGTTGTTGTTCCCAACCGCCTGCACCAGATCATGCAGCGTCAGGTTGTAGCGGCGCAGTGACTCCGGGTCGACCTCGATCGTGTACTGCTTCGTCAGCCCTCCCCAACTGTTGATCTCGCTGACGCCTGAAATCGTCTGCAGTGCGTACCGTATGGTCCAATCGTGCAGCGTCTTCAGCTGCATCAGGTTCAAACGTGGCGATTGCACGGTGTACTGATACACCTCGCCGAACGCCGTCGCCATCGGCCCCATCACGGGCTGCAGCCCCTGCGGCAGACGACCCTGCACCTGGTTAATGCGTTCAGAGACAAGTTGCCGGACAAGATACTTGTCCATACTGTCGTCGAAGATCACCGTCACCATCGACAGATCCAGCTTCGACGTGGACCGCACCATCTGCAGCTTCGGCAGACCCATCATGGCGGTCTCTACCGGGAACGTAACAAGCTGCTCAACCTCCACCGGCGACATGCCCGGGCACTGCACCGTCACCACCACCTGGTTGTTGGTCAGGTCAGGAAACGCCTCCAGTGGGAGGTTCAGCATCACTGCAATGCCACCCACGATCAGCGCCAGCAGAAGCCCCCCGACGAGCCACCGATTGTCGAGCAGGAAATCGATGATTCTGCCCATCAGCCCTCGCCTACGCTGCCCTTCAGCAGCTCGCCCTTCACCATAAAGGCGCCATCCGTCACGATCCGCTCTCCCGGCGACAAACCTTCAGTCACCTCCACCAATCCTTCGGAACGCGCTCCCAGCTTCACCGCACGCACCTGGAACGTGGTGCCATCGGCCGTGACAAACACTACTCGGAGCCCATTCACATCCTGAATCGCATTCTCCGGAACGAACGCCGCGGTGCGTGTGGCGGCCTCATCAATCGCCGCGGTCGCAAACATCCCCGGCCGCAACCTTGTCCCTGGATTCGGCACCGCGATCCGCACCGGCACAGTCCGCGTCTGCGGATCCAACTGGTCCCCCAACATCATCACCGTGCCGGCGAAGCTCGTATCGGGATAGCCCTGCGTCGTCACCCTCGCGCGCGCTCCGCGCCGCACACCCGGCAGGTCCTTCTCGTTCACCGCGGCTGTGACCCACACGCTCGACAAGTTCGAGACCACAAACGCTTCAGACCCCAGTGTCAGGACCTGCCCCGGCGTGACCTCACGCTGCATCACACTGCCAGCTGTAACTGCCCGGATCGGAATCAGCTCCTTATCGTAAAGATGGCCCGGCACAAGCGTTGAGGGCTGTACCTGCAGCAACTCGGAAAGGTGCTCGCGCTCCATGTGCACGCTCGCCTGCGCATCCGCCAGATCCTTCTGCGCCTGCTTCAACTCCTGCTCCGCGCGCTGCGCCTCTTCCTGCGACGCGACCTGCAACTGCAACAGGTGCTGATACCGATCACGATTCACCTCGGCAAACCTGACTGCTGCCGTTTGTCGGTCTACGCCGGCATAAGCCTGCATCAGCGCACCCTCGGTCTCATGCACCATGTGGCTGTGCATCAACGCGAGCGTCTGCCCTGCACGCACCTTGTCGCCGGGCAAAACCAGCACGCGTTCAATCTGCCCATCCGCGAGCACGCCGATGTGGTCGGTATGCTTCTCGTCCATCACAACCTGGCCCGCCACGGATAACTGCCGGGCCACGCTACGCGCCTCCACCGGCGCCACGCGGATCCCTGCCTTGCCCAGATCCTCAGGCGCGATCTTCACGCTTCCAACCGGCAACCCCGCATCGCCGTGGCCTGCATCGCCGCCCCCGCTACTCGAGCCAGACTCGGACTTACCCGTCGTATCCGCCCCTCCACCCGCAGTGTCGGATCCGTTTGTCTTCGCCTTCTGCCCGCCGTCGGACGCGGTACCTCCACCTTTGCACCCACTGAATGCGAGGCAGCTAGCCAGGGTTAGGAGACACGCCACACGCAACACAAAACTCATGGCTGCACCCCATAACTCATCTGCAGCCGAAGAGCCGCCTGCCGGTACTCCGCATACGTACGCAGCGCGCTCACCTCCACATCAAACTCCGTTCTTTCCGCATCCAGGTAGCGCAGTAGATCAACCCCGCCAATGCGATACGCCTCGCTCACCAACTGCAGGTTCTGCCCCGCCTTGGAACGCATATCCGGCAGCAGGTTGGTCACGATCTCCTGCTCGCGCCGGTAGTTCTCTTCCGCTTGCGCAATCTCCGCGCGCGCCTGTAGCTCCAGTGCAAGCAGGTGACTTTGCGCGTAACGCACACTGGCCTCCGCCCGTTCAATCTCACCCTGGTTTCTGTTGCGGAATGGCAGCGGAATCTGCACCGAGCCGTACCCGGTATTCGCCGCAGAGTTCCGCTTATAGCCGCCGATCAGGTCCAGGTCCGGGACCCCGTTCGCCTTCTGCAACTTCACGTCCGCCTGCGCCGCAGCGAGCGCCTGCCGAGCCTCGTCAACATCCGCACGCCTCATCAGCGCTGTGTCCACCGACACCGGCTCCACGTTCGACGTCGCCTCTATCGGTTCGCTCAACTGCAAGTTGTCCACCGCCGGCCTTCCCATCTGCTTGAACAACTCCAGCCGCGCCTGTGCCGCGTCCCGCTCTGTGGAGCGCAACGTTATCGCCAGTCGATCGCGCTCGATCTGCATACGAAGCAGATCCACACCTCGCATCGCCCCCGCATCCACGCGCTCCTTGTGGTATCGCACCATCTCGTCCACGGCCTTCATGTCGTCTCGCAGCAGCACAACCATGCGCTCCAGTACAACGGCATTCCAGTACGCTGACGCGACCCGTCCCGCAATGGTGAAACGCGTAAGCTGCTCGCGCGCGCGTGCCTGCGCCAGCCGCGCATCCGCCACAAGCACGCGCTTGTGCCGCTTGCCGTCCAACTCAAATGTCTGGCTTACAAACGCGTAGTCTTCTGTCTGACTCGCGAAGTCGAACGCATCATCCCACGGCCTCCAGTCTTCCGACTGGAGAAAGAGCCGAGGGTTCAGACCCAAGCCCGCCTGTCGCAACTGCCCGCGTACCTCATCCGTCTCCGCCGCCGCTGCCTGCGCCAACGGCGCGCTCATCGCTTCGTCAATCGCCTGATGCAAACTAAGCTGCTGTGCCGAACACGCAAGTACGCTTCCACACAGCAGCGCGAAGACGCCGGCAAGTCCGCACTGCATTCGCCCCAAAGCTGCTCCCAAACTCGTCAAGCCCCGCCTACTCAAGTAAGTCTCGCTCCGAGCGTTCAAACTCGCAGTGAGTTCGTGTTGTACTCCGCCCCGTTCGCAACCGTACGATCCAACGATTCTGATCGATCTGCTGTGTAAGACCAACACAGAACGCGCGATACACGGGTCGGACACAGACTGAAGTTTCCTGCCCCAGCACGTCTCGAAACCCGGGATCGCCGCAGGCTGCTTCTCATCCTGGACATGAACCGTCGATTGGATGCGAAAACGTGTGCATGGGAGCACACGCATTCCAGATGACCGCCCACTCATCATTACCGCCCGTTCATCTGATCCCGCCCTGCGTCTTCAAGAGAACCGGCACTAGCCAATGCTTTCCATGATCCTGGCTCTCAGGCCCATGCCTAGCGCATCGCTCCGGGTACCCGCATCGGCGCCGAGCGACGTGCCGTCGTTTGCACCACGATCCGCGTGTCCTTCTTCAGCGTGGTCTCCTGCCCCCGCTTGATCCATCGGTTCCAGATCGCCAGCGCCGCGCCATAGTACCCGATACCCGCAGCCACATTGCGCCAGCCGCCCGCGGTCCCGACGATGAAGCCAACCACGCCCAGGCTGTTGGAAGCGACCGCATTCTTCCCAAACACGTTATCCCCGCGGTCTTCGTCGAGAGGCCGTCCGGCCAACGTCAAAAGGATGAAAGGAACGGCGAGCCGATCCTGCGGCTTGGGTTTCAACTTCCCCTCATGGTCGAGCGAAAGATTCGCTCCGCCAGCCGCATCGACCCCTTCCAACGTGGTCTGCACCTGCTGAGGCTCCGTACTCCCCGGGAACCTGAGCTCCCGGAAGTCGAACCTCAGATCACCAGAACGTCCAAATCGCTTCGCTGGCTTCGCGCGTGTGATCTCGCCTTCCAGAACAGCCCCCTCGGGCACCTCAACCGCGCCTGCCGCGTTGCGTACAGGTTCGGCAACAACAGCCCGAATAGGTTCCCCTACTCTGGTCTGCGCGGAGGTAAGCGTCTCCGTAAGGTAGGCCTGCAAAGTCCAGGTCTTCACCTCCCGAGCATCTGGGACCGCACTTCTGCTCACCACCTTCAAAGCTGGCGCCCGCTCCGGTGTCGCCGGCGGCGATTCCACGATGGCCATCTCGGCCGTTGTGTCGACGGTCCAAACCGTGCCCGCGGCGATCTGCTGCGGATGATACGGCAGCTGAGAATACAGCAGCTGTTTGAGCCTGTCCGTCTTCCCCGGCGCGGTGACCACCCGAATCCGGTCCTTCGCCATCTCCACACCCGAATCAAACTGGCGCCTCAGAAATCCACCGCGTCGCGGCGGCGGCGGCGTGAGTCGCAAAACGGGAGCCCCATCGACAGCTGGCCCAACCGACAGCTCTTGCGTAGAACCGTCTGGTAGCACCAACTCGCGGAACTGCACAACGGGCCGACTAAACGGCGTGAAATCTCCCCGTAGACGAGCTTCGAGCCGATGTTGTTTCTCCGGCTGCAGACCCACGATGCTTCCCTGCACCACGGTCCCTACCGGAAGCACAAGCTCATTGCCAGCAAACGTCGGGTACATCAGTCGCCCCTGGACACGTTCCCCGATCCGCAGCCGTATAGCCCGCTCGGATTTCACCCATAGTGGTGTGCCCGCGGGCAGCGCAACCGTGCCCGCCGCAGGCAGCGCACCGCTCACCAGCCCCGGCAAGCTAAGAAAAATCGATGTAACAAGAGCCAACGACATAGAACGATCCTGAAGCGGTTAATTCTTTTTTTGCATCGCGCGGAGCCCGCTGGGCACTGCGATCGATTTGGGATCCGCCCGCGGCGGACTGCGGTGTCTCAACGCCGGCGACTACGAACTCAGCTGGCGCATCTGCGCTTCGCTCAGAAGTTCACCGCAGCGTGCATTGGTTCATTGGGTTCCGGGCACGGCCAGCATACCCGTTAGACGCAGCGACCCCTTCCCTGCAACGAGAGCGCCGCACTTGCCACTGCGACCGGCGGTTTTGCCTGAGGATCACCTAAGTCGATCCACAACAGAGAGCATGCGAAGGCCGCTTTGCAAAAGCAAACCACGCGTTCAGAGGGAGTCTGCCGTCCTCTTCTGCACAACGTACCGTACAGGCAGACATATACCCACGTGAGATGGCTCCAACATCTCCGCAGAATGACGAACAGTTCATCTTCAGCCGATCCTGGATGCCGTGCTCCTAAGATGGAAACATGCGGGTACTGGTCATCGAGGACGACGTGGCGATCGGGGACTTCATCGGTCGCAGTTTGACCGAAGCCGGGTATGTCGTTGATCTCGCTCGCACGGCTCGGGAAGCGGAGCTCCAGGTGCTGGAGCAGGAATATGCCGGCATCGTGCTCGATCTGGGTCTCCCTGACCGGGACGGCTTCACCCTCATGACCGCCCTGCGTGAGCAGGGCGTCACAGCGCCTGTATTGATCCTCTCCGCTCGGCGTTCCGTCGACGACCGTGTCCGCGGCCTCGAGCAGGGCGGCGACGACTACATGACCAAACCCTTCGCGGTCGCGGAACTCACTGCCCGCATGCGTAACCTGCTCAGGCGATCCACAAACGCCGCTGCCGTCGCTACGCGTCTCCGTGCTCTCGACCTCGAGCTCGATCTGCTGCGCAGAGAGGCCATCCGAGGTTCACGCGTTCTGCGACTCACTGCGCAGGAGTTCGCTCTGCTCGAGTACCTCTGTCGCAACGCCGGCCGCGTTGTAACCCGGTCCATGATCATGGACCATGTTTGGAAGGTACGCATCGATCCAGACACAAACGTCGTCGATGTCCACATCTATCGTCTCCGCAGCAAAGTGGATGGGGAGGGCGAGCAACCGCTGATTCGCACACTTCGAGGAGTCGGTTATGTCCTCAAAGACCGCTGATGCCAGGCCCCGCTCTGCCGCATGGCGCATCTCCCTGTGGAGCGGTGTGGCGTTCGCAATCGGAACCGCAATCGCCTTTTGGTTCCTCCAAAGCTTCCTCGTCCACGACATCCAGAACCGCGCAGACTCCTGGCTGACCGGCGAGCTCGGCGTCCTCGCCGATGTAGCCGAGCGCACGCCCGCGAACCAACTCCATGACGCGGTCGTAGATGAAATCGCAGAACTCGCCAGCCGCGAAGCACCGCACGATGAAGCCTCCCCTGGCGCGATCAATCGTGCGGTTTTCTTCATCGAGACATCTTCGGATGGGCAGTTGAAACTGCACACCGGAGCTGGCGTGGGAACCGCCGACGCGCTGGCAGTGAAGACCAGCTCCGTCTCTCCTGGCCGGCCGGTAGACGTCGCGATCTCCGGGTTTCGCGTGCCGTTTCGTGTAGCCGAGGCGCAGCTCGCCAACGGCGATCGTATCTACCTCGGGCTCTCAACGCGCTACGAGCGCAAGGTGCTCCGGCGCTTACGTATTGAGTTCGCCTCGCTCTGGTGTGCCATCATCTGCCTCGGCACGTTCATCGTCTTCTTCAGCACACGGCGCACGCTCTACCGAATCCAGGTCATCACCGAAACCGCTGACTCGATCGGCCGCCGCAACCTGCGCAGTCGAATACCAGCGCTCGCAAGAAACGACGAGATCTCGCGGCTGTCTCTGACGCTGAACAAGATGCTCGATCGCATAGAAGCCTCAGTCCAGCAGTTGAACACCATGTCCGACGCTCTGGCGCACGACTTGCGCAGCCCCATCACGGCCGTGCGCGGCAAGCTTGAACTGGCTCTCATGAGCCGCGACCCGGATCAGCGGGAGGAAGCCATCGTGCGCTGTATAGACGAGCTGGATCGGGTCTCGTCCCTCCTCAGTACCTCGCTCGATGTCTCCGAAGCCTCCGCAGATGCACTCCGCCTCAAGAAGGAGCCCATCGATCTCGACTACACGTTGCGCGCCATGGTCGAACTGTACGAGCCCTCGTTTGCCCACGCCGGGCTCAATCTTGTGTTCTCCAGTCCCGGTGCTGTCTCCATCGACGCAGACGCTGCGCTCATCCAGCGGATCGTCGCGAACCTGCTCGACAACGAGCTCAAACATCTCGCCCCTGGTAGAACCGTCACCGTTTCGCTCCAACAACTCCGCGATCGCGTAAAAGTCACCGTGGAGGACGACGGCCCCGGCTTCCCCGAGGAGCTTCTGCCACGCCTGTTCGAACGCTACACCAAGGGCTCCAACTCACAAGGACACGGCTTGGGCCTCGCCCTCGTCTCTGCGGTCGTTCGCAGCCACGACGGCACTGTGCTCGCAAAGAATACAGCGCTTGGCGGCGCCTACATCAGCTTCGAACTGCCCGCCAACTCCGCACCCCTGCTCGCGACCGCTACAAGCAGACAGCTAGATGTCCACCGGTAGGCTGCGAGGTTCGCCTGGTTATAGATCATGCCGAGGCGAACGGAGGGGTTTCTCTCGTCGTAGTCGGCGAAAAATCGAAGCCTTCGGTGGCGGTCTACGCTGGTTGCCATCCCACGAATTCAGATCCAGAAACACGCCCCGCCGACCCTGAATCCAAAAGCGCTGATCACGACTCGAGGTCAAGGTTGCGGCGGACTCGCATGAGGGGACATCTTTTCGATCAGGGCTTCGTTCTTGGCATCGTGCAGTTGGCGAACCTTGGCGAGTTCTGCCTTCGCTTCCTCGATGCGGCCCGTCGCTTGTAGCAACCGTGCCAGGCGCCAATGCGCGTCAGGGTTCTCGGGGGCCATCGTGATCGCCTGCCTGAACTCCTGTTCGGCACGTGCGCTGTTGTGCTCCTGAGCGTCGACAACGCCGAGGTCGAAGATGGTGAGGCGAACAGCGCCGGGTTGGGCTGCGGCACGCTCGAGGTCGCTCCGTGCAGTCGACCCAATCGTTGTTCTTGATCGCGATGTCGCCCAGGTACGTAAGCGCTTGTGTGTGGGCCGGGTCGAGCGAGAGCTCCTGCTGCAGTTGCTGCGCGGCCTCGGTGAACTGGTTCTGCTTCCAAAGCAGGTAGCCCAGACCGAAATGTACGTTGGGGGTGTTCGGTGCCGCGATCGCTGCGGCGCGGAACTGCTCAATCGCAGCGGGTGTATTGCCCTGCGCGTCGAGCGCTTGCCCGGCGATCATGTCCGCCTCAGCGGACTTTGGATCGAGTTGCAGGATGGAGCGGTACTCATCCAGCGCGCAGTTGTATTGCTTCGCCCACAGGCAGCTCTGCGCCAGAGTCAAACGCAGTTGCAGGTTGCGCCGGCGCCTGAGCAACACCGGCCTGTAGGTACGGGATCGCAGCGGCATATCTCGCCAGGCCGTAGAAGCACATCCCAAGCAGGAGCTTCGCGCGTGGATCCGTCGGGTTTTCCTTCACCGCGGCGTCCAGTGGAGCGATCGCATCCGCCAGGCGCGCCTGCTTGAAGTATGCGAGACCGAGGTCAATCGAGACCCCGGGAAGGTTTGGTTGTAGCTGAAGTGCTTTGCGGTAAGCGGGTACCGCTTCGGCATAGCGGCCTTGGAGCGCGCACAAGAGCCCGAGATGCGCATACGCTTCTGCGCTGTCGGGTGAGTTCGCAAGGACGGCTCTCCACGCCGATTCGGCTTCAGAGTATTTGCCCGCGCGCTCCAATGCCGCCGCCCGCTGCAACATGTCCGGCGCGCTCGCTCCGCTTGTCTGTGCGGGCGTCTGGAGCGATACCAAGAGTGTCAGAACTACAGCGATGAAGATCAAACGCCGCACGGGCCACCTGCGCCTGGAGTCTCTGCCCACGGCTGAACGATACGCCGCGAAGAGAATGGCTGCAATTTCGGTAAGGGCGAAAAGGCCAGGCGTAGCAGGTGACCTGCTACGCCTGGTTGGGGAAGACTTGTGGCTTTTAGAAGATCAGTTTGATTCCGAACTGGAACGTGCGCGGATCGTATGCGCTCGTGACCTGTCCGAAGTTGCCATCTGCGAAACCGCTATCCACCGCGTTGAACTCGGTGTGGTTGAAGCTGTTGTAGCTCTCCGCCCGGAACTCCAGCCGCGGGCCCTCATGTGAAGTCAGCGGGAAGTTCTTGTAGACGGAGATGTTCCAGTTTTGCAGACCAGGGCCGCGGATCGTGTCCTTGCCTGCATTGCCGTACCCTGTGATGTTGCCACCTGCCCAAGGCGCGAGCGGCTGCTGAAACTGCCCCTTCACCGTCAGCCCCGAAGCGGTGGTGGTCGCCGTGTTGTTGAACCACGACAGCCGGGTCTTCGGGTACTGGAGGTGAGCCACGACGTCGGGACGGTTCGTGGTGTTGCCGCCCAGACCCAGGGTGTCAGGACCGTTGTAGTAGGGGTTAATGGGAACGCCACTCTCCGCGACCATGGTCCCGGCTATCTCCCATCCGCCGAGAACCTGACGCTCAAGCATGTTGCCCGAACGCCGGAAGGCCTGCAGGGTGTAGATCCAGTTTGCGTTGAAAATGTTACGGCGGTCGAATAGCCCCGAGCCGCGATCGTAGTTGGCGTTGTAGGGGTTGGACAGCGTGCCGCCCGAGCCGGCCTGGTTGGAACTCGTGATATCGCCGCTCTGAATATCGATCTCATGCGAGTACGTGTACGAGAACTGGGCCGAGAATCCGTGCTTGGCTTCCATGCGCATCGAGGCCTGCAGCGAGTGGTAGCTGAAGTTCACCTGGTTCTCTTCCTGACGAACGTTGCTGAAGCCGTGATACGGACGATAAAGATCGGAGGTAGGGCTGAAGCAGCTCGATCCCTGGTTCGCCGTGGTACACGAGGTGTTGGAGGAACTTGTCGGAACGCCGTTCACGAGTACCTGCGTCGTGCTTTGCGCAACAGCTTTTCTGGAAGCGAGTGGACTGCCGAAGTTCAGGTCGTTGATCTCGCGGAGATCGTTTTGTGTCCAGCCTGTTGTTCCGACGTAGCCGATGAAGGCCACGATGGAAGGCGCGATCTCACGCTGAACACCGAGGCTGAACTGCAGCGTTCCAGGGTTCGGGTAATAGGTGCTCTCGTTTGTCAGACCAGCGGGCTTGAAGGGTGTTGTCGCCGTGGCGCCGGTGACGTAGCTGGTGTTGGGATTGGAGAAGTAGACCGTGCTGGCCTTCGGTTGATAAGAGAACGGCGGCGTGGTGTTGATGTTGTATGTGTCGTTGCCCTGCACGCGCTCGTAGAAGATGCCCGTACCTCCCCGAAGAACAGTCTTGCCGTTTCCGCCGATGTCATAAGCGAAGCCGACCCTGGGCTGCACTGTCTTGTAGTCGTTGTTCACAAGACCGCGCGGAACTCCGTTCTGACCGGCGATCTGGATGCCATTCAGATAGAAGCTTTCACCGTTCACGACAACGAATCCGGGACCATTGGGGTTCAGATTGTCGTTTAGGTCCGGGCTCTGCGCGTTGGTTGCAGAGTACGCGTTCGGGTTGAAGTTCCCGAGCTGATTGAACTTGTCATAAACGTGTGGAAGAAGGTCGTAACGCAGGCCAAGGTTCAGGGTCATACGCGGCGAGACATGCCAATCGTCCTGCGCGTAGAAGGAATAGTTGTTGTTGATGTAGTGGCCGGTGCGCTGCGTCTGAAGCTGTTGATACGTGTCCGCGAAGCCGAGCAGGAAGTTGACGTACGAGTTCTGCGAGGCCGCCGATCCATTGAAGGAGTAGTCGCCTTCCGTATCCGCCTGGAGCTGCTGGTTCTTATCCATGCGCATGTAGGAAAATCCGAACTTCAGAGCATGCCTGCCCGAGATCTTCGAGAGATCATCTCGAACCTGGTAGTCGAGGAACGAGTTATGCCATGGCCAGTAGATGACGCTGTACGTGGTGTTGAGAGGTCCCCCGCTGAACGCGACCTGTGGCAGACGGTTCAGCGCGTTGTTTCCGTTAAAGAAGCTCTTGGCGCTCCAGCCCGAGGGCTGCTGATAAATCCCAGCCGGCTGAACGTCGATGGTGTTGCCGTTCACGTTCAGGGCGGTCTCATTTAGCAGTGTGGGCGAAAGCGTCTGGCTCAGCTTTATGACAGCAGCCCAGGACGGGTTAGAGAAGACATCGCCAACGGTGCTATAGCTGTCACCGCTCCACTGGGTGGGGAAGATGGTCTGTGACATCGAGTCATGGATCCAGCTACCCAGCAGGTGCAGCTTGTCGGTGAAGAGCTGGTCAATGCGGACTACATCCTCACGAACATAGGTGGGCTGCTTAGGCGACGCGATGTACTGCTCGCTGCCGGTGTTCGGGTGCGGGATAGCACCGGTCCCCATGAAAAGTAGGGCGTTGGAGTCAAGCAACCCGGCGGGAATGGTGTTGTTGGGGAACGGAGCGCCCGCCGTCAGGCCATTGCTGGCGTACAGCGCGAGCTTCGCGGGATCGCTGGTCGCCGGGACGCAGATCAAGCCCGGCCCCGAGGCGCCGTTGGGACACGTCTTCGTGATCGGCTGACCATTGTTGAGGTCACCGCCAAACGGCACATACGTAAGGTTCTGGCCGGCAGTTGGGAAGTCGGCGTTGGGCACCGTGTTCTGCGTAGACGGATTGGCGCCCTGGATGAAACGACGCCACTCTTCGCCTACGAAAAAGTAGGTCTTGTCCTTGTTCCGGTTGTAGACGCCGGGAATCCAGACCGGGCCGCCGATGGTGCCGCCAAAGATGTTCAGACGAAGTTCGGGCTTCCGCTTCACCGGTTGACTGATCTTCGAAAAGTAGTTGTAGGCCTGGAACGCGTCGTTGCGATTGAACTCCCAGAGAGCCCCGTGGAAGTTCTTGGTGCCGCTCTTCATCACCATGGTCACGGTGCCGCCCGAGGATATGCCGTAGTCCGGGGTGTAGTTCGAGGAGAGCACCTGGAATTCGGAGAGCATGTCCGGAGCGGGCATCACGTCAAGCTTGCCGCCCGACCCGCGGTCATACACCTCGCCTCCGTTGATGAGCCAATTGTTGTGGTCGGGGCGCATGCCATTGAAGCTCAGGTTGAAGCTGGAACCCTGTGCGGTCACACCGTTGAAGGATGGGTTGGTGGTCGAGACACCGGTCCCAAGCGTTGTCAGGCCGATCACATTGCGGCCGTTGGTCGCCAGTTGCACCATCTGCTGGCCGGTGATGAGCGTACTCATCTCGTTCGTCGCCGCCTGGACCTGCAGCGCGTTCGCTTCGACCGTCACGACCTGGTTTTCACCGCCCGTGACGAGGGGCACGTCTTCCTTGAGCGTCTGCGCGACGTTCATGACGATGCCGTTCATCTTGTAAGCCTGGAACCCGGTCATCTTGACGGAAAGGTTGTACTTGCCGACGTCGAGTCCGGAGAAGTCGAACAGGCCGGCGCGGTTGGTCTCGGCGGTATGTGCCACGCCGGTGGAGATGGCTGTAAGGGTCACGGAGGCGCCCGGCACGACCGCGCCGGTAGGATCGGTGACCGTACCGGTAATTTCACCCGTGCCCTGGGCCAGCGCCCGCGGCGTCGTGAAGGCGAGCAGCACCAGCGGAACGGCGAGCGCGATAAGGGCGCTAGCCCTGAGGTGGTGGCGAGCTGTTTGCGCGGCGCTGGTCGTGTCAATCAACGATTCCTGTCTCCGCCAGCCGCGGATCCCTTTGCTCTTGTCCTCGCCCTCCTTGTGGGGCACGAGGCTACGGTAAAGGTCTTTCCAGTTCATGACGCCTCCAAACTGAATGGCTGACATGCGGCCTGGGACCGGAGACCCAGAACAAGCGGCGTGGGCTCATCATCCTCAATCACGCAAGGGATGTTTTCCCCGCCCGGGGACCACAGGCAATACATGTCTGACATTTCGCCGGAATCGTAGGCCCCTGGAAGCAGCGCCACAAGGAGAGATACGGCAACAACTTGCGGGCCGGTACCGTAACAAGAGGAATGTCGAAGAAAAGCCCCGTTTTTCTGAAGGTATCAAGTCGACGTACCATACCCCCGCTCCAAGTTCGGCGGCGCGACACGGCTGGTTTTCTGGTAGAGTTCCCGTGCAGTTGGGTGGAACGCTGCGCGCTCACCCGAAGGGTTTTGTTCTATGGCCATCGCCGACCTGGAACCCGTACCGGCGGATATCGCGGACGAGGAGATCGACACCCAGCTTGCGAAGATGCTGGAGAGCCACCACTTCTGCCATAGCCACCGATACCCCGCCCTGCTGAAGTACCTGGTCGAGCAGACTCGAGTTGGGAAGTCTCACCTTCTCAAGGAACGTCTTGTCGGAGTCCAGGTATTTCACCGGGCTCCGGACTACGACACCAATACCGACCCGGTTGTACGTGTGACTGCGGCGGAGGTTCGCAAGCGGATCGCACAGTACTACCAGGAACCCGAGCACGGCGGAGAGATCCGCATCGACCTGCCTATAGGCACGTACGTGCCGCGCTTCTTCCGCACTCCTGTCCCACACGGAAGACCCGCAGCCGACCCTGTTGAGACTGACCCGCCAACGCTCCACGATGCGTCGGGTGCGGAACCAGCGCAGTCTCCTCTCGCCGAGGATCTTCCGCGGACCTCATCGACCACCCCCGGTTGGCTCCCCAGGAACTGGGTCTTGGCTGCCGCAGTTGCGTTGGGCGTTGTGATCGGCGTCGCCGCGGTCCGGTTCTGGGACGACCTGGCGTTTTCGCACGAACATCGCCTCACGGAGTTCTGGGCACCCTTCGCCGCCGCGGAACACTCCGCCGTGGTCGTCATCGGCGACCATACGGTGGGATACGAGGGCAACGCGCTGCGTTCCCCGCAGGGGGCCGCCGCGAGCCCGTCAGAAGACGTCCTGAAGCTGATGAACGAATATGAGCAGATCACGCTCACGGACGTCGAGAGCCTGTTCAAAGTCACGAACTACATGGTGCGTCACCACCAGACCTTCAACATCGCCGGGGCCGGCGCCGCAGAAATCGCCGATCTGCGTACCGGGCCGGTGTTGCTGTTTGCAGGCTTGGATAATCGCTGGACCATGCGCCTGGCGCAACATCTCAGGTATCGCTTTGTGGACAGTCCTGACAATAGCGTCGGAATCATCGAGGACGCGCAGACGCCAGGGCGGACCTGGCAGGTTGATTTCAAGGTGCCGTACAACAAGATGCCGATGGACTACGCCATCGTGGCGCGTTACTACGATCCTCTGCTCGAGCAGCCCGTCATGATTGCTGCGGGCTTGGGTGCCACAGGGACCGTATCCGCCAGCGAGTTTGTCACAAGCGAGCGGCTCATCGAGGATATGAACAAGCTCGCGCCGAAGGGTTGGAAGCACGGCAATGTTGAGGTCGTGCTCGCACTTCCGGTCATTGACGGCCATGCCGGGCCGCCTCATATCGTCGCCTCGCAGTTCTGGTAGTCAGAGTGCGGACGGTATTGCGGGTTCGGCTGCGATACGATTTCGGCGCCCGCGATTCTCTACGTCTGCGAGCGTGACTATTGCCGCGCCAATAGATATATTTGCGCTGTGCAAATTAAGACGCTGGGCCAAGACCTTTGCCGCTTCTGTGGCGCCGCCGTCACGCTTCTCGCCTTGGGGTGTTCGCTCTCGGCACAAGTGCAAACAATCGTTCCGGCGCCCGTCGCGGGTGCCAGGCCAGTCAGGGTCGAACACATCAAGGTTCATGGCGCAGCCCTCGAGGGCAATCTCGAGGGCGAGGCTGTCGACCGCGACGTCATCGTCTTCCTTCCGCCGAGCTACCAGGCACAGTCCAAGCGCCGCTACCCCGTGGTCTACGCGCTGCATGGTTTCTTCATCGGCGCCGAGCAGTGGACGCACGAAATCCATGTTCCACAAACCATCGAAGGCGCGTTCGCACAGGGCTCCAAGGAAATGATCATCGTTCTGCCCGACTCGAAGACCATCTACAACGGCTCCATGTACTCGAGTTCAGAAACCACCGGCGACTTCGAAAAATTCATCTATCACGATGTCGTCGCCTATATCGATACGCATTACCGCACCATCCCCGATCGCCAGAGCCGTGGGCTGGTCGGCCACTCGATGGGCGGCTACGGCGCCTCACGCATCGGGATGAAGCACCCGGAGATCTTCGGTGCTCTTTACATCATGAGCCCCTGCTGCCTGTCACCGATGGCGGCAGGCGGGCCGGGACCGAGCGATCAGGCCAGGGAACGCGCACTCGCGGCCGAGACAAAGGCCAGGGGAGCAACATCGCCGGCAGATCTGGCCGCGCAATCACCAGGGTTCAGCGTCGCCGCCTACGCATCCGCCGCCGCGTGGGCGCCGGACCCGAAGAACCCGCCACTATATTTCGACCTGCCCACCAAAGACGGGGATCCACAACCGGAGATAGTCCAAAAGTTCACCGCCAATGCGCCGCTTGCCTTCGTGGATCAATACATCGGAAACCTGAAGCAGTACCGGGCTATCTCCATGGACGTAGGCGACCAGGACGGTCTGCGCTTCGACACCATCAAGCTGCACAACGTGCTCGACAACTACGGGATTGCGAACAGCTTCGAGATTTACTCTGGCACACACACCAGCGCGGTGGCCGATAGGTTCCAAAACCATGTCATGCCATTTTTCAGTAAGAACCTCTGCTTCACGGAAGGTTGCCACTAGCTGATGCATCCGGCTCAATCCAACCTGGAGAAACTCATGAGAACCTGCCTGACGCTCGCGGTTCGCGTCCTTGTATGCACGGGAATGCTCGTTTGTTGCGCAACGCAGCAACATGCATTTGCACAGGATTCTGCGAGTCTCCCCTACATGAATCCTCAGCTTGCACCGGAACAGCGGGCGACCGACCTTGTCCGTCGCATGACCCTTGCGGAGAAGGCGTCCGAGATGCAGAACAACTCGGCCGCGGTGCCGCGGCTCAAAGTCCCGGCGTATCAGTGGTGGAGCGAGGCGCTTCACGGCGTGATCAACGAGGGCGTAACCGAATACCCCGAACCGGTTGGCCTCGCCGCCACCTTCGACGCGCCCGCGATTCACACCATGGCCGCCCAGATTGGTATCGAGGGTCGTATCAAGCACGTGCAGAACCTGCGCGAAGGCCACACCGGCATCATGGGAGGCCTCGATTTCTGGTCGCCCAATCTCAACATCTTCCGCGATCCACGCTGGGGACGCGGGCAGGAAACGTATGGCGAGGACCCATTCCTGACAGGGCGCATGGGTGTCGCGTATGTGACCGGGCTGCAGGGCGACAACCCGAAGTACTACCTAGCCATAGCCACACCCAAGCACTTCGACGTGCACAGCGGACCAGAGCCAACGCGCCACTTCGCCGACGTCGACGTCAGCAAACACGACGAAGTCGATACCTATGAGCCCGCATTTCGCGCTGCCATCGTCGAGGGCAAAGCGGGGTCGGTGATGTGCGCCTACAACGCGATCAATGGCGAGCCGGCCTGCGCAAACCAGTACCTGCTGCAGGATCAGTTGCGGGGCAAATGGGGATTCCAGGGATACGTCGTCTCCGACTGCGACGCCGTTCGGGATGTCGCCGCTAACCATCGTTACCGGCCCACCCAGGCCCAGGGCGCTGCCATCTCCGTGCTGCGCGGCATGGATAACGAGTGCGTCACCTTCACATCGCGCAACGGCGAACCCGTCGAGAAAGCCTACATCGACGCCGTCCAGCAGGGCTATCTGCCCGAGAGCGCCCTCGACACCGCACTCATTCGTCTGTTCACAGCCCGCATGAAGCTCGGCATGTTCGATCCAGCCGACATGGTCCCGTACACCAAGATCGACGAAAAAGAACTCGACAGCCCCGCGCATCGCGCACACGCTCGCAAGCTCGCGAACGAGTCGATGGTGCTGCTGAAAAACGACGGCCTGCTTCCGCTGAAGCCGGGCATCCGCAAGATCGCCGTGATTGGTCCTCTCGCCGATCAGACCCGCCCTCTCCTCGGAAACTATGCCGGCCACCCAACCCATGTGGTCTCCGTCGTCGACGGCCTTCGCGCTGAATTCCCTAACGCCTCCATCACCTTCGTTCCTGGAACGCAGTTCCTCCGCGCCGATGGAACCCCGGTTCCCAACGCCCTGCTCACCACGCCGGACGGCAAGCCCGGACTCGCCGCCGAGTACAGCGAACGACGGTCGGCCCCGGAACGCGAGACGAAGTCGATCTTCAGCCGCACGGAGCCCACCATCAAGCTGACGGAAACCGATCTTCCCAAGGCGGTCGCGGGCAGAAAGACCTTCGGCGTTCAGTGGAAGGGCTCCCTCACACCGCCCGAGTCAGGCGACTTCCAACTGGGACTCCGTTCGGAGGGATTCGCCAGGGTCGTGGTCGATGGCAAGCAGATAGCCACGGCATACGGCGCCGGTGAGGTTGTGCCGGTCGTTGGTCGTGTTCATCTGGAGAAGGGCCGCAAGGCCGCGCTCGAAATCACGTACGGCGCAGAAAACGGCAAAGTCCACGCCGAGTTGATCTGGTCGAAGGTGAACAACGGGGTCTCACCCGAATCCATCGCCGCCGCGAGAGATGCCGATGCCGTCATCGCGGTCGTAGGCATCACCAGCCAGCTTGAGGGCGAAGAGATGCCGGTCAGCGAACCCGGCTTTCTCGGTGGCGATCGCACCAGCATCGATCTGCCCAAGCCGGAACAAGATCTCGTAGAAGCAGTGGCCGCTACCGGTAAGCCGCTATGCGTCGTGTTGATGAATGGCAGCGCGCTGGCCGTCAACTGGATCAATGATCACGCAAACGCCGTCCTTGACGCGTGGTATCCCGGTGAGGAAGGCGGAGCCGCGGTTGCGGAGACCTTAAGCGGCAAGAACAACCCCGCAGGCCGACTGCCGATCACCTTCTACAAGGGCGTGGACCAACTGCCGAACTTCGAAGACTACGGTATGACAAACCGGACATACCGCTACTTCACTGGCAAGCCGCTATATCCATTCGGGTATGGACTCAGCTACACGAAATTTTCCTACAGCGGCCTCAACGTCCCGGCGAACGCCGTGGCCGCAGGGCAGCCCGTTGACGCCGAAGTGACCGTCACCAACACCGGCAAGCTCGCGGGAGACGAAGTCGCCCAACTCTATCTCAAGTTCCCAGACGTGAAGGGAGCCCCGCGGCTTGCTCTTCGTGGCTTCGAGCGCATCCACCTCGACCCCGGCGCGAGCCAGAAGGTGCACTTCCACCTCAACCCGCGCGACCTCGGCATGGTGACCGAGAACGGCGATCCGATCGTTGCTCAAGGTGACTACACCATCTCTGTCGGAGGAGGACAGCCCGACACCGGTGCGCCAGGCGTGAGCGGGCACTTCCACATCGACGGTCAGTATGCCTTACCGGAATAGCGTGGATTTGCGCGTGCGCCGGCGACGAGATTGCCCACACAGCGTGCATGTCCTGTGAGCTTCACGCAAAAGGAGAAGTTCCCGAAATATGCTCAACCGAATCAGAGTGTGTCTCCTCCTGGCGCTGAGTTCGTTAGCCCTGGTCTCCGGCCCGAGTTCATTCGGCGCCGACTTCGCCATGAAGGTGAACGACAAGAACTACCTCGATACCCAGGGCTTTAGCGTATTTCTCTACGACAGCACCTACCATCCCGTCTTCGTAGACCAGAAAAACACGGCGATGGAGATGATTCTTCACGGCCAGCGGATCGCCACCAACGGCGACGTGCGCCTGATGCCAACGCCCGAGCAGTGGGATCTCGTGGCAACCCTCAAAGGACGCCGTGCGGACAAGGCAAATAACACGCTGACTGCGGACCTCGCCTTCCCGACCTTCGATCTGAGCTACACCTTGGAAGTCGCAGCGGAGCCAGGCGGCGTGAAGGTCAGCATCAATCTCGACAAGCCGCTGCCGCAGAACCTGGCCGGCCGTGCAGGCTTCAACCTGGAGTTCCTGCCCTCCATCTACATGGGCAAGGCGTACCTTGTGGACGGAAACAAAGCCGGCATCTTCCCTCGCACGCCTGACGATCGGATGGTCACGGTCCTCCCTCTGCCCAATGAGCCGAAGAAGGCGTACTACCTCGAAGACTGGGACAAGGCGAAGGGATACACACAGCCGCTGCCCTTCGCGCAGGGCAAAACCATCACGCTCGGCGTCGACGACAAGCTCGCCCGCATCAATGTCACCTCGGATACCTCCGACCTCATGCTCTTCGACGGACGTGACCGCGCCCAAAACGGCTGGTTCGTCTTGCGTTCGCTCATCCCGTCCGGCAAGACCACCAACGCGATCGTGTGGCACATTCGCCCAGACGTGATCCCGAACTGGACGCGGCCGCCCATGATCGCGCACAGCCAGGTTGGCTACGCGCCGGAATTCTCCAAAGTGGCCGTGCTCGAACTCGACCCGAAGTACAACGGCCCAAAGACGGCCAAAGTGCTGCGCCTCACCGAAGACGGATCGTACAAGGAGGTCTTCGAGGGCCCGATCACCCCTTCAACGCCGTGGCTGCGCTACGTCTACTCCAAATTCGACTTCACCCCGGTCAAGGACCCCGGCCTCTATGTGATCGAGTATGCAGACCAGCGCACCGCGCCCTTCCCCATCTCCAACGACGCGTACGCCAACATCTGGCAGGACAGCCTCGACCATCACCTCGCGGAGCAGATGGATCACGTCTCCGTTCGCGAAGCCTACCGCGTCTGGCACGGCGCTTCGCACCTGGACGATGGCCGCATGGCGCCCGTAGTTGGCGAGCAATTCGATGGCTGGAATCAAGCAACGGCAACTGACGGCAAGTACAAGGGCGGCGATCACATCCCCGGCATGAACGTTGGGGGCTGGTACGACGCCGGCGACTTCGACCTCGAGGAGCCCGCGCAACTCAGCGTCATCCAGAGCCTCGCTCTGGCCTTTCGCGAATTCGATCTCAAGTACGACGAACTCACCGTCAACGAAACCACGCGCGAAGTTGAAATGCATCGTCCCGATGGTGTGCCGGATACGGTGCAGCAAGTCGAGCACGGCGCCCTGTACATCCTCGCGCAGTACCACAACATCGGCCACGCGATCCGTGGCACGCACGAGCCCGATCTGCGCCAGTACACCCACCTCGGCGACGCAGCGTCGAAGACCGACGGCCGCATCTATGACCCGAAGCTCGGTCCGAACGAGGTCAAGGGTGACTACTCCGGCAGGCCGGATGACCGTTGGATCTTCACCAGTGACAACCCCTACTTCGAGTGGAACGCCATCGCAGCGCTGGCCGCGGCGTCCGATGTCTTGAAGGACTACAACCCCGCACTGGCGAAGGACTGCCTCGAGACCGCGATCAAAGCATGGAACCAGCAGAAGGCTCACCCAACGCCCTTCCCGCCGCGCGCCGGCTACGACGCGTCAGCTGCCGCGGGTGGCGTTCTGGCTGCGTCTCAGGGAGCGGCATCTGGCGCTCAGGGCGGCCGTAACGCGCGGGGCAGCTCGGGCGCTCCGACAAGCTCTGGCACAACCAGCGCACAGGCAGCTCCACCGGCCGGCGCTGGCCGATCCGGCTTTGGCGTCGCACAGGACTGGGCTGCTGCTCTGGAACTGACCATCGCCACGCATGGCGCCGAGCCCTACAAGTCGCGTCTGAAAGAGCTGTTCCCGCAGGTGATCACCCCGCAGCAGATGGAACTGCACGGATGGACAGCAGTCCGCGCATTGCCTTATCTCGACGCAGACGCGAAAGATCAACTGCGGCAAGCGGTGAAGACCTACATGGCGGGTCTCGACAATCAGTTGAACGCCACACCGTTCGGCGTTCCCCCTAGCCTGGGCACCTGGGGCGGATCGGGTGCCGTGGTCGACATGGCCGTCCGAATGTACTTCCTGCACAGGACCTTCCCGGATCTCGTGGGTCCCGAATACACACTTCGCGCCGTCAATTACATCCTCGGCACGCACCCGGTATCCAGCACCTCATACGTCGCTGGCGTCGGAACGGTCTCGAAGACGAAGACCTACAGCAACAACCGCGCCGACAACGCATACATCCCCGGCGCCGTCATCCCGGGATACATCATCATCAAACCCGATTTTCCGGAGTGCATCGACGACTTCGGATTTCTATGGTTCGAGGACGAAGCCGTCGTAGCCGGCTCGGCAAGCTGGATCGTGGCGGGCAACGCCGCAAACGCGATCACGAAAGAATCGAACCAACCCCCGAAGTAGAAGCGCT
>CAWCJK010000006.1:0-142153 GCA_963795955.1 uncultured Verrucomicrobiae bacterium
CGCTGACGATTGCCTCACGAAGCCGTTCTCCTCGCTCGAACTGCTCGCCCGCGTGCGCGCGCTGCTTCGTCGACACACGACGACCTTGCCACGGAGCAGCCAGTGCGGCTCCCTCAGGCTCGATCGAAATGAACTGCGTGTGACCCGCGATGGTCGACGAGTCGAGTTAACACCGCGAGAATACGGCTTGCTTGAGTTTCTGATGCGGTCGCCTCGCGTCCCGATCTCTCGATCCGTTCTGCTCAAAGAGGTCTGGGGCGCGGAGTATGACGGTTCGAGCAACGTGGTCGACGTCTACATGAAGTACCTGCGAGATAAGGTCGACCTCGCCGGATTACCCAAGTTGATCAGAACCGTACGTGGGCTCGGATATGTCATCAGCGAAGACTGAACTGGGCAGCTCGGATGGAGCGCTTGAACATGAACTGCTTCGGGACGCGTTCACCCGGCTCAAGAACCTCGGACGGGACACGGCCGAGGTCAGCTTCGCCCCTGCGGCTTGGCCGCAATATGATGCCGCTACAACTGCCGCGGAACCGAACGACCGGGCCATCGGCTTGGAATGCCTGCCGCAATGGATCGGTCAGCTTTGTAGTGCGAGCAACCGACAACGTGAACTGGATGTATTGCTCGTCTCTGGCGATCCACTTGTGCGTCAGACGATGCGAGCACAGCTTTCTGGCTTGGATCTCTTCGTACGGGAAGCGCACAGCGGTACC
Source organism: uncultured Verrucomicrobiae bacterium (assembly GCA_963795955.1). Lineage (GTDB taxonomy): Bacteria > Acidobacteriota > Terriglobia > Terriglobales > Acidobacteriaceae > Granulicella. The sequence continues at coordinate 720 of CAWCJK010000006.1, forward strand.
GATGCTCTCGAGAAGCTGTTGGAGAACCCCGCCGACCTGATGGTTCTAAATCCTCAGCTTCCTGACCTCGATGTGGGCGAGTTCCAAAGCATCGTCCGGCTTCAATTTCCTGAGCTACACGTTTTACCGCTGACGTCACACTCCAGGCAGCAGTTCCCTTCCGCGGTTGCGTCGGTCCGCGCAGCGGAACCAGCTCTAGGCAACCCGGCGCCCGTCCGTGCTGCTTCGTCCCATGCGCTTCCGGGAGCTGCCCGGCCCAATGCAGAAGGGTTGGCATGGACTCACCGGCGCGGCAGCGTCGATGCAGCGTGTGTATCACGCTGCGCGCCTGGTAGCCCGGCGGGATACGACCGTGCTGATCCAGGGCGAAAGCGGAACCGGCAAGGATTTGCTGGCGCGTGCCATCCATGGCGCAAGCTCCAGAGAGAAACAGCCCTTCATCGTGATCAATTGCGCCGCTATCCCGGACAGCTTGCTGGAAGCCGAGTTGTTTGGACACACAAAGGGCGCTTTCACAGGAGCGACACAATCCCGTTTGGGGCGGGTTCACGCGGCCCATGGTGGAACTTTGTTTCTCGACGAGATCGGCGACATGCCACTTCCACTCCAGAGCAAGATCCTGAGATTCCTGGAGCAAGGCGAGGTCCAACGCATAGGTGGGACCGACACACTGAAGGTAGATTGCCGAGTGATCGCGGCCACCAACGCCGATCTCAAGAACATGGTGAAGCGTAATGAGTTTCGCGAGGACCTCTATTATCGGCTCGCGGTCTTCCCTGTTCACCTGCCGCCGCTTCGGGACCGCATGGAAGATCTCGATACCCTCAGCGAAACTCTTCTGTCACGCTTCGGCCAAGGCATGACGATCCACCCGGCAGCACGGGCATTGCTTCATGCCCATGATTGGCCTGGCAACGTCCGCGAGTTGCGTAACGTCTTGGAACGGGCAAGCCTGTTTGCCGATGGACGCCGTGAGATCCACGCCGAAGACATCGTGTTCTAGTGGCACGCAATGCCGTCCAGTTGAGTTCTTGCGAGACATTTAACCGCCGATCATTCGCACTGACATGCAACTAAAGCCGCAGCGGGTCGACTGTGGTCTGGTGAGTGCTTGAGTACTAGGTGAATGTTGCCTAGTTCTCATCAAATTCCAATCCAACCCGCCGAGCCGGCGGCGCAACCCGGCTTACTGACGGAAGCGTTCTCCGCATTTGTCACAGCTTCGGCGCGGTTAGAACTTTCGTATCGGGACCTGCAGGCGCATGTCTCAGAATTAACGCTGGCTCTGTCGCAGAGAAACGAGGAACTGCATGCAAGCCGGTCGGAGAATCGGAGCATCGGGCTCACCCTGCAACGGATTCTGGACGCCATCCCTTGCGGAGTTCTCGTCGTCGAGGAGGATGGCAACATCTCCCTGGCCAATCCGGAAGCTGCCAGACTGCTCGCGTTATCAGCAGCTCAGTTACCCAGTGTTGATTCGATCCATCAGCAGACCGGGCTTGATCTGACCGATGTATCCGCAATTGCCGAGGACGTGGAGCACGAACTTTCATTCGAGAGTTCCGCAGGACAGCACTGGGTAGCGCTGCGCCGCGTCCACCTACCCGAGCGCACCTTCGGAGCCGGTCCAGAGGACGGGCGGGTCTTGCTGACGCTTCAGGACATTTCTATGCGCAAGCGGGCTGAACGCGAACGCGAAACCGCTCGCGATGCCACGGCGCTCGCACAGGTGTCAGCCCTGCTCGCGCACGAGATACGGAATCCATTGGCTGGCCTGGAGTTGTTTGCGGGCCTCATCGCGGATAGCCCGGAGCGTCGCGGCGAATGGATCTCTCACCTGCGCGCCGGAATCCGCTCGCTCTCCGGAACCGTGAACAACGTGCTTGCCTTGCACAGCGGTTCCTCGATCGTCTTAGCCCCTCTGGACCTCGTCGTGGAATTGAGCTTCGCCGTCGACTTTTCGCAGCCGCTGGCTCAACGTGCAAACGTGGCACTGATGCTCGACGGTGATCCCCCGCGGGTGGCAATTCGCGCGAATAAGAGCGCCTTCCATCAGGTACTTCTTAACCTCTGCTCAAATGCGCTGCGGCATACCCCGAAGCATGGCGCGGTGCGAATCTCGGCGTCTCTGAGCCCATCGGGCACGGCACAGGTGAGCGTAACGGACACAGGCTGCGGCATCGAGCCGAAGAATCTGCCCCGGCTGTTCCAGGGCGGCTACAGCGGTTCCGGCACGACTCCCGGCTTGGGACTGGCCGTGTGCCGCCGGCTCATGGAGCAGCAGGGCGGCCGAATCAGTGTCGACAGCAAGCCTGGGCTGGGCAGCACCTTCACCCTGGAGTTTGATCGAGCATGAAAACCCCAGTCTCCCCTTCCATTCTGATCGTGGATGACGAACCCGGTCTGCGCGTCGCGCTGCAAGCGAACTTCCTTCGCGAAGGTTGGCAGGTCGAAACCGCCGGGGGTGTGGCAGAGGCCTTGGCTGCACTCCGGCAGCTCTCGTTTGACCTTGTGCTGTGCGACGTGCGCATGAGCGATGGAACCGGCTTCGACGTGATGCAGGCGCCCTGCAACTCCTCGACGGCTACTGCATTCCTCTTCCTTACCGCATACGGCTCTGTGCCCGAAGCAGTCAGCGCGATGCGCGATGGCGCTGTGGACTACCTCACGAAACCGGTCAGCTTCGACCAACTGCTCAGCGTTGCCCTGCGAACGCTGAACGGCCGGAAACCGACTGCGCAGCCGATATCCGTCGATCTCCAGGCGGGCTCGATGATCGGGCGCTCGCCAGCTCTCGGCTCCGCGCTTGCACGAGCCAAGGCCGCAGCCGCTACCGATGCTGACGTATTGATTGAGGCGGAAAGCGGAACCGGAAAAGAGCTGCTCGCCCGCTTCATCCATGAAAGCAGTTCGCGGCGCCAGGGGCCCTTCGTTGCGATCAACTGCGCTGCCCTGCCCGAGACGCTATTGGAAAGCGAACTCTTTGGGCATGCTCGCGGAGCCTTCACCGGAGCCATCGCCTCGAAGCCCGGCAAGTTCGAGCTCGCGCACGGAGGAACCTTGCTGCTGGATGAGATTGGGGACATGCCCCTCAACCTTCAGCCCAAACTCTTGCGAGTTCTACAGGAACGTGTCGTCGAGCGCCTTGGCGAGGGACGCGCCTTGCGCACCGACGTGCGCGTCATTGCGTCGACGAATGTGAAGCTTGAGGCTGTTGTGAACCAGGGCGCCTTCCGTAGTGATCTATTCTTTCGCCTGAATGTGATCCCGCTTACTCTGCCCCCGCTGCGTGAGAGACGCGAGGACCTGCCGATCCTCGCTCAGCATTTCGCGCGCCGCTTCGCCGATCGGCATCGGCGTCCGTTGACTGAGCTCTCACCAACCTTCCTCGAGCGCTTGGATACCTACGATTGGCCCGGCAACGTTCGGGAGCTCTCGAACTTCATGCAACGTGTCCTGTCGCTCTCTGAAGGGCCGCGAATCACTGCAGAACACTTCGACCACGAGCATCGTCCCCTGCGGCGATCCCCTCTTTTCGAGGTCCACACCGCGCCGACCGAACCGAGGTTGCCCCTTTCCATGGATCAGGTGGAACGCAGCCATCTGGAGCGAACGCTTGAGCTCGTCGGAGGCAATCGCACACGCGCTGCCGAGATGCTCGGCATCAGCGTGCGAACCATGCGCAACAAGATTCGGCAGTACGATCTACCCCCGAGGAGGTATGCCTGAATGTCTGCTCCGCCGATACTCTCTCAGCTTGAGAGCTTTTTGTCTCTGTCGAACAAGCGCGAAACCGTGATCGCTTCAAACATGGCGAACATCGACACGCCAGGTTACAAGGCTCAGGACGTGAACTTCGCCCAAGCCTTTAGCGACGCGATGGAGAACTCCGGCGGCGAACCCGTTCGGGTCGCCGTTCATAACGTCTCCGGCCTGGTCGAGCGGCCAGACGGCAACAACGTCGACCTCGACCGTGAATCGACGCTGCTTTCACAGACGCAGCTTGGGTACCAGATCGGTGCGCAATTGCTAAAGGCTCAGTTCCACCAATTGCTGACCGCAATCAACAGCGGCGGCGGAGGACAATAAGCATGGGCATCTTCGACGCGATGAACATCAGCGCCTCGGCGCTCTCGGCCGAGCGGCAGCGATCCGAGGTAGCGGCTACCAATCTGGCCAACGTCGACACCACGCATTCCGCGGCGGGCAAGGTCCCCTTCCGGCGTAAAGAAGTGGTCCTGGCGAGCAACGGTGGAGCACAGTTCCGGGCACTGCTGAACAACGCCAGCTTCTCCGGCACTACCGGCCAGCCCGGAAGTGTCCGGCTCACACAGGTTGTCGAGGACAATGCCGCGCCTATACGTCGCTATGATCCTTCGCACCCGGATGCCGATAAGGACGGTTATGTGGCGTATCCGAACATCAACCCAGTGCAGGAGATGGTGGACCTGATGGGCTCGGTCCGCGCTTACCAACTCAACGCATCTGCCGTTTCGGCAAGCAAGCAACTCATCCAGCAGTCGCTGGACATCCTCAAGAGTTAAGGACTCGGGCAATGATCAGCGGAATCGGCAGTGGTATTGCGTCCCTTCCCCAAATCTCCTCGCAGCCGGGTAGCGCATCTCCAGCTACGGGCGCAGCTGGGGGGTTCACTGACGTGCTCAAGGCCGCCATCAGCAATGTGGATACGTTGCAGGGCGGAGCAGACGCGCAGATCAGCAGTCTTCTGCATGGCGCGCCCAACACCGACGTGGGCAACGTCATGGTCTCAGTGGAGAAGGCAGATGTGGCATTCCAACTCATGATGCAGGTGCGCAACAAGATCGTCAGTGCGTACCAGGACATCGAGAAGATGCAGTTCTAACTGAGGAACAATGGGCGATCAATTCCTCCGTCAGCTGCAGCAATCGTGGGCACGGCTGACCCGCAAACAGAGACTCCTACTCGGTGCCGGCGCCCTCGTGACGCTCTTCGCCTTGGCAGCTATGGTCAAGATCTTCGGATCTCCCGAATACAAGCCGCTCATGGTGGATCTCGAACCCGCAGGACGCGCAGGCGATCTCATCCCAGCTTGCAGCCAAGAAAATCGCCTTCCAGCTCACGCCGGATGGTAAAGGAATCAATGTGGCGGCAGACCAGCTCGACGCTGCGCGCATGGAGATAGCGTCCGAAGGAAGCCCGCACACCGGCCGCATGGGCTTTGAACTGTTTGACAAGAGCTCGTGGGGCCAGACTGAGTTCGACGAGAAGGTCAACTACCAGCGCGCGCTCGAAGGCGAATTGGAGCGCACCATTCAGACGCTCAGCGCCGTTAAGAGCGCACGAGTTCACTTGGTCATGCCGACGTCGTCGGTGTTCCTTGATCGTGACCGTGGCGCTAAGGCCTCAGTGACCCTGCGGATGAAACACGGAATGCTTTCGGCCGACCAGATCAGCTCGATCGCTCGGCTGGTCAGCGGGGCGGTGGACGATCTGTCCCCGCGCGACGTCACGATCATCGATGCGGACACGAACGAATCCCTCGGCGAGCACGGCGGATCGAGCCAAGGTCGCGAGCTGGAAGCAGAGCTATCGAAGCGGCTACTCGCGACGCTCGGACCAGCCGTAGGCGCTGAAAACCTGCGCGCGAGTGTCAACGTCGAGTACGACCTGAGCAGCACGGAGCAGAACCAGGACAAGTACGATCCCGCGGTGAGCGCTGTGCTGACCTCCCAAAAAACCAGCGAACAGGTAGGAACAAGCAGCGCCGGTGGCGTCGCAGGGACCAGCGCCAACTTGCCGAACACCTCCGCAGCGGCCGCCCCAACCGGCTCCGACGATGGTAGCCAAATCTCCTCCAGTGAAAACTCAACCTATGGCGTGAACAAAACGGTAGTTCACACCCTGACACCGGCCGGCCGAATCCGGCGAATCTCCGCGGCCATACTCGTTAACGACGCGATCGAGCACAAGCAGATCAAAGGCAAATGGGTGACCGTTCCGCACAAGCGGACCCCCGGTGAACTGCAGCAGATCGCCGACCTCGCACGCGGTGTGCTCGGGGCGGACAAGGACCGGGGCGACGTGATCACGGTTCAGAACATGACCTTCGACGACCAAACCTCCGCAGATGTACCGCCCACGCTTATGGAACAGGCCAAGACGGTGATGAGCGACTTCAATGCACCGATCCGCTACGCCGCAATACTCCTGGCGTTCGCGCTCGCTTGGGCCCTCGTGTTCCGGCCGATGCAGAAGCAGTTGTTCGCCAGCATGAAGGAGTTGCCGGCCAACACGGCGCCGCAACCGGCTCTACAAGCGGCCGCACTGGCGGAACTGGCACAGGTTTCCTCCAAGTCACTTGAGAGCGACATCGAGAGCTCACGAATCAAACGAGAGCTGAGCGACCTGGTTCAGGCTGAGCCTGCATCCATGACGCGAACGCTTCAAACATGGCTGCGCGAGGACAACGCATGACGCAGATTCAGGACGCGTCGCAACTCAGCGGCACGCAGAAAGCCGCGGTGCTTCTGACCGTGCTGGGCGAAGATGCCGCCGCTGCTATCTTCCGCAACCTCCCCGAAGAGGATCTCCAGCGTGTCGCACGGGAGATCCTTGGGCTGGGACTTGTACCCGCGCACGTTTCGCAGCAGGTCGTGCAGGAGTATCGCCAGATGACGCACGCGCGAGAGTACCTCGCAGAGGGCGGCCAGGCGACCGCGAACCGATTCCTCGTCAAGGCGTTCGGTGAAAGTGGTGCGAAGAATCTTCAACACCAGTTGGTTCGAGTTGATGAGATCAGTTCGGGCCATTCGGAGTCGCTGCAGCAAGCGGACCCTAAGCAATTGGCCCGACTCCTGGAAGGCGAACATCCACAGACGGTTGCTCTCGTGCTTGGGCATCTAGAGCCCAAGCACGCTGCTGCGCTGCTCGCTCATCTGCCGCGTCAATCGCGCGCGGAATGGGTGCGGCGCCTGGCCAACGTCCGCCAGTTCTCTCCGGCCATCGCGGAGCGGATCTCGAACGCCGTTTACCGCCGCTTACGCTCCGCCGGAGAGATCAACAAGCGGACGTACTCGGGGTTTCAGAACGTCGCGGCTCTCATGAACAGCGTTGATAGCGAAACGTCGCGAGAGATCCTGGAGAACATCGAAAGCAAGGATCCCAAGCTCGCCGCCAGCATCCGCGAGCAGATGTTCACCTTCGAGGATTTCGGCCGGCTCGATCCGGCGCAGCTTCGCGAGTTGTCCTCCGCTGTCGATCGAAAGGTGCTCGCGATGGCTCTGAAGGGAGCGCAACCCAACCTCCGTGAGCGTTTCTTCGCTGTGATGTCGACCAGGGCGGTGGATCTCCTGAATGAGGAGATCGAAGGGTTGGGGCCGGTGCGCGGGAAAGACGTTCTGAAAGCTCACGGTGAGATGGTCGCTCTCGCGCGCCGGCTCGAGGAGGAGGGCAAGATGAGCTTGCGCAGCGACGAAGGAGACTCCTTTGTCTAGCCTTGCACCACCCTGCGTCGCCTCGCTTGAATACCGGGACATCGCCGCCGCCGCGGCGCTCACGGCTGCGCCCGAGCGGGCCCAGATAGCGGAACTGCCGCCTCCTCCGGTGATAACCGAAGAGCAGGTCCAGGACCGAATCCGGGAGGCACTTGAGACTGCCCAGCGGCAATGGCAGTCGAAAGCCGCAGCGGAGCAAGCGCGCCGCGACTCGGAAGTGACTTCCGTGCTTCGACGCATTCTCCCGGGAACGCGAGCGCTACTTCCAGGAGGTCGAGACGGAGGTGGTGCAACTCGCTCTCGGTATCGCGCGGAAGATCCTGGAACGCGAGGCGAATATCGACCCCACACTGCTGGGCGCGCTGGTACGCATCGCTCTCGATCGCATGAGCGCCGGTCCGGCAGTGCGCTTGAGGATCGCCGCCGGCAACTGAGCCGGAATGGCAGAACCGGCTAGCCCCGCTGAGTTCGAAGTACGACGTCGAACTCGTCGGCGACCCCGACCTGACCGCCACAGACTGCATGGTCGAGACGGACCTTGGGCGCGCCAACTTCGGCTTTGAGGCTCAACTGAAGCAGATCGAAGAAGGCTTTCTCGACCTGCTCGCTCGGCGCCCGGCGCATCGCGAATGAATCCGTTGTTTCAGCGTTGCCCACGCGTCGCTGGCGCGGCGTTCACCCTTGCGTTGGCAAGGCCGCGTCCTGCAGGTCACGGGCAACCTGATCGAATCCGAGGGCCCCGTTGCCGCGTTGGGTGAGCAATGTGAGATCTGCAGCAGCACGGGCAAACTCTTTCCTGGAGAGGTCATCGGCTTCCGCGGAAGAACGATCCTCACGATGACAACCCAGGAACCGGTTGGCGTCCGCCTCGGTGATCCGATCTCCGCGTCTGGCCTCGCACCGAGTATCCGTATAGATCGAGTCACTGCTCGGCCGCATCATCGACGCGAACGGAAACCCGCTCGACAACCGCGGCCCGTATCGCGGATCCACTCTGATGCCGATCCATGGAGATGCGCCCAAGCCCCTGAACCGTGTGCCTATACGCGAGCCGCTTGGCTCCGGGGTGCGCGCCATCGATGCCTTCGTTCCATGCGGCCGTGGCCAACGCTTAGGGATCTTCGGCGGCAGTGGCGTGGGCAAGAGCACACTGCTCAGCATGATGGCAGTGGGCACGGCTGCCGACGTGATCGTCATGTCCCTTGTCGGCGAGCGTGGTCGCGAAGTCGGTGAGTTTGTTGAGGTTCTCGGAGACGAGGGTCTGCGCCGATCCGTGCTCGTCGTTTCCACTTCCAATGAGTCTCCCCTCTTACGCTTGCGCGCACCGCTCGCCGCAACCGCCATCGCAGAAGCATTCGCGGCCGAAGGTAAAAACGTTCTGCTGGTCGTCGATTCGCTCACCCGGTTCGCCATGGCACAGCGTGAGATCGGGCTGGCTGCCGGAGAGCCGCCAACCGCAAAAGGCTACACGCCTTCCGTGCTGAACAAACTCGCCTCGCTGGTTGAGCGGGCTGGTCGCTTCCATACCGGCAGCATCACTGCGTTCTACACCGTGCTGATGGAAGGTGATGATCAGCAGGACCCTGTCGTGGACACCGTCCGCTCGCTCCTCGACGGGCATATCATTCTCGACCGCAACCTTGCCAACCGCGGTCATTATCCGCCCATCGGCATTCTCGACAGCCTCAGCCGTCTCATGCCATCGATCACAACGCCACAACACTTGGACAAGGCCAGGTCCCTTCGAAGTCTTCTCAGTACGTACACGCGCTCTGAAGATCTGGTCCGCATCGGCGCTTACCAGAAGGGCTCCGACGCTCAGCTTGATCGCGCAATCGACGTCCTTCCCGCGCTTCTCGGCTTTCTGCGACAAGACACTCGCGACCTGTGCACGTTTGCCGATGCTGAGCGCATGTTGCTGAGCCTGCCCTCCTAAGCCCGTGCCGCGTAAGTTCCCTCTTGGAGCGGTACTCGCCTTGCGTGTGCAGAAGGAACTCGCCGAGGAGCGCGCGTTGGCGGCGATCGCCCTCCAGATAGCTCAACATCGCTCCACACTCGCACGCCTCGATGACGAGATCGACAAGGCCCAGTTGGCTCGTGCCGAGCAGGTCTCTTCTGGTCGCCTTGGCTGCGGACCATCATTCGGCCTTCGCTCGTATCAAAACGCTTCGTGAAGCGCGAAACCAGATGCAGGCACAGATCGAGATTTTGGAACGGCATCGCCTGGAGCAGCAGGCCCGATACATCGGTGCTCGAAATGATCGTGAGATGCTCAACGGCCTGCGGCAAAAGCAAAAACACGCATGGGATCAGGTCGATCAACGTCTCGAACAGAAACAGATTGACGATCTCTTCAATGCTCGCCGGAGTCGCCACTAGGCAATGCTTGCCGCCCGGAACTCGGCAATGCTTTCCCTCTTGCCTACTTCCTCCGAGCCGTCCTCACCACCTCAAGCGCAACGCAGCCCAACGGACGCCGCGTAATTGCTGCGGTTTCGCGGTTTCTCCTCTCCACCGCGCGTTTGGCAACGCGATTGCAAACATCCAGGTTGTGCAAGTATCGATGGCCGCCGCGATGAACCGGAGCTCTGCCCCCGCCGTACAGGATCATCCTGTATCGGTTGCACACGATAGCTTCCTTGATCTGCTCTCGACGTGCGGCAAAGTCTCGGAGCCGAGCACGCAAGTGCCACCGTCGAACGCGCTTCCGAACTCAGCGAAGGCGATATCACGGGAGCCGCGAGAACGGAAGCAGGCGGGAGCGACAGCTATCAGGCATGAATACCCGGTGCAAAACGATGCTTCTCCGGTCTCTACCTTGCAGCCTTGGACGTTCCAACCCGTTCCGTCTGCCTTGCTGGTGGGCGAACGAATCGCGGCGGATACCGTGAATGCCGGGGAGAACCTCAGCTTCGACAAGGGCCCACAGCTTGCGGTGACCTCGCGCGAGATCTCTGCGACGAATCCGACCTCGCCTTCGGTTGCAGATTCCGCAAGCGGAATCGCGGAACCGAGATCAGTCGATGCGGTTGTTGACTCGCAGCTCGCCACGTCGAGTTTCAGCGGGTGCCGAGGGTTTGGGAGATATGACCGCCGCCAGCAGCCCATCCGCGCATCTGGCGGGTACACCTGAGCAATCACGAATCCCACGCAATCCACCGCCCACCCTCATACGCAGGCCCCTACCGTCAGACCGACAAACAGTCGGGTCATCAGCGCCCGGTGCTCTCCCTGCAACGACAGAACCTCTGCTCAACGGGGACGGCGCGGCCGTGAAGCCCCACCTGCCCACTTTCGACGTGGCCATACAGCCGGACGCAACACCGGCGAAAGCGATCTCCCGGCCTACTGCTTCGAAACCAGGCACGCCCTCGAACCTCGCCAGCGTTGGGCAGATCGAGCCAATGATTAAGTCCGGTGTCAGCGATCAACCTGCGGCGCCGACAAGCACAAGCTAGCTCCGCTGACACTGCTGCCGATGCACAAAACCCAGACGGCGGTCACAAGGTTGCAGCCGCCGCTGCTGCAGCGCCGCCAAGTGCCGCAATCGGAAGCACCAGCACTGTGCCTGCTCACGTCAGCGTTCCGTCGGTGCTTGCGGTGGACGACAAACCTCAGGCTCAGCCCCATTCAGAGCTGCCAGCCCGGCTCGATCGATCGCCAGATCGCGAACGAACCGGCGCTGACGCCGCAGCCTCATACCTCAGCGCTTGCGACTGCACGCCTCGTTCAGAGTGTCGGCCGTTCGGAGATGCAGGTGAGTCTGCACTCGGAGGATCTTGGACGGCTGACCGTCCGTACTTCCCTCGGCCGCGATGCTCTCTCCGCCCAAATCACGTTGGACAACCCTCAACTAGGGTCGTTGCTGAACACACACGCACCCTCTATCGAGCAGAAACTCGCCGACGCACATGGACTGCGCGCTTCGGTGACCATTGACACACAATCTCCGGCCTCCGGCAGAAACCCACAGTCGCAGGAACACCAATCCAACAGCCGACAACGGTCGAGCGGCAACTCTTTAACCTCGTCCGCGTTTCCGTCGGAAACAGCCGTCCCAGCTTCCACCCTCGCTTCGCAAAGCAGTGCGTCCGGCACTCGCCTGAACATCCGAATCTGATCACCACAAGGACTCTCATGTCATCCATCTCTGCCGTAAATCCACTATCCGCCGCACCGTCCTCCGCAAGAACCGCGCCGATGTCTGCAACCGCAGGGACATGCGACCAGCGCGGCAACAACCGGTTCCAGTACGTCCGTCAGCAGCGTCGACTCGCTCGGCACTACCTTCCTGAGCATGCTTGTTCAGGAGTTGCAGAATCAGGACCCCACGCAACCCATGGACAGCACACAGATGGTAGGACAGATGATCTCGCTCAATCAGCTTGATCAGCTTGCCAGCATCAACCAACTGCTTACGAACACACTCGGAAGTTCCACAGCAACGACCGACGGCACAACCACCTCTTCTCAGGCGTCACACGCCGGCCTCGCCGCTGCACAGGCCGTTTCGCAGTCCCACATCGCTAATGCGGGAACGACGGCTCCCGTGTCCGCCAGCCCGTCATCTTTCTAATCTCTTCTCTGGAGTAAACACATGTCCTTCTTCTCAACGCCGCTCTCCGGTCTCACCGCCAGTTCGACGGCGCTTCAAGCAATCTCTAACAACCTCGCCAACATGAATACGGACGGGTACAAGACACAGACCGCCGTGTTTTCTGACGTCTTCTATCAGAGCTACGGCACGAGCGGAAATAACGATCCGATTCAGACCGGTCTCGGAACCCAAGTGGCCGGAATGTCAGAAGACCTCACCGTGGGACCGATCTCGTCAACCGGGATCAGCTCCAACGTGGCGCTCAATGGCAACGGCTTCTTTGTCACCAGCAACGCCATGGGTGCGCTCAGTTACACCCGCTCCGGCGACTTCACAACGAACACGACGGGCCAACTTACAACGCTTGGTGGAGATCTCGTGATGGGCTATCCCGCCGTGGGCGGCGTCATCTCCACAAGCTCCAGCCTGCAGCCGCTTAGCGTCGGGTCTGGAACAACAGAGCCGGCGAATGCCACGACAACCTTCTCGCTCACGACCAACCTGAACGCCGCAGCGACCCCCGGCTCCACCTACGAATCGCCCATCACGCTCTACGACTCGCTGGGCGGTTCGCACCAGGTATCGGTCAACTACAGCAAGACAGGCTCGAATACTTGGAGCTACAACGTCACGGTGCCATCCTCCGATATCCAGGGAGGCACTGGAACCACGACCTCCGTGGGTTCCGGCACATTGAGCTTTGATACCTCGGGCAATCTCATCGCGCCGACCGGCTCTGTCGCCCTTGCGATCGGGCCGTTCGCGGATGGCGCCGCGGCCATGAGCCCCACCTGGCAGCTGAGTGCGTCGAACGGCACCTCGTTTCTCACGCAGACCGCAAGCGCAAACAGCAACAGCGCGCAAAATCAGGACGGGTATCCAGCGGGCACGCTATCCAAGTTCTCTGTGCTGCAGGACGGCACGATCCAGGCGACCTTCACCAACGGCCAGGAACGCGCGATTGGGCAGGTTGCCGTGGCCACGTTCGCCAACCCCGAAGGCCTGTCTTTAAGCGGTCAAAGCCAATATGCCGTCACGTCGGCTTCGGGTTCTGCCGTAATCGGCATCGCAGGGACCGGCGGACGCGGCACCATCGAAGGTTCCAGCGTTGAACAGTCCAACGTGGACGTCGCAACGCAGTTCTCCGCTCTCATCGTGGCGCAGCGATCGTATGAGGCGAATGCGAAGGCCATCACCGCCTTCGATCAGATTGAGCAGGACACCATCCAGATGAAGGGCGCGTAAGGACGCCGATCGCAAATCTCTAATCCTGCTCTCATCGTTTGTGTGACGATCTCCCTTCAGCATGGCGGCTGTGCACTGAACGTATGCACGGTCGCCATGCAATCGTCAGTCGACGGCCGCGTCCCTCCAACGAAGGATGTAGAAATCACGGTCTGGCACACCGGTTGCCTAGTCTCTCGACAGCGATACCGTGTCCGCTCTCTCCGAGCGGAGGCGGTCGCTGAGGAGATGCATGCTCAACACCGGTTCCCAGACTGCCAGCGCCCCTGTGCTCCTGCCGCCCGGCACCCAGCCAAGTCCGCAGGATCCTTTGGCCCGCGCCTACGACCTGCCATGCACGTTGGTGCTTGAGGTCCCCGCGATCGAGTTCAGCGTGGGAACGCTGATGGCGCTTCACCCCGGCAGCATCGTGCGAACGGCGGCACAACACAATGAAGATCTCTCGCTGAAGGTCAATGGCCAGCTTCTCGGGCTAGTCGAGTTCGATGTAGTTGGTGACACACTAGCCGTTCGCCTCACGGGGATCGCATGATCGGCCGGGCATCTCCTCTGCAGATCAACAGCCCCATTGCACCACTGGCCGATGCTCCGCAATTCGGTGGCGGCTCTGCGACGCTCGCCCGCTTGGTGGCCACAGGCAAAGCGCTGCTTGGGCGTGTTCGGACTCATCAGTTCGCCAGCTTGCTGAAGACGAAGACGCGGCGTCTACGTGTCGCGGAGACGGTCTCGCTCGGAGAGAAGCGATTCGTCTCCATCATCGAGGTCGACGGCGTCTCGTTTCTCATCGGCGGCGGCACGAGCAACCTGGCGCTGCTCGCGCAACTGCCTGCGCCCAACCCGCAGCCAGGCTTCTCCGACGCGCTGACGCAGGCCGCCGACGCGCAAGAGGTCCGATGACGGGACGGATCGCAGGCTTCTCGATTGCGCTCGCGGTTACCCTTGCGGCGCAGATCGCTGCTGGGCAGAACGCTCCCACCCAGAAGAGCGGTGTCCTACCCTCTGTGCCCGCAGGGCGCACATTGGTTCAGAGTGGCGCACCCACATCATCGGCCTTGCCTCCGATGGCGCCGACCACATTCAAGTCCCCGGCGCCGATCAATGCCATCCCTCCGCTTCCCGGTCCGCTGCCCGCGGCGATCAACAATCGAGGGATGATCCCGGCCCGCGTTCAAACTGCCGGGCCGGCACCCGCAGTCACGGCGGCCAGTCCGTCCAACGCAGCAGCAGCGATCGCTCCAAACTCGTCACAGTCGGGGCCGACGAGCGGATCCTCGAACCAGCCTGCCACCACCCCAAGTCCTGCCGCCGGCGTCTCCAGTCTGCCTCCGGGCCCGCTCACCAATGCCCCGATCGGGATCATCGCGGCGCCCAATGAGATCCGTATCTCGGGCGTGGGCAGCAGTTCCGCGCCGTGGGCGATCGTCGTTCTGCTTACGTTTCTGACGCTTATCCCGTCGCTGCTGATCTGCGTGACGCCGTTTGCACGCATTCTGGTCGTCTTCCATTTCCTACGGCAGGCACTTGGATTGCAAACGACGCCCTCGAATCAGACCCTGATCGGCCTCACTCTCATCCTGACGTTCTTCATCATGGAACCGGTGGGAAAGCAGATCTATCAGGACTCCTTTGTGCCTTTGCAGACCGGCCAGATTACCGTCTTTGGAGCCTTGGCGCGCAGCGAGGATCCCATGCGCAACTTCATGGCCCACTTCGTCCGAGAAAAGGACGCGGCGCTCTTCCTTGAGATCGCCAAAGAACCCCGGCCGCGCGACATACATGATCTCTCGATGCGGATATTGCTTCCTGCGTACATCGTCTCTGAGCTGAAGGCCGGGTTCCAGATCGGGGCGGTGCTTTTCCTGCCGTTCCTCGTGGTCGATATGGTGGTCGCGTCGATCACCACCTCCGTGGGCATGATGCAACTTCCACCGGTAGTCATCTCGACTCCGCTGAAGCTTCTCTTGTTTCTCATGGTCGATGGTTGGCACCTTCTGATCGGTGCACTCATGCGGAGCTTCAACTGATGGGAACGGACCAGATTGTCACGCTCGGCCGGCTCATGCTGGTTGAGGTCGCAACGCTCATCGCGCCGATCCTGGCGTTGGTTGTTGTCGTGAGCATGGTGATCAACATCGTCCAGGTGTTGACCTCGTTGCAGGACCAGACGCTCTCCGCAGTCCCAAGACTCCTCGCGACAGGCATCACGCTCTTCTTCCTGATGCCTTGGATGTGGCGCCATCTCGGGCTTTACACCGTTCATCTGCTCTCAGACTTTCGCCCGGTGCTCCAATGAACGGCCTCACACTGCAGCAGTTCATCACCGGATTTCTCATCATAGCCATTCGACTCTCCGGTCTCATGCTGTTCGCGCCTTTCTTCGGCAGCGTTGCTGTCCCGGCGCGCGTCAAAGCGGGCCTGGTCGTCGCCATGACCATTCTCTTCTTCCCCGTGCTTGCGCCCACGGTCGCCAGGATGGATGTCAGCGCCTGGCCCGGACTGGTCATCGGTGAACTACTGATCGGAGCCGCACTCGGCATCGCCACCAACCTCGTCTTCGACGCGGTTCAGATGGCCGGTCAGGTCCTCAGCACGCAGATGGGCTTCTCACTCATCAATATCCTCGATCCACAGACCCAGGTCGAGTCCACCGTCGTGGCGCTCTTTCATCAGACGATCGCGATGCTCATCTTCCTGCAGCTCGATGTGCACCTCTGGCTTTTGAGAGCCGTGGGACGCAGCTTCTCGCTTCTGCCGCCCGGATCAGCGCACATCTCTCGTGCGTTCACATGGTCTTCGGTCAGGGCTGCAGGTGAGGTCTTTACGCTGGGAATCCAACTCGCCGCTCCCGTCCTCTCCGCAACCCTGCTTGCAGACATCGTGCTGGGTCTCCTGGGCAAAGCTTCGCCTCAGGCCCCGTTAATGCTGCTCGGACCGCCGCTAAAGACGCTGCTCGCCCTTTCCATCCTCTTCGTCGCGCTGAAGTACTGGCCCTCCATGCTGGATCGCTTCTTTCTGCACTCCATGGATCTCTCCGATCAACTCCTCCTGCAAGCCCGGTAGCCCGCGTGCCTGAAGCGAACCAAACCGAGAAGGCGACACCGCAACGGCGCAAGAAGGCCCGGGAGCAGGGTCAGATTGCAAGGTCGCGTGAGCTGCCGAACGTACTGGCGATCGCCGGTATCACCGGTACCGTGCTCCTGATGAGCACCGACATGGCTGCCCATTGGCGTGGCTTCTATACAAGCGTCCTCGCCGCCGCAGCCAGCGACAGCTTCTCGCCGAGCGGTCCCCTGCTCTTCTGGAGCGCCCTGGAGGTCTTGCGCTGGACTGCGCCCGCTCTGCTGGTCGCATTCGTCCTCTCGGCCGGTGCAGGCCTGGCCCAGGGCGGCATCAACATCGCACCCGCCGCGCTTCAGCCCAAGTTCAGCCGGCTCAGTCCTGCCAGCCGGGTAAAGCAAATCTTCTCCGCCACAACTCTCAGCACGTTGGGCAAATCCCTGATCCCCTTCCTGGTCGATCCTGGCCCTGTCGGTGAACGTGCTGCGCGACCACTGGTCACAGTTCGCAATGGCTTCGGAGATGGGTCTCCGCCCTCTTACGGTCGCCGTCGCGGACACAGGCTTCGCCATCGCCTGGAAGTCAGGCCTGGTTCTGCTCGTGTGGGCAGCCGTGGACTATGGGCTCGTATGGCGGCAAACCGAGCGACAGCTGCGCATGAGTCGCGAGGAACTGAAGAAGGAGATGAAGGAAACCGACGGCAACCCGCATACCAAGCGCCAGGTGCGCAAGCTGCAGCGAGCCATGCGCCGGCGACGTTCGCTGCAAGCCACCGCCACGGCGACGCTGGTCGTCACCAACCCCACACACTATGCCGTGGCGCTCAAGTACGAGCCCACCATGGCCGCGCCTGAAGTAGTTGCGAAGGGCCGCGATCTCCTGGCCCAGCAGATCAAGGACATCGCACGCGATCACGGCATCACCATCATGGAAAACAAGCCGCTCGCCCAAGCTCTCTACAAGACAGTCGAGGTCGGCGATGCCATCCCCGCACAGCTCTACCAGGCTGTTGCGGAGGTTCTGGTGGTGGTCTTCAAGGCGCAGGCACAGATCCGGGAAGAAGAGAAGAAGCGGCGCGCAAAGAACGCTGCAGGCGAGGAAATCCGAAACCGATGAACAACGCAACCTTGATGAAGGTCTTGAGGAACGCCGGCGAATGGTTCGTTCCCATCGCCGCGGTCACGATGCTGTTCGTGATGCTCGTGCCCCTGCCGAGCATCATCCTCGATCTTCTGCTTACCGTCAGCATCGCCGCTTCTGTGCTCGTGCTTCTTACAGCGATTCAGGTCCTGCGACCGGTACAGTTCTCCGTCTTCCCCAGCCTCATCCTGCTGCTGACCTTGATGCGCCTGTCGCTCGATCTTGCAAGCACCCGCCGCATCCTGCTGCACGGCAACGAAGGCTCCGGAGCCGCCGGGGCCGTCATCGAAGCCTTCGGCCAATTCGTAGTGGGCGGCAACTACATCGTCGGCTTCGTCCTCTTCCTGGCTCTCGTGGCCATCCAGTTCCTGGTCATCAGCCACGGCGCAGTCCGTACAGCGGAGGTCACCGCCCGTTTCACTCTTGATGCGCTTCCGGGCAAGCAGATGGCCATCGACGCAGACCTGAACGCTGGCCTCATCAACGAAGAACAGGCCCGCGCTCGCCGCGAGGCCATCGCTCAAGAGGCAGAGTTCTGCGGCGCGATGGACGGCGCGGCACGCTTCAGCCAGCGCGATTCCCTTGCGACCATCCTGATCCTCGTCATCAACATCGTCGCCGGCATACTCATCGGCGTCTTCCAGCAGGGCGTTCCGCTCGCGGAGGCACTGAAGACCTACACCATCCTCACGGTGGGTGACGGCCTCGTCTCTATCCTGCCCTCCCTGCTTGTCTCGGTCGCGGGCGGCATCGTGGTGACGCGATCTGCTTCCAAGAAGTCCCTTGGCGTCGATGTGCAAAGCCAGCTCATCCGTCAGCCGATGCTGCTCCGCATCGCTGGCGGCGTCCTGTGCGCGTTCGGCCTCATTCCCGGTCTGCCTAAGCTCGCCTTCTTCGCACTCGGAGGCGGCCTGATCTACGCCGCTCAGCGGATGAAGACACCGGAATCAGAGAGGACGGATTCCAAGACGGGCGGTCTGCTTCCATCGAAGCCAGCCGCTGCGGCCCCTGCCGAGGCGATGGACGCCGTCTTGAAGCTCGACGAACTCACCTTGGAGGTGGGCACCGGTCTCGTCTCCTTCGTCGACGAGAAACAAGGCGGTCAGTTGCTCAACCGCATCCGCGCTCTCCGCAAAAAGCTCGCTCAGCAGCTCGGCTTTCTAGTCCCGCCCATCCACATCACCGACAACATAGGGCTGCGCGAGGGCGAGTATGTCGTGCAACTGCGCGGTATCGAGATCGCACGCTGGGAGCTTCGCAAAGGGAACCTCCTCGCCATCAACTCCAATCCCGGTCAGATCGATCTGCCCGGCATCGACACCCAGGAACCCGCATTCAACGTCAATGCCAAATGGATCGCGCCAAATCTGCAGGCCCAAGCGATCGCACGCGGCTGCGCCGTGGTCGAACCGATCTCCGTACTCGTCGCGCATCTCGCCGAGCTGATCAAGCAGCACGCGCACGAACTGCTCTCACGCAGCGAGACGAAGCGACTCGTCGATCGGCTCAACGATTCTCACCCCAAGCTTGTCGACGAACTGATTCCCAAGCTCCTCACCCTCGGTGAACTGCAAAAGGTGCTCCAGCAACTTCTGCGCGAACAGGTCTCCGTCCGCGATCTCGGCTCCATTCTGGAAGCCCTTGTCGAAGCCGCCGCCGTCAACAAGCATCCCGTCGCTCTGGTCGAAGCTGCACGGCAGGCCCTGGGACGAGCCCTGATCGTGCCGCTGCTAAGCGATGGCGGCGAACTGAAGGTCGTCACGTTGGACACCTCCCTCGAAGAGGAGTGCGCCCGCGCCGGCAACCTCCTCCCCAACCAGATCACCTCTAGCGCCTTGCAGGTCTCTGTGGCACGCCGCGTGCTTGACAGCTTGCGCGCCAACTTCGGCGAGGACGTCGGCGGGGCGCCACCAGTCCTTCTTTGCTCTTCCCCGGGTCGCTTTTACCTCCGCCGTCTGCTGGAGCCGTTTCTGCCCAAGGTCGTCGTCATCTCGCCCACGGAGATCCCTCCGGTCACCCAGGTCCGCACCCTCGGAATGGTGCGCTAAGCCAAACGCAAACACCCGAATCTGTTGAGGTCTTGATTGAACACACCGGCCAGCCAAACACCATCGCTCCAGGAACTCCCTGCTGCCGAACCCAATGTCGTTCGCTGCAACTTCCGTTCTGCGGGGCGCCTCTCGAACGAAAGCACGCGTCACCTCCGCAGTCTGCACGACGGCTTTGCCCGCAACGTCTCGCACGCGCTGGATCTGTTTCTCGGTTCACCCCTCGACGTTAAGCTTCTGCGCGTCGAACAGATCGGTTCACGAGAGTTCATCAGCTCTCTCAGCGCGGGCAGCTATCTCGTTCCGTTCACCCTCATGCCCTTGCAAAGCAGGGTGATCGCGAAATTCGAGCATGCGTTGCTCTCCCCCTTGCTCGACCTGCTGCTCGGCGGTTCGGGCGACGCCATCACCGACATCCGCGAACTCACGGATATCGATGAAGAACTCATCCGCAGCGTCACCGAAGTGATCGCGGTGCATCTTGAGCGCACCTGGAAAGCGTGCAGCGTCAGCGTGATGCCTTCGCCTTCACTGAAGCCGGCGCTGGTCGGCCAGCTCTTCCTTACAGAAGAGCGGGTCGTCTCCCTCCACTTCGAAATCACGGTGGCCAGCACCACGGCCGGGATGAGGATCATCCTGCCGATGGGCTTCTGTAATGCACTCGTCCGCTCCAGTCACACCGGGAGCTGGGCGCGTTATCGGCGACTTCGGCCCTTCGCTCCCTCTTCGCGAGCGGGTACTCGACTGCACGATGAAGCTCTCGGCCGAGCTCCCTGGCCTCTCCATCGACGTAGGCGATCTTCTCGAGATGCGCCCCGGAACAGTAATCAACCTCCACGAGCCGGTCGAAACGCCAGTCCAGCTCCGCACGGGAGATTACCCGCTGTTCGAAGTCACACCGGTCCGGCGCAACGGCCACAAGACTGCGCAACTCGGCCAGCCCTTCAATCCCTTCTCTGGAGCTTCTCTATGAGCTATAACTCGCAAGCCCGCCTCACTTCCGCGATGCACCTGGCGAACGCCTTCGCCGAGACCCTACGCGCAGCGGCAACCTCTCGCACCGAGCTCTCGTGGGACGCTCGGCTGTCGGCGCAATCCAGCGACGACGCCGGTCCATGCCGACGTGCTCACGGTTACGCTGCGGCTCTCTGGTGCCGTGGACGGAGACTTCTACGTCAGCATCCACCCGCAAGGGGCTTCGGGTCTGCTCACTCGCCCAGGGACGCCTCCGATTGAGGACCTGGAGGCCGCCTGGTTAGGGTTCGTCCGCGAAGCCGGCTCGCGGCTTGCAACACAGCTCCCTTCGGGATTCGGCGCCCTCTCCATCGCTGACTGTTCCATGAAGCGGGCTACCAATGGACTCGCATTCCTTGCAAACGTGGAACTCCGCGGCGGCCACGGCGTGAAGGGCACCGTCCTGCTGCAGGTAAGCCCTGAACTGAGCCAGAGCCTTGCAGCCCTCAGCGCCGCCCCGGGGCGGGAGACCGTGCGATCACCAGAAGCCACCGAGAATCGACCACCTCTGCAGCGCGTCATCGATGTTCCTCTGCAGGTGACGCTCCGCTTTGGTCAGCGTCACTTAACCTTGCGCGAGCTTCTGGCCCTCAGCACGGGATCCTTGGTTGAACTGGACCGCCAGGTAGAGGAGCCCGTCGACCTCATGCTAGGTGAGCGCGTCGTCGCTCGAGGCGAGGTCGTCATCGTCGATGGCAACTACGGTCTGCGTGTCACAGAGGTAGTGGAACGTACCCCCGGCGGGACTCGCGCGATGCAGTCCACCCCTATTCTCAACCCCGTGAGTTCGGGCGAGGCGCAATGACGGTTTCGCTGCACCAGGACATCCGTCTTCAGCCGGGCCAACTTGCGCCCGAGGAGCACCCGCACCCGCTGGCGGACCTAAGCCCTCCTGTGCTCGCCGGCACAGCCCGCTGTCTCCAGCTCTTAGCGGAGCAGCCCGTCTTCAACCTGCGTGCCGCCTCAGAGTTGATCAGAAAGGACGCGGGCGCAGTCCTGTGTACCTTTGACCTCGCGGCGGAACAAGCCGATGTGGATTCCGTCTCTGATCGATCTGGAAGACTGTGTTGCCAACATCGGCGTGCACAATCTGCTGCACGCACTCACGCAACACGTGCGGAACAGCGCCGAAGAGCGGACGTGGGCTGACGTCAATCGGTTCGCCGTACGTCACGCGCATCTCTGGCAGACAATGGCGGCGTCGCTCGGGCTTTCGCTCGAGAGTGCGTACCTGGTGGGCCTGCTCCAAGCCGCCTGCACGCCAACGCAGATGTCGCCACCCGCGGCTCGCTTACGTCAGATCCCCGCTTCGAACCTCACGGTCCTACTGTCACATCGATTGCCGCCCGGCATCCGCGAGGCTCTTGAAGCCATCCATCGGCCGGATTCCAAATCAGTTTGGGTTGCGCTGATGCGCGCCGTCGAGGATCTCTCGGCAGCACTCGTTCCCGAGCACACGCGCCGACAGGTGATATCCACGCAGAGCGCCGTGAGGAAATCATGAGAAGTCGATGAGCACGGCGTTACCTCCGCACGTCCTCTTAGCCGCTATTCCGCCGCGAGTCGCGCCCAAGAGCGAGCATCTCCGGCAAAGATTGCCGGGTCGATTGGCACCTCATTTGCTCCACCACATCTCGAGGATTCTATGGACAGCGGACTCTACGCGGCGTGCGCGGGACTCATGGCCCGAACCGAACAGCTCGACACCGTCGCCTCTAATCTGGCGAACTCCAGCAGCGCGGGCTTTCGGGGACAAAAGAATGTCTTCGGAACTGTGCTGGCCCAAGCCAGTCACCACGGCCGCTTTTCTGCCCTGAACCAAGCCACCAACAGCTACGGCGTACTCTCCGGAACGGCGCTGGACCAGACCCAGGGAACCCTGACAACAACCGGCAATTCGCTCGACGTCGCCCTCGAAGGCCCAGGCTACTTCAAGGTGCAGACCGCAAACGGCGTCGCCTATACCCGGAACGGCAGCTTTCGGCTTTCGAGTTCAGGACAACTCTCAACCGCCTCTGGAGATGCCGTTCTCGGCGTCAACGGCCCCCTCTCTTTGCCGAACGGAGCCGCAACGATCAGCGCGGACGGCACAATCTCATCGAGTGGCGCGATCGTCGGCAAGCTCAAGGTGGTCAACTTCCCTCCCGAGACTGTGCCGGTCAGTCAAGGTGACGCATACTACGCGGCACCCGTTGACCAGGAGCAGCCAGTGCCCACCACAGCGGTGCGCCAGGGCTCGCTCGAAAGCTCCAACGTGAGCCCCGTGAGCGGCGTGGTCGAACTCATCAATGCTCAGCGCGCCGCGGAGACGATGAGGCGTGTGCTCTCGATGCTGGATTCGGAGATGGACAAAACGGCAGCCCAGGATCTGCCGCGCGTTAGCTAAGGAGATCTATGATTCGCGCCCTGTATACCGCCGCAAGCGGCATGAACGCTCAGCAACTCAACCTCGACAACATCGCTAACAACCTTGCCAACGCAAGCACAAGCGGATTTCAGCAGCGCAGAATGCAATTCACTGATCTGCTCTATCAGAACGAGGTGATGCCTGGGTCCGCAGCGACCCAACAAACGACCGTCGCATCAGGGATGCAGATCGGCCTCGGCACGCGTTCCAGTTCCACGGAGATCCTGCAGACCCAGGGTAATCTCGCCTCCACCGGCAACCCACTGGACCTCGCGATCGAAGGTGCCGGCTTTTTCCAGGTCCTCCTGCCCACCGGTCAGACCGGTTACACACGCGCAGGCTCGTTTCAACTGGATGCGCAGGGCAACATCGTCACCGCCAACGGCGACGCCCTGCAACCTGGCATCACCATTCCCACCAACGCCACGAGCGTCTCGATTGGGCGCGACGGAACGGTCACGGTCCAGTTGCCCAACCAGACGCAAGCCTCCAAGGTTGGCACCATTCAGACAGCCTTGTTCGCCAACCCCGGAGGCCTCAACAGCGTAGGCAACAACATCTACCTGCCAACCACGGCCTCTGGCGAAGCCGTCGTCGGAAACCCCGGAGGCACAGAGGGTCTCGGCAGCCTGCAACAAAACATGCTCGAGCAGTCCAACGTCAGCGTGGTCGAGCAGTTCGTAGAGATGATCGTGGCTCAGCGTTCGTATGAGTCGAACTCACGCGTCGTGAAGGCCGCCGACGAGATGCTGCAACAACTCAACCAGCTTGCTCAATAGATACCCTATGTTCCGAACCAAAGGAATCGTCGTCGCGGCGGTCTGCGTCGCGCTACCCCGGTTGCCGACCGCCATCGGTCAATCCAGCCCGCCTGCTTTCCCGCTGACGAACGTCGCGATCGCACACGCTCTGCAGACCGCCGGGCTGGACGTCTCGGAAACGCAGATCCAGGGTCCGGGCCAGCTCTTCACCACTGCAGCATCACCCGTTCTCGACCTGGATGGCGCCCAAGCCGTAGACCGCCATCGCCTGCGCGTGCGGCTGTCATGCAAGACGCCGCACGAGTGCCTGCCCTTCTTCGTCACCGTGTCGCTTGACTCGACCACATCCGCCGCGGTGGCGCTCGCAAGTTTGCGCTCAAGTTCTCATCCAGATCTGCCGATAAGGACCTCAGGCCCCCTGCTGCGGGCCGGCGATCACGTCTTGCTGCTGATGGAGGATAACCACATGCAGATTGCCATTCCCGTCGTATCCATCGATACCGGGACCGCCGGCGCCGAGGTGCGGGTAACCTCTCTCGACCACAAGAAGATGTTCCGCGGCAAGGTCGTTGGCTCCGGAATGGTCGAAGGCGATATCCCATGAACGCAATCTCATTCGCTCTCAGCAGGCGCTTGGTCCCCATCATCGTTGGTGCCGCCACTCTAGGCACTGCCGCCGGCGCTTCGAAGCATCCGAAGAAGTCACCCGAACAACTGCGTCAGGAGTACATGGCGAAAGTGGCCGCAACGTGGTCCCAGGCGGGTTCCGGCCAAACAACCGGAAGCATCTGGTCCGCCGACGGCGTCCTGAGCGATGGCGCGCGCGACTACAAGGCCCACGCGCTTCACGACGTCCTCACCATAGCTGTGTCGCGTGCAAACTACTGCCGCCCAAAGCGGGAGCGTCGACAACTCGCGAGCGTTCGCAACCAACTCGGCCATCACCGGTCTGCCCGGTGGAGTCTCCACCGCCGCAGTGAACCCACTGTTCGGTGCACAATCGTCGAGTTCACTGAAGGGGCAAGGTCAAACCGGATCGAGCACGACCTTTGCAACCAGCCTCACCGGAGAGGTCATCGCCGTTCTACCGAACGGACAACTGGTGGTGGAGGCCCATCAGCAGATCGATATGAACAATGAGCACGAAGAGGTGATCGTCCGTGGCGTCGCTCGGCCTGGCGATATCGCTCCGAACAATGTCATCCCTTCCACCGCACTGGGCCAACTTGAGATCGAACTCAAAGGCAAAGGCATCATCTCCGATAACACACGGCCACCCAACGTAATCACTCGCGCCTTGATGCGACTCCTCAACTTCTAAATGATCGATCCCCTGCGCTCCCATCCCTTACACTTCCGATCGAACCGGCGCATGCCCGCATTGCTCGCGTTGGCGTGCCTGTGCTTCTGCGCCGTATCTGGAGTTCGCGCAGCGCCCCGACCCACTCGCATTCGCGACATCACTGAAATCCAGGGCGTCCGTGAGAACCAGCTCATCGGCTATGGGCTGGTCGTGGGGCTGCAGGGTACGGGCGATCGGCAGCAGACCTACTTCACCGTGCAAACACTCGCCAACATGCTGCAACGCCTCGGTGTGCAGATCCCTACCGGCACAGCTGTGGTGAAGAACGTAGCCGCGGTGATGGTTACGGCGGAGCTTCCCCCGTTCTCCGAGGCGGGCATGAAGCTCGATATCACGGTCTCCTCAGTCGGCGACGCCAAGAGCCTCGAAGGCGGCGTGCTCCTGCTCACCGCGCTTCACGGTACCGATGGCCAGATCTATGCCGAAGCCCAAGGTCCCCTCGTGTCCGGCGGATACTCGGAAGGTGCTGCTTGGCCAACTTCGAGCCGTGAACTACCCCACCGTCGCTCGGGTCCCTGACGGCGCCATCGTCGAACGCGACCTCAAGGTAGATCTACGGAATCTGAACAGAGTCTCCTTTCTGCTACGTGATGCAGATTTTTCCACCGCGCGTGACGTCGCCGAAGCGATCAACACAGACTTCCACGCACCGATCGCAACCGCCGTCGACAGCCGCCACATCGACGTGGACACCAGAACGGCAGGCATGGCCTCGGTTCCGCTCCTGATCTCCCGTATCCAGGGCCTGTACGTCACCGTGCAGGCACCCGCCAGGGTAATCCTCAACGAGCGCACCGGCACGGTTGTGCTTGGGGGCGATGTGCTGCTTAGTCCCGTGTCGATCCTTCACGGCGGCCTTCAGATTCAGGTGGACACCGTGCTCACACCCTTCGCCGCACCCAACGGTCCATCCACTCCCGGTGTTCCGACCCAGGGTCCAAGCGTGACACTCGTTCCAAATACCCAGATGTCGGTTCAGGACAAGGAAGCGCGTTCCATAAGGCTCGGCAACGGAGCCGATGTCGAAGAACTCGTCAAAGGTCTGCATGCGATCGGCGCGACCGGACGCGACATCGTCTCGATTCTGCAAGCTGTAAAGGCGGCCGGCGGTTTGCAGGCTCAGTTGGAGGTCATCTGATGCCCGAAAGCATCTCTGGCAATATCCGGCGTTGCATTGGGAGTTGAAAGCCGGCTCACGCCCCCTCGATCCAGCCTTGACTCGGCGTCGTCAGTGAACTCAACCGCCAAGCAGTTCGAATCGATATTGCTGGCCCAGTGGCTGCAAGGGGCCGAAGACAGCTTCGGAACCGTCCCGGGTGGCGACGCGGATCAGGACTCCGGGGACGAGCAGATGAAGAGCTTTGCGGTTCAGCAACTGGCCGCCGCGTTCAGCAATTCCGGAGGAATCGGGATCGCCAGCATCGTAGCAAAGAATCTCGCAAACGAGCCGTCCACACCGGCGACACATGACCGAAAGTGAACGATGTTGCGATCATCTGCTTCACATCGGGACACCAGCGACGGAGCGCTTGCACCTTCGGTGGATTGGTCAGTCTCCGGCATCGAGCTAAAACCGAACCGTGCCCCCGAACGCTCCATTCGGCTCGCTTTGCTCTCAGGCGTCGCAAGCTACCACGCTCCATTCCGCGGAGCAGAACGCAGCGGGGCCCCATGACGGATACACAGCCAACAACGCACCAGAGCAGCGGAGATCAGTGCCTTCAGCATCTCGCTTCGCTGCGCGCAGAGCTTACAACGGCAATCTCAGCCGTCTCGGCCAACGCCTTGGAGCCGTTCGAGACGAGCTTGTGGAATCAACACGTGCTCTGCACCGGCCTCAAGCATCTCGTCCAAATGCTGGAAACGGCTCACGTCGAACCCGCCTGCATGCAGGCGATACAGTCCGCCATGTCTGCCCTGCACTCGTTGAATCAGACCTACGCCGAACTCGTTCGACAGGCCCGGTCACAGTCGGAGGTCCTGTATGCGCTCTGCCAAACTTACAGAGATTCTCGTTCACACCAACCGCCCGCTCTCCCCGGCTGCTCTCTTGAGATCTGACCCATGTACAGTCTGAACGCAAATCTCTCCATGGCATCTGAGGCCTTGAACGCGGACACTGGCGCGCTCACGGTGACCAACAACAACATCGCCAACGTGAACACACCCGGCTACTCGCGCGAGACCGTGAACTTCACATCCGAAGCATCAGCCGGGTGGCGGTTCACAGGCGGCGGGTGTCTTGTTCGGCGGTTTCAACAGCGTCCGAGATCAGGTGGTCCAGATTGGTATAGATCAGAAAACCTCAGATGCAGCCAGTCTCGCAGCCCAGAGCACATCCTGGTCCAACATCGAATCCGGCTTCTCTCAAACGGGCAACGACCTCGGCTCCGCCATGTCCTCGTTGTTTTCAGGTCTATCGTCGCTCGCCACGGCGCCGGACAATGCAGGCGTCCGCGAGACCGCTTTTTCCGCCGCAAACAACGTCGTCGATGCATTCCATGCAGGCTGCGTCCACGCTCGCAACGGCCCAATCCAACGCTGACGCGACCATCTCAGGAACCGTACAGCAGATCAACGAGCTGAGCTCCCGCATCGCTCTGCTCAACGGACAGCTCGCATCGCTGCAAAGCTCTGGCCAGGACGGAGGCACAATCGAGGATCAGCGCGACCAACTGACCACCCAACTGGCTGGTCTGGTTGGCGTGTCGTCGATCAGCACGGGCTCTGCTCCGACCCTCACCACCAGCAACGGTTCACCCCTTGTGGTAGGCGACACGGCCTATCCGCTCCAGGTGACTAACTCAACGAGTCATACTGCGCAGGTTATCGATGCACAAGGCCAGAACATCACATCTGAGCTAACCGGCGGCTCCCTCGGCGGCGCTTTGACGATGCGCGACCAGAGCATCCCTGCCGCGTCCACGAGTCTCGATGAACTGGCCAATCAGTTCGCGTCGGCGATGAACGCGGCCCAGGCACAGGGGTATGACCAGAACGGCCAACCCGGTGCGGCCCTGTTCAGCGTTCCTGGAACCGTGGCCGGCTCGGCAGCCGCGATCAGTCTCGTACCCACAAGTGCCTCGGCACTAGCCATCAGTGGTGATGGGACAGCTGGGAGCAGCGGCAATCTCTCGAACCTGCTGGCCGTACAAACCAATTCACTGCCATCGGGCCAGACGCCTTCCGATACCTACGCATCGCTCACGCAGACCATCGGTCTTCAGAGTGCGGCTGTAACCACCAACCTCAACGCCACAAATGCTGCGCTCACACAGCTGACGACCCAGCAGAGCGCCGAATCCGGCGTCTCGATCGACGAAGAGACAACGAACCTTCTGCGGTATCAGCAGGCATACTCGGCAGCCGCACAGGTGATCAATACGGTGAACAACCTCTTTTCCGTCCTCATGAACATGAACACGGTGACAGGCTGATGCGCGTAAGCCCGAACCTCTACGACAACGTCAACGCAGCGATTTCTCAGAGCGAGCAACAACTTCAGTCCGCTTTGAACCAACTCTCGTCCGGCAAGCGCGTCTCCAAGCCCTCCGACGACCCTCTCGCCTTCGCGAGCGACGTCCAGAGCCTTGCCGACTCAGCTCAGGTCGATACGTATACAAAAAACTCCGACGCCATCTTGACGCAGGCACAGATGGCGGATTCGGCGCTCAGCAGCGTCACCACCTGCCTCACCCAGGCGGTCAGCATCGGCACCGAGGCTGGTAACTCGACACTCACCAGCACGCAACGCACCAGTCTGGCACAGCAGATGCAAGCTCTCCTTCAGCAAGTGGTGGCGCAGGCGAACAGCACGGGAACGAATGGCCAAGCCTTGTTTTCTGGGACAGCATCCACCTCGACCCCGTTTGTCAGTGACCCGACGTCACCGGATGGCTACGTCTACCAGGGAAACAGCGAAAGCAATCAGGCGCAGATAGGCGATCATCTTCAGGCGACCGTTAATATCCCGGGCGACACCATCTTCAACAGTTCATCTGGCGACGTCCTCGGATCACTGCAACAGATGATCAGCGCCGTCCAGTCTGGATCATCTTCCGATCTTGCGAACGCGACCACAGCCGTCAGCGCTGCCATCGCGCACGTCGGAAGCGGTCAGAGCACAATACGGCAACACGGTCGATCAACTGCAAGCTCAGAACAGCTTCCTTTCACAGGAGACGATCCACTTGACGTCGCAGCAATCGTCGCTCGTCGATGTAGATACCGCGACCGCTGCGACGAAGCTTACCCAGGCGCAGACTCAGAACAGCGCAATTCTCGCGATTGCCGCGAAGCTCCTTCCACAATCACTGCTGCAGTATCTGCATTAAAGAATTTCTGCCGTCCGAACTAAAGTCTTGGGCCAGATTGCCGATAACAGAAGTGCTGTAAGGAACAGCTCCCGGTGGCGAGCTATTCCCGGGCCTGTACCCAACACCAAAGGAGCTGCACACACGTGATCTCAATACTGAACAATCTCTCGGCCCTGAGCGCCGAGAATTCCCTCTCCTCCACACAAGCAAACCTGCAGAGCACGCTCCAGCAACTCTCGACCGGCCTCCGGATCAGCTCCGGCGCGGACGATCCTGCTGGACTCTCGATTGCCAACGGCATGCAGGCGAATATCGCCGCACTCACCCAGTCATCTCAGAACGCAACGAACAGCGTCGGCATGTTGCAGACCGCCGATAGCGCTCTGTCGCAGGTCACAACGCTTCTGAACCGTGCTGTAACCCTCGCCACCGAAGGCGCCAACGGCGATCTGACCAGCGGTGCCGATGGCCAGGCGACCGCACTAGACACCGAGTATCAGTCCATCCTGTCGGAAGTGAATCAGATCGGCCAGACCACAGACTTCAACGGTCAAAACGTCTTTTCCAGCCCTTCGCCTACTACCTTCGCATCGCAGGCGGAAGGCCTGCAGACCACCACCGCCCTCACCAGCGGAAGCAAGGTCTCCATTGACGACGCGCAGACCGGCCAAACCTTCACGTTCACCGCCGGTGCGACCGACACAGTTGCCACTCTGCAGACAGCAATCGGCGCCGCTGTGACCGCGGGCACTCTGAGCGCGGGCACCACAGCAACGCTCGACAGCAATGGCAGTCTCGTGATCGGAACTACCACGGCCGGCGACTCCCTCAAGGTTTCGTCGAACGACTCCGTACTCGGCCCGATGACCTCGACCGATCCGAACAACAGCATCACCTTCATCAGTGATGGCACGCAGACTGGATCCAACAACACCACGATCGCAACCGTGATCTCGGCGTTGTCCGCCAACGCCCTGAAGCTTGGCTCCACGTCACTGACGACCGCGAGTGGTTCCTCTGCTGCTCTCACGGCCATCAACAATGCGATCAACGTCATCTCCGCGCAGCGTGGTGAGATCGGCGCATCCATCAACAGACTGACCGCCGCCTCCAACGTCATGACCAACCAGGTGCAGAACCTGACCAGCGCCTCCAACAAGATCATGAACGCCGACGTCGGTCACACCGTCGCGAACATGACTCAGTACAACATCCTGCAGTCCACGGGGATGGCTGCGCTGCAACAGGCCAACTCGGCTCAGCAGAGCATTTTGAAGCTGCTCCAGTAGTGGTTCTCGGTGGGCAGAACTCGCATGAGCTTCTGCCCACTTCCCTTTCCAACTACCCGGCTTTACAGGTCCTGATGCGATGAGTTCCATCTCCTCCTTAAATTCGCTGCTCTCGTCGGCCTCTCCGTCGACAACCTCGAGTTCCAACTCAATCGATCTCAGTTCGCTGCTCGCTGCTGCCACGGGCGCCACTTCGACCGGCATCGACGTGTCCGCCGCAGTCGATGCGGCCATCTACGCCGCGCAGGCGCCAGAGCGTCAGTGGCAAGCGCAGCAGTCCACGCTGCAGTCGCAGATCAGTGCCGTGACGTCGATACAGAACGCCCTCACGTCCCTGAGCACCGACCTCAATACGCTCAACGATCCCGCTGGCACTGTTGTCGCAAGGACCGTGACGTCCACCAACTCATCGGTTGTGAACGCGACGGCAGAGCCCGGGGCAAACATCGGGACGCACGTCGTTGACGGTCAACAATCTCGCGACCTCTGCGTCCTGGTACTCACCGTCCCTGCCGACCGGCACGTCGTCACTGGGATCTTCGTCGATGACGATTGCGCAGGGCAACGGCACGAGCACGAGCTTCACGTTGGGAGCAGGGGGCGTCAATTCCTTGTCTGCGCTCGCTTCCGCTATCAACGGTAAGGGCTTGGGAATCACCGCAAGCGTAGTCACCGACGCGACCGGCTCTCGGCTCGCTCTCGTCAGCAACACTTCGGGTGCAAGCGCGAACTTCTCCGTAGCCGACGCCGGAACTGCCGGGACGACGTGGAACTCCGCGTCGCTCGCCAGCCCCTCCTCTACGCTTTCGCCGAGTACGTTCAGCCTCAACGACGGCACGTCCGCTGCCACAATCACAGTAGCTGCTGGCAGCACTCTGTCCGATCTCGCAAACCAGATCAACAATCAAGGCCTGAATCTCTCCGCGAGCGTGGTCACAGACGCGGCCGGTGCGCATCTGGCGATCAACGGCAACAGCAGCAATCCGGTATCCCTGTCTTCGGACCCCACCTTCGGCTTCACCCAAGCCAGCACCGGCAGCGACGCTTCGCTCACAGTGGATGGGATCCCCGTCACCAGCGGGTCGAACACCGTCACTGGAGTGGTCCCCGGCCTTTCGATCGACCTTGAAGGCGCTACAAACGGCAGTCAAGTCACGCTAAGCGTCGCTGCGGACGTGAACCAGATCAGCTCGGCTCTGAGCCAGTTCGTCACCGATTACAACTCAGCGATTTCGCTGGTCAGCTCCCAGTTCACGTATGACTCTAGTTCCCAGACACAGGGCGCGCTCGGAAGCGACGGCACGGTCCGGGCGCTCCAAAGCATGCTCCTCGGCGTCGGAAGCTATATCGCGTCAGGAGCGGGAACCTCCTCCTCCGCCATCACAACCCTCGGCTCGCTCGGGATCTCAACCCAAAACGACGGTACCTTGACCCTCGACGCGAGTGCGCTGAATCGAGCGATCACAACGAATCCCAGCGGCGTGCAAAGCTTCCTCCAAGGCTCCGCGTTGAACGGGTTTGCGAGTGCCGTATCGAAACAGGTGAAGAGCTTCAACGAGCCCGCATCCGGATCACTCGCTGCCGACCTCAACAGCATGACGCAACAGTACAAGCAGCTTCAAACAAACGTAAACAACTACGAGAACGGTTACATCGCCTCTCAACGAACCATTCTTACCTCGATGTACAGCCAGGCCGAGATCGCGTTACAGCAGCTTCCGACAACGATGAAGCAGCTGCAGGCACAACTCGGGCAGGGCTCGAGCGGGAGCTAATCATGCACAGACAGAAAACTGACCTGGCGTATCAATCGGCTTCCGCCGAAGGAGCCACACAGATTGGGCTCTTGAAGCTGGTCTATGATCGGCTCGCGAGAGACTTCACCACTGCTGCTGAGGCAGTTCGAAGTCGGGATGTCGCCACTCGCTGTACAGCCTCCAATCACGCGCTGTTGCTCTTGGGCCATCTCGAGAGCTGGGGCGAGTACACAGATGACGCGCAACTTGCCGCCAGCTTGGCCGAGTTTTACGCGATGCTCAGAAGCCGGACACTCCAGATTCAGCACCAAGGGTCGCCCGCTGAGTTCGAACAACTCGCCACCCTCGTCCTGGACACCCGCGCCGCCTGGGACAGGAAAGAGGCGCACGCCAGCGAACAGCTCCTTCTTGCCGCCCACTCCGATCCCAGCACGTCTGCAGACGTACGCCCTTCGCGCGAATCTATGTCGCGCTGGTCTGCCTAGCAGCGCTTTTACTGTTAACGAATCTTCCTGACCGCCCTCTGCGCAATCGGCAACTATGCTCGCGACGGACCAAAGACGCCACCCTCGTTTTCTCTGCGTCGGTACAGCTGAAATGTATCCCTCGCCCTTGCAGGCTCCATACCTCGCCAGAATAGTTAATCTCAGCGCGGAGGGCTGTCGTCTCGTGTTCCAGCATCCACTTGAGATGGAAAGAGAAGCCTTCGTTGAGATCGTGTTCACAGTCAACCAGCTTCCCTTTCGCGTGCGGGCACAAGTAAGGGCGTTGATCTCGCGCACAACGGTTGGCTTCGCGTTCGTGCACCTCAGTGGTCGCCTGACCTCAAATCTTCGCGAACTCATCGAAGAACTCGCGGACAAGAAGATGGCGGCGCGGAACCTGTAAGCCATTCCGCCCTCAAAAGCTGGCGCCCGCCGGCAGCCGGACACCACGGTCAGCGCTTATGGGTTCCCTCTTGCTATCCTCGACCTGACCCCGTGCGGTCCGGCTATGCGTGTTCTCCAGACCGTCTTCGGCGTCTTTCACCACTTCGAACTCGCGCGAGAACTCGAGCGCCGCGGTCATCTCGAAGCCGTGTATTCCACCTGGCCTTGGAGGCGGCTTAAGCGGGAGGGCCTGCCGCGCCAGAGAGTCCGCACCTTTCCGTGGTGGGGCGTGCCCGATTACCTCCTGGCCCGGACCAACTTCGACCTCGCTCGCATTCAGGACTGGATCGGATACCGGAATGCACTCGACTTTGACGCTTGGACCGAGCACAATCTCGCTCGACTCTTTCGCAGCGGCGCCCACATCGATGCACTCGTCGGGATCTCCGGCTCTTCACTGCGCGCGGGGCGCTTCCTCCAACAACACGGGGGCGTCTTCGTCTGCGATCGCGGCTCCACGCACCAGCGCTACCAGGAGCAGATCATCGCCGAAGAGTACCGCCGCTGGGGGGTTAGCCGGCCCGTCTCCGACGACCGCGACACCCTGCGCGAGGAGGAGATCTATGCCCTCGCCGATGCCATCACCGTGCCATCCTCGATGGCGCGCCGCTCGTTCTTGGAAATGGGGGTACCTGCGACAAAGGTCCACGTGATTCCCTACGGCGTGCGCCTGGACAACTTCAAACCCAGCGGTCACGCCTCCCCGGATGAGTTTTCGGTCCTATTCGCCGGCTCGATAGGCCTCCGAAAGGGTGTGCCTTACCTTTTGCAGGCGTTCGCGGAGCTCAGGGCGCCCCGGAAAAGGCTCCGAGTAGTCGGCACGGTCCAGCCAGAGATGCGGTCTCTACTTGGCCACGCTGCCCCTCGACGAAGTCGAGTTCCTCGGATCCCTACCCCAGCCCGCGTTGGCATCCCTGATGAGCCGCAGCCATGTCCTGGTCCTGCCAAGCATCGAAGAGGGCCTTGCGCTGGTACAAGCCCAGGCCCTGGCCTGTGGCTGCCCGGTCATCTGCTCCACCAACACCGGTGGCGAAGACCTCTTTTCCGACGGAGTCGAGGGCTTCATCGTTCCGGTCCGGGACCCAACGGCGCTCGCCGATCGCATGCAGCGGCTTGCGGACGACCCGGCCCTGCAGGAAACCATGCGAGAGGCTGCGCTGAACCGCGTTCAGAGCATCGGCGGTTGGACCGACTACGGCGACCGCTGGGAGGCACTGCTCCGTAAGCTCACGCAGACCAGGGCCTAATGCGCCCCGCCGCCCACGAAGTGAACGATCTCCAGCTTGTCGCCCGGGCGAACAACCTGCTCCGCCCAAGCCGCACGCGGCGCCAACTCCCCGTTGAGTTCGACTGCCACGCGGTCTGCGCGCAATGAAAGTGAGGTAAGGACGCTGTGCAGCGTCACGGGCGAACCCGCCGCCTCGACCTTTTGTTCTCGCCCGTTGATCGTAAGCGTCAGTGCTTCACTCATCAGAGCTCAGGTTACCAGCGAGCGGCCAGAGTAGCGCCATAGGCCCCTTCCCGTGCCCCACTCCGGGCGCGCGCCGCAGCGCCCCTGTCACATAGGCCTTCGCGTCTTGCACCGCCTGCTCCGCGCCTCGGCCTTTCACCAACGCGCACAGCAGCGCGGACGAGAACGCACATCCAGTCCCATGTGTAGCCCGCGTTTCGACATGCTCGCCCGGAATTTGGAATGTCTCGCCAGCCCTCGTGGCCACCGATTCGGTCGGGACCGGTTGCTCGCCCCCGGTGACCACCAGGTTCAGATTCGGGTGGCGCGCGAGCGCCGCCTCGATCCCGCGCCCGCCTTGTTGGGCCTCCGGTACCGTCATGCCGACCAGCGCAGCCAACTCGACCCAGTTCGGGGTCGCCCAGTCCACAAACGGCAGCAGACCCTCGTGCAGCACGTCCAGGGCCGACGCAGGGTAGAGCTCCCGCCCCGAACTGGACCGCAACACCGGATCAAGCACCACCGGGATCGCGGGGCCTTGGTCGGCAGTCTCTCTCAACCGGCGAATAAACGCACCCACCACCCCGGCCAGCTCAGCGGTCGCCAGCATACCGATCTTCACGCCCGCTGGCGGAAGATCGACCAGAAGATGCTCCAACGTGCTCTGGAGGAGGGTCGGGCTGACGGGCTCAATCCCGGCGACTCCCATCGTCGACTGGACCGTGTACGCCGTGATGCCCGCGCACCCAAAGAGCCCATGTGCCGCAAAGGTCATCAGGTCCGCCGTCACTCCGGCGCCGCTCGATGGATCGAATCCCGCTATGGTCCAGACCACCTTCATCTGCCGTCAGCACCTTCTTAGCGCCGTAACTACCACCGGCTGCCTCGTGTAACACCGGTTGCCCGCGCCCGAAACCGGGGGTGGTACAGACGCTTTCCGGCCCTGCGGCCTACCATAAATCAACGTCAACCCGCAAGCGAGCTTCTACAAACAAGTCTTTGTAGATCTTTGACTTAGCCCATCCCATACGAGACAATCTAACTGTGATTTCTTTCATATCGAGCGGCCTCTGCGCCCTGCGCCGGACCGCAAGCCTGAGCCGCAATCCTGCGACCCTGATGGGGGTGATCGCTGTTTCGGCGACCGTCATCGCCAGTCCGCCCGCCAAGCCGTCGATCAGCACTCCGGCGATCGCTCACGTCGCGACCCATCACTGGTTCCAGACTGGAAAAGCCTCTTGGTACGGCCGCGGCTTCCAGGGCAAGCGCACCGCCACCGGCGAGCGCTTCGATATGAATGCTCTCACGTGCGCGCACCGCACCTTGCCTCTTGGCAGCTGGCTTCGTGTCACCAACCTGATGAACCACAAATCGACGCTGGTCCGCGTCAATGACCGTGGCCCCTATGAGAAGAACACCATCGTCGACCTCTCCTACGCGGCGGCCCAGAAGGTCGGGCTCCTCGGCAAGGCCCAGGTTCGCGTCGAGCGGGTGCAGCCGAACGACCCCGACCTCGCAGAGGCTCTGGTCCCTCAGATCGCCCCATCCGAACTCCCCACCGAGATCGCGCGCTAGTTCCAGACCTAAAAAGCACAAAGAGCCTTGCAGCCAATCTGCAAGGCTCTTCTCTTTCTTGACACAAGAAAACGGCCTGCCGCTCGGGGCAGGCCGTCTCGTGTTTGCGCCTTTACAGCTTTTCGAAGAACTCGCAGGCGGAGCAGGAGATATACACTCCTCCCGGCACGCCGCGCTCGCGGTCCTTCACCCGCTTCACGATGCGGGTGGGCTTCGAGCACTTCGGGCAATCCGTGCTCTTCTGGGTATCCATGACCTTCTTGCGGTCAGCAGTCTTGGCGATCTTGGCCATTCTTCTCTCCTGTCAGAGGTGTCGCCTGTCCGGTGCGCGCGCGATTGTAGGCACGCGGACGTTTCTGCTGTCTCTTTTCAGGCTTGAATGCGGCTGACAGAGGGCTCGGCAGAGAAACCGGGCAAAAGCTCAGTGACTATCTTACCATCGCGCTCGGCAGGGACGAATGCTACCGCTCGCCGGCCGCCGCAAGGTTCTGGGTGCCCTTCGGCACGTTCACCTTCCCCATGCCCGGAGCGCTGATCGTGCCTTCCGCCTCACCGGGCTTCCGGAGCGTGGGTGCGGGCTTGTCGCGGGCGCCATCCGCATCCGGCTGTGGATCCCCGTTCAGGATCGTGCGCGCCTCCAGTGTCGGAGCCGGCGCCGCACCTATCTCGTTCTTGTCCCGGATCTGCACCGGTTTCCCGAGTTCGGCGACCTCGATCCTCACCACGCGGTCGTGCTGGAACCGCACGAACTGGATCGGCCGCGGCGTGTCGCCGTAGATCCACTCCTCATACATCGCGCTATCCCCGTCGGCCACGTGTTCGCGATGCTTCGTCTTGGGCTCGCCCAACGCGGCCAGCACCATCATCCGGTTCATCCCCACCAGGATCTCGTGCGCGTCCACCGCCTCACGAACCTTGGGCGGCAGCGTATCCGCATAAGCCTCCGCGCTGGTTTTGGCTTTGAAGTCCACCACCGGATCGAGCAGCGCCTTGACCTCCGCCGCGCTTACCTCCGGAACGCCGCCCTCGAAGACCAGGACCACGCGGCATCCGGTCGCAACCGGTCCCTCTGGCGCGAGTTGCATTCCGTTCAGGGAGATATGACTCAGAAACCGGTGCTTCGCATACGGCCCGCCATTGAAGTCGATGACGATCCGGTCAGGCTTGAACTCCAGCTTGCTGATCTCGACGCGGTCGCCGGGCGCAGCGGATTGGCCCTTCTCGTACAGCATCTTCTTGTACGCGTCCTCTTTCGGCGTCATGTTGCCGTTCGCCAGCAAGCGTCAGCCCTGCGCCCAGCGGAAGTTCGCGGTGCGCGAACCCCTGCTCCGCCTCCAGGTTCCGAATCAGGTCCAGCCGGCCTCGCTCATCCAGCGGCTTCTCGGGCAACTGAACGTGCGTCGGGTGGAACTCCGTGACAGCATCAGCCTCCGCCGTCTTCATCCCCACCACGAAGACCTGCGCATGCAGCGCAGGCGAGCAGCAAGCCACGGCGGCGGCGACAAGCGGCGCAACACAGAGACGGGAGCCCATGGATCACCTCTGATGCCACAGATTGTGCGCCTTCTTCAGGCAAAGCGCAAATGTCACGGGCGGGGTATTTGGACGCAACAACGCGAGTTACCGTTTCCGCATAGCTGTGTGAATCTACGACACAAAGCACGCTTCGAAGACCCGCGCGAAAGCCTCAGCCGAGCTCTTCGGGCCGAGGCTCCTGCGTCACCTCGGCGGCTCGCGGTCGCCTCGCCCTCGTACCGCTCCGGAGCCGCATCGGACAGCCCGACGCACCACCGGAGGAATAGACGAGGCTGTCATCGGGGTAGCCCCCGTGATCTGCACCAGCGGAGCCGGCGCGGGCGCCGCGGCCTCCATCGCCGCATGCGCTGCGGGCGGAGGCACATCCATCGGGTAGCCGCCCGGAACAATCACCTCGTGGGTGTAGTGCCAGGCGTAATCGCGAGTCAGCGCATACAGCAGCGAAGAACGCGCCGAACAAAACGACCACAGCGGTGAACGAACCCTCCGGCCCATAAGGTCCGCCCGTCAGCCCGACGCCTCCCGAGCTGTTGGTCGCCACCACATTCGCCAACTCCGCCACCCCGGCGACGGGCAAGCCGAACAGCACCGCCATCGACGCCACCCAGCCGAACCGCAGCCCCCAGCCCACCCACAGCGCATGGGTCCGCAGGTACGCCAGTGAGAACAGCAGGCCCAGCATCAGGTTAACGACAAAGCTGAACGGGGTCGTGTTCACCAACGACGTCGACACCAACGCATAGATGCCCGAGAGCAGCAGCGTCGCGCCGCTCGGGCCGATGGCCGAGATCAGCCGCTTGAACAGGAAGCCCCGGAACGAGATCTCGACCGCCAGCGTCCCCAGCAGGATCGTCAACAGTGACAACAGCGCCAATGCCCACGCTCGGGGCGCGAACCAGAACTGCGGATGCAGGTCGCCCACCAGCGCCATCGGCACGATCGTCACGAGCAACAGCGTCCAGCCCAGCGCCGCGCCCTTTTGCCATTCCGTCAGCGAAGTCGCGCGCACAGGCAGCGCGTTCGTCTGCCGGACGCTTCCGTTGCGCGTCCCCACCCAGTTCAGCGCCGTGAATCCTGCCGACAGCAGAATCAATAGGAAAACCTGCGCAAGAAGCGGACGAATCAGCTCCACGTGCAGCGCATGCGTGATCCCCTGTGCCGCGCTCTCAGCTCCGACCCGCGAAGCCAGCAGCCACAGCAGGCCGATTGCAAACAGCGCGAAATGCGCAAACCGCGGCAGCTTCGATTCTGGACGAGGGGACACCAACGTCGGAGTGATCTCCAGTGGTATGCGCGACTCGGGCGCGCTCAGGCTGCGGTGTAGAACTGCGCCATACGGCGGAACTTTTCGTACCGGTTCGCGAGCAGCGTCTCGAGCGGCTGCCTCTTCAACTCGGCAAAGTGACGTTCCAACCGCTCATTCACCATTTGGACGGCACAGGCCGGATCGACATGAGCTCCGCCCTGCGGTTCGGGGATCACATCATCCACACACCCCAGACGTTGGACGTCGAACGCCGTGTACCGGAGAGCCGCCGCCGCCTGCTGCTTCTTCCCGGCGTCCTTCCACATGATGCTCGCGCATCCCTCCGGCGAGATCACCGAATAAATCGCGTTCTCGAGCATCAGCACCCGGTCCGCCACCGCCAGCGCCAGCGCGCCGCCGGAGCCGCCTTCTCCCGTAATCGTTGCGATCGTGGGCACGCGCAGCCGGCTCATCTCCAGCAAATTCCGGGCAATGGCCTCGCCCTGCCCGCGCTCCTCCGCGCCCAGCCCTGGGTTCGCGCCCGCCAGGTCGATAAACGTAAAGATCGGATGTCCAAACTTCTCCGCGATCTTCATCGCCCGTAACGCCTTCCGGTACCCCTCCGGATCCGGCGACCCAAACCGCCGCGTGACGCGCTCCTTCAACGTCCGGCCCTTCAGGTTGCCGATCACCATCACAGGCTCGCCGTGAAACCGAGCCATTCCCGCCGACATCGCAGGGTCATCGCCGAACTGGCGGTCGCCGTGGATTTCGCTGAAGTCCGTAAAGAGCGCTTCGATATAGTCCATCGGGTACGGGCGCTGCGGGTGACGGGCCACCTCGGTCTTAAGCCATGCCTCCGGTACAGGGGCTCCGGGGCCGGGAGCGGACTTTTGCTGCGTTGTTTCAGCCATGATGATCCAGTTGTTGATTGTACCGGGAAACGGTTTTCGTCACGTCCGCCTGTCTCGGGAACGCGCTCACCCACACTCGGCGGCAGCGGACGTCCCAGAAGCCGTCACCCTGCTCCAACCATAACCTTAAGCCTCCCTTCACCTTAGTCCGGTATAGTCGAAGGTGGCGCTAAGTACGGTTTCAGCGCACGCCCGAGCCGGCCTCGCCGACCTCAGCGGAAAGATGTGACATGCTGCTCGCCGTCCGCGTGACTGGCGAGCTTCACCGAAAGTTGTTCTGCTCACAAGCGCAGTTGGGTCCTGAAGCGCGCTGCTCTATTGAAAGTGGCTCACGTTTGCCCGTTCACCTCATCAATCCCAGTGACAACTCCTTCGGAACTGCGGTCATCACCCCGCGGTGGCTGTTCGTCCTCGCCGCCGCCACCCCCGCCTTCATGGGCGATCCCATCCTGGTGGACGAATCGCTCGAGCCGCTAGACCCCGAAACGATCGCTCCCGGTGACGTCGTCGGCATCAGCGTGCACACCGGCAACGCCCTCCGCGGCTACCAGGTCGGCAAAATCGCACACGAGCGCGGCGCCACGGTGATCTACGGTGGCATTCACGCGACACTCTTCCCCGAAGAGCCCTTCGAACGCGGGCATGCCGACGCCGTGGTCAAGGGCGACGGCGACGTCGCCTGGGGGCGCGTGCTCGAGGACCTCCGCGACGGCCGCGCGCAGCGCATCTACGAGGGCGGCAAGATCGAAGGCGATGAGTTCCTCGCCGGCCGCTGGGACCTCATGGACGCCACCAAGTACATGTGGGCCTCTGTGCAAACGATCCGCGGCTGCCCCAAGCACTGCTCCTTCTGCTCCGTCTGGCGCACCGACGGGCAAAAGCCCCGCCAACGCTCCTTCGAGCGCGTGATCGACGAGATCATCGGCCTCCGCCGCAAAGGCTTCCGCTTCATCGCGCTCGCGGACGACAACTTCTACCCCGTCACCCTGACCGATCTCCGCCTCGCACGCGAGCAGAACAACCAGGAAAAGGTCGACGCGCTGCTAGCCGTGCGCAACGAGCGCTTCGCCCTCATGGCGGAGCTCGCAAAGCTGCCCAAGGACATGGTCTTCTTCACCCAGATCACCATGGAATCCGCAGAAGACCCCGAGTACCTCGACGCCATGCGCCGCGCCAACATCAAGGGCGCGCTCGTCGGCGTGGAAGCCGTCACGCCAGAAGGCCTCAAGGCCGTCTACAAGGACTTCAACTACTCCGGCGACCGCCTCGTTGAGCAACTCCAGACGTTTCGCAAACACGGCGTCCACGTCCTCGGCTCGTTCATCTTCGGGCTGCCCACCGACAAGCCAGGCACCTTCGACGCCACCGTAGAGCTCGCCATGAAAGCTGACGTCACCTTCGCCCAGTTCGTGATGATGACGCCGTTCCCTGGCACCGTCGACTTCGGTCGCTGGGAAAAGGAGCAAGCCAAAGATCCGGAACTGGTCGACGGCATACCCATCACCCGTTATTGGCTGATCCCCACAGCCATCCGCCCGAAGATGTTCACGCCGCACCCGTCCATGAGCTCGGACGAGATCAGGGACCGCACACAACGCGTCTGGGACCGCTTCTATTCTCTCGATGCCGTCTGGAAACGCTCCGCCTGCACACCCACGCTCCGCGCCCGTGTCGCCTTCGTTCTCCTGTCCAAGCTGTACCGGCAGATGTACGCCGGGACCGGCATCTCGACCGACAGCGCGCGCCGCAAGAAGGCCAAGACCTGGGCCCGCTGGACCGCGCGCCAGACCCGAAAGGTGTTTCAGGCTAAACCCATGCCCGATCTCGCCTACCCAAAGTGGGAGCCCAGACGGCGATCCGGACCTCAGCTCACTCAGCTATCGACCGCAGCCTCCGCGCAAAAGCGGTAGCCGGGCATCACGTGTAAGCGAAGCAGGCAGCCCGCGTTACGCGATGACCTGCACCGCTCCCCTGCCGACCAGGCCCTCAACGCTCTCAATAAACTGCACGTCCGCCGACACCGCATAGCCATGCGGCTCCAGGTCCGCCGAGAACTCGCCCGGCTCCTCGAGCCGCAGCATCACCTTGCCCTTGCCCGGGGTCGAACGGAACAGCGCCTGCAGCTTCTCCATCAGCGCCGCGTCCGGGCTGTGCAGCGGCACCTTGATGCGCAGAGCCTCCGGCAGCCTCACCTCGACATCCTCTAGCGCCTGCACGTTCGACACCGCAATCTTCGGCGCCGAATCCTCTTCGCCCCGCAGCGACCCGCGCACCAGCACCGGGACCTCGATCTTCATCTTCTCCGCCAGCTTCTCGTAGTTCTGCGGAAACACAATCAGATCGATCTTCCCCGAAGCGTCCTCCAGGCACGCCTGCGCATACATCTCGCCCGAGCGCTTCGACTTCGCCACCTTCAACCCGGTGATCACGCCCGCCACCTGGATCTCGTTCTGCGGCTCCGCTCGCCCGCGCACAAACACCACCGGCTCCGGCTTCATCTCGCACGCCGTCGCCGTATCGATCACGCCCTTCAGGTTCCGCAGCTTCGCCCGGTACTTGTCCAGAGGATGCCCCGACACAAAGAACCCGAGCACCTCTTTCTCGTTCGCCAGCCGCGTGTACTCATCCCACTCGGGTGCGGCCGGCAGCGCATCTTCCTTCGCGCTCGAGGCCACCGGCCCATCGTCAAAGATCCCAAACAACCCATGCTGCCCTGACGCCGCATCCCGCTGCGACTTCTGCGCCCGCTCAATGGCCTTATCCAGCGCCGCCATCACCTGCGATCGCTTGCCAAACGCATCCAGCGCCCCCGCCTTGCAAAGCGACTCCAGCACGCGCTTATTCATCAGCCGCAGATCAACCTTCTCGCAAAACTCCCAAAGCGAGCTGAACGCCGCCGCAGCTTCCGTCGCGATCCTTTGCGCCCCGTCAGCGCCCTTGGCGTCAGCATTTTGCAGCTCTTCCCGAGCCCGAATGATCGACTCGATCGCGTTATGCCCAACGTTCTTGATCGCCGCCAGCCCAAACCGGATCGCATCCCCCGCCGGCGTAAAGTCCGCCGCCGAGATCTGCACATCCGGCGGCAGCACCGTGATATTCATCTCGCGGCACTCGCCGATGTACTTCACCACGTTCTCCGGCTTGCTCGTTTCCGAGGTCAGCAGCGCCGCCATGAACTCAACCGGGTAGTGCGTCTTCAGCCACGCCGTGTGATACGCCAGCAGCGCATACGCCGCTGAGTGCGACTTGTTAAACCCATACCCCGCAAACTGCTCCATCAGATCGAACAGCTTGCCCGCGGTCTCCTTGTTGAACTTGCGCTCCAGCGCGCCGGCCATGAAGATGTCGCGCTGCTTCGCCATCTCCGCCGGATCCTTCTTACCCATCGCGCGCCGCAACAGGTCAGCGCCCCCCAGCGAGTAGCCGGCGATCGCAGACGAGATCTGCATCACCTGCTCCTGGTACACGATCACGCCCAGCGTCTCGCGCAGGATCGGTTCCAGCTCCGCGAACATGTACTCCACCGGGCCGCCGTCCCCACTTGCGCTCGATGAAGTCATCGATCATCCCGCCCTGGATCGGCCCCGGCCGATACAGCGCATTCAACGCGGTCAGGTCCTCGACGCTCGTCGGCTTATACCGCCGCAGCACATCACGCATGCCGCCCGACTCGAACTGGAACACCCCGCTCGTCAGCGCCTTATGGAACAC
Organism: uncultured Verrucomicrobiae bacterium; assembly: GCA_963795955.1. Taxonomy (GTDB): domain Bacteria; phylum Acidobacteriota; class Terriglobia; order Terriglobales; family Acidobacteriaceae; genus Granulicella. The sequence continues at coordinate 44,550 of CAWCJK010000006.1, forward strand.
CTGCTCATACGTCTTCTGGTCATCCAGCGCGATCGTGGCCATGTCGATCGTCTCGCCGCGATTCGCCTTGATCAGCTTCAGGCAGTCATCGATCACCGTCAGCGTCGTCAGCCCAAGAAAGTCCATCTTGAGCAGGCCCATCTTCTCGACGGCCTTCATGTCATAGCTGGTGACGATCGCCTCGTCCTTGGTCCGCGTCACCGGCACAAGCTCGGTCAGCGGCTGCGGCGCAATCACCACACCGGCCGCATGCACACCCGCCCCACGCACCAGCCCCTCAAGCCGCTGGGCTGTCTCAATCAACTCCCGGATCTTCGGGTCTTCACAAGCCGCAGCCAGCGGCGGCGAATCCTTCAGCGCCTGCTCAATCGTGATCCCGATCGTCGGCGGAATCAGCTTCGCGATCCGGTCCACCTCGCCATACGGCATGTCCATCGCGCGACCCACGTCCTTGATCGCCGCCTTCGCCGCCATCGTGTTGAACGTGATGATCTGCGCCACCTGGTCCACGCCATACTTCCCGCGGACGTACTCGATCACCTCACCGCGCCGGTTCATGCAGAAGTCGATGTCAACGTCCGGCATGGACACGCGTTCCGGGTTCAAAAACCGCTCAAACAGCAGGTTGTTCTGCAGCGGGTCAACGTCCGTGATCTCCATCACGTACGCCACCAGCGACCCAGCCGCCGATCCACGCCCCGGGCCCACCGGGATCGAGTGCTCCTTCGCGTACCGGATAAAGTCCCACACGATCATGAAGTAGCCGGGAAACTTCATGCTCTTGATGCACTCAATCTCCCGGTTCAGCCGCTCCTCATACGCCGCAAGCGAGTTCCGCAGAATCCCCCGCGCCTCGAGATGAGCAACCGCCGTCTCGCGCCGCTTCTTCCACCCCTCCCGGCACACCTGCTCGAAGTAGTCATCGATCGTCAGGCCTTCAGGCAGCGGAAACTTCGGGAACGGGTTCTTCACCTTGGTCAGCTCAAGGTTGCACCGCTCCGGGAACTGCATCGTCCGCGTGCACACCTCCGGCGCGTGCGCAAACAACCGGTGCATCTCGTCGGCCGACTTGATGTAGAACTCGTTCTTCTCAAACCGGAACCGCTTCGGGTTGTTGATCGAGTCGGCCGTCTGCACACACAGCAACACCTCGTGCGACCGCGCATCATCCGCCGCCACATAGTGCGAGTCATTCGTCGCAATCAGCGGAATCCCGAGGTCCCTCTCGAGCCGGAACATCGCCTCCGTGACGCCCTTGTCCGGCTCCAGCCCGTGGTCCTGGATCTCCAGGAAGAAGTTCCCCTTCCCGAACATCTCCTCGAACTCGCCGCCCACCCGCTTGGCCGAGGCATAATCCCCCGCCATCAGGAACTGGCTACATCTCCCCCGCCAGGCACCCCGAAAACCCGATCAGCCCCTCCGTGTGCTCGGCGAGGAACTTCTTCGAAACGCGCGGCTTGCGATAGAACCCATGAAGCGCCGCTTCAGAGGTCAACTGCACCAGGTTCCGGTACCCCGCCTCGTTCTCCGCCAGCACCAGGAAGTGGTTGTACTTCGACTCCGGATCGGGCTTCCCCCGATGATCGTCTTCCTTGCAGATATAAAGCTCGCAGCCCAGGATCGGCTTCAGCTCCTTCTTCTTCATCGCGTCGAAGAAGTGCACCGCGCCATAGATGTTTCCGTGGTCCGTAATCGCCGCCGACTTCTGCCCGATCTTGGTCAGGTGCTTGGCCAGTTTGTCGACGTCGCACGCTCCATCCAGAAGCGAATAATCCGTATGCAGATGGAGGTGGGTAAACTCGGCGGCCATACCTCAAGTTTACTGCCCGGTTTCTCGGGATCAGTCGTTGAAAACCAGTACGAAACCCGGCAGATGCTCCCCAGCTTCCGAACACGACAACGGCACCAAGTCGCGCCCATTGCAATACACATAACGTCCGCATGACGATCCGTTCACCGATGTACTCGTTCAAATCCGGCTTCCGTCTATTCTGCGAAAGTACCCCGTTTCAAGGAGCCACATGCCGTTTTCCTTGCGCAGGCGCGCATTCGTTCTCGCCTTCCTCGCGCCAGCCTTCGTCGCCTCTGCCTACGCGCAAACTGCCACTGCCCCAGGTCTACAGGCGCGCACCAGCGACCTCCCCTCGGCTCCGGAACCGCAATCGTCTTCCTCTCAACAGAAGCCGCAGCAGCCGACGCCTCCGACAGCTCCGTCGCTGGGTGATCTCGGCCTGTCGCCCACGCAGACCAAAGCCGACCCCGACGCGCAGCACCGGCTCGACCGCCGAACCCATGACCTCAAGGTCCACCAGACGCTCGGCCTGATCACGCTCGTGCCGATCGCCGCAGCCTGCCTCACCTCGGGCCTTGCACCGCCTGATCCGCGCAGCGGCAACAACGACGTCGGCCGCGATATTCACGTTGCGCTCGGAAGCGCTTCGGTCCTGCTCTACGGAGGCACCGCCTGGTACGCCATCAAGGCCCCGCGCATCCCCGGCCAGGGCCCGACCAAGGGTGGCATCAAACTCCACAAGTACCTCGTCGCCATCCACGCCCCCGGCATGATCCTCACCCCGATCCTCGGCGCGATGGCGTACAACCAGGCGGCCAACGGCCAGAAGGTCAGCGGCATCGCCTCCGCCCACGGCGCCGTCGCGCTCATCACCGCGGGCGCCTACGTCGGCTCTATCGTCGCCGTGTCCTGGCCCATCCGCTTCCCCGGACACCACTCCGACACGTCCACCATCACCACTCCCACCCCCAGCACCACCTCCGGTGCCGAGTAAGCATGAATCCTGTTCGCCTCCCTGTTTGCTTCCTTCCTCTTGCCCTTGCACTCACCGCGTTCGCCCAGACACCCGGAGACAGCACCTGGCTCCTCGACAGTTCCTCATTGACCTACAAGATGACGCACCCCGTGCACGAGGTCGAGGGCACCTCGCATGCCGCGAAGGGCAAAGGCGTCTGCCACTCCGGGGTCTGCGATTTCCTCGTCGCGGCCCCGGTCAAGACATTCGACTCCGGCGACACCAATCGCGACCTTCACATGATTCAGGTCGTTCGCGGCGCCGAGTTCCCGGTCGTCTCCGTCCGGATGCGCGTGCCTGAAGCAGACACCACCCAGCCCGGCTTCGACGCTGATCTCGAGGTCACCTTCGCGGGCCAGACCGCCCATTACACGCACGTCCACTTTCAGCAGGAGATCCGTGGGTCCGAACACGTCATCACCGGCGTCGTCCCCGCGACCCTGACGGACTTCAAGATCGACCCGCCCCGGTTCCTCACCGTGCCGATCCGCAACGAGATTCCCGTCAAGCTCGAAACCAGCTGGCACCCGCAATAACCCTGAGCAGACGCCGCGTCGACCGCGTCCGGCTCTACTGCCCGACCATCGCCACCGTCCCGTCGGCCACGTTATAGATCGCCGCGACTACGCTCAGCGTCCCGGCCTCCACCATCGGGTGAATCACGGGCGACGTCTCGCGCAGCAGCGACGCCTGCCACGCCGCATTCTCCGCGCTCGCCTTGTCGACCGGGATGCCCGACTTGGTCGCCGGGTGGATGAACGGGAACAACGTGCTGATCTGCCCCGGAACAGCCTTCCCTGCCGCCGCGGCCTTCACCGCCCCACAGTTCGTGTGGCCCAGCACCATGATCGTCTTGATCCCCAGCACCGCTGCGCCATACTCCAGGCTCGCAATCGTATCCGGAGCCGCGATGTTCCCGGCCACTCTCACCACGAACAGGTGCCCCAGCGGCTGGTCAAACAAAATCTCCGGGGGCACCCGCGAGTCCGCGCAGGAAAGAATCCCTGCAAACGGCTCCTGGCTCTGTTCCGAGTGCGCCCTCAGAATCGCCCGGTCCGCCGCAAAGCTCGTCAGGTCGCTGGACCCGTAGCGCCGGTTCCCCGCCATGAGCAGTTCGACCGCCTCTGCGGGAGTTCCCGGCTTCTTGAACACAGGGGCACTCGGCTCCTGCGCCAGCGCCTGCGGTGCAAGCATCCCAGCCAGCGCCCCGGCACTCAACCTCAGCACATCCCTGCGACTGACTCCCACGCTCGCTCCGATCTGCCCATGCCTCTTTGTCCCCGGACGGGGAAAAGGCATGCGGCCACGTCATCTGTACGTGGCCGCATGCCTTTGGACAACTGGCAGAACTGATAACAGCCGCGAGCCTTAGCCGCGAACCCGTCGCCGCACAAACGCAGCCAGCCCCAGAAACCCCGTTCCCAGCAGAGCAAAGCTGGAGGGCTCCGGCGTCGCCGCGGCGCCGTTGGCCGATGCCACCGAATACGAAAAGTCGAACGCCGTCACGCTTGTGTTCACGCCCCCGGAGCTCAGCAAGGAAGCACGGTGCAGCACTGAACTCTCGCCAGTCGCCTGGCCCAGCGTGAACTTGACCGGTATGTTCATCTGCACACCATCCGAATCCAGGATGTATGCCTCATACGTGCTCACTGTGGTCGAGTAGTACAGATCAACCTGGAAGTTCGTGTCGCCGTTCGTATCCGTAAACCCAAAGCCCTGCGCATCCAGCATCGGCGTCCCGCTCGGGAACAATTGGTTGTCATTTGCGTTAAACCCACGCACACCGATGAGACCGTCCACGCCCGTGCCCGTGATCCCGGTGATCGTGTAGCTTCCGTCGCCGTTCGGCGACGTGTACAGCGTGCCAGTGCCTGTGAATCCACCACCGGACCCGCCCACCGGGTTAGAAGCATCGGCCTTCGCGGCCACAGTAAGAACAGCAAGAAAAGCGCAAGCAATCGCCGGCCCAAAACGCATGAGAAAACTCCTTTGGTGCTACGAAGAGCGTAAGGGCGGGAACGTGACCAAAGTAATCCCCTTAAGGTGTTACCCCGGCCGCGGCCTCCAATCCCGTCCATCGCGCGTTCACTCATCTCCGTCGAACTTCGCTGCATCGCTCCCTCGCCGCACACATCCATCTCACACAGGAGCCCTCATGAACCTCAGCGGCAACACAGTCCTCATCACCGGCGGCGGATCCGGCATCGGCCGCGCCCTCGCGGAAGAGTTCCACAAGCGCGGCAACCGGGTGATCATCGCCGGCCGCCGCCAGTCCGTGCTCGACGAGGCGACGCGCGCCAATCCCGGCATGCGCTCGCTTCCGCTCGACATCGAAAACCCGGACGACTTCCAGCGTTTCGTCGCCGAGGTCAAGCAGGAGTTCCCCGCGCTCAACGTGCTCATCAACAACGCCGGCATCATGAAAACGGAGGATCTACGCAACGGCTCCGAGTCGCTTCACACAGCCGAGCAGACCATCGCCATCAATCTCCTCGGGCCCATTCGACTCACGCTGGCTCTGTTGCCGCAACTTCTCGCCCAGCCCAAAGCCACGGTCATGACCGTGTCATCCGGACTGGCTTCGGTCCCGCTCACGCCCTTTCCCACCTACTGCGCCACCAAGGCTGCCATCCACTCCTGGACGCAGTCCCTCCGCTACCAACTCCGCGACACCAATGTCGAGGTGCTCGAGATCGCGCCGCCGTACGTGCAGACCGAGCTCACCGGCTCGCACCAGACCACCGACCCCAACGCCATGCCCCTCGACGGAGTACATCGCCGAAACCGTGTCGTTGCTCGAGAATCCACCCGCGTCAGCCGAGATCCCCGCCGGAGAAGTCCTCGTGAAGCGCGTCCACCCGCTCCGCTTCGCTGAGAAGAACGGCAACTACGACCAGGTCTTCGCCGGGATGAACAAAGCGTTCGCAACGCACTGAACGCCGCGCGGCGTCACCCATCGGTCAGTCCCAGCTTGTGCCCCACCCACAACATCCCCAGCACAATCCGATGCTGCACGTTGGCTAACCCGTGCAGCATCGGCTCGGCCCTCAGTCCAAACCAGCGAATGGCCGCCGTGCCCACCGCCTCCTCCGCGTACGCCGCCGCGATCTGCAGCCGGCTCCGTCCCGGCGTGGGCGCCGCATGCACGCGCCACAACAGGTCCGAGTGCTCGAGGATCAGCGCCGCGCGCGGCAGATGTTCGGCGCTGCTGATCACCTCCACCCGGCGCCATCGGTTCGCGTTCAGGATGCGCTGACTCCTGCTGACGTTCTCCACCGTGGTCATGGCGGTGCCCTCCGCGTGCAGCGCGGACGGGGGCACACCTCGAAGGCGTGCATAGTTGCTCATCGTGCGCGCCTCCACAAACCCGAACGACGTTGGCCCGCCGCTGATGATGATGTTTTGCGCCCGGCCCGCCTTGTACTCGCGCACGGCCTCATCGACGCGCCAGCGCTGCATCGGCGTCACCACACCACCCCGCCCCGTCGGGGTCCCCAGAACCAGGATGGCGTCCACCCGCGGATCGCTATTGTTCTGCTTCGGAACCGTGGTGTAAGCCCACAGGACTGCGGCGACGAACGCCAGCAACAGTGCCGCCAACCCCAGCGCCACGCGTCTGCTGACCACATGGAGGCGCCGCTTGCGGCGAACCTCTGTTGCCGCCATCGTCATCCCACCAGCCGCCTGACCAGTTCGCAATACAGGTCCACCGCCCGCAGAAGCTCCGCCTTTTCGATCCGCTCATCCGGCGTATGCGCGACGTGGATGCTTCCCGGCCCGAGCAGAAACGGCTCACCCCAGTTCGTCAGCCCCGGGATATCGGTCGTGAACTTCGCGATCATCGTTTCGAAGCCGTCCAGCGCCCGCATCTGCACAAACGGCAGGTCCAGCGAAAACTCCACCTCGCAGCGGCCCGCCACCGCCCGCGTGATCGCGTCGCGGACCTCCTGCGATGGCGCGACCAGCCGCACCAGGATGTGCGCCTCGGCCTTGTCCGCGATCACGTTCGGCGCGCGTCCCCCAGAGATCAGCCCCACGTTCAGCGTGCTTTCGCCGATCCCCTCCACCACCGGCAACTTCAGCGCCTGGATATCCTTGAGCGCGGCCAGCAGTTTGTCGATCGCTGAATCTCCCAGCTCCGGATACGCCGAGTGCGCCATCTTGCCCTTCGCAAACAGCTCTACGCGGAGCGCGCCCTTCGACGCCAGCGCCAGCCTGTTATCCGTCGGCTCGCCGTTGATCAGGTACCTCGATCCGCGCGGCTGCCGGTTTGCCACGGCCGCCCCCGCGGAGTCACGCTCCTCCCCGACCAGGAACAGCAGACCTACTGCAAGTCCCTCGGCGCGCAACCGCTCCGCGGCCGCAATCTGGGCGGCGATGATCCCCTTGGCGTCGCAAACCCCACGTCCATAGAGGTGCGTGGCGTCCTCACGGCACGGCCCCAGGAACGGCGGAACCGTATCCATATGCGTCGAAAACACTACCTCCGGCCTGGACCCCGGAACCGTCGCGTACACATTGAAGCGTGGCCCCGTCCCTCCGCCCGGTGTCTTGGCTAGATCCGCCTGCGGGACGTCCTGCCGCTCCACATCCCACCCCAATTCGGCCAGACACCGCGCCAGGAACTCGCCCGCAGGCCCCTCATGAAAGGTTGTGGACTCGATATCGACAAGCTGGCGGGTAAGCGCGATCGGATCGGGAGGCATGTACCTCCAGCATACCCAAGCCAGCACGGCCACCCCGATACACTCGGAACTGATGTCCAGCCCGGAATCCGTCCGCTCCCATACCCCGACAGTCCAAACCATCGAAGATCTCCGCGGTCCCGTCGGTCGCCTCGAAGCTCTGCTGAACACCGGCCACCCCGACGCTCCGTACGCCGCCCTCGTCGCTCATCCGCACCCGCTCGGCGGCGGCACGATGCACAACAAGGTGGTCTACCACGCCGCCAAGGCGTTCTCGCACTTCGGCCTGCCGGTCCTCCGCTTCAACTTCCGCGGCACCGGGCTCAGCGAGGGCGCGCATGACGAGGGCCGCGGCGAGGTCGGTGACGTCCGGGCCGCGCTCGACTGGCTCGGCAACCGCTTCCCCAACCTGCCCATCCTCTTCGCCGGCTTCAGCTTCGGCTCCAACGTCGGTCTTCGCGCCTGCTGCGGAGACCCGCGGATCGCCGGCCTGGTCGGCATCGGCCTGCCCGTCCGTGCCGCTGGCCGCGACTATCGCTACACCTTCCTGCCCGCCTGCGGCACCGTACCCAAGCTCTTCGTCTCCGGGGACACCGACGAGTTCAGCCCGCGCGGTGTGCTCGAGAGTTACCTTGTTGCCGCATCCGAACCCAAGCGGCTCGTCTGGGTCCCTGGCGCCGACCACTTCTTCGCCGGGACCCCCGACTCGCCCGCGCCCAAGCTGGACCGCCTCGGCGAAGCCATCCGCGCCTGGCTCTCCGACGAGTTCCGCCTCACGGCTCCGGCTGCGAGTTGAGCCGGACCAGCCACTCCTCAACCAGCCGCGCACACTCCCGTGGCTGCTCCTCAGCGGGCAGGTGCCCGGTCGCCGGCAGACTCACCAACTCCGCACATCGCAACCGGGCCTGCAAGGCCGGTGCGGTCGCCGCAGGTACGACCGGGTCCTGCGCTCCCCAGATCAGAAGCGCCGGTGTTGCGAGTGCGCGGCGATCCAGGTCTCGTCCGAGCTCCGCCATGTCTGCCTGCCAGCTTCTCAGCAGCCGCAAAACATGCTTCACAGTCCCCGGCTGCCGCAGATTGCGCCAGTACGGCAGGAAATCCGCGGGGTCAAAGCGAGTGCCTGATCCAAGCATCTGACGGAACGCATAGAACTGGAGCCGTCTCGGCAACCACGGGATCACGCGGGCCAGGACTTTCCCCGGAATCGAAAGGTAGAACCGGACCACCGTCCGTTCGTGCCCCGAAAACGGATGTGCAGGCGACAGCAGGACCAGCGCCCGAACAGCCTCTGGAGTCCACCCAAGCCATCCGGAGCGCGACCGCTCCTCCGTGCGAATGACCGACCACCACCGGCCGCCGCAGGCCAGCAGCCGGCACGAACGCCACAATGAGCTGCGCGAGACCCGCGAAGCTTACGTCGAGGTCCCTGCGGGTCTCGGACCCTCCGTTCCCCGGAAGGTCAACCGCCACGACGTGCTGATCGCTGCGAAGACAATCGGCCATCGCCGCGAAGCTCTCGGCCGTCGCGACCAAGCCAGGCAGGCAGAGCAACGAGGGCCTCTCCTCGCCCGGCGCACCCCATTCGAGGTACGAGAGGGCCAATCCGTTAACCGTTACCGTGGACCGCCGCGGCTCCCGCATACGGAACAGCATCGCTCAGCCAGAGTTTCCGTGCCCACGATTCAACCGCCGAGCCTGCGTAGGTTTACGCAAAATGGGAGAGGCTTATGATTTCGTGCAGGATCTGCGTCTATCCTGCTAAGGACAGCGAATGTACACGGATGTCTGTTTGGCCCTTCGTTTGCTAAGCGTGTGAATGGAACCTTAGTCACCACTCTCTGCCGCCCGAGTAATGAAGACCCCAGCTCAAACCCGCTTGGTCGCCTTAGTCCTGGCTGTGCTGACCCTGGCGGCTATGGCGCTGGCCATCGCGAACCTCGTCCAGGAGACGAACTTCGAGGTTCCGACCGACGGCGTGCTCTGGACCGAGACCAACGGCGGCCTGCTGGCCAAGATCGTCCCGAGCGACACCCCGGCGCAAAGAGCCGGTATCCGGGCCGGCGACGTCCTCACCGCCATCAATGAGATCCCCACCCTCCGTCTCGCCGCGGCGCAGCGAGCGATCTTCCAGACCGGCGTCTGGGGGCACGCCAACTACTCTCTCCTGCGCTCCACCGGGGCCGCGAGGCAGTCCACCGCCCTCGAGATCGGCGTATACCTGGCGCCCGCTGACAGCACCGACTACCAGGTGCTCAGGCTCATCGCACTCGTCTACCTGGCAATTGGCCTCTACGTTCTGTTCCGACGCTGGACCGCGCCGCAGTCCACGCACTTCTTCGTCTTTTGCCTGACCTCGTTCGTGCTGTATGCGTTCCGCTACACCGGCGAGTTGGACGGTCTCGACAAGGTCATCTTCATCGGCAACGCGCTTGCCCGCGCGCTCCAACCCGCGCTGTTTCTTCACTTTGCCCTTAGCTTTTCGGGAGAAACGTCGCGCCTGAAGCGGACCGCCTACGCCTTGCTGTACCTCCCGGGCGCCGCACTGTTGTATCTGCGCTACCTTTCGCTGACCCGTTGGTCAGTGACGGGTCTTCTGACGCACCGTCTCGACCAGATCGATCTGGCCTATCTCGCAATGTTCTATGTCTCTGCGGCCGGCGTCTTCTGGTTCCGGTACGCTCGCGAGAAGCAAGCGCTGGAGCGCCAGCAACTTAAGTGGCTTTCGCGCGGTACGTTGCTCACCATCACGCCGTTCACGGCGCTGTACGTCATCCCCTACCTCGCCGACTGGAACGTCCCCGCATTCCTCAGCAAGCTTGCGGTGCTCTCGCTGCTTCTGCTGCCGCTGACCTTTAGCTGGGCCATCGTGCGCTACCGCCTGATGGACGTGGACCTGATCTTCAAGCGCGGCGTGGCGTACACGCTCGCGACCGCGGCTCTCGTCGGGCTTTACTTTGGCGTCATCGCCGCCTTCGCCGAGATCGTCCACGAACACCTGAAAGGCCTCCAAAGCCTCCGCATCTGGGGGCTGATGATCGCCGTCATCGTCACCGGGCTGGTCTTTGATCCCCTCAAGCGAGCCATTCAGGCCCGGGTCGACCGGCTCTTCGATCAGAAACGCGTGAACTACCGCGAGACCCTCGTCGAGTTCGGCCGGCAGCTCAACGCCCAAACCGATCTCAACGCCCTGGTCAATTCAGTCGTCGAGCGCCTGCACAATACCTTGCTCGTCACCCGCGTGGCCGTCTTCCTCGCCGACGAGGGCTACTCCGTCCGCAGACCCCGTTTCACGCTGGTCGCCTCGCACGGCCTTGGCGCGACCGTCACCAACGGTCCGCTCGACCTCGGCTTTCTGGCGCTGGGCCCGGATGACCAGAGCTCTCACCTGTTCTTCGAGACCCCACAGTCGATCCTTCGCCTCCCCGACCCGCAGCGCGCCACCGCCGCTGCCCTCGACCTGCACTACTACGTCCCCTGCCGCGCCGCACGTCACGAGGGCGGCGGCCAAAGCACCGTCGCCGTTATCGGCCTCGGCCGCACCGGCTCAGGTGACTTCCTGTCCAGCGAGGACATGGAATTGCTCGAATCGCTCGCCGGCTACATCGGTATCGCCATCCAGAACGCCCAGCTTTACCGCCGTCTGGAGCAAAAGATCCTCGACTTCGAACGTCTCCGCGACTTCAACGAGAACATCGTCGAATCGATCAACGTCGGCGTCTTCGCGCTCGACCCCGACGACCGTATCGAAAGCTGGAACGCGCAGATGGAGGCGATGCACGGCAGCACGCGCAACGATGTTCTGCGCCGCCCCGCACGCGAGGTACTGCCACCGGAGTTCGCCGACGAACTCGATCACCTCAAGACCGAACAGGGCATCCACACCCTCTACAAGTTCCGCCTCTCGCTGCCCGACGGCGAACCGCGCACCGCAAACATCACCGTCGCTCCGCTCCTGAACCGCGATCTCGAAGCTGTCGGTCGCATCGTCATCGTGGACGACATCTCCAATCAGGTCAGCATGGAGGCACAACTCACCCAGGCCGAGAAGTTGTCGTCCATCGGGCTGCTTGCGGCCGGTGTGGCCCACGAGGTCAACACCCCGCTGGCCGTCATCTCCAGCTACACCCAGATGCTCGGCAAGCAGTTGCGCATGGACGAATCCGCGCAGGCAAAGCTGGGCCCGGTCATCGAAAAGATCACGCAGCAGACCTTCCGCGCCTCCGAGATCGTCAACGGCTTGCTCAACTTCTCACGCCTCAGCAGCGTGGACTTCACGCGCGTGGACCTCAACCAGATCGTCGCGCGAAACGGTGCTGCTGCTCGAGCACCAGATGCGCTCCTCCGGCGTCACCGTCGCAACCGACCTCGCCCCGCAACTTGGCCCCATCTCGGGCAACCGCGGCAAATTGCAACAGGTCCTCGTAAACCTCATGCTCAATGCACGAGACGCGCTGGGCGACAGCCCCGCGCCGCAGATCACCGTCAGCACCCGCCAGGTGGGTGCCGAGATCGAACTTCGTGTCGCCGACAACGGCGCTGGCATGGGCCCCGATGTACAACGCAAGATCTTCGACCCGTTCTTCACCACCAAGTCGCAACCGAAAGATGGTCAACGGAAGGGCACGGGCCTGGGGCTCGCCGTGACGTACGGCATCGTCCAGGAACACAGTGGAACAATCGACGCGACCAGCGAGCTCGGCGAAGGCACCGTCTTCCGTCTGCTCTTCCCCACGATCGACGACACACGTCCTGTCCCTGCCCGCGGCACGGCCACCTCCACAGGTGCAGCCGGAACAGCAAAGGAGCCCCGAAACGTTGTCCACGCCTGAACTGCCCGACGAGCCACAGCTCGCCGCTCCCGTCTGAGGGAGCGCGCATCCTGATCATCGATGACGAGGCAGGCATCCGCGACTCGCTCGAAACCCTGCTCACATTGGAGGGCTTTCAGGTCGACCTCGCGCCGGACGGCAACGCTGGTCTCGATCAACTCGCGCGCAACACCTACGACCTGCTTCTCCTGGACCTCGCCCTGCCCGGCGAGAGCGGCATCGATCTGCTCCCGAGAATCACGAGCCTCGTGCCCGGGCTGCCGGTCATCATGATCACGGCGTACGGCACCGTCGGCAACGTAGTCGACGCCATACAGGCCGGCGCCGCCAACTTCGTCCAGAAGCCGTGGGACAACGAGAAGCTGCTCGCCGACATCCGCACCGCCATCGGCCGCAGCCGGGCCGAACAGGAGGTCGTTCACCTCAAGCGCGCCCTGAAACAGCGCTATTCATTCGAGAACATCGTCGGCAAGAGCGAGCCGATGCTCGAGCTCTTCCAACTGGTCGAACAGGTCGCGCCCACGCGCTCCACAGTCCTGATTCAGGGCGAAAGCGGAACCGGCAAGGAACTCATCGCCAAGGCGATTCACGCTAACTCCCCGCGACGCGATCGCGCGTTTGTACCCGTGAATACGGGCGCGGTCCCTTCCGACCTCCTCGAATCAACCCTCTTCGGGCACGAGCGCGGCGCCTTCACCTCCGCCGTCGCGGCGAAAAAGGGTCTGTTTGAGGTCGCCGACGGCGGCACACTGTTCCTCGACGAAATCGGCACGATGAGCATCGATATGCAAGCCAAGGTACTGCGCGTTCTGCAGGATCGGCGCTTCATGCACGTCGGCGGCACGCAGGAGATTCAGGTCGACGTCCGCATCATCGCCGCCACCAACGTGAACCTGCAGCAAGCCGTCAAAGAAGGCCGTTTCCGCGAGGACCTGTTCTTCCGCCTGAACGTCATCCCGATCGAGCTTCCGCCATTGCGCCAGCGCAAGGGCGATGTGCCGCTGCTCGCGGCGCACTACCTCCGCGTCTTCTCCCAGGAGAACGCGTCTACCCGTCCGCGAACTCTCCACCGAGGCGCTGCGGATCATGATGGACTACGGTTGGCCGGGAAACGTCCGCGAGCTGGAAAACGCGATGGAGCGAGCTGTTGTCCTTTCGCGCGCGCCGCAGATCACGCCGGATCTCCTGCCCAGCCAGTTGCGCGGTCAAAGTTATTCCACGGCCCTCCTGGAGGAGAACTCCAGTGCGTCGCTCTTCGACGTGATGGAGGAGATCGAACGGCGCATCATCGCGGATCGCCTTGAGCGCTGCAACTGGAATCAGACGGAAGCCGCCGAATACTTCCGGATACCGCTTTCAACACTCAACCAGAAGATCAAACGGCTGAACGTCGAGGTGAAACGCCGCCACCGCGAATAGCGCTGCCCGAATCTCCCGGGGCGAGCCAGAAAGATCTAGCGGCGCCGCCCCTTCGCCGCTGCCGCGTGCCCCTTCTTGGCCGGAGCCGGACGTTTCGCCGGTGCGGCACTCTTTCGCGCCGGAGCCGCGTTCTTCTTCGCTGCGGCCTTCTTAGCGGCGGGCCGCGGCGTAGCCTTCGACGCCCCGCTCTTTGCACCCGCTTTCGCGGAATGCGTTGCCGTCGCCTTTGCGCTCGACTTCTTCGCGGGCGCAGCCGTCTTCCCGCTGGACTTCGATGGCGTCGTCGCCTTTTTGGCGGCTCCGGCGCTCTTCTTGGCCGGCGCGGCAGCCTTCGACGGAGGCTGAGCCTTCTTCTTCTCGGGCGTCGCCGGTGCCTTCTTCGCAGCAGCCTTTGCCGGTGCCGCGGTGTGCTTCTCCGGAGCTTTGGCTGCGGCCTTCGCGGGTGCCTTTGCGACCGAGGCGGTGCTCTTCTTCTCTGCTGCCGCCTTCACTGTCGGAGCGGCAGACTTCATCTGGCGCAACAGCGCCCTTCTTGGCCGCCGCCTTCTTCCCCGCTGTGGCGGGCGCAGCAGATGGTTGCGCGGCGGCATCGCCGTCAGTCTGGTCACCGGTCTTCGGCTCCGTATCGGAGAGCACCTCGGCGACGCCGGGGAACTCTTCTCCGGTCTCATCCGCTTCGGGCGTGGGCGCCTCTTCGACCTCCACGGCCTTCCGTCCCCGTCCGCGAGCCGACTTCGCGGCTCTACGCCGGGGAGCGGCCTGCAGCACGGGCGCTGGCGGAGAATACGGCTCCAGAAACGCGCGCGTGGCCTCAGGAGTCGCCAGCTTGCCGTCGATCTGCGCGAAAAAGAGCTGTTCCAGCAGATCGTCGTAGCCCGGCAGGTCCGGCGTGATCCGCATCTCCTGCATCAGCGCGTACGGCAATCTCTGACGGGCCTGCGGCCATTCGGTCAGGAAAGACTTGAACTTCGCCTGGACAGCACCGCTGCGCGAGTTGAAGGCCAGCCAAAGCACGATCTCCGGCTCCGCCGCGAACAACAGCTTCCAGGTTTCGCTCGGAGCGGCATTCCTGGACGTAAGCTGGTTCGCAAGCTCCTTGCTACGCGCCTCCAGCGAGTCAATCTGCTGAACAAATCCCTGACGCGGGAGCATCGCCTTGAGCGCCGCGGCATCCTTGCCGGACAGCTTCGCCGTGAGCAGCGGGAAGAACACGGGCGACGGGTCCACAAAGATCCCCATCTGTTCCATCTGCCCGATCAGATCGCGCACCCGCTCCAAACCTTCGGTATCAGCCTTCTGAGCCGTCCAGGCCGGGTACAGCGCTGCGCTCCAGCCCTCCTCGGTAAGGTGCTCCAGCGTGGCGAGCGGATCGTCCTCATGGAAGATCTCTTCCAGTTCGTAGCCGCGGTCAAACGCGGCAAGCCCGCTGATGTAGTTCTCCTCTTTGGCGGTCTCGTAGCGAGCGCGCGTGCGCTCCTCCAGCCCCCAGCCGAGTCGATGACTCAGTCGGGCCGCACGCAGCAGCAGCGCCGGTTGCTCGATGAAACCGTAGTTGGAGACCAGCCGAAGCTCGCGATTCTCCATGTCGGCGATCCCATTCAGCGGGTCCAGCAACAGCCCGTACGAGCCCTCATTCAGGGAGATCGCCATCGCGTCCGCAGTGAAATCGCGTCGACGGAGGTCGTCCAGAATAGCCGCGGGGCTCACCTCCGGCTGCCCCGGCTTCGGGTACGTAACCGTCTGCGCAGGAGCGAGTTCGGTCCGCACGCCGCCCGGAAAGATCAGATATACGGAGGACATGACCGGATTGCGCCCGGCAATGCTGGCGCCAGCGCTTGTCAGCGCGTCGAGCAGGTCCCCGAGCTCGCCCTGTACGGCGAAGTCAAGGTCTCGGACGGGCGCCCCGCTGCTGAGGTCACGAACGGCCCCACCCACCAGAAACACGGGCATTCCACGCGTCCGGGCAGCCTCACGTACGCCCTCCAGTGCACGCCGTTGTGCTGGAGTTAACCGGTTCTGAAGGAGGTAGATATAGTCGGCCATGGAAAAGAACTATTGCGGTCTGTCGTTTCCAGAGTCGTCCTAAACGACGCCGATTGTTGCGTTTACGAGGACTCGGTCATCCAGCCCGACACCTGATTCTACACGAACACGCACTCCGGAGGCAGCGATCTTGCACCTTTTTTAGAGCAGCAGAATCAGCCGGTGAAACCGGCCACCTGCCGCACAGCCGCCGAGCTCCTCGAAGCTCCAGCGGCCATGCGGTCCCACTCCGCTACAATCGCGTCCATGACGCTCGGCGAACTCGCCCACGAACTCGGGGCCAAGCTGGTCCCGGGGGCCGCACGCGAAGCGGATGTCGCTGCGCTCCAAGTCACCGGCGTCGCCGCGATCGAAGCCGCCGGACCGGCCGAGGTCACCTTCGTCGCGAACCCGAAGTACGCCTCGCTCGCCCGTACCAGCCGGGCCGCTGCTGTGATCGTCGAGCCCAACTTCCCCGCCGTCGACGCCCCAACCCTCAGAATCGCAAACCCAAAGCTCGCCTTTACGCACGCGGTCTCCGTCTTTCACCCCGCGGTCACGTACAAGCCCGGCGTGCATCCTACCGCGGTGATCGCTCCCTCCGCGAAGTTGGGCCGCGGCGCCCACGTCGGACCCTACGTGGTCATAGGTGAGCGGGTCGTCATCGGCGCGAACGCCGTCGCTCCTGGCGCACGCGGTCATCTACCCGCACGTCACGATCGGCGACCGCTTCATGGCGCACGCCCACTCCGTCGTCCGCGAAGGATCCCGCATCGGCAATGACGTGATTCTCGGAAACGGCTGCATCATCGGGGGAGACGGCTTCGGGTTTGCCCGCAGCGAGGCTGGCGAATGGATCAAGACCGCCCACCCCGGTCCGGTCGTCATCGAAGATGCAGTGGAAGTCCAGGCAAACTCGTGCATCGATCGCGCCATCGTCGGCGAGACACGCATCGGACGCGGCACAAAGATCGACAACCTCGTCCAGATTGGACACGCCTCGACCATCGGCGAGAACAGCCTTTTGTGTGCGCAGGTCGGTCTCGCCGGCTCCAGCCACCTGGGTCGTGGCGTCATCCTCGCCGGGCAGGTGGGCGTCGCCGGCCACCTTAAGGTGGGCGATGGAGCCGTCGCGACCGCCCAAACCGGAATCCCATCCGATGTCGCCCCCGGCGCCATCGTCAGCGGCTACCCTGCAATGGAAAACCGCGCCTGGCTCAGAATGGTGGCGTCCCTGCAACGCGTACCC
Organism: uncultured Verrucomicrobiae bacterium; assembly: GCA_963795955.1. Classification (GTDB taxonomy): domain Bacteria; phylum Acidobacteriota; class Terriglobia; order Terriglobales; family Acidobacteriaceae; genus Granulicella. The sequence goes on from CAWCJK010000006.1 coordinate 61,561, forward strand.
GAGCTGCTGAAGCGGCTCCGGACCGAGGATTCGAAGTGAGGCTCTCGCTCAGATCCAGGCCACTGAACGCGGGCGCCCTCTGCGCCGCTCTGTTGTGCGCAGGCGGCTGTCACTCCGCGTTCGTCGCCGCCACCGTCGTAAATCACTCCGGTGGTCGCGTTCAGCTCATCGAGCTCGACTACCCAAGTGCCAGCTTCGGGACAGACGCACTGCCCGCGGGCGCAACCTTCAAGTACCGCTTTAAGATTCTCGGGTCAGGTACAAGCAAAATCTCGTGGACAGACGCGCACGGAACGGACCATACCTCGACCGGGCCCGCGCTGCAGGAGGGCCAGGAAGGCACGCTCACAGTAAGCATCGAGCCCACGACCGCAACGTGGGCCGAGCAACTCCGACCCTGAGCGCAGCAAGACCGTTAGTTGACCCCTGTAGAGCGGCCCACGGCGGGTCGGCCACCGCCCTCCTGTTGTGCGTTCACAACCTCCTGCCCGCTTTGGCTCGCCCTCTTTCGCTGGTTGGAGCTGTAGGCCAGAATGCCGAACGCAATCGCCAGAATCGCAAACACCGCGAGAAGAATAAACGTGATCATGAGGCTCTCCTGCCGCACGTATTCCTGCTCTCGCACGGCGTACTTACGGTGAGATGCGTCGAGGCGGAGTCCGGTAGACTCGGCTCGTGAGCAAGGGTGTATTCATCACGTTTGAGGGCCTCGATGGCTCCGGCAAGTCGACTCAGTTGCGACTCCTGGCCGCTTCGCTGCACGCCCAGAACGCCTCGCTTGTGACGCTGCGCCAGCCCGGCGGCACGGTTCTTGGCGATCGCATACGCGGTCTGCTGCTCGACTCCAAAAGCGACGAGGCGGTGGGGGGCATCGCCGCAGAGACCGAAATGGCCCTCATGTTCGCGGATCGGGCCCAGTCGCTCGCCCAGGTCATCCGGCCCGCCTTGGACGCCGGCTCTGTGGTGCTCTGCGATCGCTACACGGACTCCTCCGAGGCGTACCAGGGCGCCGGCCGCGGCCTCGGGGCCGAGCGCATCCGCCAAATGCACGAAGCCGTCTGCAACGGTCTACAGCCCGACCTCGCGATCTTCCTTCTCCCGCCGCTCGCGGGTTCCCTGCAGCGCGCACGGCGGCGCAATCAGCGTCACGTGGCGAAGCACGGCACGGATGAGAACCGCTTCGAGCGTGAGGACGACGGCTTCTACGAGCGGGTCTACGCGCAATATGAGGAGATCGCCCGGCGAGAACCTCAGCGCGTCCTCGCGATCAGGGACAGCGCTTCCATCGAATCCATCGCCCAGCGAATTCTTACCGCCGTGCTGGAGCGTTTCGGCGACCGCATCGCCCCCGCGCGGGTCTCCTGAGAACCGCGGGCGTCTAAACCGCAGAGAACCCATGGAAGACACCTTCAGCAACCGGGATTACGTCCCCTCGACCACCGAAGGTGAGTGGCGCCTTCCCGCCGGTCTTCGACGGCCGCTGCAGACCTACATCCGCCGCCCCTGGTTGAACTTCGGGGACCCCATCCCGCTGTTCCTGCATCTGCACCGCACCTTCGGCCGCATCGCCCACTACCGCTTTCTCGGCACGCTGATCATCTTCGTCAACGACCCAGACTGGGTCGGCGAAATCCTGGTCAACCAGGCGTCCAGCTTCGTCAAAGAGCGGACCTTGCAGCGGATGAAGATCCTGCTCGGCGAAGGCCTGATCACCTCAGACGACCCCATCCACATGCGCCAGCGCAAGCTCGCGGCGCCGGCCTTTCACCGCCAGCGCATCGCCGGCTACGCGGGCGAGATCGTCCGCAGCGCAGACGAGCAAATCGCCACATGGCGCGACGGTGCGGTCATCGACATCGGCGACCAGATGATGCGGCTGAGCCTGCGCATCGTCGCCCGCACCCTCTTCGACACCGAGGTCACCCCCGACGTCCTTTCCGTGGTCGACGAGGTGAACGCGATCATGAAGATGTACAACTTCCTCGTCGTCTTCCCCAAGGTCGAAGCGCTTCTCAACTGGCCCGTGCCCTACATCTCCCGCTTCCGCCGCTCGCGCGCACGCCTCGACACGCTCGTGAACAGAATGGTGGCCGACCGCCGCGCGCTCGGTCGTGAAGAACTCGAGGGCCGGGGCGACCTGCTCTCCATGCTCGTGGCCGCGCGCTACGAAGCCGAGGACGGACAGGAAGACCCCGCATCCGGCATGAGCGATCAGCAGGTCCGCGACGAGGTCCTGACCATCTTCCTCGCCGGTTACGAGACCGTAGCCAACGCCCTCACCTGGACCTGGTACCTGCTCAGCGAGAACCCCGAGGCCGCCGCGCGCATGTACGCCGAGGTCGACGAGGTGCTCGGCACCCGCCCCGCCACGCTCGCCGACCTCCCCAACCTCCGCTACACCGAGATGGTCCTCGCCGAATCCATGCGCCTGTATCCGCCGGCATGGGCGATGGGTCGCAAATCCACCGCGCCCATCGAGCTTGGGCCCTACCGCATCCCGCCCGGAACCAACTTCTTCTTCAGCCAGTACGTCATCCATCGCTCGCCCGAGTTCTGGGACGACCCCGACGCCTTCCGCCCCGAGCGCCACACGCCCGAAAACAAAGCCACACGCCAGCGCTTCACGTACTTCCCCTTCGGTGGGGGACGCCGTCAGTGCATCGGTGAGAGCTTCGCCTGGATGGAAGGTGTCCTCTCGCTCGCGACCATCGCCCAGCGTTGGCGGCTCGATCTTCTACCTGGCCAGACGATCATCCCGCAGGCCAAGATCTCGCTCCGGCCGAAGTTCCCCATGCGCATGCGCTTGATCGCACGCTCCGGCGCGCCTGTCGCGTAGGCTGGAACTGTGCCGCTCCCGTCGAGCTTCCACGAATTCATCGGCAACAGCCACGCGGTCGCGGACCTTCGCGCCGCAATCGCGACCGGCAAGCTACCTCACTCGCTGATCCTCGCCGGCTCCTCCGGCTCCGGCAAGTACACGCTCGCGCTGTTGCTTACGCTGGCGCTCGAATGCGAGCGGCAGCCCCGCGAAACCGCCCCGGACGGCCGTACCCTGGCCAGCTTCTGCGGCGTGTGTCGCAACTGCACCCGCATCCTCGAATCAGCCGAACTCGAGCCCCGCATCGCCGAAGCCGTCGCGGCCCGCGAAGAGATGCGCGAGACCGACAAAAAGGACACCCGCGTGCTCGTGCAGACGCACCCGGATGTCCTCATCGTCCCGCCTGACCCACCGCAACTGCTCATCAAGCTCGGTCAGATCCGCACCGTCATCGCCCGCGCCCAATACGTCCCCACCGAGGCTCCCGCGCGCGTCTTCATCATCACCTCCGGCGCCTTCATGAAGGAGGCCGCGAACTCGCTCCTGAAGCTGCTGGAAGAGCCACCCGAGCGCGTCTACCTGATCCTGCTCGCGGAGAATACCGGCGATCTACTGCCCACCATCCGCTCACGTTGTGCGGTCATTCGGCTCGGCTCGCTTCCGGCCGAGGAGATCGCTGCCCTGCTCGCTCAGCGACGCCCCGAACTCAAGCCCTCCGAACGTGACCTTGTCGCGCGCTTGAGCGAGGGCGCAGCCGGCCGTGCGCTCAGCTTCGACCTCGCGGCGTACATCGCCGCACGCGCCGACGCGCTCACGCTCCTCGGCACACTGGAGCACGCCAACGATCACTCTGCCCTCTTCAAGATGACCGAAAGCTACCGCGCCGGCGCAGAAGGCCAGGAGAAGACCAACGCCTTGCTCAACACGCTTCGGCCGGCTGCTCGAAGATCTACTGCTGATGCGAAGCGGCGCCCCCGATCAGGTCCGCAACATCGACCTCAAGCGCGACCTCACGCGGCTCGCCGACGCACTCGACTTCGCCGCAATCGAGTCCGCGCTCGCCGGCATGGACGCCGTGCGTTCGGGCATGCGCCGCAATCTGCTGCGCTCGCTGAGCCTCGACGCCTTCGCCGTTGGGCTCGGTTCACCGCGTTCTGCAACGCCCCTGTAACAGCGGCGTCAAAAGCCGGGCGGGCACTTACCGTCTGCTCAGAAACCTGCAGACGTCCTGAAGCATCTGTGCATCCAACGGCGTGAGAAACACCTCACACGCAGAAATCAGCCACATGCTGCATGAAGTCCCTCATGCAAGCCGGTCCTGGCTTTTCTCTTCAAAAACATTGGAGTTGTTTTGGCCGCAGCCAACGAGCGCCGCATTGATCCAGAGTCGTTCAGCGGAACCCGAAAGCTGATACGTCCGACCCTTTCTGTCGCTGAACGGCGTCGCGACCCGGCCCACAGCGCCGATCCGTTGTCGCACGCCATGAATCCGGACTCGCACCCGAGCACGCCGAGTTCACACGCGGAAGCCTTCTACTTCCAGAAGCAGATTCAGCAGCAGACAGACATGACGCTGGTGCTCGAAGACGGCCAGGAGCTGCACGGCGTGCTCGAGTGGTATGACCGCTGCGCCATCAAGCTGCGCGCCGGTCGTCAACGCGTCCTTGTGTACAAATCCGCGATCAAGTACATGTACAAGACCAGCGACGGCCATGCGCCAGGCAGCGTGATGAAGTAGCGAATCCCGCTCGCCTTACGCTGTCCGCGCGGCCTTCAACAACCGATCGCGCAGCGCGTCGCGCAACCCGCCGGGCTCAGGCAAAGGACACACGATCGTCCTCACACCCTGCGCCTCCAGCGTCCGCAAACCGCTGAACAACTCGCGCGCCAGCGACTCACTGTCGCTCCATCGTCCCCACCGAACCACCACAGCCTCTTCCGCCGATTGCATCGCCCAATCGCCCGGCAACAGCACCCCGACCGCCCCATGCTGCCCGGCCCCGGCGACCTCTCGCCAAAGCGCGACCTCCTCTGGATCGCTCAGGACAACGCGCGCCGCCGGCGCATAGTGCCGGATGCCCACACCCGGTGACGGCAACGACGCCGGTTCTGCACCGACCTCGGCCGCGCCGCTCGAGAAGAAATCCACGCCCACCCCGGTGGCTGCTCGCAGCGCATCCAGCGTCACGCCGCCCGCGCGATAGACCACCATCGGCGTCGGCGATGGATCCAGCACCGTCGACTCCAATCCCAGCAGCGTAGGTCCGCCGTCCAGAACCGCATCGATACGCCCGTCCAGATCGTCGAGCACATGCTGCGCGGTGGTAGGGCTCACGTGCCCGAATCGGTTCGCACTGGGTGCGGCGATCGGCACGCCCGCGGCTTGCAGCAGCCCTTGCGCGACCGGATGCGCGGGCACCCGCACGCCCACAGTCGCTCGCCCCGCGGTCACCGCATCCGGCACAACCGGCCGTCGCGGCAACAGCAGCGTCAGCGGTCCCGGCCAGAATGCCTCTCCAAGCCGCGCGACGCGCTCCTCCAGATCACCGTCGAGCTGAGCAATGCGCTCGATCTCCTGCGCGCCCGGAAGGTGCACAATCAGCGGATCCCACGAGGGCCGCTGTTTCGCCTCGAAGATCTTCGCCACCGCCTCCGCGGAGAGCGCATTCGCCCCCAACCCATACACGGTTTCAGTAGGAAACGCGACGAGTCCGCCGGCCCGCAAGATCTCCGCCGCAGACCGTATGTCCTCCGGGCGGGTCGCATTCAAATGCAGGGTCGTGGGCATCGCCCCATCCTAGCCCAGCGGCTGCGGCTTCTATACTGTGCGCATGCAGGCACCCGAGACGGAGCTGAAATTTCGCGTCGACGACATCGACGCCTTTCGTGCAATGGTCAACCGTGTCGGCCTGCATCTGCGAACCGAGCGCAGCTTCGAAAGCAACACACTGTACGACACGCCCGCCCGTGATCTGCGAGGCGAAGCGTTCCCTGCTCCGCGTTCGTCAGTACGGCGGCCGCTCCGTCGTTACGCACAAGCGGCTCACGCAGCCGAACGCGCAGGACGTACGCTACAAGACTCGCATCGAGACGGAGACCGAGGTCGAAGACGGCGCCGCCATCGCCGAGATCTTCACCCAACTCGGCTATGGACCCGTCTTTCGCTACGAGAAATTCCGCACCGAGTGGGACGCCCGCGAAGGCGGCCATCTCGTACTCGATGAGACCCCCATCGGCACCTTCGCCGAACTCGAAGGCGAGCCCTCCTGGATCGAATCCATGCTCGAGCGCCTCCAGGTAGAGCCCTCGCGCTGCACCACCGAAAGCTACGGCGCGATGTTCCTCACCTGGAAGGCCGCAAACGCGAGCCCCGCCGAAAACCTCACCTTCGACGAGATCCCGGAAGGCGCCGCTGCCATGCAGTAGCGAAAAGCAAAGGGCCGGCAAGCGCCGGCCCTCAGATCGCTATCTCTGGCAACTAGAAGATCTGGAAGTTCACTTCCACGTAGATCTCTACCGGGACAGCCTTACCGTCCTTCGTGGCGGGCTTAAACCGATACTGCCGCACGGCCTCCACGGCCTTCTCGTCCAGTCCCATGCCCACGCCCCGCTCCACGCGGATATTCTTGGGCATCCCGTTAGCGTCCACAATCAGCGCCACCTGCACGTTGCCGGAGAACTTCGCCTTGCGCGCCTCTTCCGAAAACTCAGGATCGACGGAGTAGATCACGATCGGCGCCCGCACCGAGCCGCCCACCTGGTACACCCCTCCGCCCATGCCCTTGCCTTCGCCCGGCCCAATACCCGCGCCATTGCCGCTGCCGATACCGGTTCCGTTTCCGTTCCCCAGCGAGAACCCCTTCAGGTTCGAGTTCGGCATGCCGAGGTCCGGCAGCTTGTTGTCCGCGAGCTTCAGGTTCGGCTGAACCACCACCGTCGGTTCAATCGGCAAGCTTCGGCGGAATCGTCGGCGGCGCCTTGGGCGGAACAATCTGGGTCTGTGCAAGCTTGGGCAGATGCCCCTGCGTCACCGGGGCGAGATCATGCTGTCCACCACCGCCGCCCATCTTTCCGGCCTTTGGCAGCATCGGCATCGGCGGCGGCGTGGTGATCGGCGTCAGCACCGTCGCTACCTGCACCGGAACCGGCGGAGCCAACTTCACGTGGTGCACGATCATCCACGCAATCAGCGCGATCGCAAGCGCGTGCGCGCCCAGCGCGCTATAAAACGAAACCGGCGAACGCGGTGCCTTGATGCCGCCCGCTGTCGAAAACAGCAAGGGAGCAGGAGCGGGAGCGGGAACGAACGCCGGACCCATGTCGGGATGTATGTTGTCGCCTGCGGCCATAAGTGTGCTTCAAACAAGCGCGCGCCGTCCGACATTCTCAAACAGGGCCCAGCGGCGGTCCTTCTCTATCCAGTTTAGACGTAGATGGGTACGCGGACGTCTCACGCACGGTTCCAACCTCGCTACACCTCTGATCTTCACCGCTGGCCGGCGTGCATCCGCACATCCTGAACGCGAACCCATACAATAAAAGTTTGGCCAACCTCCGGGACACATACGTCCTGGACCCTTCGCGCCAGGAGATCGCATGCAGGACGCCGGCACGACCCAAACCGCGGCCCCAACCGCCGCCAGGACGCTCAAAGAAACCCTGAATCTGCCCAAAACCGGCTTTCCCATGAAAGCCAACCTGCCGGCCAACGAGCCCGCGCGCCTGCAGGCATGGGACGCCATGGACCTTTATGCGCAGATCCGCTCCGCCCGCCAGGGCGCTCCCAAGTACATCCTGCACGACGGCCCTCCCTACGCCAACGGCGCCATCCACCTCGGCCACGCGCTCAACAAGTGCATCAAGGACTTCGTCGTCAAGACCAAGACCATGGCCGGCTTCGACTCGCCCTACGTCCCCGGCTGGGACTGCCACGGCCTCCCCATCGAGATCAAGGTCGACGAGAAACTCGGCGGCAAAAAGCTCGAGATGGACCCCGTCGCCGTCCGCCAGGCCTGCCGCGAGTACGCCGCCGGCTTCGTCGACCTCCAGCGCAGCCAGTTCAAGCGCCTCGGCGTCTTCGGCCGCTGGAACAAGCCCTACGAAACCATGAGCTTCGGCTACGAGGCCAAGGTGCTCGAGACCTTCTACGGCTTCTACGAGCGCGGCTTCGTCTACAAGGGCCTCAAGCCCGTCTACTGGTGCTCCCACGACCGCACCGCCCTCGCCGAGGCCGAGGTCGAGTACGCGCCCCACACCTCGCCCAGCATCTACGTCCGCTACAAGCTCACCAGTCCGACCCCGCGCTGCTCGACCCGCGCCTCGCCGGCCGCGACGTCTTCACCATCATCTGGACCACCACGCCGTGGACCATCCCCGCCTCGCTCGCCGTCGCCTTCAACCCCGAGGTCGACTACGTCGCGCTTGAGGACATCGCCGACGACTGCGTCTACATCGTCGCCGTCCAGCTCGCGCCGCAGGTCCTGGAAGCCGCCAACGAGATGCCCTCGCTCGCTCTCGCGCAGCCCATCGCCACCTTCAAGGGCGACAAGCTGGACCGCGCCACCTTCCAGCACCCCTTCCTCGACCGCGAAGTCCTCGGCGTCCTCGCCGACTACGTCACCACCGACCAGGGCACCGGCGCCGTCCACACCGCCCCCGCCCACGGCCCCGACGACTTCGCCACCGGCCAGCGCTACGGTCTGCCCCTCACCTGCAACGTCGACGCCCAGGGCAAGCTCCGCAACGGCCTCCCCGAGTACGAGGGCCTCTTCGTCCACAAGGCCAACGGCCCCATCAAAGACCTCCTCCGCGCTCGCGGCGCCCTCATCGGCTCGCACGACCTCGTGCACAGCTACCCGCACTGCTGGCGCTGTCACAAGCCGCTCATCTTCCGCGCCACCGAGCAGTGGTTCATCCGCATGGAGACCCCCGTCCTCTCCCGCAGCGAGAAGACCGGCGAAGCCACCTTCCGCCAGCGCGCGCTCGACGAGATCAAGCGCGTCACCTGGGATCCATCCTGGGGCGAAGAGCGCATCTCCAACATGATCGCCACACGCCCCGACTGGTGCGTCAGCCGCCAGCGCATCTGGGGCGTCCCCATCGCCGTCTTCCTCTGCGACACCTGCCACGAGCCCCTGAACGACCCGCAAATCAACAAAAGCCTCGTCGATCTCTTCCATCGCGAAGGCGCCGACGCCTGGTACAAGCACGGCCCCGCTGCCCTGCTGCCCGCCGGCACCGCCTGCCCCAACTGCGGCGGCACCCACTTCCGCAAAGAGATGGACATCCTCGATGTCTGGTTCGAGTCCGGCGCAAGCTGGAACGCCGTCCTCGAACTCGAGCCCGAACTCAGCTTCCCCGCCGACCTCTACACCGAGGGTGGCGACCAGCATCGAGGCTGGTTCCACTCCTCCCTGCTCTCCGCGGTCGGCCTCAAGGACGAGGCACCCTACCGCATGGTCGCCACCTCCGGCTGGACGCTCGACGAGCAACGCCGCGCCTTCTCCAAGTCCCTCGGCAACGGCGTCGACCCAGTCGACGTAGCGAACCGCCTCGGCGGCGAGATCATCCGCCTCTGGGTCGCCTCGCGTCGACTTCCGCGAAGACGTCATCGCCAGCGAAAACCTGATGGGCCGCGTCAGCGAGAACTACCGCAAGCTGCGCAACACCTTCCGCTTCCTCCTGAGCAATCTGCACGACTTCTCGCCCGCCACCGACGCCGTCCCCTGGTCCGAGATGCAGCCCTTCGACCGCTACATCCTCGCCCGCACCGCCGAACTCGACGCCGCCATGCGCAAGGCCTACGACCAGTTCGAGTTCCACCGCGCCTACCAGGCCCTGAACGAGTTCACCAACACCGACCTCAGCGCGCTCTACCTCGACGTAACCAAAGACCGCCTCTACACCCTCGCGCCCAACGCCCCCGCGCGCCGCTCCGCCCAAACCGCCATCTGGCGCATCGCCGAAGCCCTCACCCGCCTTATCGCGCCCATCCTCAGCTTCACCGCCGACGAGGTCTGGCAGTATCTCCCCGCCGTCGCCAACCGCCCCGCCAGCGTCCACCTCGCGCTCTTCCCCGAGGTCAGCGACATCGTCCCCGGCGCCGTCGCCTCCATCGAGGCCGACTGGCAACGCCTCCTCCGCATCCGCGAACTCGTCAACCTCGAACTCGAAGACCCTGCGCAACAACAAGGCCATCGGCAAAGGCCTCGACGCCGCCGTCCGCATCATCGTCGCCGAAGGCTCCGAAGACGCCATCACCCTGCGCGAATACGAGTCCTCGCTACCCGAGTTCTTCAACGTTTCGCAAGCCACCGTTCAGGTCGTAGGTGCCAGCGAAAACGCCTCCGCCATCCTCATCGAAGCCGAACCCGCCCAAGGCGCCAAGTGCGCCCGCTGCTGGCGAGTCATCCCCGACGTAGGCTCCGACGCCCGCTGGCCCAACGTCTGCGCCCGCTGCGCCAACGCCCTCGAAGCCATCGGCTTCCCCCCGCGCCCATACCTCTCCGCGACATCCACGGAGCGCGTGCGTAGCATGGCAAGCCTCCCGCGACGCGCCGTCCCGTCGCCCGCTCCTCATCGCCGCCATCTAGTCATAGCCGCCGACCGCCTCTCCAAACTCTGGGTCCGCGCGCACATCCCCATGGGACACGCCATCGTCGTCATCCCACGCGTCTTCCGCATCACCCACGTCCTCAACACAGGCGCCGCCTTCAGCCTCTTCGAAGGCGCAAAAAACCCCGAGATCGTCCGCTACACCCTGATCGGCTTCTCCATCCTCGCCGCCATCGTCGTCCTCGGCCTGCTCTGGAAGACCGGCCAACGCCTAACCGGCACCACCATCGCCCTCGCACTGATCCTCGGCGGCGCCATCGGCAATCTCTACGACCGCCTCCGCCTCCACTACGTCATCGACTTCCTCGAAGTCCACATAGTCCACTACCACTGGCCCGACTTCAACGTCGCAGACTCCTGCATCGTCATCGGCGCCTGCCTCCTGCTCCTCGAAACACTGCGCCCTCAGCGCACCACGTAGCCGTACGAGATGATCGCCGAAGAACCACAACTCGAGCCCGCGACGGCCCCATCAGCGCCCGGCGCACCCACGCAGATCACCATCCGCGGCGCGCGCACCCACAACCTCAAGGGCGTCGACGTCGAGATCCCCCACAACGCCCTCACGGTCGTCTCCGGCGTCTCCGGCTCCGGCAAATCCTCGCTCGCCTTCGACACCGTCTACGCCGAAGGCCAGCGCCGCTATGTCGAGTCGCTCTCCGCCTACGCCCGCCAGTTCCTCGAGCGCATCGAGAAGCCCGACGTCGAGCACATGGACGGCCTTGCGCCCGCCATCGCCATCCGCCAGAAGAACCAGACCCGCAACCCTCGCTCCACCGTCGCCACCGCCACCGAAATCTACGACTACCTCCGCCTCCTCTACGCCCGCTGCGGCACCGTCACCTGCCTGCACTGCGGTGGCGTCGTCCGCCGCGACTCGGTAGACGAGATCGTCGGGCGCCTGTTCGCGTTGCCGGAGAGCACGCGCCTATACGCGCTCTTCCCCATCCAGCGCCGCGACATCAAGCTCGAACCCATGCAGGGCCCCCAGTCCGAGGCAGAGCTAGCGCCACCCACACCAAAACCCGCCAAGCGCGCCGCCAAAAAGGCCACAAAGAAAGCCGCACCCGAGCCCACCAACACCTTCGACGCCCTCACTGACGCGCTCAAAGAGCGCCTAGGCGAACTACGCCGGCGAGGCTTTAACCGCCTGTGGCAACTCGACGCCGTCGACCCCAACGGCAACGGCCGCATCGTCGAGTTCTCCACCCCCGAATCCCTGCTCGAACTTGACTTCACCGCCGCCGCAGACTCCAATCCCGCCACTGCCCGCCCCATCTACGTCCTCGCCGACCGCCTCGCGCTCTCCGACGACGTCCGCTCCCGGCTCGTCGACGCCATAGAAACCGGCTACCGCGAATCCGGAGAGATCGTCTTCCGCACCGTCCCCCGCTCCGCAGACGACGGCACCACTCCGCAGCCGCAGACGCTCCGCTTCTCCGCCGCGTTCGAGTGCGACAACTGCCATCGCTGCTACCGCGAGCCCGAGCCGCGCCTCTTCTCCTTCAACAACCCCTACGGCGCCTGCCCGCGCTGCCAGGGCTTCGGCAACACCATCGACTTCGACCCCAACCTCATCGTCCCGGACCGCTCCAAGACCCTCGACGGGGGCGCGATCGACCCCTGGACCAAGCCCAAATACCGCTCCCCCTGGCACGCCGAGATGAAGCGCGCCGCCAAGGCCGAGGGCATCCGCACCGACGTCCCCTGGTACGACCTCACCGAGGCCCAGCAGCAGTTCCTCTGGCAAGGCAGGGGCTCATGGCCGGGCATCCGCGGCTTCTTCGACGACCTCGACCGCAAAAAGTACAAGCTCCACGTCCGTGTCTTTCTCTCCAAGTACCGCGGCTACGCGCCCTGCCCCGAGTGCCGCGGCCAGCGCCTCCGTGCCGAAGCCCGCGCGGTCCTGCTGAACGACAAAAACATCTGCGAAGCCAGCGCGCTCACCATCACCGCCGCGCAGCACTTCTTCGACTCCCTTGAGCTCACACCCTCGCAGCAGGAGATCGCCGGCAAGATCCTCGAAGAGGTGCGCGAGCGCATCAGCTTCCTCCAGCAGGTCGGCCTCGAGTACCTGACGCTCGACCGCCTCAGCTCCACACTCTCGGGCGGTGAATCGCAGCGCATCCAGCTCGCGACTTCGCTCGGCTCTCGCCTCGTCGGCGCGCTCTACGTCCTCGACGAGCCCTCCATCGGTCTCCATCCGCGCGACACCGCCAAGCTCATCCACATCCTCCACGACCTCCGCGACCTCGGCAACACCATCCTGGTCGTCGAGCACGACCCCGACGTCATCCGCTCCGCCGACAAGCTCCTCGACATGGGCCCCGGCGCCGGCGAACTCGGCGGCCGCCTCATGGCCTCGGGCACCGTCGCCGAGCTCGAGCAGAATCCCGCGTCGCTCACCGGCCGCTATCTTTCCGGCCGCTCCGAGATCGCCGTCCCACGTCATCGCCGAGAGCCCGGCCGCGAAAAGCTCATCATGCGCGGCGCGCGAGCCAATAATCTCCGCGGCGTAGACGTAGAAATCCCGCTCGGCATGCTCACCTGCATCACCGGCGTCTCCGGCTCCGGCAAGTCCACCCTCGTCCATCAGGTGCTCTACCGCGCCCTGGTCAGCGCCTTGGGCCAGGGTGAGGGTGGCGACCAATCCAGCCCCGCCCACCTCTACCGCGACCTCTCGGGCGCGCAGTTCCTCAACGATGTAGTCCTGGTAGACCAATCGCCCATCGGCCGCACGCCGCGCTCCAACCCCGTTACCTACACCAAGGCCTTCGACCCCATCCGCGAGCTCTTCGCCGCGCAGCCCGACGCCAAGCGCAAGAACCTCACCGCCGGCTCGTTCTCGTTCAACGTCCCCGGCGGCCGCTGCGACGTCTGCGAAGGCGATGGCACGGTCACGGTCGAAATGCAGTTCCTCGCCGACGTTGAGCTTCCCTGCGAGGAGTGCAACGCAACCCGCTACAAGTCGTCCATTCTCGAGGTGAAGTACAAGGGCAAGAACATCCACGACGTTCTCGGAATGACCGTACGCGAGGCCGTCAGCTTCTTCGCGGGTCACCCTAAAATCGTAGAAAAACTAGCCGTCCTCGACGAGGTCGGCCTTGGCTACCTTCGCCTCGGCCAGAGCGCCACAACGCTCTCGGGTGGCGAAGCCCAGCGCGTGAAGCTAGCCCAGCACCTCGCCCAGGCCCGCTCCACTACTGCCAACGTCCGCAACGAAGCCGCCAAGCGCGCCGCGTCCCGCATCCTCTACATCCTCGACGAGCCCACCACCGGGCTCCACTTCGAAGACGTAGCCCGCCTCCTCGCCGCCTTCAAAAAGCTCATCGACGGCGGCGGCTCCCTGCTCGTCATCGAGCACAACCTCGACATCATCAAGTGCGCGGACCACGTGATCGACATGGGCCCGGAAGGCGGCTCCGCCGGCGGCCAGGTCGTCGCCACAGGTACGCCCGAAGACATCGCCGCCCACTCCAACAGCCACACCGGCCATTGGCTCCAAAAGGTCCTTCACGCGAATCCGGCAGCCGTCACCACGGCCAGCGCCTGACAGCGGGCGACCGAGCCATTCCACATGGGTCGGCATTTGGTGACAACACGCCTTCCGTAGACGTGCCGGAACTTTTGGCTTCCGTAGAATGCGAGAAGACCCCTAAATCGCCGCTCCAGGCAGGTGCAGGTTGCGCTTTCGACTCCGCTTCGCAGCTCTGGCTGCTTTGTTTGCCCTCAACGTTTGCGCACTTGCTCAAGCCAACACGCATCTCGCTCAACTTGGCTACTACGCCGACCCCGAGATCCATATCTTCGACGGCCAATATTGGATCTATCCCACCAGCTCAAGCCCCGCGCCTGACCACAACAAGGGCCGCACCTATAACAAGCTTCAAACGGAACTGCGCACCGACCGCGTCGTGCACCCCGTCTATCTGCTCCACACCTCCATGGACGCGTTTTCGTCGCCAGACCTCGTCCATTGGACCCGCCACCCCGACATCCTGGATATCAAAAACATCGCGCTGGGCTGCGTATGCGCTGTGGGCTCCGTCCGTGATCCACCGGAACGGCAAGTACTACTTCTTCTTCGCGGCGAATGACATCCAGGAGCACGACTCCTTCCCCGGCGGGATCGGCGAGGCGCTCAGCACATCCCCTGCTGGGCCGTTCATCGACGCCCTCGGCCATCCGCTCGTCGGCGCGTATCACAACGGCGCCCAGCCCATCGATCCCATGGTCTTTCAGGATGACGACGGCGCGATCTTCCTCTACTACGGTGGTCACGGCCACTGCAACGTCGTTCGCCTTGCCCCCGACCTGTCCCACGTCATTCCTATGCCCGACGGCACGCTCTACAAGGACATCACGCCCAAGGGCTACGTTGAAGGGCCGTTCATGCTCAAGCGCAACGGAACCTACTACTTCATGTGGTCTGAAGGCGATTGGGGCGACGCGAGCTACGGCGTTGCCTACGCGAAAGGCTCCAGCCCCACCGGTCCCTTTACTCCCGGCGGCAAGATCCTCGTCACCGCCACAGCGATCGCCAAGGGCCCCGGTCACCACTCCGTGCTCCACATCCCCGGCACCGATGAGTTCTACATCGTCTATCATCGCCATCCACTCGGCACCACAGGTCCCAATGAACGTGTCCTCGCCATCGATCGCATGGTGTTCGATAAGGACGGAAACATCGAACCCGTCAAGATGTCAAAACAGGGCCCCGCTCCACGCCCGCTCCACCCACTTCCACACCATGACTGACCCGGGTTTCAGATAGCAAAGCCTCGCCCGGCCGGATGAAGCACCGCGCCCCACGCCTGGAACCGCCAGCTCCGGCCGGCAACACACGACAGGCGCGCACAAACACGCGCCTGAACAGAACCGCGACTCCCAGCACCAATCCGGGCAAGTGTAGGAGATGCCGACTTGTCGGCGATGGACGAACGAACCTCATCTTGCTTAGGCTCTGGAAGCGAACTGAGCTCTCGATACAGCGCATATTCCTGTTTCACTTGGGTCCAATCCGGTCTGCTGTTGATCTGCAATCCGTCGCTAATGCTAGCGACGCACCACCCAGCAACTCCTACTCGCCGGAGGAGTAGGACACATAACCGGGATCACGCAACCGCTTCCTCTCTTCACGTGTGCCGTATCCCTTTCGTGCGCACGAGGACGCCTACAGAAAAGGACGCGCTCGACAACAGGTCTCCGTCAGCTCTAAGCGGACTCTGTCAAACTGGAGGGGCCATCTACCCAACGCGCCTGCGTTGAGTCCACGGCCATACCGGTTATGAAGAAGCTGCTCACAATTTGTCTGTTCTCCTGCCTTTCCGGGTCCTTTGCTGTGGCCCAGGACGGAATGAATGTGGTTGAGGGCTCAAAATCGAAGGAAAGCCGGCACCTTGCCCTTCAGCTCGCGAAGGAACCAACCCTGTCTCACGAAGAGAAGTTGCAGTTGGTGCGCCAGCGCATCAAGCATGTTTTCGTCCTGTTTCAGGAGAACCGGGCCTTCGACTTCTACTTCGGCAGCTTTCCCGGTGCAGATGGCCTTTACTCGCAGCCGCCGGACCGGATCCCCGGATTCGTGCAGCCGCTGGTCGACACCGACGGTACGATCGGCACCATCTCTCCCTTCCGCATCCCCGTCTCGATTCGCGACGCGAACGGCAAGGTCGTCCCCCTCTATCCAGCAGACGTCGCCGGCATAAACCACGCCCACGTCGCCATAGCGCGCAAACTTTCGCTCGACAAAGACCTTGTCGCGCATAACGATCAGTACGCGCTGACCGAAGAGGGACTTACGATCCGGAACGGCAAACCATCCCGCATCCCGACGCTCGAGCGCAAACAGCTAGGCGAACTCGTGATGGCTCATGTGGACTGCGACACCGTGCCTTTTCTGTGGCAATACGCTGACCGGTTCGTGCTCTTCGATCACTTCTTCGATACCGTCATCGGCCCCTCCGGTCCGAATGCGGTAGCGATGATCGCTGGACAGTCCGGCGAGACACAGTGGATGCTGCATCCGGAACTCGCAAATCCCACCGACGGCACCGCACTCCCGATGGTTTCCAATCCCCTTCCCTATTGGGGATCCATGCTTGACTTGAAGGACACGATGCCCCAGCCAAACCGGTCGAAGGCGCCGCTGCCCAACCTCACCTTCGCGACGCTGCCGCTTTCGTTCATGGGTGACGCGATCGAGAAAACCACCGATACAGACCGCGATCCTTCGTTTGATCTCAAAGACGTGGAATCGGACATTAAGAAAATTGCAGGCCACGGTGCCGCCGCTGTCCGTTGGGGATGGTATCAGCAGGGCTACGACCACGAGCCAACCGACGCCGCTGGCGTTGCCTCCCACAAAGGCTACGTGGTTCACCACAATGGGCCGGCGTACTTCGGCTACATCTCCAATAACCCCGACGTCCGGGCTCACATCCACGGCCTCGGAGAGTTCTTCGACGACATCGAATCCGCTCGCCTTCCCGACTCTGGCGTGTTCTACGTACGCGGAGGGTACGGCAATCTTCAAGGCTACCGGCCTCAGGACCCCAATCCCCGCCTCGCACAGATCTTCGCCGGGGACGACGATCACCCCGGCTACTCCGATTCGCAAATCAGTGAAGCTCTCATCGCCCGCGAGATCAACGCAATTGCGCGCAGCCCGTATTGGAAAGACAGTGTCATCATCATCGCGTATGACGAATCCGATGGTGTGTACGACCACGCGCAGCCGAAGGTGCGCTCGCACGATCCACACGGACTGCCACTGGACCAGGGCCCCAGGATCCCGTCCATCCTCATCTCTCCATACGGCGTCGCCAATGGCATTTCACATGAAATGGAAGAGCACAGTTCGATCATCAAGCTCATCGACGAAATCTTTGGCCTGATTCCCCTGGCGGATCTGCCTGATGAAGAACGGGCACGCAGCATCGGCAAAGCCAGGCTTGGCCAGGAGTACCTCGGGCCGGCCGACGATAAGGTTCCCTTCGTCGGTGACATGCTCTCCGGCTTCGACAACCGGCGTCTGCTCGGCAGGAGCAAGCCCCTGTCTCCCGACTACGCCATCATCCCGGAAACAACCATCACGAGCTTCCCGCACATGCAGAACGAAGGCTGCAAACAACTTGGCCTGACGCCAACGGATTGGAATCGGCCCAACCCAATGCCAAAAGACTTCAACCCACGGCCTAACACCGAGCCGGGCATCCCCTCGTCCGGCAACTGGACTCCGTGATGCGTCGAGCTGGCCTTGCCTGCGCCGTTCTGTCCGCCATTACGCTCGCGTCCGCGAACGCGCAGCAGGCCGTGCGTACGCTTACCCTTCCGCGCGTGCAGGCTCAAGGGATTCTGCACTGCGGAATCGTCCGCGAAGACGCCGAGTACTCGGTCGAAGACAACCACGGTTCGCGTGGAAGCTTTGACGATGACTTGTGCAAGGCCTTCTCCGTTGCCGCCCTGGGCACAAAGGCCAACCTCAAAAGCATCACGTTTCTGGACAGTGCCTCCGCGTTCGACGCCTTGCGCGACGGCAAGATCGATGTGATCGCCTCGGTCAGCGCGGACTTTTCACACTCTACCTCTCCCGGCATCCTGCTCACGCCACCGGTCTTTTACGACGGCGTCGGATTTCTGGTCCCAAACCGCGCCGACGTGCAGCATGCCCGCCAGCTCGCGTCGAAGCGGGTCTGTTACCTGTCCCCCACGACGGTGGAATCTGCCCTGCGCAGGTGGTTTCGCGAGCGGCAGCTCGACTTCATTCCATTTCCGTTCGAGGAAGAAGGCGAAATGGAAGCCGCGTTCCTTACGGGCAATTGCACCGCGTTGGCGGGCGACCTCACTCGGCTTGTGAACACCCGTGCCGAGTTCGGTTCGCTCGCGAGCCAGTACACAATCCTGCCGGACGTCATCGCACAGGATCCGCTCTCCTCCGCCACCCGCAACAGCGATCCGACCTGGTCCAGCCTCGTTCTCTGGGTGACACAAGGATTGATGGCAGCCGACGAGTTGGGCCTTTCTTCTCCCCAGGCCCGAAACACGCAATTCCCGATGGACTCGCCCGAAGCCAAACTTCTCGGCCGTACGCATGAGTTCGGCACACCTTTCGGACTGCCGGACGATTGGTTTTCGCATGTACTCGAAGCCACAGGGAGCTATGACGAGATCTTCCGCCGAGCGTTCGGATCAGCAACACCCGCTCTGATGCAGTGGAGATCTACTCAGCCTGTTCGGGACGGCGGAGTTGGACCCGCTTTGTCCCTGAAGTAAGTCCCGGATTCGCGCAGCTTCGCGAGCCGACCCGCGGTGATGGTCCGTACACCGGACAAGATCTCGCGCACTGTGTTCTTGATGCCTTGAGCGAACTCTCCGCGACGAGATGCAGCAGCGGGATTTGCTGCGCCAGTCGACACCGCAGCGAAGAGTTCGCAGCAGTACTGTTCGGACCCGCTGGCTGCTGCGGAACTGTTACCAGTCGAGCTTTTCGGGGAAGAACTCAGCGAAGAGGTCGTCGTAGTACGGCTTCAGCTGCTTCAGGTCCGGCTTGGTGTGACCCTTCGAGTACAGGTCGTACGGGTTGAACTTCAGCACCCACGGCAGCATGGCGCGATCCTGGTCATTGCACAGGTAGTCGTACGCGCCGTGCCGGTGCCAGGCGTAGAACGAATGGAAGCGCAGCATATACAAGGCTTCCATCGGGAGGTAGTTCTTCATCACCTCGTAGATGTACCCGTCGTGCCCGAATGACATCTTGACGTTTCCGAGACCACAGTTTGGCTCGTAGATACCGTACTTCGTTCGATACAGCGGATTTCCGAAGTCCGGGTTGGCGCGGAAGTACTCCGGGAAGACCACGGCGTCCGAGTAGCCGCAGCCCGTCGGGAACGTGTCTCCCACCACGCCCCATTGTGGCTCGCCGTAGAGGCACAGGCACTTGCCGAGATCGTGGACGAAGCCGGTCGCCACCATCCAGCGCGGATGACCGTCGCGGCGGATCGCTTCCGAGGTCTGGAGGAGGTGCTCCAGTTGGCTGAGATCGGTGTCGGGATCGCTGTCGTCGACGAGTGTATTGAGGTACTCGGCAGCTTCCCAGATGCTCTTTTTGCCCCTTGTCAGCCCGAAGTATTCCTTCTCTTTTTCAAGCACATAGGCATGGGTCTGGAATGTGTGGTTCAGGCGGTAGAACTCGGCGACGCCCGGGTTCGCCTCTGCGTCGTACTGGCGAAACTCTTCCGTGGACTTGCCTTCCTTGTATCGCCCGACGAGGAAGTCTTCCCACTCCTCCATATCCGCGGAGAGCGGGTTCTGTTCGACGTCTGCAAGCTGCGAGGTTGCATTCATGGTGGAAGCTCCGAGCGCGGACCAGCCGATCTCCGCGTTAGCGGTAACTATAGTGCGAAATTGCAATAGTTCGCAAGCAGAATGCAACACAAGATCGCCACTCTTGCACCTTTTCGGGACCTGCAGGTCCCGAACTAGCACTTTGGCCCAGCCAATGGAAGGAGCGAGTCAGTGCCCGAGCGACCATGACGTGCGTTCCTTCGGGTTTGCGGTCGCAAACCGATGATTGACACGCCGTAGCGGACACAAGTAGCGTTCCGGAGACAAGTAACCGGTAACTAATCGTGCTTAGGAGGGCTTTTCAGCGTTGGGAAATCCTGGAAAAGTCAGAGCGGTAGTGACGGATGTGCAGTTCTGGATTCCGGTCGCGGTGCTGGTCTTCGGTCTCGGGCTCCTGGTCTGGCTGCATTGATCTGTTGAACATCGGATAGGACGTCATGCCAACGAGCGTTGAAAGGGTCACCAGCAGGCAGACCGGTATGGGTTCCCTGCACGGCTTAGGCGTGTTGTGCGGGTTGGCGGCGGGCGTGTGGCTTGGAGCGGCCGAGGCGCCAACGAAGCTGGTACAAGCCGGCTTCTCTCCGTTCGCGATCTCGCTCTGCATGGTCGCGGGCGTGTTCACGGCGCGCTGGAGCTTGCCCACGCTTCTGAAGGGAACGACCTACGTTTTTGCGGATCTGATGTCCCGGAAGCACCTGCTGGTGTGGGCGATTCTGGCGGGTGCGCTTTGGGCGGTTGCAAACACTCTCACCGTGTTCGCGATTCGTGATGTGGGTCTCGCGGTTGCATTTCCGCTCTGGAACACGAACTCACTCGTCGGCCTATTGTGGGGGCGAGTGCTGTTCCGTGAACTGGACGGGGCGGATGGTCGCACCATCACCAAGGTTGTGCTGGGCGCAGTGTGCATTGTCGCGGCGGCCGTCATGCTTGGGTTCAGCACGATCCATGGCGGAGGCGCCAGCAGCCACCATGCGGTTGGGGGTGTGCTTGCGGCGATCGGCGCCAGCCTGATGTGGGGCACGATGTACGTCCCGTACCGCAAGGCGTACCTGAGCGGCATGAATCCCCTGTCGTTTGTTACCGCCTTCACCGTGGGTGAACTTGTCACCATGATCGCGCTCACATGGACCCTCGACGGCGGACGTCACTCATCGGTATTCCAGCTTGCTCGCAGCGGACAGTTTGTCTTCTGGCTGTTCCTGGGCGGGTTTGTCTGGGTCATCGGGGATATGTTTCAGCAGTTTGCGGCGAAGTATCTTGGCATTGGCCGCGGCATTCCGCTCTCCAACACGAATCAGCTTTGGGGACTGGCCTGGGGAGCGCTGGTCTTTGGGGAGCTTAGCACGGCGGACAGAGCGCACAAATGGCTGGTATTGGCCGGGTCATTGGTCATGATTCTTGGCGCGCTGTTTATCAGCACGGCGAAGGCCTCGTCGGGAGAGCACTCCTCGCGTAACGAGGCGCTGGAACGAGAGTGTGACCGCTATGGCTTGGATTACAACGAGGTGCTGCTGGCGCAGAGCGGCGACGAGTTTGGGGACCGGTCCGAACGCCGGCGCTGGTGGGACTACGCAATCGTCCTCGCAGCGACAGCGATCTTTATCTGGCTGGCCCGCCGCGCGGTGGTACCGCCGATTGCGATGAGTATGCGGTGGGTAGCGGTGCTTGCATCCGTGATGCTGGTCAGCCTGCTGGGTTGCGGGTATCGGCTTTATAAGCAGACGCGCTTCTCGTAGTGCGTTGCAGCGGAGCTGTCCGAGGTCAGAGTTCGTTCACGGCTGTTCAGAGCCCTAAGCCTGTGACACGCTCGATTGGCGGATAACCAGACGCGGTTCCAGCAATACGCTTGCTGCGGGCAACTCGGGGTCTTCGGCAAGTTGAAGAGCAAGCCGTCCCGCGTGAACACCTAACTCATCGGGCCTCTGATCCACGCTTGTCAACGGAATGCGCAGGTACCTGTCATAGCGGAGATTGCCCGCCCCGACGAAGGCGATGTCGTTCGGGATCTCGAGTCCCGCTGCACGCGCGGCTTCCATTGCGCCGATAGCGGTGAGGTCGTTGTAGCAGAAGACGGCATCCGGGCGGTTGCGCAGGTTGAGCAACTCCACCATGGCCTGATAGCCGGCCTCATCGCCAAGCTCCTCGAATCGCTCACGAGTGACGATGCATTCTTCCGGGGACTGCAGGTCATGGTCGCGCAGGGCGTCACGGTATCCTCGCATGCGCTCGAGCGAAGGGCTCAAAGCGCGACCACCGATGTGAGCGATGCGCCTCTTGCCGGTGTGGATCAGATGCTCTGTTGCGATGCGACCGATCGCATAGTCGTCAGATCCAACGAAGTGGGCCGAAAGATAGGGGAAGTTTCTGTCTACGAGGAGAAAAGGCGTTCGTTCGTCGCCGAGTTCGTAGAAGCTCTTGAGCCGCGGCTGACTCGACGCGATGAGCAGCACGTCGACACCGCGTGCGATGAGAGTCCGGATCTCCTGCTGCTCCAGGTCAGGGTTCTCTTCGGACGAGGCGAGAAGCAGTGCCATGTGCGATTCGCGCAGTACGCCGGCGAGTGATTTGGCAAACTCCGCGAAGAACGGGTGAACAAGGTCTGGAACGATGAGGCCGGTGGTGTAGGTACGGCCGCTCGCAAGACCACGCGCGAGCATATTCGGTTTGTAGTTCAACTCCTGCATGCGTTTCAGCACGCGCGCACGGGTCTTGTCGCTGATGTCAGAGTTGCCGCGAAGGACCTTGGAGACGGTCACGGTGGAGATGCCGAGGTCTCGTGCGATGTCTTTGAGGCGAATGGCCAAGACGGTCTCCATAGACGTCACAAGCAGCAAAACTTACCCAGGAACGTGAGCTGCGCGTATGCGCCGTATGTTCAGGATATCGTTTCCTCCCGAGCGCGAGTCCAGCTTCGGAGCAAAGGTTTCGCAGAGCTTCAGTTGTGATTCGAGTCCCCGACCGCTGGATGATGTTCTGGCGAGGGGACGCCACCGCTCGGGGTGCCCGGCTCCAGGAGTGCGTCCTGACAGCCGCGGGGAGCGTTGATGATGTCGCATCGAGCGGGCAGTCCGTTTGCGAAGCCTACACTGTAACCGGTCCACTTTGACGGCTCAGAGAGCGGGTAGTCGGTGCTGATCATCTGTGCACCGGAGTGGAGCAGCGCGTCGCGGCGGCTTGTGTCGTTGGTGCGCGCGGCGACGGTGCTTTCGTCGGCGCGTGCGCGCACGATGTAGCCGTCCCGTACGAGAGCGTTGATGAGCTCGGGCGAGCCTTCATTTTCTTCGATGAATGCAGCGTCCGGTTTGCCCGGGTCTGAGTTGGTGAACAGCACTCTTCCCTGCAGAAGAGGATGGCCGGCCGTGTAAGCGGGCCCGGCGTTCTTTTGATCCATGAGGAAGATGACCTTGCCGCGTGATTGCGCGAGTGTGGGCCAGTGACCTGCACGGACGGCGGCGTCAAGCGTAGGATAGCCGCCCCGAACCTCGTCCGGCAGAACCATCTCCCCGTCGGCAAATACGGAGCGAATCTCTTTGTCCAGCGCATCGAAGCTTGCCGTCGTGAAGGGCTCCGCTTCGACACCGTTGGGGATTGAGGCCGTGCGGCCATGCTTCGTTTCGATCAGGAGAAAGAGAGGGACATGCTCCGGATGTGCTTTCGACCAGGAGCGAATCTCCTTCAGGCAAGTCGTGAAGAGGAGACACGAGCTGCGCTGGTTGAGATCAGGGATGTGGATGACTTTGAAGCCGGGCTTATCCATCTCGTGATGAGGATCGAAGTCCGGGTCAGGCGGAAGGCCCGCCTGCCGTGTCAGCTCTACGATCCTGGGGTGAGCAAAGCGGCCACCCGACGGATCCTGGACGATGTCGATCTCGAGTTGCCGAACACCACCGTCGAGCTGCGCGGTGAGTGCAGCATGGTGGTATTCGAGGCTCTCGTACTGGCGTGCATTGCGCATGCGAGCAAACTTCTCCTCGCTCGGAGCGAAGCCCAGGTTGTAGCTATTGTGAGATCCGATCACCTGAATTTCATTGAGATGGACCAGCTTGTCCTGCGTGGTCATGGTCTGTGATGTTGCGACGCCCGCCGCTTGCGCGACGAGTATCACCAGGAGTGCGGCACGTCTCTTCAATCCGTTCCTTCCGACGCAAGACACATACATGTGCGCTGCAGTCATGCTAGAAGAGTAACTTCGCGGCAAACTGTAGCTGACGTGATGGGAACGCTGTTGTGATTGTGCCAAACGAGGTTCCATCCGAGATGTTGGAATCAGGAGCCTGCCAGTTTGTGTGATTCAAAAGGTTGAAGGCCTCGGCGCGCAGATCCAGCTTCAAACGTTCGGTCACCAGGGGCAGTTGCTTATGGATCCCGAGATCGGTGTTGAAGTACGCATAGGAGCGCAGGCTGTTGCGCGAAACATTGCCCCATGCAGAGGTGTTGCCGTAGCGCGTGAAGGACGGGTAATCATAGCTGCTATACGTGCCTGCTCCGGGAAGATACCCGGCGAGACCGCGGCTCTTGTTCACACCGTTGATGCCGCTGGTGGGGAGAACAGTAATGCTGGTTCCCTTGAGCGGCGAACCGGGTACGTGTTGTGGCCGCAGGTTCACGAGATCGGTCGAGTAGAGCTGGCCGAGAGTTGTGCCCCCAGTGCCGCCGAACAAGGCGGTCTGTGTGCTACTGGAGGAGCTTGAATACATGATGTTGAACGGCAGACCGCTCGTGATTGTGTTGATGACGGTGAGCTGCCATCCACCGAGGGTCGCGTTCATCACACCATTGGCGTGGGAGCCGAAGCGCCGGCCGTGGCCGTAGGGAAGGTCATAGACGATGGACGTGGTGTTATCAATCGGCTGGTCATAGCTGGATGGCCCGTAGTCGCCGCGCGGATTGAAGAAGTTTACTCGCGAGGTGTCGCCGTTGTTTTGCTCCAGGTGGCCTGACGCGAGGTCGAACGCTCGGCTCCACGTGAAGGAGTTGAGGACGTAGAGCCGGGCCAGTGCGCTTCTCGCCTTTGATCTGGAGGGAGTTGTAGTTCGCAGGGCCACCGCCATAGGCGATCTCGATATCTCCAAAGGTAGGCACAGGGCGCCGGTTCTGATACGTCGGACAGGCAGATGCCGTGGTGAGGCAAGGAGCGGCCTGGTTGTAATCCGCCAGGATCTGAAGGTGCGTGCTCTTATTTCCTACGTACGCTATGTCAAACAGGATGCTGCCGGGCAGTTGCCGCTGGATTCCGAGGAAGTAGCTCTGCACATAGCCCGTCTTGAAGTTGGGATCGATGTAACGCGAGGTGACGTTAAGAGGATTGAAGTACGCAGGGCTGGTGAGGATGTTGGAGTAACCCTGCTGCGTCTGGCGGAAGCAGAGAGTCTGGACCTGAGTATCGGAGGTGCAGAGGCTCGCGGGTGTGGGATAGACGGAGTTGTTGTTGTTGACCGTCGCATTGACGACATTCGGCCCGTTGTAGGTAAGGTTGTTCTCCCCGCCTGCCCGGTTGAACTGCACGTAGACGATGCCGTATCCGCCGCGAAGAACAGACTTCGGACCGAGGCTTTCGGAGAAGCCGAAACGCGGTGCCAGATTCTTCGTCGGCGTGTGCACGAGCGTCCGGGAAAACAGGCTGCCGTTCTGCGCCTGCAACAGCGTCCGGCTGGAAGGATCGAAGTTGGCAAGCCGATTGTCCCGCTCAAACTGCGGTGTCATGATCTCGTAGCGGAGGCCCATGTTCAGGGCCAGCGCGGGTGTCACCTTCATGTCATCCTGGAAATAGCCCGCGAAGTAGCGCTGGCGCAGATTCACCACCGTGTAGTTCGTAAGCGAGTAGGACGAGCGGTTGCCGAAGAGAAAGTCCGCCAGACCCTGCGCCTGCTGGACCTGTGTACTGGTTGTGTTTCCGGCCGCCGTGTCGACGGGGATGCACCCAGTGCTGACGCGTGGCGGAGCAATTCTTGAAGAACGCAACTCCGTTGATGGTAGGCCCCGCAGCGTAATGGCTGGAATAGTTGTCCTGCCCGTAGCTGGGATTGAAGTCATTGACCACCGTGTGGATGAGCTGCTGCTCATAGCCGAACTTCATCGAGTGGCGCCCGCGGACCCAGGTGTAGTTCACCTTGGGGTTGTAGATGGTGGGATCCTGGAACTGCGGGCTCGAGGGCTGATTTCCGAGTTGGGCGAAGCCGGAGATGTTCTGTGCGTTGAGCGTCCGTACAAGGCTCGGGTCAGTGGGCAGACCATCAGTGATGCCGTACTTCGTGAGGAGCGATTCCTGGCCCTGCGTGTAGGGTGTCTTCGCGCCGATGTTGCGGGTCCAGGCGAACCGGATGTCGAGCAGCTTGTTCTGGTTGATGATCCACGTGACGCCGGCGGCGATCTGCCGGTTCTCGATGTTTACGTTTGAGTTCGCGTTGCCGCCGGAAGGACCGCCCACGGTGGGCGGATCGAAGATCGACGCCTGGTGCTCGCTGAAGCGGCCAAAGAGCTTCCACCGCGCAAAGCTCTGATCGACGCGAATGTCGCCCTTGTCGTCGTTGATGGTTCCGCGTGGAGCGTTGCTGTAGTTGTTTGTGATGTTGTTGTACGCAGGCGCTGTGCTGCCGTTGAGCCCGGTGACGTTATTCGCTGGAAGGGCTGCAAGCACCGCGAGCGCGAACGGAGTGGAGCCAGACGAGATGTCGCCGGAAGTGTAGGTGACACCCGTGATCGGGTTGTACAAGGGAATCGGCTTCCCGTTGTTCGGATCGCTTGGGTTCACCGTGTGCAGATAGAAGTGACCGAGGCGCTGCTCGGCGTTGGGCAGGGTAACGTCAGCCAACTGATACGTGAAGATCTGCCGAACACCCTCGTAGTCGGCAAAGAAGAACGTGCTGTCGCGGCGAATGAATCCGCCCGTCGTGGCGCCAAACTGGTTGCGGATAAGACCCGGTTTCCGGCCCGTGGCGGTCTGTAGTGGGCCGAAGGCGTTCAGCGCGGTGTTCCGGATGTAGTCCCAGGCGGCGCCGTGGTAGTCGTTCGTCCCGCTTCGGGTCGACACGTTGATGACCGCGCCGGGCATGCGGCCGTACTCAGCCGAGTAGTTGTTGGACTCCACGCGGAACTCACTCACTGCGTCCGGCGACGGAGAGATGTTTTCGTCCTCGAAGCCCTGATTTGAGGTTCCGTAATTGCTGTTCTCGAGACCATCGATGAGGAACTCGTTGAATGCGGAGCGTTGGCCGTTGATGTTGAAGGCGGCTTCACGGCTGGACGCCGTCTGATTTTCCAGCATCGACTTGCGAACGCCTGGCGTGAGCAGCACGAGATCGGCGTACGAGCGTCCGTTGAGCGGCAAGTTCTGAACTTCCCTCTGGCCGATAATCTGGCTACGCGAACTCGTCTCGCTTTCCAGCAGTTGCGTCGTAGAACTCACTTCGACCACTTCGCTCACCGCACCAGGCTTCACCTCCACATCAAGCCTCTGACGAGCATCGGTGGAAAGATTGAACGCCTGCGTTCTCGCGCCTTCAAAGCCCGCAGCCTTGGTCACAAGGCGATAGTTCCCGATCGGCACGGAATCGAACTCGTACTTGCCTTCCTTGTCGGTGTGCGCCGTTAGCGAGACATTCGTCTCCACGCTGGTCAGCGTCACCGTAGCGTCAGGAATGACCGCACCCGACGGATCGCGAACGAAGCCCAGAACGGACGCAGAGCCAAATTGCGCTGCCGCACGGCCGCCGACAGATGCCAGACAGACGACCACGAAAGCCGTGCGGGCCGCGAGAGCAAAGAAGCGTGAATCTGAAGGCATGACGTAAGTCTCCAAGAGTTCCCACTGAACTTGGCCGTTGAACGCACGAACAGTACGCGGCGGCAAGGCGGGTGTCAAGCACTTTCAGCGCTAACGTAAGTGCTGGCCGAACAGCGTGAATCCCTGCTGGGCATACGGTCGTTTCCGGGCAGCACCGCTATAGAAACCGGTAAAGTAACGAGCCTCCTAGAGGCCAGTGCCGGCCCGGCGACTCGTCTCCTCCGCGTACAGGGCGGCCCGGCGCAATGACCGGTAGCGAGCGATGGCGAAGCCTCCGCGTGAGTTGGGCGTTCAGAGTGCTTCTCTACGCTCGGACTGAAGCTGGACGCGGGCTTAACGAGATCGTACACAGCCGCATGGGCGAGTGGGGCCGGCGTGATTTGAACGTCCGTCGTTGATAACCAGGTCGATTAGGAGGTGGCCGAAAGCCACTGGAGCAGGCAGACGAGACCGAAGGACACCACCGAGAGGATCGTCTCCACCACCGTCCACGAGCGCAGCGTGTCCGCAACAGACATGCCACTGTATTCCTTGACCAGCCAGAAGCCACCGTCGTTCACATGTGAGAACCCCGTCGCTCCTGCACCTGTGGCAATGGCGAGGAACTCGGGCCGCACGCCCGGTGCCGAGAACGCCATCGGAGCGACGATGCCGCTTGCTGTTGCCATCGCCACCGTTGTCGATCCTGTGGCTATGCGGATGAATACGGCCACCAGCCATGCGAGCAGCAACAACGGCACGTGCGCGTGAAGCGCATACGCCAACAGCACCTTGCTCACACCACTATCCGTGATGACACGGCCAAAACCGCCACCGGCACCGACGAGCAAGGTGATAGTCGCCGTCGGCGCCAGACACTCATTGGTCCAGCGAAGTAGCTGTTCGCGTTTGAACCCTCGGCGCAGGCCGAGTATGTACAGGCTCAGCAGGGTCGCCAGCAAAAGCGCCACATCGGCCTCGCCGACGAAATGCAATAGCAGGTTCGGGCGTGATCCGGCGATCGTGAACCTGTCTGCCCAACTCCCGACGAGCATCAGCACGACCGGCAGCAGGATCAATCCGAAGACCGCTTGCAAACGGGGGCAACGTGTTGCTTTCGGCGACCGCAAGAAACTCCCTGCTGAGCGAAGTGCGCTTCGGCAAGCTGACGTATCGGGAGATGTAGTTGGACCACAGCGGGCCGGCGACAACGGCTGCAGGAATACCGGCAATCAGCGCCCATCCTATGGTCTTGCCGACGTCCGCATGAAACGCCGTTGTCGCCATCATCGCCGCAGGATGCGGCGGCAGCAGACCATGCGCCATCGCCACGCCCGCTGCCATGGGCAGGAGCGTCGTCACCAGTGACCGGCCCGTCTTCTGCGCTACGTTGTAGGCCAGCGGCATCAGCAAAACAAGCCCGACCTCAAAGAACACCGGAATGCCTACCACTATGCCCGCACAGAGCATCGCCCACGAGACATTTCGTGGCCCAAACGCCGACACCAATGCCGGTCTGCGACACTCTCCGCAGCGCCCGACTCCGCAAGCACCTTGCCGAGCATGGTGCCCAGCGCGATAACGATCGCGACGTGTCCCAGGATCGAGCCCACACCTGCTTCATAGGACCCAACAACCTTACGGAGCGGGATGCCCGTTGCCGCGGCAAGACTCAACGAGCAGATCGTGATCGCGAGGAACGGATTCAGCCGCGCCCAAACGATCAGCACGATAAGGGCAAGCACCGCAACGATGGCGCTCCACAGCAGAAGCACCGAATGCGCGTCGGTCTGAACAGCGATCATGGATGTGCGGTCATTCTGGAAGCCAATGTGGGCACGCGTCTCTGCTACGAGGGTTCTTTATACGCGACGCAATCGATCTCGACTTTACAGTCGACCACCATCTTTGACTCCACGCAGGCCCGCGCTGGCGGGTTCTCGCCGAAGTACTGCCGAAACACTCCATTGAAGGCGGCAAAATCGCGCGCATCGTCCAGCCACACCCCACATCGAACAATGTGCTCCGGACCGTAGCCAGCCTCCTGCACAACGGCCAGCAGGTTCTTGATCGCTTGGTGTGACTGCGCGACGATGTTCCCGACCACGATCTCGCCGTTCTCCATCGGTACCTGACCGCTCACGTACAGCCACCCTCCTGCCTGAACCGCCCGCGAAAAGGGCATATGCGCTCCGCCCTGCCCCTTGCCGCCCTCCGCTCCATACCTCTTGATGCCCACGCAACCTCCGTTGCTTTTGTTAGCCCAGGATCTCCTGAGCTTGCCTGCGTAAGAATCGGCCGCGCCGCTGCGCTGTGGGCTGGCCGTCCACAAGTGAAAGCACGCCGTTCACCCAAACTCGATGAATGCCCACGCTTGGCTGCGTGGAGTCCTCCCATGTTGCTCGGTCTTGCACTGTCTCGGGGTCGAAGAGAACAAGGTCCGCCGCGTAGCCCACGCGAACCAATCCACGATCGTGCAATCCGATCGCTTTCGCGGACAAGCCGGTCATCTTGTGCACGGCCGTGGGCAGGTCCACGATGCCCTCTTCGCGGCAGAAGTGGCCAAGTACACGCGGAAACGTCCCCCAAAGCCGCGGATGCGGACGCGGGTCGTGCGGCAGGCCGTCGCTGCCCACCATCACCGCCGGATGCTGCAGCACACGCCGCAGATCTGCCGCAGACATGTTGTGATAGATGGCACCTGCAGGTCGCAGTCGCTTCGCAGCCTCCAGTCTGCGTCGTGCTCCACATCGAGGCTATCTCCGCAAGCGACTTACCTGCCGCCTCAGGATGCGGCTCGCTCCACGTGATACGAATCTCGATGCGCTCATCGACCTGGCGTAGGTCCAGCATGCTGCTGCTCGCGGTGTAGGGATAACAATCGCAGTGCACGGTTTGCCGCTTACGCGCATGGTCCAGCAGCGCAAGCACCTCTGTTGTACGACCCCAGTTTTCTGGGCCTGCACACTTCAGGTGCGAAATCAGCACGGGCACAGACTGCCCGCGTCGCTCTCAGTTGCTCGCTCCCGTTTGAACCCGCGTCCGCCACCGCAAACGCCTCCTCCATCGCGTCCAGAATGGCAGCACTCTCGCTACGCATGTGTGTCGCATAGAGCGCGCGAACGGATCGCAGTGGCTCGGCGACACCAAGCACCTCGTCCAGCGTCGCCGCGAACGCCGAGGCATACGCAAGCCCTGTGCTGAGACCAAGCGCACCACTGTTCAGTGAGTCCTGCAACTGCGCACGCATGGAGCTGACTTCGGTTCGCGTTGCCTCACGGTCCAGTCTGTCCATATGGTTCGCGCGGAGCGTCGTGTGGCCCACAAGCGCAAGCACGTTCACCGCCGGGACCGCCGCGTCCACAGCACGCGCATACTCCGCAAAGCTGCGATACCGCATCAGGGCAGGCGCCCCGAGCAGACCCATGGGCTCGGGCAACGGATTGTTTGCGAGTACGGGCGAGGCGCTGATGCCGCAGTTGCCCACAACCACCGTGGTGACGCCCTGCGTCAATTTGGGCAACATGGCAGGCGTCTCGATCACGCTGATGTCGTCATGCGTGTGCGTATCAATAAAACCCGGTGCAAGGACCAGGCCATGAGCGTCAAGCGTCTCTACGGCCGTCCATGTGCTGTCCGCGTCCACGCTCACGATGCGTCCACGCGTAACAGCTACGCTACTCGTACGCGCCGCCGCCCCACTTCCGTCGAGAACACACGCGTTGCGAATGACCAGATCACACGCTGGCACAGTGCCCTCGTCTCGCACGTGCCAAAGCAGTGCCGGTATCCTCTGTGAGAATCACAAACAAAGCATCGCAAATGCGGAGGCACCTTGACCAGCGACACAACCTTTGAGAAAGGATGGGGTACGCTCACCCAACCAGACGAGACAACCGATATCCACGCGCTTGGGTGGAATCTTCTGCGCGAGGACCTGAGCCTGCCCGCGGCCCTGATCGTGGAACCGCGCCTCGAACACAACCTTCGCTGGATGGCCGAATTCGCTAGACGCTACGGCGTGCAGCTCGCCCCACATGGCAAAACCAGCATGGCCCCGGAGCTCTTCGGGCGGCAGCTTAAGGCAGGCGCATGGGGCATCACGTTGGCAACGGCGCACCAGTGCGCCGTTGCGCACGCACATGGTGTGCGCCGCATCTTGATGGCCAACCAACTCCTCGGCCGAGCCAACTGCGAGCTTGTCAGCTCCGTCATTGCCGAGGACACCACGTTCTACACGCTCGTGGACTCACCCGCGCTGGTCGACCAGCTTGGAAGCTTCTTCGCCTCCAAGGGCCAGCAGCTTCAGGTGCTCGTGGAACTCGGCGTGGAAGGTGGCCGCACCGGCACGCGCACTGACGAACAACTGCAGGCCGTCCTCCAGGCGCTTGAGCGCTGGC
Organism: uncultured Verrucomicrobiae bacterium; assembly: GCA_963795955.1. Classification (GTDB taxonomy): domain Bacteria; phylum Acidobacteriota; class Terriglobia; order Terriglobales; family Acidobacteriaceae; genus Granulicella. The sequence goes on from CAWCJK010000006.1 coordinate 93,497, forward strand.
GCACCACGCTTCTCCTCTGCGGTGTCGAGGTGTACGAGGGCGTCACGAATCACGAAGCAGAGGTGCGTAACTTCCTGTCTCGTGCTGTGGAAACGTTTCAGCAGTTGCGGAAGCAGAGCGCTTTCTCTACCGAACGTCCCATCCTCAGCGGCGCAGGATCCGCTTGGTACGACCTCGTTGCGGACGCCTTCGCTCCATTGCACAACGAGGCCGATGTGCTTCTCCGCCCCGGCTGTTACCTCACCTGCGACGCCGGCGTGTACCGGACGGCGCAACGCGACATCACGGAGCGAAACAGCACCGCGCATGAGACAGACGAGCAGTTCGGCGGTACCTTGCGCTCCGCAATCGAGGTCTGGGCCTACGTGCAATCCGTACCGGAGCGTGGACTCGCTATCGTCGGGCTCGGGAAACGTGACGTCGCCTTCGATGCCGGCATGCCGGCGCCGGTCCTGCATTTTCGCCCCGGTAAACACTCACATCCAGTGGAGGTGCAAGCAGGCTGGGCCATCACAAAGCTGATGGATCAACACGCTTATCTTTCGGCTCCAGAACACGCGGATCTGCAGGTCGGAGACATGCTAGGTTTCGAGATATCACACCCATGTCTCACGTTCGACAAATGGCGCTGCCTTGCACTCGTAGACGCACAGTACAACGTCTTGAAAGCAATCCGAACGTACTTCTGAAACTTGCTCCGGTAGCAGCGGTACTAGCGCCTGTCCGACAAGCCCGTTTCTCGGACACTGAGTGGATTACGTCCTACAACCCGACTTAGCATTATTTCTTACAAAGCGCGCTCATTCTATGCTTTCCGTTTGGTTAGCTTCAGAGGAAGCAGGTAAACGAGAACGCCAGCAAGTATCAAGGCAAACGAAAGCCAAGCGGAGACATACGCGGCCGGGACCGACGCCACAAAGGCCGAACCCGAGAACCAGTCGCGCGCTCCAAAGGACACATTCGTCGCCGACGGTGCCTGTGTCCGAATCGCAAGCTGTAGCAGAAGGTAGGCGATCGTAGCCAGCAAGATGACGCTTGCATACAGCGCCATCGGGAACTCCGCGAATTTGTTCTCCGCGACGTACGAGGTGGAGAACGGAATCAGCGAAACTGTGAAAAGCGACAGCAGATTGGAGCCTACAAGTTTGTGATCGGCACGCTCTGCGCTCTGTAAAAGATAATGATGGTTCGACCAGTACACCGCGACAAATGTGTAGCTGAGCGCATAGGCCAAGAACGTTGGCCACAGGGGCAGGAGCACGCGCCAGCTCGCCCCATGTGGCGCTTTCAGGTCCAGAACCATGATGGTGATAATCACGGCGATCACACCATCGGAAAAAGCGGCCAGGCGTTCCGGTTTCGGCGTTTCTACGTTCATTTACCCATTGTCTGGCTGAACCAGCCGAGAAGCTCCTCGGGATGCTGTCCGAAATGGTTGTAGGCGTAGAATCGCTGGTTTGAAGTCTCGATCCAGAGCAATTTCTTCTGCTCAGCACCCAGAGAATCGAAAATCTCTTTCCCGTCCTTTTCTCCATGGATCAAGAAATCGCGCCGGAGCTGCGCCATGAAAGTGGGCACCTTGACTCCCTGGCCATAGTCCTGCGGGCGGAAGTCAAAGAGACTGAAGCCGGTAGTTTCACGGCAGCGCTCATCCAACCGCTTCGCCGCCTCAACCGGATCAAGATTTAGGTTTTCCGCACCCCGCTCGATGAAGGTAGGACCCGAGACGACGTTCAACAGCGCGAGGGAGATGATGTGCTTGAACTCGTCCGGCCATTTGGCCATCGCGATGATCGTCGAATTCCCGCCCATGCAGCGACTGAAGAGACTCGTGCGCATCTTGCCGAGCTTTGGGTGCTGGCGAGCGTAACGGACAGAACCTACGACATCCCGGCATTCCAGCAGGCCCAGGCCGCTGATGCCGCCATTGCCCTCACCGCTGCGCCCACAATTCCGCAAGTCATAGGTCAGGATGTTGTAGCCAGCGTCGTGCAGGTGCTTAAGTTCTGGGAGAAAGTTGACCTCAAAACCGCCGAAGTACCCTTTGTATTCAGAAAGATGTCCGGGAAAGCCATAACGATTGCAGGTCATCGGATGGTTGATGATGAGTAGTTTGTCCGAGCCCGCGGGGATAAACCAGGCTTCCAGCGGGACGCCGTCCATCGACGGAAACCAGCACTCCTCGAACTCCATCGCATAATCGCTCGGCTTGCGCAACACGGGTGTGCGCAGGCCAGTCTTGAAGAGGCCCGCGTATTGCTGAGTAAGAGGGTCAAGTTTGTCGGCCACCTTGCCCACGACACCCTTAAGTGCATTGACCGCTGTATCGACCAAGCCGCCTTCATCGGCTCCGAGCGCTCTTTGGTAGTCGAGATCCGTTGCGCCGATGTCTGCCGCTGTTTCCTTCGTCTCTGCCATACATCGTCTCCCTTCCGGCCTCAGATGCGATCGTAAAAGAGATGCCGCGTGGAGTGTTGCCGGAACCGCCGAATGTTTTGCCTGATTCAACGGAAATCGCTAATTGTCTTCGTGCCCACTAGCGGTTTGTGGGCGTTTCAACAGGAGAGGACCGCGCCAGTGATTGGAGAAGAAGGCCCGCGACAAGGCGCGGCAGGAATCATTGCTTCGATACTGCGCGTGGTGCAGCGGCGGACACCGTCATCGGGAGACCATAGCACCGCGATCCCGGAGCTGACGTTGTATCCGCCGCAATAAAGCCGACCCAGGTTGTTCACTGCATCTATACGCTCGAAATGGCGGTAACGTTGCAAGGCGCCAAGCATATCGTGCTTGGGGACAAGCTCTTGTCGTACGGGCCGGGCCAATCTCTGCTGACAACTCTCGGTGCTCCGCCGTTGGTGGATATCGGGAGAATTGGTTCGCAATGATCGATCCTCACAAACGCGCTTATCTTCCGTTGACGGGAGTCGGCTGTGGGACAGTCCAGAATCGGTGCACCAGTGAACTCGACCCATGTGAGTTTGCGATCGCGGCAGACATACAAGAACTCGCCGCTGTACGTGGCACCGTCCTCCAGGGCGCGGGCGAGCGGATACTTCTAGCCTGAAGCGCGGCGGCCGTCCGAATGAAAGCTGACCCATTCGCCATAGTTTGCTCGCACAGATGTGGGTTGAACAGTGACACTGACCTGTGGCAACGCGGACCGCGGACTGTTCCGGGTGGTCGGGCTCGATTGCTTTCTCTTCAGCTGCCCTCGCTCATTGGATGGATAATGTTCGCGCACGCCCTAGACGCTCGGAGCCGCCGCGTGCACGGAGGAGACAGACTGTGGCATTGTCTTGGCGCCGCGATCGTTTGCTGGTTGTTCTGTGCCTGCTGAGTTGTTGCGGGGTGGGTGCGCTCGGCCAAAACGGTGGAATGATGCCAGGGCAGAGTATTTCTTGGCGTCCTGTTACCTCCCCGTTCACTCCGGATGCCAGCCAGGGCGCGATCGTGGGTGGCCCTGGGAATGATCCGAACCCAGGTACTCCGATGTATATATGCCGTGCACCTGTGCAGGGCAACATGACCCCAGGAAAGTGGGTGCAGGGAAACTGCAATGTGGCGTTTGGCGGGGCGGAACAAATCATGCGCTCTTACCAGGTGGCTTACGGCAGCGCGCGCTGGGGCGGGTATCGTGGAAGCACTTATGGGCTGGTCCAAATGGGCAGGGATGCTGACGGGAGTCCGTTGTATTCATGCCGCGTGAACTATGTCGATGCCAGCGGCAATAGTTATGGCTATCAGCCAGGCAAGCTGGTCTCCGGTGGGACTTGCAATATTCCATTTGGAGGAGCGGAGGTGATCCAGCCTCCGCCATTCGAAGTGCTTTACCCGACAGGAGGAGGGCGGCCGCCGTGGATTCCGGGTTTTCCGCCGTATTATCCGAACCCTCCGGCCCCGCAGCCGTATCCGGGTTGCAGACTGGGCGATCCGAGTGTGAGCTTGGACATCAACACAGGATGGTGGGTAGGACCAAATTGCTCTTCGGTGGATAACCAGGGCCGGATTATGCAGTTGAAATATCCGCCGGGATTTACGCCGGGACCCCAAGGGCCGCCGCCTTACAACCCGGGGCCAAGTTCGGTCACGTGGCAACCGGCGCAGAAGCCATTTGTGCCGGGACCAGATGCGATCAAGGGCGGTCCAGGGAAGGGACCGCAGCCGGGTTCGCCTCTGTTTGTTTGCAGGGTGCAGTACAACGACAATTTGTACCCAGGCAAGTGGGTGCAGGGCACATGCCACTTTGCGGACGGCCAACATGAGCTGTCTCAGGACACGTATGAAGTAGCAACAGGGCCAGCGGAGTGGCGAGATTTCGATGGCAATATAGCGGCGCTGGTTCCGGGCGGATATGCCGCCGATGGAACGCAGTTGTATATCTGCCGCAGGGATCTCGGCAAGGACAAGGGGCTGCAGCCAGGATGGCTGGGCTATGGCAAATGCCATATCCCGTACAACTACGATAATGTGAAATCGCTCCCGTTCCAGGCACTGTACAACGCCTCTGGGGCGAATGGACAGCCGGGAACTCAGGATCAGTCTTCGGTGGGTGCTGTGGATCAGCGGCCTCTGGCTCACGGGATTCTGATTACGTTTGAAAGCGGGACCGGCGCCACGGCGGGTATGGTCACCGTAACGAACGGAGCGACGGGGACGACGCAGAATAAGCCAGTGCCGCCGAACTCGAGCGCGCAGCAATGCATGCAGATTCTGCAGCAGACGGCACTACAAGCAGGGCTGCAGATCCAGATCCAAGGCAATGGGAATGGATTGAAAGTCTTTGGGACTGGCAACGCAGTAAGCGTTACTCAGGCTTCCACCACCGTGAGCCAGTTCTGATCGAAATCGGCCGTGCGAAGGCCTCGTCCAGATCGCCGGAAGTCGTCGCACAATCGAGTCTGTGGAATGGACCGAAGGCGACAACCTCCGCCACGCCAAGTATGCGGGCTTACGTGACGAGAAGCACCCACGAGACGTCGTAAGCGAAACGTAGCTGACGAGGCCTAGATACGTTTCCGGTGGCGCGTCATTCGGGAGCGATCTGGATTATTCGCCGGATCAGCTTGAGCCGATCAATCCGGCTGCGCGGCCCAGTTGTACGAGAAGCCCGTTCGTCGGACATCGGAAGCGACTACTCCCGGCGAGCCGCCCAACTTCCGTGTTGCCGACAACTCGGGACTGAAGTGACGAAATACCGCATCTCTCCGTCGTCCGCGACGACATCATAGGCGTCACTTAGCCCTGAAGCAGGTCCGCCAAACAGCTACCACTCGCCCTCGAGATGGCCCACATGGCGCACTGCGTCATGCGCAACCAGCAGCCCCACGCGCCGGGGCGAAGGCGGCCTGCAGGACATCTGCATCATGGCGGCCATCTACCAATCCGACCCGGACCAACTGCCCGTCCGCCTTGCAACCTGCCGACATCCCCAACCATCGGCCGATAACCCGAAGACGCCTACCGGCGCAGCAGCGCGTCTTCCTTTGTCGGCGGTGTTTTTTGCGGCGTCTGCATGCGCTGCAGCAGCGCATCGAACTGAGGGTTCCCGTGCAGGAACTCGTAGTCCTTCATGTACCGGACTGGCTGCAGGTTCGACTCCCCGCGCGAGCAGGCCAGCGCGAGGAAATGGACGGTGTGCTCCGGGTCCTTCAGCCGCGCGTAGTACAGCGCCGCCTGTGTCGCATGCGGATCGCTCGGCCGCTCGGCCAACTCCCCATATCCGTCCGCAAGACTCTGCAGCATCCCCCGTTCGCCGCCGCGCGTCAGACCTTCCTTCGCACGGTCCAGAACGCGTACCTCATCGGCTTGGCCAGTCAGGGAAGCCGCCTCGCGAGCCTCGCGCAGAAACGCCGTGTACTGCTTTGCCGCGAGCAGAAGCCCCGCCTGATATCGGTGCAGATCCGCCAACCCAGGATTCGTCTGCTCCAGATCCGCCAATGCCGATAACCCCGCCGGGAGGTCATTCGACCCAAGAATCAATCCACGATCGACCAGGATCGCCACGGAGTCCGGCCGCAAGCGCCGAGCCTCGTCAATCTCGCGCAGCGCATCGGCGCTCCGGCCCGCTGAGAGCAGGCTCGTAGCATACCAGTGGTGGCTCTGGGCGTTTCTCGGGTCCAGCGCAATCGCCCTCCGATACTCCGTCTCCGCCGCCGGGAAATTCGATAACCAGTGGTCGAGCACAAATGCATAACTGCGGTGCGCCTCCGCCGCGGACGGGTCCAGCGCCAGCGCTCGGCGGCTGGCAAAATACGCTCGCGGGTACGCCTCGGCATCCGGCATGTGCCCGTACTCGCGCAGCAAAAGATAGCAATCCGCGAGCCCCGCGTACGCCGGAGCATAGTTCGGATCCCGCACAATCGCCTGCGTAAACACGTCCACCGCCTGCGTCAGCGAAGCCTCCGTACGCAGGTTCCACAGGTAGCGCCCCCGAAGATAAAGGTCCAGGGTGGCCTGGTCCGGCGTGTTCGGCGCTGTGTGTACAACCGCATTCGCTGCGGAACCGTGCGCGGGTCGCGCCGCACGCCGCAGCAGCCCTGCCCCGACAAGCACCGCAACCGCCAAACCAACCAGCGCGAACATCCACGCTCGCGCTCGGCGAGCGCCGGGACCCACCGCGTGCCACTCACCCGCATCGTTCGCCAGCTCCCCCCCGGCACTCGCTGCAAAGACGGGTTCTACGCTCGACATCTCTGAAGCTGCCCTCTCCGCTGGTGCCGACCTCAGCTCCTGTACCGCCGGGGCGCTCTCGGTGTCCTCGTCCCGCAGCCACGCCTCCAGCTCTGACACATAGGCGAACACGCTTCCGCGTTCACCTCCACGGACCCGGTGCACCGGCAGACTGCGCTCAATCTCCCAGCGCCGCACCGTTCGGATGTCCTTGCCGAAGTAGGCCGCAATCTCCTTCCAGGACCCAAGCCGCCGCGCGGCATGCGCTTGGTCTTCCGAGCCCGCACTCGTCTGCAAAGCTGCCTCCCTGGTCTCACGCCGCTTGCGCTCGGCCGAGGGGGTCCGGGCTGAGCAGCGCCAGTATAGGGCGGACCCGTCGCGAACCGTGCTAATTCCAGTCCCTGCCTTCGGCAATTTTGGCGTAAACGCCTGTGTGCTTACCGCGGTAATCAGCTGGGCAGCAGTTCCTCGCTCAAACGTCACGCGCTCCAGGATCGCGGACGTAACCGAAGCCCGGTCACCTCAATCCATGTCCCTCGTTGTCCGCTGATTTCCTCTCTTGTCCCTTGTGAAGGCCGGGGCGGCGGGCCACGCTCACACCATAGCAGTACAGCCTAAGAGGAGATTCCATCCTGATGAAGAACTCTGTCGCTACTTTCTTTGTCGCGGCGATGGTGGGTGTACCAGCGGTCGCCCTCCACGCGCAGACGACAAACATCGCGATCCCGTACACGAATAGCGGATCGGTGCTCTACAACAACAACTGGCAGAATGCGCCCAACAACGGCCTCGCCTTTGCCCCGACGTCCGGAAACCAGGGCGGACCGACATTCTCCGACTACGCTGGCATGTTCAACGGCACAGGTTCGGGCGCGACGACCACAATCAACTTCTCCGGTCTTCCAACGCTCACCAGCGGCGCGACAGTAAATTCCCTCGCCAACGACATCTACGGCTCGTACGGAACGATCGACGCCGTCGTCACGTTCACCAACAGCAACGGCGCGAGCGAATCCTACGACCTGATCGGTGGCGAGACAGTTCGGGACTACTACAACAACGTTAGTTCAAACTTCTCGAACACTCTCACCGGAACCGACGTGAACCCTACCGACCCTGGCGACGTTACCGCAACGAACTGGTGGAATGACTACAACAACAATCCCGCCCTAGCCGGTACGCGCCTCGACGAGCAGACGTTCTATCTACCCGCCTCCTGGGCCGGAACCACACTGACCAGCATGACCATTGCGGACAACGCGAACGCAGGCAACGGCACGGAGATTGCTCTCTCTGCCCTGCAACTCGTGGACCCCGCGGGCACCACGCCCCCGCCCACGGCCGCCACCCCCGAACCCTCTAGCCTGTTGCTCCTCGGCACCGGTCTATTTGGGTTCGCGGGCACTGCGTATCGCCGCTTCCGGTCAAACCTCGCACACTGACCCTCTCCGCAGGCCGAGCAGAACAACACGCTCAGACCTACAAACCAGCACGCCGACCCCGCAGAGCCTCACACCTCCGGTGTGCCCTGACCACCAACCCTATCTATCAGAGGTCTCCACATGCTCCATGCTCGTCTGACCACTTCGATCTGCTCATCCGCGCTCTTGTCCCTCCGACGGTCCGCGGCTCCGTTAGCTATCGCCAGTCTTCTCGGCGTCACAGCCCTGCCGCAAGCCCACGCCGATACCATCGGCAGCACCACCGTCGCGGCGACCACCTCCGTCTACGCCACACCAACCCAGACCTACGGCGGCACCGCCCAGGTCGTCATCCCGATCGCCGCCGGAACCACCCAGATCACCTTTTCCGTCTCCGAAACCAGCCGCGTCACGGTGAACAGCGGCGGAAACTACAACGATCCGGACGGCGTCGGCTCAGCCCAGGGCGAATACAACACCGGCACCTCCGCGCCGGGCAATAACCTGTCCAGCATCAACAGTCCGACCGCGGGCTATCTCGCCGGCGCCTTCACCGACGGAACCGAATCCCAGACCGCCACAGGTCTGGACTACACATCCAGCAGCAGCGTCAACTCGGCCTCGTATTCTCCGACCCTCGACCAGGTCTTCTTCATCGGGGACGGCCTCACCGGCGACGGCACAGGCTCCACGCAGATCTTCTACGTGCCCACGGGTGCAACCGAACTGGTCCTCGGCCTCGCAGACGCTTGTGGCTACTACGGCGGTCCGAGCTGCCTGACCGACAACTCCGGCAGCTTCTCCGTCAGCTACGACGAGAGCGGCGCCGCGACCCCACCGACGCCTCCGGCCTCCGCCGTACCAGAGCCCTCCAGCCTCTTTCTCCTCGGCACAGGCATGCTGGGCCTCGCCGGCTCTGCTTCTCGCCGCCTTCGCGCGCATTTCCGCAGCTAGGCCGCGAGATGATAGACGCCTCACTGCCGGTTCTGCAGATAAAAAAAAAAAAAAAAAAAAAAAAAAAAAAAAAAAAAAAAAAAAAAAAAAAAAAAAAAAAAAAAAAAAAAAAAAAAAAAAAAAAAAAAAAAAAAAAAAAAAAAAAAAAAAAAAAAAAAAAAAAAAAAAAAAAAAAAAAAAAAAAAAACACCACCTCAGACCGAGTGGGAGAGCAGAGCGCGATGCAAAGGTGGGGTGAGGTAGGACACGGTCCCCCCGAGCATCATCATTCCCGTTTATTCGACGTGTGTTGACGTAAGTCAGGCTCGCGGGATCCGTCTCGGGGATCGGGACGACGCTGCTGACCTGCTTGCCAATCAGCGAAAATAGAAACTGATGCCTCGTTTGTTGCACCTCTTGCCCCTGCTCCTCACGCTCACCCTGCCTGCCCAGCAGCCCGCCCCCGACCCACGCGCAGCCGCCGCCGCGAAATCCAACGAGCAAAATCAGCGCATCAACCAGGCCGAAGCGCTGCTCGAAAAAGGCGACTTCAAGGGCGCCGAGACCGTGCTCGTTGACCTCGCCAAAGCCAACCCTAAAGACGCCACCGTCCAGTACGACCTCGGGTTCACGCAGGAGCGCAATGGCGAGGAGGAGGCCGCTGCGAAGTCCTACGCCGCCGCCATCGCCGCCGACAGCACCGCTCCCGAGCCCCGCCTCGCCCTTGGTCTTCTCGAAGCCCGCGCCGGCCATAACGACGCCGCCCGCACCCAACTCGAAGCCGTCGCAAAGACCGACACCGCCACCCCTCAGCTACGCGGTCGAGCCCTGCGCGCGCTTGCCCGGCTCAACGAAGCCACCCAGCCCGGGCTCGCGGCGGATGAACTCATCGAAGCTACCAGGCTCACCGGCGCGCAGCCCGGCGACACCGAACTGAGCGCCAGCCTCGCCACCCGCGCTGGCGACTCCGCGGGAGCCGAGGCGGCCTTCCGCTCCGCCCTGCAGCAGTCGCCCGGCGACGTCTCTGCGATCGTAGGCCTGGCCGCGATCCTTCAGCATCAGGGCAAGCTCGCCGAGGCCGACGCTCTGCTGACGCCCGCCCTGGCCGCGCACCCCGCCGACCCCCAACTCGTCTCCCGCGCTGCCGCGGTCTACGCCGCTGAAGACAAGCTCCCCGAAGCCATCGCGCTTCTCCAAAAACTCCGCTCTACCCGACCCTAAAGCCGCCAGCGATCCTGCGCTCACCCGCATGCTCGCCCACCTCGATTTGCTGTCCGGAAACGCTGCGGAAGCCGAACCCCTTTACCGCCAACTCACCGCCACAGATCCGACCGACCCCACCCTGCTCGACGACCTGGGCAGCACCCTGGTTCGCGAGCAAAAGTTCGCGGACGCGCAGGCCGTATTGTCCAAAGCGGTCGCGATGCGCGACGCCTTCCACAACGACGCTGCGTGGGGCGATGCAGCCGGCCACCTCGCGTTCGCGGCCTCGCGCAACCACCAGCCCGAGGTGGCATTGCAGGCGCTCGCGAACCGTGCTACAGTTCTGCCCAACTCGGCAGCTTCTTTATTCCTTGAAGCAACAGCGCATGACGCGCTGCATCAGAAGAAGCAAGCCGAACAGAGTTACCGGGCGTTTCTGGCCATGGCGAAGGGCAAACTCCCCGACGAGGAGTTCGAAGCTCGCCACCGGCTGGTGGCATTGGAACACGAACACTAACGGCTGCACTCGCGAGGTGCGCTATGGATCCGAGAGTTCACGTACGTCTCGTTTCTACACTGCTTGCTCTGGCTTTGCTCTCACCCTTTGCTGTCCGATCCGCCAAAGCCTCCGGGCCGGACGACGCGCCGATGGACGCAGCCAGCCTTGTGTCTCTCGAGTCCAAGGCGGCCAGCGCTGAAGTCCGCGACCAGTGCTTCCTCTACACCGAGCTTCTTCACGGCTGGACCGAGCTCGCCGGCCGAGCCATGCAGGCCGGAGATGACTCCACTGCCACGCTCGCCATCCAGCATGCGGACGCGGACGCCCAGAAGCTCAAAGCCGTCATCAACCACGACTCCAAGCGGCTCAAGAACGCCGAGCTTCTCCTCGAACACTCGGTCCATAGATTCTCCGATATGCTGCATGCGTCGACAGTTGATCAGCACGACACGATGCAAGCCGTGCTCCGGCACATGACCAGCGTTCATGATGAGCTCCTCGCAGCAGTATTTGCCCACTAGGCTGTGGCGCCTCGCGGCCGTCGCGCTCTCCTCCGCCATTCTGTTGTCGTGTGCCCTTGCGCCTCGCAATGCCCGGGCGCAGGCGCGCGACGACATGCTCAGCGAGCGCGAGGTCGACGGCCTACGCGATGCGGCCTTCGTGCCCATGGACCGCATCCGCGTCTACGTCCAGATCCTCGACGATCGCGAAAAGCGCATCGACGAGCTACTCGCGAAGCGACGCGGCCACACGGACTTCCCCTCCGAGATGCACGATGCGCTCGACCAGTTCGGCGCCATCGCCGACGAACTGAACGACAATCTCGATGAATACAGCCGGCACCATCGCGACGTTCGCAAGGCCCTCCCCAAGCTCATCGCCGCCACCGACCGCTGGGCCAACGCGTTGCGCGCCCCCGCCGACAACGACGCCTACACCGTCGTCCGCAAGATCGCGCTCGACAACGTCAAAGACACCCGCGAGATCGCAACCTCACTGCAGACAGACCTCGACGCCTACTTCAAGGCGCATCCCGACGCCGAGAAGGAAGAAAAACAGCGCAACGGCGACCCACACGCCGTTCGCCCCGAATGACTCAGCCTCCACCGCACGGCGTTTGCAGTTCCACAACGCACGCCATGGTAGCCTGAGCCCAGCGTGTCGCCGTCCGCCCTACCCATCGCGAATCCTGCGCTGCTGGCCATCTTTGAGGAGGAGTACCGTGCTCTTCGTCCGCGCGCGCCCATGCCTCCGCTTGAGGTCCGATTCCGCCGCTTTACCAGCCTGAACACCACCATCCGCCTGCGCGAAGGCCGACTGATCGTCCGCCTCTCCGATCTCCTCGAGCACGCGCCCGAGAACATCCACCGCGCCATCGCACACATCCTGCTCGCAAAGCTCTACCGCAAGCCCGTGTCCGCACTGCACTCCGACCGCTACCGCCGCTACACCCAGTCAGAGCCCGTCGCAAAGCAGGCCGAGCGTGTTCGCCAGACCCGCGGCCGCAAACGCATCAGCACCTCCAAGGGTCATCACTACGATCTCGATGAGGTCTTCGAAGCGGTCAACACCCGCTTCTTCCACGGTCTGCTGGGCCGCCCCACCCTCACCTGGAGCGCCCACGTCGCCCGCCGCATGCTCGGCCACTACGACGCCGCCCACAACACCATCGTCGTAAGCCGCGTCTTCGACCGCCCCGGTACCCCGCGCTACGCGATCGAGTACCTGCTATACCACGAGATGCTCCACCTAAAACACCCCGTCAAAGTCCGCGCCGGCCGCCGCTGCGTCCACTCCCGAGAGTTCCAGGCCGAAGAGCGTCTCTTCCCCGAACTGGAACAAGCCCGCGAATACCTCAAGCGCCTCTGAACACCGATAACTGTGTTCCAGCACGCCCACAAAGCGCGCGGTTCCGAGATCTCAGGCGTTGACGACGACGGTGTTCGTCACCCATTTGGCCTCGACCCAGCCAAACACCGGATACGGTTGATTGTCGTTGGTCACCACACCCGGTCTGCGGTATGGTGCCCGGCACGGTTCCAGTTACCATGCCTGTGCGATCGAGGAGAGTAACTGCGTTGTTGAGTGAGGCGTACTGATCAGATTTGATGCCTCTGCCAAGGATAATTTCGACCGTAGCGATCCCTATCACACCGCCGCCAAGCTGTACTAGGGCGCTCAGGATGTCCGCTCCCCAATACGCCTCCCCAGACTCGGAGTTGAGTGCTGCCAGTTCATCATGAGACCAGCTCTTGTAATTCTTTGCTGGGAGTGGCGGTGGCTTGTAGCCGGCCTGATTCATAACTACATAAACGTCAACAGTGTCCGCCGCGGTGGAGATCACCTCCACCGCGCAACTGGTTCGCACGGTGAACTTGTAAGAAACCTGCAGATGATGCGGGGTGTTCACCAGCCGGATGGGCAGAGCGGGCGGGCGCACCATGATATGCATCAGGTGCAAGCCCCGGAACGGAAACGACTTGATCTTCGGATGAGCCTCAACCTGCGTTGATTCCGTCGGTATACCGAGAAACGTGGCGTTGACCTTTGCGAGTTCTTTCACCATGTGAGTCAGAAACGGACCATCGTCGCTCGCCCCATCCACATAGATCTTGGACTCATCCGTTGTGTAGGTGTCGCCTGTCAGAAAGGGACGGGATGTGAACATGGCGCGTGTCGTACTCGCATCCGTCGTCGTGGCGGCGACCATCAGCAGCGGAGGATGGATCTCGGTGCGCTGTACCTTGGCGCCCGATTGGGTTGCGAGGGCATGTCCTGTGTCGACGATCCAACGACCGAAGAGCGCAACGCGATCCAGAGAATGAAAGTTGTGAATGAAGTCCGCAGGGATGTGCGAACTATTCATCTCCACGCCCAAAAGGCCAAAGGGAAAGTTCAACCCCGCCCTCGTCGCAATGCCCTCATCTTTGACCCGTTCATCCGTCGGATCCGGGTTGGTGGTGGGCGCCTTGTTTCCGAGCGAGAGCAGGTAATCGAATTCAGTAGGATTTGCCGCTGGCCTGTCCATCGCCATGCTGAACTCGTAGTCCCACTGGTTCGGAGGATTGCTGACCGTTGTGGAATTCAGAAAAGGATGTGAGAACGGAAAGTCTCCGGTCACGGGCCGTGGATTCACCGCCCAGCCCGTAGTCCCAACGATGGTGTCGTCATACTCGGTGTTTGGAGAGAGCGGTTGAATCCACTCCGAAGCTTGATCGACGGGAAATGTGTTCCCAACACCGATCTTCGCCAGCAACGTCTGCAGCGCGGTCCGGGCCTGTGTGATCGCATCCGCGCTCATCGGATTTTGTATGTCCAGAATGTTCGCGGGCATCAGGGCCACCGTTGCCTTGGTCCACGCTGAGTTGTTGGACCAGACGATGGTGTTGGGTGCCTGAAGAGTTCCGGTAACGGTCGCGGCGTCAGGAAAAGTCACCGTGATGCTCGAAGCACCGAGAACCTTCCCGTGCGCGGCTGGGCGCCCGTACGCCGACATATCAACTGAGATCGATATGCCAGTCAGGGTAATCACCGGCCCAGCGACTCCACCGCTCGCCCACACGCCATTCAGATCGAACAGCAAGGCAAACTTCGTCCAGGCTGTGTTGTTAGACCAATGGATTGTGCCGGGCGCTTGAAGCGTCGCCGTGTAGGTCTTGTCGTCTGGAAAGTGCACCGAGATACTTGCTGCGCTGGCAATGGTCCCCTGCGCGGTCGGCCGCCCATATGCCGACATATCAACGGAGAACGAATTGGCGAAGGTAGTGATAGCCGGGCCTGGAGCACCACCGCTCGCCCACGTACCATTCAGGTCAATAACAGTTGCTATAGAGGCCATTGTCTAGGCCCTCCCGGTGATAGCGTGTTCTCTGCCGATCAAACTGGCCTAAGGCTGCCCAACCCCGCGGTCGTGGGACTGTGACCGCCGCGTGGCACGCAAACCTTCAATTCGACGCACGACAAAGAGCGCACAAACAACCGCGGGAACGGCAAAGAACATCGCTTCGGTCATACCTGAACCACCGTCAGGCGAAAGATGAAAAAGTGCCTCGATGAAGTGCATATCCGGTCGACCTCGCGTTCCTAAGGTGGGAGATTCCTGACTGGTGCGACGCGACCCTGGCTCTGGTCTGCAGAGGATAATCGGCTTCGTCCGCCGCATATACAAGCCCTGAATGAGCGATTGCTGCAGATGCCGTCAGCTGCCGACAAATGCGCCGAGTTGCCGGCGATTGCCAGATGGCCGAGCTGTCGGCGAAGTCGGCTGATGCGGATGAGGTCTGGCGTGCGTCACCCAGCCGCGGTGACCCTCAGATTGCGATCCTGACAAATTCAGAGAGCGCGATCCGCCGTTGAGAGCAGACAGGCAGAGCGTCGAAGCCGACCTACGCCGTTGCCACCTTACGCTCGGGCGCCGCGGCCGTAAGCGGTTCAGCCACCACCGCCTCGTTCTTCCGGGTCAGCAGCATCATGAGCGCACCCACAACCACCGTTCCAAGCGCCGCAAGCTGCGCGTTCGACATCGTGTGCCCCCAATACAGCTTCGGGTTCACGCGCACAAACTCCACTAGAAACCGCCCAATCCCGCTCAGCACCAGGTACGCGCCCGTGAGCATGCCCAGCGGCATCCGCTTGCCGCCGCGCTTCCACAACCACCATCCAATCGCGAGCGAGTACAGCAGTTCATAGATGGGCGTCGGCTGCACCAGCGCGTCCGGCGGAGTCGGCGGCACCAACGCATTCTTCGCCATGTGCACACCCCAGGGCAGCGTCGTGTTGATGCCGTAATCGCCGTCGCCCGAGGTCAGGCAGCCGATCCGTCCAACGCCATACCCAATCGCCGCTGCCGGTGCGGCCAGGTCCAGCATCCGCAGCGCAGCCTTGCCGCCGCGCAGCCCATTCAGCCGCAGCGACATCCCTTGCGCCATAAGCGTCGCGACGCCCGCAACCATCCCGCCAAACCACGCAAACCCGGCCTTGAACCAGGCGAAGAACCCCAGCAGAATCTCGAGCGGATGTCCCCATCCGGGCAGCATGATCTGTCGCCACGCCAGCACCAACTCCTGGATGTTCTGCAACTCGTGCCAGAGCTTCGCGCCGAGAATTCCGGCGATGACCGTGAACACCACAACGTTCAGCGCGTCGGCATCCACGCCACCCCGAAGAAAGCTCCGGTGCAGCACCCATGTCGCGCAGACGGCCGCGAACCAAAGCATCAGCCCAAAGGTGCCGATATGCGCAAATCCAAGGTTGATAAACGGATACATCGCTCCGTTCAGTATCGCATTTTCACCTTGCAAACCGGCCTGGCCAGTGGTTTGAACCGTCGTGCCTCGATTTCCTCACCAGCCGTTCGAAGCTCCGCTCATTTCGCGCTACCCTTCTGCAATGGCCGCAGTTGCACTTCCTGAGTTCGTTGCCCCGGAGGCAATGGAAGTTCTCTTCTCCCAACAGCAGATCGCGGAACGCGTCCGCACCATCGGTGCACAGATCAGCGCCGACTACGCCGGGCAATCCATCGTGCTGATCGGCGTCCTCAAAGGCGCAGCCATCTTCCTCAGCGACCTCGCGCGCTCCATCCACGTCGACAACACCTTCGACTTCGTCGCCGTCTCCAGCTACGGTCGCGCCCGGGTCTCCTCCGGCGCCGTCAAGCTCATCAAGGACATCGACAACCCCATCGAAGGCAAGCACGTCATCATCGTCGAAGACATCCTCGACACCGGCCTCACCCTCAGCTACCTGCGCCAGCTCATGCTGCAGCACAAGCCCGCCTCGCTGAAGATCGCCACCTGCCTCGACAAGCCCGAGCGCCGCCTCGTTCCCATCGAGGCCGACTACGTGGGCTTCAGCATCCCCAACCGCTTCGTCATCGGGTACGGGATGGACTTCGCCGAACGCTACCGCGGCGTCGCCGACATCCGCCTCTACCCCGACACGCCGGCAGGCCACTAGAGCAGGCGTCACGACCCGGCCAAAGCCTTGACCTCGCACGAGAAAATGCACGGCGAACATCGCCCAGCGCTGCGTGTTTAATAGGTCCGCCTAAGTACACTCGAAGAAGAGTCAGAGAAACCCCCCGCGCCCACCCCGGCGCCCCGTGCACAGGTCCAGACCTAAGTCCTGATTCGAACGTACTTTGCAGAAAAGTACGGGGGGAGGGGTACCCTCCGGTCCGTGTTGATCCGACCGCACGCGCAGGCCAATCCTTCCGGCAAGGCACCACAACGGCTTCGCATTCCCTTCGCCCCTCTCCTACACTGAGAAGAGCGCGATGCTGACCGTTCAACAGAAGCTCGAGATCCTCGCCGACGCCGCCAAATACGACGCCTCCTGCGCCTCCAGCGGCGCCAAGCGCGCCGGCAACGGCAAAGGCGTTGGCCACTCTGACGGCAGCGGCATCTGCCACAGCTACACCCCCGACGGCCGCTGCGTCTCGCTCCTGAAAATCCTCCTCACCAACTTCTGCACCTACGATTGCGTCTTCTGCGTCAACCGCGTCTCCTCCGACATCCGCCGCGCCCGCTTCACCCCCGACGAAGTCGTCAACCTCACCCTCGACTTCTACAAGCGCAACTACATCGAAGGCCTGTTCCTCAGCTCGGGCATCATCCAGTCGCCCGACTACACGATGGAGCAACTCATCGCCGTCGCCAGGACCCTGCGCGAGACCCATCACTTCAACGGCTACATCCACCTCAAGACCATCCCAGGCTGCGACGAGCGCCTCATCGCCGAAGCCGGCAAATGGGCCGACCGCCTCTCCGCCAACATCGAACTCCCCACGCAGCAGGACCTCGTCCAACTCGCCCCCGAGAAGAAGGCCACCGTCATCGAGACCACCATGTCTCAGATCCAGGCCCGCAAAGACGAGGCCGACGACGACCGCAAACGCACTCGCCTCAAGCGCGACGACGCCCCGAAGTTCGCGCCCGCAGGCCAATCCACCCAGCTAGTCGTCGGTGCCACCGCAACCAGCGACCGCGAGATCATCGCCCGCGCCAGCCACCTCTACTCCAGCTACAAGCTCCGCCGCGTCTACTACACCGGCTTCAGCCCCTACCCCGAAGCCGACGCCCGCCTCCCACTCAAGCCCACACCCCTCATCCGCGAGCACCGCCTCTACCAGGCCGATTGGCTCATGCGCTTCTACGGCTTCAACGCCACCGAACTCACCTCCGACGAGCAGCCCGAACTCTCCCTGACCCAGGACCCGAAGGTTAGCTGGGCCGAACGACATCCCGAGTTCTTCCCCATTGACGTCAACACCGCCCCCCGCGAGGCCCTCCTCCGAGTCCCCGGCATAGGCTACAAAAACGTGGACCGCATCGTGCGGATCCGCCGCTACCAGAAGCTCGCCATCGATCACCTTCGCAAGCTCCACGTCCAGCTCGCGAAAGCCTCGGCATACATCACCGCCGCCGATCATCTGCCGCGAAAGCCGCTGGTCACCTCGTCCGCGCCTGCGCAGCTCGATCTATTCGCCGCGACAAGCGCCCTCACCGGAGCGCTCTGACCCATGCGCCGCCTCTTCATCCAGCCTGACTTCGAGGCTTGGCGCGAGGCTGCGCGCGACGCGCTTCGGCAGGGCTACACTCCCGATCAAGTCGATCTGCAGGACGCCACCCAGCCATCCTCACTCGATTTACTGGCCATCGAGGAACCTCCCGCCGGTCAGCCCACCCCGCAACCGCACGTGCCCAAAGCGTTCCTCGAAGCCGCCCAGCTTGCGTCCGTTCACCGCGACCCGCAGCGCTGGAACCTGCTCTACCGGCTGCTCTACCGCCTACAAGCCAACCGCAACCTCCTGAAGGTCGAGGTCGACGACGACGTTGCTCGCCTGCACCAACTCCAATCTCAGGTCCAGCGCGACCTCCACAAGATGCACGCCTTCGTGCGCTTCCGCGCGGTAAAGGAACCCGCGGCAGACGGCGAGACCACCGAGCACTTCATCGCGTGGTACCGCCCCGATCACCGCATCCTCCACCTCGCCGCGCCGTTCTTCGCCGAGCGCTTCGCCCCCATGCGGTGGACCATCCTCACACCCGACGAGTCCCTCACCTGGAACCCGCAGACTCAGCAACTCATCTTCAGCGCCGGGACCGGCAAAGACGCTGCTCCGCAGGAGGATGAACTCGAAGCTCTATGGCGCTCGTACTACGGCGCGATCTTTAATCCCGCTCGCCTCAACCCGGAAGCGATGCGCTCGGAGATGCCCGTTCGCTACTGGCAGCATCTACCCGAAGTAGCCCTGCTGCCGGAGCTCATGCAGCGCGCACAAGGACGCGTCAGCGATATGGTCACCCGTCAGGCGCAGCAACCCACTGCGGCTCCCTTCGTTCCCGCCGAGCACACGTTGAAGGCTCTCCGCGCCGCCATGCCTGGCTGCGAGGGCTGCGACTTGTACAAGCACGCCACTCAGGTCGTCCCGGGTGCCGGTCACGTCAAAGCTGCCCTGATGCTCGTGGGCGAACAGCCCGGCGACCAGGAAGACCTCCAGGGCGCACCCTTCGTCGGGCCGGCGGGCAACATGCTGCGCAAGGCCCTCGACGAGATCGGGATCGCGCACGACGAGGTCTTCATGACCAACGCCGTCAAGCACTTCAAGTTTGTCCAACGCGGCCGCATTCGCCTGCACCAGAACCCGCGCATGAGCGAGATCAACGCCTGCAAACCCTGGCTCTCGGCCGAGATCGATGCGGTGAAGCCGAAGGTCATCCTCTGCCTCGGCGCGTCCGCAGCGAAGTCGCTCCTGGGCGGCACCTTTGCCCTGATGAAGGAGCGCGGAGTCCTGAAGCAGACCGCGTTCGCCGAACGCGTCATGGCTACGGTCCATCCGTCGGCCATTCTCCGCGCCCGGGACGAGGAGGGCCGAGCGCTGCTGTACAACTACATGCGAGACGACCTCGCTCTCGCGTACCTCACCGCCAAAAAGGCCGCTTAACATGGAGGAGATGTCCTCCTCCGCGACCTCCTCGCCCGCGACGCCTCAAACGCGCATCGTTCGCCCAGCACGCAGCCTCCGCGGTTCGCTCATGTTGCCCGGCGACAAGTCCATCTCGCATCGCTACGCCATGCTGGCAGGCTTCGCCGAGGGTATGTCGAAGATCAACAACTTCTCGACTGGAGCGGACCCGCACTCCTCGCTGGCTTGCATGCAAGCCGTGGGGGCGCAGGTTTCTACGGAGGCCCGCACCGTGACCGTGGAAGGCACCGCGGGCGACTTCAAGCAGCCCCCAGGCGACCTCGATTGCGGCAATTCCGGTTCCACCATGCGAATGCTCGCGGGTCTAGTCGCGGGCCAGCACGGAACCTTTCGCTTCATCGGCGATGAGTCCTTGACGAAACGTCCGATGGAACGCATCCGCACGCCGCTCACGACGATGGGCGCGCACATCGAACTCACCGAAGGACACGCCCCGATGACCGTCCACGGGCGCACGCTCAAGGCCATCGACTTCGAAACGCCGATCGCCAGCGCGCAGGTGAAGACCGCGGTCCTCTTCGCCGGCCTCCAGGCTGAGGGCACCACCTCCCTTGCGGAACGGATCCGGACCCGCGACCACACCGAACATGCGTTGCGCGCCTTTGGGGCAACGCTGGAGCGTCGCGACGATCGCCTGCTCATCGCCGGAGGCCAGAAGCTCAAAGGCCTGGAACTCACGGTGCCCGGCGACATCTCTTCCGCTGCTTTCTTTCTCAGCGCCGCCCTGCTGTTCGAAGACTCCAACCTCGTGCTGGACGGCATCGGCCTGAATCCCACTCGGGCCTCGTTGCTCGACGTCATCGGCGCAATGGGCGGCCAGATCAAGCCACTAGAGGTGACCGAAGCGCACGGCGAGATGGCCGGGACGATCCAGGTGAACCGCAAGCGCTCCGGCCTCGTGGGCATGGACATCTCCGGCGCGCTCTCAGCGCAACTGATCGACGAGCTTCCCGTGCTCGCCGCCATTGCGCCCTACACGCCCAACGGCATGAAGATCCGGGACGCCCGGGAACTTCGCGTGAAGGAATCCGACCGCATCGCTCTTGTCGTCCAGAACCTCCGCGCCATGGGCGCCGAGGTGACCGAGCACGAAGACGGCATGGACATCCCCGGGGGCCAACACCTGCACGGCGCGAGCATCGACTCCGGCATGGACCATCGCATCGCCATGGCCTTCTCGGTCGCCGCGCTTCGCGCCGAAGGCGATACCGAGATTCGCGGGGCGGATGCCGCCAGCATCTCCTTCCCGGAGTTCTTCGATTGGCTCGACGAACTGGCGGTTCGCTGAGCTCTGAGCCCGAGAGACTGCGACGCACGCGCTGCTCACGTTCGAGTTCGGAAGGCGGAGACCGGGACAGCAACTCCCCGGCCGGCAGTCGAACGTCAGCAACGTTGCATCTCGTCCAACTGAGATCCCGGTGGGACATCGCTGCGGTCTGCTCCGCGCAGAATCGCTACATTCGGCGGTCCCAGCGGCGAGCCACTCGAGCGCCGCGCCAGCTCGGCCCCAGCACCACCATCGGTACACCCACCGCCCGGCCGAGATGCATCGTGCCGGTATCGACCGTGATCAGCAGATCGCAGCTGGCCAGCACCGCGGCTGCCTCTGTGATCTCGGTTTTATCCCGCCAGCGACAAGCCGCTCGACTGCGCCAGGCAGCTCCACCGCCTGAATGCCCGGCACATCCGTGGCGTACTCAGGAAGACGCTCGCAAAGCAGCGCGTTTCCATCTGCCGGATGCATCTGCAGACCGGTCCGGATGCCAGCCGGCCGCTGGCCACGGCACTGCCCTGCAGCACGAACCACCAGCAATCCCTGCGGGCGCAGATCGTAACGGCCGCACAGCTTCCGCGCTCGCTCCGAGATCCGCCGGATGAGGAAGACCTCGCGGACGCGCGGTTTCGGCGCTGCCGCCCAGCTCGAGCCGCGATCCGCAGGTTCCGTCTATCGATCAGCTGAACCGGCGCTCGACTGGATGATGGCGGTCGTACAGCCCCGGCGCGTCGCCGCAACCGATGGTCGGCGCGCAATCGCAGCAGCGCGGCGAGCAGAGCCGAACTCCCAGCCGGGTCGACGCATCTTGCACAATCCCGTCCGCCGGACGCTGGGCCTCTGCAGAGGCCGACTCCGCGGCTCCCCGGCGGCACGCCGCTCTTTTCCGGCCGGGTTCGTCTTGATCTCAACGAGTTACGGGATTCCGGCATTGTTGCGCAGAGCGCTGCACCGGTCCTTGCTGCGCCGCGAATCCGGCGTAGCGACATCCTTCTCAACACGCCCTGGGCGTGTCCTGCATGGCGGCGCGAGGAGATGACCGCGGCTCGCCAGATGATCGGCGGCTCGAACTGCGCAATGAGCAGCATCCGTGCGCGACCCGCGACCCACGTTGCCCACGGAAGATTAACTGGGCCGGAGCGAGTGGCGACACAGATGGTAGATCAACCGGATAACTAAGAGTAGCATCGCGAGGGCGGCCAGGCTACATCTTGTAGCGGCCCATCTCGTCGTCGCCCAGGTTCTCGAGCCAGCGGCGCATATCCTCGGCTGTTACCGAGTTCCCGGCGTTTGACGCCTGGCGCGCATGCTCGAACACCTCGCGACTGACGAAGATCGGGCAGTCGGCCCGGAGTGCAAGCGCAATCGCATCCGACGGCCTTGAGTCGATCGCCACCACCTCGCCTGCCTGATCCATCCAGATCGTGGCGTGGAAGGTGTCGCCCTTCAGCGCGCCCACCACCACGCGAGTCACCTTTGCGTTCAACCCAGAGATGACGTTCCGCAGCAGGTCGTGCGTCATCGGCCGCGGCGTGGTCGTCTTCTCAATCTCCAGCGCAATCGCATTGGCCTCAAACAGTCCCACCCAGATCGGCAGCACCACCTCGCCCGTAAGATCGTTCAGCACGACGATCGGCGAGCGGTTCGAAGGATCCAGCATCAGGCCGCGGATTCTTACCTCGACCTCGGCGTCGTCTTCGACCTCGGGTTGGAAGCCGGGAAGATGCATTGCGGCTCTAGTCTAGCGCGAATGGCAAATCCTCCGCAGCCGCGAAGGTAACCACCCGCGAACCTCCTGAAATCCTCACCGCACTCAGCCAGCAACCGGAAATCGCGCGTTCAAGCGCCTGGTGCGCCAACAGCGCCGCCGACGGTGCGATCGGCGCACCTGCAGCCTCACCCACCAGCGAGTTCGGGAAGATCTGCGTGATCCGCACATCGAGATAGCTGCCAATCGCCGGCACCTGATCCGCGGTGAAATTCACCGTCTTGTTCTGGGTCGAGCGGCCGATCACCTGCCCGCGTGCGGTGTTGTGGCCCTCCACCATCACGGGCATCACCTCACCGAGGTGGCGCTGGTAATTGGTGCGCTGGATCTCCCGCTGCCGCGCGTTCAGGATCGCGAGACGCTCGACCTTGACCTCGTCCGGGATCGAGTCCTCCATGTGGATGGCCGGCGTGTTCGGCCGCGGGGAATACTTGAACCCGAAGATTGCGTCGTACTGGACCGCGTCGAGCAGCGTGATCGTGTCCTCGAAATCCCGGTCCGTCTCCCCCGGGAATCCCACGATGATGTCGGAGGTAATCGCGATGTCCCGCTCAGCGTTGTGCATCCACGCGATGCGCTCCAGGTACCACTCCCGGGTGTACTCGCGGTTCATCGCACGCAGCGTCTTCGACGACCCCGATTGCACCGGGAGATGCACATGATTGCAAAGCTGCGGGTACGCCTCGATCGCATCCACGATGTCTTTGGTGAACTGCCGGGGATGTGACGTCGTAAAGCGCACGCGCTCAATCCCGCTCACCTCACCAACCGCGACCAGCAGCTCCGCAAAGCTTCGCTTTCCGCTCGGGTCCTGGTAGCTGTTCACGTTCTGGCCCGAGCAATTGGATCTCGGTGTAGCCCAGCGCCGCGATTCGCTGCGCCTCCGCCAGCACCGATGCCGAGGTCCGCGACCGCTCTTTGCCTCGCGTATACGGCACAACGCAATAGGCGCAGAACTTGTCACAGCCCTCGATGATCGTGATGTACCCACGATGCGGATTCGACCGCGTCGTGAACTCCGTATCGAACGTCTCGTCCGTCTGGCGATCGTCCAGCCCCGTGATGCGCCGCTCGCCCGCCTCAAGCCGCTCCAGCATCTCCGGCAGGTTCCTGTACGAAGCCGAGCCGGCGACGAGCGACACATACGGCGCCCGCTCAAAGATCTTCTCGCCCTCTTGCTGCGCGACACAGCCGATCACGCCAAACCGCTTGCCCTGGGCAAACAGCTTCTTATAGTCATTCAGCCGATGAAAGACCTTCTGCTCCGCCTTGTCACGGATCGAGCAGGTGTTGTACAGGATCAGGTCAGCCGCAGTCTCTTCGGCCACTTGCGTGTATCCCTCGCGCTCCAGCGTGCCGACCACCTTCTCGGAGTCGTGCGCATTCATCTGGCAGCCAAAGGTCTCGAGGTAGAACGTCTTCGCCATACGGTCCTATCAGTATAAAGACCTCCTCCGACGGCGCGGACTGGGCCGTGTGGGCCAAACCCAGTCCGCGTTCGGCTTCGGGCGTTTCGTGCTACTTCTTTCCGTTCGCTATCAGGGCTGACTCCAGCGGTACCTTGTTCGACTTGGCCGCCAGGCTGGCACCCTCTTTTTCACTGCCCGCCAGCGACTTGAAGAACTCCGGCGTGTCCGCCACCTTCAACCCGTACAGGTTGATCCAGCTTCCAACACCGTCCTTCCCGATCGCGCCTTCACCTGTCGAGTCGTTGTAGTACTCGTCGACGATTCCTGGCGTCGGCGGCAGCATCCCGATGCTGAACCGGTCTTTGCCCAGGCTGTCGAGCGCGGACTGGAACGCCTTCATGTGCGTGATCTCGCGCGTCATCAGGAACTGCAACGCTTGCTGACTCCCCTTGTCGTCGGTCAGGTGCATCAGCCGTTCATACATAATCTTCGCCCGCGCCTCTGCGGCGATGTTGTTGCGCAGATCCACATCTAACTCGCCAGAGATCTTCAGGTAATCTGCCGTCCAGGGGTTCCCAGCCGAGTTATAGAGATTCACTCCGCCCCCTCCAGTAACCGCCAGCAGCGGGTCCATCTCGGCGTCTTCGAGCGACTTCTTCTGTGGCTTCAGGTGCATGCGGATGAGTGCCCCGACGACCTCCAGATGGCTGATCTCCTCTGTTCCGATATCCATCAGCAGGTCCTTGCGTTGCGGCTCGTCGCAGTTCCAACCCTGGATGGTGTACTGCATGGCAGCGGCCAACTCTCCGTTCGCCCCACCGAACTGCTCCAGCAGGAGGTTCCCAAAACGGATGTCCGGCTCGTCCACGGTGACGTCATACATCAGCTTCTTCACATGGTGATACATAGTGTCTCGCTTCTTCCGCTCTGCGGCTCTGGTCGTGCTCAAGGGGGAGTCGAAGCACGCTCGAAGAGGCGCGCCCCAGTACGAGGGCGATCGCGCCCTCTCAAGTACGATGCGGCTCTCGGAGATGGAGAGGCTTACGGGCACTCACATGAGACCGCGAAGGCTCGCCGCCTCACTTGCTCGACAGCGCGAATCCAGCCGACAAGTCCGCGTTCGCATCCCCGTCGGACCCACTTGTCCATCTGAGAGGCTGGAGAGAGCTGGCCGGAACGCCCTTCAACCCTCGTACGAATTCGCTCCGCGCGGGTCTAGCCGCTGACCGGAGCCTCCGGCGAGACTGCCGTCACTGGTGCACTCAAATTCTTCATCACGCTGAACCGAAGCCAAACGATGCGCAGGATCGCCACGATGGGCACTGAGACCAGCGCTCCAATCACGCCGCCGATCTCACCCCCGGCGAGCACCGCGAAGATCTCTACCAGCGGGGAGATCTCAAGTGATTTGCCCATAATCCGCGGAGCATTCACATAATCCTGAATAACGCGCCATGAGCCCAGCACCAGGAAAAGCACAAGCAGGTGGTTGTACCCGGCCAGGATAGCGACCCCGAAGATGAGAGCGCACGCGACCGCAGGTCCAACCACAGGGATGAACTCGAACACACCCGCAAGCGGCCCAAAAAGGAAGATATACGGAACCCGCAGAAGCGCCAGCACCAGCGTGAGCACGACGGCGGTCAAGGCGGCGAGCGTCATCTGCGCGCGAATGTAGCTGCCAAGCATTACGTTGACGTCGTTGATGATGCCGTAGAGCATGGCTTTGTCTTTGCGGTCGTTGCCCAATTGCACTACGCCGAAAGCCATCGCCCTTGCGTCCTTCAAGAAGAACACGCTGAGGATCGGGATAAGAATCAGCCACCAAAGGTGGATCAGGGGAGCTTCCAGCCTGGCCGCCGTCCCCTCGGCGTAGTTGATGATCTGTTCGCGATGCGCCATGAAGAATTGCTGAATCTGCATCGCGCGGTCATGACTCCAACCTCGTCGCTGGCTCATCCTGAAGATGAACTCGCCGGTGCTCATCCGGTCGACAAAACCAGGCAAGCTGGCCATCAGCGACTTGCTCTCCTCGACGATGCGGGGACCGAAGAAGAACCCGAGAGCGGTCGCTACCCCACCGAGCAGCGCGTAAGTGGCGATAATTCCATTGATCCGCCCGTGCAAATGCTTCGCGAACCAACTCACCACAGGGTCCACGAAATACGCGAACAGAACCGCAAACAAGAACAACGTCAGCGTGCTTCGGGCGACATGCAGAAACGCAATCACCACAAGGAACACCAGGATGGTTGAGAGAACACGGGCCGTCTTCGCGTCCCAGAACGCTGCGAACATAGAGGTACCCATCAGCCGAGGAGGATCTGCACAGCAACAATACAACGCTGGGCAGTCCGGTGAAGCGAGATTCAGGACTGCGCACACATTCCGCTATCTGCGCCCGCGGTTGCTGACCTGGACGTTGTGAAAAGCGCTTTCCGTACACTAGCCTTGCTGGCGGTCACGGCGGAAAGCAGAGCGAGGTTAAAGTCAGTATGGGAATCGTGGCGGGAGTCGATTTCGGGACCCTCAGCACGCGGGTGACGCTGCTGGATGAGGACCGTGGACGGTTGGGCACCGCTTCTGCATCCTATCCGTTACATCGCCGCCCCGAAGACCCGGATTTCGCGACACAGTCGCACCTCGACCAGATGGACGCACTCGTGCGCGCCATGCGCGACGTTCTGCTGCAATCCGGCGTGAACGGGACCGAAATCGCGGCCATCGCCCTCGATACAACAGGCTCCAGTGTGATCCCGGTCGATGAACGGATGCAGCCACTGGGTGAGTACTACCTCTGGTGCGATCATCGGGCCTCGCGCGAGGCCAGGCAAATCACGCAACTCGCGCACGAGACGAACCTGGAAGCGATCCAGTGGTGTGGCGGTGTCTACTCGCACGAGTGGGGTTGGGCCAAGCTGCTGCATTGGCTGCGCAACAACCCAGACAAGCGCGACCGGTTTGCCTCCGCCTTCGAGCACTGTGACATGGTCGCGGCCACGCTGTGCGGTATCACAAACCCAAAGCTCGTGCGTCGCAGCGTTTGCGCCATGGGACACAAGTGGCTCTGGAACGCCAAGTGGGGTGGCTTTCCGCCACAAGCCTTCTTCTCTGAGCTCGATCCCCTGCTGGACGGCATCGTCGCAAAGCTTTCGGGCGAAGTGCTGCCCTCAGATCAGCTTGCCGGAGATCTCTCGCCGGAATGGGCGCAAAAGCTTGGCCTGCGAGCGGGTATTCCCGTGCCCGTAGGCGCCTTCGATGCGCATTGGGATGCCATCGGCGCGGGCTGCCGCGAAGGCGATGTGGTCAACGTCGTCGGCACCTCCACGTGCATCATCGCGATACAGCGACAAGCGCAGCTCATTCCGGGCGTTTGTGGTGTCGTCCCAGGCAGCGTGCATCCCGCGTATGCCGGCATTGAAGCGGGCCTCTCGGCAGTCGGAGATATCTTCGAGGCGATCGCTCGTCGAGCCGGAGAGGACGTTCGCTCGCTCTCGCAAAAGCTTCAGGACTACCGCGCCGGTCAAACCGGGCTGCTGCGACTCACATGGGACAACGGCGATCGCACCGTGCTGGTCAGGTCAGACCTCGGTGGCGTCACCTTAGGGTGGAACCTGCTGCACACCGCCGCAGATGAACTCTTTGCCGCAATCGAAGGTACCGCTTTTCACACCCGCATCATCCTCGAACGTATGGCGGAGCACGGCGTGCCCATCGAACGCATCATCAACGCCGGCGGCATTCCGCAAAACAACCCACTCCTGAACCAGGTGTATGCCGACGTGCTCAATAAGCCCGTACTTGTTCCTGATGGCATCCCCACCAGCCTCGGCTCGGGCATCTTCGCCCAGGTTGCTGCGGGCATGTTCCCAAGCATCGAAGCTGCTCAGGCGCGCATGTGTCTTCCCTACCGGACCTTCACTCCACAGCCGGAGAACGTTGCTGTCTACGAGGAGCTATATCCGCTCTATCGCTCCGTCTACTTTGCGTTCGGCGACGCGGCGTCCGCAGCGCAACCGCTCAGCACAATCCTCAGCAAGCTCCGTCAGGTCGCTGCTGAAGTACGCACCCGCGCCCCGCAGGGCTTGTCCACACCACTCCAACTACAAAGCCAGTAAAGCGCAAGGCGCAGAGATGAAGCGAAGACTATGGAATCGTTGAAGCACATGGAAGTTTGGTTTGTCACGGGCAGCCAGCATCTGTACGGTGCACAGGCGCTGGCGCAGGTCGCGCAAAACGCCGGCAACATCGCAGGATCGCTCGCAACAGAGTCTGCCATTCCAGTAAATGTCGTCTTCAGGCCGATCGTCACCACGCCCGACGAGATTCGGGCTGTATGCCGCGAAGCTAACGGCGCGGAGAACTGTATCGGGCTGATCTTCTGGATGCACACCTTTTCGCCCGCGAAGATGTGGATCGCTGGTCTGAACTCACTGTCAAAGCCGTTCCTTCACCTGCACACCCAGTTCAATCGCGCTCTGCCGTGGTCCAGCATCGACATGGACTTCATGAACCTCAACCAGGCCGCGCACGGCGACCGCGAGTTCGGCTTCATCACCGCGCGCCTGCGGCTTCCGCGCAAGGTAGTGGTGGGCTTCTGGCAGGATCCAGACACCATCGCGGAGATCGCCGCATGGACGCGTGCAGCCGCTGGCTGGCACGAGTCGCAGCACCTCAAGGTCGCGCGATTCGGCGACAACATGCGCGAGGTTGCCGTAACGGAGGGCAACAAGGTCTCGGCGGAAGCGGTCCTCGGCTATAGCGTGAACGGTTACGGCGTCGGCGATCTGGTCGAGCGCATGAACCAGTTCAGCGATGATGAAGCGCAACAGCTCGTAAAGACCTACCGCGACCAGTACACAATCGCCAAGCAGCACGATCGTCCTGATTCGTTACAAGTCGCAGCGAGGATCGAACTCGGCCTTCGCGCGTTCCTCCAAGAGGGCGGGTTCCGCGCCTTCACAGATACCTTTCAAGATCTGCACGGGCTCGGTCAGTTACCCGGCATCGCGGTCCAACGATTGATGGCCGACGGCTATGGGTTCGCCGGCGAAGGCGACTGGAAGACGGCCGCCCTGGTCCGCATCATGAAAGTCATGGCTCAAGGCCTCCCCGGCGGAACGTCCTTCATGGAGGACTACACATACGATTTCACCGACCCACCCAAGGTGCTCGGCTCACACATGTTGGAGATCTGCCCCTCCATCGCTGCGGACAAGCCCTCAGTCGAGGTACACGCCCTCGGCATCGGCGGCAAAGCGGATCCGGTTCGACTGGTCTTCACAGCTCCAAGCGGACCGGCAGTGGTCGCGACCATGGTCGATATGGGCGATCGCTTTCGGATGATCGTCAACGAAGTGGACGTGATCCAGCCGGAGCAGCCACTCCCGAAGCTGCCCGTCGCACGCGCTGTGTGGGTACCAAAGCCGAACCTGAAGACAGCGGCCGCGGCGTGGATCTACGCCGGCGGCGCGCATCACACGGGATTCAGCCAGGCGCTTACAACGGAACACCTCGAAGACTTCGCGGAGATCGCCGGAATCGAGTTGATCGTCATCGACGCTGAAACGCGTCTGCGCGAGCTACGCTCGCAGCTGCGCAAATAGAAAGGACCTCGCCGATGTTGCTTTCAAAGCTGCGCGAAGAGGTACTCGAGGCGAACCTCGAACTGGTGCGTCGCGGGCTGGTTCTCTACACCTTCGGCAATGCCTCCGGCGTCGATCGGGAATCGGGTCTCGTCGTCATCAAACCCTCAGGGGTGGAATACGACCAGTTGAAACCCGAGCACATGGTCGTGACGGATCTCGATGGAAACACCGTCGAGGGAACCCTCAGACCATCCTCGGATCTGGACACGCACACGCTGCTCTACCGCGAGTTCCCCACCATCGGAGCGGTCGTCCACACCCACTCAGAGTTCGCCACGAGCTTCGCACAAGCCGGCCTACCCATCCCGCCGCTCGGCACTACCCACGCGGATTACTTCTACGGTCCGGTACCCGTCACCGAGCCGCTCTCCGACAGCGCTATCCAGGGCAGATATGTTCACGAGACCGGCCGCGCGATCATTCGACGATTCTCCGGTCATGGCGGCCAGCCAGCGCTTGATCCGCTCGCCGTGCCCGCCTGCCTCGTCGCCGGCCATGCACCGTTCGCCTGGGGCAGAGACCCCCATGAAGCGGCGCACAATGCGGTCGTCCTCGAGGCGGTGGCGAAGATGGCCTATCGCACCTTAACGCTCAAGAACAATGCCGACGCGGTATCGCAAGCTCTGCTCGACCGGCATTACTTCCGAAAGCACGGCGCGAACGCCACCTACGGCCAGTAGATCGCTCCAACACTTAATCAGCGCACTCGATCGCCTCTCGGTAGCGCGTCCCGCCGCTCGGCCGCTCTCACACAGATTCCGACACAAGCGGCGGTCGGCCAAACGTAAGCCGGTCGGAACTCGGCGGCGGTTGGATTCTAGCCTATTCTCGTCTCCGCGGAAGTTCGATCATTCGCTGTCGGTTGTGAAATGTTCTTCATCGATCCCCTCCCCCCGTTTTGCGATCCCGGGGAGAGTGACGGGAAGTTTGCCGTGGATCGGGATCTCGCCAAAGAGAGCCTTGGCCGCGGAGTGCTCCGAGCTGGCCAGCCAGCTGTACGTGCAGAGATAGGTACGGACCGAGGGCACGTTCAGGATTGCGTAGGGGCTGCCCATAGCGATCACCGCGGTTCGGTCACCCGCAACACTAAGGATGTTGCGAAGGATCCCGATCGAGCCCTGTGCCGCGAGGCCGCTGGCGCTGGTCGCGGCGACCTCGGCCGGGCCCGGTTGAGAGACGCTGTAAACCGCCGCAATAATGCGCTGCGCCTTCGGCAAAAGCGCCGCGATCGCATCGGCCTCAAGCATCGCGGAGCGGCGATCGACGTAGATCACTCTCGCCTGCGGTACGCGCGAACGGATCTCGTGATCGAGAACGCGCCCCTCATCCCCATGAGCGTCACTGACGAAGGCGATGACGAGAACAGGGCCCGCTTGCCCGCTCCTCAAAGGAAGCATGTGGTTGTCATCGCGTACGAGCGTGACCGCGTGGTCGGCGACCTCCTGGGCCAGGGCGTAGCTGGACGGCTTGCCGACGTGATACTGAATCTGATCGAGGTCGACGCGATGTACAGCAGATCCGGCGAGGCCTGCTTTGGCCTTCAGCAGAAGTAAGCGGCGCACGCTCGCGTCGATCTGCGCGCGAGAGATCTCGCCCGACTTCACCGCCTGCACAAGGCCATTGAACGTGCCTTCAAGATCGGACGGCAACTCCAGGAGATCCTGTCCGGCTTTCACCGTGTCAACCGCGGCGCGCCCGGCGGCGTTCCCGTTCCCTGCCGTGTAGATCTTCGTGAGCCCCTTCATCTCCATCGCGTCAGAGACGATGACGCCCTTGAACCCGAGCTGATCACGCAACAGGCCAGTCACCACCTTTCGTGAGGTGGTCGCAATCTTGGTGGGGTCGGGCTCAATTGCGGGAAAGGCGACGTGAGCGATCATCACCGCGTCTGAGCCGGCTTCAATCCCTGCTTTGAACGGTGGAAGCTCAACTGCATTGAGTCGCTCGATCGGAGCGTTGACGCGAGCGAGCGCGAGATGGGAGTCGGTGTCAGTATCGCCGTGCCCCGGGAAGTGCTTAAGCGTCGTAAGCATTCCGCTCTTCATGCGAGCCGCGAATGTAAGCAGAGACCATCGCGGCACTTCAGCGGGATCTTCGCCATACGATCGGGTGTTGATGATGGGGTTCTCCGGGTTTATCTGCACGTCCGCAATTGGATAGAAGTTCCAGGCGATCCCAAGCGCACGCGACTCTTCGGCGACAATCCGCGCGAACTGCTCGACGTAGGCTGGGTTGTGCGTAGCGCCGAACGCCATCGGCTGAGGGAAGGCTTCGATGGCGCTCAGCCGCATGGACGGCCCGCGCTCAAAGTCCGCCGAGAAGATCAGCGGGACCTTCGGGTGCGACTCCTGCTGCAGCAGGTTGGTGGTCATCGCGGCCTCATACGGCTCCGTACGCAGAAGCAGAGGACCGTCGGTGTCCACCGTGAGATGCACAGCGCCGAGGTGGTACTTGCGGATCTCCGTAATGAGGTGCTGGAAGGCGGGGTCCTCGGCATTGAAGTAGCCCATGACGCCGCGCACTTCGATCATCTGGCCGATCTTCTCTTCGAGAGTAAGGCTCTTCAGCGTGCGTTCAACCCATCGCTGTTGCGCGCGGGTGGTCGAGCCGATCGGTTGGAACTCGGCTGGTTTTGTTCGTTGTCCTACAGCGGACGAGATCCCTATGCCGATGACAATGAAGCCAAGTGCTGCGCGTTTCCGGTGGAACATGGAACTCAGCGTACCTCAGCGCTGAAGTCCTTGTGTCCCCAAGCTCGTTCACGGAATCCCGACTAGCAGACTTCAGCCACGTCACCGAAGCAAACGCACCCATCCACGAACCTATGGCAGCGAAGACGACATATGCCCAGTTCCTCGTGTAGCTGATCACCGCAAAAGCCGAGAGGAGATACCACACGCTGCTCCAGGTAGCTGCCCGCACGCGCAGACGCGATGCCACCGCTGCGGTGAATAGCACATACACGGCATCAGTAGCAGCTGTCGACGCCATGACGCCGAGTGCCAGCAGCGGTTGAATGGTCACCAGACAAGCCTCCCGCGAAGACAGCTAGCCTCAGCCCTGCCGCATCGAGGGTTGTTGGATCCCGCTGCGCCTCAGCAGAGCTGCTCGCACCCAAGCGCTTCGCGGGGACATGCTAGCAGGTAAGAGGCTGTACCTTTGACACGAATCGAGGTGCGCCAGCTACTGTGCAACTACGCCTCACGGATGACGTGACGGTGTACGAAGTGATAGACGTATCTTCGGTTCCACAATCGTTGCGCAGAGCCCGGCCGTATGGGCGGTTGCTTCCTATTCCAATCTCAGACGGCGGGTCAGGAGAGACTTTGAGCGAGCTTTCACGAAGGCGGTTGCTAGGCGCTAGTGCAGCGTACCTGATGGCCGCCGCCGTCAGGCCGATCACGGCGTTCACGCCTCCGCGCGTCTTCGACGTCGGCAAGTACGGCGCTGTCGGGGATGGGAAGACGCTCGACACCGCTGCGATCCAGCGCGCCATCGATGAGGCTGCCGCTACACGTGGCCCGGCTCAGGTTCTTCTCCGCGGTGGACGCAAGTACCTCACCGGCACCCTGGAGTTGAAGGGCGCGATCGACTTTCATCTGGCGGACGACGCCGAACTGCTTGTGAGCCTTCGTCCGGAGGACTACCGCGGCGCCGGCGCAGGGTCTTCCGATGCCGACAAGATGGGCGCTGCCATGGGTGGTGTCATCACCGCAAATGGGGCCCAGGGGCTGAAGATCACCGGCACCGGCACCCTCCGCGGTCGCGCACGCGAGTTCATGAAGGGATATGACAGCGCCGGCGAGTGGTGGATCCCGAAGGACTTCCGGCCCAAGATGTTCGTGCTGACCGAGTGCCGCGATCTCGAGGTGCGGGACATCACGTTCACCGAGGCCCCAAACTGGGGACTTCACCTGCTGGGTTGTGATGGCGTATTGGTCGAGAAGGTGAAGATCCGCAATCTTCTGGATGTGCCGAACTGCGATGGCATCGACCCTGACCACTCCCGCAACGTGGAGATCACCGGTTGCGACATCGTGTCGGGCGATGATGCCGTGGTTGTAAAGACAAGCCGGCAAGCGAAAAACTACGGTCCAGCAGCGAATATCCGCGTCAAGGATTGCGTGATGGAAACCCAGGACGCCGGCCTGAAGATTGGCACGGAGACTACGGCTGACGTTCACGATGTGATCTTTGAGCGCTGCCGCGTAAAGTCGAGCTTCGCGTGCCCTTTGCATACAACTGCGCGACGAAGGGAGCGTGTACAACATCACCTTCCGCGACATCACTTTTGAATCGCGGTACTTCTCCGACCCTTGGTGGGGCCGAGGTGAGGCGATCTCGTTCACCGCAATACCCCGCAGACCGGGCGCGAAGCTCGGAACGCTGCGTGACATCACCGTGAAGAACGTCACCGGGAGAGCCGAGAACAGCGTTCGCATCTGGGGGAGCCCCGAAGCGCGCGCACGCAACATCCTGCTCGACCAGGTGCATATCACGCTTGACCGTTGGACGAAGTACAAGGGCGGCGTCTATGACAACCGGCCTACATCGGCGATTGCGCCGATCGAACCTCACCAAACCGCTGGCTTCAGCATCCAGGATGCAGATGATGTGATCCTGCGCGACTGCAGCGTGCGTTGGGGAGCGAATGTGCCGGAATACTTCTGCAAGCCGGTGGAGTCGGAGCGCGTGAGCGGGTTGAAGCTTGAGCGGTTTCAAGGCGACAGCGCACGGCCGGGCTGCGCAGATAATGGACGCGGCTGATGCGGGCCCTTCAAACCCTCGTGGTGATTGGCCTGACTTTATCGCCCGGCTTCGTGCTCGCACAGCAGATGCGGCCGGTACAGCCGCCAGAAGTGTTGCGGACACCACGTACCGGAACCGCCGAGCCGCCTGCGCCCATCCTGAAGGTCTTCCAGTTTCCTCCCGATGCCATACCCAGAATCGACGGCGACGATAGCGATTGGGCCATTGTCCCTGACAGCTACTCCATCGGCCTCGATCAGATGCACGATGACGAACACAAGCATGAGAAGCCCGATCCGAAGGACCTGGATGTTCACGTCAAGGTGGGCTGGGTGAAGGGACTCAACCGGCTGTACTTCCTGTATGAGGCGTATGACAACTTCTGGGACTTCGCAGATCCCGGACTGCACAACGACACCTTCGAGGTGGTGGTTGATGGCGACCGCTCCGGTGGTCCCCTGGTTCCTGTGTTCCGCAACAACGCTGACCAGGATGAGTACGACGCGCACTTCTCGATGCACGGCGTGCAGGCACAGAACTACCACATCTTCACGCCTTCGGAAGGAAAGGACTGGGCGCTGGCGTGGGGATGTCAGCCTTGGGACAAGGAGCTGCCCTGGGCCAATCACGCCCAGAGATACAACTTCAAGCACGGCGAAAGCGGCAAGTATGTGCTCGAGTTCTACATCACCCCGTTCGACTATGCCGGATGCGAAGGTCCGCCGCGGGTGGTGGAATCGGAACTGTATGAGAACAAGCTCATAGGGCTGTCCTGGGCCGTGATCGACTACGACGGGAATGCCAAAAATAACGGCTTCTGGAACCTCGGCCTCGAGCACACAATGTACGGCAACGCCACCCTGCTCCGCGAGTTCCGCCTCATGCCGCTCGAGCCTCAGCTTCGCAAGCCCATTGAGGCGCACTGGACCTTCAAGATCATCGATATGACGCGGCGGCTCGTTGCCTTCCAGGACGAATCTGTGGGGCAGATCACGAGCTGGCGTTGGGACTTCGGCGACGGCACCTCCTCATCAGAGCAGAACCCGATCCATACGTATAAGAACGCCGGACAGTATGTAGTCGTGCTCTACATCGAGGGTCCTGGCGGAAAGTCACGGCTGTCGAAGATCTGGGACGTCACAGTCCGTTAGCAGCACCATGATTCGCTGCCGCAGCTCGGAGACGGTGAACACATCGCATCCGGCCGGTCCACAAGCTGGGGCCAAGGTGCGCGTGAGTCCTGCAACGCCGGCGCAACGTATACTACCTCGTCAATCAACAACAAAGTCCTGAGGTTACAACGCGAATGTCGCGAGCAGCACGTTGGTCTTGTGTTTTCTTCGGCGCACTCGCGTCGACCGCCGCCATCTCCGCGCAAGTGGATCCGAACCTTTACCTGGGGCTCAAGTGGCGCAACGTGGGGCCATTCCACGGCGGCCGCATCTCCTCCGTCACAGGCGTCATAGGCGACCCCGGTACGTTCTACTTCGGCTCGCCGCTCGGCGGCATCTGGAAGACCACCAGCGCCGGCGTCACGTGGTATCCCGTCTTTGACGAGGAGACTGCCGTCGACAGCGTCGGCGCTATCCAGGTCGCACCCTCTGACGCCAATGTCGTCTACGCCGGGGCCGGTGATCCCATCGGCGGCAGCCTGGGCAACGGTATGTGGAAGTCGACCGATGCCGGCAAAAGCTGGCACCACATCGGGCTCGAGGACACGGTAAAGATCGACAGCATCCTCGTCGACCCCGCCGACCCGAACCTGGTGATCGTCTCCGCACTGGGCGATACCACTCACCACGGCGGCGGCGTGTATCGCTCCACCGATGGCGGCCAAACCTGGACCAAGCGTCCTCAAGACCCCGAGCTACGACGGCACGCGCGACCTGCAGTACGCCTTCGACGAACCCCATGTGATGCTCGCCGCAACGCAGGGCACCGGCGGCGAGCGCGGTCCGGCAGTTCCCGCCGCCGATGGCAGCTCGCGACCCAAACCCAAACCGGCGATGGCCTTCAAATCCACCGACGAAGGCAAGACCTGGACCGAGATCAAGATTCCGCCGTTTGAGGGCCGCATTGCGCTTGCGGTCGCCATGCACACCCATGGGCAGCGCATGTACATCATCGGCAACAACATCGAACACGGCTCAGGACTCTACCGCTCTGACGATGGGGGCGCGACCTGGAAGCACATGGCCGGGCACGACACCCGCATCAGCAACGGCCAGGGCAGCTACAGCAGCGGCGTCTTCGTCGACTCGCAGAACCCGGACATCCTGTACACCATGAGCACGGCGATGTACCGGTCCACAGACGGTGGGCTGACGTTCGAGCCGTTCAAGGGTGCTCCCGGCGGCGAGGACTACCACAAGCTCTGGATCGATCCCACCAACGGCCATCGCATGCTCGTCGGCTCCGACCAGGGCGCCAGCGTCACTCTCGACGACGGCAAGACGTGGAGCCTCTGGTACACGCAGACGATCTCGCAGGTGTATCACGTCGCCACCGACGATGAGTATCCGTACCACATCATGGCTGCGCAACAGGACACCGGCGCCGTCATGATCAGCAGCCGCGGCAACTGGGGACAGGTGAACTTCACCGACTGGACCCCACTGCCCTCCTCCGAATTCGGCATCGTTCGTCCCGACCCCAAAAACCCGAACATCATCTACGGTGTCGGCTACGGCCCCGGCGGAGGCGGCAGCGGCCTCATCAAGATCAACATGACAACGGGACAATGGCAGAACGTCGCGCCGAACTTCGGCGTTGATTCCGCCAAGTACACCGCCGGCAGAGACTTCCAAAAGAAGTTCGATCTCGCCTTTGAGCCAGAAGCGCTCTACGTCGCGTACCAGTGTCTCCTGGTCACACGCGACGGCGCGCATTCCTTCACGACGGCCAGCCCGGACCTCACTACGCCCAAGGGAGCACCCCAGATAGCCTGCGGCGCGAAGAAGCCCGAGGTCGCCGCCCCGGCCCAACCCATAGAACATCCACAGCCGGAGACGCCGCCCCAGGCCCAGGCCCAGACTCAGGCCCATCCACAACCCACACGCCCCGCCGGTCCTCCGCCACCCGAACCCTCCATCACCGATTTCTCCATCTCCAAAGTCAAACGCGGCGTGATGTGGACCGCAAGCACCAACGGTCAGATCTACAACACGATGGACCACGGCAAGACCTGGAACAACGTCAGCAATATCGCGGGCGTGCCTCCCCACTTCAGCTTCAACACGATCGACGCAGGGGATGAAGTCAACACCGCCTTCGTCGCAGGCCGCATCGCAGCCGAGCGCGGCGCGACTCTGCCCGCTGACGAAGACGGCAACGTGCCTCTTATCTGGCGCACCACCGACGCCGGCAAGACATGGGTAAGCATCGTCAACGGCCTGCCCAAAGACGAGCGCACCGGAAGCTGGGTCAACAGCCTGCGCGCGGATCCTCAGCAACCAGGCCTCTTGTTCGCCGGCACGGAAACCACCGTCTACGTCAGCTTCGACAATGGCGATCACTGGCAGTCGCTACGCCAGAACCTTCCCAGCACATCCATTCGCGACCTCGACGTACACACCGATCACCATCAGAATGATCTCGTGATCGGGACCTACGGCCGCGGCTTCTGGGTTCTCGACGACATCACGCCTCTCCGCCAGATCGCCGCGAACGCGCAGGCCATCCACTCGTCTTCCGCTTATCTGTTCAAACCGGCGGACGCCATCCGCGCGCGTTTCAACAGCAACTGGGACCAGCCCTTCTCGATCGAAATGCCCCACGCCGCCAACGTGCCCTATGGTGCGCTCGTCGACTACTACCTCAGCAGCGAACCCAAGGCGCCCATTCAGCTACAGGTCTTCGACGACCACGATAACCTCGTACGGACGATCTCCAGCACCTTGCCACCACCCATCGAAGGCGCAGAGTATCCGCACTACTGGCTCGCCGCTCCCGAGTCGCGCGCTCTCAGCACCCATGTAGGCCTGAACCGCATCAACTGGAATCTCTACTACGACGATCCGCCAGCGCTGCGGCACGATCTCGAAAACCAGATGAACATGACGCCGGGTTCTACAACCCCCGGCCCGCACGGACCGCAGGTAATCCCGGGCGTTTACACGCTCAAATTGACCGTTGACGGCCAGACGTACACCAGCAAGGTGACGGTGGTGAACGATCCGCGAGTCGGCGAAACGCCTGAACTCATGGCCGCGCTGCGCACGCAGAACAGGCTCACTCTCCTGTCCGTCGAGGGCATGAAACAGAGCTTCGCAGCCCACGCCGAGGTCGATGCCGTCAGGACCCAACTCGCATCGCTGATCCAGACTCAACTGCCGGACGCTGTTGCCACGCAAGCGAAGACACTCGATGCAAGCCTGCTGAAGATTGGCGGCGTAGTTCCCCCTCCCGGCGGTGGCGGCGGCTTCAACCGCCGTCCTCCGGATCCCAACGCGCTCAAGTCGTTCGTCGAGTTGAACGACGCGTACAACACCATGGTGAGCATGATTCAGGTCGGCCTCGACATGGCACCCACTCCCACGCAGATCGCGACATGGGAGAAGGACTGCACCGACTACAACCGCACCCTGGACACCTGGAAGTCCGCACAGCAACAGATCAAAGATTTCAACGCGCTGCTGGCAAACAATCACCTCCAGGAGCTCAAGCTTTCACCGATCGCGCCAGCGGCCGCGTCCTGCAGATTCAACTCAGAAGGTGGGAGGAAGGCGAGTAAGTAAGCCTTCCTCCAGCCTCAGCATCGCTGCACGTCGCTGCCCTGCTGCGCTCGCCGATGACGGTCAGACCTCGGGGTCTTGAGCGATCGCGGCGCGGCAGCGCGTATGCGGCCCGAATATACGCAATCAATCTCGTCGCTTCTCGTGGTGAACCATCGCGCCACGACGTTGGAGCGCTGAAACATAAGGAAGCACAGACGAAGGAGCCAAACGTCGACCGCATCGCCGATCAGCTCCGGCATCGATGATGTCGACGCTGGCCGACGACCTTCGTATAGCGGTTGTATCCCGCGTGACCGGCGCGTACTATCTGCTCGTTCTTCTTGCATCGCTTGACTGTTTGCCTACCCGAAGACCGCAGGGCGAAGGAGTCGAGATGCACGTCACTCCGCACAGAAACATCTTCTTTTCTTCCCTACTCAGGAATCGCGTTCGCGTGCCGTTTTACCGGCCTGGCATGCCGTCCGTAAGGAACCGGTCTCGGTTCACGGTTTGGATCGGGCTTGCCTTTGCATGCCTCACAGCGGCCTTGTTCGTTCTCGCCATGGTTTCGCCTCATTGGATGGAAACACTGTGCGGGCTTGCTCCGGACGGAGGTGATGGCTCCGCAGAGCGCGCGCTTCCAGTGCTGTGGGCCACAACGTCCGCACTGCTGTTCCTTCTTTCTGGCCGCGCATGGAGAAAACATGCTCGGCTCGCTCGCTCAGCCTAGTCGCTCAGCGTTGTTCACCCTGCAAGCAGCGAGGAGGAAACAGTCCATGCCAAAACCAGACGACGATCGCTCTGCTCGACCTCACCATCGTGAGAGGAACGGCGAAAGCTCCCGGCACCAGCCGATCGATGATCCCGCGGAGCACCGCAGGATCGAGAATCGGCGGTTCGAGGGCAGTCTGCCCCCCACGCCGGAGTTATATGCGCGTGCCCGCGAACAGTGGAACAGGCTGCCCGGCTCTTTGGTAACGGCCGCCTACGGATCCGGTCGTCGAGGACCCAGGGTCCGATACCGCTCAACCTGCTGACGACGTTCGCTGAACGCCGAGAGGACCGAACCATGAGCTTGAACGGAACGACCTGGTCACCTATCGGTCCCAGCCCCATGGATCAGGGGTCTATCGCAGCGAATGGTCAGGTCACTGCCATCGCCGTCAACCCGAACAACCCCAACATCATCTACATCGGCACCGCATGGGGCGGTGTCTGGCTCACGCGCGATGCGGGAAACACTTGGAGCCCAATCTTCGATCGAGCGCCGGCCTTGGGAGTGGGCGAACCCGCAGGGATTGCGATCGATCCCGTCGACACGAACATCAT
This sequence comes from uncultured Verrucomicrobiae bacterium, assembly GCA_963795955.1. GTDB lineage: Bacteria > Acidobacteriota > Terriglobia > Terriglobales > Acidobacteriaceae > Granulicella. The sequence goes on from CAWCJK010000006.1 coordinate 134,102, forward strand.
TTACGTCGGCACGAGTAATCGGGACGGCTCACAATTCTCTGGCGAGTCAACACAGCCTTCGGCTGGGCTCTTCAAGTCGACGGATGCAGGCTCCAGTTGGGTTCGTCTTGGTTCGGGCTACCCGTCGGGTACTCCGACCAATGCCAGCACCTTCTTCAATCAGGTCATCAACGTCGTCATCGTTGACCCCGCCAACCACAAGACTGTCTACCTCGCCTCCAACTTCGGTCTGTTCGTCTCGCACGACAGTGGCTTCAACTGGACTCAGGGAACCGCCCCGGCAGGAGACGTGCGTTCGTTGCAGTTGGACACGACCTCGCCTGCAGGCGCACGCATCTTGTACGCCGGCATCACCGGAGCGGGCGTCGTTCGATCCAAGGACGGTGGACTCACCTGGACATCCATCCTGAGCGGCACAACCGCCGTGCTCTCAAACGAGCTCACGACCGCGGGTACGCTCGGCGGCCCCGCTCGCAGCGTCGGGAAGTTCATCATCGCGCTTGCGCCGCCCATCTCACCACCAGCCGCGGGCGGCATCCAGGTGCTCTATGCCACCGTTGAGGGACGCCCGCTGAATCGTCCGCGGCAAGCGACCGATGCGCCGGACCCAGTGGGCATCTTCAGAAGCATCGACCAGGGAACAACCTGGACGCTGCAGACGCCACACAACGCTGGCATCCCGCCGGGCTCCGGCATGCCGCTCAATACCCAGGGCGGATACAGCTTTCACATGGCCGTCGACCCCGCCTCGCCTGGCGACGGGCTCAATGACATCATCTATATCGGCGCGGTCGGTCAGGCGCGGTCCACCGATTCAGGCCAGACGTTCACCGGCTTGAACGGACTTCACGCCGACACGCATGCATGGACCTTTGTGCCACAACCGGGCCCATTCTCCATCGTCTATTGCGGCAACGACGGTGGCATCTTCGTGTGCACGACCGGCATCAACTTCGACTCGCGCAACGGCGGCGGCCTCCAAACAGGTCTGTTCTACAACCTCGATGTAAAGCGTGATGCCACAGCCAGCGTTACGCTCGGCGCGCTCCAGGACAACGGCATTCTCACCACGGCGGGTGCGGTCGCCCCAAAATGGAAGTGGGGCGTAGGTGGGGACGGCTTCGACATCGCCCACGATTGGAAGGCAGCGTCCCAGGCATACGGCAGAAGTAACTCAACCATCCTCGGGTCCACCGACGACGGTGATTCCTACGGATCCATCTCGCCTCCGTGGTCGGCCGCCGAGAACAACGTTTACCTCGCCGCGCTCGCGACCGATCCAAACGCCAGCGGTGGCGTCTATGCCAGCGGTAACCAGAATCTCTGGCAGAGCACCGACGGTGGCGCGACCTGGCCAAACAAAGTTGCAATACCCGGGGCCGCGACTCATGTCGATGTCGCTCCCACCAACAGCAACAACGTGGTTGTCGCCGTCGGTTCCAATGTTCTGGTGTCCACCAATGCGCTCGTCGCGGGAGGCTTGACCCTCACAAACATCACGCGCGACTTGCCCGCCCGGTTCGTCGGCCGCGTGGCCTTCGACCCCAACGATCCAACCATCATCTACGCCGTGCTGGGCGGCTTCAGCGGCTTCCCGGGTGGACACGTCTTCCGGACTTCGCTCGCCGCAACCACCTGGACCGACATCTCTCCGCTCGCCGATCTGCCATTCAACGCGCTAGCGCTCGATGGCAGCGAGACCCCCACCGCCATCTATACCGGAACCGACTTCGGAGTCTTGCGGTCGCTCGATGGAGGAGCGAACTGGAACGTTCTGGACGACATACATTTCCCGGGAGCGCCGGTCTTCGACTTGGCGTTCCAGGAAGGCGAACTGAGGGCCGCGACCTTCGGCCGGGGCGTATTCTCGTTCACCAAGCCGACAGGTCCGTCGATCGCTCTTAACCTGGAGCATAGTCTTAACTTTGGAATCGTCTGTGACGGTCCCCAATACCTGACGCTTACGATCTATAACGTCGGCGTCGCTGACCTGCTCATAACCAGTGTGCAGCGGCTCACGGGATCGCCCGATTTCATCGTCCTCCCCAATCCAGCGACACCATTGATCCTCGCTGCTGGCGAGGATATCGAGTTCACCGTCGCTTATTTGCCCATCGGTACAGCCACCGCTGCGATCGCCACCATCCGCATCATCACCAACGATCCGGTCGCTCCGGTAGTGGATCTGCTTCGCCGCCGCACTCCGCGGTGCGCCAACGCTGGTCACCGCCATCCCGGACACGGGCAGCTTCGGAAACGTTTGCCTCGGCTCCTTCCGCGATGAGCAACTCACGATCAACAACACGGGCACGCTGCCGGCTCTCGATCACAAACATCGTGTCGTCCTCGCCCGATTTCCTTTCACCCGGAGTCGCCTCGTATCCACTCCTGGTTGGCCCCGGTGATTCGTTGGACGTCGTGCTGCGATTCGCTCCGTCCAGCCTGGGCGCACACTCCGCGACGCTCACGTTGTTCAGCAACGATCCTCACAGCCCTCACACGTTGCACCTTTCGGGCCTGGTCCCCGCTCCGCGACTGAGCGTCGCGATCGCGGACAGCGGGAACTTCGGCGACGTTTGCGTCGGATCCTTCCACGACGAACCGCTCCTCCTCAACAACAGCGGCAAATGTTTGCTGTCGATCACGAACGTAAGCTCATCCTCTCCGGACTTCCTTGCACCAGAGGTCATCGCGTATCCGCTCACAATCGGTCCCGGAGACTCCCTCGCTCTCCCCATCCGTTTCCAGCCAGCGTCCACAGGACCCAAAGCCGGATCGATCGTAGTCAACAGTGACGACCCTTCCGGGCCACGAACAATCGCCGTCGCGGGCGACGCTCCCACCGGCAAGCTTGCGGTGACCGGATCGAACGTATTTGGCGGCGTCTCCGCCGGTTGCTGCGCCGACCGAACCCTCTCCATCTGCAATGTAGGCGATTGCAAACTCCACGTGAGCAGCGTCGCGTTCAAGCGAAAGAGCTCCCATTGGCGGCTTGTCAATAATCCGTTCCCTGCCACGCTGCGGCCCGGTTCCTGCCTGGGCCTCACGATTCGCTACAAGGCCACCGAGAAATGCCCGCGCTGTTGCGAACTGCTCATCACCAGCGACGATCCCGCGGTCCCAGTGAAGACCATAGAGTTACTTGCCTACACCATCTGGAATCGCTGCGAATGCGGAAAGTGCTCTGATCCGTGCGGGAAGGAAGACTGCGAGTGCCACGCTTCCACTGCGTGCAAGGTTACCCATGCTGCGACGATGATGATGAGTTCGAAGACCGGTGAACCGAACCAGCGGATTCCTCGCTCGCCGCGTCATTCTCCCGTCCGGCGGCCGCAACCAGCATCAGTGCTGCGTGCGGGCCTTCGCTTCAACCAGGCAATGCGGATCTCGCCTTCTGAGGCCCTTCGCCCACCGGTATAGCCCTGAACCCGCGCCCGCGCGCGAGCGCTCGGCCCACGCCCGCGGCAAGGATCACCAACGCCGTGATCACGATGAAGATCTTGCCACCATCCAGCAGATCGGGGTGCCCATCTCTTCAACTCGGGGTCTGTAAGAAAGCTGTGCAGCAGCATGCAAGCGGCGGCTGGGTACACCAGCCAGTGAAGGTTGCGCCAAAGCTTTCTGCTCATCCGTGTCCGCCACAGCGACGAGAGGAGCACGACCAGCAGCAGATACAGCGCGACCGCTCCAGTGGTGTTCAGCTTGGGTTGCAGATACGAGTGCAGCGGCCACAGCACCTGCACCAGGCTGAATCGCGGAGAGCGTAGCAGCAGCAGAACCGCCGGATGCGCAACAGCCAGCACCACGGCGATGTAGGCGGTCCAGCGATGCAGCGCGAACACGTCGACGTGCCGGTGCGGCCAGAGCCGCACAGGGCTGTAGCGCAACGCGATCAGCATCCCAAGCAGCAGATTGATGGCAACAGCCCCGACCGCGCCCAGCCCGAGATACGAACAAAGATCCAACAATGTCATGCTTGCCTTCGCTTCAAAACGCGGCCTTCCTTGGTCCGCAGGGCTTTGCGTCTGAGGGGAGCCTCCAGGGCCTCGCCGAAGATCCGCATCGCCGCAACCGCACTTTGTATACTTTTACCCTGAGCCCCACACTCTTCGTACAAGTTCCACCCCGTCCCGAGGGTCGTATGCTCCATCGCCGGCTGCTGCGCGCCTGCCTCTGTGCCTGCCTCCTTTCGTGGCAGCAGGCTCAAACGCGTGCGCAAACACCGGATACCGCAACGCTGCTCGGTGCTGTCGTGGACACAACCGGCGCGGCGATTGCAGGGGCCACGCTCACCGTCCGAGACGAGCGCACAAACGCAACCCGTACCGCCATCAGTGATCGCCGCGGCAGAGTCTATGTCGCGGGACTCCCTTCCGACAGTCCCTATGACATCACCGTGGCCAATCCGGGCTTCGTTCCAGCACACACCGAGCACATCACGCTAACGCCGGGCAGCACCGCCAGGCTGACCCTCACCCTGAAAGTTGCCGGCGCGGCCTCCAGCATCGACGTCGTCGGCGCAGCCGGCGACCTCCGCGTCGACCAGCCACAACTTGGTATCCGCCTGACCGAGCAGCAGGTCGAGGAGACGCCTCTCCCCAACCGCCGCCTTACCTTCCTGCCCCTCCTCGACGCCGCCAACCGCCCCGCCATCAACCAGGGCGACGTCTTCATGAATGAGAACCTCTTCACGACCAACGGCGCCGGCCGCCGGCAAACCTGGTTCGAAATCGATGGCACGAACGGCAACGATCTCTGGGGACGCCAGACCATCTTCACCAACATCCCGCTTCAAGCGGTCGCTGACATCGCCATCCTCACCAACAGCTTCTCGGCCGAGTACGGCGCGAGCACCGGCACCGTCGTCAATCTCACCACCCGAAGCGGAAGCGATCGCTTCCACGGACACGTGTTAGAGCTCTGGCGTCCCGCCGACACCGCCGCACGCCTGTCCGGCTTCACATCGGCAAACGCCTCCAGTGGCAACGACGTCACCAGCGACACGCTAGGCCAGACCGCCGTCGCACTCTCCGGTCCTCTGCCGCTCGAAAACACACAGTTCTCGCTCGCCGGCGAGTTCAACCGCCAGCAGCGTGCCTCTCCCATCACATCACCGCTCGCGCCCGGCAGCTTCGTCGGACGCTACCGCGGCTGGCTCGGCTTGCTCCGCCTCGATCACCAGTTCAACCCCAACCAAAATGCCTTCCTGCGCGGCAACTTCGACGACTTCTACGATACCAACCCCAACGGCACCGTCGGCGGCTCCACGCTGCCAAACGTGGCTCGTACCTTTCGTCGCCGCACCTACTCCGCCGTGCTCGGCGAGACAGCGATCCTCAGCCCGCACACCGTAAACAGCGTCCGCGCGCAGTTTCAACTCGCCTCCCCCATCACGGAGTTCGACCCCGCCGTCCTCGGCACGCAGTTCGTCGTGCCCATCTCCTCCGGCGGCACCTTCACGTCTGGCACCTCGCAGTCGGCTCTGCTCATGAACCGCCAATATGAGCTCGCCGAAACCCTCTCCTTCGCGCGCGGACGCCAGACCATCGTCGCCGGTGGCGATGTCACCGCCGCCCACAACGGCGGCAACAGCAAAGAGTTCGGCGGTCCCATCTTCCTCGGCCGGTTCACCTACAACCCGTGTACACAGGCAGCCTCCGTCTGCGAGAGCGCCGCCTTTCTCAACAACATCACCAACGTCGCGAACTATCAGCAGAGCTACGGCAACGCGACCTACACGGTTGACGACCAACTCTGGGCTCTCTTCGTTCAGGACGACGTCCGGCTCACAAACCGCTTCATCGCGAACCTCGGGCTCCGCTACGAACGCCAAACCTTCACTGACGCCACGCGCAACCTCGCTCCTCGCGTCGGCTTCGTCTATGACCTCAGCGCCAGCGCCGGTCTTGTGCTCCGCGCCGGCTTCGGCCTGTACCACTCGCAGATCGTCGACAACGCCTTCGCCAACTACGCACTCGGCGAACCCACCGGCGTCTTCACCTACACCGCGACACCCGGGCAGGTAGGCTTCCCTACCAGCATCGCCGCCGCCCCGCTTCCAGCCTTTCCTCCCGGTGCCACCGCTCCGCTGCGCAGCCTTTATGTGCGCCCGGGGCAGGCCGCATACCTCAACCAGTTCTTCCCCACCTCGACCCTCAAGGGCTATCCAGACCGCCTGCTGAATCCCTACTCCGAACAATGGACGGTGAGTCTCGAACAACGCCTCGCCCAGGGCTGGATCCTCAGCCTCGACTACGTCGGCACGCACACCTTACGCATCAATCGACCGCTGGATGTGGACCCGCCCTCGCCGTTCCTCCGCACGGCGCCTAATCAAACGCGCTCTGCCGCGCTGGCCAACTGCTCTCGTCCCTTCTGGGTGCAGTGGTACGCGCAGCACAACGCAACCTGCACGGCCGCGAACCTCAACCCGCCGCCCTACAGCGTCATCCAGACCGACGTAGCCAACGGCTATCTCCACTACAACGCGCTCGATCTCAACCTCACGCACACCTTCGCGCAGGGCTTCTCGCTTCTGGCCAGCTACACGTGGTCGCATACGCTCGACAACGTCGACCCCGACACCACATCGCAGAACCCCAACGACCCCAACCTCACCGGCCGCGCCGAGTACGGCAACGCCATCTACGACCAGCGTCATCGCCTCGTCGTCTCGGGCGTTTACATCATCCCTTGGCTCAAGCTGCACTTCGGCGGCGTCGGTAGCTTCTCCAGCGGTCTGCCCTACAACCTCGTCACCGGCGCAACCAACAGCGGCGACACCGGTGCAACCACCGATCGCCCCGTCATCAACGGTGCCGTCGTCGGCCGCAACACGGGCCGCGGCAATGGGCTCTACTCGGTGGATCCCTTCCTCAGCCGCACCATTCCGCTGCGCACGGAGCGCATCAACATCGACCTTCGCGCCGAAGCCTTCAACGTCCTCAACCACGCCAACTTCGTCGGCTACAGCGGCACCTGGGGCAACGGACCCACACCCGGCCCCGGCTTCGGCGCGCCGCTCGCAGGCGTCACCAATCAACTGCCCGCACGCCAAATGCAGTTCTCGGCCAGCTTCAACTTCTGATCAGACACACCCACCCAACCTCAAGACACGCATAAGGGAGCAGCCGCCGGAATGAGCAGAACCCGCACGAACAGCTTCAAAGCCCTCGCACTTCTCTTTCCGGCCCTCCTTCTCTTCGTCATCCCCGCTCCAGCGCAGAAGAACACCGTCGCGCCGGACATGCTCACCGGCCTTCACTGGCGAGACGTCGGTCCCATGCGCGGCGGCCGAACCTACGCCGTCGCCGGCCACCCCTCGCAACCCGACACCTTTTACATGGGCTCCGTCGGCGGCGGCCTTTGGAAGACCGAAAACGCCGGCCGCACCTGGTTCCCCATCGCCGACGACCCCCAAACCGGCATCCCCATCGGCTCCATCGGCGCCATCGCCGTCGCGCCCTCCGACCCCAACATCCTCTACGTCGGCACCGGCGAGCCCGACATCCGCTCCCAGCACTCCTACGGCATCGGCGTCTTCAAATCCACCGACGCCGGCAAGACCTGGCACTCCATCGGCCTCGAAAACACCCGCCAGATCGGCCGCATCGTCGTCGACCCGCACGACGCCAACCGCGTCTACGTCGCCGCGCTCGGCCACGTCTACAAGGCCAACCCCGATCGCGGCGTCTTCCGCTCCACCGACGGCGGCGCGCACTGGAAAAAGATCCTCGCCTCCCACAACGACCCCGAAAACGTAGGCGCCATCGACCTCGCGCTCGATCCATCCGACCCCCGCGTCGTCTACGCCTCGCTCTGGGGCACACGCCGTCCACCCTGGTCCGTCTACGCGCCCTCCAACCTCCCCGGCGGCGGCCTCTTCAAATCCACCGACGGCGGCGACACCTGGCATCAACTCACCGAAGGCCTCCCCAACGACAGCTTCGTCGGCAAGATCGGCATCGCCGTCGCGCCCTCCAACCCCAAACGCCTCTGGGCCGTGGTCGACGACACCGGCGCCCCCAACGCCCGCTCCTTCACAGCGCCGCC
>CAWCJK010000007.1:0-20411 GCA_963795955.1 uncultured Verrucomicrobiae bacterium
AGGCGCAAAGAAAGCGGGCGAGCTCATGATGAACTCGCCCGCGATTACATTTGGCCCAAATCCTCGGAACAACTGCTCGAAACAACTGCTCACATCTTTAGACTTCCAAAATGCGGGTCCCGTTTACTTCGCCTGAGCTGGGGTTGAGCCCTCAACCTGCTTTGGTTGAGATGCGCCGTTTGCGTTCGCGGCTACGGCTTTTACCTGGATCTGCTTCGGCTTGGACTCAGGCTTCTTGTTGAGCGTGAGCTGCAGGACGCCATGCTCGCTCTGCGCGTCGATGTTTTCGGTGTCGACCGTCGCCGGGAGTGTGAAGCTGCGGACGAAGCTGCCGTAGCGGCGCTCGATGCGGTGGTAGTTCTCTTCCTTCTGTTCGTTGTTCCACTTCCGCTCGCCGCGAACGGTGAGGATGCGGCCCTCGACGCGGATGTCCAGGTCTTCGGGCTTGATGCCGGGAACCTCGAACTTCAGTACCAGCTTGTGCTCGTCCTCGTATACATCGACTGCCGGGACGAAGTTGCCGGCTGCGAGCTGATCGCTCTCGCCTTCGGGGCGAGCGAAGTCGCTGAAGATCGAGTTCAGGCGGTTCTGCAGGACCGCGAGGTCGTTGAAGGTGCTGGTGCGAAACGGAACAAATCGGGTCATCGTAGCCATCGTCTTGTCCTCCTGATGCGGATCTTTGAGGTCTCTGGGCGGCCTTTGTCGCCTGCCCACATCCGTATAGACGCAATTGTAGCGCAAGCGTTGCACAAAGTATGACAAAAATGCACTCAGATATTCTTCCGCGTTAGTCGCCTTTGAGTTCTTAATTATGATTCGATCGTGCCTTGGGGTTCGCCCCGCCCCGGGGGCCGCAGAGTCATTGGGGCCGGAGCGATCCTTGCCCGGAGAGAGCTGCACGCCGACGACGCTTCAGGCTGCACGAGCGCAGGTACTCGCAGCCGCACGCGCCCTGGGCATCGCGCTCGGGCTTACGTCCATTGCCCTCCTTTGGGTAGTGGGGCCCGCCATCAACCCATCGCATTACGCCGTTTACCACTGGAGCCGTCCGGCTTCGGCGCTGTTCCTGCCCATCGTGCTGGACTTCTGCCTGGTTTGGTTGGCAGTGGCGATCGCCTTGCGCACGGCGGAGACGCGGCCGCGCGCGAGGCTGGCGCTTTGGCTCATCATCCTGCTGTTTCTGCCGTCGATCGCGCTGAAGAGCTGGTCGCTGTACATGGGCACGATTCCCTCGCACGGACTCAGCCGCTCGTTAGCGGCCGGCGCGCTTGCCAGCTATGTGTTCCTGCTGGGGTTCTGGCGGAGCACCTGGTACACGGCTTTCAACCGAGTGGTGGGGTTTGGGTACACGGTGCTGCTGTTTGCCGCGGTGAGCGGGCTAGCGTTGTTGACCGAGACACTTTGGTCTGCCGAGGCCGCGCGAGGCCTTAACGACCCGCCGGCGCATCCGCTGACCGAACTGGTGAGTTACCGGTCACGTCCGCATCGGGTGATCTGGATCGTGTTGGACGAGCTGGCCTACCGCCAGGTCTACGAGCACCGGTACCCAGGCTTGAAGCTTCCGGCGTTCGATGCGCTGGCACAGGAATCGACGGTGTTCACCGATGTGCTACCGGTGGGCAATCTGACCGAAAACGTCATGCCCGCGCTGATGACCGGCCATCCCGTGGATCGGATCGAGTCATCTCCCGCGGGCTGGCCTTCCATGCATGACCCCAACACCGGGGCGTGGAGCGCGTTCAATCAGCACGATACTGTGTTCCAAGACGCCCTGAACGCCGGAGCGAACACCGGGGTGGCTGGCTGGCACAATCCTTACTGCCGGCTGCTGCGGAATGTGCTGGACCGGTGTGCCTGGTCGAACGATCTGCAGCTTTCCAACGGCATGTTCTCCGACGCGAGTGTGTTGGCGAACATGCTCGCACCGCTGGAGCTGTTTGCGACCAAAGGAGTTCCACTTCACCTGCTCCAGACTGTTGTGCCGGTCGAGGCGGCGAATGTGCGCAGTGCGGACGTCCATGCGCGGGAGTTTCAACGGATCAGCGTGGCTGCGGACGGCCTGCTGCGGGACCGCAATGCCGGGTTTGTGCTGCTGCATCTGCCGATCCCGCATCCGCCGGGGATTTATAACCGCCGGACGGGCGAGATGACGGACGAGGGAGCGACGTACATCGACAACCTTGCGCTCGCGGACGAGTACATGGCGCATGTGCGGGAGTTGCTGAGCCGGACTGGCCAGTGGGACTCGTCGACGCTGGTGGTGATGGGCGACCATGGCTGGCGAGCGCACCGGTGGAGAACCGACCTCGGCTGGACGGCCGAAGAGGAGGCCGCCAGCGACGGCGGAACGTTTGACACCAGGCCCGCGTACCTTGTGAAGCTTCCTGGAGAGCGGCGGGGCGGCCGGATCTCGGCGGCGTTTCCTGCGCTGCGCACGCGGGCGTTGCTCGACGCGCTTCTTCATCGGCAACTCCGGTCGCCGGAGGATCTTGCGCGGTGGGTAGGCGAAGGGCGCTGAGGGGATTGGCACAAACCGACAGATTTGAGCCGTTGATCTGGGCTTCCAAGCGCGTTTCAGTGTCGTTTTTGCGCGCTTTTGGGTACAGGCCTAGGGCTTCGGCGAGGCTTGCGGAGCTGGGGACTGTTGGGGTGGGTTGGCCGGCTTCCTTTTGCTCCTGATCCACTTCACGAGCTTGGCCACGAGGGCGAACCCGACTCCGCCGGGTAAGAGCCAGGCCAGGGACTTGAACGGGTTGCTCCAGATGTAGACCACCAAGCGGGTCCAGAGGTTTGCGGGCGGCGGGATGGCGCTGACGGCGACGGTCTCCGTTTCGGAGAGGACGGGGTGCCGGTCGGGGTTGTCGGGCGAGCAGGTGCTGTTGTCGCTGCCGTACATGACCCAGGAGCTGAAGTTGAGGTGCATCCCGGAGCCGGGCTGGAGGGGAGTGACCTTGAAGGTCCACTGGATGGGGGTGTCTTCCGGTACGAACTTGCAAGGGGCGTCCTGCGATTCGATCTTGAAGGCGTCGGGGTTGTCGGGCGCGGTGAGCGTGACGACCATGAAGTTGGCGACCTTGAGCGGAGCGCCTGAGGAGGGATTGCCGGACGCGACCCCGCTGGCCGGGCGAATGATGGTCGCCGTCGCAGTCGCTCCGGTCTCCATGGTCATCTTCGGCGGTGCGAAGTACTTGACGTTGCCGGCGCCGAGGTTTTCAAACCATTGCCGTTCCACGGTGCCGAGGTCTTGCGCAGGAGCGGCGCCGCCGGAGGCGGGCGCACGGCTGGGGGCGATGTTCTCCGGAGGCGGAGGTGGCGGCGGAGGTGGAGGTCCTGCGGCTGCTGCTGGCGGCGCCGGCGAGGGCCGCGGAGCGATGGTTGCAGGTGCGCTTGTGGCGGGCGGCGAGGGCCGCGGAGCGATGGTTGCAGGTGCGCTCGTAGGGGGCGGCGAGGGCCTCGGAGTGATGGTTGCAGGTGCGCTCGTGGCGGGCGGCGAGGGCCGCGGAGCGATGATTATGGGTGCGCCCGTCGCAGGCGGGTGCGGTACCGGCAGGCGCTCAGCGGGGCGGTCGACGGATCGAGCCGCGCTGGCGACGATGACGCCACTGCTTCCGTGACCGTCCTGACAGGGTGAGCCTACGGGCAGCGGTGCGCTCGGAGCGTAGTAGATCGTCGCTCCCGCTCTCGGACCGGTGTTGAGCCGGCATAGGGTGCTGGTTTCTTGCCTGGCAATGCCGGTTACGGGGAGATGTGCACGGACGCGTTCGTCGGCGGCCTGATGGGGTGATTCGGCGGGAGTGGCTCCCGCGGCGGCGTAAGGTGCGGAGGTTCCGACCGCTGCACCGGCGTTGACTGCGCAGAACGTCGCGAGAACGCAAGGGAGCAGAAGCGGAAAGGCAAGCAGCCGGCGCAAATGGATAGCCTCCATCGCGAATCTTTGAAGATCCCGTTCGGGCGCTTCTTTGTTCTGACCCCGACTACCCAGAAACACTAGCACTGAATGACGCTCGGCGAGCGGGTTTCTCGGCGGCTTATGATGGGCAGCACCAGCTAGATGTTTGGAGCAACTATGCGCTTTCTCGGCCAGAAGACACTTGCGTTCGCGATCCTGTCGGCGTTCATCGTCACCTCGCACGCACAGAACGCGGGCAGTGACACGAGTGTGTCGCCGCTCCCTGTTGTGCCGCCGGTGCGTGCGCAGCATGACATGGTGGTCAGCATTCACCACGAGGCTACGGATGCGGGGCTGGAGATTCTGCGCGGGGGCGGTAATGCCGTGGACGCGGCGGTGGCGGTGGCGTTTGCGCTGGCCGTGGTGTTGCCGGCCGCGGGCAATATCGGCGGTGGTGGGTTCATGCTGGTGCGGCCGGGGTCGCCTAAGTTTGCCGACGGCAGACCGCACTTTCTGGATTTCCGAGAGAAGGCTCCGGCGGCGGCGACACGGGATATGTACCTGGACGCGCATGGCAACGTGATTCCCGGGATGAGCACGGTGGGCGCGAAGGCCTCGGGCGTGCCAGGCACGGTGGCGGGGCTGGTGTATGCGCACAAGATGTTCGGCAAGCTGATGTTGTACCGCGATATGCAGCCGGCGATCCGGCTGGCGACCGACGGTTTTGTGCTGACGGAGGAGGAGGCGAATGGCCTTCACTCGCAACGGCTGCAGGCGTCGCCGGGGTCGCGGCGGATCTTCCAGCGCGACGGGGACTTTTACAAGGCGGGCGATCGCTTCAAGCAGCCTGAGCTGTCGCGCACGCTGCAGCATATTGCCGCCAATCCGGACGACTTCTATCACGGCGTCATGGCGCAGCAGATTGCCACGTTTGAGAAGGACAACGGGGGGCTGATCACGGCGGCGGACCTGGCGGCGTACAAGGTGAAGGACCGCGAGCCGTTGATCGGGCACTATCGGGGGCTGGAGGTGATTACATCGCCGCCGCCTAGCTCGGGTGGGATCGCGCTGATCGAAATTCTGAACATGCTGCAGGGCTATGACCTCTCCAAGGTGGGGCCGGACCGGTCGCCCGCGCAGATTCACCTGATTACGGAGGCGTTTCGGCGGGCTTATATGGACCGGGCGCAGTACCTCGGCGACCCGGATTTCACGGCGATGCCGATCGCGCAGATGGCGTCGCAGGCGTATGGGGATGCGTGGCGAAAGACGATTGACCCGACGAAGCCTACGCCTTCGAAGGATCTTGTGCGGCCGGCTGGGTTTCTGCCCCCGCCGCCAGGAGTGCAAGGCTGCGCCAGCGGAGTCGCACCAGACTACGCATTTTTCGGTGGTGGACAAGGATGGCAATGCGGTCGCGATGACCTACACGCTGAACTTCGGGTTTGGGTCTGGGCGTGACGGTGGAGCCGCTTGGGTTTCTGCTGAACGACGAGATGGATGACTTCGCGAGCAAGATGGGCGTTCCGAACGGGTTTGGGCTCATCCAGGGGCCGGCGAATGCGATTGGGCCGGGCAAGCGGCCGTTATCGTCGATGACGCCCACGATTGTGGCTGAGCCGAGTGTGGAGAAGAACGGGCGTATGCAGCGGGTGGGGACTCTGCGGCTGGTGCTTGGGTCGCCGGGTGGCGCGACGATCATCACGACGGTGGCGAATGATCTGATCTCGGTGGTGGACAACGGACTGGATATCCAGGCGGCGGCGGATGCGCCGCGGTTTCACCATCAGTACCTGCCGGACGTGCTGGAGTTCGAGAAGCGGTTTCCGGTGGGGACCATCGATGCTGTGAGGGCGATGGGGTATCCGGTGCGGCACGCAGGGGCCCGAGATGAGAATGCGCCGACGACGTGGGGCGATAGCGAGTTGATAGCGCGCGATCCGAAGACGGGGGAGCTGAGCGCGGGGCAGGACAAGCGGCATGGATATGGAAAGGCCGCGGGGGATTAGACGCATGCGGATCGTCGAGCACCCGGCTGCGGGAGGTGTAGGATGAGCGGCGCAGTGTTGGACGTGATGTGAGGAGAGGTTCTCATGGCTGATCCGTGCGCGACACCTGTACCCGATGCTTGCTTGCCGACCACGACGACGGACGCGCGTGTGCTGGACAACTTCAGGCGCCGGTACAACACGGCGCGGAAGCAGGCGACTGATCCTCCGGCTCATCCAAACAACGGAGACATCAACCTTCCGGACCGTTCGGGGAGTTATAGCAAGGGGATTCAGCAGGACTCGCCGGGGAAGGTGAACCTCAAGGCGTTCGACACGTTCTTGACGGCTACGGCGGGTGGGCACTTCCAGCAGTTTGAGGATGTGCCGCTGGGCAATATGGGGAACCCGGATGGCCGGCTGAACGGGCCGATGGGGGCGTACGCGTATTGCTTTATGGGGGCGGAGAGCAGCGAGTTTGCGACCGATCCGCCGCCGAGGGTGTCGAGCCGGGCTTATGCGACGGAGCTGGTGGAGATGTACTGGTGTTCGTTGCTGCGGGATGTTGCGTTCTCGGAGTATGCGGGGAACGCTACCGCGCAGGACGCGGCGAAGGAGCTGAGCACCTTGCCGGAGTATGCGGGGCCTACGAACGGTGGCACGGTGACTCCTGAGCTGTTGTTTCGCGGCAACTTTCCGGGCGAGAGGATTGGACCGTATCTGTCGCAGTTTCTGGTGACGAAGACGAACTTTGGCGCGGCACCGTTTGATCAGCGGTACATCACATACAAGCCGCACGTCGACTACATGACGGATGAGAGTTCATGGTTCGCTGTGCAGCAGGGGGTCGCGCCGCAAGCGTCGAACCAGCCGGAGAAGGAGCCGCGCTTTCTACATAACGGACGTGGGATGGCTGCGTTTACGCATGTGGATGAGCTGTATCAGAGCTACCTGACGGCGTACCTGGCGATGAAGACCTTGGGGGTGCCGCCGAATCCTGGGGTGCCGTACATCGGTGCGATGAAGCAGAAGCCGTTTGGGACGTTTGGTGGGCCGGATATCGCGGCGGTTCTGGCCCAGGTGGCGAAGTATGCGGTGAATGCGGTGTGGTACCAGAAGTGGGTCGTGCATCTGCGGCATCGGCCGGAGGCGGGTGGCGGGCTGGTGCACTGGATCGCCGCGCACAACAAGCAGTTCGACGCGGTACCGGATCCGTTGGTGTTTGGGTCGAAGGCGCTGGCGAAGAGCTATGAGAAGCACGGGACGTATCTGCTGTCGCAGCCGTTTCCGGAGGGGTCGCCGACGCACCCGGCGTATCCGACAGGGCATGGGACGGTGGGCGGCGCGTGTATCACGCTGCTGAAGTTCTTCTTTGATGGGAAGCATGAGCTGAGTGACCCCGTGATGCCCAACCACGGTGGCACCGGCGTGGAGCGGTGGACGGGGCAGCCCGGGACCGGCGCGAGTGGGACGCTCAAGGTGAACGGCGAGCTGAATAAGCTGGCGCACAACATCACGTTTGCCCATGGGCTGCATGGCGGGATCCACTGGCGAAGCGACAGCGACGCTTCGGTGCTGTTGGGCGAGGCTGCGGCGTTGAGCTTTTTGCAGGACCTGGCGTGTACGTATGCGGAGAAGTTCAGCATCAACCTCGAGCGGCTGGACGGAACGATGGCGACGATCTCGAACATGTAAGACGAGCGGGGCGGGGTCTGTCGCAGAGCCGTGCGGGGTATCCCCCGACGGATACACAGCGCAGCGGATGCTCGATGCGGTAGCGTAGAGAGGTATGCCGTTTGGGATTTCTACCCACCTTTTCTTCCAGGATCGATTGACGCCTTCCACTCTTGAGCTTTTGCGCGATGCCGGCGCGGAGGCGATTGAGGTGTTTGCTTCGCGGCACCACTTTGATTACACCGACCGCAACGCCGTGCGCGAGGTGGCGAAGTGGTTTCGCAGTAATCCGGTCGCCGCGACGATGCACATGCCGATCTTTACGGAGGCTGAGGAGACGCAGTGGAGCCGGCATACGGCACCGACACTGAACCTGGTGAGCCGGGCAAAGGGCGAGCGCATCGCCGCGATGGACGAGGTGAAGCGGGCGATTGAGGCGGCGGAGCAGGTGCCGTTTCGGAGCTGTGTGCTGCACCTGGGGTCGAAGGATGATCGGTGGTCGACGGAGACGCTGGACCTGTCGTTGACCGCGGTGGAGCACCTGAAGGCCTTTGCGACGCCGCTCGGAGTGCAGTTGCTGCTGGAGAATCTGCAGAACGAGCTAGCTACGCCGGCGCGGCTGGTCGAGATTACGCGGGTGGGGCATTTCGATACCGTGGGCTTCTGCCTGGATACGGGGCATGCGCACCTGACGCAGCCCACGATGCCCGAGGAGACCGGCTATGACCGCCATGCGCGCGAACGGCTGCTGGATGAGTTTCGCGACGCGGCGTTGAAGGACAGCCTGGCGGAGGCTTTTCAGATTTTTGGCGGCCGGTTGGTTGAGCTGCATCTGCATGACAACAACGGCGGTCGGGATGAGCATCTGTGGCCTGGTGATGTCGCGCCCGATAAAGGGCTGGATTGGGGTGTGGCGCGGGCGAGTGCCACGAAGTTGAAGCAGCCAGTTACGGCCATGTTGGAGATTGCGTATGACGCCCCGGTGAAGCCGAAGGATGTGAGCCGCAAGTACAGCGCGGCGCGGCGGCTGCTGGAGGGTGACTCGCAACAGCGGCTGAGCTGGAACGCAGAATGAAAAAGGGGCACGGCTGATCGCCGTGCCCCTTTCTGTTTGCTGCGCCGGCGGACGCTACTGCGTCGGTCCGGGCTTTGCGGAGCTGTCTGCTGTGAGGCCGCGTTGTTTGAGTAGGGGCTGGACGCTGGGCTTCGCGCCGCGCCACTTCTCGTACATGGTTTCGAGGTCTTCAGTGTTGCCGCGGGAGAGGACCATCTGGCGGAAGCGGTCGCCGTTGGCGCGGGTGAGGCCGCCGTGCTCTTCGAACCAGGCGAAGGCGTCGTCGTCGAGCATCTCGCTCCAGAGATAGGCGTAGTAGCCGGCCGCGTAGCCGTTGGACCAGATGTGCAGGAAGTAGCTGGAACGATAGCGCGGCGGGACCTCCTTCATGGCGAGACCGGTCTTCTGGAGTGCGGCCTTCTCGAAGACATCGACGTCCTGAAGTGGCGCGTCTGCGGGCAGCAGATGCCATTGCATGTCGAGTTCCTGGGCGGCGAGCGCTTCGACGGAGACGTAGCCCTTGTTGAACGTGGCGGCCTTTTTGAGCTTCGCGAAGAGCTCGTCGGGCATGGGCTGGCCGGTCTTGTAGTTGACGGCGTAGTGATGGAAGACCTGCGGATAGGTGGCCCAGTGCTCGTTGAACTGCGAGGGGAACTCGACGAAGTCGCGCGCGGTGTTGGCGCCGGAGAGGCTGGGGTACTTGGTGTTGGCGAAGATGCCGTTCAGGCCGTGGCCGAACTCGTGGAACATCGTGGTGACATCTTCGAAGCTGATGAGCGCGGGCTGGCCGGGTGCGGGCTTCTGGAAGTTGGCGACGTTGTAGATGACGGGCAGCGTGCCGAGCAGGGTGGACTCGGTGACGAAGTTGCTCATCCAGGCGCCGCCATTTTTGTTGTCGCGCTTCCAGTAGTCGAAGTAGAGGAGCGCGAGCGGCTTGCCATTGGCGTCGTCGCACTCAAACGTGCGGATGTCCGGGTCGTAGACCGGGATGTCGTGGCGCTCCTTGAAGGTGACGCCGTAGAGCTGGTTGGCCGCGTAGAAGACGCCGTCCTGCAGCACGCGGTTGATCTCGAAGTATGGCTTGAGCTCATCCATGTTGAGGTCGTATTTGGCCTTGCGGACCTGCTCGGAGTAGAAGTTCCAATCCCAGGGTTCGAGCTGGAAGCCGCCGTGCTGGGCGTCGATGAGAGCCTGGATGTCTTTGGCTTCGCCGCGCGCCTTGGCGACGGAGGCCGGGACGACGGCGTTCATGAAGTCGATGGCGGTTTGCGGGGTCTTCGCCATCTGGTCGGTGAGTACCCACGAGGCGTAGTTAGGGAAGCCGAGCAGAGCGGCTTTTTGTGCGCGGATCTGCGCGATGCGCGCGATGGTGGCGCGGGTGTCGTCGTCGCCGCCGCGTTCGGTGCGGGTCCACGAGTGCTCGAAGAGTTCCTGGCGTGCGCTGCGGTCCGTCATCTGCGCGAGGTCGGGCTGTTGCGTGGTGTTCTGCAGCGGCAGGACGTAGCCGGGAACCTTGCGGGCCTTGGCGGCGTCCGATGCGGCCTGCATTTGCGCCGGGCTCAGGCCGGCCAGCTTCGATGCGTCGGTGGTGGTGTAGGCCGCGGACTTGGTGCCGGCGAGCAGCTTGTTGGTGAAGGCTGTCTCAAGAACTGAGTCTTCTTCGTTGAGCTTCTTGAGCTTGGTCTTGTCGGCGTCGTTGAGCTTGGCGCCGGACTTGACCATTTGGAGGTAGTCCCACTCGAGCAGGCGCATGGACTCCGGGTCGAGACCGAGTGACGTGCGCTTGTTGTAGAGCGTCTGCACGCGTTCGAAGAGCTTGGAGTTGAGGTTCATGTAGTCGCTTTGGGCGGCGAGCGGAGCGGATTCTTCTTCCTGGATCTTCTGAAGCGCTGGATTGTTGTTTGCCTGCGTGACTCCGCCGAAGACCAGGATCACGCGCTGCAGCAGTTGGCCGGAGCGCTCCATGGCGACGATGGTATTTTCGAAGGTCGGTGCTGCGGGGTCGTTGGCGATCGCGTCGATCTCGTGCCGCTGCTGCACCATGCCCGCCTCGATAGCAGGCTGGTAATCAGAGTCCTTGATCTTGTCGAACGGTGGCGCCTGGAAGGGCAGCGCGCTGGGGTCATAGAACGGGTTGGAAGGCCCGAACGCCGCTTTGCCCTGCGCCTGCGCGCCGTTGCCGATCGTCATTGCACTTGCGCCAAGCACAGCAGCCACGCGCATCCACCTCCGGGTATCGTTCACTTGCAGAGATCCTCCGTTGCTTACGCCATGTACGTTGGACCACGCGCGCCGGTTCTCAGTCAACCCTGCAGATGAGGCACTTGAGGTAGCGGGTCTCGGGAAGCGTCAGAATCTCTGGGTGGTCGGGGGCGGCGGGTCGGACCTCGAGTAGCTGCACGCGACGGCCTGCGTCGGAGGCGGCATCGGAGACGGCGGCGGTGAAGTCCTCGAGCGAGACGTGGTGCGAGCAGGAGCAGGTGACCAGCGTGCCGCCGGGCGCAAGCAGGCGGATCGCGCGGAGGTTGAGCTCCTTGTAGCCGCGCAAGGCGCCTTCGGCGGCTCGCTTTGACTTGGCGAAGGCGGGCGGGTCGAGCACGATGGCGTCGAACTGCGCGGGGAGACCGGCTGGGGCGCGTTTTGGCTTGCCACCTTGCGGAACGGGGCGGCTCGCCTCGTCAAGCGCGCGCATCAGGTCGAAGGCATCGGCTTCGACCCAGTCGACGGGGCCGCATTGGGCGCGGTTGCGCCCGAGGTTGCGGTCGGCGGTCTCGAGGGCGGCGCGTGACTGGTCTACGCCGGTGACGTGCCCGCAGACGCGCGCGAGGTGCAGCGCGAAGCCGCCCTGGTAGGTGCAGATGTCGAGCGCGTTGCCGGTGCGGCCGGAGCGCTGCACCCACTCGGCGGCAGCGAGGTAGTTGAGCCGCTGGTCGAGAAAGGCCCCGGTCTTCTGGCCGGCGGCGGCGTCGTAGCCGAACGCGAGGCCGTTGAGGTGGAAGGCTGTGGTCGTGGGCGGTTCGGGAGCGGTGGTGAACAGCGGACCTTGCGGTGGCGCGGCGAGCTGTTCGAGTTCGCGCACGCGCGGATCGGGGCGCTCCCAGAGGGTGAGGGGCTGGTGGTTGGGGGCGAGTTGCTCACGGAGAGCTTCGACGAGCGCGGAACGTACATCGTCCTGCGCGGTGCCTTGCGTGAGCAGTTGCAGGATCACGAGGTCGGCGTAGCGGTCAGCGATGATGCCGGGGAGGTTGTCGGCCTCGGAGAAGAGCAGGCGTTGCGCATCGGTCTCGCGCCCGGGCGCTGCGCTGATCGGAGCGACGATGCGGCGCGCGGCGAGTGCTTGTGCGACGCGGTGGCGTACGTCGCCGAGGTACTGCTCACGTGTGAGGTTCGGAGTTCGCGAGACGAGGCGGAGAGCGATCTGCGAGCTGCTGGAGTAGAGAGCCGTACCGAGCGGGCGGCCGGCGCTGTCGTGCACGGTAGCCAGAGAGCCGGGGGCGATGGCCGTCGTCGTTGCTTCCGCTTCGGTGAGTTCGGAGCGGTAGACCCAGAGGTGGCCGGCGCGCAGGCGATCTGCGGCGCGACGCGAGATGCGAACTTCAGTTTGCATTGCCTAAGGGAGCCGGGGGACGTCGACGCCGAGAAGGGTGGCGAGGGCGTCGATGACGAGGTTGTGGTCGTCGCGCTGGGGCAGGCCAGAGAGCACGATGCTGCCTACGGGCCCGGTGCCCTCGAGGACGATGGGGAAGCCGCCACCGTGGGCAGCGAAGTCGGTTTCAGACAGCGCGTGACGGCTCTCAAGCGTGCCGCCGTCGCGCTCCAACTTGCGCCCGACTGCATACGTGGAGCGGGCGAAGTGGTGAACGGTGTTGCGCTTGCGGCGGATCCAGTTGGCCTGGCCGGGCGTCGCGCCGGGGGTGGCGCAGGCGAAGAGGACGTGGCCCGCGAGCTCGATCTCGACGCTTCCGCCAGCGTTGCGTTCGATCAGTGCCGAGCGGAGAAGGGTGCCGAGTTGCCAGGCCGTATCAGCGCTGAACGCGGTGAAGCGCAGCGCTTGCTCCTGCTGCTCGAGGATGGGGAGGTCTTTGTCGGGGGTCATGGCTGGTCAGTCGGTCATGATCATGACTTCAGTGGACTTGATGACGGCGGTTACGCGGTCGCCGACTTTGATCCCCATCTCCTCTACACTCTGGCGAGTGATGACGGATTCGATGGTGTTCTCGCCGATGGTGACGGTGACCTTCGCGGTCACGGTTCCTAGGACGATCTCCTGAACGGTGCCGCGTAGCTGGTTGCGCGCGGAGATCTTCTTTGTGCTGGGGTCAGCCATCGCGTGTGCCTCTGCCTCTCAGTGTACGTGCCAAGACCGCGGGGCCTTTGTGCTCGGAGCGCAGCGAGAACTAAATGGGGGCGAGTTGTCGAAATGTGCTTTCGCGTCTCGTCGTTGTAGTGAGGACGGCGTAAGTACCCGCCCGAAGACGAGTACAGGAGAAGACATGCCGCAATATCTGGTTGCCATTCACCACCGCGACGACGGCACGCTGATGCAGGTGCGTCCGTCGTCCATTGTTGCGCTGAATCGAGCGGTGGCGGTGGGGATGGCGCAAGGCTCGGCGGCTGGTCTCCAAGCAGTGGATCGGCTCAGTGCTGACCCGGCGCTGGCCGGCTATCATCTGCTGCCCAGCGTTCGCGGAGACTTCCTGACAAAGCGATGGGTCGCGCGTTCGTGCTGGCGCGGCAGATGCTCGTTCAGGCCGCGGCGGAGATCAGCGCGCCGGTGGAGACGGTGCGCTTGACCCTGAGGACGAGGATGTCGTCCTCCTGCCCGAAGCGCTGAGCCGCGTTGGCAAGATCGAGTGCGGTTGCGCCTGAGAGCAGCATTTGGCTGACGCGCGGGAAGCCGAACAGTTGGCCCTTTTCGTCCTGGGCCTCGACGATGCCATCGGTGATCAGGGTGAGGATGTCGCCTTCGTTCAGTTCGAACTCCATGGTGGTGTATTCCATGTCGGGGAGCGTGCCGATGGGCAGGGCGCCCTCGGTCTCGACCTCATTCCCGTTGAGGTATGGCGGAAGTTGGCCGGCGTTGGCGACGGAGACAAGCCCGTCCGCGGTGATCTTCAGGATCAGGCAGGTCGCGGTGGCATAGCCGCGTTCGCAGAGACGGTTGTTGATGACGCTGAGCAGGCTGCCGGGGTCGCTATTCTGCCGGGCAGCGGTGTCGACCGCGCCGACGATGAGGGCGACAAGCATGCCCGCGCGCAGGCCTTTGCCGGTGACATCGCCCACGACGATGAGCACGCTGTTCTCAGAGCGATCGGGGATGATCTGGAAGAAGTCGCCGCCCACCTCCAGCGAGGGCCTGTACTCACTCTCAATGACCAACCCAGGGACCTGGGGAAGGGTGCTGGGAAGGATGACCCTTTGGAGTTCGCGGGCCTGGGCGACTTGAAGGCGCCATTGCACCTCGCGGCGCTGCGCATGCAGAAAGCGGCGAGAGACCATGAGGACAACGATGCAGACGGACAGCATCGTCGAGATCTGGCCGAGGCTGAGCCGGAAGCCGAGAACGGTGTACAGGATGCGGACGTGCAGCAGCCGCAGCTCGACCTGGTAGTTGGCGACGACCGCGATAAGAATGACCGGCAGCGCCAGCCAGCCTTCAAAGCGGTTCTTGCGGATGCCGATGATGGTGACGATCAGCAGCGGTACGGCAAGCGCGAGCTTGGTCCAGAGAACAAGCGGATGGAGGTAGACGGCTGCGTGGAGGGGGATGACCCGGCCATGGAGCGGAGGCCGCAGCATCAGGGTCGCGCCCGCCAGGATCGCAACCAGCATCCAGACCGAGCGGCGCATCCAGCCAGCGGATTCGAGGTGGAACCAGGATGCCCAGAAGAGCACCCAGAGGCCGATGCGTAGCGGCGCGAACAGCACATCGCGCAACAGAACGGCGGTGGTCTGCGGAACCAGTGTCGTGAAGTTGCTGAGTTGCAGGACAAGATTGCCGAGGAGGGTGACCAGGCAGACGGCGGCGAGCCAGATGTAGGATTTCTCTCCGCGCTGAAGCCAGAACAAGGTGACCGAAACGCCGAGTGCGAGGAGAAGAACGAGACCCTCAAGGAAGCCGCTGCCGATGTTGTGGGTTACGAAGTCCCAGTCCAGGCGCACGGAGGCGCCGATGTGGGGTGACAGTCCCAGCACGGGCGGCTCGTGCATACCGCCGGCGTCAGGCGTTTCGAAGCGGCTGGAGCTGTCCATCCAGACGCGGATGGCGATGTTGATGGGACCGCTGCGGATGTTTTTGGGAAGACGAAAGGAGCGGGGCTGGTCGGTGTAGGCGGTGACGTGGTGCGCGCCGAATCGTCCAAAGCTGCCGATCTGCTGGCCGTTGACGAAGACCTGGTAGGCGTCGTCGATGCCTTCCACCTTGAGCGAGAGGGGCCCCGGCGCGGGTTGGAGGTTCACTCGCAGCCGGTACCACGCAAAGCCGGAGTATGTGGGGAAGCCGCGCGCCGTCCATCCGGGGACATCGCTGCCGGTACCGAGGTCCGGGTCGGCGGGGGCGTCGGGGGGACGGAGATTGACCGTGCCCCAGTTGACGTCATTGAAGGTCGGCTCGGCCCAGTCGGGGTCGTCGCCGATTTGAAATCGCCAAGGCCCGTAGAGTGCGACGGCGGCGTGTCCGAGCGAAATGGTGGGGTCATCGACGGCGTCTGGCGCCGCCGCGCGCGGGTGATCGCCCTGCGCAGCGGCAGACAAAACAAAGCTAACCAGGCAGGCGAAAACCGCCAGAGTGCGACGCATCTTCCGCTCCACGTCCTAGCGGTCCGGAACGGCGCCGCAGGGGCAGGTGAGTGATGGAGTTATTGCAGACGGCCCGCAAGCCTGCGTGAGCCGACCCAGCCAAGCGCAAGAACGCCTGTGGCGAGCAGAAGCAGCGAACTGGGTTCAGGCGTAGCTGCGGGGCCGCCATTGAAGTACACGGTCACAGTCGGGAAGTCTGCGTACGGCACGCCAGTCTCGGTGATCAGGAATACCTGGTCGTTCTGGATGGTTCCGTCGGAGAACGTGAGCACGAAGTAGCCGTTTTGCGGGTTGGGCGGGCAGTTCTCCGTCCGAAACAGCCCGCCGGTACTGCAGGACGCGGTCTGATTGGTGTCTGCGATGTAACCGGTGTCGGGGACCAGGAAGGTCATCGAGGTCCAGGGTCCGCCAGTGATGTTCTGACCGTAGAGACAGCCGTCCGCTTCACCCGGGTCCAAACAGGCGCCGAAGTTGAACTGGAAGGGGCTGGAGCTGAAACCACAGAATTGCGTGCAGGCGGGGGGATCCTGCACGCCCATGTTGAAGTCAACTCCGTCGGCCCGGGCAAACAGGGTCGACGCGAAAAACAGCGGAATCAGCACTAGCAAGGCACGGAAGAAACGCATAAGGGTCTCCTGGAGAGGGTGGCTTTACGAGAGCCCGAGGGCGTCCGATGGGGGTTCTGAAAAGTTGCCCAAGTTTATACCGAAGCCAAACGGGCGCAGGTAAAAATCCACGTGCGAGCATCAGCGCGTACGCGAAACAGCCGTCGACAATCGACGTTTGGTGCAGGTGCAATGTAACGGAGGTAACCGACCTCAGGCGTGCGTGGGTTTGGGGGCGCCGTCCGGGATGAAATCGTCCGCGGGATCGGGGTCTGGCGGAGGCACGTGCCAACCGCCGGGAGGGACTACGCGCTGCTCGGCCTCGGATGGACCCCAGGTGCCGGGGTCGTATTCGTAGACCGGGGTGTCGGCCTGGAGGACGGGGTCGACGATGCGCCAAGCCTCTTCGACGTAGTCCTGGCGCGCAAAGAGGGAGGTGTCACCCGCGATAGCGTCGCCGAGGACGCGAGCGTAGGCGTCCATCTCCTCCGGACGGGGGTGCCGGCTCGCGATCATCTCGACCAGGCGGCGCGGACCGCTGCCGTTGCGCGGCAGGACGGCGACCGCCGTAGCGATAACGATCTCCGGGCTGAGGCGGAAGCGCAGGTAATTTTGCGGCGTGTCTGGTTCGGAGATGTTCGTTGTCGGCGGTTTGCGGAGAGTCGCGACAATCTCCAGACACGTCGCGGGTAGATCCTTGCCGGCGCGGATATAGAACGGCACGCTATCCCAGCGCCAGGAGTGAACGAAGAGCTTCAGCGCGGCGAAGGTCTCCGTTTTGGAGTCGGGCGCTACGCCTTTCTCGTCGCGATAGCCACGGAACTGGCCACGAACGAGGTTCTCGGGCGTGATGGGTGGGATGGCCTTGAGGACCTTTACCTTTTCATCGCGGAGGGACTCGGAGTCGAGGCGCGCGGGGGCTTCCATGGCGAGATTGCATAGGACCTGGAAGATGTGGTTCTGGATGACGTCGCGAATGGTGCCGGTGGCGTCGTAGAAGCTGCCGCGGCCCTGGATGCCGAAGTTCTCGGCCATCGTGATCTGCACGCTCTCGATGTATTGGCGATTCCAGAGGGGCTCGTACAGGAGGTTGGAGAAGCGGAACGAGACCAGGTTGCGGATGGGGTTTTTGGCGAGGTAGTGGTCGATGCGGAAGATGCAGGACTCGGGAAAGGCGGAGAGCAGGACGCGGTTGAGCTCCTGCGCGGAAGCCAGGTCGTGCCCGAAAGGCTTTTCGACGATGATGCGCGCGCCGTTCGCGGCCCCGGAGCGGACCAGTTGCTGGACGACCTGCTCGAAGAGCGCGGGCGGAATGGCGAGGTAGTGTGCAGGGTGCTGGGCGTTGCCGAGCTCGCGGCGCACGGCGTCGAAGGTGGCCGGATCGGCGTAGTCGCCATCGACGTAGCACAGAAGGGATTCGAGCTTAGGCCAGGCGCCCGGGTCGACGCCGCCGTGCTGCTCGAGCGAGTCCTTGGCGCGAGCCTTGAACTGGTCGAGGTTCCAGCCCGCCTTCGCGACGCCGACTATGGGGATGTCGAGGCCGTGGTCCTTCACCATCGCCTGCAGCGCGGGGAAGATCTTCTTGTAAGCCAGGTCGCCAGTGGCGCCGAAAAAGACAAGGGCGTCGGAGTGGATCTGCGTCATCGTTCGAGGCTCCCAACCGTGCTTTCCCCCTTTCAGATGCAAGCGCGGGTGTGCTGGCGGAGGGGCTGCTCATTAGGCCAGGGCCGTGAACCCACCGGCGATGGGCACGGCGGTAACGTGGCGGGTGTGACCGTCGTCGGCGATGTCCGCCAGATGTGTGATTTTCTGACCCCGATCGATGCTCCTACGCTGGCGTCCATGAATCGCGAGGCTTTAAGAACGCCGGATGAATTTGTAGCCGCCGAGTTTGCGCGGGTGATGATGCTGTTCGGCAAGGCCCTGCCCACCGACACAGATCGAACGAGCTTCGAACGGCTCACCAGGGAGGCAAGCGCAAAAGGCCTGAACTGGGTGGAAGCGCTGGAGTATGTGGCGGCCAAGCGTGCACGCGGTGGGCAAACAGCGATGCGGTGAGCACGACGGATTCCCGTGACGAACTGTGACCCGTCCGGTCACGGATCGCGCGGCGGTGTCCGGGCGCGAGCACAGGTCGTGTCTGCGCATGACCGCCTGGCGTACCGGGCTCGCGCGGCAGGAGAACAGAAAAGGGCAGGCCATTCGGCCTGCCCTTTTTGGTGCTGATGCGAGCGGTTTAGAGTTCCTTCACGCCGTCCACAAACGCCTTCAGCTTGCGGCTGCGGCTTGGGTGGCGGAGCTTGCGGAGGGCCTTGGCCTCGATCTGCCGGATGCGCTCGCGCGTGACCTGGAAGCTCTGGCCGACCTCTTCGAGCGTGTGCTCGGAGCCGTCCTCGAGGCCGAAGCGCATCTTGATCACACGCTCTTCACGCGGGGTCAGGGTGCGCAGCACCTGCGAGGTGTACTCCTTCAGGTTCACCGAGATGACCGCGTCGGACGGGCTGACCGCCATGCGGTCCTCGATGAAGTCGCCAAGGTGCGAATCTTCCTCTTCACCGATCGGCGTCTCGAGCGAGATGGGCTCCTGGGCAATTTTCAGGACCTTGCGGACCTTCGCGACCGGGATGTCCATGCGCTTGGCGATCTCTTCCGAGCTCGCTTCGCGCCCAAGCTCCTGCACCAGCTGGCGGCTGGTGCGGATGAGCTTGTTGATGGTCTCGATCATGTGCACCGGGATGCGGATCGTCCGGGCCTGGTCCGCAATGGCGCGGGTGATGGCCTGACGAATCCACCAGGTCGCGTAGGTCGAGAACTTGTAGCCGCGGCGGTACTCGAACTTGTCCACGGCCTTCATCAGGCCGATGTTGCCTTCCTGGATGAGGTCGAGGAACTGCAGGCCACGGTTCGTGTACTTCTTGGCGATGGAGACCACCAGGCGCAGGTTGGCCTCGATCAGCTCGCGCTTGGCGCGCTCGGCATCCATGTCGCCCTGCACCATCTCGCGCTGGGTGCGCTTGAGGTTCTCGAGCGGAATGCCGATCTCGTGCTCCAGGCGATCGAGGTCCGTGCGGCAGTTCTTCTGCTGCCGGCGGTACTCCTTCTTAAGCTCCTCGGAGCGCGAGGCGTCGAACTTGGCGTCCAGCGAACGGATCTGGCGCTCCAGCGTGCGCATGGAGTCGACGGTCTTGTTGACCTTGTCCAGCAGCCGCTTCTTTTCGGCGTTGGTGTACTTCAGCTCGCGGACGATGCGGGTGACGTACACCTGCTCGCGGCCCATGCACCAGCGCGCACGGCGCTGTTCCTTGGCCTTCGCCTTGGCGTCTTCCGCCTTGGCCTGGTACTCCGCCGCCTTGTGCTGGTGCTTTACGAGCTCGTCGATGCGCTTGACCGTCTTCTTGACGCGCGCCTGCACGATCTCCTCGGTCAGCTCCTCCTCATCGAAGGTGACGACCTCCTTGATGTTGCGGACGCCGCGCTTCAGGTCCTCGCCCAGCGCGGTGATCTCGCGGATCACGATCGGCGAACGCGAGATCGCCTTCATCACGCGCATCTGGCCGCGCTCGATGCGCTTGGCGATCTCGACCTCGCCCTCGCGCGTCAGCAGCGGGACGGTACCCATCTCGCGCAGGTACATGCGGACGGGGTCGTTCGTCTTTTCCAGCGTGCCCGGCGAAAGGTCCAGCTCGACATCGGAGTCTTCCGAGCGTCCTTCGCCTTCCTCCTCACGGTCCTCGCCACGGCCACGGCGGCCATCGCCCGAGAGCACATCGATGCCCTGGGTGTTGATGGTCGTCAGCAGGTCGTCCAGATCGTCGGGCGAGGTGATGTCGCCGGGCAGAAGATCATTGACCTCACCGTAGGTGAGATAGCCCTTTTCCTTGCCCGTTTCGATCAGACGGTCTACATCTTCTTCGTACTTATCAATCTCTTCAGCCACGATGCGCCGTGCTCCTCAAAGGCGCTCCCGGCAGGTTCGCGCGGGAGAAAAATCTTTCCGGAAGGCTGTCGCCGAGTAGATACGGGCGCAGCTCTCCCGGGGTTGTAGCGGGGGCGCTGAGAAAGAGTGCGGTCAAAGCCGCGGGCGCAGGCGGAGCTTGATTGGGGTTTCGGTATCTCAATAGCATCGGAACTCTAAGACCAGCAGGGTTCCGAACTACCACCTAACCCAAAGCAACCTCGGCAACTCAAAGGCGCAATTCTTCAGCGCAACACAGTCTACCATAGGGTTAGACGCGAAACCAGCCGAAAGGATGCGGGAATCCGGACGGGAATGTGGGTTCGCGGAGCCTTCGTGCGCGCGGGCGTATTCGCGGCCGATGTTGATGTATTTGACGCCGGAAAGCGCTCGCGAATCGCCCGCTGCATGTGGCCGACCACCTCGATTAGATCGGCGCCTGCGGCTG
>CAWCJK010000008.1:0-902569 GCA_963795955.1 uncultured Verrucomicrobiae bacterium
CTGGTGTATGTGGCGGCGGGGCCGGGGCCGCATCCGGCGGTGGTGCTGCTGCACGGGTTTCCGGGGAACGAGAAGAACCTGGATTTGGCGCAGGCGATCCGGCGGGCTGGATGGGATGTGTTGTTTTTCAACTACCGCGGGTCGTGGGGGACGCCGGGAGAGTTTTCTTTTGGGCACAGCATCGAGGACACGGCGGCGGCGGTGGCGTATCTGCGGGAGCCGGCGAATGCGGCGAAGCTGCGACTGGACCCGAAGCGGATTGTGCTGATCGGGCACAGCATGGGCGGGTTTATGGCGGTGGAGGCGGGGGCTTCGGACCCGTCGATTGCGGCGGTTGGATTGATCTCGGCGGCGGACATGACGGCGCGTGTGCCTCAGCCGCTTTCGGTTGCGGAGCGGCCGGCGTTTGTGACACGCGAAGCGGCTTCGCTGGAGAAAGAAGGGCTGGCGCCGCTGGCGGGGTGCACGCCGCAGGGACTGGCGCGGGAGTTGGCGGACCATGCGGCGCAATGGAGGTTTCTGGGCCGGGCGGCGGAGCTAGCGACGCGGCCGGTGCTGGTGGTGACGTCGAATGATGGGCTGGCGCCATCGAACGATACGTTTGCGGCTCGGCTACGGGTGGATGGCGATGCGCATGTGACGACGGTGCACTTCGATACCGACCATGCGTACTCGGATTACCGGACGGAGCTGACGGATGCGGTGCTGCAATGGCTGGCGGGGCTGGCTGTGGCTCCGCGCTGTGCGATAGCGGGCGTAATGGGCGGATGGGCAGGCCGCATAATCGAGAGATGAGTGCTGCGACAGCGAAGACGAAGGTGGACGAAGCACCGCGAGGAGATCGCCTGCAGAAGATCCTGGCGCAGGCCGGTGTGGCGAGCCGGCGTGCGGCCGAGCAGATGATCCTTGATGGCCGAGTGCAGGTGAACGGCGAGATCGTGACGGAGTTGGGCACGCGGGCTGATCCTCATCGCGATCACATTCGCGTGGACGGGAAGCTGCTGCATGGGCCGGAGCCGCAGCGGTACTTCATGCTGAACAAGCCGCGTGGGTATGTGACGACGCTGGAGGATCCGGAGGGCCGGCCGACGGTGGCGCAGTTGCTGGGGCAAGAGAGCCAGAAGAAGGTCACGGGCGAGCACAGCAAGATGCCGCGGATGTACCCGGTGGGGCGGCTGGACTACCTGAGCGAAGGCCTGCTGTTGATGACCAACGATGGCGAGCTGGCAAACCGGTTGTCGAAGGCGAGCGCGGGGGTGGAGAAGACGTACCTGGTGAAGGTGTCGGGTGCGCCGAGCGGCGAGGCGATCGATCAGCTTCGGCGTGGAGTGATGATCGACCGCGGGCGGCTGAACGAGGTGAAGTCAGGGCGACGGGATCGGATTTTGACGCAGCCGGCAAAGATGGAGCAGGTGCGCGGGGGCGAGAACCCGTGGTTCGAGGTGACGCTGACGGAGGGACGCAACCGGCAGCTGCGGAAGATGTTCGAAGAGATCGGGCATCACGTGGAGAAGATCCGGCGCATTGCGTATGGCGCGCTGACGCTGGATGTACCGCCGGGTGCGTTTCGGGAGCTGAGGCAGGGCGAGGTGCAGGCACTGAACCGGGCGGCGGCAGGCAAGAAGGTGGAGCGGAAGCGGGAACTGCCTGAGGCAGCGCAACTGAAAAAGCCGGTGCCGCCGAAGAAGAAGGCGCGGAGCCGGCGCTGCTGCCGGCGCGACGGAGAACCTAGCAGCGCGCGGCGCAGCGGCGGCTTTCGAACAACTATTTCGGGTGATGCGGGGTCTCTTACACCATAAGAGGTGCTGTTCCATGCACGTACGTTTGGTTCGCAATATTCTTTTGACTTTGACCGCTGTTTTTGGCTTGAGCCTGGGGTTGGCGGCCAAGTCGCAGGCCCAGGTGGCGTACAACATTGGGGGCCGGAACCGCCATGCCCATACGGCTATTATCCGTATGCGCCTTATGATTGCGCGCCGTATGGCTACTACGGCCCCACATGGTTCAATGGCGGGGTATTCATCGGAGCAGGTCCCTGGTTCCATGGCCCGCATGGATTCGTTGGTCCAGTGGATCATCGATATCGATCAGCATTATGGCTACCATGGCCCGTACCCCGCGCGTGGCGAGCACTATCGCCAGCCGGAGGACAACTTCCGCGGATTCCACGGCAATGCTTACCACGATGAGCATGGTGGCGAGGCCCATGGGGGTCGACCACGGGCACGATGGCCATCACTAGTCGAAGGTCGATTCGGGTCAGCAGAAGGCGAATCCTCCGTGAGGGTTCGCCTTTTTTGTTGCGTTTCGGGGGGCCGTCACCGCTGGAGAGGCCCTGGCGATGACTCTGCCATTCCGCTGCCGTGATCTCCCAGATCTCCGAAGGCAGGCGGCCCGACACAAAGTCCTTTTCGAAGGTGCCTACGAGGCGCATGCCGGTCTTCTCGGAGATGCGGCGGGAGGTGGCGTTCGCGCTGGCCTTGGGGACGCGCAGGACGGGCTGGTGGAGTTCGTTGAACCAGAAGTCGTTGGTGGCGACGACGGCCTCGGTCATGAGGCCCTGTCCGTGCCAGGGTAGGCCGAGCCAGAAGCCACGATTGTCCTCGCCGGCGGTGGAGAGCGAGATGGCTCCGATGTGTTCCTTAGGGGAGGCTTTGAGGCGCAGAACCCAGTCCCACTCGGACCCGCGAGCCATGCCGGGGAGAGCTACCTCGCGGTAATACTTTTCGGCACCGTCCGAAGGAAACGGCCAGGGCACCGAGGCGGCGAGGTAGCGGACGATCTCCCAGTGGGGAAAGATCTCCTGCGTGCGAGAGGCGTCGGCGAGGCTGACGGGGGTTAGCCACAGGCGCGCGGTCTCCAGGACGGGCATCATTCTGGGTACGGTAACACTGGAGTTTTGCGTGTGTTCGCCGACAGAGTCTGCGGATACGGACTGGTAGAATGAGCCCAGACTCGCGCCGCGCTTTGCACCGGCCCCCCTTGATCTCGTAAGCCGGTATGCCAAGCCCACTGTCTGAACGGTCCAACTTCGAAAAGATCGCATCGGCAGAGGTCGAGACCGAGGCGCTAGCGGTTCAGTTTGAGGGTACGCCGGGGGGGATGCCCGCGTTTCAGCCGTCCGAGACGGCCGTACGTCTGCCTGCCGGAAGTTGGCTGGCGCGAGTTGGGGCGTGGTTTGGGCTGGACCGCGCGGTGGTGTTCACGGTTCTGGCGCGCGGATGGTCGTCGCTGGCCGGTATCGGGACGCTGGTGCTGATTGCGCGGTTTCTTTCGCCAGCGGAGCAGGGTTTCTACTACACGTTCTATTCGATCGTGGCGATGCAGATCGTCTTCGAGCTGGGCTTCTCGGTGGTGATCCTGCAGGCAGCGTCGCATGAGGCGGCGCACCTGCAGATCGGGGCCAGATGGCGCGATCACCGGGCCGGAAGAGGCGCATGGGCGTCTGGCGAGCGTGCTGCAGAAGTCGGTGCGCTGGTACACAGTGGCGGCGGTGCTGATGCTGGTGACGCTGGTCCCGGTGGGGATTGCGTTCTTTCGGCATGCGGTGGATCGTCCCGGCGGGAATTCGGTGCATTTCGGGTTGCCGTGGCTGCTGGTTGTGGTGGCGTCGAGCTGCACGTTTCAGATCGATCCGCTGTTTTCGTTCCTGGAAGGCTGCGGGTATGTGCCGGAGGTGGCGCGGACGCGGCTGCGGCAGTCGATCCTGGGCACGGTGCTGGGGTGGACGGCGTTCCTGGCGCATCGTGGGCTGTTTGCGCCGGGGTGCATGATCTTTGGGCAGGCGGCGGCGGGTGCCTGGTTTGTGTGGAGCAAGCGCGGGCTGCTGCTTCCGCTGATGCGGCACGCGAGCGAACATTTCAAGATCGACTGGCGTGCGGAGATCTGGCCGTTTCAGTGGCGGATCGCGGTGTCGTGGCTGGCGGGGTATGTGACGTCGCAGTTGTTCAACCCGTTGCTGATGAACTACCGCGGGCCGGTTGAGGCCGGGCAGATGGGGATGAGCCTGAACGTGTGTGGGACGCTGTCGTCGATGGCGATTGCGTGGATGAACACGAAGGCGGCGCCGTTTGGGCGGATGATCGCGCGCAAGGAGTACGGGGTGCTTGACCGGAACTTCTTCCGTGCGCTGGTGCAGTCGACCGCGGCGGCGTTGCTGGGGTGCGGAGCGGTTTGGCTGGTTTTAGATCTGCTGAGAGCGCATGGTGTGCGGCTGCATGGGGTGCTGCTGGCGAGCCGGTTGCTGCCGCCTGTGCCGTTGGCGATGTTGTTCTTTGGGACGGTGGCCAACATCGTGGTGTTTGCGGAGGCGCTTTATCTGCGTGCCCATAAGCAAGAGAAGTTCATGGCCAACTCGATTGTGGGTGCGCTGTATATCGCGCCGTTAGCATATTTCCTGGCGCGGTGGCAGAATCCGCATGGTGGTGCATGGGGCATCGCGGCAGCGTATGGGCTGGGAGCGCTGGTGATTGGGCTTGGGTACGGGACGTACACGTTTTCGCGGTGGCGGAGAATCTGGCATGCAGCTTGAGTTCGCCACTGAAGCGGTACCGGTGCGCGCGGCAGAGCCGCCGCTGCTGACGATCGCGGTGCCGACTTTCAATCGCGCGGGGCAACTCCAGCGCTTGTTGCAGGCGCTGGAGCCGCAGGTGGTCGGGGAACCGGACGTTGAGGTGCTCGTCGCAGATAACGCGAGCGAGGACGCGACGGCAGAGGTGATCGCGGCAGCGGAGCGGCGTTTCAAGGCAGCCGGTGCGCGATTTCGGAGCTTCCGGCATGCGTCGAACATCGGGTCGGATGCGAACTTTGCGTTTTGTTTTCGCGAAGCCGCTGGGCGGTTTTTCTGGATGTGCGGCGACGATGACCTGATCGTGCCGGATGCGGTGGCGGAGATGCTGCCGTTGTTGAAGGATCCGCAGGGCGGGCCGGCCGAGGTCGACCTGGTGTACGCGACCAGCTATGGCTTTCGCGAGGACCCATCGGCTGAGCGTGTGGGCGATCCGCTGAGCCGACGCGTACACACGATCCGCGACGCGCGGACGTTTGCGCTGGTGGTGAACATCATGTTCACGTTCATCAGCGGCATGGTGGTGAACAAGGAGCGGCTGGAGAGCCTGCCGCACGAGGCGCCGGAGAGCTTTATCGGGACGAACCTGGTTCAGCTCTCGTGGAGCCTGCCGCTGCTGATGCACCATCGGCGCTCGGCGGTGCTTTGGACGCGGCCGGTGGCGGCGTGTGTGGGGCATGCGCACGGGTACTCGCTGGGTCGCGTGTTTGGGCGGCAGCTTGCGGCAGTGGTGGAGCGGCTGCTGCATGGGCGGCCGGATCTGTCGCGGGCGATCCTGAACGTGGCGTTGCGGCGCTGGTTTCCGTCGGTGCTGGTGGAGTTTCGCGGGAAGGCGAGCGACCGGCTGCAGTTGGAGGAGGCTCACGGCGAGTTGAGCGAGGCGTTTGGACGGAACTTCCGCTACTGGGTGTTCACGTATCCCGCGCTGAAGCTGCCGCTGCCCGCGGCGCGGATGTATACCCGGGCGACGGCGGCGGTCAGCAAGCTGATCTATATGGCGGAGTTGCCGGGGTTCTGGCGTAAGGAGACGTGAGCGGCGCGTGTCGAGGGCGAACTGCAAACGCTGCGGTCGCGGAGTACGCGGTGTTGACGCAGCGTTTGCAGGCTAGTGCTTTGGCGGCTGTAGCCTTTGGGTGCGGTGGCGGGAGTGGGGGTGCCGGCGCCTTGTGCGGCTGGAGTCGTGGGGGCTTTTGGGGCCACGTAGGGTGGGGGCGGTTGCACGCCGGCTACGCGGAGCGCGTTGTCGATGATTCCGAAGAGGAACTCGAGGGAGACGGCGCCGTCGATCTTGTCGCCGTTGATGAAGAGGGTGGGGGTGGACTCGAGGCCCATCTGGGTGCCGAGTTCCTTGGAGGCGTTGACGGCTGTGGCGTCCTGCTTGGCGAGACAGGCGTTCAGCCTGGGCATGTCGATCTTGCGGAACTCGCCCTGCTGGCGGGTGATGGTGTCGAGTTGCTCGTTGGCGCGGGCGAGGGTCTTTTCTGCCTTGGGGTCCTTGGCGTCAGTCCCGATCTCGCCGGCGTGGGCATGGATGTAATCGACCTCGGCCCAGTAGCCGGGGTCAGACTGCGCGCCGATGCAGTTCACGTCGACGGCAGCGCGCTGCGCCCAGGGGTGCTGGTCGAGCGGGAAGTCCTTGTAGACGAAGCGGACCTTGTCGCCGTAGCGCTGGGTCAGGGCGGGGAAGATGGACTCGTGGAGGCGGGCGCAGTAGGGGCACTCGAGGTCGTCGAAGCCGACGATGAGGACGGGGGCGTTCTCCGGGCCTCCGCGGGCGGGGCGGCCGGAGCCGGAGACCAGGTTCTTGGGGTCGGCGGAGATGTCGAACTTGGTGATCTGGGCGAGGGTCTTGCCGTCTTTGGAGAGCAGGAAGAGGATCGGGCGCGAGGTGCGGCCCGAGTTCACGACGGTGACCATGACCTGGTCGTAGCCGGGCCAGTCGGAGGCGGTGCGGCCGCCGATGTTGACGGACGACTCGGGCGGGAGGTTCGCCTTCTGGCGGAGCATCACCTCGATCTTGCGCGCGAGTTCAGGCGGAAGCGGCGTGCCCGCCTGGGCAGCGGAGGACGCGGCGGAGGCGTTCGCCGGAGCGGCTGGCTGCGGCTGCTGAGCGTGACAGCCTGAGGTTGCGAGGGCGATGGCAAGGAGGGCAAACGGCGCGAAACGAGCGGAGAACACGATGATTCCATTATCGCAGGAATCGTAGGGCTCAGTGTTCGGCTGCTGAGTGCCCAGTGCGATTGCGGCGCTTGGTCGAACATGGCCGAGAGATGGGCGTGCGCCGGTCTGGTGGGCTTCGTGGCCAGCCTCCGGCGGGGCGGCTAGAACAGGCGTTGCGCGTGGCGTATGTTGCCGGCGCTGCCGATGTTGGCGAGTGTGAAGCTGAAGCGGTAGGAGTTCTCGTTGCGGACGTTGCCGAGGTCGAACTTCTGGTATTCGATGGCGAAGCCGCAGCAGTTCCAGTTGTAGCTGCCCTGGAGGGCGGCGTACTGGACGGCGGTACTCAGGAGGTCGAGGCCGACGTTGGTCGCAACGGAGAAACCGGGTTTGTAGGGGAGGCCGTAGCCGACCAGGACGCGGAGTTGGGAGAAGTTCGACAGCGGCGAACTGACGAGCGAGGTGCTCTCGCTGTCGATGACCTCGGTGGAGAAGCGTCCGGGGGCGTTCAGGCGAGCGTAGGAGAGCCCGCCGAAGTAAGGTCCGTTGTGCGCGTCGAAGAACAGGTTGGAGCTGGTGAACTTCTTGGCTCCGGTGTCGAGATCGAAGTCCCATTCGAGGTCGGTGTGGCCTGATGTGCGGACGCGGAGACGGGAGACCAGGGGCGAGATGTTGCGCGGTTCGGTGAGGAAGGCGATGCCGGTGAGCGACAGGGTGGACTCGAAGATGTTCCTGCGGCGGTTGATGACCGCGTTGCCGAAGGTTGGATCGAAGAAGTAACGCTGGGCGAGGCGCCAGCTCACGAGAGCCTCCTGGGAGGTCTCGACTGGCGGGGCGCAGCGTGCGGCATGACGCACGTGGGTATGGGTGGGCGGTTCGGGCACGGCGCCGCTGGCGAGCGGAATCCCGTTGGCGTCGGTTGAGTCCTCGGGGCCGGGCGTGAGGACGTCGGGCACGGCGTCGTCGGCATCCGCCATGTTTTCTTCGCTGGGCGCGGCGGCCGGGGTGGCGGCGGCCTGGACCTCGGGTGCGTTCTGATCCTGCGTTGCGGCGGGGCTGGCAGGTTCTGGCGTCGCGGCCGGTGTTGTGGCGGACGTTGCGGCCATCGGCGCCGGGCAGCCAGGCGGGAGCTCAGGTTGCGACCTGGGCTTGGGACGGAAGTAGAGATGTTGCGTGACGCCGTATTCGAGCTGGTTGGTATTGCTGACCAGATCGATGTCGTCGAAGCGGAGCACGCTCAGGAAGTTGTTCACGCCGCTTACTTTCCGGTACGTGACCTCCGGCTCGACGGTGTGGCGAAGCTCAGTGCCGAAGGTGTTCTGGAGCGAGTGCGGGACGGCGAAGGTGCGCTCGACGGCGGGGGGGCGTACATCGACGGTGATCTCCGCGTCGGCGCGGTTGACGGGCTCGGTCAGCTCGATGGGCGGGACCGCGGCGGGGTAGGGCGCCAGGCGGGAGCGGGAGTAGATGGTTTCGCGACCGGCGACGCTCCCGAGGACGCTCCAGCCGTTGAAGTGAAGCGGAAGGCTGAGCTCCGGACGGAGGTCGAAGCGCTCGATGATGCCGGAAGAGGTGAAGTTGGGCTGCACGCGTTTGAGCCCGGCGGCGGAGGACGAAAGCTGGAAGAGCAGGGGCGTTCCTGGGATCCGGTGGTCTACGCCGTCGAGGTCGAAGGACGGGACATGCAGGATGTGTACCTGCTGGCCGGGGGAGTTGCCGATGGGCACCTGCTTGAGGCCCTGGTAGCGATCGGCGCGGACGTCCATGGACCAGCCGCCGGTCTGGCGAATGAGGTAGCCGATGGAGGTGATGTCGGACGAGATGGCCTGGTTGAAGTTGTTGGTGAAGGCCTCGCGGTACAGGTAGGAGCTGAGGTATTCGCCGTCGCCGACGACGCGGAGGTTAGGGGATAGCTGGCGCCGAAAGGCAGCGGTGAGGTCTTCTCCGCCCTGGTTGACGTAGACACCGTTGCTGGCGAAGTACCCGCGGTCCTGCAGGGCGGAGAAGTGGGCGTTGAGGAAGTTGTCTCCGAGGCCCTTGTAACGACCGGTTCCGGACTCCGCAAAGCCGCGCTGCGAGAAGTAGTTGAGGCCGAGGGTGAGATCGGCGGAACGACCGAGCACGAGATAGACCTGTTCGCCGGTGGTGATGCCCTTGGTGCTGGACTCGCCCGGGACTTCGGGAATCAGGATGCCGCTCTGACGCTGGCCGGCGGTTGCGGGAGCGGTGACGTAAGGCAGGAAGAGCAGCGGAGCCCCGAGCAGATGGAAGGTGGAGCGTGTGGCGGAGGCTCGATCGCCGGTGAGGGAGAGTTTGTGGGCGGAGATCAGCCAGTCGGGATTGGGGAGGAGGCAGGAGGTGACCCAGCCGTCGTAGATGGTGTAGTCGTCGGGGCCGGTCTTTTCGACGATGCGGCCGGCGAAGAGAAACGGGTTAGAGCTTGTGAGGCCGGTGCGAGTCCCTGCGCCGGAGGTACGGGTAGCCTCGTGAAGGCCGACCGAGCCGGAGACGTCGTAGAGGCGGCCGACGCCGGTACGCATGTTGTAGGTGCCGTGCGAGGCCTGCACGAACTCGTCGTTGTCTCCGCCGGTGAGGCGAACATGGCCGTCGACGAGCGCGTCGCCGGTGGCTTTGTTGAACTCGACGCGGTCGGCATGCAGGTGCCGATTGCCGACGGTGATGTCGACGTCGCCGGAGAGGAGGTCGCTGTCTCCGTGATGGGAGAGGGTGTCGCTCTCGGTGGTGACGTGCTCGGTCTTCCCCGAAGGGAGGGGGACGGCGAAGGGAATTGTGCTGAGATCGGGCGTTTGCGGGGGTGCTGTGACGCTTTGGGTATCAGGACTGGGCGGGGGTGTCTTGTCCGTTACCTGTTGTGCAACGAGTAGTGGATGCGCCGCGAGCAGCGGAATGGTACTTATGAACCACAGGAGACGCCGCATCGGAGGGGAATGCCGCCGGCAACGGTCTGGAATCTGGTTCTGGTCCCGGTTGCCAAGTTGTGCTGAGCTGCGGCCTTCCACAGATGCAAGCTTAGACGAATGCGCCTTTGCGCAGGTTCACGCGCAGGGCACCTCGGCGTCTCCGAGGGCAGAGGAGTAGCAGGTGAGCACAAGCGGCGCCGTTCAGGTGGACGAAGTCGAATCGATGATGTGGCAGGCGACAGGGACTGAAGGCGCGCCGAATTTGCAGCAGGTTGCGGCCGAGCGGCTGGCAGCGCATCGGAACCGTCGAGCGACCGTGGAGGCGCAGCAGGCCGAGATGGAGGCGCGCATGCGGTGCGGCGCGCGAGTCTGCGCGGCACGCCCAGCGTGAGGATCAGCGGCGCGGAGCGTCGGTGGTGCGCGATGCGGTGAAGGCGCGCTACGAGCAGCGCGAAAGCTACCGCGAGTTTCTGGCCGCGGAGGCCGAGCGCGCGATCCAGCAGGCACAGGCCGAGGCGGACGTGGCGGCGCGCAGCGCACGTGCGGTGGCCGAGGCGCAGATGCAGTTGCTGGAGCAGCTCGAGGAGATGAACAGGCCCGAGCCGGGACCGCGGGAGCAGGCATTTGCGCGCGCAGAGGCGCACACGCGTGGCGAGTTGGCCCATGCGCTGGCCGATATCGTGATGGGGGCGGAGGAACTGATCTCGGAGCCGCCACTGCTGAGCGTTGTGGAAGCTGCGCCGAGGTTTGAGGTTCCGTACGAGCCGGCCGTTCGAGAGATCTCGGCTGCTGGCTTAACCGTTCGGCTCTTTGAGGGCATCCCAACCGTGAATCCGCGATGTTACGAGGCCAGTGAATTGCGCAGTGGCGCGCCTTCGATCACCTTTGCCGAGGGCGACGCGGCGGAGGATCTCCACGCGCTGGAGGAAGAGATCGCGTTTCGCCGCGCGCCGGAGTTCGCGGCGCCGATGATCCTGGAGACGCAAGCGATCCCGGCGAACCTGATCGAGTTTCCTCGCGAGCTGGTGGCGCCGCGCAGGGCACGCCCCCGGCTGGCGGAGGGGCCGCTGCGCGAAGAGTCCGAGCCACAGTTGCGGATCTTTGAGGTCGATGCGGTGCAGGTCGCGCCGGAGCCCGAATTGCCGTCGAGCCAGACGATGCCAGACTGGCAGAGCATGATGCTGGAGGCTCCGCACGTGGAGCCGCGGCTTCCGCAGGCGGAGGCGCAGGCGCACATCACGGTGGCTCCGCAGACGGCTCCGCTGGAGCGCAGGTTGATGTCAGCGGCGGTGGATGGGGCGCTGGTGCTGGCCGCGTGGCTTTGTGGGGCAGCGGTTGTGGCCGAGATTTGTGGGCCGGCGCTTCGGGATCTGACGCTTCCGTCGCTGGGCGCCGTGGCGTTTGGCTCGCTGGGGCTGCTTGCGGTTCTGTACCAGCTACTGTTCTTCTCGTTCGCGGACAACACGCCGGGGATGCGGTGGGCGCGGATCGGGCTGTGCACGTTTGGGGATAGCAATCCGACGCGGAAGGCGATGCGGCGGAGGGTGTTCTCGACGGTGCTGGCCGCTTGCCCGCTGGGCCTGGGGCTGGCGTGGGTGTGGATGGATAACGATGGGATGGGCTGGCACGACCGCATGAGCCGCATGTATCAGCGCTCGTATTAGACGTGTTGAAGCGAGATCGAACCGGTCTCGCCGGGATGCGCTAGAGTGGCTGTAAGCGGAGGGCTGTGTAGGAGGATGCGGGGTTACCGAAGGGCACGCGCATACGTGCTGGGATCGATGGGCGCGGCGCTGGTGGTGGGCGCGTGTATCCCGCGAGGCCAATTGGTGCAGGCCGCGCCGACCGGCGTACCAGCACCGAACAGCCCCGAGTTCTACACCGTCAAGGTGCAACCGATCTTTCAGGCGAACTGCTACCGCTGCCACGCCGGGATGAATCATCGTGGCGGACTGCAACTCGACTCGCAGGCGGGGATCATGAAGGGCGGCAAGGAGGGCGCGGTGATTGTGCCCGGTCATCCGGAGAGTTCGCTGCTGATGAAGCTGATCCGACACGAGGGGCCGGCCGATGATCCGCGGCCGATGCCGCCGAAAAGCAAGCTGTCGGATGCGGATATCGCTGCCGTAGAAGAGTGGGTGAAGGCGGGAGCGGTGATGCCGGCTGGTGATAGCGCCGGACGGTAGAGCGCGCGGGCGTCTCAACCCAATGGCTGATTCCGAAGCCGCAAAGGTGACGGTAGAATCTCGGTGCCCGCAGTCGCGTGCATGAAAGGCACCTCTGTTCGAATGCAACTGATCTCGTTCGCCTTTCTTCGCGTTTCGCGTCCTGTTTTTTTGATTGCGGTGTTGAGCGCAGCGTGTGGTGCACAGACGCGCGCAGAAGCCCCAGGAAGGGGCGCAACCGGCTGCAAAGGGTGGGGCCAGCACCGGCGGCGTCTACAACCCGGTGTATGACGCACAGAAGCGGCCGATCACCGCAGGTGGAACGGTGGCAACCGGTCCCGTCATCTTCGTGGATATCGCCAAGAAGGCGGGACTGACCACGTGGAAGCACACGATGGGGTCGCCGGAGAAGAAGTACATCCTGGACACGATAGGATCGGGTGTCGCGCTGATCGACTACGACAACGATGGATGGCTGGACATCTATCTCGTGAATGGGTCGACCCGAGATGCGGTGAACGGAAAGGCGACGCCACCGCATGCCGCGCTGTTTCACAACAATCACGACGGTACGTTCACGGATGTCACGCGGAAGGCGGGTGTCGGGAACGATCGCTGGGGGTTTGGCGTCGCGGTGGCGGATTACGACAACGACGGCTGGCCTGATTTGTACGT
Source organism: uncultured Verrucomicrobiae bacterium (assembly GCA_963795955.1). Classification (GTDB taxonomy): domain Bacteria; phylum Acidobacteriota; class Terriglobia; order Terriglobales; family Acidobacteriaceae; genus Granulicella. The sequence continues at coordinate 12,486 of CAWCJK010000008.1, forward strand.
CACCAACTTCGGCAAGAACCGGCTGTACCACAACAACCACGACGGCACGTTTACGGACGTCGCGGAGAAGGCGGGTGTGGCGGTTGGGGGATGGTCTACAGGGCCGACCTGGGGTGATTACGACGGGGACGGCAACCTGGATTTGTTCGTGCCGGGGTATGTGCACTACGACTTGAACCACGAGCCTGAGTCAGGCGAGGCGGGCGTGAACTACTTCTTCTGTGAGTATCGAGGTGTGAAGACGATGTGCGGACCGCATGGTCTGCCGGGAGAGAGCGACCATCTGTTCCATAACAACGGTGACGGTACGTTCACGGACGTGAGCGTAAAAACCGGCACGGCGGATAAGCCGGGGTACTACGGGCTTTCGTCAGCGTTTGTGGATGTGAACAACGATGGCAAGGTTGACCTGTTGGTGGCGGACGACTCGACGCCGAATTACCTGTACCTGAACAAGGGTGACGGCACGTTTGAAGACGACAGCTACATGTCGGGTTATGCGCTGAACAAGGATGGACGTGAGACCGCGTCGATGGGCATCGCGTACGGTGACGATCGCAACAACGGTCTGCTGGATGTCTTCAACACGACGTTCTCGGATGATTACAAGCCGCTGTATCGCAATGATGGTGATGCGAACTTTACGGATATCAGCTATGAGGCGCAGATTGGGCAGTTGACGATTCCGTTTCTTGGCTGGGGAACGGCGTTCTTCGACTATGACAACGACGGCTGGAAGGACCTGATGTTTGTGAACGGCCACGTATACAAGAACGCCGACCAGAACACGTGGGGAACGACGTGGGCTCAGCGGCCGTTGCTGTTTCACAACGTGCAGGGCAAGCGGCTGGAGGTTGTGCCCGCGGTCGAGGGCACGGGGCTGGCGCAGTTCATGGCTTCACGCGGCATGGCCGTAGGGGACCTGTTCAATGACGGCCGCCTGGATGTGGTGATCAACAACATGGACTCCGCTCCGGCGCTGCTGCAGAACGTGGCAAAGCCGGAGAGTGGAAGCGCGAACCACTGGATCGCGTTTCGCCTGATCGGCGGTAAGGGCAGCCCGCGCGATGCGATTGGGGCAACCGTGTACGTGAACGCCGGTGGGATGCGGCAGCGCGGAGATGTGGTTTCGGGAGGAAGCTACGCTTCGAGCTCGGACCTGCGGCCGCATTTTGGGCTTGGGCAAGCGTCGACGGTCGACAGTGTTGAAGTGCACTGGCCGAGCGGCCTGCATGAGGAGTTTGCGGTGCCGGGCGTGGATCGTTTTGTGACGCTTACCGAGGGACAGGGCCATCCCGTCGCTGCCAAGGGTACGGCCCAGGCCTCGGCGCAGACTGCTCACTAGCGAGAGGATGCTGGCTTAGGAGCAACCGCAGGAGCGGCGATAGATCAACTGCCCGAGCAGGGCGATGTGTTGTGTCTCCAGTGCTTCGTTGCCACGGATTCGCTCGAAGAGAATGCTTATCGCGTGGCGGACCATGTTCTCCATCGGCTGGCGCACGACGGAGAGCGGCGGATCGACGAGCGAGGCGAGCTCGAAGTCGTCGAAGCCAAGCATGGGGAGACGAGATTCGCGAGGCAGGGCGAGTTCGTCGTAGGCCTGCAAGGCCGTCTGTGTGGCGCGGTTGCTGAAGCAGAGCAGCGCATCGGGCCTGTGGCGCTCAAGCAGGATGGCGCAGAGCGTGTACCGGAGCTGATCGTGGGTGTTCCCTTCGATGAGACGGGTGGGCAGCCGCTTCGCGCCGACGGCGTCTTTGTAGCCCTCCCAGCGATGCTGGAAGCTGGTGATCTCGGGGCGGCTGACGACGCAGGCGATGCGACGGTAGCCGTGTTGCAGAAGGTGTTCGGTCGCGGTGCGTGCGGCGTCGCGATTGCGCAGCACAACGCAGTCCATGTCGGAGGAGATCATGCGGTCCAGCGCGACTACGGGCATACCGGGGACGGCGGCGCGGATCTCTTCCGCAGTGGAGCCGGCGGCGGGAGCGAGGATGAGCCCGTCGGTGCGGTAGCGGCGCATGGTCCCGAGTTGCATCAGTTGCTGCTCGCGGGACTCCTGATGCGTGAGCAGGATGACGGCGCAGCCACGCCGGCGCGCCTCCTCTTCCATCAGTTGCACCGCCTGCGCGTAGAAGCTGTTCGCGACCTGCGGGATGATGACGCCGAGGGTGCGTGTCTTTCCGCTGCGGAGCGCGCGCGCCGTCTCGTCGGGCTGATAGCCGAGCTCGGCGATCGCCTCGTCGACGCGAGCCGCCACGGCGGCACTGACGCGCACGCCACGAAGGTGACGCGAGACCGTGGACGCGCCTACGTGTGCCAACTTGGCAACGTCGTTCACCGTTGGCCGCTTCGGTGTCCCGTTCTTGGTGTCAGTCCTCACAGTCGAGCGGCCTAAGTGTAGCAGTGAACCGAGTTACGGTCTTCAAAGGCTCCCGTTCCCGTTTCCGCGCGGACGGCAGATCACTGGCGATCGACCTTGGCTGTGGGCGCGATGGTGATCGATTCGCCTTGCGCGGCCTTGACCGTGACGTTGCGCATCGTGACCTGGGCATAGCTGACCGTCATGCCGGTCTTCGCGTCGATGGTGACGTTGTGGAGCGTGACGTCTTTGACGGGAGATTCGGGCAGGCCGACGATGACGCCGGCGACCTTCCCGCCCGTCGCGGTGACGTTGTCGATCGTGATGTCGTGGAAGAAGGGCGTCAGGCGGCCGACTGGTTGCGCGCTCTCACCGGGCGTGGGCAGGACCTTCGGGTAGTACTCGCTGATGAGGATGGCGGTGCCGACGTTCTGCATGTCGATGTTGCTGAAGTGGATGTCGGAGACATCGTTGCCGCGGTCGCGATTGGCCTTGATGCGAATGCCCTGGTCTGTGCCGTTGAAGTGGATGTTGCGCGCAATGATGTGTTGCGCGCCGCCGGCGATCTCGCTTCCGATCGAGAGCCCGTGGCCGTGCATGAAGGTGCAATCGGTGATGGTGATGTTCTTCGACGGAGCATCCGGGCCGGGCGAGTTGATGAGGCCGGACTTGATGGCGATGTTGTCGTCGCCGACGTCGGCGTAGACGTGGTCGATGATCATGTTCGACGAGGAGAATGGGTCGATGGCGTCGGTGTTGGGGGAGTGCGGGTCAGCCAGGATCTTTACGTTGCGAATGGTGACGTCGTCGGAGTAGTAGGGCACGATCTGCCACGAGGGCGAGTTCTGAACTGTGACGTTCTCGATGCGGATGTGTTTGCTGTTGCTGAGAACGATGAGGCGTGGACGGAAGACCTGCTCGCCGACAACGCCGTGGTCTTTTTGACCGCGGGCCTCGGCCCACCAGGACTGGCCGTTGCCGTCGATGGTGCCGCCACCGGTGATGGTGATGTTCTCGGCGTTGTTGGAGGTAAGCAACGACTGATGGCCGGGGCTGCGGAGTTCAGGCACCTCGGGATAGTCGGCGTGGTCGGGCGAGCCGAGCAGGGTGGAGCCTTGCGCGATGTCGAGCGTGATGTTGCTGCGTAAGACTACCGGGCCGCTGACGAACGTGCCGCCTGAGAGGCTTACTGTGCCGCCGCCAGACTTCGCTGCACAGGCATCGATGGCCTTTTGGATGGCGGCCGTGTCCTTGGTCTGACCGTCACCTTTGGCACCGTAGGCGCGTACATCACAGGTGCCAGCCGCGTACGCCACGCCGGAGATGGCAACGAGAGAAGCCGAGACGAGAAAGGGAAGGAAGCGTCCGAACGTGCCCGAAGCGACTGTGCTCATTGTTGTTGCGATCTCCTGTAGGTGGGTGCTGCTGGATCTGCGCCGGGCGTGGAAGTGACGGCGGTTTCTGGGTGTGAGGCATTGGCGCGAATGGGACGGGCTGGGTGGGTGCAACCATCTTAGGCAACGTTGCCAGCGTTTGGCTAGCGGCTGCAGAGCGTTATTGGCGAGGGAAGGGAACGAAACGCTGAGAGCAGATGTCGGGTTTCGCTGCCGTGCCTCGCCCTTGGTGTTGGAACTGGTTACATCTTCGCCGGCAAGGTGGAAGTTGACCGCGCCGGGACCGTAGGTGACCAGAGCATCCTTCGCGAAGAAGTTATATGCCGTGGGGTTGTCGAGCGTGACGTTGCTGAAGTGGACCTGGCTGCGATGCGCGGCGTCCTGACCATCGACGATGATTTTGCCGCCGCCGCTGATGAAGACATCGCTGATGGAGATGTCGCGGAAATCTGGGACGAGATCCGCTTGCGGTCCGGGGTTGTCGTAGCGCGTGTCGATGGAGATAGGCGCCTTGGTGTTGCGGATGCAGACGTCTTCGTAGGTGATGCGCTGCACGAGACCGCCGCGGTGGATGTTGGACTTGATGCGAAGACCGTTGTCGGCGCCATCGAGGGTGAGGTTGCGGACGAGCACGTCGCTGACGCCGCCGAAGGTTTCGGAGCCGATGGACATGCCGTGACCGAAGTAGAAATGATTGTCGAGGACGCTCATGTGCTGGACCCCATGGCCGCTGCCCTTGATCGCGATGTGATCATCGCCGGTGCTGATGAAGGAGTGCGTGACGGTGATGTCGGAGGCGCTGCCGCCGGGGTCGATACCGTCGGTGTTGCGAGCGTTGCGGGGTGTGTCGATCTTGACGCCCCAGGCCGTGAAGCCGGTTCCGTTGCCGAAGGTGACGTGGAAGTTGGGCGAGTTCTTGAGGGTGATGCGGTAGAGCGTGAAGTCGTCGGAGCCGCTGACGACGATGAGCCTGGGCACCTGTTGCCGTCCACCAGCGCGGGCCTGCTCGGCCAGTTGCCACCATGTGACTGGGCGGTTGAGCAACTGCGCGTAGCCGCGACCATCGATGGTGCCGTCGCCCATGACCGCGGCGTGTGGCGCGTTGTGCACGGAGATCAGCGGTTTGCAGCCGGGAGGCTGATTGTTGACCACGCCGCAGCTTCCCGGAGCGAGGTCATACAGGGCCGGATCGCGCGAGGCGAAGAGCGTCACGTCGCGGTCGAGCAGCAGCGTAATGCGCGCTGGCAACGAGAGTGGGCCGGAGAGGAAGGCGTTCCGAGCACCGTCGCTGGTTAGTTCGACCGCTTGCCCGGGATGGCAGTGATCCAGTGCGGCCTGCAACCGTTCGGTGTCGAGCTTCGCTTCGTCCGCGCCGGCGAGGGTTCCATTCTGTGCAGCGAAGTTAGCGGAGAGGCGGGCGCAGGTGGTCGGGATGTGAGGTTCGACGACGGTGCGCCTGTCCTGCGCCATGCACGTCATGGACGCGGTCACGACGCCGGCGAGGAAGACGTGTAGCAGAAGCGGCGACGGACTGCGGGTCATGCTGCTCTCCTTCAGTTGGTTGCAGCGTTTCAGCTGCACGGAAAGAAGAAAGCCCACCCAGGTTGTGAGTGGGCTTTCTTCGGTTGTTGGACGTTGCGTTTAGAAGACGATGCGCGCGCCGAGCTGCACCTGACGGGGTGTGCTGTTGGAGATGGTTGAGGTGATGTAGCCGAAGTTGCTCGACGTCGCGCTCGAGACGTTGGGTGCCGCGAAGACGGGGTGATTCAGCGTGTTGAAGGTTTCGAAGCGAAGCTGGAGGTAGGTCCTCTCAGTGAAGTTGAAGTTCTTCAGCAGCGAGGCATCGAGGTTGTTGAAGCCGTCGGAACGAACCCAGGACATCGTCTGGGGCAGTGTGCGGTAGTGGTAGGCGTACTGACCGTTGATGAAGGCGCTGCCGTCGCAAGCGCCAGACGCTGGGCAGGTGGTTGCATTGGCTGTGGGGCCGGCGACAAACAGGTTGGTCGGGATGGCAGGATTGCCAGTCTGACCGCTGGAAGGTACGGGCGAGGTGTTCCGCGACTGAGCGGTGATGTCGCGGAGCGAGACCCCGGGCTGCAGGGGAATGTCGGAGGAGAACTCGATGGGGGCGCCGGTCTGGAACTGGTAGATTCCATTCACGACGAAGCCGCCAAGGATCTCATCCATGATGCGGCTGCCACCGAAGTTGAGAGCCTTGCCCTTGCCGAACGGCAGATCGTAGGTTCCGCCGACGGTGAAGTGATGCGTGTGATCGAACGGCGAGATGCGATGCGTCGGCGTCGCGTCCTGGTCGTTGAGGAAGGTATCCGCCTCGGTCAGCTTGGAGAAGCTGTAGTTAGCGGTCAGGGTCAGACCGTGACGGGCCTTCTGTTCGATGTGAAGGATGGCGCTGTGGAAGTAGGACTGACCGATGGTCTGGTTCTGCTCATTGATGGTTGTAGCGCCAAACTGGGGAAAGGGAACGATCAGGTTGCTCAGAGCGGTGGTCGAGCTGTTCAGGCTGCCGCCGTTGGGCAACAGGCCCGCGAACGGGTTGGTCACCGCCTTGGAGTAGTTGGTAAAGAGTGCCTGATCGCGATAGGGATTGCGGGTGAGGTACTGGAGTTGGGTGGCGTTGATGTTTTGCGACGCAACCGGCAGATGCAAGCTGTGGTTGCCGACGTACAGGGCCTCGATCAGCGTGCTGTTGGTCAGTGAGTGCTGGACGCCGAAGTCCCAGCGCTCCGAGTAGGGGTCATGCTGAACCGGAGCGAGGAAGCTGATGGACTGACCAAGGAAGGTGCTGGCGCCAGCGGAGGAGCCCATGGGCTGCGCGAATCCGTTCGGGAACGGATTGCTCAACGTGTTGCTCGGCGGCGTAAAGCCGCTGTTGGTGGACCCGGTGTAGGTGGTTGTGGCGCTGAAGCCCTGCTGGTTGTTGATGGCGGATGAGGAGTACGTGCCGGTGGCGGCGAGCGACGCGAGGGTTTCCGGCTGTACGAAGATGCCGAAGCCGGCGCGCACGACGGTTCTGCCGGTCGGGCTGTAGGAGAAGCCGATGCGGGGGCTCAGGAAGCCATTGTTGGTCTGGTAAGGCGCGCCACCAGGGCCGTTGGGGAAGGTGAGTCCACCCAGAGCGTTGATGCTGGCGACGGTTGTAGTGACGCCATTGTTGGTTACAGTCTGCGGCTTGAAGAGCGCTGCAGCACCGGAGGCGGAGTTCACTGCGGTGGGATTGAATCCGTTGACGGTGCGGCCGTCCTTCTCGCCGAACGGAGTATCGATGTCGAAGCGGAGGCCGAGGTTTAACGTGAACTTGTCGTTGACGCGGAAGTCGTCCTGTACGAAGGCGCCGATGTAGTACTGGCGGTAGTCTGCGCGGGCGGCGAGATCGAATTGGCCCGAGCCGGGCAGCCCATAGAGGAAGTCGGCGAGATCGCCACCGAAGCTCTGTGTCGCGCCGCCGCTTCCGGTGGTGACGTAGGTCGAGTTGAAGGTGAAGCTGCCGGCTGAGTTGCCGAAGTTCTGGATGCTGATGCGGTATTGACGGCCATCGAAGCCAACCTTCAGGCTGTGGCGGCCGAGCAGCTTCACCATGTCGGCGAAGACCTGGTAGCTGGTAGTGGGGTCGAAGCTGGAGGTGTTGTCACCAAGGCAGGTGTAGCTGGTAAAGCTGCCGCAGCTGCTGCCGGTGCTGAAGTTGATGTAAGGAAGTTGCAGAAGCTGGCTGGCGCTTGTCATGTAGCTCGGGAAGCCGAGCTGAGAGGGCGTATAGCGCTGCGCGGCGTGCCGTGGACTTCGTTGAAGAAGGTCCAGTTCACGCGGGTGTCGAAGATGGTGGTCGGGTTGAGTGTGAAGACGTTGTCGACGGTGAGACCGAAGTTCTCACGGAGCAGCGTCGTTCCGGTGAGGCCGTTGCCGAAGTAGTCGTTCTTGGTCTGCGTACGGTAGTTGTGGCGGAAGTCGAAGAAGACGTGGTCGCGTGTGCTGGCGTTGACGTCGATACGACCGAACTCATTGTGGTAGTCGTCGATGCTGGGCGCGTTGCTGACGTAGTTGTTCTGGCCGTTGGCAGCAGCGCCCGCCGTGTTGTTCGGTTGAGGAACGAGGTTGAGATAGGCGAGCGCCACAGGATTGAACGCGACGCCGGCGGCGGTGAGTTGATTGTTCAGCAGCGGTGTGCGGGTGAACGAACTCGGGGTGCCCTTGGACGAAAAGGGATTGTAGAGCTGGTTTGGATCGGCGTAGTTGGTCTTGTTGTTGCCGGAGGGAAGACAGATCGCGGCTGCCGTTGCCGGGTTGTTCGCGAAGCCACCGGGGCAGCCTGCCGCGAGTGTCTGGGAGAAGTCGCCGGCGCGCTCCGCAGCGGTCGGGACGGTCATGTACGTTGTGGCAGGCGTGGAATCCTTCAGCCCTTCCCAAGCGAAGAAGAAGAAAAGCTTGTCCTTGCCGTTGTAGAGCTTGGGAATGAAGATGGGGCCGCCCACCGTGAGACCGTACTGGTTGTAGTGAAACGACGGGGTGGGCGTGTGCGTGCGGTTGTTGAAGTACGTGTTCGCGTTGAGATTGGTCGGCTGGTAGAACTCGTACAGCGTTCCGTGGAGGCTGTTTGTGCCGCTCTTGGTGATCTGGTTGATGACGCCGCCGATGGTGTGGCCGAAGCTGGCGTCGGTGTCGAACGGACGGACAGAGACCTCCTGGACCGAGTCCTGCGTCGGCGCATAGGCAAGAGCGCCGAGAAGCGTGAGATCCGGGGAGCCGTCCAGGAGAACTTCGCTGACCTGGTTGGGCGTGCCGCCGATCGACCAGGAGTTGCCGGCGTTGTTATCGAAGGGATGAACGAGTTGGGGGGCGGCCGTGGTGATCACGCCCTCCGACAGTTCTGTGAGGGTTGTTGGAGTACGGCCATCGAGAGGAAGGTTCTCGACCTCCTTGGTGGAGATGACCTGCCCGATCGAGGCGTTCGCCTGGTCGATCAGCGGAGGGGCGGAGTTCACTTCGACGGTCTCGCCCGTGCTGCCGACCGATAGTTGGAGATTCACGATGGGATGAGCCTGTGACTCGACGCTGATGTTGTTGCGGATTTCGGTCTGGAAGCCGGACTCAGAGACGGTGACCTGGTACTGACCGGGGAGCAGGAAAGGGACGACGTACTGGCCTGCGGCGTCGCTCTTGGTGGTGTTGGTGGTCCCGGTGTGAACTTCCTTGATCACGACGCTGGCGCCGGGGATGGCGGCTCCACTGGAGTCGGTTACGGCGCCGCTGATGGTTCCGCGGAACTCCTGACCCATGGCGGACATGGCGGTCAGGATCCAGACCAGGGACAAGAGCAGAGCTGCCCTGCAGGTTGTGAATTTTTTGGGTGAGATTGCGTCCATTGGGTCCTCGAAGTCGGTGGCTTGCCGCGCGTGTCGTTGCCCAGGTACTTGCCTGGCCATGATCGAACTCCGCACGGGGCGGCAACGTTGCCACTGATTGCCAAAAAATTTATGCTGTTGCGAATACGTTCGTCAAGCAGCGGGTCGAGGCCGAAAGCAAGCGCCTCCGGTTCTTCGAGTTACCGGGTTCAGCCACTCAGAGCGGCCTTCTGCGGAAGGTCTTCATGGTGGCTGGCTCACCGTGAAGGTGGTGAGCGGGGATCGAAGGTTTGCCTTGCCGGCGCGGGTTTCAACTGAGCAACAAATCCGTGGTTGACAACGTTGCCACCGGCGCGTCACTCTTTCCCTCGGCGGTACCATGAACCCCAGTGTGGCGACGTTTTTCGAAGAGGCTTCGGCGATGAGTTTGCTTCACGAGCACAGGTTGTTTCCTTCCGATCCGGATGCACGCGCGATTGCTGAGCGGCTGTATGCCAGCATTCGTGATCTGCCGATCCTGAGCCCGCATGGCCACACACAGGCCCGATGGTTCGCAGAGAACGAACCATTTCCTGACCCGGCGAAGCTCTTCATTCAGCCCGATCACTACGTCCACCGCATGCTTTACAGCCAGGGCGTGACGTTCGAGGAGCTGGAGATTGGCGTCCCGGAGATCAAGAATCCCCGCAAGGTGTGGCGCATCTTCGCTGAGAACTACTTCCTGTTCCGCGGCACGCCCACCCGGCTTTGGCTGGACTTCGCGTTCGAGGAACTCTTTGGGCTGCGGGAGCGGCTGTCGGCCAGCACTGCGGATTTGTACTTCGATACGATCTCGGAGAAGTTGAAGACCCCTGAGTTCCGGCCGCGCGCTCTGTTTGAGCGGTTCCGGATCCATGTGCTGGCGACAACGGACTCGCCGCTGGACTCGCTCGCGGACATCAAGGCCGTTCAGCAGTCTGGGTGGAAGGGCCGGATCATACCGACGTTTCGGCCGGACCCTGTGGTGGATCCGGAGTTCAATGGATTCACAGCGAATCTTGAGAAGCTCGGGGAGCAAGCGGGAGAAGACACCGCGACCTGGAGCGGCTATCTTGCAGCGCTGCGGAAAGAACGCGCGCGGTTCCGCAGCTACGGAGCGACGGCTACCGATCACGGCCATCCGACTGCGCGGACCGCAGATCTGTCGACCACCGAGGCGGAGCGGCTGTATGCCACCGTGCGGGGCGGAAGCGCTTCACCTCAGGAGCAGGAGTTGTTCCGTGCACAGATGCTGACGGAGATGGCGCGGATGAGCGTGGAGGATGGGTTGGTGATGCAGATCCATCCCGGCTCGGTGCGCAATCACAACGCCGCGCTCTTCCAGAAGTACGGCAGGGACATCGGTGCGGATATTCCGATGCAGACCGACTATGTGCAAGCACTGCGGCCGTTGCTCGACCGGTTCGGGAATGAGCGGAACCTGACGATCATCCTGTTCACGCTGGATGAGTCAGCGTACAGCCGGGAGTTGGCGCCGTTGGCGGGTCATTATCCGTGTCTTCGGCTGGGGCCACCGTGGTGGTTCCATGACAGCCCTGAGGGCATGATGCGGTTCCGTGAACAGGCTACGGAGACGGCGGGTTTTTATAACACCGTCGGGTTCAACGATGACACGCGGGCGTTTCTCTCGATTCCTGCGCGTCACGACGTAGCGCGTCGTGTGGACTGTGCGTTTCTGGCGCGACTGGTGGCGGAACGAAGGCTGGACGAAGACGAGGCGATGCAGGTTGCCCATGCTCTGACTTGGGACCTTGTGTGTCGCGCGTACCGCTTGTAAGCAGCAGCGCAGGATGGACGTGCGCTGAAGAGATCTGAAGAAGGAAGTGTAGATGAAGCATCCGTTAAGTCTTGAAGGCCGTGTTGCTGTCGTTATCGGAGGGACATCCGGTATCGGTCGCGCGCTGAGTCTTGGTTTGGCCGAAGCCGGGGCAGATGTGGTGAGCACCGGGCGACGTACGCAGCAGGTCGATGAGGTCGCAGCGGAGATCGAAGCACGCGGCCGCAAGACGGTTCGGCAGCCTGCGGATCTAGGCGATCGCACGCAGGTGGAGGCACTACTCGCAGCGGCGGTGGGGGCACTGGGTAAGGTCGACATCCTGGTGAACTGCGCGGCCAAGATCAAGCGCACGCCTACGCTGACGATCGAGGAAGCGGAGTGGCGGGACATCATGGAGACGAACCTGACGGGAACGTTGCGCGCCTGCCAGATCTTCGGCAAGCACATGATCGACCAGGGATATGGGCGCATCATCAATATCGCTTCGCTGAACTCGTTTGTGGCGTTGAGCGAGGTAGCGGCGTACGCGGCGAGCAAATCGGCGATGGTTTCGCTGACGCGTTCGCTGGCGGTGGAGTGGTCGAAGCATGGCGTGGTGGTGAATGCGATTGCGCCGGGTGTGTTTCGCACGGCCCTGAACGCGCAGTTGCTGGACAGCACACCACGTGGGCAGGAGCTGCGGATGCGTACGCCGATGGGGCGCTTCGGGAAGACAGAAGAGCTTGTTGGAGCGGCGATCTATCTCGCGTCCGAGGCCGCTTCGTTTACGAGCGGACAGACGATCGTCGTGGACGGCGGATTCCTGGCGAGCGGCGTCAACCAGTAACGCTGAGGCAGAACCAGAGCGCGAATGCGCGTGAAAAGAGGAGAAGCATGAGTGAGGCTGTGAAGCTTCCTAAGTATTCGATCGGCGTTGGTGACCGGTTTGCGCACCAGGCCAAGGCGCAGCTTCAGGCGTGTCTGCTGGCGTCGGAGCAAGGGGCCACCGTCGTTCCTGTGTGGAACAAGTCGAACCGCGAGCACATGATCATTGGCTCTGAGCCGATTACGACGCGTGCGGCTGCGGATCGCGCGGTGAAGGAGTTGGGATGGGCGCAGCCGTACTTTGTGGATGCGGACCACATCAACCTGAAGACCTATGAGCGGTTCGTCGAGCCTTGCGACTTCTTCACGATCGATGTGGCGGACAACATCGGGCAGAAGTCGGATGAGAACGAGATTGCGAAGTTTCTCGCACGACATCCGGAGCTGATTGGCGAGATCACGATTCCGGCGATTGCAGAGCCGTTTCACATTGATCGCGCGTTTGCCGAGAAGACAGCGAAGCAGTTCCTGGCAGCCGTGCAGCACGCGGGCGAGATCTACCGGGCGATCGCGAGCCATAAGGGCGAGGGCAAGTTCGTTGCGGAGGTCTCGATGGATGAGACCGATAGCCCGCAGACCCCGCCGGAGTTGCTGATTATTCTCGCGGCGATTGCGGATGAGAAGATCCCGGTGCAGACGATTGCGCCGAAGTTCACGGGCCGCTTCAACAAGGGCGTGGATTATGTGGGCGACGTGCAGCAGTTTGCGAAGGAGTTCCGCGATGACCTTGCGACGATTGCGTATGCGATCAAGCGCTATGGGCTGCCGGAGAATCTGAAGCTGAGTGTGCACTCAGGATCGGACAAGTTTTCGATCTACAGTGCGATCAAGCAGGGCATCGCCGAATTCGGCGCGGGTGTGCACCTGAAGACGGCGGGCACGACGTGGCTGGAAGAGCTGATCGGTCTGGCTGAAGCGGGTGGCAGTGGGCTGGAGATGGCGAAGGAGGTCTATGCCGAGGCCTACGCGCATGCCGACGAGCTTTGCGCACCGTACGCGACCGTGATCGACATTGATCGTGCGAAGCTGCCGAGCCCCGAGACGGTGCGAGGCTGGAGCAGCGAGCAGTTTGTGCGCGCTTTGCGCCATGACGAGTCTGATTCCAGCTATGACCCCAATCTGCGGCAACTGCTGCATGTCGGGTTCAAGGTGGCGGCGAAGATGGGGCCACGCTATATCCAGGCCCTCGAGGCAAACGAGGACGTCATTGCACGCAACGTGACGGAGAACCTGTTCGAGAGGCACATCCGGCCGATCTTCCTGTCGTAGCCGAGCAAGCGCCGAAATACGAAAGAGCAGATGTGGGGCGCGTGTCGATGAGATCGGCACGCGCTCCTTTTGCGCTCACGCGGCGGCTACAGGTGCCTTCGCAACAGCGCTCATTTACTTGGGGACGGCGCGAGGTCTCCGGTCAGCGACTTGACGAACTTTGCCCAGCGGCGACCTGCTCCGCGAGCTTGGTTTTCGCAGCCCACGCCTGGTACGTCAGGCGGTCCTCCTGCTGATGCCAAACCGCATCGGGCAGCACCATGAGGTCGTCGCGCGGAATCGCGGGAAAGCCGGTGCCCAGTGCTTGGATCCCGCCTTCGCGATCCTCGCGCGCATAGCCAGCACCGGTGTACACGTTGTTGTCCTTGACCCACTCGGCCACGCGCGTGGTCGGCTCGCTCGCGATGGTCTTGTCGTCCCATAAAGCGAAATGGAGTTGATCGTTGAGCCACGCCACTCCGTCGCGATCTACCCAGGACGGCCGGTGACTGATCCCAGGATAGAAGATCGTGGTGAACATATTCTTCGCCGCCGGAGACTTCGGCCCCAACAGCGCGAGTGCGCGCTGCCGCACCGCTTCAAACCATGCTGGTGGATGGTGTGCGATGTCCATCACAGTGTCCTCCGTGCCATTCATCACCAGCATCGGTCCGCGCTGTGCATTTAGCGCGTACAAAACTGCACCACGATCTCCGAGCGGAAGCATAGCTTTGTACGGCGGCATCTGGCAGGGCAGCGGGTTGGAGTCGAAGTAACCGCCAGGTCCGTCGTATACGCCGCCCCCGCTGATCAGAACAGCGTGAATGCGAAGATCGATCGCGCCTGTGAGGCCAACGATGAACCCGCCCATGGAGTATCCCGCGACTCCGATACGATCAGCGTCCACCTCCGGTCGTGAGCGCAGGTAACTGACCGCCTGCATGACGTCAACCTGCATCAACCCTGCGAGTCGCTGCCCCCAATCCGTTCGCGCGAGCCCCGCTGGTGGGCTCACCCAGGTGTCATGCACGCCTGTTCGAGACGCTTTGTCACGATTGCGCTCGCCTTCGCCGATGGGGTCATACGTAACGACCATGGCGCCGGCCTTTGCAAACATCAGTCCGCTATACATCGCGTACCAGCTGAACTTGTCGCCGCCGTGGCCGTTCACGATGACGATTCCAGGGATTTTGGTGTGCCTGTGCTTTGCATTCAGGGCCGCCGGATCCGGGTAATAAACGATCGCGGGGACAAGCATGCCATCTGCGCTCGTATAGGTGACTCGGTCTACCAGAACGCCGGGCATGGGCGAAAAGGTGGACCAGACCTTGGCGTTGAGATCTGCGCAGAACGTCAGGCACAAATAGCGCCTTGCGGATGTCATTGCGCCACATCTGCATCCGCTTTCGCTGCTGCGCTGCTGTGAGGCCGGCTGCCGGCGGCAACGGCGTGACCGGTGCACCGATGCCGGCCTTGGCCCGTTCCGCAGGAGTTGCGCGGCCATCCCGGTCCACGGAGGGAACGCCCTGCTCTTTGGTCTGCGCTGCTGCAGACCGTGTGCTGAGGCAGAGGACAACGGAGATCAGAATCGTTGCGAAACGCAAGAGGCACCTCTGAACGACTATGCCGGCAGGTCACGGGTGTGGATGATCGACTGCAGCGGTCCGTGGATTGTGAGCAGGGTGAGACGTCGGGTCAGCAGTTCATATGGGGCTGCTGTGGCGAGACGTTCATGACAGCCAACTATGCCCGGTGACGGTTGCAGAACACAAGCAGACGCATTCTCGAGCAGTTGCTGCGTGAATGGAGTCTGGACCTTAGCTTGCCGGAATTGCAGAGTTGAAGTGGTGGCCAGGGACGGGATCGAACCGCCGACGCCGGCCTTTTCAGGGCCGCGCTCTACCACTGAGCTACCTGGCCTTCCGCAAGGGAAGAGACCGCCTGCTTGCGCCGCGGCTTCGTTTCGAATCGCCTGCCTGAGGGAAGGGAACGGCCGCACTGCGGTGCAGGGGCCTTCGAGAACGACTGGGTCAGTATAGCAAGGCGGGCTGCATCGCTCAAACCATGACGAAGGCGGGCGATCACGGAGTGCCGGGACAAGATGTGACGACCGTTCGGGCGGCTGGTTTGGGCTCAGGGGGCTGGGCTCAAAGGAGATATCGGGTTCGGGTCTCGGGCTCTGATAAGGTTTCCCGCATGCATCGACGAACTGGTCAGCATGTGCTGCGTGTCGTTACGGTTGTTCTGCTCGCCTGCGGTGTGGTGGGTTGTCCTGCACATGCCGCTCGGCACCGCAGCAGAAGAAGCGAAGACGCGACGGCCGGAAGCGGCGGAGAAGCCCGTGCGAGCCGCGCTTTCAACGCTGCGAAGGCGCAGGGCGCACCGGAGTTGTATGCGTTTCTCGTCAAGATGCCGAAGGGCGGCGACCTGCACATGCATTTATCCGGCGCGGTGTATGCGGAGACGTTCATCGCTGAGGCCGCCAAGCAGGGCTTGTGTGTGGCTTCGCTGGCGGAGGGAACGCCGCCCGTGCCGCAAGGGCAAGACCTGGTGCGGTTTGTTCCTCCGCAGCATGGCAACCCAAACGAATGCGCGCTGGGCGAGGTGCCTGCTTCAGAGGCGCTGAAGCGTCAACCTTTGTATGACGCTTTGATCGATAGCTTCTCCATGCGTGGATTCGTGCCGAGCGAAGGTGTCACCGGCCACGACCAGTTCTTTGCAACCTTTGATCGCTTTGGTGGGCTGAAGGCGTTCGCAGGCGAGTGGGCGGATGAGGTGGCGACCAGAGCGGCGATGCAGAATGAGCAGTACCTGGAGATCATGCAGACGCCGACGTTTGCGCACGCCGCGGCGCTTGGATACAAGCTCGGCTGGCCCGAGGTGGATGACAGCAATCACATGAAGGTGCTTGCGGGCCTGCGGCAGCAGTTACTTGCGGCAGGGGTGCGTGATGAGGTCCCGACGGATCGGGAAGAGTTCGCGGATATCGATGCGAAGCGTGATGAGATCGAGCGCTGCCGTGCGGTGCCGCCGCGGGCTTCCGATACTGGATCGACTGGATCGATGAACGGAAGCGGGACCGCTTGCAACGTGCAGATCCGGTGGCTGTACCAGGTGCTGCGTGGGTTCCCGCCACAGCAGGTGTTCGCGCAGACGCTGCTGGGCTTTGAGGTCGCTCAGGCTGAGCTCGATTCGGGTAATCCGCGGGTGGTGGGCATCAACTTCGTGATGCCCGAAGATGGACGGATCTCGATGCAGGACTACCACCTGCAGATGCTGATGCTGGACTACCTGCACTCGGCGTTTCCCAAGGTGCGCATCTCGCTGCATGCAGGGGAGTTGGCGTTCGGGATGGTGCCGCCATCGCAACTCAGGTTTCACATCCGTGACGCTGTGGAGCTTGGGCATGCGGAACGCATCGGGCATGGGGTTGATCTGCTGTACGAGACGGATCCTCGTGAGTTGGTGGAAGAGATGGCACGCAGGCACATCATGGTCGAGGTCAATCTGACGTCCAATGACGTCATCCTGGGGGTGAAGGGTACGGAACATCCGCTGGCGGCGTATCGTGCGGGACGCGTTCCCTTTGCACTGTCGACGGATGACGAAGGAGTGGGCCGGATCGACCTCACGCATGAGTACGTGAAGGCGGCGATGGAACAGAACCTGACGTATGCCGATCTGAAGCGCAGTGCGCGCACGGCCCTGGAACATAGCTTTATCGGTGGCGAGAGCCTTTGGGCGGCGCCGGATGATTTCAGTCGTCGCACCGGGGCCTGCGAGGGGCCGATCGCAGCCAACTCGCGTGCGTCAGGCGCATGTGCCGCATTGCTGAAGCGTAGTCGCCGCGCTGCAATGGAATGGGAGCTGGAGAACAGGTTTGCAGGTTTTGAGGCGACGGTTCGCTAGCGCTCTAAGTAACGCGAAACAAACACCTAAGCACGTTGCGCTCAGGTAGACTTCGGTGTTAGAGATCGCAGGAGAACCCATGCTGGGGAAGGCTGTTCTTGTTGTTTTGCAGACGTTGTTATTCCTGCTGGTATTCGGCTTTGGATCTTTCTTGCCTGCGTTTTCTTCGTTCCCAAACTGGCAGGTTCACACCGCGCCGAACCGAGCGTTTGTTCTGGATGGCGTGTTGCTGATGATCGCGGTATACGTGCTGATTCTTGCTTTGGAGGCGGTCGGCAAGCGGCTGCGGGGACATGGGGGGCTAACTACCTTGGCTCTGGTGCTTGCGCTTGCCCTTGGCTTTGCGATGAAGTTGGGTTTTCGCAGTGTTTAAGCGTTAAAAGAAAGTCATTGACAGCGCGTCGGTTACTTCAGTTTGGGGTTCTAACACCTAAGACGGACAGACAATCGCGGAGGCAACGCGTAGCTTTCTTTCGTCGTCGGATTTCAGCATTCTCCGAATGTTTCCACTTTGGTAAACTATACGAAGAAGACGCAGCCAGTCTCACGACCCTGAACGACCGCCGCCCGTAGTGTGGGTGGATTTCGAGGAACTCCAAGCGGCCTGCGGGCCACTACGAAGGAAACTCATCGCATGGCTCTTGCGCGATCTTCTAAAGCACCATACATCGACCTTTCCGAACGCAACGTGGCGTACTTCTCGATGGAGATTGCGCTTTCCAAGCAACTGCCGACGTACTCGGGCGGGCTTGGGATGCTGGCGGGTGACACGCTTCGTTCCGCGGCAGACACCGGCGCACCGATGGTCGCAGTGTCGCTCGCGCATCGCCGCGGGTATTTCGAACAGCACCTGGATACCAAGGGGCAGCAGAGCGAGACCGATGTCATCTGGCATCCGGAAGACACGCTGCCGCAGGCTGCTGCGACCGTCAACATCACGCTGCAGGGTCGCAACCTTGCGATCCGCGCGTGGCGTTTCGACGTGGTCGGCGTAACCGGGCACATCCTCCCGGTGTTCCTGCTGGACACCGACGTCGAGGGCAATGATTGGTGGGATCGCACGCTGACAGACCATCTCTACGGGGGCGATACGTACTATCGGCTCTGCCAGGAGGCGGTGCTTGGGCTCGGCGGCATTCATCTTCTGCATGCGCTGGGCTGCCGTCCAGAGGTCTGCCACATGAACGAAGGCCATGCCGCGCTGCTGACCATCGGTCTTCTGGAAGATCATCTTGCGGGGATCCCGCTTCGCGACGCGACCGAGGGCGATGCCGCGTATGTTCGCGAGCACTGCATCTTCACGACCCATACGCCGGTGCCCGCGGGACACGACCAGTTTGGGATGGATCAGATGTATCGGATCCTGGGTCACGAGCGCGCATCGTGCATCGAGCGGTTCGGCTGTCTGCATAACGGCCTGATGAACATGACGTATCTCGCGCTGCGTTTTTCCCGCTACGTGAATGGCGTCGCGATGCAGCACGGCAAGGTTTCGCAGGGCATGTTCCCTGAGTACAAGGTGCACTCGATCACCAACGGTGTGCATGCCGCGACCTGGGTCTCGCCGGCGTTCCAGCAATTGCTCGACAAGGAGATTTCGTCCTGGCGGCACGACAACCAGTTCTTACGCAATGTCTACGGGATTGAGCCGCACGTCATCGAAGAGACGCACAAGCAGGGCCAGCAGCGTCTGTTCGCGACCGTGAAGGAGCGTACCGGGGTTGAGCTGAATCCGGATGTGCTGACGTTGGGATTCGCGCGGCGCGCTGCGACGTACAAGCGCGCGAACCTGCTGTTCCGTGACCCTGATCGGCTGCACGCGATCGCGGAGCGGATCGGCGGCTTGCAGATCCTCTTCGCAGGTAAGGCGCATCCGGCGGACAACGCGGGCAAAGCTCTGATTCGCGAGGTGTACGAGACGGCAAGCCGGCTCAACAACTCGAAGCTGCGCATCCTGTACCTCGAAAACTACGACTGGGACCTGGGCGAGCAGCTCACGGGCGGCGTCGATGTGTGGCTGAACACGCCGCGCCGGCCATATGAGGCCTCGGGCACCAGCGGCATGAAGGCTGCGATGAACGGTGTTCCAAGCCTCAGCATTCTTGACGGCTGGTGGATTGAGGGTTGCGCCGAGAATGTCACCGGTTGGGCGGTCGAGGACTTCGACGACGAAGCGTTGGAGGCTGAGAACCTGTACGACAAGCTTGAGAAGCGTGTCGCTCCGCTGTTTGCGGACAGGGACGCCTGGGCTCGCATACGTCAGCACTGCATCGCGATGAACGGGACGTTCTTCAATACGCATCGCATGCTGGGCCAGTATGTCTCGAACGCATACTTCCCGCTGGCGAGCTCCATTGCGTCTACGGATCAGGAGATCGTGGACGAAGAGCTGCCGGAAAGCATGCTGGTTTAGGGGTAACAAGCAACGCGGAGAGCGATGCCTCGCGGCCGGAGAGCGGGGGCGAGGACGTCGGGATTCACGACGATACTCCCCCCAAATCGCCCCAATGACGGTATACTCTCGCCAGAGAACCACTTAGCTTTATCTCTTTGTTTCCGAGCGGACCTTTGGCCGGGCAGACTCTGCATGCATGCAGGAATGCTTGTCCTGAGAACGGGACGGCACTAGATTTTCTGTGCGACGACCGGACTCCGCCTCATAGAAGAGCGTCTGCACGGGCCCCGGTGTCTGTGAACGACGTGGAGATGACGTCGCAGCATGATGGAAACAGGGAACTCAGAAGAGAGCACTACGGTTCCGCAGCGTTTCTTCCTCTTAGACAGCCCGTCGGTTACAAGTTATTGGCAGCCGGCGCAGACGGTCTCGTCCGAGAGCCCTGAACGTTTGTTTCGGTACCGCGTCCTAAAGCGGGGACTTGATCTTCTGCTCGTCGCGCTGTGTCTGCCGGTTCTTACGTTGATGGTCGGCAGCATTGCCCTGGCGATCCGATTGACCTCACCGGGGCCGATCTTCTTCTCTCACAGAAGGATCCGTGGCCACGGACGGTTCTTTTCCATGTGGAAGTTCCGGACGATGTGCGTGAACTCGGCTGAGGTGCTGGAGGATTACCTGGCAGCGAACCCTGAGGCGCGGGCGGAGTGGCGCAAGGATCACAAGCTGAAGCACGATCCCCGGGTGACTCGCGTGGGCGAGTTCCTGCGCAAGACCAGCCTGGATGAGCTGCCACAGATCTGGAATGTGATCACCGGAAGCATGAGCCTGGTGGGACCACGGCCGATTGTGGCCGCTGAGGTGGAAAAGTACGGGCCGTACTTTGCGGACTATTGCCTGGTGAAGCCCGGCGTTACGGGGTTGTGGCAGGTCTCGGGCCGCAGCCGGGTGAGTTATCCGGAACGCGTGCAACTGGACCGTTACTACGCCCACCACTGGAGCCTGGCTGCGGACGTCTGGATTCTGCTTCGTACCTGCCGCTCGGTGGCAAACCAGGACGGCGCGTACTGAGCGGCTCGCCGACTGAGGCCTAAGCGCGTCTTCCATGCGGGTAGCTGTCGTTCATCACTGGTTTGTGACGCGCGGGGGCGGCGAGCGCGTCGCGGAGTGCATCGCTGCGCTGTTTCCGCGCGCCGAGATCTTCACCCTGGTCGCGAATGCGCAAGGTCTACCGGAGACGCTGCGGTCGCGCACCCTGCATACGTCGTTTCTGCAGCGGATCCCGGGCGCGGCGTCGCACCATCGCCACTTCTTGCCGTTCTATCCGGAGGCGGTGCGGCAGCCTGGATCTGCGCGGGTTTGACCTTGTGCTGTCGTCGGACAGCGGTCCGGTAAAGGGCGTGCGGATCGATCCGGGCGCGGTTCACATCTGTTACTGCCACTCGCCGATGCGCTATCTATGGGATGGATATGAGGCGTACCGGGCGGCGATGGGCCCGGTCACGCGGGCGGCGTTTACCGCCACTGCTGGGCGCGTGCGGCGGTGGGATGCGAAGGCGGCTTCGAGGGTGACGCACTTTGTGGCGAACTCGGCGTATGTGGCCGACCGGATCCGGCGCTGTTACGGACGTGAGGCGGAGGTGCTGCATCCGCCGATCGACCTGAACCGGGCGTATGCGGTTCGGGGCTTGACGGTGGGCGACCATTATCTCTGCGCCGGGAGATTGGTGCCTTACAAGCGGACGGAGATCCTGATCGAGGCTTGCCGGCGGCTTGGGCGACGGCTGCGAGTTGTGGGAGCTGGGCCGGAGGAGCAGAAACTTCGGGCTGTGGCCGCGAGGACGGGTGCTGCGGTGGAGTTTCTGGGCGAGTTGCCGACCCCGGAGCTTTGGGCCGAGTATGCGCGGTGCCGGGCGCTGCTGTTTGCCGCCGATGAGGACTTTGGGATGGTGCCGCTGGAGGCCGAGGCCTGCGGCCGGCCGGTCATCGCGTATGGGGCGGGTGGGTCGCTGGAGACGGTGCGGGGAGACGGGCCGGGGTGGACGGGCATGTACTTCGCGGAGCAGACGGCCGAAGCTGCCGCGGAGGCCATCGTGCGCTGGGAGCGGGAGCGGGAGGCGGCGTTCCGTCCGGAGGATGCGCGGGCGTGGGCTGCGGGCTTTGCGACGCCGCTGTTTTTGGAGCGGTACCGGGCGCTGGTGTTGGATTACGTGCCGGGGGCGGCTGCGGAGGCGATTTCCTCAGCGGAGGCCGCACAGGTGGTCGCGCGATAATGGCGACTGGAGTTCTGGGAAGAGGCTGACTTGCAAGGCATGCGTGATCTGTTGCGGGGTTCGCTGGCGCGGAGTTTGCGCACGCTGCCGGACGAGGACCGCTTGGCCGCGGCACTGCCTGTGGTCTGTGGAACGGTTTTGGCGGGGCACTGCTCGGTGGAGCGTCTGGACGAGCACCGGACGCTGTACTTGAGGGTGGACTCGAGCCATTGGCTGGGGTCGCTGAGCAGCATGCGCGATGTGCTGCAGCGGGATTTAGCGCGGATCTCGGGGGTACGGATTGAGCGCGTAGAGTTTGAGCCTTTGCACCGTCAGACCGGTGAAACGGGCCGTTGCGGTCGAGCCTCAAGGGCGTGTCCCCGTAACCGGAGCCGCGCCAAAGAGCCCGCGCAAGAGGAAGATAGAGCTATGAGTGAAGCTACGGTTGCGGAGACCACGCGCGTCTCGCTGGATGATGTTCGGCATGTTGCCGATCTTGCGAACCTGGAGTTGACGGCGGAAGAGCTGCCGAAGATGGCCAAGGATCTGGATGCCGTGCTGGGCTATATCGCGCAGTTGAACGAGCTGGATACGGCGGAGTTGCCGGCCATGGCGCAGGTCGGCGAGGTGCTGGGCCGTGAGCCCGCCCAGGGCGGTGAGACGTTGCGGCGCGACGAGGTTCGGCCTTCACTGGATCGCGCGGCGGTGATGGCCGAGGCTCCGGAGACGGATGGGCGCTTCTTCAAGGTGCCGAAGGTGATCGAGCGCTAAGATCGACTCCGGCCTAGGCCGGAAGTGGGACGCCGGAGATTTGCTGGCAGGCTTCGACGAGGCGGTCCTGGCGTTTTGGATCGCGAGTGAGGGATGAGGGCTCGCGCCGGCGCTGGTGGTAGAAGTATTGGCCGGTGACGTCGGCTGCGGGGTCGTCGCTGACGGCTAGCCAGGCCTGGGTTTCGTAGCCGGCGTCGAGATCGTCGGGTGCGCTTGGGCCGCCCATCTTGGTGGGCACCCAGCCGGGTTCGAGGGCGTTGGAGAGGACGTCCGGCCAGAGGCGGGCGACGGCGAAGGCTAGCAGGATGTCGTGGAGCTTGGAGTCGGAGTAGGCCTGCGTGCCGCGCCATGGACGCTTTTCCCAGTTGAGGTCGTCAAGCGTGCCGTCGCCGCCCTTGTGCAGGCCTGAGCTGAGGTAGACCAGCCGCTTGGGGCGGCGGATGAGAGCTGTGAGCAGGTAGGGTGCGAGCGTGTTTACGGCGAAGACTTGCGCGAGGCCGTCTTCGGTAGTGACGCGGCGGGGTTCCTGGTAGCCGACGGCGGCGTTGTGAATGACCGCGTCGAAGGTGCCGAGCGCGTTGACCTGGTCGGCGACGGAGCGGGTCTGGGCGATGCTGGAGAGATCGCCGATAACGACGGCTTCGGCGTTGGGGACGCGGCGTTTGGTTTCGTCCGCGCGGGCCTGGTTGCGCGCGTGGAGGACGACGCTGTGGCCTTGGCTGATGAGGAGTTCGCCGGCCATGCGGCCAAGGCCGTCGGAGGATCCCGTGATGAAGACGCGTGCCATGCCTTATGGATGCGAGTCGTCGCAGGGGCGAAGGGCGCAAGGCAAACGCCGTGTGCGTGGTGTACGCGGTGTTCGCGCAGCGTTTGAGTGGCGGCGCGATCAGGGTAGCGGCTCAGCAGCCCTACAATGGAGACCTAAGACGAGAAGAGGATCAAGCACAGGGATGACGGAAGCTCCGCACGCTGCACTGGACGTTTTGACGCTGAGTGAGGCCCGCAACATGGTTGCGGAGGGCCGCACGTCGGCGGTGGCGCTGGCCGAAGAGCACTTCGAACGCATTGCCGCGATGGATGGTCAGATTGGCAGCTTCCTGGCGCTGAGCCGGGAGCGCGCCGTGGCGCAGGCGGAGCGGATCGATGCGGATGTGCGGGCGGGTAAGCCGCTGGGACCGCTCGCGGGTGTGCCGGTCGCGATCAAGGATGTGTTGTCGACCGAAGGCGTCGAAACGACGGCGGGGTCGAAGATTCTGAGCGGCTGGCATCCGCCGTATGACGCGACGGCTGTGGCGAAGCTCGAGGCTGCGGGCGCGGTGGTGCTGGGCAAGCTGAACTGTGATGAGTTTGCGATGGGCTCGTCGAACGAGAACTCGGCGTACAAGCCGGTGCATAATCCGCGGGCGCTGGACCGTGTGCCCGGGGGCTCGTCGGGTGGGTCGGCGGCGGCGGTTGCGGCCGGGTTCTGCGTCGCGTCGCTCGGGACGGATACGGGCGGGTCGATCCGGCAGCCGGCCGCATTCTGCGGGGTGGTGGGAGTGAACCCGACGTATGGGCGCGTGTCGCGCTACGGGCTGATCGCGTTTGCGTCCTCGCTGGACCGGATTGGGCCGTTTACGCGGAACGTGGCGGATGCGGCGACGATGCTGGAGGTGCTGGCCGGGCCGGATCCGATGGACGCGACGGCTTCGAGCGACCCGGTGCCCATCGTACCGCGAGGAGTTGAAAAAGCCTGTTGCGGGGCTGCGGATCGGCGTGCCGAAGGAGTACTTCGGCGAGGGATTGGATCCGGAGGTGCGCGCCGGCGTGGAGCGTGCATTGGACTCGTTGCGTGCGGCTGGATGCGAGGTGAAGGACATCTCGCTGCCGCATACGCGCTACGCCATTCCGACGTACTACGTGCTGGCCACGGCAGAGGCGAGTTCGAACCTGTCGCGGTTTGACGGCGTGCGGTTTGGCTTGCGGGCTGCGGGCGCGAATACGTTGTCGTCCATGTATCGCGAGACGCGGGATGAGGGCTTTGGCGCCGAGGTGAAGCGGCGCATTCTGCTGGGGACGTATGTGCTGTCGGCGGGCTACTACGATGCGTACTACCGCAAGGCGCAGCAGGTCCGGACGCTGTTGACGCGGGACTTCCTGCAGGCGTTCGCGGGCGTGGATGCGATTGTGTGTCCCGTGACGCCGACGCCGGCGTTCAAGCTCGGCGAGAAGACGAACGATCCGCTGAAAATGTATCTCGAGGACATTTACTCGGTGGCGGCGTCGCTGGCGGGGATCTGCGGGATGAGTGTGCCGGCGGGGACGACGTCGGCAGGTTTACCGATCGGCGTCCAGGTGCTCGGCAAGCACTTCGACGAGGCGACGATGCTGCGTGTGGGGGCGGCGATCGAGGCGGCGCAGAAGGTTTAGCCGCGCGGCTTAGAGCTTCTCACGCAGCCACCACATAACGAAGGAGACGGCGAACCACGCCAGCGTGGCTGCGATCAGCGTCTTGCCGGGGCTGAAGTGGCTCAGGCCTAGCCAGACCACCAGAGCGAAGGTGATCAGGCCGAAGGTTCCGGCGGAGGCGCCCGCCGCATGAACGCTGGCCGCCGAGCGGGCGCTCCGCTCGCCGTGAACGCCGGCCTGTTGTTTCTGTTCCTGCTGCTCTTTTTCAACGAAGCTGATGCCCGGCGGAAAGATGCCGGGAAAGGCGAGGAAGAGGCCGCCAATGACAGCGCCCTCCCACCTCCCGATCAGCGCGGCAAGGGCAGTCACCGCACAGCCGAACAGGAAGCGGGAGATGTATTCACTCGGGCGAGTCTTCTTCAGTTTGCCGAATTCGAATTGAATGGGGACCATCGGCTAGCTCCGGAGCCAGGTGGCCCAAAGTGCCGCGGCGACCCCGAACCACACAAGAAGCAGAACCGAGGCGGAGAGCAGGGCCTTTGGCTTACGCCGCATCTGGATGTAGCTGACCGCGGTCGCGTAGACCAGGAAGGCGATGGCCCCGGCGACCATCGAGCGCGCTTCGAGCGCGGTGTACGCGGGGCCTTCCTTGTGGAGCATGAAGCCCATGCTGGCGAGCGCGATCGCGGGGGCCGCGGCGGTGGTTCCGCCGAGGCTGGTCGGCTTGATGATGTCGCCGAGCAGAGCGAACACGCTGACCACCACGCCGCCGATGAGCGCGCGAAGGAGAATGTCGACCACGACCTACTCCTCCTTCGCTTTGCGCAGTCCCTGCTCGATGAGTTTGCGTGCGACTTCGGGGCCCATCCAGCCGAGCGACTTCGATTGTTTGCCCTGGAGCTTGTGGTAGTTGGAGAAGAACTCCTCGATCTCTTTGCGAGACTGCTCCGGGATGTCGTCGACGGTTCGCAGATTGCTGTACATGTGAGCGGTTTCGGCGACGGCGATCAGGCGGTCGTTGCGGTTTGTCTTGCCGCCGCCGTCGTCCTGTTCGGACTCCATCACGCCGAGAAGACGGGCAAGCATGGCGCAGCCGGGGAAGGCGGGTTCGTCCATCAGGACCAGCACGTCGACCGGGTCGCCATCGCCACCGACGGTGCGTGGGACGAATCCGAAGTCGTAGGGGAAGACCATGCCGGCGGGAAGCGCGGCCTTAAGCCTGAAGATGTGTTCTTCCTCGTCAAAGCTGTACTTATTGCGGCTTCCGCGGGGGGTTTCGATGATGACCTGCAGGAGTTCTTCGCCGTTTTTGGCGGTACCGCTGCTGCCGTTTTTGGTCTTGAATGGGTCGAGTTTGGTGGGATTAGCGAGCCCTTTGGCACGTTTTGTGCCTTTTTTCTGTTTCACTTTCGATTCCTCGTTGACCGCCGATTGTTACGGCAGTGTTAACAACTGTGAGATGCAGGAGCTCTGGATGCGTGTGCCAGCCGCCGTGAGAGGCTAGCGAAGTGAGGGTTTTGGCGGTGGCGGCGGTTCTTATCTGGGCCGTTGCAGGGGTGCAGGCGCAGACGCCGGCCCTGGTGTGCGTGAAGGACACGCAGGGCAGAGCGGTGGTGGACGCGACGATCTCGCGGGATGGCGGGTTGGCGGTGCGGACCGGAGCGGACGGGTGTGCCTCAGTCGCTGTGGCGACCCCGGGGGATGCGCACGGGGTGCTCCGCGCCGCGCGTGAGGGGTTTTCGCCAGCAACGGTGGCGGAACCGGTCGCGGGTGCCACGGTCACGGTTGTGTTGCGCGCCGCAGGGGCCCGGGAGACGGTTACGGTGACCGCGGACCGGGGGCTCGCGGGCGTCGACGATGAGGCGACCAGCGTGGCGGTGTTGAGCGCTGCGCAATTGGCGGCGGCGCCAGCGCTGGGGCTTGATGACCGACTGCACCAGGTGGCGGGGTTTCAGTTGTTTCGGCGTACGAGCTCGTGGACGGCGAACCCGACGACGGAGGGCGTGAGCCTGCGCGGGCTGGGGTCGACGGCCGCGAGCCGGACGTTGGTGGTGAGCGACCAGGTGCCGTTGAACGATCCGTTTGGTGGATGGATTCACTGGGACGAGATTCCGACGCTCGCGATCGCGGACGTGCAGATGGAGCGGGGCGGGGCGGCGGACTTGTATGGATCGAGCGCGATTGGGGGTGTGATCGCGATCGAGCCGGTTGTGCCCTCGTCGGCGAATCGTGTGCAGGTTGCGGCGAATGCTTTGGGGGCTACGGAGAATACAGGAAGCGGCGATCTGCTGCTGACCGGTGCGACGCCGGTTGTGAACCTGTTGCTGGCCGGGAGTGGCGTGAACAGCGGAGGGTATATCCCTACCGCGCCAGCAGCGCGTGGGTCGGTGGATGTTCCGGCGACGGTTGCGGAAGAGAGTGGCCGGGTTGAACTGCGCACACCGGCTCGGGCCAACGATGACGCCGTGTTTCTTCGGGGCAACGTGCTGAACGAGGAGCGTGGGAATGGCACGCCGGTTCAGACGAATGGGACGAGGTTGTGGCGCTACCTGGGCGGAGCGGATGTGAACTCCGGGATGGTTCATGCTGCGCTGCGAGTGTTCGGCGACCGGGAGGCGTACCGGCAGAGTTTCTCTTCGATTGCGCCGAATCGGAAGTCGGAGACGCTGACGCGATTGCAGCGTGTGCCTACGGATGAGTTCGGGTTCTCACTGACCGCCTCGCATGTGTTTCCGGGTGCGGTCGTGGGCGGGTTGGGGCTGGATATGCGGGACATCCGCGCGACGGATTCGGAGAGCCCGGTCAGCGGCGGTGCGGTGACCTCCACGATCAACATCAGCGCGCATCAGCGCGAGGTGGGCGGGTATGCGGAGGGTGTGTGGGCGCCGAAGCAGTGGTCGATCGCTGCGTCGATCCGTGTGGATAGCTTTCGGACGTTCGATGGACGGCAGAGCTCGACGAACTCGCCGGTGATTGTGACGGAGCCGGAGATCGATGAGCTTGTGGCGAGTCCGCACCTGGGAGTTGTGCGGCAGATGCCGCATGGGCTGGCGTTGACCGCGAGTGCGTTTCGCGCGTTTCGCGGGCCGACGATGAATGAGTTGTACCGGACAGGCCAGGTTGGGCAGCAGACGACGTTGGCGAATCCGAGCCTGCTGGCCGAGCGTGCGACGGGCTTTGAGTTCGGTGGAGAGTTGGCGAGTGTACGCGCGTATGGGCGTGAGCTGGGGCACGTACGCGCGAGCTACTTCTGGACCGAGGTGAACCGGCCGATCTCGGCGGTGGCGCTGTCGCAGACCGCGACGGCACAGACGCTGCAGCGGCAGAACCTGGGGCAGATTCGCAGCCGCGGTTTGAGCGTTGAGGCCGGCAGTACGCGATGGCACAACTTCGATGCAAACGTTGGATACCAGCTTGCGTTTGCCACGGTGACTGCGTTCAACACGAGTTCACCGGTGCAGGCGAATCTGACGGGCAATTGGATACCGCAGGTGCCTCGCAACATGGCTACGGGTACGGTGAACTGGTACTCGGCGAGGTTGGCCAACCTGCATGTGATCGCGAGCTACACGGGACGTGAGTTCGACGATGCGAACAACCAGTTTCTGCTGCATCCGTATGCGCGGTTCGACGCCTCTGCGGACCGCGGCATAGGGCATGGGTTGTCGGTGTATGCGGGGGCGCAGAACCTCGGCGATCGTGCGATCGATGCGGGGCGGACGCCGGTGCTTACGCTGGCTGCGCCGCGGCTCGTGCAGGGTGGATTGCGGTATAACTTCAGCCGCTAGAGCGCAACACAAGTGCACGAGAAAACGTTGCGCGCAACACCAGCGTATGGGTTGCGTTTACTCCACTGTACGGCGAAGGAAAGCAAAGCCGGCAGGAGGCAACAGTATGAAGCTATCCACTCTTTTCGCGAAGCTTACATCAGGCAAGGCGCAGGTCTTTAGCGGTCTGGCAGTTGCTTGTGCAGCTCTGACTCTTGCAGCACCTCAGGCGAGCGCGCAGCACGTTGCGTTCGGGATTCAGATCGGCGGTCCGCGCTATGTTGCCCCGGCGCCGGTGTACGTTGCGCCCGCCCCGGCGTACGTCGAGCCTGCATACGGTTACGGCTATGTGGCTCCGCGGTTTGTAGACAACCGACGTGCGGAAGAATGGCGCGAACGTGAGTGGCGCGAGCATCACGAAGCCACGTACGGGCGTCCAATGGACCATCGGCGCGATTGGCGCTAAGGGCCTTTGATTACCAGCTAGCCTTGTTTGCTAAGGAGCAGGTCCTTCGGTAGAGATGAGGACCTGCTTTCTGCTTTGTCGGGCTGCGTCGGCTGAGGGGCCTGTAATACCGGGACTCGGGATCGGCGCAGGGCAGGCAGAGCGTCTCGCCGGCACGTTCCACGAAGCGATCGAAGTTGATGCCTTCGCCGCATTGCGCGCACGCGACGCGCTCGCCCTTGTAGCCGGGAAATTCGCTGGGCGGGAGCGCAACCCGGACCCATTGTTCGCTGAAGAGATCGGCGTCATGCAGTTCGCGATAGGCGCGCATCTGCTGATCGTTCTTGCCCATGCCAGGGTAGAGTTCGCCGGCGCGATTCTTTGAACTCTCGAGCGCGACCACACGCAGGGCCTTGTATTCGTCAACGTCCAGTTTGGCGTCGAGATCGACGAAGGTCGCCGCCATCTTTCCCCAGTCACGGAGCTTCAGCGCGCGCTTTCCGACACGCGCGCCGGTGACGACGCCAATGGCGTCTGTGGCGCAGCGGTCGATCTCGACAAAGACGACCAGGCGCTTGCGGTCGGGGTTCAGTTGGCCGTCGTCGAGGAACTTGCGGCGCGGCTCGTAGATTTGCATGCGGCGCAGCGCGAGCATGGCCATGCGTACGCCCAGGATCTGGCCCGCGCAGAGATGCCCGTGGGCGCGCTCGGCTTCAAAGAGCAGCTCTTCGAGCTCTCCGCTGACGGACTGCTTGTGCTCGGCGATGGCTTCGTGGTCCATACTCCCGATGCTACGCCGCCGCATCCAAGCGCGCATGGCTGATACGGAGTTCGCCGGCAGGCAGTGGTGGCAGACCGGCGTGATTTACCAGATCTATCCGCGCTCGTTCCAGGACACGAATGGGGACGGGATCGGCGATCTGAAGGGCATTACGGCAAGGCTGGATTACCTGGTGGGGCTCGGCGTGGATGCGATCTGGATTTCGCCGATCTATCCCTCGCCGATGGCGGACTTTGGCTACGACGTCGCGAATTACACGGGCATCGATCCGCTGTTTGGGACGATGAGCGACTTCGACGCGATGCTGGCGGCGGCACACGGCAAAGGCCTGCGCGTGATTCTGGATTTCGTGCCGAACCACAGCTCGGACCAGCATCCGTGGTTTCTGGAGTCGCGCTCGTCGCGTGATAACCCGAAGCGCGACTGGTACCTGTGGCGGGATCCTGCAGCGGCGGACGGGACCGGATGACCATAGGCCAGCTAGTGAACGGTATCCCAATAACTGGACGTCGCAGTTCGGTGGCCCAGGCTGGACGTGGGACGAGACGACGCAGCAGTTTTACCTGCACTCGTTTCTGAAGCAGCAGCCGGACCTGAACTGGCGGAATCCGGCGGTGCGCGAGGCGATGTATGGCGCGATGCGCTTCTGGCTGGATCGCGGCGTGGATGGCTTCCGGATGGATGTGCTTTGGCTGCTGATCAAGGATGAGCAGTTTCGGGATAATCCGCCGAATCCTGACTACCACCCTGGCCTCCACGACAACGCCAGGACGTTGCCGATGCACAACGCCGACCAGCCGGGGACGCATGAGATTGTGCGCGAGATGCGGGAGTTGATGGATGGGTATGGGCCCACGCTGGTGAGCCGAGGTCGTGAGGCTGGCGGAGAGAAAGCAGATCCCTCCGCTGCGCTGCGGGACGACAAAGCTATTGCAGCGGACGACAAAGCAGGTGCACGGGTCAGCCATCGGGTGCTGATCGGGGAGATCTATCTGCCGCTAGCGGAGCTGGTGCAGTACTACAACGCGCGCAAGCCGCAGACCGGTGGTGTGGAGGGGATTTCGCCGCAGGTGCCGGAGCTTGAGGGCGCGAATCTGCCGTTCAACTTCCACCTGATCCTGGCGCAATGGACGGCGCCGTCGATTGCGGACGTGGTTACGCGCTATGAGGCGCTGCTGCCGCCGGGTGCGTGGCCGAATTACGTGCTCGGGAACCACGATCAGCCTCGGCTGGCGTCGCGCATCGGGGCGAAACAGGCGCGTGCGGCGGCGATGCTACTGCTGACACTACGTGGAACGCCGACGCTGTACTACGGCGATGAACTAGGCATGGAGGACGTGCCGATCGCGCCGGAGGAGGTGCAGGATCCGGCGGAGAAGAACGAGCCCGGCAAGGGCCGTGGGCGCGATCCGGAGCGCTCGCCGATGCTTTGGGTGAATGCGCCGAATGCGGGGTTCACGACGCCGGAGGCTAAGCCGTGGCTGCCGCTACAACAGGACTGGGCGACGGAGAACGCCGCGGCGCAACGCGGAAGGCCCCGGTCGATGCTGAACCTGTATCGCAGCCTGCTGGCCCTGCGACGGGAGCATCCGGCTTTGTATCAGGGGGCGATCGGCGACGTCGCGGCGGAGGCAGCGGTGCTGCGTTACCAGCGGTCGCATGAGGGCAAAAGGTTCCAGGTGCTGCTGAATCTCGGTGGCGAACCCGCGGTAACGCGCTGCGAGCCCGGACGGGTGGTCCTGACGACGCTGCTGGATGGAGAAGGAGCGGCGGTGGACGGAGACGTCACAGTTGAGGGCGGGGAGGGCTTGCTGATCGCGCTGGACTAGCATGTACGCGAACCGAGGCTGGACGGATTGCGTACTGCAACTCAGGCATACAGAGGCAGACATGATGTATCGAATCGCACGCAACGGACAGATCTTCGGGCCTTATACGGAGGCCGAGGTGCGGCAGTATCTGGCGTCCGGCAACATCCTTTTGAACGACCTGGCGCAGGTGGACGGGACAGAGGATTGGGTCGCCGTCGTGGATCTGTTTCCATTCGCGGCCGGAATCAGTGGGGCGGCGAGCGCTGGCGCGCCTCCCGCGGGAGCGATGGTCCTGTACCCGGACCCTCCGGATTTTCCGTGGTGGCTGGCTCTGATCCTGGGGCTCGTGACGGGCGGGATGTTCTTTGTGGCGTGGGATATCGTGCAAGCGTCGTGGGTGAGGCGTGTGCAGCCGGCCAGCAACGCGCTTGCGCTGTATATCGCGATTGCGGTTTTGTTTGTCCTGCGGCTGCCGGCGAGTTGGGATGCCATCAACTACAACGTCTTTGGTGGACCACCGGTTGGACCTCATCACGGGTTTCTAACGTTTGTGGTCTGGGTGGGACTGTTTATCGCGTCGCGTACGGTGATCCGTCAGGATATCGAGCGGCACTTCAATGTCGCCGAACCGATTGGGCTGAGGATGAATGCGTTTCTGGTGTATCTGCTGGGCGGGCTCTACATCCAGTATCAGTTCAACCGGATCAACGAGATCAAGCGCGCGATGCATGTGAGTGTGCCGGTTTGAAGGGCAGGGAGTAGGAAATAGGAAGTAGGAAGTGGTGAGTCGGTTGTGATGCAAAGAGAAAGCCCCGGCGGTTTGCCGGGGCTTTGGTCTTGGGTGAGGGGCGCTTAGCTGCTGGCGCCTACGGGCTCGGGGGTGGTGGTGGCTGCGGCGCCGTTGGCTGCTCCCTTGCCGGCGGGGGTTTCGGAGCCGGGCTTGCGGATGTCGATGCCGCCCTTGAAGAAGGCGCCGTCCTCGATGGAGATGCGTGCGGCGATGACGTCGCCGGTGAGCGAACCTTCGGAGCGGATGTCGACGCGGTCGGAGGCCTGGCAGTTGCCGCGGACCTTGCCGAGCACGACGATCTCACGAGCGGAGATGTTGGCAGCGACCTGGCCGTTGCGGCCGACCGTGACGCGGTTGCCGGGGAGGGTGATCGCGCCCTCGACCTTGCCGTCGATGTAGAGGCTCTCGGAGCCGGTCAGCTCGCCCTTGATGACGAGGCTCTTGCCGATGGTGGCCTGCTCGCCGGTGGCGGTGGCGCCGGGTACGCCGGCGGCCGTCGGCCGCGGGGCCTCAAAATTCGTTCCGGTCGTTGCAGGCGAACCCGGGCGGGTGGGCTCGGGGGTTGAAGGCGTCTGGCTGCCAGCCTGATTCGGTTTCCACATTTCGATATTGCTCCCTTCCTCGTCGGAGGATCTACCGCCGAACCCCGGCCGCCACGCCACGCCTGTAGCGGCGTATCACAGCCCGTCTGTCCGCGCTCTGTCCACGATACTACTTCGTCAACAGCCTGGGGGCTGTGGGATTCCGGGCCAAAATGCACCACAAACGTTACCCAAAGGCGCAAAAAGATGTGCTATTTTCTCGCCTCCTCCCGCTCGTGCTATTCGTCCTCGGTCTCGCCCTCTTCGATCAGCGAGCTGATTCCGGCGACCGTGAAGGTAATCGGCTGACCTCCAGTAAGCGAAACGGTGGCGCGCATCGGGGTCCGCTGCCATTGCGCCGGAGCGCAGACCGGGTGGACGGGGTTGTCGAGCGGCCAGTTGCCGATGACGTGCTGGGCTACGGGCTTGTGCGTGCCCAATTGCGCGACGATGGCCATGACGCCGCCCTTCAGCGTGGGCACGAGGCCGCAGTAGGCCGCGTAATCGCGGAACCATGAGACCTCGGAGACCTGCGGGTCGAAGTCGGGCAGATGCAGGGGCACGACATGGCCGGTGGTGCGATCGACCTGGATCCACGGGCCCGGCTGCCACGTCCAGCGCGAGGGCTCGCTGGGGAGGGAATCGTTGATGTGCAGGACGCGGCGAATGACGAAGGTGCGGTCGGTTACCTCGTGGAGTTCGCCGACGGTCCATTCGCGGGGCTTGTCGTCGATCATGAGCGCGCGGATCTTCAGCGTGGTCGCTTCGTCGCTCTTGTTGTCGGGCGTCGCCTCGGGTGGGGTGTAGGGAACCTTTCGATAGGGCCCGAGGGTGACGAAGTGCATTTTCAGTGCATGGACGGGAGGCGTAACGACGCACGCGGCGGCGAGTAGCAGCGGCACAACAGCCGAGCGAAGGGTCTGCATAGCCCCGACGCTAACAAATGCGGCGATTCGTTGGCCCTACCTCTTTTGTTTTAGCGGTGAGCGGCTTGCGCATCTTTGCGCGGGGTGATTACCGGAACCGTCAGGGGATTACTGCCGCCGTGCCGGGCTCACGCAGCCGGTCAGGATGGTACTGCGAAAGTCGCAGTTGAAGAGTTGGTCCGTGCTGCCATGATTCGTCACAGAGCAGCTGTCAGCCGCAAGCTGCAACCGCTGGCTGCATTCGCTGCCAGAGGCTCGCGTCACCGTCCGGGTCTCGTTGTAAATCACGTTATATCTGAGGTTGTTCGTTATGAGTTTTGCTCGCCCCTGCGTCCTTGTTGCTGCTGCATTCGTGATGGCTCTACCCGCCGTTTGCCAGAACACCACCACCGCCCAGCCGGAAACGGCTGCCAGCCAGATGGCCCCCACGGGCTCGTACTCCGCGCTCCGCGACTCCTTGGCCGTCCAGAGCCAGGCGCTGAGCGGCGATGTCATGACGCAGCGCGCCATTCTGAAGAGAAACCAGGAATTGCTGAAGGAAGCTCATCGTCTGGAGGCTGCGAACAAGAAGATGGAGGCGGAGAAGCAGCACATGATTCAGCAAAACGCGGAGTTGGAGCGGCAGCGCGCGGCTCTTGCCCAGACCCATGTGGACGCGCCTTCGCAGACTTCTGC
Source organism: uncultured Verrucomicrobiae bacterium (assembly GCA_963795955.1). Lineage (GTDB taxonomy): Bacteria > Acidobacteriota > Terriglobia > Terriglobales > Acidobacteriaceae > Granulicella. The sequence continues at coordinate 47,009 of CAWCJK010000008.1, forward strand.
CCAGCCGCAAATGACGCCTCAAACACCGGCTTCGTCGCAGGGCGTCGACCTGGCAAAGGCCACGACGGGAGAATCCAAGTAGAGCGACCGGCGGGTGGGCCAAAACGTCGGAAACGGTGTGAGCGTGGGCGGGCGGTGGTCCGGCCCAGCTCGCTTTTCGACGGCGAGATTTGCTTTCTCTTCCTTCGCGGCTCGCGGTGTTCCGCGAGCCGTCCGGGCATGTCCGCGAGGACGTAGGGTCATGAGCGCGAGCGGCCCCGTCGGCAGCAGGTCCCCGAACCAGGATGAGACAGCCACGCGGCTGCCGCGCTCAGCGCGCCGGGTTCACAAACCCGGGCACTTAGGATAGACTTGGAGATGGTGCGTGAACCTTCCGCAGCCTCCGTGCGCCTGTTCCTGTTTGTGCTGGGTGCGGAGACATCAGAAGCCCACGATCAGTAGTAGGTATCGAATGAGGCGCCGGGCGGCGTTGTTGCCATAAGCCACGGGCCTTCAAGGAGAGCGTTTGTCGAAGGAAGATGCAATTGAGGTGATGGCAACGGTCGTGGAGACCCTGCCGAACGCGCTGTTCAAGGTCGAGCTCGAGAACAAGCACCAGGTTCTCGCGCACGTTTCGGGCCGCATGCGCAAGAACTTCATCCGTATCCTCCCCGGCGACCGGGTGGCCATTGAGTTGAGCCCCTACGATCTGAACCGCGGACGCATCGTGTACCGCTACAAGTAGGCCCTTGCCGTTTGGGTTGGGCCTGATCCGGCTTGAACTGGCAGTTAGAACTGGAGTTTTGAATGAAGGTCCGTGCATCCGTAAAGCCGATCTGTGACAAGTGCAAGGTGATTCACCGTAAGGGTGTCGTTCGCGTCATCTGCTCGGCGAGCGCCAAGCATAAGCAGCGCCAGGGCTAATCGCCCGGGCGAAGAAGTGCGGCCCCACCGGGCGAGTTCGCCGAAGTCAAGGCGTGCGTTGAACCCGGGGAGACAAGAGCTAGGGCAACGGCTTTAGCTCAGGTCAGCCGCAAGACCCAATACCCCAGCTCTCCGGCAGCGACACGTAAGTCCGGTGTGAGCCCCAACCGAAAGGCACCCAAATGGCCCGTATTGCTGGCGTCGATCTGCCCGGAAACAAGCAGACTCGGATTGCCCTTACGTACATCTACGGCATCGGGAACCCCCGCGCGCTCTCGATTCTCGAGAAGGCGGGCGTTGACCCGTTTGCCAAGCTGGCGACCCTCGATGAGGACCAGTTGAACAAGATTCGTACCGTGATCGAGCAGGAAGGCGGCATCGAGGGCGATCTCCGCAAGGAGATTTCGCTCAACATCAAGCGCCTGATCGAAATCGGCTCCTTCCGTGGCCTGCGCCATCGCCGCAACCTGCCGGTTCGTGGCCAGCGCACCCATACCAACGCCCGCACTCGCAAGGGACCCCGCAAGGGCACCGTAGCCGGCAAGAAGAAAGCGACCAAGTAAGCCATGGCGAAGACTGCACAGAAGACCGCCGGCTCAAAGGCCGGCAAGGGCAAGAAGTTCAAGAAGCGCGAGCGGAAAAACGTTCCATTTGGGCTGGTGTTTATCCAGGCCAGCTTCAACAACACCATCGTTACGATCACCGACCAGCAGGGCAACACGCTCAGCTGGAAGAGCTCGGGGTCGCTCGGCTTCCGCGGGTCGCGTAAGGGCACTCCCTTTGCGGCGCAGCAGGCAGCCGTGAACGCCGCCAACGCCGCACGCGACCACGGTCTGCGTTCGGTGGACGTGCGTGTTGCGGGTCCCGGCTCCGGGCGTGAGAGCGCGATTCGCGCTCTTGCTGCTGCGGGGATCGAGGTTCGTTCGATTCGTGACGTCACGCCGATGCCGCATAACGGCTGCCGTCCGCCGAAGCGTCGCCGGGTGTGATCTGGGAGGCTTTATTGGCAACGGTCAAAGACGGAGATCGAAGCGTCCTGCTTTGGACATTGAGGAATCCGAGCTTCGTGCGGCTCTGGATTCGTTCGCAACACTCAACCTGGTTCGAGCACGGCGCCTGAGGACATCCCGCCATGGTCGGAGGCATGGCTCGTTGAGACCTTGGTACGCTCGCGTTTATCAACGTGATGCGAGTCGGACAGGGTGAGCGGCTGGCGAAAGCGTAATATGGCCGAAGTATGGACTAGCCAATCCGGATCGTGAAGAAGGGCGAAGCCGCCTGTAAAGCGATCGACAACCGAAGTTTGGAGATAAGAAATGGCTCGTTATACAGGACCCGTCTGCCGCATGTGCCGCAGAGACGGCGTCAAGCTCTTCCTCAAGGGACCCAAGTGCTTCACCGACAAGTGCCCGGTTGAGAAGCGCAACTTTCCCCCGGGCCAGCATGGTCAGTCCAAGAAGGTGAAGAAGTTGGTTGGCTACGGCCTGCAGCTTCGCGAGAAGCAGAAGGCGAAGCGCATCTACTTCACGCTGGAGACCCAGTTCCGCGCGTACTACGAGAACGCGGCGAACCGCACGGGCGTTACCGGCGAACTGCTCCTGCAGCAGCTTGAGACGCGCCTGGACAACGTGGCCTACCGGCTCGGCTTTGCGACCTCGCGCCGCCAGGCACGCCAGGTTGTGCGTCACGGGCACGTTTCGGTCAACGGTCGCAAGGTAAACATCCCCAGCTACCAGTGCAAGGTGGGCGATGTGGTTGCGATCCGCGACAAGGCGAAGGAGATGGCGATCCTGGCGACTGCGCAGGACTTCCTGTCCGGCCAGAGCCGTGTTCGCTGGATCGATGCGAACCCCGCAGGATTGTCGGGCAAGATCATTGCTCTGCCGCAGCGTGAGGACATCCAGCTGCCGGTCAACGAGCAGCAGATCGTCGAACTTTACTCGAAGTAAGGTGTTGGCGGCGGGCTCGCCGGCCTCCCGTTGGTCGTGGTGATTCGTTTCGGATCGCTGGATCGTCCAATAGAGAGGCCGGAGACCCGTCGTCTTCCCCTGTCTCTTGCTTCAAAACTGAAGACCCAACCGCAGTACCGTTAGCTCCGCAGAATGCTTCGCGTGGCGACGAAGAAAGGATCCACCCATGCTTTGGAGAGGTTTCCAGAAGCCCAAGCGCCTGGCCGTCGACCAGGAGTCCCTCACCAATAATTACGGCAAGTTCTCCGCGCAGCCGTTTGAGCGCGGTTTCGGTACGACGATCGGCAATGCGCTCCGCCGCACGCTGCTGAGCTCGATCGAGGGCGCGGCTGTGACCGCGGTCAAGATCGAGGGCGTGCTGCACGAGTTCCAGTCGATCACCGGGGTGGTGGAGGACGCGACCGACATCATCCTGAACCTGAAGCAGATCCCGTTCAAGCTGCACGGCGAGGGCCCCAAGGCGCTGTACCTGCACGCCGATCAGCCGGGCGTTGTGACCGCGGGCATGATCGAGGCCGACGGCGACGTCGAGATCCTCGACCCCGATGTGTACATCTGCACGGTGAGCGAGGGCGGCCGGATCGACATGGAGATGCGCCTGAAGCGCGGCCGTGGCTATGTTTCGGCTGACAAGAACTTCGATGGCGACCTGGGTCTTGGGTTCATTCCGATCGACTCGGTTCACTCGCCGGTTCGCAAGGTGAACTTCACGGTCGATGCGGCACGTCTGGGTCAGATCACCGACTACGACAAGCTGACGCTCGAGATCTGGACCAACGGCACGGTGCTTCCGGCGGACGCGCTCGGACTTTCGGCCAAGCTGCTGAAGGATCACATGTCCATCTTCATCAACTTCGAGGAGGAGATGGAGACCGGTGGGCACGGCGATCATGACGGCCCGGCGATTCGCAACGAGAACCTGAACCGTTCCGTTGAGGAGCTGGAGCTTTCCGTTCGCAGCTACAACTGCCTGAAGAATGCGAACATCGCGACCATCGGTGAGCTGATCCAGAAGACCGAGGCCGAGATGCTGAAGACGAAGAACTTCGGCCGCAAGAGCCTGAACGAGATCAAGGAGATGCTCGCGCAGATGGGCCTCTCGCTCGGGCATGAAGATCGACGAGAGCGGCAACCCGGTTCCGGGACCGACGTCAGTTCTTCCGGCTGCGGCACTCTCGCAGAGCTACGGCAACTTCGACGACGAGGATGAGCTCGACGACGAGGATCTGGATCTGGCTCCGGAACAAGAAACGTTCTAATTCGGCGGGAGTTCGCGGGGGCAAACCGCGAACTCCCACCTTCTATTCACTCCAACCCGAAGTACTTTAGCAATCCGACCCAGGGCGCGATAGCCCGGTCGAAGGAGATCTCACCATGCGCCACCGTAATGGCGGCTTCAAGCTGGGTCGTAATACCAGCCATCGCCGCGCTCTGCTTCGTAACCTTGTGACCAGCGTCATTCTGAACGACCGTATCCACACGACCATCACCAAGTGCAAGGCGTCGCGTCCGCTGGTTGAGAAGATGATCACGCTTGGCAAGAACGGCAGCGTGCATGCGCGTCGGCAGGCACTGGCGTACATGATGACGCCGGAGTCGGTGGATCGTCTGTTTGCGACGGTGGCGCCGCGGTACACCGAGCGCAATGGTGGGTACACCCGGATCGTTCGCACCGGCAAGCGCCAGGGCGACGCGTCGGAGATGGCGTACATTGAGCTGCTCGGAGCGGAGCAGGAGCTGAACGAGAAGGCGCAGAAGCGCGCCGAGGCTCGTGAGCGCCGCCGCGAAGAGTTGCAGCGGCAGATGACCGAGGAGAGCGCCGTTGCGGACGGTGGCGATCCGAACGCACAGCCATAGCCGCTTGTTGTTTGAGCATGAAGGCGCGTCCAAGCGACGCGCCTTTTTGTTTTTGCGCGGAGTTTCTGTCAGAGCAGCCCGTCAGACAGAAGGCACGCCTGCGCTACACTAGCCGCAAACAATGTCTATCGTTCGTCTCCAGAACATTCGCAAGGTTTACGACACCAAGGTGGCCGTCGAAGGGCTTTCGTTAAGCATCGAGCCGGGCACGATGTTTGGATTGCTGGGCCCGAATGGCTCGGGCAAGACCAGCTCCATCCGCATGATGATTGGGATGACGGTACCGGACTCAGGGACGGTGGATCTATTCGGAAAGCCTTTCGAGCGCGGGGCACTGAACCGGATCGGATATCTGCCGGAGGAACGCGGGCTTTACAAGAAGATGAAGGTGGTGGATCAGCTCGTCTTTTTGGGGCAACTGCACGGTCTTGAGGAGGCGACGGCTCGCAAGCGCGCGCTGGATTGGTGCGAACGGCTGCAGATCACTGACGCGATCGAGAAGAAGACGGAAGAGCTCTCGAAGGGCATGCAGCAGAAGATCCAGTTCATCGCGGCGTTGCTGCACGATCCCGAGTTGGTCATCATGGACGAGCCGTTCAGTGGGTTGGACCCGGTGAATGCGCAGCTTCTGATGGACACGCTGGTGAATCTGCGACGCGAGGGCAAGGCGATTCTGTTCTCCACCCACCGGATGGACCAGGTCGAGAAGCTCTGCGATGCGATCGCCATTATCTTTCAGGGCAAACTGGTGCTTTCCGGCAGCATGCGCGAGGTGAAGGGCCGGTATCCGCGGAACCGGGTGCAGATGGTCTTCTCCGGGCCCGACCGCTTTCTTAGCCATGCGGGTGTGGTGGATGCGAAGAACTATGCGGGGATTGCTGAGATCCAGTTGCGTTCGCCGGAGCAGGCGCAGGCGCTGCTGGCGGACGCCGTCTCGAGCGGGGCGGAGATCACGCGGTTTGAGGTGATGGAGCCCACGCTCGAAGAGATCTTCATCGAGACGGTAAAGGGAACGCCGGAGTACGCCGCCGCAGGAGGGCTCGTGCATGCCTAGCTCTATTGGAAACATCTTTCTCATCGCGCGCCGCGAGTACCTGGAGCGGGTGCGCGCGAAGAGCTTTCTGATCATGACGATCTTGATCCCGCTGCTGATGGGTGGGCTGGTCGGTGGCAGCATTCTGCTGAACATGCGTGCGGGGTCGACGGGCCATATCGCTGTGATTACCTCTGATCCGCAGTTTGGGCACGATCTCGCAGCGCAGCTGAATGGAAAGGAAACGAAATCGGTTGTGGATGTGCACTCGCCCACGGAGCCGGGCATCCGCAGTGACCTTGATGCGCAGTTGAAGGAGAAGAACAGCAACCTGGATGGCTATCTTGTGGCGGCGCCACCGGCAGCGCCAGGCGCACGGCCGTCTTTCACGTGGGTTCCGCGGGCCAAGGCTGACATCATCGGCAAATCGCGGATTGCGAACGCTGTTCAGAACACGCTGCTACGTGAACGGCTGGCCCACTCCGGCATGGGCGCGAACGAGGTCGACGACCTCATGAAGCCTGTGGACCTGGATACAGGCACCCAAAGCGGTGGAGCTTCCGGCGCGGCGTTTGGCAGCGCGTACGGCATGTTCTTCCTGATGTACTTCGTCATCCTCTTCTACGGCATGAATGTGGCGCGCTCGATCATTGAGGAGAAGACGAGCCGGGTGTTCGAGGTGCTTTTGGCCACGATTCGGCCGGAGGAGATGCTGGCCGGCAAGGTCATCGGCGTGGGTGCAGTGGGTCTTACGCAGGTGGGGATCTGGATCATTGTTGCCGTGGCTGCGTTGAAATTCCAGTTGATCGGGTCGGGGATTCACCTGCTGCCTTCGCCGGTGCAGACGGTGTTCTTCGTGATCTTCTTTGTGCTTGGATACGTACTGTATTCCAGCATCGCGGCGGCCTTGGGAGCCATGACGAACTCCGAGCAGGAGTTGCAGCAGATGAATATCTTCCTGATGCTGCCACTGATCGCGTGCACGGTTGTCATCGTCAACGTGGTCACCAACCCAGATGGCCCGATTGCGAAGGCGTTTTCGTTCTTCCCGTTCACGACGCCGCTGATCATGTACACGCGGTTGATCGTCGGGAAGCCGGGTGCTATCGCGATTGGCGGGTCGATCCTCGAGCTTATCGTCACGATCGCGGTGGTGCTGTTCATTGCGAGCCGGATTTACCGCGTGGGCATCCTGATGTACGGCAAGAAGCCGAATCTGCCGGAGATCCTGCGCTGGCTGAAGTACAGCTAGACGGCGCCGAGCCTGCATGGAGATCGATCTCGAACGGGCTGGCTCTGATGTCGAAGGTCTGAAGAGTGCACTGGAGTCGCAGGTCTGCGTGGTGGGCGGCGGGATCGCTGGGCTGGTATTAGCCCAGCGCCTGGTTGGCGCCGGTATCTCTGTGATTTTGCTGGAGGCTGGCGGTCGCGAGCGCTCGGGGTCGAGTTCTTCAGATCCGTTTGCGGCGGAGTTGCAGGGGCAACCTCATGCGGGCACGCGGGTTGGCCGTGTGCGCGCGATCGGCGGCTCTTCGCTTACCTGGGGTGGTCAGTTGTTGCCGTTGCCGGAGGATGCGGGTTGGCCGATCTCCGCGTCGGAGTTGCGGCCGTTTGAGGTGGAGGCGGAGCAGATGCTCGGCGTCGACGGCCTGCCCTACGACGCAACGGAGTTTTTCAAGCGCTGCGGATCTGAGGGCGCCGGCGATCGCGGGCGAAGCCCGGGTTGATGCCGAGGCTGTCGAAGTTCGTGCCGTTCGGCCGGCGCAACCTGGCGTCCACTTTAGGACGGGAGCTGTGTGCAAACCAGAACGCCACGGTTGTGCTGCATGCGCCTGTGGTCAGGCTGGTGCTGGCGCCCGGGCGCGAGGACGTTAACCAGCGTCGTCGTGCAGGCCGCGAGTGGACGGCAGATGGAGGTCAGGGCGAAGCAGTTTGTGATCGCGGCAGGAACTGTCGAGACCTGCCGGTTATTGCTTGCGTCGGGCGTTGGTGAGGGCCGCGTGGGCGTTAACTTGCACGATCACCTGACGCTTGCGGTGGCGACGTTCACGGGCGCCGCGCGGGAGGCGGTGCTGCGTGACCTGCGACCCTGGGTGTGCCTGGGGCCGAGGGGCGCGACGGTTCATAGCGTGAAGCTGGAGGCGGGCGCGGAGCTGCGGTCCAGGCTGGGGGTGAACCCTGCGATGGCGCACGTGACGTTTGAGGAGCCCGCGAACTCCGGCCCGGCGTTGCTGCGTTCCGCGCTTCGCGCAAGGCAGGAGGGCAAGTCGGCAGCGGAGTCGAGTCTGGGTATGGCGCGAATCCCGGCGGCGTTGCTGGAAGCGCTCCGCTTCGTCTGGTGGGCGCGCGTGCGGCGCCGGCGTTACGTGTCGTCGCGCGCCGAGGTTCGGCTGCAGGTCAATCTTGCCCAGGACTCACCGTCAACGTCGAGGGTCCTGTTGAGTGAAGATGTCGACCGGTTCGGGCTGCGACGGGCCATTGTGGACTGGCGTGTCAGCGAAGGGAGCTGGAGGAGCATCCGCGAGTTCGCGGCGTGGGTCCGGAAGACTTTGGCGGCGCGCGGCGTGGACGAGGGTGTTGTGTGGGAGCCGGCGGTATTGGATGGGGGCGGGGGCGAGGAACGCATGCTTGCCCTCGTCGATGACGCGCGCCACGCGATGGGGGGAGCGTGTATGGGAACGGATCCGCGGACGAGCGTGGTCGATCCGGAGCTTCGCGTTCATGGGATCAGCAACCTGAGCGTGGCCAGCGCGGCGGTGTTTCCGGATGGCAGCCCACAGTTGCCGACATTGACGCTGGCGGCGTTGTGTCTGCGGCTCGCGGATCGTTTACAGAAGCAGCTGGCGTGAGGGCGCAGCTACACTCGGACGGGATGCGGGCGCGCGGCGGCGAGGGACAGCGTTACAGTCGTGAAGCAGCGGGTGCTGCTGGCTGTTGTGCCGATGATTGTTGCGGCGCTGATTCGCGTGCTTGGGGCGACCTGGCGCGTGCGCGACGTGCAGGCGGCGGGGGTGCCGGTAGGGGATACGGTGCCGGGGCCGACGGTGTTTGCGTTCTGGCATGAGTCGCTGCTGGCGTGTGCGTATCGGTTTCGCGGCTTGGGGATCGCGATCCTGATCTCGCGGTCGTTTGATGGCGAGTTGATCGCCCGGACGGTGGAGCGGTTGGGGTTTGTGGCCGTGCGTGGGTCGAGTTCTCGCGGGGGCGCGGTGGGGCTGCGGGGGATGGCGGAGGCTTATGCGGCGGGGAGCATCTGCGCGTTTACGGCGGATGGGCCTAAGGGGCCTCGACGGGTGGCGAAGGCTGGGCCGGTGAAGCTGGCGCAGTTGACGGGCGCGGCTTGGGTTGGGTGCTTCCATGCCGAGCCGGAGCGGGCCTGGCGGCTCAAGTCGTGGGACCGGTTTGCCATTCCGAAGCCGTTTACGACCGTGCGGTTTGGCTGGCCGCCGCATGTCCGGGTTTTGGAGTTGCAGGCTTTGCAGGTGGGGATGGATGAGGCGGTTCGCTTGGCGGAGGGGGGCACCGCCCCACCCCGTACTTTCCGTGCAAAGTCTTCGGAGTAAAGAAGCTTAAGCTCGGACTTCTGCCCGATCACTTACGACGTGAGCAGTGATGCGCCACTGTGAGCCGGTCCATTCGGTCCAGATCTGGTCGGTGTTGCCGACGACCGGAGGTTCGCCTTCGCGCCAGAACTTCTGCATCTTGCCGCGTGCGTCGAGGTGGGGCTCGGTGAGCACGGAGCACACGGCCTGGATGAAGTGGCCGTGGCTGAACAGGTAGACGAGGGTGTCGTCGGGCATGGCCTGGAGCCGGCCGAGCGCGGAAGCGGCGCGGTCGAGCAGCGTTTGGAAGCTTTCGGCGCCATCGCCGTCGCAGAACTCCGGGTCACATCCGCGCCAGTACTCGACGACGTCCGGCATGAACTGGTCGGGCAGTTCGGTCCAGCGATGCGGCTGGAGGTAGCAGAACTCTTCGATGGGCCAGGTTTCGACCGGCACGTCAGGGAAGCGTTCGATGGTTGCAGCCGCGGTTTGCTGGGTGCGGAGGAAGGGCGAAAGGACGATGAGGTCGGGGCGCTCGGTCCAGGTTGCGGCGAGCTCCTTCGCCTGCTGCCAGCCGAAGTCGGTGAGCTCGATCAGGCTTATGTCACGAACCGGAAGCCCGATGTTGGCCGTGCTCTGGCCGTGGCGGATGAAGACTGCGCGAATGGCTTCTCTTGCCCCTTCCGATGACCTAGTACAAGAGTACCTGTTTGACATCAGTAAATGTGCAACGAGGCCGGCGTTCCCAGGAGCCCGCGTCGTCGGCGACCTAGAATGGGGCGATGCTGGTTTCGGATTTCGGGTTTGAGCTGCCGGAGGAGTTGATTGCGCAGCATCCGCCGGCGGTTCGGGGCGCGAGCCGGATGTTGCGGCTGGACCGGCGGACCGGAGCTTACGAGGATCGGCTGTTTTCGGAGTTGCCGGAGTTGTTGGCAGCCGGGCGATCTGCTGGTTCTGAACGACACGCGGGTGCTGCCGGCGCGGCTGTATGCGACGCGGGCGGGCTTGCGGACGGCAGGCGGGGTCGGCGGAGCCCACCGGTGTGGTTGAGGTGCTTCTGACGGAGCAGGTGAGCAGTGAGGCGAGCCCACGTGAGAACGTTTGGCGGGCGCTGGTCAAACCGGCGAAGAAGGTGCGCGCGGGCGAGACGCTGCTGTTTGCAGCGGTGCCGGGTGATGATCCGCTGTTGCGCGCCGAGGTGATTGCCGAGGGCGAGTTTGGGGAGCGAACCCTGCGCTTTGAACCGCTGCGGAACTTCCATGCGGTGCTGGAGAAGATTGGGCATATGCCGTTGCCGCCCTATATCCGGAGGGAGAAGGGGGAGGCGGATACGGCGGAGGATCGGGAGCGGTATCAGACGGTGTATTCGAGGCCGTTTGGAGGGGCAGGAAGCAGGGAGCAGGAAGTAGGAAATAGGGTGCGCGGGCCAGAGCACAGTGGGCACGGCGCAGAAAATGTGGCAGGCGGCCGATGCGGCGGAGGCTGCGCGAGGCGAAATGCGGGGGTCTCTCCGCTCCGGCTTCGCCTCCGGTCGAGATGACGCGCAGTGGTGGGCGCGAGTCGAAAAGCAGATTCCCTTCGGGAATGACAAAGCCACGGGGAACAGCGAGATGCAGATTCCCTTCGGAGGGTGACAACCAAAGAGGCGGGTCGGCGGCGGCGCCTACGGCGGGGCTGCACTTTACGCCGGAGATCCTGGAGCGGTTGCAGGCGCGTGGCGTGGAGGTTGCGCGGGTGACGCTGCATGTGGGGTTGGGGACGTTTCAGCCGGTGCGGGTGGAGCGGACGGAGGAGATTCGGTTGCACTCGGAGCCGTATACGTTACGTGCGGAGACGGCGGAGGCGCTGAATCGGGCCTGGGCTGAGGGGCGGCGGATCGTGGCGGTCGGGACGACCACCACGCGCACGCTGGAGCATGTGGCGCGGGAGTTTGAGGCGCGATATGGGGCGTTGTCGGCAGAGAATCCGCTGCGCTTGGAGGCGCACTCGGGACCACGGGGCTGTTTTTGTCGCCGGGGCCGGAGGGGGATGACCGGTTCAGGCTGGTGCGCGGGTTGCTGACGAACTTCCATCTGCCGCAGTCGACGCTGATCATGCTGGTGAGTGCGTTTGCGGGGCGGGAGAGGGTGTTGGCCGCGTATCGCGCATGCCGTGAAGGAGCGGTATCGGTTTTTTAGTTATGGAGATTGCATGCTGGTCGTGTGAAGTGGCTAGTGGCTAGTAGTTGGTGGCTAGTTGTTCGGGGGGCGATCTGGGCGAGTGTACGAGATGCTGAGTTCCCGTCCGCTGACGCGAAGCGCAGGTCAGAGGAGTCATCGGGGAGCCGCGCGCTGGAGAATGGGGTGTGTTGAACATTCGGTCAGCAAGCGTCCCGGATGCGGATCAGATTTGGAGCATTCTCGAGCCGGTCTTGCGTGCCGCGGAGACCTATACACTTCCGCGAGACATCACCCGAGATGAGGCGCTTTCGTATTGGTTCGCGGCTGGCAACCTGGTTTTCGTTGCGGAGGAGGATGGAAAGGTCGTCGGCACCTACTACCTCCGTGCGAATCAACGTGGGGGTGGATCGCACGTTTGCAACTGCGGATACATGACAGCGGCCCACGCTACCGGTCGTGGCATCGCGCGAGCGATGTGTCTGCACTCAAAGGAACAGGCCAGGAAGTCTGGGTTTCGGGCGATGCAATTCAATTTCGTCGTCAGCACGAACCAGCGAGCGGTAAAGCTTTGGCAGAGCCTCGGCTTTGAGATCGTCGGCCGACTTCCGTCCGCTTTCGAGCACCCGTCGAAGGGCTTCGTAGATGCTCTCGTTATGTTCACGCCTCTTTGACTTGAACGATTACTGCCCGTGAACTCCGAAGTGTTGAAGAAGCCGGACGGTCCCGAAACTGTTGGCGGTACGGGCTATCCTCAGCGAGGCCGGGCGATTGCGACGATCAGAGCGAAGTATCCGAGCACGAGTACCCCACCGGCGACGAATTTCCAATGCTGAAGCCTGCACCAAGCGCGTAGGCGTTGTCGCGAAGTCCGTAAACAATCACTGCAATGTAGATGAGTTCCATTGCGGTCGTGGGAATTCGGCACTTGTGGAGGAGTCCGGCAAGTGTTCGCCGAACGGTCTAGTCGTACAGTTGGCGCGTAGGGCGGCTCCGCGGGGCGGGCGGGTTCAGAGTCGATGAAGAGCGAGACAAGGGTTTAGCAGAGCAGCGCAAGGGTCCTTGGCTGAATTACGGGCGAGCTTCGGAGGAGCACCTTTCGAGCAGCGCAGAGATATACAAGCGTCTGACAAAGACCAGGATCACGACGGTCAGTGGTGTCGCCAGGATGACGCCGGGCAGCCCGAGAATGAGTCCGAACAATACTTGCGCGCTGATGAGCAACAGCCGGCGCCAGTGACAGAGCTTTGCCCTGCACAAACGGCGCGAGGATGTAGCTCTCGATCACTTGTACGGCGAGGTAGAGCGCGGCGACCCAGAGCGCACGATAGGGACCCACCGTAAGCGCAAGCATGACCGCGGGCACTGCCGAAAGTACCGGGCCGATGTTGGGAATGAAGTCCAGCACCGCCGCGAGCAGGGCGAGCGGAAGGACCAGCGGTACACCCAGCGCAAAGAGTCCGATGGCTGTGCTGATCCCGACGAAGATCATGAGGAGGAGCTTGCCGATGAGCCAGCGGCGAAGTGCGGCGCCGGCTGCGTTCAGGGTCTCCGAAAGCTGGGTTCGCCACGCGGGAGGAAACAGTTCGATTGCGCCGCGCGTGTAGCGTTGCGGGTTGACGGCGAGATACAGCCCGACAAAGGCGATCACGACGGCGTTCCCCAGGATTCCAAGAACGCCGAAGGCCACCTGCATGGAGTGTTGGGCGAAGTCTGTTCCGTTCGAGACTAGACCACCGGCACTTGGCAGTTGCGTGAGCAGCCGACGTCCCCAGGCGTGCTGTTGGAGTTGCACCCGAGCATGGTGCAAGGTCTGGGGTAGCTGCTGCCATAATTCTTTGGCCTGCGTTTGAACGTTAGGCGCCACCAGAAGCACGAAGCCCACTACGGCTGAAAGCAAAGCGATACCGGTGATCGCGAGTGCGAGCGCGTCGGGCAGGTGCAGATGCTGACTGAGGAAGTCGGTGACGGAGCGAAGAACAACGGCCAGAAGAACGCCGGCGAATGCGAGCAGAAACAGACTTCTGCCGAACCATAGGATCAGCAGTAGGATGGCGATCCCTGCGGCGGTGAGGAGGATGATCGCGGTCCTCCCGCTGAGTTGCCGGGCGCTCAACACGCTTGCTCGACCCGCGGCATAGCGGCCATCGGTTGCGTGACGCCGAGCGTGCACGGGCGAAGCTGCCAGCCTGCGACCCGGGCTCCGGGATCAGAAGTGCCTAGCGAAGCGCTGTCGTGTATGGGAACCAATGAGGCCATGAGGAAGAGGCGGAGCAGCGAATCCCACCTCATGGGTGGATGCGAATCGGGCTGCTCACGAGCGCGGACCAGGATGCCGATCTGGAGATCGATGAAAGAAGGGCGCTGGTTGCGGGCGAGGGTGGCGCCGCGGTGAGTAGGCTGCAGGTAAGTTGAAGGAGCCAATTATACAGGCTTTTGGGCTGAAATTGGGTGCTTTGTTTCTTGCGGGGCTTGTGGCCCGATCGGGGTTTGGGTGCGTCCAATTATGACAGTACCCGGCACAACGCACAGGTTGGGCTTCGTTGTGGCGGGCTCGTGAATACAGGGATTCAGGCGGCCGCTGGGCGGTTCGCCGGGGAAGTGGAGTGACTCATGAATATTCAGCGTCGATTGGGAAACATGTGTGGCCTGGGTGCGGTTTTGGCCACGTCCGCGCTGCTCGTTGTGCCGGCGGTTGCGCAGCAGCATGCGACTGTTGAGGGTTTGATTGTCGGGCGAGATGGCGCCAATATGACGGTGCAGCAGCCGGACTCGTCGAACCTTACGGTGGTGCTGTCGGACCACACGCAGGCCAGGCAAAAGGGCGGGTTCCTCGGCATGGGCCGGAAGGACCTGGGGATCACACAGCTGGTTCCGGGGCTGCCGGTGAAGGTTGAGGGAACGTATAACCCGGATCACCAGTTGCTGGCGGACAAGGTGGAGTTCGGCAAGCGGGAGCTCAAGACCGCGAAGCAGATCGACGCGGGGTTGAATCCGGTGGCGCAGAAGGTTGCAGCCGCGCAGGATGACATCCGGACCAACCGGAAGAACATCGACCAGAATACGCAGGACATTGCGAGCGCCAGGCAGGACATCAACACGAACAAGCAGGGCATTGCGGCGAACACGCAGGCCAATGCTGACAACAAGCAGGCGATCGGGCAGACGAACCAGCGGTTTGGGACACTGGACCAGTACGACACGAAGGATAGCCTGACGATCAACTTCGCGAATGGCAAGACCACGGTCGCCCGGAAGTACAAGGAGCAGCTGGCGGACTTCGTGAAGTCGGCGGCGTCTACTCCTGGCGTGATGATTGAGGTGCAGGGCTTTGCGTCGCAGACCGGGCCGGTGACGTTGAACCAGCGGCTGAGCGCGGAGCGTGCAGAGGCCGTGCTGTCGATCATCCAGCAGACCGGCGCGGTGCCGCTGACGAGCATTCTGGCTCCCGCTGCGATGGGGACGACGAACCCCGTCGCGACGGAGCACGGCCGCAAGGCGCAGGCGCAGAACCGGCGCGTGGTGGTGACGATCCTGGTGAACAAGGGCATCGCCGGCGCGAACGCCGGGTAATGGCTTTTGAGGGTTGATTTGGAAGGGCTGACTGCTTCTGCAGTCGGCCCTTTGCTTTTGGGGGTGAGCCGGGTCAGCGAGGTGGGAGGCGGGACTGGAACTGCTCGATGGTGGCGTGGGCGATCGCTGGCCAGGGGCGGTCGGGCTGGCCGCGGTAGGTTTCGGCCCAAAGCAGGGTGCCGTGCGTGCCGTTGTGGCCGGGCGCGTAGATGCGCAGCGTGGCGAGGTCGCGGCCGGCGGGGCCGAAGTCGACGCCGGTGGGGTCGATGGGGATGAGCAGGAAGGTGAGGTCGGCGGGCTGATCGGCCTCGACCACGGTTTTGCCGAGCTTTTCGGCGAGATGGCGCAGTTGCGACGGCGGTGGAGCGGTCGAGCGACTGGGTTTCTATGCGGACGGTGTGGGCGGCGTCCAGGACGTTGTGAAACGCCTGCCAGTTGCAGGTGTAGACGTCTTTGTGAAGCAGGCAGCCCGCGGTTTCCGCGGAGGATTGTGCTTCCAGTGCGGGGATGAGCAGCAATGTGATCGCGAGGGAGCCGGCGGCGAGGAGTTTGAGGTTCGAGCTTGGCATACGGTGGGTTCGATGCTGTTCGGGCAGTGGTGAGAGGACTTGGGCATGGGCGGGAGCAGAATGCGGGGGTCTCTCCGCTCCGGCTGCGGCCTCCGGTCGAGATGACACATCTTCTACAGCACGTCGCAATCTAAGCTGTAGAGAACGCGATGCCTGAGAACACGAGCAAGTCTGCCACGAAGCCGCCCGTTTACCTGCTGGACACGATGGGATTTATCTTTCGCGCGTATCACGCGATGCAGCGGTCGCGGCCGATGTCGACGCGCACGGGGATACCGACCGCGGCGACGTATGTGTTCGTGAACATGCTGGCGAAGCTGCGCGAGGACTTCAAGCCGGAGTACCTGGCGGCGGTGTATGACGTGGGGCGGCCGGTGCACCGGACCGAGCTTGCGGGGCAGTTGAAGGATGTGCAGAAGTTCAACATCAAGACGCAGGAGTTTGAGCGCGTTGAGTACGGCGGCTACAAGGCGAACCGCACGGAGACGCCGCCGGATTTGATCCAGCAGCAGCCGTATATCCGGCGGGCGCTGGAGGCGTTTCGGATTCCGATCGTGTTTTATGAGGGGTTCGAGGCGGATGACGTGATTGGGACGTTGAGCTGCCAGTTGAGCGCGCTGGGGCACCACGTGTATGTGGTCTCGAGCGACAAGGACATGCAGCAGCTTGTGAACGAGAACGTGTCCATCCTGAACCCGACGAAGGACAACCTGATTCTGGATCCGAAGAAGGTGGAGGAGACGTTTGGGGTGCCGCCGCCGCGGGTGATTGATGTGATGGCGCTGCGGGGGGACTCGATCGACAACATCCCGGGCGCGCCGGGGATTGGGGATAAGGGATCGATTGAGCTGATACAGCAGTTTGGGAGCGTGGAGGGTGCGATTGAGGCGGCGCAGACGCGGCCGGAGGCGATCAAGCGCAAGACGTACCGTGAGTCGCTGGCGAATAACAAGGACAACATCATGCTCTCGAAGGAGCTGGTGACGATCCACACCGGTGTGCCGATCGAGGCGGACCTGGAGTTGATGCGGACGCCTCCGCCGGATACGGCAGCGCTGCGCAAGCTGTATACGGAGTTGGAGTTCACGACGCTGTTGAAGTCGCTGTCGCCGGATACCGAAGAGGTTGTGCCGGAGTATGTGGCGCGGGCGACGGATGAGGACCTGGCGCGGCTGTTGAAGGATGCCCGTGAGGCTGGGCACCTGGCGATTGCGTTGAAAGAGACGTCGCAGGCCGTGAGCGAAGAGGTCGCCGCGGAGGCGGGGGACGCCGGTGCGGATGCGGAGCTAGAAGGCCGGGTTGAGGCGGAACCGGAGCCTGCCCAGACGATGTCGTTGTTTGGGGGAGCGGACGAGGCAGGTCTCTCCGGTTCGGCGCTGCGCGCCATCCGGTCGAGATGACAACTCGAATGGTGATGTAGCGTGTCGGGTTGGGTTGGCGGTAAGGGCTGCCCTGGGCATTGAAGTGGGGCTGGATGCGCCGGGGCTTGCGCGAGGCGTTGGAGGATGGGGCTCTGCCGAAGCAGGTGCATGATCTGAAGGCCGTGCTGCGGGCGCTGGAGCCGCATGGGGTGGAGCTTCGGGGTGAGATCACGGATGTGATGTTGCAGAGCTACTTGATCAATCCGACGCATGGATCGCACACCCTGGTGGACATCGCTGCTCGTACGACCAGTCGGGCGCTGGTGCATCAGCCGACGAAGGAGAATCCGAGCGACGGGAAGCGGTTGCCGGAGGCGGCGGCTGCGGTGGCTCGGCTGGCGGTGGCGCTACGCGAGCAGATGGACGAGGCGTCGGTTGTGGAGCACACGATTCCGAAGGATGAGCCGGGGTTGGGCGGGGCGATGACGACGGAGATGCTGTTTGGGGACAGCGAGCACGGCGCAGGGCACAGCGCACGAGGGGTTGACGCGGGCAGTGGTGGGGGCGCAGGCGAGAAGCAGATTCCCTTCGGGAATGACAGAAAGAAAAGCAAGAGCAACGGCCGAGAGCAAGAGGCAGCGGACGAGAGCAGAGCAAAGGCAGCGACAAGAGCAACGCGCAGATTCCCTTCGGGGATGACAACCGAAAGAGGGACAGCGGCGGCGCACGCATCGGCTTGAGTGAGAACTCGTCGTTGACGGATGTGTATCGCGAGATCGATCTGCCGCTTGTCGATGTGCTGTTGCGGATGGAGCAGGCCGGGGTTCGTGTGGATCTGCCGCTCCTGGGCGAGATGGGGTCGCGGCTGGGGGTGATGATCGATGACCTGGCGGAGAAGATCTATGCGAGCTCGGGGCATCGGTTCAATATCAATTCGCCGAAGCAGCTTGGGGATGTGCTGTTCAACAAGATGGATCTGCCGAAGCCGTTGAAGTACGGCAAGGGCAAGGTGATCTCGACGGCGCAGGACATCCTCGAAGATCTGGCCCAGCACCACGAGGTGCCGGCCCTGGTGCTGGAGCACCGGCAGTTGCAGAAGTTGAAGTCGACGTACCTGGATCAGTTGCCGTTGCTGGCGGATGCGCAGGGACGGATCCACACGACGTTCAACCAGGTCGGGACCGCTACGGGACGGCTGAGTTCGACCAATCCGAACCTGCAGAACATCCCGATTCGGACGGCGGTTGGACGGGAGATTCGGGCTGCGTTTATCGCGGCGCCGGGGAACCTGTTGATGTCGGCGGATTACTCGCAGATTGAGTTGCGATTGATGGCTCACTTTTCTGGCGATCCGCTGCTGGTGGATGCGTACAGGACGGGCAAGGACATCCATACGTTGACGGCGGCGGAGGTGTTTGAGGTCGACCCCGAGACGATGGACAAGGAGACGCGCGCTCGGGCGAAGGCCGTGAACTTCGGGATCGTCTATGGGATTTCGCCGTTTGGTTTGGCGGCGAATTTGAACATCGACCAGAGGACGGCGAAGGAGTACATCGAGCGCTACTTTGACCGGTATAAAGGCGTCGCGGAGTTTATCGAGCGCACGCTGGATGAGGTGCGCCGGACCCAGGCGGTGAAGACGGCGTTTGGGCGCGTGCGGCCGATTCCGGATATCCAGTCGCGGAACCCGAATCAGCGCGGATTTGCGGAGCGGACCGCGGTGAACACGCCGTTGCAGGGGACGGCGGCGGACCTGATCAAGGTCGCGATGATTCGCATTGATGCGGAGATGCGCCGGCGTAAGCTGCGGTCGCAGATGACGCTGCAGGTGCATGACGAGTTGCTGTTCGATGTTGTGCCCGACGAGGCAGACGAGATGCAGGCGCTGGTGAAGGAAGAGATGGAAGGTGCGGCGGAGTTCCGGGTGCCGATCGTGGCCGAAGTGGGGCTCGGCCAGAACTGGCGGGACATCAAGTAAATGCGTGTTCGATGTTCTTCAAGCGGCGTTGGAGGAAGCGAAGGCAGGCTCTTCGTGGTTGATGAGCGCCGCGTTGCGAGGCGGGGAGGCCGTCGGGCCACTTGCGTGCGACCGCTTCAAGCGCCTCAAAGCAGGTTGGGTCGAGCTTCGTGCCGACCTCGTGAGAGAGCGTCTCGATGGCTTGCCTGGGATCGATGGGGTCCCGATAGGGTCTGCGTTCGACCATAGCGGCGTAGTTGTCGGCCAGCGCGATGACGCGTGACTCCAGCGAGATGTCGCGAGCCGTGAGGCGGCGCGGATAGCCGGAGCCGTCCAGTCGCTCGTGGTGTTCTTCGGCGAGCATGGCGACGCCGCGCAGCGCGGGCACGCGGCGCAGGATAGCTCCTGACAGCGTCGGGTGATGGCGGACGGTGGACCACTCGTCGGCGTTCAGCTTTCCGGCTTTGTCGAGAATGGAATTGGGTACACCGAGCTTGCCGATATCGTGCAAGAGGCCGGCGCGGCGGACGACCTTGCGACGATCGATGCCGAACCCGAGTTGGTCGGCCACCGCCTCTGCGACCTCAGCGACCCCGACGGAGTGATGGAAGGTAAACGGACTTTTTGTATCGACGACGTCGGCGAAGACCTCGCAGATGAGATCCAGTCGCTCACTGCTGAGTTCGGAACGAAGGCCCGGATCGAGGTCAAGTACGGCCCTGCGCGTGTGCTCGACGTTGTCGGTCGGGAGACAAGAGGTCCAGAGTTGGTGCTCGGAGGCGAGTGCCTCAGCTGCGGCAACGATCTCCGGGTCGAACCATTTTTTGCGGCGCGAGCGAACGATGCGGAGCGCCTTCGCAGGGCCATAGGCGCACGCGAACACATCCAGATTCTGCGCGACGGAGCAGATGCGCGACAGCAACGGGATGGCGTGCCCGCGCAGTTGATCGGGGTAGCCGGAACCGTCCCAGTGCTCGTCCAGGTGGAGGATCGCGTCGGCTACGGTGTTGCCCATGACGAGTTGGCGGGCGATGTTGGCGCCGCGCTCGCAGCGCAACTCGATCATCGCGCGGTTCTGGGTGTGTTGGCTCGCGGCAAGCTTCAACGTGCGCTGAAGGCGCTCCGAGATGCGGCCGCCGGGCAGAACTTGCTCCCAGAGCATGCGGGTGACGCGGGGACTAAGGCGTTTGGGATGGGTCCAGTCCTGCAGCTTCACGACGGACTTGAAGAGGCGATCGTCTCCGCCGATGAGTGCGCTCATGCGTGCGGAGTTGCTGGAGCAACCGACATCCTTGAGTTGCAGAGCGTAGAAGAGCGAAGCCCGATGCTGCGGCGGGATGCCGATGGCATCGGCGAGCCGCATGCCGAGCAGGCACGACCGTAGGTTGTGGCCCGGAAGCGCACCTTCCGTGAGGTCGAGCGCAAACGTCAGCGCGGAGAGGATCTCCGAGAAACGTATGTTCTCGCCCACCAGAGGTAAAGCGGCGGGTTCGTTGAGTACGGGGGTGAACTGCATCGATCTCGGTCAGTACGCCGCGACGAGAGCGTCGGCGGAGATGGGGTCCCGGGCCGCGGAGCCTGTTCGCGTGGTTGCTGCCGCGCCCGGCGCCGAGAGGGGCATGCTGTCACCCCAACGGTCAACGCAGGTGCGCAGAGCGGCGAAACACTGCGGATCATACTTCAGAGGCACATCCTGGGCGAGATGGCCGAGTATCTCGGAGGCCTGCAGGCCACGTCGATACGGCCGGTCCTCTGCCATGGCGGCGTAGCAGTCGGAGATCGCGATGATGCGCGACTCCATCGAGAGCTGGGCAGCCTGAAGGTGGTAGGGATAGCCGGAGCCGTCGAGGCGTTCATGGTGCTCCGCTGCAAGGACGGCGAGTTCGCGGAAGGCGCCGACGCGGCGCAAGATGGAGCCCGACAGCGCGGGGTGGCGCATGACAACTGCCCACTCCTGCGGAGTGAGGCGGCCGCGTTTGTCGAGGATCTTGTTTGGCACCGCGAGCTTGCCGATGTCGTGCAGGTACGCCGCGCGGCGCACCAGGGAGACGCGATCCGGAGAGAGGCCGAGCTCCATGGCAATGCTGATCGCCACCTCGGTGACACCGAGCGAATGGGAGTAGGTGAAGGGCGATTTCGCGTCGACAACGTTGCCAAACGCTTCGCAGATACGGTCGACGCGCTCGGGAGTGAGCGGGGAGGAGAAGCCGGGGTCCTGGCGCAGGACTTCGGAACGGGTCTCTTCGACGTCGAAGGGCTGGCACTCCTTCCACAACCGGCCAGAGGTGTGCAGGGCCTGCGCGGCGCGGACCACATCAGGGTCGAACCAGGTGCCGCGGCGGCTACGAACCATCTTGAGCGCGGTTTCGGAGCCAAACTCGGTGCCGAAGGCATCGAGGCTCTGTGCGACGGCGCAGATACGTGAGAGGAGCGGGATCTGATCGCCGCGGAGGCTCAGCGGCAGGCCGGTGCCGTCCCAGCGCTCGTCCATGTGGCGAACGGCTTCGATCGTGACGGTGCTCATGCCGAGATGCTGCATGATGCGGGTTCCGCGCGTGCTTTGGCCGTCGACGGCGCTTCGCTGGTCGCGAGAGGCAGCGGAACTGATGCCCAGCATGCGGCCGATGCGGTCGGGCAGCGGAACGTCGGGCAGGACCTCGCGCCAGATGCGCTCGAGCAGCGCGGGGTTGGTGCCCATATCGACGGCGAGGCCATCGAGCGACCAGGGCCCCTCGCTGGCGCCCATGATCTGCGAGAGACGTGCGGCGTTGTCGGAGCAGCCGATGTCTTTGAGCAGAAGGGCGTAGTAAAGGCTGGTGAGCTCGGCCTCGGGGATGCGGAGGCTGGCGGCCAAGCGCATGCCGATGAGACAGGTGCGCAGGGAGTGGCCCGGAACGGCGCCATCGGTCAGATCGAGCGCAAAGGTGAGCGCAGAGATGACCTCCGAGAGGGAGACGGCGCCCTGATCGTAGGAGATCGTTTGACCGAAATTGGCGGAGGTTTCCAACTTTGTTTCCTCTTGCATAGCCTGCTTTCTATTGCTCTGGTGGATCAGGCTGTCGTGCGAAACAGGGTGAAGATGTGATCTGACAGTCTTAGCTTCCGTCGTAGCTGCCATAAAGACCATGCCTCGTCCGGGAGCGATCTCCACCCTAAGGTGGGATCAAGTCTCCCGCAGCCGTTGCATCGGCGGAAGGTTGCTGGAAGATGCCTGATGCTCCAACCCGGGACAGCATCGGGAGTCTCGTGAGACGTTTGTGGCAGATACGGTACCGGGTTGAGTGCGGGCGAGTCTGTCTGGGGTGGCAACGTTGCTAACGCCGATCCCGGATGAGCAGCTGCGAGTAGCAGCGGGTTGGCGGCTGTGAAACGCCGCTAAGCGCCTAGCTCTGAGCGGATGGCCGCGGCGATCGCTTCTGCGTGGTGGCGCATGCGGCTCTCGTCCTCTGCCTCGATCATGACGCGCGCGAGTGCCTCGGTTCCGCTGTAGCGAATGACGACACGGCCGGTGCCGTCGAGTTCGCCTTCGGCCTCGCGGATCGCCGAGACGACGCGGGGGAGGGTGTCGAGCGGCTTCTTCTCGCGCACACGAACATTGAGGATTACCTGTGGAAAGTTCTTGAGGTCGGCGACGAGCTGGCCGAGAGTCTTGCCAGAGCGGTGCACGACGTCGAGGACGAGCAGGGCGGTGAGGAGGCCGTCGCCGGTGGTGGCCTTGGCGGGGAAGAGGATGTGGCCGGACTGCTCGCCTCCGAGCGCGGCGCCTGAGCGCTGCATCTCTTCGAGGACGTACTTGTCGCCGACCTGGGCGCGGAGCATGCGGATGCCGGAGCGGCGCAGCGCGGCTTCGAAGCCCATGTTGCTCATCGTGGTGGCGACGACGGTGTCACCGGCGAGCTGACCGCGGGATTGGAGGTCGCGGGCGCAGGCGAGCATGACCGCGTCGCCGTTGACGACTCGGCCGTTCTCGTCGGCGAAGAGGGCGCGATCGGCATCGCCATCGAAGGTGAAGCCCATGACGGCACCGCGCTGTTTTACTTCAGCGGCGACGATCTCAGGGTGGAGAGCACCGCACTTTTCGTTGATGTTGCGACCGTCGGGGGAGGCGTGCGTGACCTCGACGGTGCCCTGCAGTTCGGCGAAGAGTTGTGGGGCGACCGCGGAGGCGGCGCCGTTGGCGCAGTCGATCACGACGCTGCGGTTGTCGAGCGAGAGGCCGGGGACGGCGTCGCGCAGGAACTGCACGTACTCGGCGCGGAGGGACTCGTTGACGGGCGGGAGTGTGGAGGGATCGGCTGCGACCGCGCGATCGCCGCTGGTGTTGCTGGCGAGCTCTTGTTCGATCAGGGACTCGATGCCGAGTTCGACGGCGTCGGGGAGCTTGTAGCCGTCGCCGCCGAAGATCTTGATGCCGTTGTCCTGCCAGGGATTGTGCGAGGCGGAGATGACCACGCCGGCGGCGTAGCCGTGCTTGCGGGCGAGGAAGGCGATGGCGGGGGTAGTGAGGACGCCGGCGAACTCGACCTCGGCGCCGGCGGAGCGGAGGCCAGCGGTGAGGGTGGCGGCGATCCAGGGGCCGGACTCGCGGGTGTCCATGCCGAGCACGACGTGGATGGGCGCGGCGGTGTTGTCCGCGGCTAGCTTTCTGCCGAGTGCCGTTCCGACGGCGTAGATGGTGCGGGGGTCCAGCGGGGCTTCGCCGGCGACGGCGCGAATGCCATCGGTTCCGAACAACTTGCGCATGCTGCTTGGGTCTCCGCTTGTTATTTTACGAGGCTTGGCGCGGCGAGGGGCTGGGACGATCTACAACTTGAGGGGAGAGTCGGGGTTGGGGCTCGCCGCCGCGCTAGCAGGCGCAGCCGAGGTGTCCACGCCAGGCGGCGCGGGCTTCGCGGAGCAGGAGCGGCAGCGAGAGCAGGGCGGCGAGGTCGTCGAACCAGGCGATGCCGAAGACGGCGCGCGCGGCCAGGCCAAGCAGCGCAAGCAGCGCGAGATAGGCGCAGGTCATCGGACTGCACGGCGTCGGCGGCGAGGGCCGGGTTGCCGAAGCGGTGGGCTTCGCGGCGCTTCCAGTAGGCGAGCAGAGGCATGACGAGCAGCGAGCCGGCGGTGATCGCGATGCCGGAGCGGCTGGTTTCGGGCTGCAGGTGGAAGATGAGGGATGCCGCGGTGGCGGCGGCGACGACGAACGCGAGGATGATGAGCAGAGCGGCGGCAAATTGCGCGGCGCGGCTTTTCGGACAGGCGGCGGCCGGGAAGGAACTGCGAGATGACGACGGTCGCGGAGATGACCTCGACGAGCGTGTCCGAGCCGAAGGCCAGCAGAGCGGGGCTGTGCGCGGTGATGGCGGCGTAGGCGGCGACCGCGAGCTCGAGGAACTTCCAGGCGAAGGAGACGGCAAAGAGCCAGAAGATGCCGCGGGTCGAGGCGTCCTTGGGGATGGCCGTGGCCGCGACGGGTTGGAACAGAGCGGAGAGAGGGTTTTGCATGGTGACGCTCGCCGCAGGTGCCAAGAAGCCAGTCTTGCCCAGGGACTTGGAGATAGGACTCAGATTGCACGGTTCGGATGCGCGGAGTTTGGATGTGGCGGAGAGCCGGTTGCCTCGCGGTGCATGGCCCGCGTCTGGGTGGCGCAGATGTCATGGCGAGTCCACGAGAAACCTGCGTCGCGGCTCTGACGCGAAGAGGCTGTCGTTGCCAAGCGGAGCCGGCAGCGTGGTTGCCGATGTCTGGGCGGGGGTTTAGGGGAGATCGACCATGACCTTGGTACCGGAGATGAAGACGACGTAGCTGCCGGAGGTGGTGGAGGTCGCGTGGGCGTACACGGGTGCTGGATGGGGAAGAGTCTCGGTCCAAAGCGCGGCCCCGGTCGTCAGCGAGTAGATTGCGTAGGTCGACGGCGAGTAGATGGAATCCGAATCGACCGCCATGAAGCCGGTGGCATATTGAACCAGTTCAGGGAGGGCGGGAAGCGCTGCTATCTGAGCCCCGGTTGCGTCGTAGATGACGGCGCCGAGGTAGCTGACGGTTTGGGACCGCCCAGATGGGGCGCTGAACGTGTCAACGAGCAGTCGGTTGTTGTCGATCCAGCCGACCACCACCCCGTTCACTGTGGCGACGAGAGAGCCGTTCTTGTAGATGTTCGTGGTCGACGCGGATGAGTAGCTGACCCCGCTTTGTGCGGTGGAGGTGGCTATAAGCGTGCCGTCGGGCGAGAGCAGGAATGAGGAGACCTGGTCGGCGAAGGTCGGCGGGGGATTGTCGGACCAGAGGATTGGGGAGCCGGACAGGGGAGTTTCCTCGCGAGTGAAATCGTAGTAGCGCAGCGCCGTATCCCATGTCCCGAGAACACGGGCCAGAGCATTGCCGGAGCTCGAGATCGCGAAGTCGAAGAGTTCCGTGGATCCTGCGGTTTCGCTGTTCGTGTACGCGAACGTATCGCTGAGCGTCGCTGAGGGAAGTGAGTAGATGTTGAGAGTACCGGCGTTTTCATATTGCGAAGAGTTGGACCCCTCCATGGCAGCCAGGATGCTGCCATCGGACGACATTTGAGCTTGGAGCTGCTGAAATCGATGCTGCCGGTGAGGGCCTGCGAGCTTGGAGCGTAGAGGAGGATCTTCCCGATCGCTGTAGCGATGGCTACAGAGCCGGGCGCGCCGGCCATGCTGAAAACATTGCCATAGCCGAAGAAGCGCGGCGTTGCGGCGACGCTCGCACCGTCGAGGACGACGCCGTTCGCGTTCCCTACGACCCACTGTGTGGGCGACGTCGCGGCGAAGACGCTGTCGTAAGTGACCGGCAGTGTGCTCTGAGTGATGGTCGGGGTAGGACCGGAGAGGTCAAGGATGTATGCGGTGGGGGTGCCATAGGGCAGCAGACCGACGGTAGACCCGAAGGGAGCCACGACTCCCAACGTCCCAAGGTTGCTGCATGTGCATGTGGTGGTGGGTGTGGTACTCCCGACCGGATACAGACGGAAGTCTCCACCGGTGACAGGGTCGTTAATCCAGAACCAGTTGGCATAGCCGCCGAGTGCGTCGACGTTGTCCACCGCCAGCGTGCCCTGCTGCGTGGAAGCGGCCGAGTAGATGTACACGTTGAAGGAAAGCGGACTGCCGCTGCCTGCGGTGTTGGTGATGAAGTGGCTTCCGTCGCTGAACCAGGTGTTGAAGGTACCTGTGAAGGCCGGCCCGACCGACGAGGTACCGGCGGGAACGTTGTCGGTCTCGATGACGCTGGCACCTGATGGGCCCTGCGCGATCTGAATCTGCGTGGGCGTGGCGAAGGCGATGGCACTCGAGTAGTCGCCGGGAAGGCTGAAGAGGAGATGTCCGTCTCTGGTGCTCCAGACGGACAGGCCGCCGCTGTAGCCGGAGACGATATAGCTGCCGTCGGTGGCGAGCTTCCACCACGCCGATGTGCCCGATGGCGGGTCGAGGCTTGGCCCGGTGAGCGTGGCGATGAGACTTGCATCCGTGCTGGAACGGATTTCGACTGCGTTCGCGGTGCCGATGGCCAGGACGGAGCCGGCCATATCGGATGGATACGGGGTCGTTGAATTGATGACGAGCGGGTCGCCGCTGACGAGCTGTGTGGCCGAGGCATAGTCCCAGAGCACCCAATGACCGCTGGTGTCCTGACTGAAGACGCGAGTCGGCTGGAGGCGCAGGGTTCGTATGGAGTTTGCGTGCCCGAGGTCGAGCAAGCTGAACGCGCTGAAGCTGCTGACGGTGATCTGTACGGTGGCCGTGGTTGAACCCGCCGCGTTGCTGGCGGTGATGGTGTACGTTGCTTGCGCGCTGGTGGCGGTTGGCGCGCCCGAGATCGTACCTGTCGACGAGCTGAAGCTGAGGCCGGCGGGGAGCGACGGAGTGATGCTGTAGCTCGTGACCGTGCCGGTGACAGTGGGCGTGTCGGTGGGGACGGTCTCGCTGACCGTCGCGCTGATTGCGGTCTGTGGGTAGACGAGGTTGGTGGGTGCAGCGGGAGTGATGGTGATCTGGACGGTTCCCGTCGTAGAGCCGGAGACGTTGGTCGCCGTGACGGTGTAGGTGGCTTGTGCGGCGGCCGCCGTTGGTGTGCCAGAGATAGCGCCAGTTGTTGTGTTCAAGCTGAGCCCCGCAGGGAGACCGGGGCTGACGCCGTAGGTGCTGACGGTGCCGGTGACAGTGGGGGTGTCGGTGGTGATTGCAGTGCCGACCGTGGCTGTGATGGTGGGTTGTGAGTAGGTCAGGCCCGTGGGTGCGGCCGGGTTGATCGTGATCTGGACCGTAGTCGTTGTGGAGCCGGAGACGTTGGTGGCCGTGATCGTGTAGGTGGCTTGTGCAGTGACGGCGGTCGGTGTCCCGGAGATCGTTCCGGTGGTGGTGTTGAGGCTCAGTCCGGCCGGAAGCGCTGGGTTGATGCTGTAGCCGGTGACTGTGCCCGTAACCGTCGGCGTATCCGCAGCGACGGCGGTGCCGACCGTGCCGGTGATCGAGGTCTGCGGGTACGTGAGGCTTGTGGGCGCCGCCGGGTTCACCGTGATCTGAATGCTGGCAGTCGTCGATCCTGAGCTGTTCGTCGCTGTAACCGTGTAGGCAGCCTGGGCGCTCACGGCTGTGGGCGTGCCGGAGATGGCGCCGGTTGACGTGCTGAAGCTGAGACCGGCAGGGAGCGCAGGGGTGACCGCGTAGCTGACGACGGTGCCGCTGACGGTAGGGCTGTCGAGGCTGATCGGCGCACCGACGACGCCGGTGATGCTGGTCTGTGGATAGACGAGGTTCATTGGCGCCGGAGTGCTCGGCGCATTATTTCCGCCGCATCCGGCGATCGCGGCGAAAACCACCGCCAGGACAACGACGTGCGCTACACGGAGGAGAGCCGAAGGCCAGGGCTGCTTGCTGCCAGGTACAGCGGATGTCTTCTTCACTTGCTCTCCCCAAGCCGAGTACAGCCGAGCCCATTGGCGTGACGGGTGACTCTGTTGCGAACGCGTGCGGGAGTATAGCCGTGAACCGCGTAGCACGCCATGACCCAAACGGGTCAGTGTGGCGTGGCAAGGAATCCTGAGCGCGACGGGATGACTGAACCCGTGCAAAGCGGAGGACAGTGAACCTGTCCTCAGCGCTTCAGCTCTCGGTGACTATGGCCCGGAGGGAGCCCTTGGCGAGGCGGGCGGTGATGGTGGTGCCTTCTTGCGCTGCGGCGGCGTTGCGGAGCAGGTGGTTGTCGGGGCCGTAGACGAGGGCGTAGCCGCGCTCGAGGACGCTCAGGGGGCTTAGCGCGTGAAGGCGGGCGTTGGCGCGCTCGAGCTTGCGGCTGCGGACGGCTGTTTGTTGCTCAGTGAAGGTGCGGAGTTGGGATTCGAGGCGCTCGAGGCGGCGGTGCGCGGTGCTGAGGCGGACTGTCGGGTTCCCCTGGTTGAGGCGCGCGGTGAGCGCAGTGAGGCGGGCTTCGTTGCGGCGGAGGCGTTGGCGGAGGGCGGATTCGGCGCGGAAGGTGAGCTCGTCAGACCGTTGGGCGCGGCGGTTGAGGCTGTTTTCTACGCGGCGGAGGACGGCGAGGGCGCTGAGGCGGGCGAAGCGGTTTTGGGCCTGGACGAGCTGGTGGCTAGCGGCGCGGAGGAGCCGGCGGCGGAGGACCTCGACGCGCTCTTCGACGCGGTGCTGGGCCGCGGTGAGGAGTTCGGCGGCCGCGGAGGGCGTGGGCGCGCAGACGTCGGCGGCGGCGTCGGCGACGGTGGAGTCGGTGGCGTGGCCTATGCCGGTGATGACGGGGAGGGTGCAGGCAGCGATGGCGCGGGCGACACGCTCGTCGTCGAAGCCGTGGAGGTCTTCCCAACTGCCGCCGCCGCGGGCGACGAGGACGACCTCGGCGCGGTCAGGGTGGGCGTTGAACCAGTGGAGGCCAGCGGCGACCTCGGCTGCGCAGTTGGGGCCCTGGACGGCGGCGGGGTAGATGAGCAGATGCACAGCGGCGTGGCGGCGGCGGCAGACCTTGACGATGTCGCGGAGGGCGGCGCCTTGCAGGCTGGTGATGACTCCAATGCAGCGCGGAAACGGAGGAAGCGGGCGCTTGCGGTCGAAGAGGCCCTCGCGGCGGAGGCGCTCTTTGAGGCGCTGGACGGCTGCGAGCAGGGCACCGAAGCCGACCTGCTCCATCCACTCGACAATGAGCTGCATCTGGCCGCGGCTCTCGTAGACGCTGAGCTGGCCGTGGAGGCGGACGGCGTCGCCGTCGGAGGGGCGGAAGCGTAGAAGCGAGGCCTGGCGGCGGAACATGACGGCGGAGAGCTGCGCGTTCGCGTCCTTGACCGTGAAGTAGCAATGGCCGCTGCCGGAGGGGCGCCAGTTGGAGATTTCGCCCTCGACCGCGACCTGGCCGTAGCCGCGCTCGACGAGGCCGCGGACGTGACGGACGAGGCCGGAGACGGTCCAGGTTTGGGGTTCGGGGTCGGGCTGGGGGTCGGGCTGGGGGTCGGGTGCCGGAGGCGGAGGAAGCTCGACCTCAACGGTGGTTTGGGTGACCACAACGGTTGCGGCGGGCGTCGATGCTGGAGGCGGTTCGGGTGCCTTGGCGGTCGGTGTGGGTGCGGGCGGCCGGGGTGCCGGCTCGGGCTTCTCGGAGAGCTCGAGGGGCTGGACCTCGGCGGCGGTGAAGATGTTTCCGGGCCCGTTAGTCAGGTGGGAGAAGAGGTCCGGCTGGCCGGCCATGGGGCGGCGGGGCTTTCCGCGGCGGCGAAGGCTCGCGAGGGAAGGCTCAGGCTCTGGATGGGATGGGTCCGCCACCGTTCGAGTGTACGGCGTGCGACCTAACCGGTCAACTACGAGTTGTAGAGGAGAGCGCGGGTTTCGCGCAGCAGGTCATCCGGTCGGCAGGGTTTGCTGAGCAACCGCAGAGGGCGCTGCATGCGACGGGATTGCGCACGTACCTCGGGGGCGTTGCTGGCGTAGGCGGTCAGCATCAGCATCCGGGTTCGGGGCATGGTCTGTTCCATGCGGTAGGCGAGTTCGAGGCCGGACTCGTCGGGCATGGTCACGTCGCAGAGGATCAGATCAGGAACGTAGTTCCGCGCGCACTCGAATCCATCGGCGGCGGAATACCGGGCCTCGGACTCGTAGCCGTTTGCGCGGTAGACCATGCACAGGGTGTCAGCAACGAGCCGGTCATCATCGACAACAAGAACGCGCGTCTTCATGGGCGAGGCACCTCGTCGCGGAGATTCGCAGACCTGTTGAGCGTTCGTTTGGGTGAGGACGAAAGCGAGCACATCCGGAGGGGGGCCGATTTGCTCTAGTCTAGCGGCAGGTTACGGTGTACGCATGTACGTCCAGGCAACCTCTTGCGACGCGAGCTGGTACAAACGATCGCACGCTCGACGCCTGGCGCGCAAGAGAGGACCTTGGATGCGCGTTGTGGCGTCAATTTGTGGCTTCATTTTGTTGGCGGTGGTGCTGTTGGACGCGTTCCAAAGCATCATTCTGCCGCGCAGGCCGGTAGGCCGGTTCCGAATCACGCGCGTGTTCTTCCTCGCAACGTGGGGGCCGTGGCGCATGGTGGCAGCGGCGTTACCGTCGCGGGCACAGCGTGACCAGTTGTACAGCATCTACGGTCCGCTCTCATTGCTGGTGCTGTTTTTCGTCTGGGCGGTGTTGCTGACGTGTGGCTTCGGGCTGGTGTTCTTCGGGCTGCGGATTCCGTTCCAGGATCCCATGCTCGCAAGTGGGCACCAGATCGCGCGGCTGCGCTCGTGCCTGTACTTCAGCGGAACGACGCTGTTCACGCTGGGGCTGGGCGACGTGCTGCCAAGATCGCATGTGGCCCGGCTGATGACCGTGCTGGAAGCGGGGACCGGGCTGGGGTTCATCGCGCTGGTGATCGGTTATGTGCCGGTGCTGTACACGGCGTTTTCGCAGCGTGAGGTGCTGGTGGGGCTGCTCGACGCGCGTGCGGGGTCGCCGCCCACGGCAGCGGAGCTTCTGCTGCGGCACAACTACGACGGCGGGTTGAAGGATCTGCGGGCGTTGCTGGCGGAGTGGGAGCACTGGTGCGCGCAGATGCTGGAGACGCACATCTCGTACCCGATTCTTTGCTACTACCGCTCGCAGCACGACAACCAAAGTTGGCTGGCAGCGCTGACGGCGGTGCTCGACACCTGTGCCCTGCTGATCACCATGCTGGACAGCGCCGAGACGCGGCAGGCGCAACTGACCTTTGCCATCGGACGCCACACGCTGGTGGACCTGGTGCACGTATTTCACCTAGACCCGGAGGAGCGGCGCCTGCGCGAGCAGCCGCCGCTGCGCTTGCCGGATGCCGATCTCGGCAGGCTTTGCTCGATGTTGCAGCAGACGGAGCTGTCCTCGCACGAGCCGGCGGAGACCGGGGCGCGACTGCTGGCGGTGCGCAGGCTGTATGAGTCGCACGCCTGCACGCTGGCCGAATACCTCCGGCTCGGTTTGCCGGCCTGGGTTCCGCCGGTCCCGACGGGGCAGCGGAAGAGCGACATCTGGACGGTAGTAGAGGGCCTGCGCTCGCCGGAGGCCCTGGCTGCGAACCTGACGGGGCATCTGAGCGCGCAGTCTACAGCGTTGAACCTGGAGTCGCATGACGGCGAGCCGAGGTAACCGGCTGGGCGAAAACGAGAAGCCTCGCGGCGGGCGCGAGGCTTCGGGTGATTCAGGAAGCGACGGTTACTCCGCGGGTGGCGGAAGCGGGGCTGCCGGACGGGGATTCAGCTTGTCGGAGGCGATCTGGCCAACCACGCCGGGGTTGCCCTTGGCGTCCTTGTCCTTGTCCTTCAGCTCGGCGTAGATGTGGCGCGCCTCCTCGGTCTTGCCCTCGGAGGTGTAGAGCTCCGCGAGTTGCAACTGGGCGAGTCCCGGGGGAACGGTGGTGGCATGGCCCTTGGCGAGCTCCTGGTAGAGGGAGACGGCCTGGTCGTTGCGTCCGGTGTCCTGGTAGAGATGTGCGAGAGCGAGCTTCCCGAGGGCGGCGGTGTCGCCGTTGAAGCCCTTGGCGACCTTCTGGAGGGCATCCTCGGCCTGGCCGTTCTGACCCTCTTCCATATAGGTCACGCCGGCAAAGTAAAGTGCGAGCTTGCCGGGTTCGGTGAGGTTGAAGCGGTTCGCGACGTCGAGGAACTGGCCGTTAGCCTTGGCCGCCCGTTCCTTCACGCTGGTGAAGGCCTTGACGCCCGGGGGGATCGGCTGACCTGCGGGGGCGACGGGCGTCTGGTAGATCTGCATGGCCTGACCGAAGGCGCTCTGGGCCTCGGCGGTGCGATGGTCATAGATGGAATAGCCGACGGCGATGACGATCAGAAGCAGGAGGGCGATGCCGCCGACGAGAAATGTGGTCTGGCGGTTGCTGCGGGCCCACTTGATGCCGTGCTCGGTGGCGAGCACGAACTGGTCGGTCTGCTTGCCGTCGCGTTTGATAGCAGTGTTCACTCTGGGGTTTCCGTCCTTGACAGGGCTGGGGAGCGGGCGCCAGACAGGAGGTCGGCGCCGAACATCGTTTCAGTTTAACAGGAAGCGGCTGTGGCGGGCGGGGTGGCGGATGCAGAGTAGCGGCGGAGGGTTGCGTCTATCGCAAAAACAATGTCTTGCCAATCGTCTTCTTGCAGGCATAGTATCTGCCTCGCCATCGGTATAGTGCGCAAGGAGTTGTTGGCACGTGCCAGGCTGGTGCTCGACTGTCGGGTTTGTTTTTCTTCGCGGTGATCTTCCTGCCGGTTCTGCCTGGCAGGCCTGAGGAGCATTACGGTCATGGGTTGGTACGCCTACTGCATTGCGGAACGCTCAGCATTTCCTGAGCTCGCCCACCATCGCCGGCCCGTACCCCTGGAGGGGGTGCTGGGACTATTCGGCGGACAGACATTTCTGTTCCCGGCTGCTGATCTGACAGTGGTCGTGTCAGAACACCTGCCTGAGGATGCGGTCCGGATCTCCGGGGCCGAAGCGTCGTCGGCTGCGCGCGATCACGCGCGGGTGATTGCCTCCACGTTTGGGCGGTCTACGGTTCTTCCGTTCCGTTTCGGAACCTGTTTTGACGACGACGACGCGCTGCGGCGCTCGGTTCGCTCCAACCAGCGGCACTTCATGGCAAATGTGGAGCGGTTGCGGGGCAAGGCGGAGATGCACCTCAAGCTGCTGGTGGATGATGTTTGCGGCGAAAAAGAGCTTCCGCTGACGGTCAAGGCCGCCGGTCAGGCGTACCTTTCGCAGCTTCGCGAGTCCGCCGTGCGCCAGCGCGAGCGCCAGTCGCGGGCTCGGGCGCTGTCGGTGCAGATGCACCGGATGTTCCTGCCGCTCGAGGAAGAGATTACCTGCAAGCGCATGGAGTCCGGCAAGATGCTGCTGGACATCGCGCATCTGGTGGATAAAAAGACAGTTGAGCGCTATCAGAACAAGTACAGCTCGGCCACGCTGCAGATGAAGGACTGTGCCATGCAGCTCTCCGGTCCGTGGCCACCCTATCACTTTGTGCACGCGCACCATTCGCGCGCGCACGCCTAAGCCAACCAGCTTAGACACCGAGAGACCCCGGCTAGCCGGGGTCTTCAGTTTTGCGCGCCCTTGGGGCAGGGCTCAGGCACCTGGACAGGGTGTGAGGCCGTGCGCCTGGCAGAAGTCCGCGGCGTTCTTGTGCATGAAGTGGACGGAGAGAAGCGCGGCCAGTGCCACAGCGGCCGCGGAGACGACGAGGATGATGACCGCTCGGTTCTTTGCGGCGGAGATTGTCTTGAGAGCCGTCTTGTCCTGACTTGTCAGGGTGTCTCCGGCGGCCAATTTGAGGTTGCTGACGACGTTTTGGCCGGAGGTGGCCACCTTCAGGGTGCGCGCCTTGCGACCGAATCCGGTTTGGACCGGGACCTTCACCTCCCATAGTGGCGCGAGATTCTGAGGGTCCGCTACGGTCAGTGCAAGGCTCGAGCTGTAGTAGACCGAGGGCGTGTAGTCGGGCGGGGTTCCGGCTGTGTCGAACTCGGTGACCTGGCCGTGGAGTTGCAGGACGAGATCGGCGTGCGATGCGTCGGAAACGATGCGATAGCGGCCCCACTGGTTGAGGCTGTCGAGCACGGCGTCATAGGCCTCGGTACCCGAGACGGCGAAGTGCGGGTCGACCTTTGGCGGCGCGAGATAGACGGTGTGGGCGGCGCGGAGGCGATCGCGAGCGGACGGGGCGGGAACGGTGTCCTGGGCTGCGGGCAGCTGGGCGGGAGAGGTCGTGACCGGGCCGGGGGTCTGCGTCGCGGCGATAAGTGCCGCGAGTTTGCTGGACGGTTTGGCTGCATGCGCAAGCCCGTCCCAAGTGAGGGCAAGGATCAGGAGTGTGGTGGTCGAACGGATGTTCCGGCTTAGTTTGCTGCCCATGACAGCGCCTCCGAGCGGGCGAGGAGCGTGCGCCGCTCTGAGGGAGTAAACGTTTCAGGCGTTTGGAAGACGCTGATATGAGGGGGTTTATTTTTCCGCTTTTCCCGTAACGGGAACGGAGAGGGCCGGCTGAGGTCAGCGCCGGGCCATCTCGGCTTCAGTGGGAAGGACCGCGGAAAGGTCTTCGTCGCTGGACTCGCCCAGGCCGCCGAAGCGGCGTTCGCGGCCCTGGTAGGCGGCGATGGCTTCGAGCAGGTGGATGCCGCGGAAGTCGGGCCACAGGCGGTCGGTGACGAAGATCTCGGCGTAGGCGATCTGCCAAAGGAGGAAGTTGGAGATGCGCTGCTCGCCGGAGGTGCGGACGACGAGGTCAGGGTCGGGCATGCCGGCGGTGTACATGGCGGAGGAGAGGTGCTCCTCGGAGATGCGGGTGTTGATGCCGTCGTCCACGCCCTCGGCGGCGAGCATGTCTTCAACGGAGATGCCGCGATGGGCGGCCTCGGCGAGCATGCGATGGGCGAGGGTGCGGGCGGCATCGACGATCTCGGAACGGGAGCCGTAGTTGAGCGCGAGGGTGAGCGTTGTGCCGGTGTTCTTGGCGGTGGCTTCCTCAGCCCAATGCATCGTCTCCTGCACTTCCTTGGGGAGCTCGTGGGTGCGGCCGATATACGCCATGCGGATGTTGTTGTCCTGCATGCGCTGAACGTTGGAGACGAGGTAGCTCTTGAGGAGCTTCATGAGGAAGGTGACCT
Organism: uncultured Verrucomicrobiae bacterium; assembly: GCA_963795955.1. Classification (GTDB taxonomy): domain Bacteria; phylum Acidobacteriota; class Terriglobia; order Terriglobales; family Acidobacteriaceae; genus Granulicella. The sequence continues at coordinate 82,042 of CAWCJK010000008.1, forward strand.
CCGATTTGGGGCGGCGGAGGTTGTTTTCGAGCGAGAAGGCGTAGAGCGTGAGCCAGGGGAGGTCGATGCGGGAGGCGGTTTCGACCACAAATTGCACGCTTTCAGCGCCTTGTTGGTGCCCTAAGAAGCGTTTCAGCGCCCTTTTGCCGGCCCACCGGCCGTTGCCGTCCATGATGATGGCGACGTGCTGCGGAATGCGCGCGGGGTCCAGCGTGTCGTAGAGACTCCGTTCCTCGGGGGAGAGTTCACCGAGGCGGAACGAGGGCTGGTAGGGGCGGGATGCGGGGGGCTGGCGCACAAAAGATGGCTCCTCATTGACGATATCGGAAAGCCGGGGGCGATGGAATAGCCCGGCGCAGGTTCTGGTCGGAGGTGCACCGCAGGCGGGGCGAAACGCGGCGCGGCGGCGGCGGTGTAAGGTGAAGCGATACCGATTCTGAGAAGAGGTTGCTGAGCGGCAGGCGCGGTGCGATCGAGGGCTGTTCGGCTCGGGCTGATCTTGAATAGCCGATCGAATTCGAGGTCGAGCGTTGTCGGCTGGGTGGCCTACGTCAGCCTGGCGCTCGCAACGGTGAACTTCGTACGCTACTACATCGTTTCGCTGATGAGCTACCTGTCGCTGCGGCGATACGCGCTGGGGACGGAGCGAATGCCGTTCCAAGGGCGCATGTTGCTGATGTGGCCGTTGCGCTGGGCGGGTGATTCGGCGTTGTTGCGGCGCATGGGCAGCGGCAGGACCGGGGCGCTGCGTCAGCCAGAGCTTGCAGCGCTGAATGTCATAGGCCTTGTGGCGGTGTTTGCGGCGGCGCTGCTGGTTACACGCATGTACAGGCTGGCCTCAAAGCGTGGCGATCTGCCGTATCTGCCCTGGGCGCTGATGATCGTGGTGTGCAGCTACAACTACACAGGGCACCTGGAGCAGAACTTTCTGTTTCCGTATGACCTCGCCAGCCTGGCGTTCTTTACGGCTGGGATCTACCTGATCTACACGCGGCGGTTTGCATGGCTCCTTGTGTTGTTTCCGATTGCCACGCTGAACCGTGAGACGACGCTGTTTCTGATCCCGCTGGTTGGGCTGGATGCGATGGCGACGCAGACGGGGCTGGATTGGAGGCAGTTGCGGCGCGGGTTGGTCCTCGCGAAGCTGGCGGCCTTGTCTGTGCTTTGGGGCGCGGTCGAGCTTTACGTCCATCACCGGTTTGCGGGTAATGCGACGGAGGCTGGATTCCGGGTGCGGATGAATCTGGCGTGGCTGTCGCACCCGAAGTTCTGGCCGGCGATTGCGGGGACGTGCGCGTATCTGCTGCCGTTTTTGTTGCTACTACGGACACGGATTGCCGATGAGCGGGTGCGTGCTTACGTGCTGATTCTGTGGCCCTGGATCGCGTTCATGTTTGTGTATGGGCAGATCGTGGAGGAGCGCGTGTATGGGGAGTTGTGCGCTCTGGTCGCTTTGGCGGCGACGCTGATTCTCGAGGAGACGCTGGCGGTTAGGCGGGAGCTCGCGGAATTGGGCGGGGGCTAGAAGCAGATTCCCTTCGGGAATGACAGAAAGAAAGGCAACAGCAGAAACGCAAAGGCAAAACAGAAAGAAAGGCAAGAGCAGAAACGCAAAGGCAAACAGAAAGAAAGGCAACAGCGAGTTGGAGAGGCCGCAGAGCCCGGCTTGTGGCGCGAGCCCTGCGGCACGGAAAGGAGTGTCTGCTACCCCGCGAGCCGATTAGGCCGTGCGGCGCGAGCGGGTCTGGGCCAGTTCGCGGACGTGATTCAAGAAGATGGACTTCTGGGTTGCGGTAAGGTGCGGGGCGAACTTGGCGATCTCGGCCAGGAACGGGTCGGCGGTGAGCAGATCGGTCTCGTTCTGGTGGCGCTTGGGGGCGTCGCGCAGAAGGGCGGAGATGTCGACCTGGAGCGCCCGGGCGAGGCGATCGAGCGAGTTCAGCGTAGGCATGGCCTTGCCGTTCTCGATCTTGGAGATATAGGTGCGGGGCACGTTCATGCGGCCCGCGAGCTGACGCTGCGACAGGTTGCGAACGCGGCGCAGATCACGAACGGCGGTGGCCACCTGCAGATGGTCGTCCTTTGGCGCGACCTCGGCCTGGGGCACGAGCGCGATCGCCGGCTGCATCTTGGGCTGTTCAGGTAGAAGAGACTTCTTGCAGCGACGGCAGACGTCGCTGGATGTGCGGAACTGCACGAGCTTGCAGTGATCGCACTTGAGGACCTCGCGCTCCGCGGCCTGGGTGGGGACGGGTGCGCTGACGGGCGCCAGTTGAGCTTCCATGTTGTGTGTTGCGGGCGGCTGCCAGAGCGGGGCACCGCAGCACCAAAGTCCAGTAAGAACTCCGGTGATGTACCTACAGTCACACCCGGTGCACAGAGAGTCAAGGGGTATTCCGGAAGATTCCTACACGAAAATAGTGGAAACAGGCAATTGAACCAAAGTAGTAACTAGACACGGAAGAGAGGACGCGAGAGGAGCGGGGACGGCGGCGCTCGGCGAGGCGGCGGCGGGAACGGCTGACGTGCGGGCACGAAGGGTGCGCCAAGGTTCGCGACGGCCTAGTGGCTGGCCCGGGGAGAGATTCGGGGGTGGATGGGGCCGGGCGGCGTGGCAATCTGGATGGAAGCTTGTCCGCAGATCGGGCGGTTCGAGAAGTGCGAACAAGGATGAGGAGATGGGGATGGAAGCACACACTGCGGCGCATGCCGAGGCTCTATTGCGGGAGTGGACGGCGAGCGAGTCGCTGGTGAAGCATGGGCTGGCTGTAGCGGCTTGTACGGAGAGCTATGGCGTGCGCGAGGCGAGAAAGTTGGGGCTGGAGGGTAATGAAGCGGCGCGTTTTGCCGATAGGTATCGTGTGGCCGGGTTGTTGCATGACATGGACTATGAGCGGCATCCGTCGCCGGAGGAGCATCCGTTTGTCGCGGTGAAGTTTCTGCGCGAGCAGGGGTGGCCGGAGGAGGTTTTGCACGCGATCCTGGCGCATGCGGATTACTCGGGCGTGAAGCCGGAGACGCATCTGGATCGGGCGCTGTATGCGTGCGATGAGCTTGCGGGGTTTCTGACGGCGTGTGCGCTGGTGAAGCCGAGCAAGGCGATCGCGGACGTGGAGGTTGCGGGGGTGAAGAAGAAGATGAAGGACAAGGCCTTTGCGCGGGCGGTGAAGCGCGAGGACATCACGCCATGGAGCGGAGCTGCTGGGAATTCCATTGGATGAACATATTGTGAACTGCATTGCGGCGATGAAGGCGAGGTCGGGGGAGTTGGGGTTGTAGGCTAATGTCGCACCCCGATGGATGACTGGACGAAGCGACTCGCGATGGCGGCTCTGCTTGGGTTCGTGACGTTCTTTGTCGCGATGCCGGTGTCGTGTTGCGGGTTTGTGCTCTACAACGAGCACCTGTACGGCGATGTGCAGCGAGGCGGGCCGGCGGCGATCCTGCAGGCGATGTCGCTGTCTGCGGCGCTGGCGGGGGTTGTAATGATCCTGGTTTGGCGGAAGTCTCGGCGGCGGTGACCGGCTGGTTTTCTCGGTCGCGTCCGCTTCTCGCGATGATGGAGCCGCGTGATTGACGTCGGTCGGCACGATGAATGCGGGGTCTACTGCGCGCTCCGGTCGAGATGACACGGTGTGTGGCGCCAGTCGTCACGGATGGCGGGGGGCTTTAGCTCGAGCTGACGCGGTAGTAGGTGCGTCAGCAGCCGTGGAGCAGCGCGAGCAGGGCGAGCGTGCTGAGGGCGCCGCCGGCGAGGGCTACGGCGACGAGAGGCCGCGGCCGTGAGGCTCCTTGGGTGGCCAGGTTGCTGCGGTGAGGGAGTTCGGGGTCGTAGCGGATGGGGAAGAGGGTGCCTACGGGCAGAGCTTTTTCTGTGAAGCATTCGCCGCGCTGGAGCTCGCCGTCGACCCAGTAGTTGTACATGATGTGGAAGTGGCGCGAGGAGGGCAGGCCAAAGGCCATCGCCCGACCGACGCGGGATTCATACCGGCAGCTCAGGACGGTTGCGATGGCCTCAGGCCAGTCCGTTCGGTTGGATTCCCAGGTCACTTCAAGGCCGAGCGTTCAGGGTTCAGTGTTGCCGCACTTATTCGCTGAACATGGGCGTCGGCGAAGCAAGTGTTTGTAGATTCGACGGTTCCAGGCCGGGTTGCGTTTCCCGGAAGATCGACCGCGCGGCTCAGGTCTTCGACGACAAGGGCCTGGAAGCCGAGTTTAACGGCGTCGAGGGCGGAAAACGCGACACAGAAGTCATACGCGAGGCCGCAAAAGAAGAGGCGGGTGAGGGCGCGCTCGTGCAGAAAGGCTGTAAGGCCGGTGGGGGTGGTCTTGTCGTCCTCAAGGAACGCGGAGTAGCTGTCGATGTCTTTGCGGAAGCCCTTGCGGAGGATGAGTTGGGCGTGGGGGATGTCGAGGAGGGGCGAGAGCGCGGCTCCCGGGGTGCCCTGGACGCAGTGGTCGGGCCAGAGGTGTTGCGTGCCGTAGGGGACCTGGACGGTGTCGACGAAGGGGTGCTTGCCGGGGTGGCGGCTGGCGAAGGAGATGTGGCCGGCGGGGTGCCAGTCCTGGGTGAGGATGACGTGGTCGAAGCGGCGAGCGAGGGCGTTGATGCCAGGGATGATGGCGTGTCCGTCGGCGACGGCGAGCGCGCCACCGGGGAGGAAGTCATTCTGCATGTCGATGACGAGGAGGGCGTCGGTGGGGCGGAGGGCGCAGCATGGGATGCGGATCTTATCCTAGAATGCGCAGATGAGTGACGTTGAGGAGATCCTGAGCCGCGGGTATTCGGAGAGCAGCATTCGTGTCCGGTATGCCGAGACGGACCAGATGGGGATTGTGTATCACGCGAACTACCTGGTTTGGTTCGAGGTGGGGCGCGTGGACTTCATTCGGCAGATCGGGCTGGACTACAAGAAGATGGAGCAGGAAGAGGGCGCGCTGATCGCCGTGGTGGACGCGCGTGCACGGTACAAGGCTCCGGCGCGGTATGACGATGACCTGATCGTGCGGACGCACCTGGCGGGGGTGCGTGGGTCGGTGGTGCGGTTCGGGTACAGATTGTCCGTGTGGCGGATGGGGCGCTGCTGTGTGAGGGCGAGACGGTGCACCTGGTGGTCGACCGCGAGATGAAACGGCGAGCGATGCCCGCGCGGTATGCGGAGCGGTTTGCGAAGATGCTGGCGGGGCGGGATGGGGCCGAGGTTTAGTGCGCGGCCTAAGCAGAATGCGGGGGTCTCTCCGCTCCGCGCTGCGCGCTTCGGTCGAGATGACGGCTCGTTAGGCAAACGCAGATGCTTCGGTCGAGATGAGGGCCTCGTGAGGCGAACGCAGACTAGGCGGCGCCGGAGGTTTCGGCGGGTGTGTGGATGCCGGTGGGGAGGCGGCTCATCTTGCGCGAGAGTTCCCAGGCTTTGGCGTACTTCCAGCTTGCGTACACGGCGTGATAGAGGTGCAGGAGCAGGCCCTCGCGGCCGTCGAGGAAGCCGAGGCGGAAGATGTAGTTCCAGACGAAGGTGAGGTACGGGGCGATGAGGACGCTGGACCAGAAGACGGGAAGCGAGCGGCTGACGCGGCCCTTCTGGGCGAGCAGTTCGGCGCCGAGGTCGCTGTAGTCGTCCATGTGCTTGAGGTAGGTGGACAGCGTTGGGTAGGCGTGGTGAATGATGTCGTAGTCGAGGGTCTGGGCGGCGCCGTCGAAGTGGATGGTCTCGTGGACGGGACGGTCTTCGAACTTGGGCAGCATGCCGAAGTTGGCGGCGCAGCGGCGGAAGAGGCGGAGCTTGGCGTCGGGGTAGAAGCCGCCGTGCTTGATCCAGCGACCGAGGAACATATTGCGGCGCTTGAGGCGGAAGGCGTCTACCGGCGGATGGCTGGCGAGCAGCGTGCGGATCTGGCGCTGGAGCTCGGGGGAGAGCTCTTCGTCGGCGTCGAGGGAGAGGACCCAGGAGCCGGTGCATTGCGAAAGCGCGAAGTTCTTTTGGGCGGCGAAGCCGGGCCAGCCACGCTCGATGACATGCACGCCGAAGGACTTGGCGATTTCGACCGTGCGGTCGGTGGAGCCGGAGTCGACGAGGATGATCTCTTCCGCCCAGCGGACGCTTTCGAGTGTGCGGGCGAGGTTTGCTTCTTCGTTCTGTGTGATGATCGCGACGGAAAGCAGCGGCGGCATGTGCAAGTCCCGGAAGAGAAAACGCGCTTAGGGAAGCGCAAGGTTTGGGTTGCCGAGCTGCTCGCGTAAAAGGCGCTCGGTCAACGAGTGAAGGTTTTCACCGGTTCGGGGCAGGATGAAGGCCTCTGAGGCTTCGTTCCACTCGAGCTTGAAGCTGGTGGACTGGGCTGAGATCCATACCTGGCGAACGGGCGTGTTCGGGGTGAATACAAACTTGGCGCTGCCGTCGTCGAACAGCACGTTCAACACGCCATTTTTCTCTTCCGTTTCGAAGCCGCCTTGCTCTTCTTCTGCACGGATGAGGCTTTGTTTCAATGCTTCAAGGGCCTGGTCGGATGCCCGCCGAAAAGTAAGCTCGTCCATAGGACGACAGTGTAACCGCCGCTGATATTACGGCACCTTGCAAGCGTTGGGAAGCCCTGACTTTAGTGCGCTCCGTTGGGGGATGGAGGGAGCGCCGAGCGCGTACGCTTTCGCTCATCGACGAGGGTGAATGAAGTAGACAAGGCCGAGTTTGTCGTCGGTGAGGAGGAAGCTATCGGGGCCGACGCGGAGGATGCCGCAAGGGCGGCCGTGGACGATTGGGTTGCCGTGGGCGTCGGTCGTGAGAAAGCCTGTGAGGAAGGGCTGCGGCGTGCGGTCGTGCGGGGTGAAGCGGACGACCTTGTAGCCGGTGCCGATGCGCGGGCGGCTGGCTCCGTGGAGCGCGACGAGGAAGGTGTTCGCGAGTGTGGGGTTGTCGGGGCCGAAGAAGGCGAGGCCCAGCGGGCTGCTGTGGGCGGGGAAGGTGGTGTAGGCGGCGGGGACGTCCTTGCAGGAGGTGAGCGGGGCGGGGACTTGTGCCGAGGTTGGCGTTGGGGTCGGGGATCGATCCTTTCGGCCGGCTGCGGCGGTGGTGAGGGTGCCTTGCTTGTACATGCCGGGCTGGGCGCCGTAGCTGGAGTCGGCGGGACGTTCGGCTTCGGTGTTGGGGTCGCCGGGCGGGGGCATGTCGGGGAGTGGTGTGGTGTCGAGGGTGGGTCGCCGTGGGCGAAGTAGCAGGTGGGCCAGCCGAAGTTGGGCGTGCGGATTTCGCAGTGCGGCTTTATCAGTCGGGCGACCGCCCGGGCATGTCGGCCGTTATGGATGGGCCCGCGGTGGGCGTTGCAGTCGAGTTCGAAGAAGGTGTCTTCGGGTTCGCCGGTGCCGAGGTGGTCGTCGCCCATGTCCGTGGCGAAGAGGGCGCCGCCGTCGAGGTCAGGGACGAAGCGGAGGTCGACGGCGTTGCGGATGCCGTGCGCGACGATCTGCTGGTGTGGAGCCGTCGGGGTCCATGGAGACGATGCTGGCGCGGATGACTTCGCGCTCCTTGCAGTAGTCGCAGGAGGAGCCGGCGGCGACGTAGACGCGGGCGCGGCCGTGGAGGTCGGCGATGGCGACGGTGCGGGTGAGGTGCCAGCCGCCGTACTTGTAGTTGAGGCCGTAGTCGGGGAAGCGGATGAGGGTTTGCGGGGGGCCTGAGGGGTGCTCGTCGCCGGCTTTGTAGGGGATGCGTTCGAGGTGGTCGGTGAGCGGGAGGTAGAGCCAGGTCTGGTGGGTGGTGGGGTCGGTCCAGAAGGCGAGGTTATTGGGGTTGCGGAGGTGGTCGAGGTAGGTGGTGATGTGGGTGAAGTGGCGGGTCTGGGCGTTCCAGCCTTCGAGGATGAAGACCGAGCCTTGGGTGTTGTCGGCGAGGTTCCACATGCCGGTCGCGAAGATCCGGCCGTCGGGGGATTGGGTGAGGAAGCGGACTCGGTGCAGGCCGGACGCGGCGACGTTGATGTCGAGGTCGGCGGGGAGGTTGAGGGTGAGGCTGTGGCCGGGGGCGTAGGTGAGGGTGTGTGGGGTCAACGCCGGGCCTTGGGCCAAGGCGGAGGCGGTCAGCAAAACGAACAGCACGAGGAGCTTAGGGAAGATCACCGGGAGTTAGACGGTGGGTGCGCGCTAGCGGGTGCGGCGGGAGGTCGGGTGTGGTGGGCTTTGCGACGTCGGGTGTTGCCGGCTTGGGTGTGTCCGGTGTTGCCGGCTTCGTGGCGTCCGGTGTTGCTGGCCTGGAGGCGTCCGGTGTTGCCGGCTTCGTGGCGTCCGGAGTTGCCGGCTTGGGGGTCTCAGGCTTTGCGGGTTCCGGAGTTGCCGGTTTCGACGTGTCCGGGCTGGCAGGCTTGGGTGATTCTGGATTCGTCGGCTTTGAGGTCTCCGGGCTGAGCGGCTTGGTGGTCTCGGGGTGTTCGGTGCGGACGGCGGGCGGCTCGTGCACGTAGCAGGGCGCCGCGCTGGCGGTGGGTTCGAAGTGCATGGCCGGCTCAGAGAAGACGAACGGCTGGCAGGTGAAGGCGCGCAGGTGAGTGAGACGGTAGTTACGGGAGCGCGCCAGCGGATCGTTGGCCTCGTGGAGGGAGAAGTGACCGGTCGCGGTGATCAGGGTGAAGTGACGGGTGGGGTCTGCGGGGTCGGGCTCAAGCCAACGCTGGACGAGTTCGCAGCTCTGGTGCGGGGGCCGAAGCTGGCCGGTGGTGTCGCACTGGCGGGCGCCTGAGACGAAGTCGAGCACGACGACGGCGCGGTTGTTGACGACGTTGAGGTCGGCTTCGTTCTCGGTGAAGTCGCCGGAGGGGCTGACGGCGGAGGCGTGGAAGACGGCGCGGTAGCGGTCCGGCTGCAGCCAGGAACGCAGCGGACGCACGAAGGTGGACGGGGTGGAGACGCCGCTGCTGAAGGGCGTGGCGTAGGCGACGGTGGCGATACGGCGCCAGGTGTCGCCCTGAGCGACCAGCACGGCGGTGATGATGTGCTGATCGAGCTCGACGGTGAGCAGCGCGTCGATCTGGTCGGATTGCCCGAGTTGAACGAGGTCGAGTTGAACGGAATGGGGGAAGGGGACGTGGCCTTTGCCGACGTACTGGGGCGGGCGCGCCGATGGCGGCGAGGGCGGCGGAGCGGGTGTGCTCGTCCTCGGAACCGAGCTCGCGGGAAAGGGCGTCCGGACCGGCGATGAGCGAGGTTCGCCGGGAAGATCTGGATGGCGCCCAGGCCGGAGCTGACCGGTGTCACCGGGGTGACGGACGGCGCAGGTGCTGAGTTCGCCGGGGCGAACTTGGCGGGAGGCGCGGTGGGCGGAGCGGAGCCGAGGGAGTGGCGCTGCGCGTACGAGACGGAGCCGGAGGCGGCAAAAAGCGCAGCCATCGCCCGCGGCGACCGCCGCGCGAAGCAGGCGGACACTCAGGGCACGGCGTTCTCGGTTGGCTCCTGTCACAAGCGAGCGATCTTTCATTTGGTTAGAAGGGGATGTCCTCGTCCGTGATGCCCTGGTCGGCGTAATCGGGTTGCGAATATCCGCCGCCGCTGCCGCGCCGAGCCGGAGGCTGGCGCGGGAGCCGGCGTAGTTGCCGCCACCCTGGCTGCACCCTGGATTGTAGCCGCCGGAGCGCTCGTAGCTGCCGCCGCCTTCGCCGCCGGGACGGCCGCCGAGGAGGCTCATGTCGTTGACGAGGATTTCGGTGCGGTACTTCTTCTGCCCGGACTCCTTGTCATCCCAGGAGCGGGTCTGGATCTTGCCTTCGACGAAGAGCTGGGTGCCCTTTTTGACGTAATCGCGGACGATTTCGGCGGTGCGGCCGAAGGCGACGAGGTTGTGCCATTCGGTCTTGTCGGTCCACTGACCGGTCTGGTCCTTCTGGCGGTCGGCGGTGGCCAGGGTGAAGCTGGCGATGGTCATGCCGCCTTGCGAGGCGCGGATCTCGGGATCCTTGCCGACGTTGCCGAGAAGTAGAACCTTGTTGACGCCTTTTGCCATTGCCTTGCGCTCCGTTTCAGGGGGAAGGATAGCAGAGTGGGAGGCTCTGAAATCCTAGCGCTACGGTGTGAAACCGGCCGCAGAGAACGCGCAGGAAGCGAGATCTGCTAGCGGCTTCTTGTCGCCGATCAGCTTGGCGACGGCGAGGAAGAGGATCATGAGGCCGAACGGGCAGGCAGCCGAGGGCGAAGATGAGCATGAGCCAGCCGCCGTTGGTGTGCGGACCCTGGCGTGTGGCTCCGCCGAACGCGCCGAAGAGCAGGGCGACGCAGAGGATGCCGATCCCGAAGATCCAGGAGCCGGCTTTGAGGAGCTTGCGGGTGTCTTGTCTCATGCGGTGCGTGGGTGGTCCGAGGTATGAACTGCAAACGCAGAGTTCGCGGGGTTGGCTGCGTGGGCGCGGCGTTTTGGGGTGTAGGCTAGCGGTAGGCGGAGAGCATGGCGTAGACCATGACGCCGGAGACGGAGACGTAGAGCCAGATCGGAAAGGTCCAGCGGGCGAGGCGGCGATGTGCGGGGAAGCGGCCGCTGAGGCTTAGGAAGAAGGTGATCAGGATGAGCGGGAGGCAGATGGTCGCGGCGAGGATGTGGGGGGTGAGCAGCACCCACAGATAGATCTCGCGAGCGATGGGGTGGGTCTTGGGGAAGAGGAGATCGCCGTGGAGGATGTGGTTGGTGACGTAGGCGACCAGGAAGACCGACGAGACGATGAAGGCGCCGAACATGTTGTTGCGGTGCTGCGTGATCTCGCGGCGGCGGATGTGGCGGAAGCCGTTGAGCAGGAACACGGTGCAGATGGCGTTGAGGACGGCGTCAAGCGCGGGCAGGAAGGCGAGGTGTGTGCCGGCGACGTCGGTGGGTGCGTGGTAGTAGACCAGCCAGGCGAGAAAGGCCGACGCGGCGGCGGAGAGGCCGAGGATGCCCCAGATGACCGAGGCGGGCGTGCGGTAGGTCGGATTGGGTGCGGTGAGCGCGGGCATGGTGCTGGTGTCAGTGTACGGTTTTGGGACACGCTGATGCGATCGGGTGCGGCGGCCGATGAACAGGTCAGCGAATGCCCTTGGTGTGGAAGTGAGAGAAGCCGACGTAGAAGGTGTCGGCATCGGTGCCGGGGTTGTGGTAGCTGATGTTGGCGTTGGAGAGGTGCTGGTAGCGGTATCCGAGGGTGACGGTGTTGTGAGGCGAGGTGAAGAGGTTGACGCCGGCGCCGAAATCGATGGTGTACATGAACTGCGAGCCCTGCGGCGAGAGGACGCGGTCGGCGTAGTAGATGAAACCGCCGGCGTTGCTGAGGAACGGCTGGAGCTTCTGGCCGGGGCGGAAGACGACCTGGAAGCCTTCAGGGCTGATGCCGGAGCCGAGGTGGGTGACCGGTGCGGCGGCATTGGTGGTGCTCGGCGCGCGCTCGTGCATGACGGAGAGCAGCGGTGACCTCGGGGGCGTAGCGGAGTGCCCAGCCGCGGTGCCTGTTGATCAGGAGGGAGTAGCGGAGGACGATGGGGCTGTAGCGGACGTTCTGGTCGTAGCCCCACACGGGGCCGCTGAAGGGCGAGTAGCCGGCCCAGATGCCGAACTCGTGGTGGCCGCCGTAGAAGGCGTTTCGGGTGCGGCCGGTGAGGATTGAGCCGCAGCCGGGTGCGCAGAGGTGAGGATGATCGCGGCGACAGAGCAAGGCGAGCGAGGGGCGCACCAAGCGCGAGGCGAAGAGATACCCGAGTGTCATACGAGAAAAGCAGTTCCAATCTGCTGTGTAGATTTGTGTAGGCTTCGGAAAACCCAAGCTGTTGCGTTTCAGGAGACCCCGCAGTGGCCCCGTTCCCGGTGTGCGCACGCGCTGAGCGTGTCGCGATGTATGTGGCAGTGTGTTTGGTTCTATCGTTCACGAACCTGAGCGCGGGCGCAACGCCCCAGGCGAGGCAAGGGGACGAAGTAGTCACGGCGGCAGGTAGCGAAAAGGACGTCTCGTCTGAGGCGTTGGTGGATGCGCCGTCGGCTTTGAGAGCGATCGCAGACCCGGGCGGGAGGTCGAGCGACGGCGGGCGGCGCGGCTGTGAGTTCGCGGGCTGAACGCCGGGCACAGAAGGTCAGCAGCGAGGCGCAGCGCAACTACGATTGCGAGAACGGAGTGCTGCATGGCAAGCCGTGTCGCGTGAGCTGGGCGCGGGTGATTCCGGAGTCCTTCCTGTTCCTTGCCACGCAGCATGCCGGAAACATCTGGATGGACAAGGACACGCGTTACAACCTGACGCATGGCTCATTTTGGGGCGACTACGTGTACTGCGTGGACCACTATCGCTGGTCGCGGTGGAAGGACGACGATCCGTTTGGGGTGGACTACATCGGGCACCCGATGATGGGCGCGTTGACGAACAGCATTTACGAGCAGAACGATCCGAAGCAGCGGGCGCTGGATTTTGAAAACACGCACCGGTACTGGATGGGAAGGCTGCGGGCGACAGCGTACTCGGCCGTGTACAGCGCACAGTGGAAGATTGGGCCGCTGAGCGAGGCGTCGATCGGCAATACGGGCATTGGGTATTACCGGCGTGATCGCGACGGCGTTTGGACGAACGAGACCGGGATGCAGGACTTCTTCATGACGCCGATCGGAGGCCTGGCGTGGAACGTGGGTGAGGATGCGATTGATCGCTACATCTTCTCGCATGTGCGGCACGCGCAGAGGAACCGGGCGGTGCTGTTTGTGGCGTCGTTTATGACGCCCGCGCGGAGTGCGGCGAACCTGACGCGGTTCAGGGCGCCGTACTACCGGGATCCTGTGGCGCAGCGTGCGGAATGATCTGGTCGTCTGCGGACTTAGAGAATCAACCGGCCTTGCGCGTTGAGGGCCATTGCGAGTAGCAGCAGCGGGAGATAGATCACGGAGGTCTTGAGGAGGCCGCGCGCGAGGGGGCGGTCTTCTGGAGCACCGGGGTGGCGCGTGATCGCGGCGAAGCGGATCGTGGCCCAGACGTAGAAGGCGTCGAGGACGAGCGCGGCGAAGGCGTAAGGCCTGCCCGGTGAGGTGGAGCCATGTGGGCCAGAGGCTTGCGGGGATCATCAGCGCGACCCAGAAGAGAGCCTGGATGGCGGACGAGCGAGCGGCCCGGGCAGTGTCCTTGCCGGTGGCGGTGAGGCGGATGCCGGCGTTGGCGTAGTCGTGGCGATAGAGCCAGCCGATGGCCATGAAGTGGGGGAACTGCCAGACGAAGAGGATGGCGAAGAGCGCGATGGCGGGCCACTCGATCATGCCGCGGGCGGCGGTCCAGCCGATGAGCGGCGGGAGCGCGCCGGGAAAGGCGCCGATGAAGGTGTTGAGGGGCGTAAGGCGCTTGAGCGGCGTGTAGATGGCGACGTAGCCGACCGCGGTGAGCAAGGTGAGCGTGCCGGTGATGAGGTTGGTCGTAAGCGCGAGGTAGAGAGAGCCGCCAACGATGAGCGCGAAACCGATGACCAGACCATGCAGAAGGCCGATGCGGTGTTGCGCCATGGGGCGTTGCGCGGTGCGCGGCATGAGGATGTCGAGGTTGCGCTCGACTGCCTGGTTGAGCGCGGAGGAGCCAGCGGTGACGAGCGCGATGCCGAGCGAGTGCCTTCACCAGGCCGATGTGGAAGGGGCTGATGCCGGAGGCGAGTGAGCCGAGGTAGAAGCCGCCGGCCGCGGTGAGCAGCACCATCAAGGAGACGCGGGGTTTGCTCAGGATGAGGTAGTCGGAGAGGAGCATGCCGCCGCGGGAGCGCGAGTGCGTGCGTTCACGGCGTGCAAGGGCCGGAGTTGTAGCGGCTGCGGGCATTCCCGCATTCAGGATAGCGCGGGTGAACCTCCGCGGGTGCGAGTGGCGCGGAAGAGGGAGCGCGGTTGCATTGCCTGCGCAGCGGGGCAGGATTATACTTCGGGCAAACGGGACAGGTTTGGAGCCTGGCGACAGGCTTACGGCTGTGCCGCGAGTGAGGTGCGTCTTCAGCGAACGCAGAAGGCTAATCCGGCTCGGCAATGGAGGGCCACCCGGCCAGGCGACTGGCACGGAGGTGAGCCCGGCCAACCGCTGGCGCGCGGTAACGCGCGTACTCCGAAGTTGCACTGGCGGGTTCCGAACCGCTGTTTCCGATCTGCTGCATGTGGCGCTGCCCTCCGATTGCCGGATTTGTGGCGCGCCGATGCTGGGCTTGAGCCCCGTCCGAGTCTGCGAGGATTGCGTCGACCGGGTTCGCCGGCAGGCTGAAGCGCCTGAGCCGCTTTGCAGCCGCTGTGGTGATGCTTTAGGGATGGAGTCGGCGCGGTTTGCGGCGTCGATGGGCGCGCGCGAGTGCACGGCGTGCCGGATGAGCTCCACCGGCGTTTGAGAGCGCCGTGGCGTTTGCACCGTACGACAACGAGATGCGCGAGATGCTGCACGCGCTGAAGTTCAACGGCATGCGGCGGGTGGCGGAGCATGTGCTGGGCGAATGGATCGCCGAGGCGATGCTGAAGCTTGAGGGTGAGGCGGCGCGCGAGGTTGTGGTTGTGCCGGTGCCGCTGTTCCGCGACCGTGAGCGCAAGCGCGGGTTCAATCAGGCAGGGCTGTTGGCCGAGGCTGGTGTGAAGCGCGTGGCGAAGTTGCGTCCTGAGTGGAGATTGACGTTGCGGCCTGAGGCCTTGCAGCGCGTGAAGGACACGCGGGCGCTGTATGCGCTGCGGCCGGATCAGCGGCGGAGGAATCTTGAGGGCGCGTTCCGGATCGGCGAGGCGGAGGCGGTGCGCGGACGTGAGGTGTTGCTGGTGGATGATTTGTTGACGACGGGGGCGACGGCGAATATCTGCGCGAAGGTGTTGTTGAGGGCAGGGGCGGAGAAGGTTTGGGTGGCTACGGTGGCTCGGGCGCAGCCGGAGAGTGCGCGTGCTGTGGCGATGAGTGTGGCTACGGTGGGATGTTGGGGCGGGTTTGCAGACAGCAGATTCCCTTCGGGAATGACAGAAAGAAAGGCAACAGCAGAAGCATAAGCGGGAGCGGGACAACCGACGTCGGAGGCTGAATGCAGTCTGGGCAGGCGAGAGCGGGGCAGGCACGCGTAAGGGGCGGTGGCAAGGTCCACCACACAACCCATCCTGTGCCGGGAACGGCGCGGATGGAGGCCATTGAGATCCGTGCGGGCGTGTTTCGGCAGCCGGCGATGCAGACGCCGGTGCTGGTGCTGAATGCGAGCTACGAACCGATCAACATCTGCGGTGCTCGGCGGGCGCTGGTGCTGGTGCTGAAGGGCGTAGCGCGCACGGAAGAGGAGCAAGGGACGACGCTGCACTCGCATCGTGCGGTGATGCAGATGCCCAGCGTGATCCGGCTGCTGGAGTATCGGCGGATTCCGCATCAGACTCGTGCGTTGAGCCGCAAGAATATTCTGCTGCGTGACCGGAATACGTGCCAGTACTGCCAGGAGGTTTTGCCTGCGGCTGAGTTGACGCTGGATCATGTGCTGCCGCGGTCGCGTGGTGGGCAGTCCACGTGGGAGAACCTGGTGGCGTGTTGCAAGAGCTGCAACCGGCGCAAGGGCAATCATCTGCTGCATGAGCTGTCGGAGATGAAGCTGCTGCGCGAGCCGCGGCCGTTCACGCTGCATACGTCGCGGCATATCATGCGGATGATCGGTTCGCGCGGATGCGAACTGGCGCAAGTATCTGTACTTTGAGAACGAGCCTGCGGCGGCATAGGGCTGAGCAGGGCCAAGGGGATTGGCGATGAGCAGTGTTGGATGTGGGTACGCCGAATGCGGGCGAAGAGATGCCGCGTGATCCTGAGGATCGTCCCGTGAAGCACGAGGATGTGGCGGCGATTCGAGAGAAGAACCTGGACAAGACGCTTGCGGACTCGTTTCCGACGAGTGATCCGCCGTCGAGCATTCCGGATCCGAGCGAAGAGGAAGACTAGCTTCCGCTGTTGGTCCTGTTCATGAAAGCAAAGTGAGGCTCGCGTGCGCGCTGCGGGACGGTAAAGCGGTCCGCTGGCTGTGCGCTGTTTGCGCGGTTTGTTGCTCGTGCATGTGGGCGGAGCGCATCCATGCTGATGGATGGACTTTGCGCACGAGGTTGGGCAGCGATTTGTGCAGTGGCTTGCGGCGTTGCCGCAGGGCAAGGCCGCGCGCGTGTATGTCGTGTGCGACTTCGATGGCGATGGGCTGCCCGCGGGCGCGTTGCTGATGCGTGCGCTGCGCGAGGCGGGCTACCCGGACGTGGACGGCGAGTGCCGGCGTAAGGGTGAGTCGGCCTGGGGTGAAGAGATCGGGGCGCGGCTGCGCTGCGCGCGCTGAGAGGCACGGCATCGATGCGCTGATTGTCACGGATCTTGGCAGCAGAGATGGTGTGATTCTGCGTGAGCCTGATGGCGCGATTGTGCCGTTGCTGTTGATCGATCATCATCGGCCGATTGGGCAGCCTGAGGGCTCGGTGGTGATCACGTTCGTATGCGACGGGCGACCCGAATGGTGATGGTAAGGATGTCGCGACGTCGCGGGCTGCTGTGCTGGTGGTGTGCGCGGGCGCTGGTGGGTGAGGCGAAGGCGGCGGAGTGGTTATGGCTGGCGGGGATTTCGATCCTGAGCGATCTCGGCGATAAGGCGGCGTTCGCGGAGCTGAGTGCGGCGAAGGCTCGGTTCGGCGGAGGTGCGATGCGGGATGCGACGAGTCTGTTGAATGCTCCGCGACGGAGTGCGGAGGGGCGAGCGGATGCGGCGCTGGCGTTGCTGATGAAGGCGAGCGGGCCGAAGGATGTGACGAGCGGGAAGTACGAAGAGACTGCGGCATTGCAGCGTGCGAAGGAAGAGGTTGCGGAGGCGCTGGCGAGTGCGCGCAAGCAGCCGCCGCGGTTCTCGAAGGCTGTGCGCGAGGAGCTTGGGGCGGACCTGGTGGCGATCCGGATGGATACGCCGTGCCAGGTGCATCCGCTGGTGGCGCAGCAGTGGCGTAGCCGGTTTCCGAAGAGCGTGATCTTTGGCGTGAATACGGGGTATCGGCCGGGGTGGGTGACGTTTTCCGGGCGTGCGCCTGCGGGTGTGAATTTGATTGAGTTTCTGGCGCGGCATCGGCCGGTTGAGGCGGATACGAGCTATGGGTTGGGGCATAACCAGGCGAGTGGTGGAGCGCTGCCGGTGAAGGTTTGGAACCGGTGGATCCAGGAGATTGGGTTTGGGGAAGAGATGGTTGTGGATGAGGCGCTGGCGGCTGAGGTGAAGGGCCTGCGGAAGGTAAGTGCGGCGGAGTTGGCGGAGGAGGGTGAGTGATGGCGAAAAAGGCTGTAGGGGAGCGCGGGGCTTCGGGGCGGCCGAGCAAACAGCAGATCCCTCCGCTGCGCTACGGAATGACAAGGGCAAAGGTGCGTCGAAGAAGGTGCGCGAAGCAAGAAGGCTGCGAAGAAGAAAGCGAAGGCGAAGGCTCCGAGCAAGAAGGAGATTGCGGACGCTGAGTTGCAACGCATGCTGAACGAGCCGATGTCGCAGTGTGCGGCGTTGGAGGGCTTGCCGCAGTTGAGGTTTCCGCGTGAGGCGATGCGGTTGGGGTTTCCCGTGAAGGTGATGGGCGAGGGCGGGATGAAGACCAGCGATACGCGGCGCTGGCAGCAGAGTCCGCATCTGCGTGTGTCGCTGGGGTACCTGTGCGATGTGATTGGGTATCTGCGCCGGCATGGGATTCACATGTACCGGATGTCGAGTGATATTGCGCCGTATGCGACGCATCCGGACATGCCGCAGTTTCACAACATGGTGCGCGAGAGTGCGAGTGATCTTGCGCGCTTTGGACGGTATGCGCGCGAGGCGGATGTGCGGCTGAGCTTTCATCCGTCGCAGTTCATTGTGTTGAACAGTGAGAACGAGACGCTGACGAAGAAGAGCATGTGGGACCTGGACTCGCAGGCCGAGATGCTGGACCTGATGGAGTGCGGGCCTGAGGCCGTGATGGTGGTGCATGTGGGCGGCGCTTATGGGGATCGCGAGTCAGGCTGGCGAAGGTGGGCGGAGACGTGGAAGCGGTTGAGTGAGCCTGTGCGCAGACGGCTGGTGCTGGAGAACGATGACATTCGATTCTCCGCGAGCGATGTGCTGAAGGTGCATGAGGCGACGGGTGTGAAGTGCGTTTGGGACTACCAGCACCATTGGTGCTTTAACCCTGAGGGCTTGCCGCTTGTGGAGACGCTGGAGAGGTTCTGCGCGACGTGGCCCAGCGGTGTGCGTCCGAAGATGCACTTCAGTTGCGCGCGTACGGAGATGCGCGAGATCAAGCGCAAGAATCGCAAGACGGGTAAGCCGGAGATGGTGTTGCAGCCGCCGGTGTGGACGGGGCACTCGGATTACAACAATCCGTTTGAGACGATTACATTTCTGCGCTCGATCCAGCATGTGGATGTGGACATCATGCTGGAGTCGAAGAGCAAGGATCTGTCGTTGATCCGGTTGCGCAATGACATTGCGCGGTATGCGCCGGAGCTTGCGGTGCGGTATGGGATCGATGCGCAGCAGGCGAGCGAGGATGTGGGCGAGATCGTCGAGAGCGAGGAAGAGATGGAGGAGGCAGCGTGGCGGATTAACACCGGAAAGGCACCCGCGCTGCGCGCCGACCGTCGTGAGCTACTTGTGAGCTGTTGTGCTGGTGGGAATCCGGGTGACTGACCCGTCTCGCAGAGCGGAATACGGGGATCTCTCCGCTTCGGCTGCGCCTTCGGTCGAGATGACAGATCTGAGGCGCTGATCAGCGGTGTTTGCGTGTGGGTGGTTTGGTGGGCGCTGGCTTGGGTGTGGGTGCTGGCGCTCCGGCCGTGGCGTTGCGTACGCAGAAGGTGTAGGCGTTCAGAAAGCCTTCGCGCAGTTGGGTGTACTCGGAGATGCTGTTGAATTTGCGCTGGCCTTCGGGGGCGTTGAGGAAGTACGCCGTCGTGGCGACATGGTGCGGGTTGTCGAAGAAGAGATACATGCCGAGCACCTTGCCGTTGAGGGCGGTGCGATCGAAGCCGTAGATCTCAAAGCCGTTCAGGGTGGGCTTCATGGCGTAGTTGCGCTGCGTGTCTTCGCCGGTGGCGTTGATCTTGTCGAACTCGCTGATGAGGTCGGCCTTTTCGCTGGTGTAGGTGGTCGTCGGCAGCAACTCAACCTTGACGTTGGCGAAGGGTGGTTCGCCGGGGAAAGCGTAGGCGGTGAAGACGCCGTCGACGAGGTTGATCTTTTTGGGCCCGGTGAAGGTCTGCGCAGCGCGTGTCATGGGCGCCTGCGGCAGCGCGGTGTGCTGTACGAGTTCAGGGCCGATGGGTAGCTTGCAACCGATGTAGGGTCGCAGAGGGGCGGCCACTGCGCGGTCCGGATTCGGGGTTGCGTTCGGCGCAGTTGGGCGTGCCGCAGGGTGCTGGGCGACCAGGGTGACCGGGGCAAGAGACCGCGAGGAAGGCGAGCGCGCGAGACAACGACATACGGGCAGGGTATCTCAGACGCTCTGCCCGTGATGTTTGGCGGCGAAGCTACTGAGGTTTGGCCGGCGCTGCGGGTGGCGTCTGGGGCTTGTCGGCCTGGCTGCCGGGTTCGGATTTGACCTGCTGTCCGGCGTACTCGATGGTGACGCTGGTGTGGTAGCGCTTGTAGTCGGTGTACTTGACGGTGTCGCGCATGTGCACGTCCTGGGCCAGCTGCCGTTGCCGCCGGCGAAGTGCAGCACGCCTTCAGCGCGGGTGTAGGTGGGGAACCAGTACTTGCCGTCGATCTGTTCGTAGTAGGTGGTGAAGGGCGGGGACAGGTCTTCGTGTCCGCGGCGGACGTCCTGGGGCACGTTCATGCCGTTGACGAGCACGATCTCGATGTCCTGCTGGTCGACCCAGACCTTGCCCTGGAAGTAGCGATGGCCTTTGACGAGTCTCCTTGGGGGCGACGTCGAAGACGTAGGTGTCGAGCGCGTCGACTTTCTGCTTGCCCGAGGTAGGTGAGGTTGTACTCGGGAAGCTGCGCGGTGGTGAGGATGAAGGGCAGGCGCTCCTTGATGTCGTTGACGTCGTTCTCGGTCATGATGACGCGCTCGAGTGTGTTGCCGGGCGCGAAGACGACGCGTTCGACGCGGTGGCCGGCGGCGTCGAAGGTGATGTCTTCGACGTCGGCGAACTCGCCGTCGGGCTTGCCGGTGTCGTCGCTGATGGTGTCCATCTTGACCGTCTGGCGGAAGGTGTACTGGTCGCGCGCGTGCTCGAACTCGGCTTCGCGCTCGCCCATGCGCTTGATGATGTCGGGGATGGTGATGCCGGTGGGCTGCGAGGGGTCGAGCGGGCCGAAGCCGGCGATGTCGGACGGGGTCGGCGGGGTGCTTTGGGCGGCGAGCGGCAGGGCGAGCGGCGTGGCGGCGAGCAGAACGAGGGCGAGCAGACGGATGCGCATAGGGCCTACTCCTGTAGACGTCCATGGTATGCGAATGGCTACGCCGCCGCGGGGAGCGATACTGAAGCGGTGAGTTTTGGGCGGGCGAGGACGGGGAAGGCTCCGCTGGAAGCGGCGGCGCTGCTGGAATATGCGGTGAAGTCGCTGGGCTCGCAAGATGAAGAGCGAGCGGGATCTGCGGCAAAGGCTTCGAGAGCGTGCGGAGCCGGGCGAAGAGGGTGTTGCCGCGGTCGAGGCCGTGGTGCTGAAGCTGAAGGAGCTTGGCTACCTGAGCGACGAGCGGTTTGCGGCGGATTACACGCGATTGCGGCAGGAGAACGAGAAGTTCGGCCGGCGGCGGGTGCAGCAGGGGTTGATGCAGAAGGGTGTCGCGTCGGCGACGGTGAATGAGGCGGTTGGGCGGGCTTACGAGGATGTGGATGAGGTTGCGCTGGCCCGGGCGTATGCCGAACGCAAGCGGATGAAGAAGCCTGAGGGCGAGAAGGAGACCGCGCGGGCGATGCGGCGGCTGGTGGCGGCGGGGTTTTCTACGCGGGCCGTTTGGGCGGTGCTGCGGAGTTGGGGGGCCGAGGTGGACGAGGTGGATGTGGTTGCGGGTGAGGACGTCTAACGGCTGTGCGTCGCGCTAGCAACAAGCAGATCCCCTTCGGGGATGACAGAAAGAAAAGCAAGGACAACGGCGCGGATCGTGCTGGCATTGTTCAGCGGTTTGTCGGGATCGACTGGTCCGGCCGGATCGATAAGCCGGGGCAGCGGCGGCATATCTGGTCTGGGGTGTGGACGCGCGGCGATGGCGGCAAGGTCACGGTGCGGCTGGAGGCGGGGCGTACCCGTGAGGAGATCGCTGACTGGCTGCTCGACGCTGGCAAGCGAGACGCCGCGGATGGTCATTGGGATCGATTGCTGCTTCAGCTATCCGGCGTGGTTTCTTGAGGAGCTTGGGTGCGGGGATATCTTCAGCTTTTGGCGGCTGGTGGCGGGCGGCAAGGGTGAGGAGTGGCTGCATTCGTCGTGCGCGGACCGGAGGTTTTGGGGCAAGCCGCATAAGCGGCCTGCGGCGTTCTGCGGTGAGGGCCTGCGGACGATGTACCGGCACACGGATTATGACAACAAGATTGCGCAGGCGCTGGAGGGTGGCGACCCGGAGCGCGCGGCGAAGATGAAGGGCATCACGCCGAAGTCGCCGTTTCAGATTGGCGGGTCGGGCAGTGTGGGGACCGGAAGCTTTGCGAGCGATTCCGATGCTGGTTCGGCTTCACGATCAGGGGTTTCGGGTTTGGCCGTTTGAGGATGCGGCATTTGGTGATGAGCCGCGCCGTTGCTGGTGGAGATGTATACGCGGCTGATGACGGGGGCGGTGGCGAAGTCGAATGCGGAGGCGAGGAAGCGGTATTTAACGCAGCGGCGGAAGGAAGACCCGGTCTTTGCGCATGTGGGCCGCGCGGTGATGAAGAAGGCTGAGGGATCAGAGGATGCGTTCGATGCGCTGGTGAGTGCGCTGGAGATGGTGCGGCATGCGGAGGCGTTTCCGCGGCTCGGGCTACGCGGGATCGCGCAGTTGAGGCTGGAAGGGAATACGTGGCGGCCTGGTGTGGCGTGAGCGGTCTGAGGCGCACTGCGCTCCCTGTAAACTGAGGGCTTATGCGTAACTTGTCCGGCAACCAGATTCGTGAGGATTTTCTGCGGTTTTTTGAGACGAAGGGGCACCGTCGGGTGCACTCGTCTTCGCTGGTGCCGGCCAATGATCCGACCCTGCTGTTTACCAATGCGGGGATGAACCAGTTCAAGGATGTGTTCCTGGGCGCGGAGAAGCGCGATTACACGCGTGCGGCATCGTCGCAGAAGTGCGTGCGTGCGGGTGGCAAGCATAACGACCTGGAGAACGTCGGGTTTACGCGGCGGCACCATACGTTTTTCGAGATGCTGGGGAACTTCAGCTTTGGTGACTACTTCAAGCGCGATGCCATTGCGTATGCGTGGGAGTTGCTGACGTCGCCGGAGTGGTTTGGGATCGATAAGTCTCGGCTGTACGTGACGATCTTTGAGGGCAGCGAGGGTGTTCCGCGGGATGATGAGGCGGAGCAGTACTGGATGGAGACCGGCGTGCCCGAAGGAGCGGATCTTTGCGATGCCGATGAAGGATAACTTCTGGCAGATGGGCGATACGGGGCCTTGTGGGCCTTGTTCGGAGATCTTCTTTGATTTGGGGTTGGCTGCGAGTGAGACGGGTGAGGATAAGCCGTTTCCGCAGGATGATCAGCGGTATGTCGAGATCTGGAACCTGGTGTTTATGCAGTTCGATCGGGCGAGCGATGGGACGCTGACGCCGCTGCCTAAGCCTTCGATTGATACGGGCATGGGGTTGGAGCGGATTGCGTGCGTGCTGCAGGGGAAGCTTTCGAATTATGAGAGCGATCTGTTTACGCCGTTGATTGCGGCGGCGGCGAGGTTGACGGGCTTCGCCCGAGCCCACCTTAGCGACGATGAAGCCGTCGCGAAGATGGGGCACCCGGATCTGGGGCTGGTCGAGAAGTGGGCAGTTAGTGATGAGAAGGGTGCGGCTTCGCTGCGGATTATTGCGGATCATGCGCGGGCGGCTACGTTTTTGATCTCGGATGGCGTGTTGCCCTCGAATGAGGGGCGTGGGTATGTGCTGCGCAAGATCATGCGGCGTGGGATTCGGCATGGGCGGTTGCTGGGGCAGGAGAAGCCGTTTCTGCACGAGATGGTGTTTGCGGTGCGGGATGAGATGGCGGCGGCTTATCCGGAGTTGAAGGAGGCGGCTGAGCGGGTTAGCAAGGTGGTGTTGGCGGAGGAGCAGCAGTTTGCTCGGGTGCTTGGCGGGTTCGAGGCAGCTTGACGCGAGCTTGCGATGCTCAAGGACTGGCTTCGGCGATCTTGCAGACTGACAGCTGCACGAAGCAGTCGAGCTCGCAAGACTGAAAGCATCAGACTCCGAATCGCATTGCGAGCTTCAGGACTCTGAGCGTCTGAAGCTGCGCATCGCTGATGGCTGCGGAAGCTTTTCGTCTGTACGAGACCTTCGGCATGCCGCTGGACTTCATGGTCGATGCGGCGCGCGACGCGGGTATCGCAGTTCGATACTGAAGGCTTCGAGCGGGCGATGCAGGAGGAGCAGGCGCGGGCTCGGGCTTCGTGGAAGGGTGGGTCGCAGAAGTCGGCGGCGCCTGTGTATCGGGAGCTGCCGAAGACTGAGTTTGTGGGGTATGGGGCTACTCGGCTGGATGGGGCTCGGGTGGTGGCGCTGGTGCGGGATGGCGTTGGTGTGCATGAGTTGAAGGCGGGCGAGACCGGCGAGGTTGTGCTGGATGCGACGAGCTTCTATGCGGACTCCGGTGGGCAGGTGGGGGATGTGGGCTGGCTGTATGCGAGCGACCACGTCACCGCTGTGGCTGAGGTGAGTGGGTGCAAGAAGCCGGTGCAGGGCGTGTTTGCGCACCAGGTTGTGGCGTTGCACACGATTGCTGTCGGGCGACACGCTGGACACGGTGGTGAATGCGGGTGTGCGGCATGCGACGATGCGCAACCATACGGGCACGCATCTGCTGCATGCGGCGTTGCGCGAGGTGTTGGGGCGGCATGTGAAGCAGGCGGGGTCGTTGAACGATGCGCACCGGCTGCGGTTCGACTTCAATCACTTCTCGAGCGTTGGGCCGGAGGAGTTGCAGGAGATTGAGGACATGGTGAACGCGCATGGTGCTGGCGAACGAGCCGGTGGAGACGCTGGTGGATGTGCCGATCGATGTGGCGGTGCATGAGCTGGGCGCGACGGCGCTGTTTGGCGAGAAGTATGGCGAGTTTGTGCGCGTGGTGAAGATCGGGGACTTTTCGACGGAGCTTTGCGGTGGAACGCATACGCAGGCTACGGGCGAGATTGGGTTGCTGAAGCTGGTGGGTGAGAGCTCGGTGAGCTCCGGCGTGCGGCGCGTGGAGGCGGTGACCGGGACCGGGTCGCTGGAGCTGTTCCGGCGCGATGCCGAGGTGGCTCGGGTGGCTGGGCAGGTGGTTGGCGGCGAGGTGAGCGCGGAGGCGTTGCAGGCGCAGGCTGGCGCAGAGCGATGAGGAGCTGAAGAAGCTGCGGCGCGAGCTGGAGCAGATGCGGATGAAGTCGGCTTCGGCGGCTACGGCGGATGCGGCTTCGTCGGCGGTTGAGGTGAAGGGCGTGAAGGTGCTGGCGCGGCGGCGTGTGACGCGCTGGACAAGTCGCAGATGCGGAACCTGGTGGATGAGCTGCGCGGCAAGCTGGGGTCGGGCGTGGTGGTGCTGGGGGCGGCTACGCGCGGAGGGCAAGGTTTCGTTGATTACGGGCGTGACGAAGGACCTTACCGGGCGGGTGCAGGCGGGCAAGATCGTTGGGCAGATTGCGGCGAAGGTGGGCGGCAAGGGCGGCGGACGGCCGGATCTGGCGGAGGCCGGGGGGAGTGATGTGGCGCGCTGGATGCGGCGCTGGCGGCGGCTCCGGGGGTTGTCGGAGAGTTGCTGGGGTAGCGAGTCCCTGAGGAATGAGAGGCTTACGAGTAATGCGGCCCGGGAAGCCAAGCTAGAATGGCGCTGTGCAGAGGCGACGGCCCAACCCGGTGCTCTTGGCGCGGCTGGCCATCGGCGGCGCTGCGGTTGCCGGCTCCGTCTGGTTTCTGGGTCTGATCCCTGTTCCCGTTCCGGCGCATAGCTGCGGTTTCTGGGCGGCGGTTTGGGCGTATCGCTGGCGCGCGACTGTGTTTCTGCTGCCCGGCGGGGTCGGTTTGGCCCTCACGTTCTGGGCAGAGAGGCGGTTCAAGCTCGGTTATCTGGACGATCTGTGGACAGAGCCAGAGCTGGACGCCGTGCGGAGGCTCGTAAACGCCCGGATGTGGCGCGGGCTTGGGTGCATTGCATTTCTCGCAATGGTAGCGGTCCTGATGTTCCGCAGGCACGGCTCCAGCGCCGTCTGGACTTGGTATATGTTGATGTTGCCTTTACAGGCGAAGCAGCGCCTGGCGCGACTTGTGAGCCCAAGCGTGCCGGCCGGATCGGGACTGCCAGCCTGGAGCGACCTGAAACCGATCCGCTCTGAGCATTGGGGCGAGCGCAGCACGTAGCTCTTCCGGATGGACGCGTTGGGAACGTGCTGACCCGTTTGGGTGGTGCATCCCTGAGTACCCGAGGGCGATTCACAGGCGCTTGGCGGGGGCTGCCGCCTAAACTTGAAGGGCTATGACGGGCTTTTTGGGCTTCAGACGGGTTCTCCCGGATCGGTGGAAAGGCCCTCTGTGCGCCGTAGGTGTGGCTGCGTGCATGGTCTTGCCGGCTGCGCCGATGTATGCCCAGGCCCCGAGTGCTGACGCTTGGCAGGCGGCGGTGGCGGCGCGGCAGTCGTTTGAGGCGGAGCCCCTGGAAGAGCACACTCGCGATGAGTTCACGCAGGTGATGGATAACTTCCGCGCGATCTATCACGGCGAATCCGGCGGATCTGCATGCGCCCCGGGCGGTGGATGCGGTGGCGCAGTTGCTGGCGGAGCAGGGCCGGGAGTTGAAGGACCCGAAGAGCCTGCGGGCGGCGGCTGGGCAGTATGAGTTCCTGGCGAAGGCTTACCCGCAGAGCTCGTTGGCGGCACCGGGGTTGGCGCATGCGCTGGAGTTGCTGGGGCCGGATGCGGCGAATGATCCGGATGAGGCGGCGAAGGTTCGGGCGGTGATGGAGGAGAAGTATCCGGCGTTTGCCCGGACGCACCCTACGCGATGATGGGACTGTTGCGAAGGTGGAGCACCCGGCGGGTGCAGCGGGTTGGCCGGACGGTGAGAGGCTGCGCCGGCGGTTGCGGCGACCGCGGCGAACAGCAGGTTCCCTTCGGGAATGACAGAAAGAAAGCGGGCGAGACGGCCGCGGCTGCGCCGGAACCATTCAGCGCCCGAGCGAGCGAGCGCGAAGATCACCCTCCGGGGATGACAACGCAAGATCCGGGCGGACGCTGACGAGCAGGAAAGCGGCGGAGGACTCCGGCGCCGGCGGTGGTTACGGGGATTCGGCACTGGTCGACGGCGTCGTATACGCGGGTGGCGATTGATCTTGGTGGCGAGGTGGAGTTCCAGGCGGCGCGGGTGGAGCATCCGGACCGGATCTTCTTTGATCTGCATGGGGCGAAGCTGGCCGCGGGGCTGGCGGGCAAGAGCTTTGCGGTTACGGATGATGGGTTTCTGAAGACGATCCGGGTGGGGCAGTCGAGCGCGGATGTGGCGCGGGTGGTGCTGGATGTGCAGCCGGTGGCGGAGTATTCGGCGTTTCTGTTGCCGAATCCGTATCGGCTGATTATTGATATTCATGGCAAGGCGGGTCAGCAGGGTAGCGAGGCCGCGGGTCGGCGGCCTGGCGAGTCGGCGGGCGGCTGCGCCGACGGTTGTGGCTCAAGCGGCGAACAGCAGATTCCCTTCGGGAATGACAGAAAGAAAAGCGGGTGAGACGGCTGGCGGCTCGCTAGCGCGGATGTCATCGGCGAGGCGACGCGAAAGCAGATCCCCTTCGGGGATGACAACCAGAAAAGCTGGCAGTCGGCGATGCCGGTCCGACTGAGGGCGGCGGCCAACCGGCTGAGGTCGGTTCGGAGGGCTCGAGTCTGCCGCCTATGCCGGTGACGGATGGGAGTTCGAGCTTTGGGCTGCCGGCGAAGCGGGATCAGCCGGTGACCGGGTCGGAGGCGGTGGCGCGGCCGCGGGTGGTGGTTTCGGCGAAGCCTACGGTGAGCAAGCCAGTGCCGAACACGGTGACCTCGGCGGCTCCGGAGAGCAATCGCGAGGTGGCGGCGGTGAGCAAGGAGCCGGGGGTGGTGAATGCGACGGCGCGGCCGACCAGCGAGCCGGTGGTGGAGAAGACGAAGGGCAGGGCAAAGGGCGGGACAGGGCACAGAGCGGCGAGGCCGGCGCGAAGCACGCGCGACGGCCGAGGTTGCCGGGACGTTCCGGTCGCAGCCGCCGCCGCCGACGGCGGATGGGCAGAGCACGCTGATGCGGGCGCTGGGGTTGAAGATCGGGCGGATTGTGATCGACGCCGGGCATGGCGGGCATGATTCGGGCACGCTGGGGCCGGAGGGGATCGAAGAGAAGGACGTGGTGCTGGATGTGGCGCTGCGGCTGGGCAAGCTGCTGCATGACCGGCTGGGCGCGGAGGTGGTGTACACGCGGGCCGATGACACGTTTATTCCGCTGGAGACGCGGACGGCGATTGCGAACAAGGCGCAGGCGGACCTGTTCATCAGCGTGCATGCGAACAGCTCGCAGGACCCGAGCGCGCGGGGCGTGGAGGTGTACTACCTGAACTTCACGAGCGATCCGGAGGCGATGCAGGTGGCCGGCCGCGAGAACGCGGTGAGCTCGCAGCGGGTGAACCAGTTGAGCGACCTGGTGAAGAAGATTGCGCTGAAGGACAAGATCGACGAGAGCCGGGAGCTGGCGGCGGATGTGGACCAGTCGCTGTATGCGGGGCTGAAGAAGGGCAATGCGGGGCTGAAGGATCGCGGGGTGAAGAAGGCTCCGTTTGTGGTGCTGATCGGGGCGAATATGCCGTCGATCCTGGCGGAGATCAGCTTTGTGACGAACCCGGACGATGCGGAGGAGTTGAACACGCCGGCGTATCGGGAGCGCGTGGCGGAGAGCCTGTATACGGGGATCGCGCGGTATGCGGGGGCGATCAACGGGAGTGTGCGGCCGGGGAGAACGAAGGTGAAGGCGACGGAGCGGGCGGAGCGGTAGTGCTTGATCCTGGCTGCTGGTCCAAACCGAACACTTTCGCAAGCTTTGGGTTTCGGTGTGCCGACGGCGCTGGTTTGCGCCGCCGACACGCGTTTCTGAGCACGATGTCGCTTTTTGACCGCGCTAGAGGTGCTTCAAGGCGACTGCAAGAAGCGGAACGGCAAGGGCCAGGGCCATTACGATCCAGGCTGAGGGGCGTGCCATATTCAGAGTCCAACCAAAGCCAAGGCGTTTCGGAACAAACAGCGCGCCGTCCTCACGGTTGAAGTACAACAGCCCGCCCTTCCAATGTGCTTCAACTGTCGCGTTCTGGCCTGAGACAAGGATGGCCTTGTTTCGAAAGAGAACTCCTGTCGTGACGAGAAGCAATGCAAGCACGGGCAGTCCGGACAAGACTCCCAAGTGGGTAGCGTAGGTGCCCGGATGAGGGACGACGGGGAGCAGCGCTGCACCGGAGCACTCGAATGCTGCGATCCAGGCGACTCCGGCCACGTACCAACGGGTGAGAGCCGAGTATCTGCCGTTGTCCGCAACGCCTGCACCCTGCAGCTGAACAAGGCGCAAGATTCCGACGAGCAGCAATACAGCGCCCGCGCCAATCGCGATCGGGCCGAAGACGGAGACCCAGCTTCTTGGCACTACGTGGTTGGGCACGCCTTCCGCGCTGAAGTGGATTGCAAAGGAGGCTGGGATCGCCTGATAGCGAGGGAAGAGAAATGCGGCGCTGCCCAAAATGGGGAGCAAGGCCGCGAGCGTGCACCACAGGGCCATGTGTGCGGCCGGTTGGGTGCGGAGCCCCGCTGTCCGGGTGATGGGATGCTGCAAGCGAAAGGGCCGAGTGCGCGTCCAGCCCCAACTCCATGCGGATACGAGTCCGAAGATCTCGAGCACAGGCACGACGTAGATGAAGCGAGGGTGATGCGACCCGGAAAGCAGGGCGAAACCCACACACAACGCGCTCACAACGACCACCGCGAGTTGATACATACGGGTTATGTGTCTGGCTTGGCTGCCCGCAACCCACTCGGGATCAACCTGCATGGAGAAGAGGCGGCGCTCTCCCAGGAACGGAAGGAAGAGGAAGATGGCCGCGAGGAACAAGAGTTGGTGAGACAAGAGAAAGCAATATGGATTAGCTCTCCAACACAGCGGTGATGTCTTTCAGGATGGTTTTGGCGGGGATGCCCTTGGATCGCAGTTCCGCCACAAGTGCGCGGAGGCGGGTTCGAAGGTCAGAGGTTTCTTTATCCGTGAGTGCGGCGGGAGGCCGGGCAGGAAGGACCGTTGCTCTACGACCGTGCGAGAGGTCGAGCAAGCCTTCTCCGGCGAGGAGACGGTACGCCTCGGCGACCGTGTTGTGATGTACGCCGAGTTGCGCTGCCAGCAGTCTGACGCCCGGGAGGGTTTCCCCTGGGTGGAGCTGTCCGGTTTGGACGAGCAGACGGAGCTGATCCAGTACCTGTTTGTAGGCTGGAACAGCGCTCCCAAGCGTGACAGTGAGGACGGGATCCGACACGAGGACGACTGTACAGCATCTCTGTACAGACGGCAATGTTAATTATCGCTGTTTTGGGAAAGCCGAGTAGCTGCAGCGGAAGGGTGTCGCAAAACCTGCGACCTTTTGGGGGTTGGTGTAGTCTGACCGATTATGGGCCTCCGTTACGGGATTTCTTTGTGCATTACGGCGGTTGCGCTGGCGTCGCCTGCTGCGTTTGCGCAGGGGGGACCTGCCGCGCAGCCTGTTCGAACGTCTGTGAACCTCCACCCTGATCTTCTGCCGAGCAGCTTTGGCGCGTGGCATACGACCGGGGATACGGCCGCGACGGCGCCGGAGCCGGCGTTTTCGCTGGCGAATGCGAACAAGGCGGCGCTGGAAGAGGATGCGCCGCTGCGCTCGGCGGTGCAGAACTACACGGGCGGGCAGGGCGGCAAGACGCTGCATGTGGAGGCGGTGGAGTTTAAGGACGCCTCGGGTGCGCTGGCGGCGTATTCGATGCTGAGCCAGCCGGGCATGCACGAGGTGAAGGACCTGGCGACCGCGGCCAAAGAGGGTGACGGCGGTGTGCTGTTGCTGAGCGGTGCGGTGGTCGCGGTGGCGTTCCCGGCGAGCCTGGCGGAGACTCCGGCGAAGCTGGCGGATGTGCCGACGCTGAAGGCGCTGGTGGAGGTGATGCCGAAGCCGGTGGGGAGCCAGGCGTTGCAGCCATTGCTGCCGACGTTGCTTCCGAGCCGCGGGCTGGTCGCCGGGCAGCGTGCGGTACGCGATGGGCGAGCATAGCTACATGGCGGAGGGCGGGGTGCTGCCGGCGGCGGGTCTGGGCTGGGACAAGGAGGCCGAGGCGGTGACAGCGAAGTACGCGGATAGGCGCGGCGCCGAGACGCTGACGCTGCTGCTTTACCCGACGCCGAATATCGCTGCGGGCCACATCTGCGGAGCGTGGAGGGCAGCTGCCGGGGCTGGGGCCGAGCTTTGCGCATGCGAAGACGCGGCGCGAGGGCTCGCTGGTGGTCGTGGCGAACGGTAGCTTTTCGGCCGATGCGGCGCAGGCGCTGACGGAAAACACGCATCTGCGGCAGATCGCGAGCACCGACAAGGCGATGCCGACGCCGGAGGTCGTGGAGACTCGGCAGACGTTTGGCTTGCTGGCGAACATCATCCTGTTCTCCGGGTTGCTGGGCGCGGCGGCGATCGGTACTGGCTTGTTCCTGGGCGGCGGGCGCGCGTTGGTTCGCGTGCTGCAGGGCAAGCCGCCGGCGACCGAGACTGGAGTTCCTGAGCCTGCACCTGGAGCCGCAGAATCCCACGCCGGTGTGGTCGTCGGGTGAGCGCCACGGAGTAGCTGGAACTAGCTCGAAGGGGACGGCCGGGATTTTGCAATCTGGGGCGGTTCCCGGTAAACTCTTCAAGGAACGCCGACGTAGCTCAGTTGGTAGAGCAGCTGATTCGTAATCAGCAGGTCAACGGTTCAAGTCCGTTCGTCGGCTCCATAGAATCGACAACTTACAGCGTTTTGGACACCGAGCTGGTATCCACTGTGACCAAAAGCGCGATCACCCTTCCCGGTGGCCGCGTTTTCTCTTTGGGCATTGCGTCGGTCGATGAAGCGACCAACCTGTCCAGTTTCTGGATGCTGGTAGCGCATTGCCGTCTTCACGTCGATGTGCCCCATGCTCTTCATCACCAATTTGACGTTCCCGGTTTCCTGCATCAAGTCCGTACCGAAGGTGTGCCGAGTCGAGATAGAAGCACCAGGCCATCCGGTAGGTTTGGCCTTCACTCGTGCTTCGGCAAAGGCCTTGTTTACGGTCGTGATGTGGCCGTCACTCTTCCGCGTCCCACGCCGCGAGGGAGACACCAAGGGCTGTCCCGATACTTCTTGCTGGCCTTCTGCTCACGTTGACGTTGCAGAAGGATCCCGCGTACTCGCTCTGACATGCCGATGTCGCGCTCGGCAGCATCCGTCTTGCCGAACGGCACATGGTAGACGTTCTCATCCCAGCGAACGTCTTCCCAGCGCATACGATAGACCTCCTCGGGGCGCATGCCCATGTCCATCAGCATCGAGAACACATCACGAAGGGGTTGAGGAGCGACGGCCAGCGAACGGGATTCGTAGCACGGGGTGAAGGTCATTCTCTGCTTGACTCGCGTCGCAGATGAAGTTTGGGAGCCATGTGCAGATAGCCAAGGTCAACAGCATGGCTGAGTACTCGGGACAGGGTGCGTATCGCGTTGTTGGCGTTCGCACCGGAGTGTTGAAATCGAACTCGCGCCACCAGGTCCGTGGTGATCCGGTCCATTCGAACATCTCTCAGTGGAGTCTTTTCGAGGAGTTGTGCGCCACGTCGGTAGTAATATCTTCGTCTTCACTGCCCGGTCCTCCCTTGCTTCGAACGAAGCGAGAAAGGTGGGTAGAAAGTCGACCAGTGACGGTGCGCGTTGGCCTCGAAATGGTTGTGGCCCTTCGCGCTCCAATTGCGCGATGAGCCTTGCTTCATGCGCCCGGGCGGCGGCTAGCGCAGTCTCCCCGGTGGACCCACGGTGACGCTGTCCGGCATACCGGAAGTCGTACCACAAGCAAGTCGTGCCTTTTTTCTTACGAATGGGCATATGGTTCGTTTCTCCAGGCTTGCCCGCGCGGAGGGGTCGTATCAATGCTCAGCTGATGTAGTGATCCACATCACGCTTCATCGTAACGGAAGACCCGTGTGCTGTAGCGGTGGAACTTTGGGCCAGAATGGATCATTTTCAAAGCCGGAGCGTGTCCGTTTTGACTCCGAATCGTTCCGCAGCTTCTTTGGTGCTCAGTATTCTCATCTGTCTTTGTTCTCAGTTCGCTGTCTGATTCTTCGGTGCCGGATATGACGAATACGGACGTGTCGAGTTGAGTGGTATGACCGCGAACTTTCGGTGCGCGAGAGAGATAGCATTGAGTCCTCAAGTCGGGGCCGTTTTCCGTCATATACGGTGCTCGACATAGCCTCCCGGCAATCGGGAGATCTTCTCACTGACGGAACCGATGATGCCTCAACTGAAGAACAGCGCCCAGACTCTCGGGTTGAGTGTCGCTGTGCTCAACCGCCAGACACAACTCTCCGAACTTGACTGTCCAGAGTCGATCCGGAAGAGCACAAGGCCGCGCTGGCCAGGTACGCTCACACCGGTCATCTCCGCCCCTGACACACATCTGGCACGAAGCACTGCGCCGCCGCAAGTGACAGTCCTCGAAGATGCGCGCGCAAGGAGATCAGGATGACTGAAGCGCGTCCTGAATAGCGACAAACTCTGGACCTCGGACAAGATCAAGCAGATAACGCCCGCGGACTCGGCCTGAGTCTCGCAAACCTCATCCCCTTCGCCCTTGCGAACGGCAGCTTCGAATGCAATCCCGAGCGCGTGTACGCCACCGTGTACGCCACCAGCCGGACGGCTTGACCAAGAGGAAGGTAGCGGCATCGTTGGATGAACTTCATAGGGTGCGGCTGCTGTTTCGCTGGATAGATGTGGACATAGGAAAACAATGGGGATAGTTCGTCGGAATCGACAAGAAGGGTTGACTTCCAAAGAGAAGAGTGACGTTGAAGCGGGCGAGTACTGAGCGAGGAACGGAACCTCCCGAAGAGGCACTGACAGCTCTCGTGCGAGGCGAGAACAGCGCCCAAATAGGGCGGCATAAGCGCGACGTCGCGGCGCATGGCGTTGGTGTTGGTGTCGGTGGCGGTATCGGTCCCGGAATCGGTGTTGGTGTCGGTGCGGGTGGGAGTGGAAGCGAAGGAGATGATGCCCCCGCCTACGCTCTCCTCTCTGCTCCTCCTTCGGGCGTATCGGCTTACGCCGATACAGAAGAGCACGGACATGGAAAGACGATGAAAGTTGAGTACGGCGCGACGGGGACAAACGGCCCGAGCACTCTGCGCGAAGAACTGGTCAACCGATGTGTTCGACTTGGCATCATCCCGGAGCCCTTCGCGTTTAGAGACATCTGGGACCGCGTGTCACTGCTTGAAAGAGATCTTGGACGCGAGGTTCTTCTGAGGGATTTCGATGAGTGGACGAGCGCGAATCCCGCCGAAGTGTCTAAGCAGGCTCACGCTCGTACACCGAGGTTGATCGAATCTTGGTTTTCCGCACTTACGCCTCGTCTGGTCACATCGAAATATGCGGAGCAAGTTTCCCGACTACTTGAAAGACTGCGCGATACTCGGAGAGTTGAGAACTCGAAGGATTTGGCCTTCCACCACAGCGATCGTCAGGGCTTCGCAAATATTGTACATAACGGACTGACGGTTGAGGAACTCTAGATCGCCTTTGTACGGTGGTCGATCGATGCCCGTCTCCGTGGGAAAAGTTGTGACGTTGCTCAGTTCTTTGCACAAGCCGAAAAGTGGATTCCCATCGCTCAACAAGTTCTTGCGCAGAGAGTGGCGGAGGCGGAGAAGAGAAGCCTGCGAGGTGGTAATCGCAGATCGAGGAACATACCGGCGGTCGTGTTGTCGTCACGAGTGAGCACAAAGCTGGACTCGAAGCCTTCAACGATGGAGGAAGATGCCGGTGAGGTCACCGAAGCAGCCAAGATGTTCTGTGACCGATATGGGGCGGAGAACCAAATTGATTTTGGTGAGTTCTTCGTGTCAGCAAAGGACCTGATCACCATCGCGGAAGAGAAGTTTGAGGAACAACTTAGGCGAGATTACGAAGTAGAAGCAGAGGAGGAGGCTGATGTGGGTGCCTAGTCCGGGAAGTCCGTACGCTCGCACCGATGATCGCACACCGGATCGCAGTGTAGGCGCAGATACCATCGCAAACGGGGTCGCAGTGCAGGCGCAGATACCATCGCAAACGGGGTCGCAGTGTCAGGCGCAGATACCATCGCAAACGGGGTCGCAGTGTAGGCGCAGATACCATCGCAAACGGGGTCGCAGTGTAGGGCGCCGATACCATCGCAAACTGGGTCGGGACTGCGAGGCGCAGATCCTCGTTTCGGGGCCGCATAGAGGCGAGACTCTGGAATCTGTAAAGAAATGCGACTGTCCTCACAGAATGTAGGTACTGCTTAGCGCCTCCGGGGTTGCGTGGCGCATGCTCGACTGCGCTCCGGCGCCATATGGAACATACACGAACCGACAAACCGGAACTGGGCGTGGACGGGTGCGATGGGGTGCGAAAGTTATGCTGAACGATCCAGTATTCGCTTGACCTGCACGGCAGACAAATCTCCACCGCGCGCGGTGCGTACGCCCCGAGCATTCAGCACACGGGCGATCTCTCGTAGAGACGAGGCTACGCCATCAGCCTGTATCTTACGAATGATTGGAAGCAGTTTCCTCACCCGCTTTGCTGAAGCCTGTCCACGCACTTCTGCGCTGATGGAGTTGCCCTTCGAACTGTGGGCAGCTATGGCGTCGTCCCTGCGCCCTAGAAGCGTTCCACGAGCCTTAGCCGTTGCCATTGCCCTGCGCGTGCGTTCTGCGATCATGTCGGCCTCTTGTTCAGCAACTGTGGCGATGATGTGGACCGTGAACTTCGTAGCATTCGGCATATCGACCGCGATGAACTGAACGCCCGTTTCTCGGAGGTTGGAAATGAAGGCCACATTGCGCGGGAGACGATCTAGCTTGGCAATCAGCAGCTTCGCGCCGTAGGCTTCGCATTGAGCGATCGCGTCCGCCAGCTTTGGGCGCGCGTTGCGCTTGCCGCTCTCGACCTCAGTGAATTCGGAGATAAGTTCCCAGTTCCCGCCGTTCAGGTGAGTGCGGACCGCCTGTTATTGAGCTTCTAATCCAAGTCCCGACTTGCCCTGCTTGCGTGTGCTGACGCGGTAATAGGCGACGAACTTGCCATGTGCCATTGCTGATTGAACTCCGTTACATTTGCATTGTGGTTCGACAGGGCAAATGTAACAGGACTAAGCTAGGCCAGAAAGAGCACTCGAGCGACCAGTCCAGTGCTTGGACGGACAACGTCGCGTTCTCCATAGGCGTAATGAACCATCGCCCCAGTAGTGACTGAACGACCAACAAGGTAGTTACCGCTGCGGAGAACGCGCCAAGAATCTTTGTGCTGTGCCTGATCCATCCGCCGACGGGCACGCCAGCTGTTCCGTTTTCCGGGTCGTGGCCGGGAGATCCTTTCATGGGTGCGCCGAGGTAGGCCGGCGTCCCCATCCCAAGTGCGCGCCGCGCGTAGCGTTGCTTCGCAAGCCTACTTACCCTGCGACACCCCGGGGAAGTTAGGTCAAAATGACCCGACAACCCCGGGTCTCCATGGGCAAGTTCCCGGACCCTCCAGAAATGCTGAAGTTCGGGAGCTAGCTGAGACAGTGGAATCCCCCGATCCAGCCTAGCTCTAGGGCAAGGTGGGTGGGACTGGAACTGCTCCTTTCGTTCGTAGTCATCGCGTCCGAGAGATTTTGATTGAAATGCTCCAAGCGCGGGAGGGGGTATATTGGCGCGGAGCAGGGTGGACTGGTTTGGCGAACTCGACCGGGAAAGGTCCTCTACGATGTCCGTACTAGGGCTGGATAGTTGATGGCGCTCACTCTCGCTAAGTTGGTTTTCGGGTCAATACCTTACTTCGTAGCCTTCTGAGCCAGCCCGGTATACTGGCGCAAACGCACCTTATGCCAGTGATCAGCTTTTCTGAGGCTCTTAGTGAAACTGAGGACGTGAAGCGGCACCTGCTGCTCGGAAACGGCTTCAGCATCGCCCTTTTTCGAAAACGCTTCACATATGGGGCACTTTTGGACTCCGTGGACTTCACCAAATACCCCGAGGCGCAGCTTGCGTTTTCAGCGCTTGGCACGACGGATTTTGAGGTAGTGATCGAGGCGCTCCGGCAGGCAGTCAGCCTTCTACCAATCTATGGCGGAGATGCCGCCGCCTTGAGTCTGATGAAAAGTCACGCAGGAGGCCCTAAAGGAATTACTGGTCTAAGCGATCGCCGGCAAGCATCCTGAACGTCCCGGAGACGTGAACGACGAACAGTATCGCGCTTGGAGACAGTTTCTCGGGCATTTCACAGGCAAGAGCCGGGAAGCTAAGCAGGGACACATCTACAGTCTCAACTACGACCTGCTGCTGTACTGGACCTTGATGCACACGAGGTTCATGGAACCTGACCCCGCGAACCCGAGCGTGATGAGGCCAGTAGCGACAGAGGAGATCGACCATAATGACGGCTTCTTGGCCCCGGAGAACGAACCCGACGCAGAGTACGTGACGTGGGACGGCGAGGTCGCACACCAGCAATCTGTGTTCTACCTCCATGGTGCACTCCATCTGTTCGACTACGGTTAACAACTCCAGAAGAAGTGTTGGGAGCGTAGCGGAGTGGCGTTGATAGACCAGATTCGGACGGCCCTTGACGAATCCCGTTTTCCCCTCTTTGTGTCTGAAGGCGACAGTGATGGCAAGCTGCAGCGGATACGTCACTCCGGTTACCTGCACAGAGCTCTGAGGAGCTTTCGCGGGAACTGCGACAGCAAGGCAGCAAGCATTTTCCTGTTTGGGCACTCTCTGGCCGATAACGACGCGCACGTCCTCCTCCAGATACAGAAGGGCAAGTGCGCAGAGTTTGTACGTAAGTCTTTACGGAGACCCTACGTTAGTCGAAAATCAACAGGTCATAGCTCGGGCCGAGCAACTCTCGGCATTGCGGGATCCGAGGTTTCCGCTATCTGTTCGTTTTTACGATGCAGGTTCAGCGCACGTGTGGACCTTGGCCCGATCGTGACGATTGGGAGAGATAAACTCGCCGTATGGGCACGGAAAGTGGTCGAGCGACCGTGTAGATGGGGTGATACGGTAACCGGCATGTCACAACTTCCGAGGGAGCCTCGCTCAGACCGCGACGAAACCACTTGTTCTACAAGAACAGCTTTCTGTGGCCAACAGGGGACCTATACCCATGGCTCTCCTCAACGAAAAGCCCAGCGATAAGTCCCCCATTCCGCACTCTACGTCTGCCTTGCTGCATGGTGAACATTGCTGAAGCGGAGGTTAGTTTGATGCGATTCGGGCTGAGTACCGATGATCTCAGGAACAGCAGCCAGGGAGGTAGGAACTGTGCCGCTGATTGATCTCCCACTTCGGGTCTGGTGTGGCGCTATTGCGCGTCTCAGGCCTGTTAGGCAGCGCAGGAGACTCGATCGCTTTGCCATTGGTTTAGGTTAGAAGCGAGGCTGAGACCTGATCATCAATGCTTGGCTTTGGCTAGCCTGAGCATCAACGAATGCCTCACCACCTCGCTACGCTCATACATTACGCATTCACGGCAAGCGCCTCAGCGACTGACATGAACTGCTCCAAGGGCGGCTTGCAGGTTCTCGACGATCTCGGCGGCGATCTCGTCGGGAGGTGGCAGGCTGTCTACGTCGTCGAGGCTGTCGTCCTTGAGCCAGAAGATGTCCAGGTTGAGCTTGTCGCGCTTGAGCAGGTCGTCGACG
This sequence comes from uncultured Verrucomicrobiae bacterium, assembly GCA_963795955.1. Taxonomy (GTDB): domain Bacteria; phylum Acidobacteriota; class Terriglobia; order Terriglobales; family Acidobacteriaceae; genus Granulicella. The sequence continues at coordinate 120,080 of CAWCJK010000008.1, forward strand.
GGGAAGCGCTTGAAGCGCTCGGTCTCCTGTCGCTTGCTGCGATTCCGCGGCAGAGTAGCACGGCTACGAAGTCGTCGAGGTCTGAAGGCTTCAGCGTGATTCTTCCGCAACGTGAAGTGCATGTTCGTGCGGAAGTCATAAATCCAGAGCGCCTTCGAGTTCGGCTTTGCCGTCGGCGCGCGGCGGGTGCTTGTCAAAGAAGAGGACATTCGCCTTCACACCGGGCTTATAGAAGATGCCCGTCGGCAGGCGCATGCAGCGTGTGGAAGTCGAACTGCGTCAGCAGGCGCTTGCGGATGCCTTCACCGGCGCTGCCCGCCTCAAAGAGCACATTGTCCGGCAGCACCACGGCGGCGCGTCCATCGGTCTCCATGATGGTCATGATGTGCTGGAGGAAATTGAGCTGCTTGTTCGAGGTGGTGAACTTGAAGTCCTCGCGCTCGTAGTCTTCGCGTTCGGTGTCGACCTCGCCATCCTCGCCGATGACCCTGATAGCTCGACTTCTTGCCGAAGGGCGGATTCGTCAGGATCACGTCATAGCGTTCGCCGGGATCGGTTGCCAGGGCGTCGCCAGAGCGGATCGGGCTCTCGCCATTGCCGATGCCGTGCAGGTAGAGGTTCATGCCGCAGAGCCGCACCACCTCGTCCACGATGTCCACGCCGCTCAGCGAGTTCTCGCGCAGCTTCCGCTGTTGCGTCGCGGTCCTGCGACTGGCCCTTCATGTGGTCATAGGCGGCGAGCAGGAAGCCGCCGGTGCCGCACGCCGGGTCATGCACGGTTTCGCCGATGCGCGGGATCGATCACCTCGACGATCGCGTTGGATCAGCGGGCGCGGCGTGAAGTACTGGCCCGCGCCGGACTTCACTTCGCCGGCGTTCTTTTCCAGCAGCCCCTCGTAGATCGCACCCTTCACGTCGACGCCAATGCCGATCCAGGTCTCGTCGTTGATCAGCGAGACGACCCGCTTGAGCTTGGCCGGGTCGGTGAGCTTGTTCTGCGCCTTGCGGAAGATGGTGCCGATCAGGCCCTTCTCTTTGGCGAGGCTTTCGAGCGTATGCCGGTACTGAAGTTCGAGGGCATCCCCAGAGAGCGGCGCCAGCTTATCCCAGCGCCACTTGGCCGGGAATGATCGAGGGCTCGCCCAGCAACTCCGATGCGCTCCTGATCCATCTTGAGGAAGAGCAGGAACGTGATCTGCTCGACGTAATCGCCGTAGCTGATGCCCTGGTCCCGCAGGACGTGGGCGTAGTTCCAGACCTTAGAGACGAGGCTGCGAGTAATCGATGGTGCTCATGCCGTGACTTTCTTTCTGCGAGGCCGCTTTGGTAAGCGCGGCTTAGCTGCTCCAGCCGCGCGCTCGGATGGCGATGCGTTCGAGAAGGACGGAGGCGGGCTCGTCTTTCGGGTCCTGCGGTACGAGTTGCCCGTGAGAAGGCGGCTGTCAACACTGACCGCTTCAAACTTCGGCCGGACGCCTGCCCTCGTCTTACGTCTTGCTCTAGGTGACGATTGGCCGAGAAGAGCAACACGCAATTGCTCTAAGATTACAAGCTGCTCATCCACGGGTGGAACCGCAATAGCAATTTGCCGGATGGTACCCATCGATAGCGATGGTTGTGCAACCGCCTTTATGAATGGAGCAATCATGGCTTGTACCGACTGGAGAGCGAGAAATAATTCCAAGTAGCTTGGAACGATAAAGTCGCTTACGACACGGATCAAGGCAACATTCGGCCCGAGGAAGTAGGACAAATCCTGAGGCACTATTGCAACATCCCCACAGTTTCCGACAAAGGACATCAAGAAGGTCGCCAGCAGCTACACGCGATCTCGTGAGTGCAGAGACACTCGATGAACTCACACGACTGAACGGCGTCACCTTAAAGCCATCGGGGCCGACATTCTCAGCCTTTATGACATGCAGGTCTCCGTCCGCATCGTACTCTGACGAATTTCGTGATATTCGAAGCCGGCCAATTTGGTTACGTTAACAGGTTGCATCTATCGAAGCCCAAGTCCACGAATGTGGGAGCTCAGGTTGCTCATCGAGATTAAGGTTGTGTGGCTCCTTGTACTTGTTTCTTCTTTGACAGTTGAGCCACTCTCTTTCGCGAATCGAGACCTGTTAGCGACTTCGGCTCGACTTCCCAGGTTTGGCGCCTCGCTTCGATGATGCGGGTGAGGAGGGCTTCTCCTGATTCGAGTTGGCCTGCGTTCTGTTCGCGCCACTCGCGGGTGAGCTCGCCGGTGACGGCGGCCTTGAGCACGGACTGGCGGTAACGCTCCACGAGTTTGCGCACCCGATCCAACGCCCGCTCACCTTCCTCGATGCTGCTGAAGAGTTCGTGGATCTTTGAGACGATCCGCTTCTGTTCGCCTGTTGGAGCGAGCGGTGACGGCGGACTTCCTTCAGCTGATCTGTCTCGATACTGCTGACCGTTGTTCCGTCCTTCGAGCAGGTATCGAGGACAGTTCTGCCCTCAGCGCGAAGGAGGAGTAGCCCAGATAAAGGAGGGTAGATCCCTATGGTATGGCGTGAGCGCCTTCAAGTCTTGGTTCACCGCGCACCGGGATCGTGTTTACCGCAACCGGGAACGTGTGCTCAAGAATCCGGAGCGGGTTACCATCAAAACCGAATGAGCAGGGATCAGATTTGCTGCTGATTCCTTCAGAGGCGCTATCTGTGTAATCTTATCCTGCGCCGAGTCGACGAAGAACCGCTTCATATCCTTTGGCGAAACCCAATGAATGGTGCCGTCGCCAGTAGGCCTTGTTTGCCTTTGAGGGTGTTCCACCGCCTCGCCAAGTGCCAAGCTCGTCTAGAGTGGTTTCGACCCAGCCTGCGGGGAGCGTGTGCTTCACTCACGCCGCCAAGCGCCTCACTCAATTCGTCCAGCAACCCATTCAAATCCGTCCCGAACGACCTTCCGGGCGGCAATAACCCCACCCCAAGCGGTGAAGGGTTGGTCTTTCATCAGGTCGGCGGGAGCGATCTCTACGTTCACAGCAAGGTAATCCTTGATGGCCTGGAGCCAATTCATCTGTTCCTCATGGAAAGGTTCGGCCAGCTTTGATCTGGCGACCTATCCATAGATTAAAGCGTTGGTCGACCCGGGCGGCGTAGGGTTCGAGCAACTCGGCCTGCCCGGTGGCGAAGCGCACGAGCGAGATGATCTCGGTGAGAACCTTATCGCTGGGAGCGCCGCGAACGAGCGAGGCCTCGAGCCGCTTGTAGGCCTGCCACACGTCCGCCGTGGTGAGGTGGTAGGGCGGATCTGTGAGCCGCTGCGCGAGCTCCTGAATGCTGGCGTAGGTGAGCCGCCGCTTGGGAAAGGGCTGGCTGTAGAGAATCTCCAAAGCCAGCAGCTCGTTCTTGTGCGTCTCGATGAAGTCGCGAAAGCTGGTCGGTGCGCTGTCTCGGCTTGCTGGAGGTCATAGCCAGCGGAAATGACGTGATCGAGCGTGCCTTCGTCGATGACGATGTCCGATTTTTGCTTGATGGCTTTGAGCAGATTGCGGAGGTTGGCGATTGTCGATCGGCTTGCAGGCTCCTTCCCTCAGTTCCTCTTCCGACGGCTTGGACCTTGGCTTCCGCTCGGCAGTCTGCCGGGTTGCCGTATCGCTTCGTGATCTCTGCATCGATCACGTCCGGGCTGATGGACTTGAGGAGTCTTCCGGCAAGTTCCTTGAGCGAGGTTGCCCCGGCGCAAGCTGCGCGATGCGCTGCGCGGTCTTCCTCATCGACCCGGCGATCGAGGGCCGCGAGCCGACCGGCGAGGCTGGAGATGGCATCGAAGTCGCTCCGCCCCTGGGCGATCTGATCCATGAGCTTCTCAAAGGTGACGGTGCGCTTGCGTTCCAAGGGCTGGGAGATCGTCTTCTTGCCTTCGGTGACGCCAACGGCGTCGATGAGCACGAACCGCGTCTTTGTCTGGGCGTCGGGTGTGACCTGCTGGAGGTTGGCATCTTTGAGGGTGCGGACGCCGCGACCCTGCATCTGCTCGTAAGTACCCCTCCGACTTCACGTCGCGCATGAAGATGAGGCACTCGACGCGGCTTGATGTCGGTGCCGGTGGCGATCATGTCGACTGTGACAGCGATGCGGGGAAAGGGTCGACACGGAAGGCCTTGATCAGTTCCTTGGGTTTTTCGGTGGTCTGGTACGTGATCTTCTTGGCGAAGTCGTTGCCCTGACCGAAGACCTCGCGGACGGCATGGACGATCTCTTCGGCGTGGTTGTCGTCCTTGGCGAAGATGAGCGTCTTGGGCACCCACTCGCCGGTGCGGCCCGGGAAAGAGATCGGTGAAGAGCTTGTCCTTGAAGCACTGCAGAACGGCGCGAATCTGGTTAGGAACGGTGACAGCGCGATCGAGCTGCCGGCTCGGTGTACGGCAGATCGTCGTCGAGCTGCTTATAGCGGATGCGCGGGTGCGGCGGTCGCGCACGGGTACTTGATACTCGGAGTTGACCAGTGCCGCCCTGCTCGCTGACCGGGTGCTGGATGCGGAAGACCTCGAAGCCGACATTGACGCCGTCCACGACGGACTGCTCGTAGGGGTATTCGGCGACGAGATTCTGCTTGAAGAAGCCGAGCGTGTGCGCGAGGGCGTGGCGGTCAGCCCGATCAGGTGGGCATCAAAGTACTCCAGCACTTGCCGCCAGAGGCCGTAGATCGAGCGGTGGCATTCGTCCGTGACGATGAAGTCGAAGGTTTCGATGGGAATGGCCGGGTTGTACGCGACCGGGCGCAGCTCGCCTTCCTCGTTGGCCCAGGTTTCAAAGGCGGAAGCTTCCTCGGCTTCCTCGTCGAGTTCCTCGCCGCGCAGCATGGCATAGAGCCGCTGGATGGTGGTGATGACGACCTTGGCGTCCGGGTCGATGCGGTTGCTGTGCAGGTGCTGGACGATGTAGGTCTTGTCGAACTTGCGGCCGGAGCCGGGCGGGTCGTAGTTCTGGTATTCCTTCAGCGTCTGGTCGCCGAGGTTGTTGCGGTCCACCAGGAACAGAATGCGGTTGGCCTCCGCGAACTTCAGGAGGCGCCAGCTGAAGGTGCAGGCGGTGAACGTCTTGCCCGCGCCCGTGGCCATCTGGATCAGGGCTCGGGGGTGGTCCTTCGCAAGCGAACCTCCGAGCCCGTGGATGGCGTCAACCTGGCAATCGCGCAGGCCGGCGGTCTCCAGCGGCGGCAATGCTTGGCAGCCGAGCCGCGTAAGCGTATCGAGCTCTCCTTCAGCCAGCGATGGAGGGTCTCCGGTTTGTGGAAGGCGAAAACGCGCCGTGAGCGGCGACTTCGGGTCGCGGCGTGTCGCGGAAGTAGGTCTCTTCGCCGGTCGACTCGTAGTGGAAGATGAGCTGATCGGCCCAGCGTGCGAGATGGTTCGGCAGCTTCGCGACATGTACTTGCCGGACTGGACTTCGGCGCACACCGCTCAGCGTTGAGCCAGCCTTTTTGGCCTCGATGACACCCGCGGCTTTGCCGCCGACGAACAGCAGGTAGTCGCACGGCGCCGTTCGGCAACGAGAAACTCCCGGACGGCGACGCCGACGCCTGCCGAACGATCTGATTTGATCCTTGTTCTGGAGAAGCCAGCCCGCCGCACTCAGAAGGGAATCTATCTTTTCTCTAGCCTGCTGCTCGGGTGTCATTAGCTTATAAATTGAAGAGATAGCAGGATTTGTCGGTTTAGGCCAGCGCGTTTCCTTCGTCGCGCACGAAGCTGAATCCACAGCGGACGAAGTCCCGCCGCTGTCCGCACGGCGAACTCCAGGGACCGGCGCATCCGCTTCCTGCAATTTTCATTGGGTAAGAGTGTCGGACGGTACGCTGCCTCCATGGGGAGGAGGACCGGGTAGCTGAGGTGCTCAGATCCTACGCTGGCTGCCTTTCACGCCTCGCTGTGGTTTTGGGGGTCGCCAGCGAGCCCGCCCCTGGGCTGTACGGTTGACGCATGTTGCGGAGAACAACTGGGTGCACGCTAACACTCAACTGTAAGACTCAAGCGTTTGCTGGGGCGTGCCGGCTGTGACGAATTGGGCTTTTCGCGTCTGTGGGCCACGTAGAACCCTGCGGGCCCAAGGGCTTGAATCACTTTGCCGTATTCTTCGTTGTTTTAGGTGTGGATGTAACCGAGCCAATGCCCAACCGACCGTCTGCACGACTCTATCCCGTCCGACTCCGATTGCCTGCCAGCTTAGTTGAATTTCTCGACGACGTCGCCCTCTGCCTTGGGAGCAATCGCGCTGAGATCGTCCGACGTTTGCTCAACCGGGCCCTGCCAACTCGCATCGAGTCCTCGCCAGCGACTCGACAGGAAAGAGAACATGTGAATTCACGCTCATTTGCATACGCCATCTCGCGGCAAGCTACGGGGCGATCTCTCGCACATCATGCCCATCGAGACGACCAAGCAGCCGATTCGGCTTCGGAAGTCACGACGCAAAATCTTTCCTGATTCCCGGGATCAAATGCAGAACAACAATGCCGGTGCCGAATGATGCGGCTTGCCGCAGTCAGATCCGAGAACTCCGAGCTTCCGTCGTACGCTTGACGATCGCGCTGCGTTTCGGGCATCTCACGGCTTCAGGAACAGCGGCTGGTGAGCGGACTCTTCTGAGGCTACGCGCCGCTCTGGCGCGAGCCGAGCGCCTCGGCAGGGTGGAGCGCCCGCGGAAAGAGCAGCCGACCAGAAGAGGTGCGCCCCGCGCCGACCACGTCAGCCACGACCGTCGTGGACGACCTGCGTTGACTTCGGACCCGCCAGTTCGGAGCGGCTCCAGCCGGGTCGGAAGGCCCGTGACATCAACCAAGAGCCAACCGCCACCGATGTAAGGCTGGTGCTCTTTCATTGACAGAGGAGAAGTTTCAGCGTAGATCCACAAGCCAGGAACAGCAACGAAAACGGAAGGTCACCAGCGTTCGGGGACACGCCGCTTGTTATTTGAAGTGCCGGACGGATCACGCGCCAGCACGGCCAGGTTGTGCGTCTTGTTCAGTAGGAATGCGCGCTCGCTAGGAAGCTTCGAGCCTCCAAGAACGTGAACTGTTGTACCGGGATTTGATGTACGCCGCGGAACTCTCCAAACTAGGAAACACCGTCCGTACGTTCACGTTCGAGCTCGTCGAGTTCTCTGAGAATGCGTTTCTTGGCGTCTGCTTTGATGCGGAAGGTTCGCTTCCTTAAGTCTCTGCCCTTCGAGGATTCCTCGAACTGGATTCCGTCCCCGAAGAGCAAGAATGCACCGGATCGAGCAACGATTCTTGCGTTGTTCTGCTTTGCGCGCACGACCAAGATGCTGTTTATGTGCCTTGGGTTGATAAGAGGTTCGAAGTACGGCTTCTCCTGCCTGATGAAGTGCAGGAGCTTGCCAACGGGTGCGAGGGCGTTGAACTGCTCTCTCGGGAGTGCTGTATCTAGGTCTTGACGCTGCTTAGGCATCAGTCTCGCGAGATTGGCCATAACGGCTGCCCGGTCGCTGTCCGGGTACTTCACGTTCGCCTCTCGGAACTCAAACCGAACGACCTCACCGTCTCTCTTAGGTTCTGATTCGGAAGCGAAGTACAACGCCATCAGTGGATTCGAGGTTATGTCCAGCAATCTGGTTGGTAGGCCGTGATGCTGCATCCGAACCAGCTTGTCGAGCGTTGTACTGTCTTCGTTGAAGCTGCTGGGGTGAGCTGCAAGCAGCGAATTGAAAAGGTCCTTTTCGGCACGACGCCATGTCTTCGATCTGAACACGGAGGGAGCGGTTTGCTCGTAATGCCTTGACGAACCACGGAAGAAAGCTTCTACACCCTCCACCGGTTCGGTCAGGATGGCGGAAACGAAAGAGGCAACGCTGTCGATCTCAGGCGCCACTTTGACGTGCAGGGACATTCTTTCTAGTGTGAAGGATTTCCGCTGCAGAGACTGGTTATATGCTTGGTTCCACGTCGCGATAGGTCGCATAGCTCCGTCTCGCTTCAAACCGGCCCGTGGGCCGCGCCCGTGTTGCACGGCAAGATTGGTTCTGCCATCCAAGGCACCAGACAGATTCTGCTTGCACCGAACGTCCGTCTCCTGAAAGTTCGGTTAAACAACGCGAGATGTTGGGGATCCAAATCGCAGGTTGCGTGCCGTTTGAGGAAAAGATCAGGTGGGGATCTCTGCGCGTCGCAAAGCCTCCTTGACGTAGACGTTGCCCGAGTCGCAAGCGTAGCCAATCCGTCCAAACGAACCTACCCTTCGATCCCCCTTGGGGACTGGAGCATAACAGTTTCAGACTGCCAGGGCATGATTGTCGAGCCACAAAATCTGATCTGGAGGGCCGCGCCCCAGTCTGTTGATTGAGGACAGAAGGATCGTGGGCGCCTCTAGCCCTCCGGTCTGCAAGACTCCGTACCGATCCAATGCGAGTTACCCAAATTTCACGCTAGTGGCCGTTCATCCCGCGTTTCGATTCGATTTAGCGTGGGTCAGTCTGTGTCAGATTTAGGTCACGAATGGGTCAGATAGGGATTGCGGCGGGTTTACTCCGCTACAAGTGCTTCATCTTTCTGCGCTAGGTCTTGGATTCCATCGTTCAGCAGTTTCGCAACCAGGAGGTCAGCGGTTTCGATCCCGCTCCGCTTTCCACCTCAGCCCTTGTTGCGTAATGAGCTGCTGAGCGAGGAGCAGGCGACTTCGCGAGTGAAGGCTGTTGGCCATAGGTCCGCGGCTCATGGCCGACTGTGACCAAACTGTGGCCAACGCCCCCCGATATTGACCGCAAATGGTCACAGAACTCAACGATCCGGCCTGTACGATTCCGCGCGGGCAAGCGTTTGTAGATAAAGCACTTAGGTTGGTGAAGACGACATGGAATTGAACGCTGAGACCTGATTCGTAATCAGCAGGTCAACGGTTCAAGTCCGTTCGTCGGCTCCATAAAATCGACAACTTACTGGCTCGTTGATGGGCTGAGTTGAGTTGCTGTGACCAGGACTGTGACCATTCGCCGTGGTCACAGTTTTTCTTTGCGCGTTCGGGCTCGATCATCGAGCATTTTCGGTCGCGGGATGTTGGTATCTGGCAGAGGTCCCGTTACGTGGCCCATGCTCTTCATCGTGCGGTACCGGAGTGTGGCTTGCACCTTAGGATCTCGCTGTGCCCAGCGCTCCATGCGATAACGTGAGTGGGAGAGTCCGAGGGCTACCGAGACGATGGCTATGGCAACAAAGGCGAAACGGGCACAGGCGGAGAGTGCTTCGACCGCGTCGTATGCGACACCAGCGCTGGATAAGGGACTCGACGTCCTGGAGTTGCTGGCCCATGAGCGCGATGGACTGACAAAGAGTGAGATTGCACGCGCGTTGAACCGTACGGTGTCAGAGATCTTTCGGATGTTGCTTTGCCTGGAGCGGCGGAACTATATCTCGCAGACGACCGGTGACCGGTACGTGCTGTCGCTGCGGCTATTTCGATTGGTGCAGGAGCATCCGCCGACGGAGCGGCTGCTCTCGGAGGCGTTGCCGCGGATGCATACGCTGGTAGCGAAGGTGCAGCAGTCTTGCCACCTTGGCGTACTGGAGGCGGGGCGTGTTGTGATCCTGGCGCAGACGAATGCGCCGGGTGCGGTGGGTTTTTATGTGAAGCCGGGGTCGTCGGTGGACCTGATGGAGGCGGCTACGGGGCACGCGATCCTGGCGCATATGCCGCGCGAGGCACGGCAACGTGTGCTGGACGAGTGGCAGAAGGAGACCGGTGAAAAGGTGCCTGCGGATCTGACCCGGCACCTGGAGCGTATTCGGCGAAGAGGGTATGAGAAGCGCGCGAGCTACCAGGTGAAAGGGATCACAAACATCTCCTACCCGATCAGGGACGCGCAGAACGGAGCCGTTGCAGCGCTGACGGTCCCGCATATCCAACGCGTGGGCGATGAGATCACGATGAACGACGTGGAAGAGGTGCTGGCCGCGGCGGCACAGGAGATCTCGGCGGCGATTGGGGCGCGGCTGTAGGGCTAGTGGAGCGGTTTGGCGGTGAGCATGCGATCGAGATGGACGTAACCGCCATCGACGACGAGTTGCTGTGCGGTGGTGTGGCCGGACTGTGTGGGCGAGAGAAGAAAGACCACGGTCGACGCGATCTCGGCGGGCGTGGTCATGCGGTGTTCCAGCGGGATCTGCGCGGTGATGTGCGCGAGGCTGACGTCGGGGTTGACGAGGGTTGAGAGCCAGGTCTGGTAGGCGGGCGTCATGACCTCGGCGGGCATGACGGCGTTGACGCGTATGCCGTAGGGGAGGAGTTCGGCGGCCCACTCGCGAGTCAGCCCGAGCAGCGCACCTTTCGCGGCGGCGTAGCCGGAGGTGTTGCCCTGGCCGGTGAGTGCGACCTTGGAGCCGATGTTGACGATGGAGCCGCGTGAGGCCTTGAGCAGCGGAAGCGCGTAGTGGGCGAGTGCGTAGGCGTGTAGCAGGTTGAGCGCGCAGGCTGGCTTCGAAGCGCTGAGGATCTCCGTGTTCCAGACCGACGCCGTCGTTGACCCCTGCGTTGTTGACGAGGGCGTCGAGGCGGCCGTAGGTGGCGCGGATGTGCTCGATCGCGGAGCGGCAGGCTTCGAGGTTGTCGAGTTCGGCGACGATGAGTTCGCAAGGGAGGCTCGCGCTCTGGAGCTCTTGCATGAGCTCGTTGACGCCGGGAGAGATCCGGCTGAGGATGACGACCTTTGCGCCTTCGGCGAGGCAGGCGCGAGTGATGGCTTCGCCGATGCCGGAGGCGCCGCCGGTGACGAGGATGACGCTGTCTTTGAGACCGAGATCCATGATGAGGAGCTTTCGAGTGACTAGCGGAGGTTGGTGAAGCCGCCGTCGATGAGGACGTCTGTGCCGGTGATGAAGCTGGCCGCGTCGGAGCAGAGATAGAGCGCGAGTTGGGCGATCTCTTCGGGAGTTCCCATTCTGCCCACGGGCTGCGCGGCGGAGAGCTTGGCCATCATCTCGGCTTCGCGACCAGGGTAGGTTTTGGCGACGAAGCCGTCGACGAACGGCGTGTGGACGCGGGCTGGAGAGATGCAGTTGCAACGGATGCCGAGAGGAAGGCAATCCCTGGCGACGGAGAGCGTCATCGATAGCACGGCGCCCTTGGTCATGGAGTAGGCGAAGCGTGAGTCGAGGCCAGAGGTGGCCGCGATAGAGGCCATGTTGACGATGACGCCGGAGCGCTGCGCTGACATGCGTTGCAAGGCGGCCTGCATGCAGAGATAGGTGCCGCGGACGTTGACGCGATAGAGGCGATCGAAGTCGGCGGGCGCGGTATCGAGCACGGTACCGATGTGCGCGATGCCGGCGCTGTTGACGAGGATGTCGAGCGGGCCGGTGGGGATCTGAGAGAACGCGGCCTGTACGCTGGACTCGTCGCTGACGTCGCAGGCGAGTGGCGTGCAGTGTGCGCCGGTGTTGGCGGAGATCTCCCTTGCTGCGGCCTGGGCGGCGTCGAGGGTGAGATCGAGGAGGAGAACTTCTGCGCCGGCGTCGGCGAAGGTTTGGGCGATGGCTCGTCCGATGCCGCTGGCAGCGCCGGTGACGAGCGCGCGCTTTCCCTGGAGCGTCGAGGATTGCATGGTGTCCTTCAAGCGTGCCGAGCCGCTATAGGGCGACGGCGACGGGGTTGTGCTGTTCGCGCCAGTATGTGCCTTCGGGGAAGGCGTATTCCTCGAGCGAGGCGGGCTTCATCTCGATGCTATAACCAGCGGCCTCGGGCAGCATGTAGCGACCTGCATGGATCTGCACCGGCGTGAGGAAGTGTTCGTGAAGGTGGTCGACGTATTCGACGACGCGGTCTGTGAGTGAGGCGGAGGCGTAGATGTAGTCGAAGGCTGAGAGGTGCTGGACGTACTCGCAGAGACCAACGCCGCCGGCGTGAGGGCAGACGGGAACACCGAATTTGGCGGCCAGCAGGATGATCGCGAGATTTTCGTTCACGCCGGCCACGCGACAGCTATCGATCTGGCAGACATCGATGGCGTTGGCCTGAAGAAGCTGCTTGAACATGACCTTGCTGTGGCAATGTTCGCCGGTGGCGATGCGAACGCCGGTCTCGCGGCGGATGCGCGCGTGGCCGAGGATGTCGTCGGGGCTGGTAGGCTCTTCCATCCACCACAGGTCGAGTTCGGCGAGTGCACGTGTGCGCTCGATGGCTTCGTTGACGCTCCACTTCTGATTGGCGTCGGCCATGAGCCGGTGCTGGTAGCCGATCTGTTCGCGAACGAGATGACCGCGACGAAGATCGTCGGCCGGGTCGCCACCGACCTTGAGCTTGAAGTGTGTCCAGCCTTGCCCGAGAGCCTGTTGGCAGAGCCGACGAATCTTGTCGTCGCTGAAGCCGAACCAACCGACGGATGTGGTGTAGGCGAGAAGCCCGTGCTCGCGCAGCAGAGCGATGCGCTCGTGCTTTGTGGCCGCGTTGCGCTGCAGCATGTCGAGGGCTTCGGCGGGGGAGAGAGCGTCGTCGATGTAGCGGAAGTCGATCAGCGAGACGATCTGCTCAGGTGTGAGATCCGCAAGGAGGAGCCAGACGGGCTTGCCTTCGATCTTGGCCCAGAGGTCCCACACGGCGTTGATGAGGGCGGCAGCGGCGAGGTGGATGACGCCTTTCTCGGGGCCAAGCCAGCGAAATTGCGTGTCGCCGCTGAGCTCGCGCGTGAAGCTGGCCATATCGGACGTGATGTCGTTGAGCGAACGGCCGACGACAAAGCGGGACAGGTATTGAACGGCGAGGACGCAAAGCTCGGTACCGCGGCCGAGTGTGAAGGTGAGCCCGTGGCCTTCGAAGGTAGTGTCGGTTTCGAGGACGCAGTACGCCGCAGAGTAGTCGGGGTCTTTATTGACGGCGTCGGAGCCGATACTGAAGCGCGAGGTGGGAAAGCGCAGGTCGACGGTTCGAACGCGCAGAATCTTTGCGTCGGAGCGTGCTTTGCCGATCATGGTGTCGACTCCTTTCTGTCCGGATGAACGGACGCGCTGGTGGATTTTAGGATTCAGCGACGGTGGTGTTTCGGAGTTCTCCGAGGCCCTGGATGCGGATGATCATCTCTTCACCGGGCTTGAGCCAGCGTTGTGGGTTGCGGCCGAGTCCTACACCTTCCGGAGTTCCTGTGCTGATGATGTCGCCGGCCTCGAGTGGCGTAAGGGAAGAGATGTGTTCGATGAGTTGAGGGATCTTGAAGATGAGGTGGCGGGTGTTGGAGCTTTGCATCGTCTCGCCGTTCAGGGTGAGGCTGATGTCGAGGGTATGAGGATCGGGGATCTCGTCGGCGGTCACGAGTGCGGGGCCGAGTGGGGTGAAGGTGGGGAAGCTCTTGCCGAGGGTCCACTGCGAGGTGGCGAGTTGGATGTCGCGTGCGCTTACGTCGTTGAGGATCGTGTAGCCGAAGACGAAGTCCTGCCACTGGGCTGCAGGGATGCGATAGCCGGGTTTGCCGATCACGACTGCGAGTTCCGCTTCGTAGTCCGGTTGCGTGCTGTTGCGCGGGAGGATCACGTCTCGCATCGGGACCAACGACCGAGGAGGAGAGCTTCATGAAGACGGTGGGGACAGTTTGGACCTTCATCTGCGACTCTGCGGCGTGGCTCGCGTAGTTGAGACCGATGCAGAAGATGCGCGGAGGACGCTGAATGGGCGCGAGCAACTTGACCTGATCGAGAGGTGTGCCTTGCGATTGCTCGATCGCCTTGCGGGCGGCCTCGGTCGCAGCGTCGCGATGGGCGATGACGGAGAGCATGTCTCCGTAGGACTCCGGAAGGGCGAAGACCTTGCTTGCCTGAGAGCACACCAACGATGGGTTGGTGCGACGAGTTTTCAAATGTGACGAAGTGCATCAGTTTCTCCGGCCAGCGGATGTTTGATCGCTGGAGTGCTTCTTGTGTACGTGATCAGGGATGATCAGATCTCGAAGGTAGAGGTGACGGCGCGTTGGCGCGTGTAACGGGTCATGTAGAGCGAGAAGACCAGGATGGCAAGGTATCCGTAGAGTGGGACCTGGTATGCGGCAGCCGTGCTCCGGACACCCGCGATCCAGCCCATAAGGGGCGTAAGAAGGCCGCCACCGATGATGGTCATGACGAGGAGTGAGCCGGCGATGTTTGTATTGGGACCGAGGTCCTTGAGACCCAGCGCAAAGATGGTGGGGAACATCATGGACATGAAGAAGCTGCTGATGAGGATGGCGGAGAGACCTGGCCAGCCGGGGGCGAAGATGCCCACCAGGAGTAAGACAACATTGCATGCAGCGTAGACGGCCATTAGCCGGCTGGGAGCGAACGTGCGCATGAGATATGCCGAGGAAAAGCGACCCAGGCCGAAGGCGACAAGCGTGCCGGTGAGGAACAGGCCAGCGGAACGCTCCGGAAGGTGCGCGTACTCCTGGGCGTACTGGATGAAGTAGCTCCACGTGCCGACCTGCGCGCCGACGTAGAGGAAGAGCGCGACAAGCGCAAAGAGCAGGTGACGTTCTCTGAGGAGTGCGCGCCAGTTGCCGGCGACTTCGGCGGAGTGCTCCCTCTGCGCGATGAAGGCCGGGAAGCGCGTGAACGCGATCAAGGCCGCCCAGACTAGAAAGAGCGCGCCTAGCGCGAGATAAGGAGCAACGACGCGCAGGGTCTCGCGATGGAGATAGGCGGTGTAGGTGCCAGCGGCCTGCATGGCAGAGATCTGAGCGTGGGTGAGTTCGATGCCAGAGAAGATGAAAAGAGAGCCGGCCAAGGCACCCAGGACCGCCCCGAGCGGGTTGAAGGCCTGGGCGATGTTGAGGCGCCGCTCAGAGGTGGCGCTGGGACCGAGTTGCGCTACGAAGGGATTCGCTGCGGTCTCAAGGAACGAGAGGCCACTCGCGAGAACGTAGAGCGCGGTGAGGAAGAAGCCGTATCGGCCGGAGTATGCGGCCGGAAGGAAGAGAAAGCAGCCTGACGCGCAGAGGACCAGGCCAGTTAGGAAGCCGGTCTTGTAGCCGCGATGGCGCATGAGCATGCCCGCGGGAAGCGCCATCGTGAAGTAACCGAGGTAGAACGCGGACTGGACGAGACCAGCCTGGAAGCGGCTGATCGAGAACGACTTCATGAACTGACGGATCAAGACGTCGTTGAGGTTGTTGGGGATGCCCCAGAGGAGGAAGAGCCCGCAGACGAGCAGAAACGTCCGCATCACGCCAGTGGGCAACAGGGGTAGACCGGTGGCGTCCGGGTGCGAAGCTTGCGATGGCGGCGCGAGCGGGGACATACGCGATTACCTTCCTACCTGCACCATGATCTTGGTGAAGGCTGCAGGGGAGGCGGACCACTGAGAGAGTATGGAGGGCACGTCGTCCATGGAGATGATTGCGGAGACGGCGCGGTCCACGGGGAAGCGGCCCGCTTCAAGCATGGCGATGACCTCGCGGAAGTCCTCTGGAAGAGCGTTGCGAGAGCCCATGATGTCGAGTTCCTTCTGGACGAAGAGCCTGGTCTCATAGGCGACGGACTCTTTGGCATAGCCGATGTAGACGACGCGACCGGTATGAGCAACCTCCTCGACGGCGGCACGAAAGGTCTCCGGAAGACCGATGGCCTCGATGATGACGTCAGGGCCGTGGCCTTCGGTGATTTCACGCAGGCGTGCGCGGAAGTCTTCACGGTTGGAGTGGATGAGATCGGTCGCTCCGGCGGCCCGTGCGGTCTCGAGTTTGGCGTCATCGATATCGACGGCGACGGTGCGAGCGCCGCGAAACGCCGCACCAGCGATGGCGCCCAGGCCCACACCTCCGCAACCGAAGACGACGACGGTGTCTTGAGCGGTCACACGGCCACGAGCTACGGCATGTACGCCGACCGTGAGTGGTTCAACGATGCAGAGCTCTTTGAAGGAGAGCGATGACGGGTAGACCTTTTCCTCAGGGACAGAGATCCACTCGGTGAGAGCGCCGTCCCGCTGAACACCGAAGGTCTGGTTGCTCTGGCAGGCGTTGTGACGGCCACGACGGCAGGAGGCGCATTGGCCGCAGCTTGTATACGGCGAGACGGTGACGTGAGTTCCTGCGGCTACGGAGGGTGAGCCTTCGACTACGGTTGCGGCGATCTCATGCCCGATCACGCGAGGGTAGCTGACCAGCGGATTGCGGCCGCGGAAGCTGTTGAGGTCTGTGCCGCAGAGCCCGACCATCTCGACCTTGAGCAAGAGTTCTCCCGGGTGTCTGTGGGGCTCACGCGTGTCGACGATGCGTACGTCTCCCGCGGCTACGAGGGACACGGCTCTCATGCTGTCTTCTCCATACTGCTCGCATTCACGAGAGAAGGCCGCGCGACTTCCAGGCCATAGACGCGCATGGCGGTTGCACCCAGGATTTGCTGTTGTTCATGGGGTGTGAGTGGCGCGATCCAGTCTTCGACGGTGCGCCACCATTGTGCGTAGGCGCAGCCTAGCGTCAGCACTGGCCAGTCACTGCCGATCATCAGGCGTTGGGCGCCGAAGGCCTCGAGAATGATGTCGAAGTACGGTGTCAGTTGCGCGACGGACCAGTTTGTCGGATTGGCCTCCGTGACCATGCCCGACAGCTTGCACGTGACGTTTGGGCGGCGTGCGAGTTCGCGGATGGCGGCGGACCAGACATTGATCTCACCGGCGCGAATGTCGGGTTTCGCGATGTGATCGAGTACGAAAGATTGATTGGGGTGGCGGTCCACAAAGCGTGTGGTTTCCCCAAGCTGGCGAGCGAAGATGAGGATGTCGAAGACGAGCGTCGTGGAGGCGAGGGCGCGGATGCCGCGATTGAACGCTTCGGCATCGAGGAAGCCTTGCGGTTCAGATTGAACAACGTGACGCAGACCTTTGAGCTTCTTAGCGGAGGCGTATTCGGCAAGAGTGCGCTCGAAGTGTTGTTCTGCGATAGGGAGCCAACCGACGACGCCGAGGATCGGCGAGTTGTGATCCCGCGAGTTGCAGGAGCCAGCGAGTTTCGTCCACTGTTTGGCGCGCCTGTACGGCGACGGAGCCGTCGACCTGAGCGCTGCTGAGCGCATCCCGGAGATCCTCGAGGAGGAAGTCTCGGCGCAGCGCCTGCTGATCGTCTGCGATCCAGCCGTACTCCTCCGCGGTATAGCGCCAGAGGTGATGGTGAGCATCGATGCGCGGCGTCAGACGGCCTCCGCGAAGCCTGGGCTGCGGTACGTCCGAGGGAAGTGGAGGCGATTCGGAACGAACGGATTTGTTGTGCTGCGGCGCAACGAATTTCTCCCGAGATCCCTGTAAGAAAAGGCGCTAACAGCATAGCACCGGAGGAGGGTAGAATGTCATACGCGAACAGCGACTTTCACATGCGGAATTCACTCTTCCCAGGCGTGAGTCAGGAGTGATACATAGGGGACGGCGTCTGCGCGCTGCGGGAACTCGTGCGTCCGGCAGCCTGGAGGGGCTTGGCGCGCGACGTGAGCAGGGGAGTGGGCAACGGATGGATGTAACTTTTCAGTTTGGGGCGGAGATCGTATGAACCGCCGAACGTTCGTTCACGCTCTCACGCTTTCAGCCATCGCTTCGCGCCTCCGAACGGCACAGCAGGCGGTGTCGGGACCAGGTGTAACGCTGAGCATCGACGCGGGCGGCCCGGGTAAGGTTGTGCCCGAGGACTTCGTGGGGTTGTCCTACGAGTCGGCGCAGTTGGCGAATCCTGCGTTCTTTTCGACGGGGAACAAGGCGCTGATCGAATTGTTTCGGGGGCTCGCACCGAAGGGGAATCTGCGTATCGGCGGAGGTTCGAGTGAGTTTACGACGTACTCCGACCAGGCGCCTTCAGGGATGCCGCCGTTTGAGGTCTTTGGACCGGATACGTCGAAGACGGTGAAGCATGGAACCGTGACGTCGGCTTTGGCTATACGAAATCTGCGCGCCTTTCTGGACGCGACGCACTGGAATTGTCTTTACGGGCTGAACCTTGGTCAGGGGACCGTGGAGAACGCGGTGAAGGAGGCTGCGGCTGTGCATTCGATTCTTGGCCCACGCCTGCTCGCGTTCCAGATCGGCAACGAACCGGACAGCTTTCGAAGGCGGTATCGGCCCGAGACATATGGGCCCGCCGATTACATTGCCGAGTGGAACAGATTTCACGACGCGATTGTGAAGGAAGTACCGCAGGCCCGCTTTGCAGGTCCGGACATATCGAACAAACTGGCATACCTGACTGCATTTGCAGAAGAGGCGAAGAAGCATCCGGACGTGGTGCTGTTGACCGGTCACTACTACGCTATGGGACCAGCGAGCAATCCTGAAGCGACGCTGGAGAACCTGCTGGAGCCGGATCCGAAGCTGACTACGCTGAAGAGGCGTGATTTGCATGTGATCCAGGAGGCGTGTGACGCGGCTGGGCTGCCATTTCGGATGTCGGAGGGCAACTCGTGCTGGGACGGCGGCAAGGCTGGCGTTTCGGATACGTTTGCATCCGCGCTGTGGTGCGCTGATTACATGCTGACGTGTATGGGGCGGGGCTGGGTGGGAGTGAACATGCACGGCGGCGGGAATGGGTTTTACACGCCGATCGCGGGTACACCTTCTACCGGTCTGACGCGGCGTCCGGAGTATTTCGGGATCCAGTTTGCGCAGCGTTTCGTCGGGGCAAGGCTGCGGCCGTGCACACTCTCCGGGGCTGATCGTTGCGTGGACGCATTCGCGTTTGAGCGTGATGGGAGACTTGAATTGGTGATCGCCAATAAGACCTCGGAGGAAGTCAGTGTTGACCTGGTGGATGGGCTGCGAGCGATGCCGACTGTTGTCCTGCACGGGCCAGCGATCGATGCGAAAGAGGGAGTGCAGGTGCACGAGGACCGCGGGAGCAAGTAGCAAGACCCTGACCGCAGCTGCTTATACGGCGACGGCGTTTTCTGTAGAGGGTGCCAGCAAACGGGGAAGAGCTGAAGGGTGATGGGATGAATCATTTATTGCCCACGATGTCACGGCGAGGATTTCTGGCCGGAGCGGCTGCCGCGGCGTCGGTCGCAACAGAGCGACGCGGCTGGGCTTTGCCGAAGGTTGAAGAGCCGGCGAGTCCTTACACGCTGCACTTTGCGCAACCCGCTTCGAAATGGCCGAATGCGCTGCCGGTAGGAAACGGCAGGTTGGGTGCGGTTGTGTTCGGAAGGCCGGGCAAGGAACGTATCCAGTTGAACGAAGAGTCGATCTGGGATGGGGAGCCCAATCGCGATCGCACGAACCCTAAGGCCGGTGAGGCGATTCCGAAGATCCGCGAGCTGCTCTTTGCCGGGCGAATCGCTGAAGCCGAGGCGATGGCCGAGGATGATGTGCTGTCGGTGCCTCGGCGCATGCCGTGCTACCAGACGCTTGGGGACCTTCACCTGGACTTCTCAGGTATGGGGTTGGCAGAGGACGACGCTGTCGAGAGCTATCGATTGCAGTTGGACCTGGACACTGCCATCGTTACGACCAGCTTCACGCATCGTGGCGTGACCTATCGGCGCGAGGTCTTCAGCTCCGCCCCTGAGCAAGTGATTGTGATACGGATGACCGCGAGTGAGCCGGGCAAGATTTCAGTGCAGGCGCGCATGGACAGGCCGCATAGCTTCGAGAGCAAAAGGCTAGGGAAGGATCGCCTGACCTTGACTGGGCAAGCGCTTCCTGTGAATGACAATCCAGGTTTGGCCGCGAAGGAGCACCAAACCGGAGTGCGGTTTTATGCTGAGCTTCGGTTGGTGCACGAAGGCGGAGAGTTGCAGGACATCGACGCCGAAGGCCGGTGCCGTTGGTGTGAATGCGTGTAACGCCCTTACGATTTTTGTCGATTGTGCGACGAGCTATCGGTATCCGGCACGCGCTGGGAGGACGAGCGGTGTGGATGCTGATGTGCTTACGGGTGATCCTGCCGACATGCGGGCTGCTGTGGGCCGGAATCTGTCGGCGGCAGCGCATCAGGCCATACGCAGAGCTTCGGGCACGCCATGTTGCGGATCATCAACGGTATTTTCGGCGCGCTGGTTTTGAACTTGGCCCCGATCCGAAGGCAGATGTGCCGACCGACGAACGTGTGAAGGCCATTAAGGATGGCGGCGAAGATGTGCATCTGTTGCCGATCTATTTTCAGTTCGGCCGATACATGCTGATCTCGAGTTCGAGGCCGGGTACGCTGGCCGCGAATCTGCAGGGTATCTGGAACGAGAGTGTGGATCCGCCGTGGGGATCGAAGTACACGGTGAACATCAATGCGGAGATGAACTACTGGTTCGCCGAAAGTGCGAACCTTTCCGAATGTCATCTTCCGCTGTTCGACCTGCTGCGGGCGACCGTGCCTTCCGGTACTTTGACCGCTCGCAAGCTGTATGCCGCGAAGGGATCTGTCGTCCATCACAATACGGATCTATGGGGCGATGCGGGACCGATTGACGGGTTGGGCGGTGGCGTTTGGCCCATGGGCGCTTGCTGGTTGTCGCTGCATCTCTGGACGCACTACGCGTATACGGGGGATCGTCGGTTCCTCGAGGACGCGAGCGTATCCGGCGCTTCGGGAGAATGCGATCTTTCTGCTGGATTACATGGTGCGAGATCCGAAGAGTGGTCATTTGATCACCGGGCCGTCCTGTTCTCCGGAGAACGCCTATGTTGGCCCTGATGGAAAGAGTCACAACCTGTGCATGGGGCCGACGATGGACATCGAGATCGTGCGGGCCGTGTTTGCGCGCGTTGTGGAAGCATCCGAGATTATGAGAGACACTGCGGCTGTGAAGGGCGATGACGATTTGCTGGCGCGGGTACGTCGCGCGTGGTCAGAGCTCCCGCCGTTTCAGATTGGACATGATGGGCGGTTGCAGGAGTGGCAAGTGGACTATGTCGATCACGAGCCTGGGCATCGGCACATCTCGCACCTGTTTGCACTGTTCCCGGAGGATCAGATTACGGCTGAGGGCACGCCGGAGTTGGCACGTGCGGCTCGCCTGGTTCTGGACAAACGACTGGCGGCGGGCGGAGGATCCACGGGCTGGTCACGATCGTGGATTATCAACTGCATGGCGCGGCTGGGAGACGGGGAGGCTTGCTACGCGAACATCCTTGAGTTGTTTCGACAGTCAACGCGGCCCAATCTATTCGATGTATGCGGCCTGAAGGAGAACTCGCCGTTTCAGATCGACGGGAACCTTGGAGGACCGAATGGGTTCATCGAGATGCTGTTGCAATGTCACGGGCAGACCCCACTGATGCCGCCGGTTGAGGATGATGCTGTGCCGGGCGAGGTGACGGTTCGATTCCTGCCGGCTTTGCCGAAGGCTTGGGCTGGTGGAAGCTTCCGGGGCTTGCGGGCTCGGGGTGGGGTTGAGATTGACTGCGCGTGGAGTGGTGGTCGGGCAGCCACGGCTACGTTGCGCTGCAACTTAGGGGCGAAGCTTCGGCTGGTCTCACCGAAAGAGCAGAGTGTTGCTGGAGTGAGATCGCGAGGCAAGCTGGTCCAAGTCGAGAAGCGTGGAAGTGATGCTTTGATGGTCGTCCAGCCTGGACGGACGTATGAGGTCACGTTCGCTTGATGTAAGGCCGCGCGGGCGTGCTGCTGATGCGTATAGAAACGAAAGAGGGAGAGCCTATGCTCTCCCTCTTCTGCTGATAGCGCTTTAGGTTCAGAAGACGAGCCGAAGTCCCTGCTGGATAACGCGTGGGCGTGTTCTGCTGGCTGGTGATGCGGCCGAGAGAGCTGCTGCTGGGCGTGACGTTCGGCGCACCGAACTGTGTGTGATTGAGCGTGTTGTACGTTTCAAAGCGGTATTGGATCTTGAAGCGTTCGCCAATCGCAAAATCTTTCAGCAACGAGGCGTTCAGGTTGTTGACTGCATCCTGGCGTCCGTAGAAGAGCGGGAAGGTGCGGAAGTTGAAGTTGTCCGGCTGCAGCGTGGTGGGCGCGAAGAGCGAGGTATCGAGGGCCGAGTTATACGCGCGGGGCGAGATGCGAAGCCGCGGGTCCCAGGCTGTTCCGTTGGCAAAGTATGGCTGGCCACTTCCGCCAGGACCACCCCACTGGATAGCGGCACCGGTGAGATACGTGTAGATGGCGTTGACGGTCCAGCCACCGATGAAGCTGTTGACGATGGCGTTGGAGTTGCCGAGGAAGGCACGGCCACGGCCGATGGGGAGCTGATAGGTCGTCGCCAGGGATACGTGATTGGGGAAGTCGGAGGCGTTCTCCTGATAGGAGAGCGGGCCGCCGGAGTTGAGCTGTTGTGCCTGGAGGTTCTTCGAGTACTGATAGTTGAAGTTGATACTGAGCCCGTGAGACATGCGCCTTTGAAGGCGGAGCGCGAGTTCGTTGAAGCTGGCGCTTGCTCCCGGAACAAGCTGCTGGCTGACGCTTGAGTACTGTGGGTAAGCCTGGAGCAGTGTGAACTTGGAGATCGTCGACGCTGTGCCGAGAGTGCCGGTTTCGTTCGGGAGTCCCCGGAAGGGGTTCGTGACGGCAGCTATTGAGGTTGGTTTCGGTTGGAGTGTCTTTGTAGGGCAAGCGGCTGAGGAACGGAAGCTGCGGGACGGAGCTTAGGGCGTTCGTATATGTGACGTGAATGGATTGAGCGCCAATGTAGGCGATCTCAAACATGGTGTTGGGCGTAAGCGCGAACTGCGCGTCGAGATTCCAGCGCTCCGCATAGGGACCCTTCAGGTGAGGATCACGAATGCTGATGCTTTGGCCCAAGTAGGTGTTGACGCCGAGCGAAGACCCTGTGGGCTGCGTGATCGGGTTCGAAGCCGGGAAGGGGTCGCTAAGCGTGGTGGCGGGAGTGAGGTAGTTGTTTGCCGTGGGTACCAGCGCGACGGTGGAAGAGAAGCCGTACGTCTGGGGCGTGTAGTAGTCGTTGTACGGGCTGAAGTAGAGTCCGTAGCCAGCGTGCAGGGCAAGATGGCTATGAAGGATCTCCGGTACGTAGGCAATGCCAATACGTGGGTTGACGTACATCGCCGGCGTGAAGTATTCAACGCGGCGACCGTTCGAACTGGCAAATTCCAAGCCGCCCACAGCATTGAAGGATGACACCGGCAGCTCGGGGATGGGATGCGCGGCGTAGGCCGTCGCGGCGGGAAGCGTGACGCTGTTGGTGACGGTCGGCTGGAACCAAACGGCACGGTTGTTGGACTCGTTGATAGAGGTCTCGCTCTCTAAGCGAAGGCCCGCATTGACCGTGAGAGTGCGCGTTGCGTGCCAGTCATCCTGGGCAAACCCCGCGAAGTACCAACTGTTGTACGTCGTGCGCGGGTTGATGTTGAAGGATCCGCCGGTGGGCAGGCCCAGCATGAAGCTGGCGAAGCTGCCGCCATAGGTTGGATTTGTGGCTCCGGTACCCGCGTTTATGAAGTTGTCGCCGAAGCTGAAGGTTCCAGACGTGGCTCCGCTAGTGAGGTTGACGCCATTGACGATGGCATTCGTGGAGTTGCCGACGTTCAGGTAATTGAACTTGTTGTTGCGGAAGTCGATTCCGAGCTTGATGTTGTGGTTTCCGAGCGAACCATTTAGCGCGGAGAAGAGAGAGATCGTGTCGAATGCGGTATTCGCTCCAGGAAGAGAACTGAGAGTCTGGAAGGAGTTGGCCGATTCCGAGAAGCTGACCACTGGCAATGTGTGGGGTGAGTTCGGCTGGTTCAGGTACGCCGGCAGACCGATGGTTGTGGCCTGAAAGCCGTTGCTCAGATTTGTTCCGTTGATGTACGTGCGGGTCAAGCCCAGGCGCGTGTCCTGGGCGAAGCGTGGGGAGTAGACGTGAATGTAATCAAGCACGCCGCCCTGGTGAACGGTATAGGTGGTGCTGCCGGTCGACAGGTTGGGAAAGATCTGACCGGTAGTCTGCGTCCAGGCGCTCCGGTGCGTTTCGAAGAAGATCTTATTGTTGTCGTTGATCGCGTAGTCGAGACGACCCTGGTTTGAGCTGTAGTTATTCAGGACGTTGTAGGCGTAGGAGTAGTTCTGACTTGCGTCCGCGTTTCCGGGCTGGTTGGGCTGGGGAAAGAATTGCAGGTATTGGAGCGCTACTGGGTTGAGCGTGAGGCCTGCATTCGCGACTCCTGCGCAGTAGCTGCTGAGGTTGGTCAGGCAGTTATTCGGAATCGCTGTCCGAACGACGTTTGAACCGTTCAGCCGCGCGGTGAACGGATTGTAGAGCTGGTATTTCGAGCCAAGCGCAAGCAGGGCGGAGAAGTCTCCCTGGCGCTCGGCGGCGGTAGGCACCGACGTCGTTCCGACGGTAGGTTGAGAGCCGCGGAATCCCTCGTAGGCGTAGAAGAAGAAGAGCTTGTCGCGTCCGTTGAAGAGCTTTGGGATCCAGACGGGGCCGCCCAACGTGCCCCCGTACTGATTTTGCCGGCTGGCGTACTGCTTGACGGTGGGGCTCAGGAACCAGCGATTGGGTGCATTGATCGCGGAGAACTCGTTGAACTCCGAAAGCGTGCCATGGAATTTGTTGCTGCCGGCCTTGGTGATTAGATTGACGGTTCCATTCGATGTATCGCCGTAGCTCGCGTCGGACTGGAAGACGTCCACCCGGATTTCGTCTACGGCATCCTGCAGCGGGCTAAAACCGGGCAGGCGGCTAGAGTTCTGCATATTGGGAACGCCGTTGAGGAGATACTCGTTCGACTGCGACGCACCACCGCCGATGGAGAAGTCACTTGCCGCGGAGTTGTCGAAGGGACGAGCCTGTACGACGGAGTTTTTGAGCTTGGGGATAACACCAAACTCAGTCTTGGCAAGCGCGAGAGGAGAGCGGCCGTTGTCGGGATAATCTTCGATCTCCTCGGGAGTGAGCACCTGACCGGACGTGGAACTCGCGGTCTGAAGAATGGGAGCGTCCGCAGTGACGTGGACCACCTCTGATGCACCGCCCGCCGACAGTGTCGCGTCCTCTTCGACCCTGTCGCCGGCCTGGACCGTGATGCCATCGTGGATGTACGTCTGAAAACCTGCTCCAGCGATGGTGACGCGGTATTTGCCGGGAAGGAGAAAGGGCGTTGTGTACTGTCCCGAGTCGGTGGTTTTGGTCTCCGTCCTGGTGCCCGTAGCCGTGTTCGTCACGGTGACCGACGCGTTTGGGATCAGTGCTCCCGAGCTGTCCGTGACATGACCAGTCATTGTCGCGCGAAACTCTTGGGCCGACGCGATGCCAGTGATCAGGCTGATCCCTGCCGCCAGAATGAAGCGCGATTTCATTTGCGAAACTCCATGTTCATAGATGGTGCAACTCGAGAAGTGTACGCGAAAATAGATGACGCTCTGGACGACTGTCAAGCGAATTGAAACAATTTCTAGCGCGGAACTTGGCCTCTTCCGTTGCGTTTACGAGCCGAGGGTTCATGTCGTTGGTGCTGTGCGAGATAGAGAGGCAGCGCGCAGCGGACTGAAATTCCGGCGCGATAGAGAAATGCCCTTGTTGCTGGTGCAACAAGGGCGTTCTCGACTGCTGGTTGTGAACTGCTGGGCAGGTTTAGAAGCGGGCCTCGACCGCGAACTGCAGAATGCGCGGTGTGTTTGCATAACCGCCGATTGTGCCGAAGCTCGCGCTCGAGGGATCGGTGGTCGGATTTGAGAAGACACCGTGATTGAGGGCATTGAGCGCCTCGGCACGGATGTCGACGTTTACGCGCTCCTGGTAGACGCGGAACTTCTTGGTCGCTCCGACGTTCAGCAGGTTCTGGTAGTCCTGCCGCACGTTGTTGAAGCGCAGCGGGAAGGTGCGAACGTTCGCCACGAGCGCCAGGTTGTTCGCATACGCGGAATCGAGGACAGTGTTGTAGACGGCGTTTGTGTTGAACCACTGTGTGTTGTCATGCCGCGAAGCGCCGCCCAAGTCGGAGTAGCTGTAACCGGGGCGGAGGTTGGTGCCGGCGCTGCTGAACGTGAGTGGTTGGCCGC
The DNA here is from genome assembly GCA_963795955.1 of uncultured Verrucomicrobiae bacterium. Lineage (GTDB taxonomy): Bacteria > Acidobacteriota > Terriglobia > Terriglobales > Acidobacteriaceae > Granulicella. The sequence goes on from CAWCJK010000008.1 coordinate 145,942, forward strand.
TGGCGAGGCGGTACGTACCCTGGACCTGGAATCCACGCACAATCTCGTCGGCCCACGCCGGGAGCGTTGCGAGGAATGGTTTGCCGTGGCCGAACGGAAGCTCGTAGATGGCTGCGGTGCTGAATTCGTGCGGGTAATCGGTGTTGGAGATGCCGTACCAGGGCTGCACATCGCCCGCGTTGAGGAACGTAAGCGCGTCCAGCAGACGAGAGTACGTATACGCGATGCTCATGTTGTAGCCATGAGAGAACCGCTTCTGTGCAGAGATCTGGAGGGAGTTGTAGTTGCTCATTCCGGAGGTGTCGCGCGCTGTGAGGCCTGTGAACTCCGGGTACGGTTTCACCAACTGGCTACCGCTGATCGTCGTACTCGCGCAGAGCGTGCAGCCGGCATTGGTCAGCCCGTAGAAGGGATTGGGGTAGTTCGCGCTGAGCGTGCTGTTGACCTGCGTCATCAGCGGCGAACGCGTGGTGCCCTGAACGAGCCGGCTGTTCGGCACGGCATCGAAGTCGCGGGTCAAGACAAGGTGCCGGCCGAGGCTGCCGACGTAATCGGCTTCGAGAACGATAGCACCGGGCAGTTGATACTCCAGGCCGAGCGAGAAGCGTTCGTTGTATGGAGTTTTTGGGTTTTGGATGTAGAACTGGCTGATGCTCTGTCCCAGGTTCTGGGTAAGGCCGTTTGCGGACCCGCTGGGCAGTACGACTCCGTTCGGGAACGGATTCTGCAGCGTAGCGGAGTAGGTGATTCCGTTGTCGGTGGTTGCAACGGTGTTCGTGTTCTGAGTGAAACCGAGCGGGTTTCCATACTGCACAAGCTGGCCGTAGTGCTGGTAGAAGATGCCGAACCCGCCGCGAAGCACAAGCGAATGCTGAGGGTTCCACGCGAAGCCGATGCGAGGCGAGAGATTCAGCGTCTGTGCGTTCCAGGTCTCCTGCCCCGGCTGCGGATAGCGCAGGCCACCATTCACCTGGAAGTTCGCAACGGGAACGAGGGCCAACTCCGCTGCGTTCGCGCGTGCTTTGTAGTTCGCAATCGCCGTCGGGGCTACCGGGTTCTGAGCATTGACGTCGAAGTACGTCACGGTCTTGCCGTTGCGCTCCGTGATCGGGCTGCCGTACTCGTAGCGAAGACCCAGGTTGAGTGTGAGGGTGGGGTTTACCTTCCAGTCGTCCTGGAGGTAGGAGGACCAGTACGTGGTGTTGTTGGCGGTTGCGGCGTTCAGGCGCTCGTAGGTGTTCTCCGCAATGCCGAACTGGATGGATGCGAGCGACTGACCGAAGGGGGAGTTCGAAAGGGTGCTGGAAGGACCTTTGGTGTAGGTTCCACCGCTTGCGATGAAGAGCTTTTCGCTGGTCAGATCGGCCTGGTTGGCTTGATAAAGCCGCCACTCTGCGCCAAACCGAAGATTGTGACGTTGCAACGACTTGGTCACGTTGACCTGGCCGTCGTGGATGGTGTCGTACTCGAAGGAGGGATCGGCGTTGCCCAACTCAGCGAATCCGCTGGGCGAGAAGTACGGGAACCCGAGTGCCTGGGGGTTCGCGTACTGCAAAGCGTTCGCGTTGATACCAAGATCGGTCGCGGTGGTCTTCGCATCGATGAGCGAAGAGGAGACGTTGCGCGTCAACGAATAGCGCACGTCCAGGATCGTGGTGTTGTTCAACGTGTTGACGTAGTCGAGAATGCCGCCCTTGTTGCGGATGATGTTTGTTTTTCCGCTGGCGCCAGGAAAGAACAGATTCTTGCCGGGCTGGCGACGGTCGCTGATGATGTAGTGACCGAAGAACTTCTGCCGCTCATTGAGCACGTAGTCGATGCGGGTTGCGGCGCTCCAGTAGTAGTCCACGTTGGCCGCCAGGGAGACGAAGTTGTTCTGTCCGACGGCGTTGCCGGGTCCGGTGGGATCAGGGTAGTAGCTGATGATTTTCGCTGCGACAGGATCGATCGGGCGGACGTTGGTGATGATGTTTCCGGGGACCGGGTCCCGCAGAGTAAGCGCAGGGCAGTTCGGATCGATGTGGGTCGAGTACGGATTCCAGATCTGGTACGTGTTGTACGGCGCAGTGGTCAGCTTGGCATTGTTGGTTGGGCAGGTGTAGGTGCTCGTGGTCATCGTGCCCTGCGAGAGCAGAGCGGAGTAGTCCCCCAACTTTTCGGCCGCCGTGGGCACCGTCTGTTGGGTGGTGCTGGCCGCCTGCTTGTTGTACTGCTTCTCATATCCCGCGAAGAAGAACAGCTTGTCGCGAAGGATGGGGCCGTCCACCTCGACGCTCTCGCGGTTGTACTTCGCGGCGGGTGCGGCGCCTCCGCCGTTGATCACGAACGCGGGTGCGTCGAAGTTAGGGAACTGCTCGAAGAACTGAGCGCCGCCATGAAACGCACCGGTACCGGATTTCAAGCTCGCGTCGATCGAACCGCCGGAGCTATGCGAGAGCGAAGCGTCGTAAGGGGAGGTGATCAGGCGAAACTCGCCGACGAAGTCACGAGATGGCGTGTACGCTGCGGTCTCCGCACCGGCGTTGCGGGTGTCGGGAGCACCGTCCAGCGTGAATTCCGTTCGGCCAGTCTGTGCGCCGTTGATCGAGGCGCTTTCGGCACCGCCCTCATACGTGTGGGCGGGGTTCAGCGTTGTGCTGGAGACTCCCGGGGCGAGGAGCTGAAGTTCGAACGGATTGCTGTAGAGGATCGGCAGATCCATCATGGACCGGGACTCTACGGTAAAGCCCAGAGTGGCGTCCTCGGTCCTGAGCCTGGCGCCGCCGGATTCGTTTACGGTTACCGTCTCGGAGCTCTCACCGAGTTGCAGCTTGACATCGACGCCGACGTGATCCGCGACTTCGACGCGGACGTGTTTTGTCTCGTACTGCTTGAACCCCGGGGCCTGGACGTCGACGGTGTAGAGTCCCGGGTTGATGAACTCGAAGAGATATATGCCCGCGGCGTCAGTGTGCTTGACCACAGTAACGCCTGTGCCTTCGCTGCGTAGGGTCACAGTGGCGTTCGGGACAACAGCACCGGAAGGGTCGGCGACCAGGCCAGTGATGCGGCCTCGGTCTTCCTGAGCATGAAGTGTGCCCACTGCGCATACGGCGATGAGCAGGGGAGTGAATTTCCGAAGGAACATGGCTATCTCCAGGGTTCGCACCGGATTTTCGGTGACGAAAATCCGCTTTCGCACGGCGCAATCACGCTAGCGAACTAAATGGAGAGATGTCAACAAAGTTGAAAGTTCATGGTCAATAAATTTCAGAACGCGTCTGAACGGCCGAGAGCTAGAGCCGGCTGGCGATACTCGAGGCGGCCGCCAGAACGGCCTGCTGGATCTCGGCTTCGCGTTTGCTGTCCATGCGAATGGAGGGGGTGGACACGCTGATCGCGGCTACAACGGGCTTGTCTGCTGCCCGTATCGCGGCGCCGAAGCAGACACCACCGCGGATGGACTCTTCGCGATCGGCAGGCGACACCCGTTTCACGGATTTGGGCAAATTCCGCAAACAGCTTCTGGCGATCGACGATGGTGTGTTCTGTGCGCGGCGCGAGGCCGTACACCTCGAGCATGCGATCCGCAAGCGCACGATCCTGAAAGGCGGTGATGACCTTGCCCATGGCGGAGCAATGAGGCGGCAGTACGCGCCCGATCTTGTTGGTCATGCGGATCTCGTGAAACGTCTCAAGGCAGTCCAGGACGTGAATGCGGTCGTCGAAGAGGAAGGCGAGGCTGGCGGTCTCGTTGAATTCGTTGACGAGTGCCTCCATGTCGTGACGGGCGACTTCGCGAACATGGTCGGCGGCACGGACCAGCCAGCCGAAGATGAGCCGAGGCGAAATCTGATACGTGCCATCCCGGTTCTGGTGCAGGTATTCGTGGTGTTCGAGGGTTCGGAGGACGCGGAAGAGCGAACTCTCCGGGAGGCCCATGTGCGTGCTGATGTCTTTCATCGAGAGCGGGGTTTGACCGTCGAAGCAGTTCAGAACTTCGAGAGCACGGCCTATCGAGCGCAGGTAGTACGCGTCATCGCTTGAGCCAGCGTTGCTCGATTCCATAGCCCACTTGGGCACGCGGCGCCGGATGGTTGATTTGGTTGCAATGGAAGGCGACGCCGTACTGACCTTTTTCACGATCACACTCTCGTGGATGAATGCCCGGCGCAAAACCGCATAGGGTCTGGCCTGGCGTTGCGGATATTGTAGGGCCGAGGAATGCCTTCTTCCACTTTGGGTCGTTTATTTTCAGTTTGCCGTTGACAGCGTTACAACGCGTTGGATAGAAAGGGACTCCGCAGCTCTTCGCACTGTGTGAATCGAGGTCTGCGCCTACGATCTGGAAGGAATGCGCCGGGGATGGACCGCAGAAAAGTGCTGAAGTTGAGCGCGGCGACGATTGCGGCAGCGCTGCAACCAGCGGGAATGAAGGCGATGCCGGCGCGATCGGCGGGAAGTGCTCATGAGGTTGAGCAGTGGGGCCTGTTTGAGATCTCGCTCAAAGGACCGTCTTCGGGAAACCCGTTCAAGGACGTGACACTCACGGCGGAGTTCAGCAAGGAGCATCGCACCGTCCAGGTGAAGGGCTTCTACGACGGAGACGGCGTGTATCGGGTCCGGTTTATGCCCGACGCGATGGGCCGCTGGACCTACAGGACCTCGAGTTCCGTGCGCGAGTTGAATGGCAGCACGGGAGAATTCGTCTGCACGGCCGCGACGCCTGGAAATCACGGGCCCGTGACGACGGCGCACAAGTTTCACTTTGTGCACCAGGACGGCACGCCGTATTTCCCGTTCGGGACGACGACGTACGCGTTTCTCTTCACGAAGGACGAGAACGCGGCGAACTCACTCGCGGGAATGAAGGGCATGTTCAACAAGACCCGTGCCTGCGTGCTGCCGAAGCCGCTTGGGCAGGGGCCGCAGGTCCTTCCGTTTCCGAATACGCGGGGCCGGGCCGGACGGCCGGGGCGGGACGAACGATTACACGCGCTTCAATCCGGAGTACTTTCAACTGCTGGAAAAGCGCATTCTGCAGTTGCAAGACGCAGGCGTACAGGCGGATCTGATCCTGTTCCATCCCTACGATGCGTGGGGCTACAAGGCCATGCCGAACGACGTGGACGATTTCTATCTGCGCTACGTCGTCGCGAGACTGGCGGCATACAGGAACGTCTGGTGGGCGATCGCGAACGAGTACGACCTTGTGAAGGCCAAGACGATGTCGGACTGGGACCGGTTCTTCCGGATTGTTCAGGCGGAAGATCCGTACAGTCATCTCCGATCGATTCATCACTCCGGCGTGATCTATGACCACTCGAAGCCGTGGTGCACACATGCGAGTCTGCAGAGCTATGACTTCGAGAAGTCGGCTGCGCGGCGTGAGGCCTGGAACAAGCCGATCATCTATGACGAGTTGCAGTATGAAGGGGACGTGGAGCGGCGGTGGGGAAACCTTTCCGCCGAGGAGATGACACGACGCTTTTGGCTCGCGACGATTCGAGGAACGTATGGATCTCATGGCGAGGTGTTCATCTCGGAAGACAGCGGACCCCACGCGCACGAGTCGAGTTGGTCTGACGCCGGACGACTCCGCGGGGAATCTGCGCCGCGTATCGCGTTCTTGCATGATCTCGTGCAGAGGAACACAAAGATCGGTCTCAACGAGTTTGAGAATTCGTACTACTTGTCTGCCGGAACGCCGAATGAGCTTTATCTCTGGTATTTCGACTACCATCGACCGGCCCGGTACGATTTCCCGCTCCCGAATACGGCTGTGTTCGAGGCAACGGTGATTGATCCGTTCGCGATGAAGGAGACCAAGCTGCCTGGAACGTTCACCGGGAAGTCGCGGGTGGCGTTGCCGAACCGGCCGTTTCAAGCCATTCTTTTCCGCAAAGTGTCAGACGTGAAGGGCACGCCTACAGGGAAAGCACCCACGCCTGAGGTCCAGGACTAAGTTCACGGGAGCGCAACGGTGCTGTGCTCCGCGGCCAATCGGGTTGGAGTTCATGCATAGCTTTCTGTCGGTCTGTTGCGTTCAGTACTGTCTGTGCGGCGGCCTTTGCTCAGCCTCATGTGCAGACATCGGCTCACGCTACGCCCCGGGAGCTATTTGGGGCCGAGCGGGTGAGGTCAGCGCTGACGGGGATCCCAGGGCAGGAGCAAATCCTGATCGCAACGCGTCATGATCCGTTGCTTGCTCGTTTTGACAAGCAGGTTCCGGACCTGTGGCCGGATGCGAAGGAGGCGTTCGTCCTCAAGCGCATCGGGAACACGATTGTGGTCGCAGGGTTCGATCCGTCGGGCGTTTTGTATGGAGCGGAGGAACTTGCCGACCGCATTCGTGCGGGGCATGCTGTCCCGAAGCAACTGGAGTTTGAGGATCACCCACAACTCAAGATTCGCGGGGCGGTGATCGGGCTGCAGAAGCCGGAGTTGACCTACGAGAACGCGGAGTATGACTACCCATACACGCCGAAAGATTTCCCGTGGTTTTATGACAAGGCTGCGTGGACGAGATACCTGGACCAGTTGGTCGAGCAGCGCACGAATGCGTTGTTCCTGTGGAATGGACATCCGTTTACGTCGTTGCTGAAGCTGCCGAAGTATCCAGAGGCGCAGGAGCTGCCGACGGCGCAGCTTGAGCAGAACATCGCCATGTTTCGCTGGCTTACCGCAGAGGCGGACAAGCGTGGGATCTGGGTGCTGCAGGGGTTTTACAACATCCACCTCTCGCACAATTTCGCACGGGCGCACAATCTGCCGTTTCATCTCTCGGCGCCGAGCGAGCTTTCGAGCGAATACACGCGGTATTGCCTATCGGAGTTCATCCGCGAGTATCCGAATGTTGGGATTTTCATGACGCTGGGTGAGGCGATGGGGCCGCACTATGGGCCGGAGTGGCTGACCAAGACGATCATCCCTGGTGTGCTGGATGGGCTGGCGCAGGAGGAGAAGGCAGTTGGGCACCCGGTGCCGCAGCCGCCGATCGTGGTGCGAGCGCACGCGACGGATATCGAGAAGGCGCTGCAGGATGCGAAGCCCCTGTACTCGAACATCGACAGCATGTGGAAGTGGACCGGCGAGTCGTACACATGGACCAACATTCGTGGGAGCGTGCGCGAGCGATTCCAGATGATGGTGGCGAACTCGCACGACACGATTGTGAACATGCATTTGATGTCGAACTTCGAGCCGTTTCGATGGGGAAATCCGGACTTTGTGCGCGAAACGACGCGCAATTTTGTGCGTTTAGGGATCGGCGGCGTGCATGTGTATCCGCTGCGGTATTGGGACTGGCCGAACAGTGCCGACAAGACGGAGCCGCTACTGAACCAGACGGATCGGGACTGGATCTGGTTCGCGAGCTGGGCTCGTTATAGCTGGAATCCGGAGCGGGATCCGGAGCTGGAGAAGACGTACTGGACGGAAGAGTTTGCGAAGCGCTTCGCCGTGCCCGGGGGAGTGGATGCGCTGGGGCATAGCACGGCCGTGGTCGGCATGGAGAGCCTGGGTACGGTTGCCGCAGAGCCGCATACGCTCACGCAGGCGCAGATGGACACCGGATCGCATCTGCTGAAGGGGTATGAGCTGGCTGGGTTGTGCGCGCCGGAGGTGATTCGCAGGCTGGGGATCACGGAGGGGAATCGGCAGGTGCTGTCGTTGGGCATGACGATGCCGCAGTTGATCGATGCGGCGCGGTTCAACCCGGCGGCCACACTGTGGACGGCAGATGCTCCGGATGGTGAAGAGCTGAACGAGTGGGTTGCGAATGAGATGACTCATGGCAAACACCATGGCGAGAACCCGTTGAGTGTGGCGGCGGATGCGGCGCAGAAGTCTGCGGAGGCTGTGCAGGAGGTTGAGGCGGCTGCGCCGGGTATTGCGGCGAGCGGACGGCCTGAGTACGACAGGATAGTGAACGACTTCAGGGCGATTTCGGCGCTGATGGCGTTCTACAACCACAAGGTGCAGGCTGCGGCGCTCGTGATGCGTTATGGATACGACCATGATGCCTCGCACCTGACCGAGGCACGGACTCTGCTGGCTGCCAGCGTGGACGACTTTGCCCATCTGACGCAGCTCACCGAGACCACGTACCGCAACGCTGCGGGCATGCAGACCTCGCAGAGGCAGATACCAGTGCGCGGCGGGCCGCAGACGAATCATTGGCGCGATCTGTTGCCTGTGTACCAGAAGGAGTTGGCTGTATTCGACAAGCGGCTTGCGCGCTTGAACGCGGGTGCCGGGGCCGGTGCAACGGAGCAGGTGAAGCGGCTTCCAGAGGTCGGGTTTACGGTGGAGTCCGGAGGCGGCGAGGCGTTCACCGTGACTAAGGGCGCCAGTTTGTACACCGACCAGCAGGAGGCGATCTCGTCCGTGTCGCCGGAGCTGGACGGGATGAAGGGGATTCGTGTTTCGTCGCGGCAGGAGCAGCCGATTCGGTTTCGGCTGGATAAGCCGGCGCAGATCCTGGTGGGGTTCTTCAAGTCGAACTCGCGGAAGGCGATGAATGTGTCACCGGACACGGAGCAGTGGAACATCCTGCTGCCGAATGCGGTGACCCCGGCGAAGGGGCTACCGATCAGCGTCTGGACCAAACCGCTGCCAGCCGGGGAGAACGATCTGGACCTCGGAAAGGGATCGTATGTGGTCCTTGGGTTTATCCCGGAGGACACGCATGTGACGCCTCATATGACGTTTGATCCGGGGAGCAAGGAGCCGCCCAATCTGGATTGGATGTTTGAGGATTAGGCGCTACCCCTGCCCGTACTTCTGTTCAACGCGAACAGATAAGCGGTAGGTGGGTATTCCCTGGTCTGGCGGTTGTTTGGTCGCCTAATTCCGTGTGGAGAGATGTTGGAATTTGGTACGCGATCGGTCGGCGACGGCCACAGCAGATTCCCTTCGGGAATGACAGCCAGAAAAGCAAGGGCAACAGCAGCGGCGACGCAGATTCCCTGGGGATGACAATCTGCGCAAAGTTGCTACTTGGGAGTTTGGCTTGGCGCGGTGGTTTCCGAGGGCGGTTGCGCTGTGGGCTGGGGTGGATCGTGACGGCTTAGCAGGTGTTGGGCTTCGGCTTCGGTTACCCGGAAGAAGCTGCCATGTTTGCAGGCGTCGGGCAGATGGATCTTGTCGTTGGCGCTGGTCCAGTGGATCCAGTCTGTGGTTTCTACGGCTTCGTAGCGGGCGCGGGGCTGGCGGTAGTGGTCGTAGAAGACGACGGCCTTGTCGCCGACCTGGAGGACGCTGGGGCCTTCTGACCAGCTCTCGTTGATGGGGCCGGAGAGTTCGCTCCAGGGGCCTTCGACGGTGGGTCCAGCGGTCCAGCGTTCGTCGTAGCGGAGCGGGTCGGGTGTCTGATCTTTGACTACAAGGACGACGTCTTTCCTGCCGTTCAGCGTGCGGTGGAACATCGTGGCATCGATGGCGGGAAAGCCGCGGTCGAAGAACATGACCGGTTTTGTGAAGGTCTCCCAATCGGAGGTGTGCGTGGCCCAGATGCGGAGGCCTTCACTCTTTTCGGGTGGTTTGGTGCGGTCTGCGGGATCGAAGGAACTCGAGAAGATGATGAGCCAGTTGTTGTGAGCCTGGTCCCAGTAGGTTTCGGGTGCCCATGTGTTGTGGACGCGGGGGAAGTCGCGCATGATTTCGACCTTGCGCTGGGGCGACCACGAGAGGAGATCGGGCGACGAGGCGATCCCGATGGCGTTGCCGCGCCAGTCCCAGGTCCACACCATGCGAAAGCCGTGGCCGTCGGGGTTGCGGGTGACGAAGACGTCGCGCATGATCTCGCCGGACTGATCGGGCTTGAGCCAGGGCTGGCCGTCGTTGAGCGGCGTGTAGGTGTAGCCGTCGCGGCTGAGGGCGAGATAGATGCCCTGGTTGCCGGGCTCCTTGAAGTAGGCAAAGACGACAGGGTCGGTGAGTTTGGGTTGCTGGGCGGCGAGCGGGAGCGTGGATGTAAGGAGCGCGACAGTGGTGAGTAAGAGTTTGCGGAGCTTTCGAATCATGTGTTCCCGAGAGGGTATGACGTTTGTGGACTGACGCGTGCGTCCTGCGAACCCGGGTCCTAGAAGCGAGACCTGGGGCACCGGGCGTGAGGGGTCCAACGGACGTCACAGGCCCGGTGGAGGGCCGAGTTTGTCCTGGCCGGGGGTCTTGTCTACGGGGCCGTCGGGGACGTCGGAGTCGAGCAGGGTTTTGTTGCGCCAGTGGGAGGTGGCGATGTGCTTGCCTTGGGCGTCGAAGTTTTCCCAGGTCCAGGTGCCGTCGCCGGCGTAGGTTTTGACCCACATGGGGGTGCCGTCTTCGCGCTGGAACCGCTCTTCACCGTCTTTTTGGCCGGCGTGGAAGCTGACGGTCCACATGGGTTTTCCGTTGGGGTAGAAGAAGTGTTCGGTGCCGTCGAGGAGGACGCGGCCGTCTGCGGCGCGGCCGGCAGTCCAGGTGGCCTTGGTTTGGCCGTTCGGGTAGTGCTCCGTGTAGTGCTTTATGTCAGTGAGGGTTATCTGCTCAGTTGAACTCGTGCCCACCGTAGCCGGCGACGAAGCTGCCGGCGAAGATGGGGCACCCGAGTCGAGGACCCAGGCTTCATTGAGTTCGATCTCAAAGTTGGGCTTGTTCTTGGTGGTGACGATGTGGACGACGCCGTCCGGGCCCTGCGTGGCTGTCGTGTAGCCCACGGTGAGGATGTTGGCGGGGAGGCGCTTGATGGTCCAGGTCTTGCCGTCGTCGTTTGAGAGTGCGACGTAGGCGCCGTCTTTGTGGATGTGTTTCTCGGGCTTCGGATTGAAGTCTGCTACGAAGAAGAGGCGGCCGCTCTTGAGGCGAATGACGCTGGGGCGCTCGCCGCTCATGAGTTCGTCGAAGGGTGTTTGGGACTTGGTCCAGGTCTTGCCGTTGTCATGGGATGTGGCCAGCGGCATGTGGTGATTGATCTCGGAGTTCTTGCCGCCAAAGCCAAGGAGGTCGCCGGGCTGGCCTCCTTTACTGCGGGCGAAGACGATGGTGGTGTGGCGGCCGGCAGTGCGTCCGCCGGTGTCGGACCAGGTTTTGCCATCGTTGTCGGACCGCCACACGGCAGAAACGGAGCCGTTGCCGTCTGGGTCGCGGCCGGTGGAGTCGGTCGGGATGTAGATGTTGCCGTCAGGACCGCGAACGACCGAGTTGATGGGCTGCGAGACGTAGCGACCGATGGGTTGAGGGAACGTGGGGAAGTGAGCGGCGGACCAGGTGGCTCCGTTGTCGGTGGAGGTGGCCCAGGCGAAGGGAGGAGCGCCGATCAGGCGGGCGAATCCCCAGAAGAACCAGGTTTGGCCGCCGGGCTGCGACTGGAACTTCGGGTCGTTCCAGATGACGGGGGCGGCGAGGCCGGCGTCGGCGAAGATCGGCCAGGGTTCGGGCATATCCCAGTCTTCAGAGCCGGCGCGGCGGCGCATGGTCATGACGGTCTGGTCGGGGTCGTCCTCGTAGTCGGGGCTGTTGTAGAAGGCGGCGAGGAGATCGCCATTGGGCAGCACCTGGATCGCCGAGTTGTGGTAGTTGACGCCGAGGCCGCGAGCGAGACCGAGCTTCCAACCTACGGCGGCCATGTTTTTGTCGCCGAGGTCGGGGAAGAGTTCGTGAGTGCGGTACAGCGGGCGGGTCAGATCAGGGGTATCGATGGGCTTGGAGAGGGCGGGGCCGCCGGTGAGCGCCTGCTGCTTCACCGCGGTCTGGAAGAAGTAGAACCGGGGCGGCGTGGGCGTGCCCGTGGGCATGGGGGCCTGCACGATGCGGAAGCCTACGTTACCGGTTTCGGACGTATAGGAGGGCGGAAGGCTCGCGCGGTTCGCAGGGCGGCTGTAATACGGCGCCGTGGCGGGCAGGTTGAGGTCCGGTGATGTCTTGGTGGCGGTGTGGCGCCAGTCCAGGCCGCCCCCGCGGATGACGCGGGTCATGCCGGACGTCGAGCCGGTTGGGTCGGTGATGTCGCCGGGCTGGTAGGGGCCGTACCAGTCGAGGGTCCACTCGGGGCGGCCGACCTCCATGTTTTTCACGCCGAAGGCGTTGGGTTGATCGAGTGGGGTAGGCGTGTCAGACGTGCCGAAGAGTTTTGTGCCGCCGGCCCGGGCCACGTACTCCCATTCGGCTTCGGTGGGGAGGCGGTAGGGCTTGCCGGTCTTTTTCGAGAGCCAGCGGCAGTAGGCCATGGCCTGCTCCCAACTGACGCCGGCGGCGTAGGCGGGTGTGGCGCTGTGTGGCTTGTAGCTGGGGTCGAATTTCGCGAATTCTTCCGGTGAGACCTGCGTGATGCCCATGGAGAAGGCGTGCGTGAGGCGGACGTGGTGGGCCGGGACCTCGTCGAAGTCGCCGTGTTTGGGGCGGGAGGAGGTGACGGGGCTTTTGAGGATGCTGGCGGGGATGGCTTCGGGGTCGGCGCCCATGATGAAGTCGCCGGGCTGGATGGGCACTGTGGCCGGGACGCCGGTTGAGGCGAGCGGGGGAGCGTCGCCGGGCATGCGGGCGAGGACGCCGTCCTTTTGGGCGAGAGCGGGTGTGGCAAGAAGCAGGATGAAGGCGGCGTGCGAGGCCCTGCGAACCCAGGTCTCAAAGGCGAGACCTGGGGTACCCGGCACTGTGGCTGTCCTTGGAATCAACGTGCTGGCTCCTGTGATGGGGCGGCCTTGGGTGTAGCGGGAAGGTCGGCTTCGAGGGGGCCGAGGGTGGGGCGTTTGGCGACGGTGCGGCCATCGATGGCGAGCCACATGCCCTTGCCGTGGTGATAGCGCTGCCCGGTGCGGTCGTACGCGATGGTGAGGGTGTGGCCGTGGTAGGGGAGGGCGTCGACGGCGAAGTAGGACCAGGTGCCGGAGGGGATGAGGGGGTGCACGGTGATGTGGTTCCCGGGCTGGGGGCGGAGCCCGATGAGGCCGGTGATGAGCGGGTCGGCGAAGCCCGAGTGGTTGTAGTAGTTGCCGCGGCCGACCTGTTTGTTCTTTTCGATGAGCATGCGTTTCGCGATCCAGTCGTCGGTGTCGGCGTCGTAGTCCTCATCGATCCAGTCGATTTGTTTGCCGCTGGGAAGGGTGAGGTGTTGGGCGAGGACGTAGCGGCTGAAGAGCTTGAGGAAGGCGTCGGGGCCGAGGACGTGGGCGCCGGGAGTGTTCTCGTAGGTGGCTAGCGCGTTGAGGGTTTGCGTCATCGCGAAGGGCCAGGCGGGGCCGTTCCAGGTGCATTGGTCGGAGCTTTGGAAGCGGAAGCGGGGGCTGCGGCGCTCCGCGGTGGTGGCACCGTATTTGCCGTCGAAGCCCTGCGGGTCGAAGAGCTGGTTCCAGGCAACGGCGTGGGCCGGGGATGGAGAGCTAAAGTTCCACGGGTTATAGCCGATAAGTTCTCTGACATCGGAGAACTGGAGGGTTGTGCCGGGGTCTACGAACTTCTTTTGGGCTCGGATGCCGGAGTCCGCGGCGGGGGACAGGACCTCGTAGAACTGGTCTTTGGGGTTCCAAAGGTTGGTTTCGATGAGGGTGTTGAGGTGGTCGGCTTTGGCGTTGAACTCAGTCGCGAGGGCCTGATCGCCGGTGAGTTTGGCGGTGGCGGCGATGGCGCGGGCGTCGGCGACGAGGTAGGAGTTGAGGGTGGGGCGGTAGCCGTCGCCGGAGATGGATTTTTCCATGGCGTCACGCGTGTCTATGGACCAGAAGAGGCCATTCGTATCTTGTTGCGCGTGCTCCCAGTCGCGGTAGACGCGCACCATGTCGGGCAGAAGCGAGGTGGTGAGGGTGGAGTCTCCGGTGGCGAGGGTGACGTCGCGCACGGCGGTGGTCAGGGGATCGGAGTAGTTGCGCGGTTTGGATGTGGGGCGGTACCAGTAACGGGCGTAGTCCTCTGCAATGGCGCGGTCGTGGAGCCAGCGGGCCTCGTCGAGGTGGAAGGGCGCGGCGTCGGGAAGCGTACCGAAGTCGGTCATCTCCGGGCGGTGCAGCCATTCGGTGATGAGGTAGCCGTTTTGGGTGTGAACGATGTGCTTCTTGAAGGCGTACCAGCGGAAGTAGTACATGTCCTCGAACTGCTTGTCTGAGCTGTCGAAGAGCGGGATTTCGCGTTCCATCCAGGGCCAGGCGGCTTCGGGCGCGCTGGCCGTCGGCGGAGGGATAGCCGTTGTCGATTTTGCCGGTTGCGGCCTGTTCGTCGACCTCGAAGGTATGGACGTAGTGGGCGTAATCGGCTGGATTGAGCAGGCGCGCGCCAACCGTCTGCGCGGCGAGCAGGGGCGCGGCGAGCAAGACGAGAGCGGAACAGGCAAGCGGGTGCAAAGACATCTGGACGACGCAACTATAGCGGACGAATTTGGCGATAGGCAATCTGTTGTGGAAGTTACTTGTACAAAGTGGAAGATCAGTTTGCTGGTTCCTGCGCGGCGGCTTCGGCGGCGCGACGAAGCCAGGATGCGTAGACGAACTCTGAGTTGCGGCGTTCCCATTCGGTTCGGGGGAGGACGTCGAGGTCGGCAGCGGTGAGGAGCGGGACGTCTGTGGCGAGGGCGACGATGCCGGCGTCGCGGTCCTCCCGGCTGCCGCTTTTGCCGAGTTGGAGACCGATGCGGCCGGCCCAGGCGCCTATGGTGGTGGTCGGGAGGTTGCTGATGTCCTGGTGCTGCCAGGCGGGGAATTGAAGTTCCGTATTGAGCCAGCGAGCGGCGAGCGGGGTCATCCAGGACGGGCGATGGCTGGCACCGGGGTCGAAGAAGGTAGTGAAAACGCCGCGGTCGCTGCCGTTGAGGGCGACTGTGCGCTGGTGGAGATCGTTGAAGAAGTCGGGGCCGTGGGTTGGGATGGCGACGACGGTATCGGCGGTGCCGTTGATGATGAACGTGGCTGCATCCGGGTCTCGGCGACGGGCTGAGAGGGTGAAGAGGACGGCGCCGCGGTCGCCGAGGAAGCTGAGCGCCTTGTACGGAGAGGCCTGGCACATGACGGCGTGGCCCTGATCCCAATAGCCTTCGGGGCCGTCGAGGTCGCCGCCACCGACGAGCAGGAGGGCGTGCACGCGGGGGTCGGCGGCGCCGGTGAGCGAGGCGATGAAGGAGCCCATCGAGAAGCCCATGACGGCAATTCGGTGCGGGTCGACGTCGGGCCGTGCGGCCAGGGTCGAGACGGCCTGCATGGCGTCGGTGACCATGAGGCCGCCGAGACGTGTGGGCATGGAGGCGGGTGAGGGGATGAGCGCGTCGTGCTCGCCGGTGAAGTCCTTGTGCTCGTCGTTACGCTCGCCTTCGCCGATGGGGTCGTAGGTGAGGACGACCGCGCCGGCGCGGGCGTAGAGGATGCCGGTGTAGTAGGAGTACCAGCTTGATTTGTCTGCGCCGTGGCCGTTGACGACGATGATCGCGGGGAGTTTTGCGGCGGGCTTGTGGGTGGGGCGGAAGATATTGGCTGGAACGCGCAGGCCGTAGCCGGTGATGTAGCTGATTTTCTCAAGCGTGACGCCCGGCGTGATCTCCGAGCGTTGAGTAGGTCTGAGTTTCGGGTTTCGGTAGCGGGTCCGGGATGTATAGGGCGCGTCGGATCTCGTTGCGCCAGGTTGCGATCTGTTTGGGGGAGACCGGGGTCTTGCAGGGTTCGCTCTTCGCTGCGGAACTCTGTGCCGCTCCGGCCACCTTAGCCGACGATGAGGCCGTCGGCGAAGAGAGGGCACCCGGGTTGGTGGCTGGGTTGATGGTCGAGGGCGGCGCGCAGTTGGCGGGGGGCGGGGTGAGGCCGGTCTGGGGGATGGCCGGTTTGTCGAGCGGCTTGCCCCAGTGAATGTCGAGAAAGTCGAGGTAGTGCTCCCAGTCGAAGGCGGTGACGTCGTGTTTGCCGGTGCGGTCGTGATAGGCGACGTCGGTGTTGAGGCCAACGGGTTGGTCGACCGCGGGCATGGGCGTGTCCGGCGCGAGGGCGGGCTGATCGAGTAGGCGATAGACGCGGCTGGCGCTGAGGGCGGAGAGGAACTCGCCTTTCGGGTCGGACCATTCGTCGCCCTCCGCGCTGGCGACGTATAGCAGGCGGGGCGCGACGAGCGAAAGGAGGAGGTTGCCGTCGGCGGGGATCTCAGCGTCGCGGCCCACCCATTGCTGGTAAGCGGGGGCGAACCAGTAGGGGAAAGAGTGCGCGAGGTGCGCTACGGTTTCGCCGAGGGCTCGGCGCTGGATGGATTGGCCGCCGTGGCCGCTCTCGGTGGAGAGCACGGCAGCAAAGCGGACATCTTGAGCGGCGGCCCAGTCGGCGGCTTTACCGAGGCGGCTGTGACCGGTGACGGCGACGCGATGGGCGTCTACCAGCGGGTCGAGTTGGAGGTAGTCGAGGGCACGGCTGAGGCCCCAGGCCCACGCGCCGATGGCGCCCCACTCGTTGGGGCGTTCGGGTTGGTTTGCGGGGCGGAAGAGCTGACGGACGCTGTATTGCGCCATGTCCTTGAAATCGGGTTCGAGGTCGCCGTAGTAGATGGTGGCGACACCGTAGCCGCGCTGCAGCAGGAGCTTGACCTGCCATTGCTGGATTGCGGTGCCGCGGGTGCTGTCGGCTGGGAGTTCATGGATGCGGTTGCGGCGCGCCCTTGGGCTTGGTCCAGAGCGGTGTGGGTTGGATGGCGGGGTCGTCAAGCACGCTTTGGTTGCCGGTGAAATTGAGGCCGAGGATCACGGGCGAAGGTCGCCGGGCGGTGGCGTTTGCGGCCGGGACGTAGAGGAGCAGGCGCATGGAGCGCTGGGCGGTGGGGGGTGGAGTGACGCCGGGGGCGGGGTCGAAGGTGAGGTCGATCTGCTCGCGGACGGCGAGGCCGTCGAGGGCGTGGTCGTTGTGCTCGATGACTTTGGCGTGCATCAGCGCGTGCTGCGCGGCTTCCGGTGTGCGGCCGAAGACGTTTTCTTCGAAGAGGTGGAGGATCTGCGGGCGGCGCTCGGTGAACCATTGCTGGGGTGTGGTGACCGGCTGGCCGTTCGAGAGCTTGAGCGGGTCGAGGAGAGTGTAGGGCGGGATCTTCGATTCGTCGTAGTTGTAGCCGGGGATGTGCTGGGCCTGCACGGTCGCGAAGGTCATCGCGAGGAGAAGAACATCTGACGCAAAGGTCGCGAAGGCGGCGCTAAGGGACGCGAAGGAGAGCTTAATCATGGCTGTGCTTGAGACCTGCTGCTGTTGTGAAGTGGAAGGTGCCGGGGTGCGTCAGGAGGACTTGTTGGCGGCCTTCGGGTGATGTGCCGATTGCGTTGAACGGATGCCCGTTGAGGCGCGTTGCGGCGAAGGGAAGCAGAACAGTGGCGCGGGTGCCTGGAGGAAGGGTGACGCAGAGGTCGGTGGGACGGAGGTCGACCTGGAGCAGGCCCCGGGGTGTGGGCTCGGCACCGCGGGCGTAAGTGCGGCCGGCGAGATCGGGACGGATGTTGACCTCGTGGAAGGCGCGTCCGACGGGCTGGATGCCGAGGATCTGCTCTGTAAGCCAGGCGGCGGGGCCGGAGGACCATCCGTGCGCGAGAGAGACGTAGTAGCCCGTCTTGTTGTCGGCCTGGAGATGGGCGTGGAAGTCGTCCTTGGGCCAGTGCGGGTCGTAGGACTCCCAGAAGCTGCTGGCGCCTTCGGCGAGCATGCCGCCCCAGTAGCTCCGCATCCAGTCGAGGGCTTCGCGACGGTGGTCAAGCGAGGCCATGGCCTCGAGGATGTAGAAGCCGTAGTACGGCGTGACCACCGCGGAGGGCTCGCCGACGTGGGACAGGACGTGCTGCCAGATGGCGGCGGTCTGTTGCGGGCTGGCGACGCCGGAGACCACGGCCATGGCGTTGGTCTGCCAGCGCGGGCCGAAGGTGCCGTCGGGCTGTGTGAACGCCGCGCGCGCCGCGTCGCGCATCTTGCGCTGCTGTGCGAAGTAGTGGGTTGCGGTAGAGGTGTCGCCGGCTTCGTTCAGGAGCCAGGCTCCTTGCTGGTAGGCGAGGACGAACTCGAGAGCGGTGGCGGTGCGGGCTTCGGGACCGTCGCTGTTGAAGCCCTCGGACCAGTCGACGAAGACCTTGTGGTGGAGGTGGTTGTCGAAGAGGCCGTTCCCGTCTAGCTCGGTGTCCATGAGAGCTAGCAGGCTGCGGAGGGTCGGGGCCGTGCGGCGCAGGTACGCGTAGTCGCCTGTGTGGCGGTAGAAGTTGGCTTGGCCGGTGATCCAGAGGGCGGAGTAGCCGGCAATGGTGTTGACGTCCCGGGTGACCGGCGGCGGGCCGATGATGTCGGTCATGGTGCGCTCGAGGAGCGCGTTGACGGGAGGCGAAGCGAAGACGGCGCTGATGGTGCGGGCGGTGACGTCGAGGTCACCCATCCAGCGGCCGCGATCGCGCTTGACGCCGTCCCAGATGCCTTCCTGCATGCAGAGGCGGGCGGTGTAGGCGGCGGTTTCGAAGATGCGGTTGAGTTCTGGGTCGGAGCTGGTGAAGCTGCCCGCGTATGGGACGGGATAGGTGATGACCTCGGCGTCCGGGGTGAGTTGTGCAGGAGAGATGCCGGAAGGGAGTGTGAGCTTGACGTAGCGGAAGCCGCTCTTGGGGCCGAACGCGTTGGCGTGTGGCGGGACGGTGATGGTGCGGGTGCCAAGGTAGGACTTGTCTTTCAGTGCTTCTTCGGGGGACTCGCCGTAGCTGGCCTGGGCGGCGATCGTGGTGCTCGCGGATGGAGGTAAGGCGCAGCCGGGCGCTGATCTCGCGGCCGAAGTCGAGGAGGATGCTGTTGCCTGATGGTGTGGCGGAGACCGGGGCGAGGTTGAACACGCGCAGGGCGGAGCTGATGCCGCTGTAGCCGGGCCAGGCGTAGAGGCCGGCGTCAGCGTTCCATTGCAGGAAATCTCGTTTGGAGCCGAGGACGCCGAGGCCTTCGACCTGCGGCCAGGTGTGGTCGTCGAAGGTGGGTGATTGCCAGTTAGCGGCGGGGGTGAGGATGCTGCGCCAGTGTGTGTCGGAGACGAGGATGGGCGGCGCGTCGACGGCGAGAGGCGCAGGGACGATCTTGACGGCGAGGACTTCGCCGTAGGTGATCTGGTTGATGGTGGGGCTGGCGCCGGTGTGTAGTGAGCTGTGGCCGCGGACCTCTTCGATCGCGAGGGTGTTGTCGCCGGGGTGAAGTGCGGAAGCGACATCGGCGGTGAGGACGGAGAGGTTTCTGGGGCGGGTGCCGTCGTCTGTGGCGTGCAGGACCTCGTGGCCGTTGAGGAAGACCGTTGCGGAGCGTGGGCCGGCGAGGTAGAGCGTCGCGGCGCGGGGAACGGTGTCGACGTGGAAGTGCGCGCGGAAGAAGTGGGGCTCGGTCTTGTCGTTCTGGCCACGGACGCGGGCCTGGAGCGCGGGATCGTGTGCGGCGGCGTCGTTGGCGGTCCAGATGAACTGGGCGGTTTCGTGTGAGGCGGGCGCGGGGCGGAGTTTAGCGTTGCGCGCGGGGTCAAGCGGGCCCGGCGGGGGAGGCTGCATCTGCGCGAAAGTGCAACCGGGAACGAGGACCGCGCAGAGCAGAAGTACACGCGTGAGGCGATGCGCGCGGGAGTGTGCGGGGGATGTACCGAGACGCGTGTTCGACATCAGGCTTGCCGGGGCACCAGTGTATAGGTAGGCTTTGGCTTGCGTACACTCGCGATCTCATTTGTGAAAGTGTATTTTCATGCTCTCTGAGCTTCGCCCATTTGTTTATCTTGCGGTTTTGTTGTCTTCAGGCTGCGCGTTTGCGGCTGGCAAGACGTGTGATGTTCGTGCGACGGGCGCGACGGGTGACGGGCACACGAAGGATACCGCGGCGATTCAGAGGGCCATCGATACGTGCTCGGGCGGCAAGGGCGGGACGGTTCACTTTGGCGCGGGGACGTACGTCTCGGCTCCGCTGGATTGGAAGAGTCACGTTCATCTGCAACTGGATGCGGGCGCGACTCTGTTGGGGTCACCGGATACGGAGGATTATCCGGTGCGTGCGGATGCGACGTGGCGGCGGATGGCGTTGCTGCATGCCGATCATGCGACCGATATCTCGCTTGACGGGGCAGGGAACGGTGGACGGCAATGGGCAGGTTTGGTGGGAACAGCAGAGGGCGAATCGTGGCAAGGGGCTGAAGGAGCAGCCGCGGCCGATGCTGTTTGACCTGACGAACTCAAAGAACATCCTGATCGAAGGCGTAACGATTCAGAACTCGCCGCAGTACAACATCATGGCTGTGCTGTGCGATGGGCTGACGGTGCGGGGAGTGAAGATTCTGAATCCGGGCAGGACCGCACCGAACACCGATGGTATCGATCCGATCTCGACGAGTCATGTGCTGATTGAGAAGACGCTGATCGATACGGGGGATGACAACGTTGCGATCAAGAGCGGATTGGTGGAGCGCGGCGATCCTAACGTGCCAAGCACGGACATCGTGATTCGCGATTGTGAGTTTCGCAACGGGCACGGGATGTCGATTGGGAGCGAGACGGCGGGCGGTGTGCAGCGCGTCACGGTGGAGCGTGTGAAGTTCGATGGAACGCGGCAAGGTGTGCGCATCAAGAGCGCTCGCGGACGCGGCAATGACATCGGAGACTTTGTCTTTCGGGATATCACGATGACGAACGTGGAGACGCCGATCCAGATCACGAATTACTACACGGGCGGCATGAAGGGTGACACAGCGCAGCCTGTGACGGAACATACGCCGCGGTTCCATGACATCACGATTGAAAACCTGACTGCGAACGGCGGCAAGCAGGCGGCGGTGATTTATGGTCTGCCGGAGAGTCCGGTAAAGCACCTTGTGCTGAAGAACGTGCACCTGATTGGCGCAGCGAAGGGCATCGATGCGCAGTATGCGGAGATCACTTTGACGGACGTGGAGGTGAAGCCGCTCTCGGGCGAGCCGATTGTGAAAGGCCCGGGTGTGACGATCGTTGGGGACGTGAACCAGGCGCAGTGATCAACTGCTGATGCCGACTTTGAGGCGGGGCCACTCGGCGCGTATGAGGTGGTGGTCGACCACCGGCGGTGCGTCGCATTCGAGTGCGAGGACCGTGATGGGATCGTCGGGCGGGAGCTCCGGCAGGCCTGTGAGGCGGACGGAGATGGTGTCCTGCGTGAAGTGAATTGGCTGGCCGGTTTTGAGGAGCTTTGCGGAGAGGACCTTTGCGCGCACGCCGCCGATGGCGACTGTCGTGCGGGCTGGAAGAAGGGCAGATGTTTTGCGGCTTCCGTCGCGGTGGGCCAGAAGTAGACATGCACGTAGAGGGTGTTGCCCTTGCGCGTGAAGTCGTCGAAGTTGCCGAAGCTGACCGAGGCGCCGCCCTGTGTGCCGTAGATGGACTCGCCGTTGACGGAGAGCCAGTCGCCCATGCGGGTGAGGATGCGCGTGGATTCGGCGGGTACGGAGCCGTCGGGTTCGGGGCCGATGTTGAGGAGGAAGTTGCCACCCTGCTGTGCGCAGGTGGCGAGGGTATTGAGTAGCAGGCGCGGCGATTTCCACTCGGTGTCGTTGCGCTGCCAGCCCCACCCCAGGTTCATGGTGTCGCAGCTTTCCCACGCGCGATGGGCGGCCTCGACCTTGTGTTCAGGGGTGGAGAAGTCGCCGGGGAGGCCATTGCGGTTGTTGACGATGATGTCGGGTTGCAGATCGAAGACCATGCGGTTCATGGCTTCGGAGCGCCACTGCTCGGGCGTGAGCGGCCAGTCAACGTCGTACCAGAGGATGTCGATCTTGCCGTAGTTGGACATGAGTTCGCGGATGAGGCCGTGGGTGTAGGCGACGAAGCGCTCGCGTGCGGCTGGATCGTGTGCGCAGAGGGCGCCGTCGGGGTGGTGCCAGTCCATGAGGGAGTAGTACAAGCCGACGCGCAGGCCTTCGGCACGAGCGGCTTCGACGAATTCGCGGACGATGTCGCGCTTGGCGCCCTGTTGCGCCGCGTTGTAGTCGGTCAGCTTTGTGTCCCAAAGGCAGAAGCCCTCATGGTGCTTGGTGGTGAGGACCATGTAACGCTGGCCGGCGCGCTTTGCGAGGCGGGCCCATTCGCGGGCGCAGCCGGGCTTTGGGTGGAAGCTGTGCGCGAGTTGCTCGTACTGGGCTACGGGGATGCCATCGGACTCGAGCACCCACTCCTGCTGGCCCAGGAGGCTGTACAGGCCGAAGTGAATGAACATGCCGAACCGGGCCTCGTTCCACCACTGCAGGCGGCGTGCGCGTGAGGCTGCCTGCTCGGGAGAGTCCGGCGGAGGAGACGGTTTGCCGTTGGGAGCTGCGTCCTTTTCCTGAGCCGAAGCGGCGACGAGGGAGCCGGCCGCCAGTGCAGAGGAGGTGAGGAATGTGCGACGAGAGAGGCTCGGGGAATGCATCTGCCGCATCGTAGCGCGTACGGATGTGGGTGAGCCAGTGCGAGTTCAATAGGCGAAATGTGCACGCCGCCTATGGAAATCCGCTTGACAGCCGTGTGGGGCAGGTTCGCATACTGTCGAGGGCTGTTCAGGGCCACACAGGAGTTCCGCGAACAGATGCGCTCTCGATTGTGTGTTGGATGGGTTTTGTTCGCAGGCGCCCTGGGATTTGGTGGGCTGCGAGGGATTGCGCAGGAAGCAGTGACCCTGCCCGAGGCCAAGGCAAGCACACAGGCTGCGGCGCAGCGATTCGAGTTCGTCTCTGACGGGCCGATTGGACCGGGATGGACCCGGCCGGACCAGATTGCGCGCGTGTATGTGCACGAGGATTTGCCTGCGCTGTTCAGGCGCACGGTGCAACTGGATGCGGAGATACCGGAGCGCACGAAGCTTTCATGGATCTTTACGGGGCCGCATGCAGGAGTGACGGTGGACCTGACGAAGTCGCATGTACGGCTGATCGAGCGGTACTACGATTCCATGGGGCTTTACAGCAGCGGCAACTATCCGGAGAAGGTTGTTCGCGAAGAGGAGCGGACATACCTGGGTGTGGCGCGCACGTTGACCGTGGTGGTGGATGCACACCTGTCTGTGCGCGTGCTGCTGAACGGCAACGCGGTGCTTGAAGCGCCGCTGGTATTTGACCTGACGCGCGAGCAACTGATGTTCGATGGGCCGAGGAATCAGCATGAAGTGCTGGCCGGGGCACTGCTGCAGGAGCCCGTGACCGAGAGCACGGTGGTGGTGAGCCCGGACAACGTTCACCAGACGATGCTGGGGTTCGGCGGGAGCCCGAGCGTGCCGGCGTACGCGGCGTTGAGTGAAGACGGCAAGCGGAGGTACTGGGAGTTGTTGCGCCGGTACAACCTGTTGATCGATCGCGAATACCCGATGGGATCGGAGCTGAAGCAGGACCTTTCGAACGTTGAGGATCTGCGCGACGCGACACCGCACTACTACGGCGATAACTTCCCGAACGGAGAGGTTTCTGATTTCGAGTACAGCAGAAAGACACGTGAACTAGGCGGGAGCGTGCTGTACGAGATGTGGGCGCTGCCGAGGTGGGCGACGGAGGCGTACACCCCACAGGGCAAGCCGATCTTCGATGCGTGGGGTAAGCAGGTAAAGACTGCGGCTAAACCGGACGTGTATGCGCGCCTTGTGGTGGAGTTCTGCAAGCGGGCCAAGGCTCGGTCGGGAGCGGCACCGGAGACCATTGGCATACAGAATGAGGTGGAGCAGGCGCCGGAGATCTATGCGGCGATGACCACCGCTGTACGTAAAGCGCTGGACGATGCCGGGTTTAAGACGACGAAGATCCAGATGGCGGATGCGCCGTATGTGTGGATGGCGAAGGGGCGCGTGGAGGATCTGAAGCGGTTTCCGGACGCATGGCGAGAGACGGACTTCGTTGCCGCACACCAGTACGACTACCAGGAGTTCCTGGCGTAATCCTGACCTGTATGACGCGAGGCTGCGTGGGCTGCGGGATGTGAGTGAGGGGAAGCCGTTTCTGGCGACTGAGATCTGCCTGAACGATCCGCAGTTTCAGGAGGCGTCGTACCGGCTGGCCTTGCAGGTGGGGCAGCTGTATCAGAAGGACCTGACGGAGATCGACGCGGAGATGCTGCTGTACTGCTGGCTGTTGCTGGATGTGGAGCAGCCGAACTTCGGGGCATCGCGCTCGTTGCTCGTTCCCGACCGATCGCAGGGCCAGGTGCCGGTTGCTTCGAGCTTCCAACTAAGGGTGTTGGGCGCGTTCAGCCGCCATGTGCTGAAGGGGATGCGGCGCGTGGACGCATCGAGCGGGGACCGCGACTTGCTGACCGTGGCGTTCACGGATGGCAAGCACAGCAGTCTGATTGTGCTGAACCGGTCGACGGATGCGCAGCGATTGAAGGTGCACTGGACAGGTGCCAAGTGGACGCAGATGGAGCGGACGAGCTTCTACAGCGAGAACGCGGAGGCGTCTGTGCCGAACGAGATCATTGTGCAGCCAGGAGAGATTGTGACGCTGGCGAACTTCAGCGCGAGGTGAGGATGCGGATGTATCGGCTGGGGGTTCTGCTCGCGCTGGTGTGGCCTGTGGTGCATGGCAGTGGGTTGTTGGCGCAGACGGTGTCGCATGCAACGGACGCCGGAGTGTCGCCGGTGGGCGAGTTCATCTTCAAGCCGGGGTCGACCAGCTTTCCGGAGAGCCATGCGTCGACCATTGTCGCGCTGAAGAATGGAGAACTGCTGGCCGCGTGGTTTGGAGGAACTAAAGAGCGGGCGCCGGATGTGGCGATCTGGAGTGCACGGTATGCGCAGGGGAGATGGTCGGCACCGGTGGAGCTGGCGCGCGAGAAGGATGGCGACAAGGGCGTGCCTACCTGGAACCCGGTGTTGTTTCACACGCGCGATGGACGGCTGTGGCTTTACTACAAGGCGGGCGAAAGCCCGGGCACGTGGTCGGGCGCACGGATGTGGAGCGAGGACGAGGGCCGCACATGGTCGAAGATGGAACGGCTGCCGGCGGGGATCCTGGGGCCGATTCGCGCGAAGCCGCTGGTGCTGGAGGACGGCACCGTTGTGAGCGGATCGTCTGTGGAGGCCTACAAGGTTTGGGCTGCGTGGATTGAGCGCAGCACGGACGGTGGCGAGAGTTGGAAGAAGATTGGGCCGATCACGGTGACCGAGGCGCAGGACAAGGCCGAGCCACCGACGCCGGAGCCCGCGATGGACTCGCCGGAGCTGAGGGAGAAGGACAAGGGGCCGAGGATGTTCGAAGGCATCATCCAGCCTTCGGTGGTGTCGCTGGGTGGAGAACATCTGCGGATCTATGCGCGTTCGCGGACGCTGGCGGCAAAGGTGGTTGTGGCGGACTCGATGGACAACGGGGTGACGTGGTCGAAGACGCACTTCCTTGATGTGCCGAATAACAACTCGGGACTGGACGCGGTGGCTCTGAAGGATGGGCGCGTGGTGATGATCTTCAATGACACGCCGCGCGGGAGATCTCCGCTGAACCTGGCTGTCAGCCGCGATGGAGAGCACTTTCGCGTGTTCGCTACGCTGGAGCAGGGGGCCGGTGAGTATTCGTATCCGGCGATCATCCAGGCTCGTAATGGGGACCTTGAGATGACGTATACGTGGCACCGGCAGACCATCAAGCATGTTCACCTTGCGTTAGCGGAGGTGCCGGCGCGCTAGTGAGGATGCTGCGGCGGTGTGCAGACCGGGCCACATGCTCATCACGATTGGTGAGCGGATTGCTAATGGTGAAGATCTTTTCGTATAAGAAATCACGCGTTCAAATGTGAGCGCTGGAGGTCTCCTGCATGTTGCAGCCCGAGGTTAGATCAGCCCGCAAGCCGTGGACGTACGCTCCGGCGAGTGCGCTCACGCGAGGGCTTCGGCTGGCTGCTATCAGCGTGGTGTCCATGATGTTGGGCTTCGCCTCTGCAAGCGCGCACGCGCAGGATCTGCCGTTAACGAGCACACTCACGATGAGCGATGTTCACCCGCTCGATCCGGCGCGCGATGTTGCACGCCCCGTGCTGGAGAAGGATGTGCATACGCCACTGCCGGAGGAGTACATCTGGACGGCTACGGACACCAACGCCAATGCAAAGCTGGTGTACACGTTTCCGGGGATCGCGGAGCGGACTGAGCCGCACTACTTCCGGGCGCATTTCAAGGTGGGACAGGTGCCGCAGGAGGCGACGCTGTACCTTGCGGGACCACGCTCAGTCAGTGTGTGGATCAATGGGCAGCTTGCGGATCGCGTGTCGAGCGATACGGGATCGCCGTTGGGTATGCACGTGTTTGCGACGTCCAGTCGCGAAGCTGCTGCGGAGTGGCGATAACGTGATCGCGGTGGAAGCGGTGCGCGGGCGCGGCGTGACGGGATTTGCGAACAGCGCGCTGGTGCGCCAGCAGACGTTTGGCCAGGTGTTGACGGCGAAGATCGTGCCCGCGGCACGAGGCGTGGTGGCTCCGGACCTGATGCACAGTGACGGGAGATGGCGCAGCTCAACCACCGCTGCCACGGGGTGGGAGCAAAGCGGGTTCAGCGATGCGTCGTGGAAGCCGGTGATGTCACTGGGCGGGATCGAGAGCAGTATTGAGCTGTTCCAGTGGAACGCGGATGCCGGACTGTATGACTGGCCGGGCTATGACGGGCTTTCCGGGTTCCTGGCGCACATGCCGATACGCGGTCAGCAAGGTGTTGTCGAGCTACTCGGGGCGGGGCCGTTTCGAGGGAGCTGGATGCGTTGCCGAGGACGGGTGCAGCTGACTGTGCATCTGCCGAAGGTCATGATGAGTGACGCCGAGGCTCCGAGCCTGTTTCTGGACTTTGGGCGTGAGCTTACGGGAAGGCTGGAGCTGGTGTCCGATTCGGACGCTCCGATCACCGTAACGGTGCAGCTTGGTGAGTCAGAGAGTGAAGCGCTGAAGAGTCCTTATCTGGGCGTCAACGAATTGACCATTGCCCCGCATGGGACAGGGCATTCGCCAAAGACGGCGTTCCGGTATGCGAAGGTTCGATTTCTTGGGGGTGCATCGGAGTTGCGCTTCAAGGCGATCCGCGTGGACCACACCTACTTTCCGGTGCAGTATCAGGGCTCATTTGAGAGCTCGGACGCATTGTTGAACAGGGTTTGGGAGACCGGAGCGTACACGGCACACCTTTGTATGCAGGACGGCGTGTGGGACGCGAGCAAGCGGGACCGCGGTCGCTGGATGGGCGACACGGATGTGAGTGGACCGCGTGATCGAAGAGGCTTTTGGCGATCGCATGTTGCTGGAGGACACGCTGGACCGCCTGCTTGGACCGGACCCCAAACAGCCGGTGGATCAGCATGTGAACGGGATCCCGGGCTACTCGTCGTTTTGGTTCACGGGGGTTGCCGACTTTTATCGCCATAGTGGAGACAAGGCGTTCCTGGAGCGCGAGCATCAGCGCATGCTGGAACTTCTAGCAGTTGTAGACGGTGAGTTCGATGACCGCGGCATTTACGCGAACAAGAGCAACGTTTGGCTTTATGTTGACTGGTCGCCGGAGCTGAATGGAGATACACCGGAGACGCGAAGGGCGACCACGCTGGAGTTTTTGCGTGCGTATCGCGAGGCAGCGTACCTGCTGCGCGAGATTGGCGACACTGCGAACGCAGCGAAATATGAGAAGCGGGCAGACGCGACGCAGCAGGCGGCGGAGCGGTACCTCGAAGATGCCGACAAGGGCACGTTTGGACCTAGATGGCAGACCAATGCTGCGGCTGTGATCAGCGGGGCCGCAAAGCCGGCGCAATACGACGCCATCTGGCGCGACGTTCTGTCGCAGGTTGGGCACGCGGCGCCCGCGGGAACGCAGTATCCGATCATCTCGCCCTACTACGGCGATTATGTGCTGCGCGCTATGGCGAGGATGAACCATCGCCAAGATGCGTTGGCGTGGATACGACAGTACTGGGGCGGGATGTTGCAGGAAGGAGCGACGAGCTTCTGGGAGGCGTACAACACGGACTGGTACAAGGAAGATTTTCACGCATCGTTGCAGGCCGACAATCGCTCGGGCTACTTCGTTTCGCTGGCACATGGATGGTCGGCGGGACCGACCGCATGGCTTGATGAAGAGGTGCTTGGGATCAAGCCGACGGGGCCGGGATACGCCACCGTAGATCTGCGGCCTGACCTCTTGGATCTTGCCTGGGCGAAGGGATCGGTTGCGACTCCGCATGGGCCCTTGCGGCTGGACGCGCGCAAGAGGGGAAGTGCGACTGAGGTCACGGTCGATCTCCCCGAGGGCGTTATCGCACAGCTCTCGGTTCCTGTGACGGCCGGGGCGAACGAGGTTCACGTCAACGGTGCTGTTGCGAGTTCCCGGAGCGACGAGAATGGAACGAGGCGAGTCGTGACGCTGGACCACGCCGGTCACTTCACGGTGAGCGAGTAGCAATCGAGGAGATGCATGCGTCTTAGTGGGGTGTTGTTGGCGGTTGGGCTGTTGTTTGCGCCAAGCGCGTATGCGGCCGATGTGACGGTGCTGGTGAAGCCCGGAGTTCCGGCGGGCGGCCCCGATGTGTTTCCGACGATCCAGAATGCGGTGGATCATGCCGCGGAGGCGACGGACGGTGGCCGCGTTATCATTCGCATCACGCCGGGCGTGTATCACGAGCGTGTCTGGATCCCGCAGAACCGGCCGAGGATGACCTTCATGGGCTTAGGGAGCAAGCCGGAAGAGACGGTCATCAGTGCAGGGAAGTTCGCGAAGGAGCAGGGAGGTACGTTTTTCACCGAGACGGTGGAGGTGAACGGCGAAGCGTTCGAGGCGGACAACATCACGTTTGAGAACACGGCGGGTAAAGTTGGGCAGGCGCTCGCGATCTCCGTGCTGTCGGATAAGGCGATCTTCAAGCATTGCCGCTTCACGGGATATCAGGACACGCTGTTTGCCAACTGGGGACGGCAGTACTACGTGGACAGCTATATCTCAGGCGCGGTGGACTACATCTTCGGCAATGCAACGGCGGTGTTCGACCGGGACGAGATTCACTCGGTCGCGCCTGGGTACGTAACGGCGCAGAGCCGTTTGCGGCCGGATGAGAGTACGGGATATGTGATCCGGAACAGCCGCATCACGACGGAGAATCTGGACGACAAGAAGGTTTCGCTCGGCCGGCCATGGCGGCCTTATTCGCGGGTGGTGTACGTCAACACAGAGATGGACGCCGGCGTCGCGCCGGAAGGCTTCACGGTGTGGCGGCGTGGCGATGATCCAGGGACGATGTACTATGCGGAGTTCAAGTCAACTGGACCGGGCGCTGCTGCCGAACAACGAGCGCCGTTCGTGAAGCAACTCACTCCCGCGCAGGCGAAGGCCTTCGAGACGAAGACGTTTCTGGGGGGATGGGATGCCGAGGCTGAGGCCGCGAAGTTGCCGTGAGGCACTTCACTCAGCTTCGAAAGCATTCGAGATAGAGGCGCTCCGCGTCGGCTTGAGTGACCTCGCGGGGATTGTTTTTGAGTAAGCGCTGTACGGTGATGGCCGCAGCCGCCATGCGTGGAACCGCACTCCGGTGTAATCCAAGCTGGCCAAGCTCGTGCGCGCCTTTGTCACTGCATCGTGGAACATCGCGAGCGTGGGCTCGGCAGTCACGGTTGCGTCGGTTGAGACGGTCTTTCCGGCATCGGAGAGCTCACCGACGATCTCATCGACTAGAGCCTGGAGAATCGGTGACGAGACGACATGAACGCGACCATATGGCAGGGCCTTAAGGTGGTCGAGCGCATCTCTGAGCGCGCCAGTTCCGAACGTCAGTCGGTTCGGTTGCAGGAAGGTGATCCGTCTCATGCTCATTTCGAAGTCAGCGCTTCTGACTCGCTGACCTCGCGCTCAGCGGTGAAGATTGCCTTCTCGGCTGCTTCCAGTGCGAGCTGTGCGCCCGTCTTCAGGCAGACGATGTTGTTGGTGCAGAAGAGCAGGTCCACACCCAGCCGTGTCCAATGGACGAAGTCAGCGGCGCCGCATGCCGTCACGACCTTTTTGCCGTGCTTGCGGGCTACGCGGACGATCTGCGCTGCGGCCTCCAGCAGCCGAGGATGCGCGGTTTGACCGGGAATGCCAAGGCTCGCCGCGAGGTCAGCGGGGCCGATGAAGATGTCGACGTTGGGGATCGAGGCAATCTCTTCAATGCGAGCGAGCGCTTCGCCGGTTTCGATCTGCGCGAGTAGGGTGAGTTCGCTGTTCAACTGCTGCTGTGCTGCAGGGACATTGTCGACGATGCCGTATTGCAAAGCGCGAGACACACTGAAGAACCCGCGGGCGCCTTCAGGTGCGAACTTCGCATAGCGGACGAGTTCGGATACCTGCTCGGGCGAATCCGCCATGGGTATGTCGATCATGTCGGGACCGCACTCGGCGGCTTTGAGGACGCTCTCGCGCCTTGCATCGGGGATCCGAATCATGGTGAGCACGCCCGAGCCGGCGGCCATGCGGCAAAGGTCCGCGGCTTCGGCGAAGGTGATGGCGGCGTGCTCCATCTCGATCCAGATGACTTGAAACCCAAGATGTTGGGCGATCTCAAGGAAGATCGGATCGTAGGAGTACAGGGCCGCTCCCAGCAGGGGCTTTCCGTTTGCTTGCTCTATCGCTCTGTGTAGGCGGTTCATGGAAGCTCCTGAAGATTCGGATGCAGAGAAGGTGACGTGTTATGGTGCGCAGCCAATGCGGGCTCGTGAGCCCCGGCGTTGCGACGTCTTCGCCAACCCTGCCATGTGAGCTCAGAGGCGGACGGCTTGCCCGGAAGCAGCAAGCTGCCAGCGATGCCGACGACGAACAGAACGATGTGACCCAGCGCGCCCAGCATGTAGTCATGCCAGGAAAAGTTCCAGCGTCCGAGGTTGAGCGTCTTTCCGCCTTCCGTCAAAGTGCCCCACGCTGTGAACAGCAGG
This sequence comes from uncultured Verrucomicrobiae bacterium, assembly GCA_963795955.1. GTDB lineage: Bacteria > Acidobacteriota > Terriglobia > Terriglobales > Acidobacteriaceae > Granulicella. The sequence goes on from CAWCJK010000008.1 coordinate 176,736, forward strand.
CTGGCAAGCACGCCGGCGATGGCTCCCTGGCGTGTTGCGCGTGGCATCAGGAAGGCAAGCAGGAAGAGTCCCGCAAGCCCACCTGCGACCACGGCGGTGATGGTGTAGTAGAGCGAGAGTGCGCTGCCTTGCGTGCGCGCGAGCTTCAGCGCAACGCCGGCCGCGGCGAGGCCGCTGACGGCCACCATGATTTTGCCCACTCGAAGAAGCTGGCGATCTGTGCTTCGTGGCCGGAAGTGGCGGTAGAAGTCCTCTACGGCGATGACGGAAAGACAGTTCATATCGGAGGCCAGCATTGCCATCGCGGAGCCTACCAGGGCAGCGATAAACAGCCCGGCCAGACCGGGTGGGATGTGCGTCAGGAGGAAATGTGGGAACACCTGATCCGACTTGTGAATGGAACTCGGAAGGGTCTCACCTGTTAAGCGGTAGAAGCTCCAGAGAAGGCTGCCGATGAGCATGAAGCCGGCCCACACCGGAAGGCAGAGGCCGGCACCGAGAGCGATGCCGCGCAGAGCAGCGCGATCGGACCTGGCGATCAGATAGCGCTGTACGACCGTTTGGTCCGCTGTGTACTTCTGCAGATAGAAGAAGAAGCCGTAGATGACGAGAACGATGATCGTCGGCTTGTCGAAACGAAGGGCGGTACTGCCCAGGCTCATCTTGCCGTGATTCCAGGCATCGGCGAGGACGGCGTGCGGGCCCTGCCTGGGAAGGAACAGCAGGAACCCCAACGACACAAGGACGCCGGCCCACAACACGAAGCCCTGGACGACATCACTCCACACAACCGCCTCAACGCCTCCGAGCAGCGTGTAAAAGATGGTGATCAGGGCGGTAAGCAGAATGATGGTCGGTATGGGCCATCCCGTCATGCTGGACAACGTAAGCGAGAGCAGATAGAACACGAAGCCCATCTTCGAAAAGTGGCCGATGGCGAAAGCGAAGGACGAGTAAAGCCTTATGCCCTGGCCGAAGCGCCGGCCAAAGTACTCGTACGCGCTCATGTGGACGACATGGCGAAAGAACGGAACGATCACGGCGCCGATCAGCGCGAGGACGCCGACAAACAGGATGCCGGGAACCAGCAGAGCCCAATCGCCCGCATAGGCGGAACCGGGGTAGGCGATGAAGGTGACACTGGTGATGATCGTTGCAAGCAGAGACAGCCCCATCGCCCAGCCCGGGATGGATCGACCCGCGACGAAGTACTCGTCGGTCGAGTTCTGGCGCCGCGCGAAACGGACGCCGATCCCGACAAGACCGGCGATGTACAGCGCGAGAACGAGGATGTCGAGGGTGCGCATGTGTCCGTCTCTCTCAGGCCTGCCGCGGTTGCTGCATGCGGTGATAGGCCATCGTGACCGCCATTCGCATCGCAGCCTTCATGTTGGCCTCGCTGGCGATGTTCTGGCCGGCGATATCGAACGCGGTGCCGTGGTCGACCGACGTGCGAATGATCGGAATGCCGAGCGAAGTATTGACGGTTGCTTCGAAGTCGAGGAGCTTCATGGGGATATGCCCCTGGTCGTGGTACATGGCCACGATGAGATCGTGGGAGCCACGAGCCGCCTTGAAGAAGATGGTGTCCGGCGCGACCGGACCTTCGCACTGAATGCCCTGCGCCCGACACGCTTCGACGGCCGGCTTGATGAACTCTTCGTCTTCTGTGCCGAACAGCCCGTGTTCGCCGGCGTGGGGATTGAGGCCGCAAACCGCAATGCGCGGCTGGCGCTTGCCCAGCAGCTTCATAGCTTCATCGCCGAGTTGAATGGTGCGAATGATGCGCTCGGTGTTGAGCTTTGTGGCCTCGCGGAGGCTGACATGCGTAGAGACATGAACGACGGAGAGCTTCACGCCCGCAAGCAACATGCGCGAGTCGCTGGCGCCGCATAGCTCGGCGATGTATTCGGTGTGACCGGAGAACTTCATGCCGTTCAGGGTCACAGCTTCCTTGTTGAGTGGCGCGGTGACCATCGCATCCGCCTCTCCGTTCAGGCACATGAGGGTGGCATCGTGGACATAGCGAACCGCGGCAGCACCGTATTCGGCCCGCAGGCTGCCGAGCTGAACGGGTTCATCTGGCGGGAGAGTGTTGCAGTCGCGGAACTCGACAGGGAGGTCGCTCAGCCGGACACCCGTGCTGGCCTCCGCAGGCAGAACGGCCGCGCGATCCCCTAGGATGATGAACTCGGCTGACCTGGTGATCTCCGGATCCGCCAATGCCTTCAGAGTGACCTCCGGGCCAACACCGGCGGGGTCTCCCAGCGTGACGACGATCCTGGGCTTTCGAAATGTATGCATCAGGCGAGCGCTTCTTCCTTTCTACAGAACAGGTCGTGGATACGACAGAGAAGGTCATGTTCTCCGAAGCCGCCGCTCTTGAGGATGACAGGAACACCATGGAAACGCCCGCCCTGCGCAAAAGCAAGCGGGACTCCGGGGGCAAACTCGCGATCGAGGAGCAAAGAGTGGATCCCCAGGGCGCAGGCAGACGAGCAGCGCGGTGTCTCCGCCGGTCATGAAGAGACAGCCGATGCTGTCCGGCGAAAGCTCGGACAGGGCTGCACGGACATCGTCCTCATTCGTCTGCCCGCGGGCAACTGTGAGAAGCAATCCGGTCTCCGGCAGCGAGCTATTGGGCGTGCCGCATTCGTTCGGCTTGAGTCCAGACAAGCTTTGCAGGTGACGAACCTGCGCTTCGGTCACAGGATGATCGCTGCCGATAAGGAAGACTGGTCGGCCGGGCCTGTGCTCTGGTTGTTTCGGCGGGTTGGTGCGGGGCGATACGTTGCGGCCAATGCGTGCGCCAGGCCGCCAGAGCCGACCCAAAGTGTCCGGAGTTCAAGCGATCGGACTGCCGCGACGATGGCGTTCAGGTCATCCTGCGGTCCATGCGTCGCAGAGGACAACCCGCTCTCCGGAAGAGAGAACATGCCGAAGACTCTCCTGAAGAGCAGATGGCGCGGCGGCACGGAGTACGTGAACCGGACAGCCGTGCTCGGCTAATGTGTTTGCCAAGGGAATGACGTCGCTTCCAAGGGCGGTCCTGGACGTGGAGTTCGCCTGCGCGCACGCGACGGCCGAGAGCCGGATAAGCGGGAGCGATGAGCACGAGGTCGGCCGGGAAGCACTGCGCGGCCATGGCGATCTCTGCGAAGGTATTGCCGCGGAACACTGAATCGATCTTCTTGAAGACGTTCAGCCCGGCAGGTAGATCGATTTGGAGGGCGGCGATTCGGCGCTTGCACTCGGCTGGAGCGATGTCCCGGGAGTTTGTGGTGATGGCACAGACTCCTTGGTGTGCAGGCACTTCCGGCGTGAGATGGACCGTTACGGGGTGAGCTACGGTGGTGAACGCGATTGCCGCGTCGCAGGCTCCGGTCAGGTCGTCCGCGATGATGGCAAGTTGGCACAGGCTGTCCCGCTGCTCTGTGGAGCGTTCGCCATCTCGGTCTCGTTCGGCGCGCATCGGCTGAGCATCCCCACTTCTGACTTGCGCATTGTTTCGAAACAGCGAAAATCATGTCAAGACAAGTTTCGAAATCGGCGCAGAGTGGAAGTAAATCGCTCCTCGCTGTGGCCTAAGCTGCCTTTGGCGGGAAGGCAATGTAGGGAGCGCGGTTCCGAGCTGTTAGTGAGTGACACGACAAGGGGCATACCAGTTGAGACCGGTTCTTCGGCATATTGCAAATCTTTGGACATTGATGGGGCACCCGAGTCGTGAGGCAGAGTGGACGCTTGAGGCCAAGCTGGACGCGATCCAAGATGCCGGGTTCGACGGCGTGTGCTGGGCACCGATACCGGGGCTGAAGGAGGGTGCGGAGAGACGCGGGCTGATCTTTATCGGCGGGATGGCGTCGGGAGATGCGGCCGCTTTTCTTGGAATTCTTGAGGAGCTAAAAGAGGCTGGAGCTCAACATGTGAACGTGCAGTTGGCGTCCGACGACGTGCTGAGACCGGAGGCCCTCGAACTGACGCTGGACGCTGATGAGGCTGGCGAAGCCGCTGGGATTGGCTCCGGCGATTGAGTCTCATCGTGGCACGTGTACGGAGACCCCCGAGAAAATGTATGCGCTTGCGGATGCGTATGAACGGGAAACAGGCGAGCTGCTGCCGATCTCCTGGGACTTCTCGCATTTTGCCGTGGTGAAGCACCTGGTGCCGGAGAACTTTGTGGAGCGTCTGCTGGTCAGGCCGGATCTGATCCGACATGCACAGCAGTTTCACATGCGACCGTTCAACGGACATCACGTGCAGCTTCCGATCACCGATGGCAGGGGAGCATTGACCCAGGAGGTTCGCGAGTGGATGCCGTTTGCAGAGGCACTGCTGCGGTGCTGGCTGGAGGGCAACGCGGATGCGGAACGCGAGATCTTCGTTTGCCCGGAGCTGGGGCCGGTAGAGGGTGGATATGCGTTGAGCACGTTTCCGAATAGCTGGGAGGATGCAAAGGTTTTGCGCGAGGAGCTTCAGCGTCTTTGGGAGCGAGTCACGACGTAGTTCCGCTTTCAGCGTGCGATGCGGCGCGCGTAGTCTTTGGGTGAGCAGCCCATGAGCTCGCGAAAGACGCGGTGAAATTGAGGGTAGCTGCCGAATCCGGCGTCGAGCGCGGCCTCCAGGAGGGTGCGGCGACCGCCGTCGGCATAGAGTTCCTGGAACCGTTCGATGCGCTGGCGGTTGCGGAAGTGGACGAGATTGGATCCGGTCTGTTCTTTGAAGAGGCGGCTGAGGCGAGAGGCGCTCAGTCCGGCGCGATGAGCGAGGTCCCCCAGTGAGTAGTCGGCGTTGTCGTCACGCAGGAGGCGTGCGGCGCGCTCGACGGCGGGGTGAAGCTCGCGAACGGGCACCTCTTTTGCGCGTTGGAACCCGCGCCACGCCTGGAGCAGAGCGTAGGCCAGACCGGCGTTCATGAGCCCGGGTTCTCCCGACGCGGAGGATAGCTCTGTGAAGAGTTCCTGGAGGCGCGCGAGTTCTGGTTGGACCAGACGGCGACAGGTTTCGCCGTTATACGTGCGCCCGAGGAGAGCGCGGGCGGAGGAGTCGACGGCGCTCCTCTTGATGGCGCGACGGCGAAACACCGCGATCCACATGGCGAAGTCAGGCGTTTGCTCGACGAGAACGTGCTCCTGCGTTGGGAAGAGCCAGACGACGTCTCCGGGACGGATCTGATAGCGGCGATTGCCGAGGAGGTAGACGCCGGTGCCCTGGGTGACGAGATTGAGCTCGAGCTCAACGTGGTGATGACGACGATTGGCGGTGGCGAGATTGGCGTAGCGCCAAACGCTGCCATCGAGTTCGGGAGGGAGTTGGAGCCGCTGCAGCATGACGACAAAAAACGATAACAAGTTCGGCGAGGAATGAGAAGTCAACGGTGCAATGCCCTGGCTAGAGTTTCCGCCATGATGATCACCGACCAACAGCGCGAACTCTACCGGAGCGAAGGCTACATGATTTTGCCCGGCGTGATCCCCCCGGCCATGCTGAACATGCTGCGCGAGGAGTGTTCCTATTACCTCGGCTACTACGACTCGATCATGGACGCGAAGGGCGTCAAGACCGAAAACATTAGCCATCGCGGCAAGCGCTACTTCATCAACAATCGTTACCGGCTAAGCAATCGCCTGTACCAGTTCATCTTCAGCGATTTGATGGCGGAGGTTGCTCGCGCGACCGTGGGTGACGAGGCCTACCTGTTCCATGAGCAGTGGGTGGTGAAGGGGGCGGAGCAAGGCATGAAGTTTGCGTGGCACCAGGACTCAGGCTATGTGAAGTGGTACAACCCGACCACAGAACACAAGCCGTATGTGACCTGCTGGTGCACGCTGGACGATGTGAGCGAAGAGAATGGCACGGTGTACCTGCTGCCGCATTCGCGCGGCGGGACAAAGAGCGAGATCATCAATCACATCAAGGAAGATGGCACGAACGATCTGATCGGCTACACGGGATCGGACCCTGGTGATGCGGTGATCGTGCCGGCCGGAAGCATCGTGGCGTTCGACAGCTTTGTGTTTCACCGCAGCGGACCGAACAAGACGGAGAACATGCGCCGCATCTACCTGCCGCAGTACAGCGGAAAGCCGATCGCGCGTCCGGACGGCAAGCCCTGGGCGATGGCGACGCCGTTCCTGAAAGATGGGAAGAACATCTACAACCACGAAGAGGATACCGCCGAGAACTACGGTCCATTCCCCGAGGCGAAGAAGGAAGAAGCAGCGTAAAGCAGTCGCGCCCGCACGAACGTTGGTGGTCAGTCGCCACGGCCCGCTGAGATGAAAGCGGGCCGTTGGAGCCAGGCCCAGTGTTGGAACGAAACGAGTAGGATGTAGCGCGAGCGGTACGGAAACGATGGCAAGCAGACAATTTACGACCCGCCTAAGTTATACGGGCAGCGAAGTCGCGGGCCAATTGATCTTCTGCGTCATCTCGTTTTATCTGCTGAAGTTCTACACCGATGTATACGGTATCTCAGCGGCGGCGGCCGGAGCCATTCTGTTGGCGGCGCGCTTGATCGATGCGATCGACGCGCCCCTATGGGGCATTCTGTTTGAGAAGACGAGAAGCCGGTGGGGCAAGAGTCGCCCATGGTTCTTGTGGCTGTGTATTCCCTTTGCCGTGTTTGGTGTGCTGACGTTTGTTACGCCGAACTTCAGCCCGACCGCGAAGATTGCATACGCAACGTGTACGTACATCTGCTCCAGCGTGTTGTACACGGGCATCAATACGCCGGTGACGTCGATCCTGGGGGCACTCACCCCGGATCCGCGGGAGCGTGTGGTGCTCACGAGCTATCGGATGTTCGGATCCAAGCTGGGGGTGCTGTTTGTGAACCTTACGGTGCTGCGCCTGGTGAGCGTGCTGGGGCACGGGAATGACCGCAAAGGGTTTGTGCTAGTGATGCCGATGTATGCGATCGGCACGATCGTGCTGTATCTGCTCGCGTTCAGGAACCTGGAGGAGACGACGCGCGAGCAGCACCAGAACACGTCCGCGCGGCAGAGTCTGCGTGCGATGAAGAGCAACGGGCCGTGGCTCATGATCTTTTTGAGCAGCCTGTTCTTCTGGATTGCATTTATTGCTCGGATATCTTCGGCACCGTACTTTTTCGAGTATGTGCTGCATCGCAAGGGATTGACCTCGATTGCGAACAGCATGGACTTTGTCTCGCTGGGGAGTGTGTTGTTTCTGCCGTATCTCTGCCGCCGGTACTCGAAATCGCGCGTGTGGGGTTGTGGACTGGTGGGATCCGTGATCGCGCAGCTTGTGGTGTATGCGGGTACGTCGAGGCAGTCGGTTGCGATCGTGCTCGTGGGCTGGGTGCTTGGGTTTCTTGCCAGCGGACTTGCGATGGCGATCCCGTTCTCGATCCTGTCGGACAGTGTGGATTACGGCGAGTGGAAGAGCGGTGTGCGAGCGGCGGGTCTGCTCACGGCTGTGGGTGCAGCGTTCTGCTTGAAGGCGGGTAGTGGATTGGGTGGGGCGTTGCCCGCATGGATCCTGGCGCGGACGCATTATGCGCCGAACGTGCCGCAGAACGCGGAAGCGCTTGCAGGAATCGAGGCGAGTTTCATATGGCTTCCTGCATTGGCGTATGCGATCGCAGCGGTGCCCACGTTGTTCTATATGCGTTATGAGCGGATGGAGCCACGAATTCGCAGGGAATTGGAGGAGCGCCGGCGAGTTGCTGCGCTGGTAAGCGGCAGCGTGTAGTTGGTGACGTGGTGATGTTCACTCTCGAATCAGAAGCGGGCGGAGCGGTCTTTAGTTCGGAGCAGCGCAGGCTGCGGATTCGGCTTGTCGCCGAGAACGTAGTGCGGGTGACGTTCACGGGACGAAGCGCGTTTCTGGATCGCGACAGCCATATCGTGGTGGGCACGGAGGAGGCGGTTGAGGTCGGGGTCGTCGAAGAGGCCGGGCATTATGTCCTGAAGGGACCGCGAATCAGTGTGCGGGTGAGTAAGGCGAGCGGAGCTTTGGTGTACCTGGACGCGAAGGGCGAGGTCCTGGTGAGGGAACCGGAACGCGGAGGAAAGTGGCTTACGCCGCGGCCGGTGACACGCAACGTATTCGACAGGAATACCACGGTGGAGCTGGGGCAAAGCATCGACGGAGCGCGCGCGAGTGTCTCGGCGTATGAGGCGGCGTTTGATCGTGCGGCGTTTGAGGCGAAGTTGGAGTTTGTTTTCTCAGAGGACGAGGCGCTGTTTGGGCTGGGGTCGCATGAGGAGGGGTATGCGAATCTGCGCGGGCGTTCTCGTGAGCTGTATCAGCAGAACATGAAGGCGGTGGTGCCCCACCTGGTGTCGACGCGCGGCTATGGTGTGCTGCTGGATTGCGGCTCGCTGATGACGTTTCATGATGATGCGCTCGGGTCGTACTGGTGGGCGGATTGTGTGGATGAGCTCGACTACTATGTCATCGCCGGGGAGGACCATGATGAGGTGATTCGAGGGTACCGGCAACTGACCGGTGCTCCACCGCTTCCGCCGAAGTGGGCGTTTGGATATGTGCAGTCGAAGGAGCGGTATGTCACTGCAGCGGAGATGACGGGTGTTGTTGCGGAGTATCGGCGTCGACGGGTCCCGCTGGACGTGATTGTGCTGGACTGGAAGAGCTGGCCGAATGGATCTGGATGGGGGCAGAAGAGCCTCGATCCGGCGCGGTTTCCGGAGCCGAAGCAGTTCATCGACGGCTTGCACGAGATGGGCGCGAAGCTGATGGTCTCGATCTGGCCGATCATGACGGGCGGATGTGAGAACCAGCGGGAGTTGCTCGAACGCGACCTGATGCTCGGCAACCGATCTACCTACAACGCGTTTGTGCCGGAGGCGCGGGAGTGCTATTGGGATCAGGCGAATCGCGGTTTGTTTGCACATGGCGTGGATGCGTGGTGGTGCGATTGCACGGAGCCTTTTGAGGCTGACTGGAGTGGCGCTGTGAAGCCGGAGCCACATGCGCGCCTTGCGATTGAACACCGGTGAATCGAAACTGTATCTGGATGCGGCGTCTATGAATATGTATTCGTTGCTGCACTCGAAGGGGATGTATGAGGGACAGCGGCGGACATCACACAGCAAGCGCGTTGTGAATCTGACGAGATCATCGTATGCAGGGCAGAGCCGCTATGCCACGTTCACTTGGAACGGAGACGTCTGCGCGACGTGGGAGACGCTGCGGCGAAGTGTTGCCGAGGGTCTGAACTTTTGCGCTACGGGCGAACCGTATTGGACCGTGGACGTTGGCGGATTCTTCGTGGATTATCGCGAAGATCTGTGGTTCTGGCGCGGCGATTACCGCGAAGGAACGCGCGGCCTGACGGACATGAATGCGCTGGAGCCGGACCCGAACGACACTGGATGCAAAGATCTCGGATTCTTCGAGTTGTACACGCGGTGGCTGCAATATGCAGTGTTCCTGCCGATGCTTCGCTCGCATGGGACAGATGCCGCACGGGAGATTTGGCGCTTCGGCGAAGAGGGGTCGCCCTTTTACGACGCGATCGCGGCGAGTATTCGGCTGCGTTATCGGCTGATTCCTTACATCTATTCCATGGCGGCTGCGGTGACGTTCGAGGGGCGATCGATGCTTCAGCCGCTGGCGCTTCAATTCCCGGAAGACAGGGACACGTACGAGGTTTCGGATCAGTTCATGTTCGGAGCGGCGTTGATGGTGTGTCCGGTCCTTCAGCCGATGCTGTTTGGTCCCGAATCGGTGCCGCTCCAAGGCGCGAGGCAGTCGCGCACCGTGTACTTGCCGAAAGGACAAGACTGGTATCACTTCCCGACGGGCGCGCTGCACCGCGGAGGAGAGACGATCGAGGCAGATGCACCACTGGATTTCATTCCTGTTTTCGCGCGTGCAGGATCGATCGTTCCGATGACCTCCGTGATGCAGTATGTGGATGAGGTTCCGGATGCGCCCTATGAGGTCCGTGTGTACACGGGGGCCGATGCCGCCTTTGTGCTCTATGAGGACGCGGGCGATGGGTACGGATATGAGCGCGGCGAGTGCTCGCGTGTGGTTTTGTCCTGGGATGAGGGCTCTCGCGAGTTGACGCTTTCGCGCCGCGAGGGCGAGTTCCCGGGGATGGTAGACGAGCGAGATATCCGTGCAGTGATTTACGGGAGTGGAACGCATCAGGTTTATGCGTTCCGCTACTCCGGCGAGGAGGTTCGGTTGCGAATAGAGTTTGAGGGGAAGCCATCCTGACGCTTATGAATGTGTCTCGATTCAAAGTTCTGTTGGCTCTGAGCGCGTGCCTCGTGGTGCAATCGCATGCGGCTGAAAAGATCGCCAAAGACACGGTGGTCATTGCGGTCGCACCGAACGGAGACGACAGCGGGGCGGGCACGCCTGCAAGTCCGTTCCGTACACCAGAGCGCGCGCAGCAGGCCGTGAGGCTGGTCAGCGATACGCATGACGTCATTGTGCAGCTTGCGGACGGGACGTACAGGTTCTCGCGGACGCTTGTGTTCAAGGCCGAAGATGGTGGGCGCGACGGTCACACGGTGACGTGGCAGGCTGCGGCCGGCGCAAAGCCGGTATTCTCGGGTGGGTTGCAGGTCACCGGATGGAGGCTGGCAGACAAAGCTCAAGGCATATACGTTGCGGATACGCCGAAAGGCCTTGATTCGCGGCAGCTATGGGTGAACGACGAGATGATGACGGCGGCCGCTGTTGAGATCCCACGGTCTGCGGTGGAGTTCACTCGCCAGGGCATTGTGTTGAAGGATCCGAAGTATGCGGGACTTTCGAAGCTGCCCGACCAGGGCAGGCTTGAGGTGACAGCGACAGGATTCTTCACGAAGCGGGTCTCACCGGTAGACCACATTGAGGGCAACACGCTGGTGATGAAGCAGCCTGCGTGGGACAACAACATCTGGGGCTATGACGCGCTTAGCACCCCATATCATCCTGAGCTGGCGCATCTTTATCTCGCCAACTCACTGGCGTTCTTGAAGGAGCCGGGGCAATGGTACCTCGACCCAAGTGCAGGCAAGCTGTATTTGAGGCCACCCGCGGGCGTGGATGTGGCACATATGGACGTCGAGTTGCCGAGTCTTGACCGTGTTGATGTCGGTGGGCAACAGCCTTGACCAGCCGGTGCGCGATTTGAGATTTCGTGGGATCCGGTTTTCTCATACGACGTGGCTGGGGCCGAGAGGCGATGAGGGATACGCGAGCCAGCAGAGCGGGTCGTATCTCACCGGGCACGCTCTGGCGTATCCGGCCGATCCAATCGGCGCTTGCCACCATGGGTGTCCGGCGTTTGAGAGTGTTCGGAACGAGTGGAAGCAGATGCCTGCGTCGGTGCAGGTGAGTGCGGCTGAACGCGTGACGTTCGATGGCGATGTCTTTGCGCATCTTGGGCAGTATGCGTTGGGCATTGGAAACGATGCTGACGCGACGTATTCAGGCACGGGCTTGGGCACGGGCGATATCACCGTCACAGCGAACGTGTTTACGGACTGCGCCGGCGGAGCGATACTTGCGGGCGGAGTTCAGCGCGATGCACATCACCCGCGCGATCCACGCGAGATCAATCGTCAACTCATCATTCGCAATAACCGCATCCGCTCGGTGAGCAAGGACTTTGTAGATAACAGCGCGATTCTCAGCACGTATGTCGAAGGTGCGGTGATCCTGCACAATGACATCTCAGACGTGCCTTATGATGCGATCGACATTGGATACGGGTGGGGCATGCATGATGCGGGTGGGAACCCAAACTACCGCGTGCGGATGCGGGGATATGACTGGAAGCAGAACCTGGTATACGAGACGCCGACGACGCACCGCGACGTTGTTGTTGCCGGGAATCGTATCCACGGAGCTAAGCGGCTGTTCCATGACGGAGGAGCGATCTACAACCTCTCCGCGAGCCCGGGTACGTTGATCACAGAAAACTATATTTTCGATAACAACTCGCTGATCGGGTTGTACCTGGATGAAGGCTCGCGCTACATCACCGTCCGAAAGAACGTAGTGAACGATCCCGGCGGCGAGTGGCTGAACATCAACACTGTTCGCGCAGCGTACCCGCTGCGGATCTCACCGGATAATACGGCTATCGATAACTGGCACGATGGGACGCGTGTCGGCGGGATGTGGACCAATTATCAGAACGATCTGATCCTGGATGATCACCTGATCACTGACGGCAAGTGGCCTGCGGAGGCGCAGGAGATCATGAAGAATGCTGGGATAGAGCCGGGCGCTGGCCCCGTGGCCTACGGTGAGGCCCAACCCGGTGCAGGAGAGAACGGGCCGAGGTGACCTTTCGAGCTGTGACGCTGTCGCTCGTTACTAACCGCAGCGGCATCAGCCTACTCGTGGAATGGTCTACGAACGCCAGCAAGGTGCAGCGCTCGAAGCATCCGTGCTCGGTCCCGTCGATCGGGACCAGTTCGCCGTAGGACGCGCGCCGGAGCCTGGACTGATGAAGGTCTTGCACTGCCCGACGCGATCGCGCGCAGACGCACGGACCGGCGCAACTCGCCCTCACGTACGCCACCGCTGGTCGATCCACGAATCGGCTCGAAGCCAGTTGGATGATGGCGATGCGGAATCTGCATGCTTAGTCGGCGACGCGAGGCAGAGAAGCCCCGCGTGGGTCAAGGTTTCGCAGGTGTCCCCGGGCAGTGGCGGTTAGAAGACGTACTTGAGGGAGAACTGTGCGACGCGCGGGCCGCCTTGGGTGGAGGTGATGGTGCCGAACGCCGAGTTGCTCTGGGTGGTGTTGGGGTTGGCCAGTTCGGTGTGATTGAGGACGTCGAAGTACTCGACGCGGAAGTCGAGGTTGGTCTCGCGCCAGATGGGGAAGGAGCGAATGACAGCGGCGTCCCAGTTGGTGAGTGCGGGACCGCGGAGGGTACCTTTGACGACGTTGCCGAAGCCCGTACCGGGGCCGGTGTTCACGGGTGCCGAGAAGGCTCCAGGGTTGAGCCAGTTGACACAGGACTTGCCCGCGCCGCAATGGCCGCCGCCCGGAAGCTTGAGGTAGGCAGGCTGTGAGAAGTCGCGCTGGGCGCGATCCTGGCCGAGGTTGGTCAGTGAGACGTCGGTGCCCATGTACGCGGTGAGGACGTCGCCGGAGCGGAAGGTGATGAGGCCGGTTGTCCGCCAGCCGTTGACAACAGCTCTCACCGGTGCGAAGCCGGAGTGAAGCTTCGGCAGGTCGAAGACGTAGGAAGCCGAGAGCACATGGCGGTGATCGATGTCGGAGAGGCCGCGGTCGAGCGCCTTGATGTCAGGCACGTATGCCGAGGCCGGGATGTTGACGGCGTTGGCCGGGTAAAGCGGGTAGACGTAGGACTCACCAGGATTGACGTCTTCGGTGTTCGAGACGCGTGTGGCCTGGGGCATGTCGTCGTAAGACTTGGAGAAGGTGTAGTTGAACAGGATGGAGAAGCCCTGCGACATGCGCTTGGTGAGCGTGGCCTGCAGCGAGTTGTAGTGGGAGTTGCCGATCATCGCGGTTTCGACGATCTGGGAGTAAGCGGTCGCACAGCCCGTCGTGATGCAGGGACCAACCACCGGCGGAGTGTTATAGACACGGCGCTGGTTGGTGCTGCCGATGCCATTGTTTACGGCAGGATTGAGCTCGAGGTTAACGAGCTGATGGCGCGAGACGGAGCCAACGTAAGCCACGCGAGCCGACCAGGTTCGTGCGAGCTGCTGCTCGACGATGAGGTTGAAGTCATCGGTGACGGGGACCTGGAAATTGCCGGACGGGTCATATTCGGCAACCTGGATCGCGTTCGGGAAGGTCTGGTTCTTGGGGAACGGGAGCGTGAAGGGGAACGGATTGGCGACCGCTCCAACGGCGCACCCGGTGCAGTAGGGATTGCTGAAGGGACCGCCGGGGTTGGTGCCTGCCACGGTTCCGTACATCCCGGGGTTGGTGAGCGCGAGCGAGATGGTGTTGGGAACGAAGCTGCCCTGGGTGAGGTTAAAGAAGCCGGGCAGCCGGTCCTGGAAGAAGATACCGAACCCGCCTCGGATCGCCGTCCTGCCGTTACCGAAGACGTCGTACGCGAAGCCGATGCGCGGCATGACCTGGGTGTACTTGTTGCGAACGCCGTTGGCGGGAATGCCTGGATCGCCGCTTACGAGCAGGCCCGCGGGAAGGTTGGTGTAGACCTGCGAGTGCTGGTTGGCGGTGTAGGCGCTGGGCTCGAACTCGGTCGTTACGTTACGGCGATCGGCCCAGGGGGCGAATGATTCCCAACGAACGCCGTAGTTGAGCTGCAGGCGCGGGGTGGCTTTCCAACTGTCCTGGGCATAGACGCCGGGGAAGTGGTTGCGGTCGTTCACCAGCTCATAGTTGCCCTGGGCGAAGCTGGACATGAAACCCATGAGGAAGTTGCCGTACGCGTTGGGGTACGAGTAAGTAGTGGTCGCTCCCGTGGTCGGGTTCTTGATGCTGTTGGTAACGCTGTTAAAGCCAAAGGCGCCGTAGGAGGTGTAGACATTCGTGACGTCTACCTTGGAGAGTTCGAAGTGGCCGCCGAAGGCGAAGTTGTGGCTGCCCTTCACCCAGTGAAGATCGTCGTTGAAGGTGTAGTTGTTGCGGTTCCAAGCGGCGTATGCGGATGAAGTGGCGCCGAAGTAGCCGGTGATGGTGGCCTGGAGATAGGGACCGGTGGCGGGTTGCCAAATGTTTGTCACGCCGTAGTCGGTAATGTCCGTGCTGCCCGGAGGGCCGCCACGCAGAGCGACTTCGCGCTGGTAGTTCAGCACGAGCGAGTTCAGGATGTTCGTCGTGAAGGAGTGGGTCTCCGAGAGCAGAGCGTTCTGGTAGCGGGTATTGAAGTAGGAGGCGTAGTTGAGGAGATTGTTGGGATCGAAGACGCCGGACTGCGTGTACCAGTCGTAGAAGTAGCGGCCGAAGAGATGGTCGTGCTGGCCGAAGTCGTGATCGACGCGCGCAGTGTACTCGTCGAACGACTGCAAGACGGGACGCGAGTAGTTGACAGTGTTACCGATGAGGCCGGGACCAGCGTCGGTTGTGGCCGTCGGGAAGTGTGACTGGTAGTTCACTGACGCGGGGTCGAACGCCGACGACGGAATGTGGTTGAACGGGTAGAAAACGTTTGTGAACGGGTTACGGACTTGTTGGCTCGCCGTGGCGCAGGTGCCACTGGCATCGAAGCCGCTCTTGCAGAGGTTGCTGAGGTCGGCATAGGCGGCCAGACCTCCAGAGGGCGTGCGGCCCTCCTCTGCGAGTGTGGGCACGGTGCTGCTGGCCGTAGAAACCTGATTGGCGATGGTGTGCTGGTACCCGAAGAAGAACTGAGTGGTTTTGCCGGCGGAAAGGTAGGGAAGGATAACCGGGCCGCCGACGGTGCCGCCGAACTGGTGACGGTGAAGGTTATCGGCCCTCGTTGCGAAGTAGGGCCGGGCGTTGAAGTAACCGTTTCGGAGGAACTCGAACAAGTCGCCGTGGAAGTGTTCGGTGCCGGCTCTGGTGACGATGTTTACAACGGCGCCGGCGCTCTGGCCGAACTGAGCGTCGTAGTTGCTGGTCTGAATGCTGAACTCCTGTAGGGCGTCCGGCATGGGAAAGGGCGCGTTCACGTTGGTGAGTTCGTCGACGTTGTTGCCGCCGTCCAGGAGGTAGTTGGACTGATTAGGAAGGGTGCCGTTAGAGGTGATGACGACCGCCGCGGGGAAGGTCTTGCCGTTGCCCTGGTTGACCCCGTTGCCCTCGTTGGTGGCGTCCTGCACACCCGCAACCAGGGTCATGAGCGAAGCGGCGTTGCGGCCATTGAGTGGGAGATCGACAACGCGTTCTCGATCGATCACCTCAGCGACGGTTCCGGTCGTTGTGTCGATCTGGGGAACAGCGCTCGTGACCTCAACCGTCTGCGTCACTGCGCCAAGCGCGAGCTTTGCGGGCAGCGTGAGCGACTGGTTCGCCTCGAGGGTCACCGCGTTCTGCTGAAAGGTCTGGAACCCCGGCGCGGTGATCGTGAAGTTGTAGCGCGCGGGCGTAAGCGAGGGAAACACAAACTCACCCGCCGTCGTTGGAGGTCACGGTGGTCACTCGGCCGGTTTCGGTCTGCGTCGCGGTAACAGTGGCCTTGGGCACAGCAGCGCCGGTCGCGTCGGTGATGGTACCCGTCACCGAGCCGAACCCCTGGGCGTGGAGCCGGGCCGGGGAGAGCAGAGCGAACAGAATCATAAGGACAGAAGCGACGCAGAACGGTTTCGCGGCGAAAAGAAATTGCCTTATGGAATCCATTGTGCGTGAGAATGTATTTGCGTCACATATCCAATGTCAACCGCTTGGGCGAGTTCCTTTGGCTGCCCAAGGTCCCTGGGCGATGATGTCGCGCGCCTCCGTATACGCACGGCTTGCGTCAGCGTACTTTGATCGGCTGACGAACATTCACTTGACTTTGATCGACGATCGACCTCTCATGAGTTCCGCGGGGCGCGGGTTGTTTTCTCCCGAAACCCTGAAGGTGTAACGACGTGCCAGACCAGTGCCTGGCGAGCTCCACGTTCTCGTACCCGGTCGCCGTAGCCGGCTGCCTGCGATTGAAGGAAGGTCGTCCTATGAACCGAGTACCTGATTCTGAGCTGGTTCTGATTCCTGGCGGAACCCTGATCACAGCCACACCGGAGGAGGGTCGTGCGCTCGCGCTCACGTTGGCGCGGCACACGATTCACAACCTTCAGCCGGACCTGGACGTTCTGAAGGCTGGGCGGGCCGTCTACGCGCCGAATCCGGACAGTCTGATTCGGGCCAGCCAAGTCGTGGCCATCGAGTTTCAGACCATCGCCGCAGCGAACAACTACTGGCGATCCTGAAGAACTGCCGTTGTGGTGGCAAGTGGCTGGCCGAAGAAGCTTGCCGCTCAGCTTGCGCGGCGAAGAGTGTGGGGATGTGGCGTGGCGGACGTGGTGCTGATCTTGCATCGGGCTGATCAGGCTGCGGTTGCCGACCCCAGATGCCGGTGTATTCAGCACGGAGGACTACGTAATGCGTGTATTCGTGGCAGGTGCAACAGGAGCGATCGGGAAGCCTTTGATTGCAGAGTTGCTAAAGCAAGGACATTCCGTGATCGGGATGACCACAAACCAAGCGCGGGCGAAAGCTTTGGAAGACGAAGGTGCGGAGCCGATTGATTGCAGACGCACTGGATGCCTCGGCGGTGCATGCGGCGCTTCTTCGATCGAAGGCGGACGCGGTCATCGATGAGTTGACCGCCCTGCCGAAGAACCAAAGCGAAATGGGAACGTATGCGGCAGGCGATAGGAGACTCAGGCTCGAGGGCGGCGGCAATTTGCTGCGCGCTGCCATTGCTTGTGGCGTGCAGCGGTACCTGCAACAGTCCAGCGGCTTCTTCCTCAAGCCGATTGGGCCCGGGCTCGCGGACGAGTCCGCTGCTCTGGATGTGAATGCCAGCCCCGGCGTCGCAGCAAGCGCACAGACATATGCAGAGTTGGAAAGGCGCCTCTTAGGCTCGGCAGAGATCGGCGGTTCAGCGCTGCGGTATGGCTTTTTCTATGGGCCGGGTACGTGGTACTACCCTGGAGGATCCGCGGCAGACACGGTCATGCGTCAGCAAAACCCGGTGATCGGCAGCGGCCAGGGCGTGTCGTCCTTCGTGCACATCGAGGACGCGGCGATCGGAACAGTGGCCGCACTTACCGCCAAGCCTGGCGTTTACAACCTGGTGGATGATGATCCGTCGCCGCAAGCGATCTGGTTACCCGCCTTTGCCGCGTTCTTAGGTGCTCCTTCTCCTCCGCACCTCAGCGAATCGGAAGCGAACGGCCAATTGGGGGAAGATGCCGTTTATTACGCGACAAGATTAAGCGGCGCTTCGAATGCGCAGGACGAAGCAGATACTCGCATGGAAGCCAAGGCGTTTGGAGTGGCTGGATTCAGTCGACAGTACCGGGTGAAAGACGAGCAGATCTTTGGCGCGAAGCTCTGTGCGCCGCATAGGGCGTTACGAACTGTGAGGCTCGTTCTGCTGCCGTCGGGCGAAGGAAACGGCGACGGCTTCCGGCGGCGTCTGTCCGCGTGTGCTAAACGAAGCCGGCGCTTTACGACGCCTGCCAGCCGAGTAGGCCTGTGCCGAGCAGGGCGAAGCTGGAGGGCTCCGGCGTAGCGGTCGCGGCAACCGAGAACGTGACCGGGACGGTGGCGGTGAACATGTCCTCGTCGGTGAAGGTCGCGAAGTAGTTGCTCCCCGCGCTGTGCAGGTCGACCTGGTAGGTGTCGGGGCCATTTACATCCGTGAACGCGAGGCCTGCGGGGTCGACGAATGTGATTCGCGGAGGGGTAGATCAGGTTGCCGTTGCCGTTGTAGCTGCCGACGTTAATCAGACCGGTCACGCCGGTGCCGGAGATGCCGGAGACGAGGTAGGCTCCGGAGGATCCGACTGAGCTCGCGGTGATGGTTCCCGAACCGCTGAAGACACCCGCTTCCCACCACTGAGGTTAAGGAGAACGTGTCGGCTGTGCACCGACGCTGGCGGTCAGCAATCCCGCTGCCGCTACGAGAAGTGAGAGGCGCATAGCAGAGTCCTTGGATTCGGCAAAGCTGTTGTCGAACGTGAGCAACTCACCGATGGATGTTCGCTAGTGGCGCCGGGGTTGGTCCGCGGTTCCGGTTGAAGGCAGATACGGAAGGAGCGTGACCGGGCCGAGTAGGCCGGAGGTGGGCGGTACCTTCGGCGGCGGCCCGAAGTCGGGAGGCAGCGGGCCGGCCAGAACGGCGTGGGTGGGGTCGTGGCGGTCGCCCATGACGCGGTTCGTCCACTCGTTGGTCACGGCGATGTCGATGTGGTTGGCTCCGGGGTGAAGTGCGCCGGTGACGTCGAGGCGGTACGGGGGAGCCCAGGTGATGCCCGCGTCCTTGCCGTTGACGTGGACCTCCGCGATGTCGCGAACGTCGCCGAGGCTGAGCAGGATGTGGCGCCCGCGTTTGAGCCAGGCTGCGGGGATGTCGACCGTGCGGGCGTATGTTGCGGTGCCGGAGAAGTACTTTACGCCGGCGTCGGCGTTGTCAGTCCATGGCGTGAGGGAGGTGAGGTGCAGGGTTGCGGGGGCGCCCAGGTTTGGGGGGAAGGTCACCGTCCAGGGGCCGGTGAGGGTCTTCAGCGTGGTGGTGGGTATCTCGGGTGCGCTGGGCTGCTCGGCAGTGCGCGCTCCTGGGTCGGAGTGCTCAGCGGCTTGCTGAACGCCGCTTGCGCTCGCGATTGAGGCTGGGTGGTGTAGGACGATGAAGACGGTCTCCCGCTCGGCCAGGTTGATGGGTATGACCGTGAAGCCGGGTTGCGGAACGTAGAGGGCGGGCTCGAGGCCGGGCTGGCGATTGCCTGTGCGTTGGTCCAGCAGCGCGGTCTCGGAATAGTTCTCGGCGGAAAGGTTGGCGATCGAGCCGTCCATCGGGCGGTAGATGGAGACGGCAGAGGCGGTAGTACGGAGCCGGAGTTGCAGGTGAACCGGGCTGTCCGCCTGATTGGCGACGAAGTAGATATCCGCGGTCGGCGTATGGCGATGGATCCAAGCGGGCGCTCGCTCGATGGAGCCGGACGAGACGAAGTCGGGCGCGGTGTGAAGGCGCGCGAGGATCTCGTCCAGTGAGAGACCCCAGTACACCGTGCCCTTGCCGAATGCGTGCTGATTGAGCGTGACGCCATCCATGTCACCCCAAAGGTCGAGTGCGAGTGTCTGGAGATCGGAGGCGGAGCCGTGAGTCGGAGAGAGGCTTGGGTCTTCGGTGGGACGCGGGCCGGCGATGGTGGCGCCAGCAGCTACGAGGTCGTGTAGTTTGTGCGCGACCTCGGGCGTCATCTGGCGAGTTGGCGGAAGCACGAGGACGCGGTAGGTCATGCCTTCGGGCATCTCGGTGGAACCGGCCACGTGGAGGCGGCCGTCGGGCAGAACCGAGGTGCGATGCAGGAGGACGTCGGTGTTGATGTAGTCGTAGTCGAAGCCTGCGGGAGGCGCGGGCTGCAGGCCAGAGCCCCAGAAGGGCATGGTCGAGGGTGCGCCCTCTGGAAGAAGGTAGGCGAGATCGGCGTTGGGCGAGCCCTGCTGCAGCATGTAGCTGATCCGAGCGATATAGGTCATGAAGGGCTTGGCGAGCTCGGCCCAGGTGATGTTGCGGTTGATGTGGCTGCCGACCATGGTGTTGCCGGGCTTTGTGTCGAGCGGCTGCTCAGCGGAGGTGTGAAAGACCAGGCGATTGACGCCCTGTGCGAACCAGTAGTCGGCGATCTTTTTCAGTGTGTACGGCGATTCGTAGCCGCCGCCGGTGAAGGATTCGGTTGCGACCAACGGTTTGCCGTAGACGTGGGCGGCTGAGGCGGCTCCGCGGACGTCGACGAAGTACATGGACTCGGGGTGGAGGGCGTGGACCCAGAACTCGGCCATCGGGATGTCGATGTGGCTCTTGTTCAGGAGGGTGTCTTCGGGGATCTCCAGCGCGACGCCAGAGGCTTCAGCGTAGGCCTGCATGCCGACGTTGTGGAGGTCGTGGTCCATGGTGCCGTAGAACTCGCTGGCATACAGGTCCGCGAGCGTGCGGCGGAAGTCCCAGAGGAAGCGATCGCTCTGTTGGGCGGAGCCGACGACGTGACCGGCGAGGACGGGCAACCAGGGGGTGGGATCGTACCCGCGGCGTTCGCGGAACTGGGCGATCATGTTGTCGGTCCAGTTCGGCATGCCGGCTTCCCAGGAGTCCATCGTCATGTAGTGCGGAAATTTGCCGAGCAGGTCGCCCAAGTGCTGCTTGATCGGATCGATGTAGCCGTTGAAGTACTCGGTCACGTACTTCGCGTTGAGCTTGTCCACCTCGAGTCCGCTGCCCGCCGGGACGGATGGGCGGTTGCGATTGCCGGTGAGCGCGTAACCCATCCGCAGGACGGTCCAGTGGCCAGCGGGTGGGTTCCAGTGAAGGCGTGCCGTCGGAGTCCATCTTGCCGGTCAGGTCAATGACGTCGGGCGAGGCGATCTCGGCGTCGGGTGGTGCGTCGGGTGTGGGAACGACGTCGTAGCGGTCCATCAGGGAGCCGAAGGCGCCTTTGTCCTCCCAGCGGTTGACGCGGGCCGCGGAGTAGAAGGATCGCCTCGGTGACGTCATAGGTCGTGGCTGGGCGTGCGGCGCGGGTTGTCGGCGGCGGCGTGTCGTAGGTCCCGTGAATGATCTCCGCGGGAGAGAGCGGCGCCCGGTCGAACTCGATTCGGAAGAAGCGGGCGGTCACTGCCGGGAAGGCGAAGGTCCGGATCTGCGCGCCGTGGTAGCCCTGCGGGCCGGGTGTGTCGAGGATGGTCCGGAAGTGCTGGCCGTCGTCGCTGGCCATGACACGGCCGACAGGGATGCCGCGGCCGCGAACGCCGAGCGAGAGTGCACGCGCGGTGTAGGGCTGCGAAAACTCGTATTGAAGCCAGGTGGGACCGGACGGACGCAATCGGGATCTTTACGCCGGTGTTGAGGCTGGAGTCGAGCAGGGCTGCGGCGTTGACGGAGCCGCTGCTCGAGGTCACGGTTGGGTGGAGGTCGGCCATCGGGATCTCGGCCTCGGGTGTGCGATAGGCCACTACGGCGGAGTCGCGGTAGAACGGGGCATCGGTATTGGACGGCGCTCCGGCCTGCTGGCTGCCGCCGACGCGGAGATCGCGGACGGGACCTTCGTTCGAGGGCGGCTCCGGGAGTTTGCCGCTGAAGGCCTGACCGCCGACGATGCTCGTTTCGCTCCAAACCAGGCGCTTCTGGGCCATCTCCTGCGTCACCCACGGGCCTCCCGCCTCGGACCACCCGGCGCAGGAGAAGATGGACATCTCGAGGCCAAGCTGCTTCGCGAGTTGGGCGGAGTGCAGCACGGCGTGATACCACTCCGGCGTCCCGAAGTGAACTTTGGGCTCGA
Organism: uncultured Verrucomicrobiae bacterium; assembly: GCA_963795955.1. Classification (GTDB taxonomy): domain Bacteria; phylum Acidobacteriota; class Terriglobia; order Terriglobales; family Acidobacteriaceae; genus Granulicella. The sequence goes on from CAWCJK010000008.1 coordinate 198,633, forward strand.
CAATCTGTCCGTTACCAGCAGCCACGTCGACGAGTTGAAAGCCGCCAATGCCGACGCGGTTCATCCACTCCAAATCCTTGGTGATGCCGGACTCGGTGACGTTTCCGTTCGTCCAGTGCCACCAGGTGCGGGGCTTTGCCGAGTCAGGCGGATGCACGAAGCCTTGGGCCAGTTCGTCAGCGTACTTCGGCGAGGACTGCTGCGCGGGCGCGAGTGTCGTTGCCGCAAGTGCGAGGACAGCGGCACGACGAAGTAGGTGAGTGCGCGTCAAGGAGGGCTCTGTCGTTCTGGCGGTTTATTGCTCGGGGTGAAGATTGGCTTTGAGGAACTGGACGTAGATGTCCCAGTCGGAGGGGACCATGCCGTGTCCGCCCTCATGCATGTAGTAGCTGAGTCCGTTCGTCAAGATGAGCTGCTTGGGGCCGGGCCAGACGGTGGTTCCTAGATCCTGCTTCCCGAGCAGCTTGTACACGGGACCCGCGGCAACCTCGGCGAGGAACTCGCCCTTGGGGTCGGACCAATAGTCGGTTGAGCCGGTCTGCAGTAGAACGGGGCGGGGAGCGATCAGCGCCAGCAGCAGATGTGAGTCGAAGGGCGCCTTGTCCGGGAAGCCGGCGTACTGGGCGTAGTTGCGCGCGAACTGGTAGGGGTAACGAGTCGGCGCGGTAAGGTGGGCGATGGTTTCGCCGTAATCGCGGTGACTGAGCGCGGCTCCGCCTTCTCCGCCGCACGAGGCGATCACGGCAGCGAAGCGGCTGTCGTGCGCGCCGGCCCAGGTAACGGTCTTGCCCAGCCGAGAGATTCCGTGAATGGCGACGCGGTGAGCGTCAACCGAGGGATCGGTCTCGAAGTAATCTTCGACGCGGCTCATTCCCCAGGCCCAAGCCGAGATCGTTCCCCAGGAATCATCCGGGCGCGTGTCGTTGGAGGTCTGTCCTGGTTTCGCGTAGCGGGCGCGGATGCCTTCGGGGAATCCCGTGAGCGAATCGGGGTCGAGCTCGGCGTAGTAGAACGTCGCCACTCCGATGCCTGCGTCGAGCATCGCTTCGACGTTGATCCGGCCGAAGGAACGTGCGTTGGGCGGAGGCGTTACGAGCTGGTTGGTATGGGGATCTCGGATCTTTTCCGGGCTGATTCCAGGGTCGGCGACTGCACTTTGAATCGCGCCGAAGTTGATGCTGAAGAACATCGGCACAGGCTTCTTCGCGTGAGCCGGGAGGTACTCGAGAAGGTGGATCTCCGGGTAGTTCGGGTCAGTGTCTCCGGGCGGAGCGAGATGAATCGTGATCTGCTTGCGAAGGGCCTTGCCGTCGAGCGCGGGCGTTCCTTTATCGGTGACTTCAAAAGATTCGCCCGGCGGACGACCCGGGGCGATGCCGTACTGCTGGCGTTTCGAAGATGCGCAGGAGTTCGGGACGGCGCTCGCCGGTCCAGGTCTTCGCGTCGCGTACGGTTTTGCCGTTGTCGAGCTTCAGGGGATCGGTGAGGCTGTACGTGCCGACCTTCGCTTCGTCGTAGTTGACCGGGATCCCGGCGACCACTGCGGGCGGAGCCGCAGCGGCTGCGGCAGTCGCGGGAGTGGCCGGCGCCGTCTGGCCCGCCGGTGTCGTTGTGGCATGGGACGGCACTTGCGCGATCAGGTTCGCGGCGAGGAGCAAAGGGCAGAGCGCAACGACAGCTTTCGGCATACGAACTAAGCTCCGGGACAGAATAGAGGAACTGTAAATGCTCGGGGAACTCAGATCTGTTGGAGCGACCTTAGGCGAAGGCGGGTGATCGCGCGGGTGCAGCGTATCCGACCGCGGCTGGCGCGACGCCGATGACACGTTCAGAGGCGAGAGAGCAAGGTGGTTTCCGTATCCGGTGCGGGATGATCGCGTCGAACCATGCGCGTTCGCGTGAGCGCGGAGCGCTTGGGCGTGAACTTACTGAAGTTGGCGGAGCGGGCCGAGGAAGTCGCGTTCGGAGGTGATCTTCCAGGCGCCGTTGATTCGCTTCAGGTGGAGTGTGGAGTGGAGGGCCTGGTGTTTGGGGCCTGAGGGTGTTGCGAGCTCCACCTCCTTGTTGAAGCGGACCTCGGCGGAGCCGTCTGGCTCGGGGCGCGCCTGGATATCGGAGATGTTGAACGCGGTGAAGGTTGATCCTCCGTTGTGGAAGGCGGTGAGGTACTGCCGGACGAAGTCCTGCGTGACCCCGGAGCGCAGGAAGTAGCGATCGAGTTCCGGCGCATAGCAGGCGGCCTCGCGATTGGGGTCATTGGAGAGCATGGCTTGTGTCCATTGGCGCAGGGCGGTGTTGATCTCCTGCAGATCTCCGGGGGGTAGCTCACGCACGATGGGAGCCGGCGGTTGAACGTCACTGCGACTGGCAGCAACGGTGAGGTCCAGCTCGCGGATCTCGCGGGAGCCGTCTGGACGAATGCCTTCGAGCGTGTAGCGGTGAGACGTTTTGGGGACGAGGGTCAGAGAGCCGTTGGCCTGGACCTTCTTGCCGTCGAGTTCCAGCCGCTGGAAGCCGGAAGAGTTCCAACGAAGCTGCACGTGGGCTTTTCGGGGTGCGGGGTTTGGGTCGGCGCTGAAGTCCAGTGTCGTTGGGACGGATGGTCTGTGCGTGAGCAACGCGGTGACCGCGCCTATGACGATGAGCGCCAGAAGAGCAGCGTGAAGAGGCAACCGCCGCAGCCGCTGCTGCGCTTTCGCGATGCCGGAGGCGGGACGGCCACGGGCCTGAAAGGGGGTGGCGTTGTTGGTGGTGGGGGGACGCGCGGCTCGGGTATGCGGTGGCAGACCGGGTGCGGGCGCATGTGGTGGCGGCGGCCGCCGTTGGGGGTTGAGGTGAGGTCGAGAACCGCGGCGAGGGCGGAGTGGGAGTTGCTCCAGCCAGAGAATGGGCGGTCGCTGCGCGGGGCTGGCTTGCGCAGGAGTTCGATGTGGCTCAAGGCTGCATCGGCCGAATGGGGCGGCGCCGCATTGGTTCCGTAGAGGTACTCGAGCGTTGCGCGGAGCAGTGGGTCGGTGAGGCGTTGGACCCGGGCCTGGCGTGTGGCGGCGGAGCCTGGGCCAGCAACGAGCGCGAGCGTGATGTCAGCGGCGGCGAAGATGTCCTGCTGTTGAAAGTGCTCGGGCGGAAGCGGGTTCTCGCGAAGGAGGTTCTCGAGATACAGCGAGTGGAGGAGATGGATGCTGGACTCAGGGCCGGAGCCGGAGGTAAGGATGTCTTCGAGGAGCAGATGGCCGTGGAAGAACGGTCCGGCAGAGGCGCCGGATGTATGAAGCTGCCGTAGAGCGGAGAGCAGGGACTGGATGAGGTTGAGGCCGTCCGTACCGGGTGTCGTACCGGAGTGCTTGAGCACGGAGAGCGGGGTGCCTGCGATCGGCTCGGCGACCGTGTAGCAGTTTGCTCCGCGGGTGTAGGCGAAGAGGATTCGCTCGGAGGCTACCGGAGACGAGCGCAGGGATTTGGCTACGGTGATGAATCGGCGTCGCTGCGCTAAGGGATCGCGGACAACGTCAGGGACGTATTCGCGCACGAGGAAGCTGCGGCCGGTTTGCGTATCGGTCGCGGTTGCGAAGTTGCTGTGCTGCAGGCCGCGACGCGGGCCGTTGTCGAGACGCCAGGAGGCGTAGGGAAGACCGGTAGTGGCGAGTGACGAGTAGGTCTGGCCGCAGTCGCAGGCGGATGCGCCGGGCGAAAAGCGATGTTCGTCTCCAGAGCAGCTCATGGCTTAGGCGGACCGTGGGCCAGGATGCCGCAGGTGCAGCGTGGCGGGCTGGGGCTCAGCGGCGAATGCGGCGGAGACTGAGATAGCGGCTTCGGTTTCGCTGCCCGCAGTGAAGGTGTCCACGTCGAGCAAGAAGCGCTGACTTGTTCCGGCGGCGAGTGCGCGGGGCAGAGACTGGTCGGGCAGGAGAGCAATCCAGGATGAGGCTGCCTGGATGCGTTCGACGATGAGCGTTCCCAGTGGGGACTGGTTATGGACCTGCAGTTCCAGCGGAGGCGGATAGTCTTCTGGCGAGATCTCTGGCGGATGAAGGGTGACCGCGTACGAAAGATAGCTCGTGCCACACCAGCCGCAGACGAAGTCTCCCTCGGCGAGCTCCCAGAGTCCGCATTGTGTGCAACGCATGGCGGTCCTCAGTGGAAGATGACGGGGCGGCGCCACGGATCGAGGCTGGCGAGGGCGGGGTAGCGAGGGTCAGTCCAGTCGAGGCCGAGGTCCTGCGTGCGAAGGAAGGCTACGGGATCGTTGCCCTGGAGGCGGTCCGGATCGACTTCCGGGATGAGGTCGGGGGCGGTGTGCTGGATACGGTCGTAGACCTGGGCGTAGCGCCGGGTGAGCAACTGATAATCGGGGCTGTCGCGCTCGACCTCTGGGTGCGCCAACTGGGCGAACAGGGCCCAGAAGTACGACTTGAGTTGCGTCGGAGCGAGTGCCGCCTCGCGGGAGAGTACGGCGTCCCGTAGAAGTTGGCGCAGCTCCTGATCGGCCATGAGCTGCGCTACGGCGTTCCGGCGTTTTCCGAGCAACTGCACGGTGTTGAGCGGCTTCGCGTAGCGGTACTGAAACTCTGTCATGTCGCTGGCGCCGTTGAGCCGCGGCTCGAGGACGCGAAGCGCGGGCGCAAGGTTGAGGATCAGCAGCGCTTCCTCGAGCAGGGCGGCCTCGCGATCGCTGTAGGTGACGAGGTCGTCGAAGCGGCCCTCCCACTTCTGCGAGAGGTGAAGCGGGATGCCTTGCGCGGGCTGCCGGGCCTGGCCGGGCTGAAGCTGGGCGTAGAAGTCCGTGTACGCACGGTGGCACTCGTGCTGGACGAGGGCAAGCGAGGGCAGCGGGAAGGCGAAGGTGGAGAAGTAAAGGTAGACCTCGTTGGTGTTGCCGGTGTCGAAGGCCTCGACACGGCAGCCGGCGAGGTCGGAGACCTGCTGGACGAACTCGCGGGTGTTGGGAGCGTCGAGGTCGGAGATGCCGAGGTAGGCAAAGGTGGTGGATTCGACCTCGGTGGCCGCGAGTTTCTGGTCGCGACGAAGCATGGGGCGCGCGGCGTTGACGAAGTTGGTGACGACCTGGCGCGCAGAGGCTGGATCGCGCAAGCTGGGGTGGTCGAGGACGCGGACCTGCCGGGGGTTGGCGAGCATGTCGTCGTAGAAGCGCTTTTCGCAGAAGCCCTGGACGCGGCGGGAGAACTCGGCGGTAGTTTCGCGGCGGAGTTCGGTGGCGAGGCTGAGGAGACCTTTGCCGAGACCGAGGTCGCGGAGGAGGTTTTCGTATTCGCGCCTGGGGCTGACATCGGCGGGATGGTTGGAGTCGGGGTCGAGGCCAAGTTTGTAGAAGCGCTGCCAGTCGCGATCCGGATCGTAGAGTTGGAGAAAGAGGACGTGGTTGCCGGTGACGAGGCGCGTGCGGTAGGTCTGCAGGCGGCCTTCGGCTTCGCCACGGATCGCGTCGGCTTTGTCGAGGAACGTGAGCAGGGCGTCGCGGGTGGCGACCATGTTACGGAGCAGCTCCTGCGCGACCTTGCGGCTCTCGATGGCCATGCTTTGGAGAAGAACCGCGAAGAGATATTGTTCCTGGTTGTCGCGGACGCGGGCAAGAAGGGTGGAGATGAGGGTGTCGCGGACGCCGAGGGCGCGGGCGGCGACGGACTTTACGGCGGTACTGAGCTCAGCGAGCTGTTCGTCGCGACGCTGGCGATACAGGGTGGCTTCGGCTTCGAGTTGCTGGCGCTCGGCTTCGAAGCGACCGAGGTCGCCTTCGCGGGTGGGATCGATAAGTTCGCGCGTGCGCGAGATGAGGAGGTCAAAGTAGCCCTTGCGAAGGGCGGTGGCGAGTCCGCGTTCGGAGTTTTCGAGGATGCGGTCGGAGAGGAGGTATTCGAAGCGGGTTTTGAGCTCGTCGTTGACGGCGCCGGTACGGGAACGGAGCCAGCGGGTGGCGGTGCCTAGACGGTCGGCATCGTCGAGCACGGTGTTGTATTCGGCTTTGTCGAGCCGGTCGCGGAGGAGGGCGATGTCTTCCGGTGTTTTGATCTGGTGTCCGTCTACCGCATCGGAGACGGCGCCCGTGATCATGTTGCGCCACTCCGGGCCGAAGCTGGAGAAGATGCCGTCCTGATCGAGCTTGTTGGCGGCGAGGTCGCGCGGGACGGCTTCGCCGTGGCGGGCGTCCTCCTTTTCGCGGCGGACGTAGTCGAAGATTTCTGTCGCGAGTTGGGCGGCGCAGGCTCCGCGAACGGTGTCGATGGGGACGGAGATTTTGCTCATGCCGCAGGAGGCATAACGGCGACCGAAGACCTGCTGGAAGTGAACGTTGCCGGTTTGGATGTTGGCGCCGGCGGCGCTTGAGAGCCCTTCGACGATGTTGGAGTAGTCGGAGCGCTTGGCGTCGGAAAAGGGGCCGGGGAGAAGGTCGAGGAAGAGGGTTTCGGCGAGCATGCTGAAGAGGTCGCCGCGGTGTTCCTGGCTGATGGGTAGATGGGCTTCGTTGGTGATCTCGAGGAGAAAGGTGGCGCTGAACGGTGGCCCGACGATGCGGCGCTCGCGGTTCCGTTCCCAACTGACGATGAAGTCGGAGTAGGGGTTTTCTTCTTTGGCGTCCTGGCTGTGGGCTGGGTTGATGCGCTTGGTGTAGTGATCGAGCTCTTTGAGAGCGGCGTAGGCGTTCGCGAACGAGCGCTGCGGGATTTCACCCTGCGGGCTGGGGTTGTAGACGTTGGGCATCATGGCGTAGGCGAAGATATCGGCGTTGTTGCCGGTGTGAGCCTTGATGTCGCGGAGAAGGAAGGCGGTGTCGAGGAAGATGCCGCAGCCGGTGCCGCCGGCGAGCGATGTGACGACGTAGACGGTGGGAGTAACGCCGCCGCCGGTCACGACGGGCGGGAGCCCGTGCTCGCGGAAGAAGCGCTGAGTGCTTTGGATGGTGTCCTGGCGGGAGAGTTCGCCGAGCTTGCGTTCGAGCGCTTCGCGGAGAGCGGCGTACTTGGCAAAGAAGGTGAGGCGACCGACGGCACGGACGCCGCCGGCGCCGTCGCGGATCTCGTTTCCGTAGCGCTGGACTTCGGGGTAGAGCCACTCATGGATGTGAGGCCACTGTGTGGGGTTGGTGAAGATGTCGGCGAGGTCTTTGCCGACCGAGCCGTGGAGGAGGCCGAACTTCTCGTGTTCGTCGAAGGCGACGCTGGCGAGGGCGCTGGAGAGATCTTCACCACGGGCGCCTGTGGCGCGGAGATCGGTGTCCGCCCAGAGAAAGCGGCAGAACGGGACGTCGTAGGTGCGGAAACGCTCGTACAGGCGCAGGCGTAGACGGAGGAGCACCTCTTTACCCGTACCGCCGAGGCCGAGGAAGAAGACAGGGCGATAGGGCTTGGGGCTGGAACTTGCCGGGGAACTCATGCTGAGATTGTGGCCCCTCCCGGGCACGCGCTGGCTGATCAGCGGAACAGCGTAACGATCAACGGAACATCTTGTAGACGACGATACCGAGAATGACCGACAGCGTCATGATGGTGAGCGCGATGGGCAGGCCCACGATACGGCGCAGGATGAGCAGCGTGCCGAGAATGAGAACCAACAGCAGGATCAGGAGCCAAAGCCAGCTCCACGCGCTGATGAAGGCGATGCCTGTGAACATGAGGAGCAGGTAGCCGAGCATGAGGACGGCGGCGTTGGAGCTTTCGTCGACGCCGAGTTCGCCGTGGATCAACTGCATGAACAGCCAACGGCCCGCAACCCAACTGATCCCCGCACCAACAACAAAGATGACGAGGCGGACACCGGTGCTGAGGTCTTCGGGCAACAGCACGGCCTTGCCGCCGAACGCGGCCCAGAGCGAAAGCACGAACACAAGGACATTCGCGAGGAAGAAGACGCCGAAGATGGTCGTGAGTGTCAGCCGAACATGTTTCTGAAGCGCTGCGGTGGCCATTGGCCTCGGTCCTTCTGGGTGAGCTTGGGTTGAGTCTATCGTCGGCGGGGCGGCGTGCTGGTGCGCGGGGGCGAGGCACGGGGCGTGGATGAGGAGGGAGGCGCGTGCACGGAGGAGTGTGGCGGTGCGGTCCCGCTGACGGTCTGCGCTGCGCTTTGCGAGGCCTGGGTGAAGGTGAGGTCGATGAGCTGTCTGCGCGTATTCAGCCGGACCGGCTCGGAGCTGACGACCGAGGATCGCGGCTTGCCGGAGGCGAGGCGTGCGGGCGCGATGGGAACCAGATCTGTGCCTTCGATGCGTGCCACGCGCTCCGCATTGATGAGAACGAAGCCGTCCTCGAGGACCGCGTGGATGGGCTGTCCTTCGGGCGTTGTAGCGCGGACGGTCCAGCGCTGCGTGTGCCGGCGTAAAAGGCGACGTATGGCGAGAGCGAGCCCGACGAGCAGAGCGAGACCGAGGGCAAAGAGGGCGATCCAAAGCACGGCCGGCCAGGCTGGGTAGCGCACACGAAAGAACAGCGGCGAGGTGACCCGAATTTCGGTATCCCCGGCGTTGATGGAGGTGAGCAGGCGGTCGAGCGCGTAGACCTTGCCGGTGGATTGCGCGTTGGGGATGGTGGACGCGCTCCACTGATTGAGGAAGGTCTGACGGAGGCGGAAGTTTTGCTGAGGGACGTCGATCGCGAAGGTGAGCGGCAACTCAGCTTCTTCTTCCGGGTGCCCCCAGGCCGCACGCCACCACGCGACGGGCGAGGATTTGAGATGAATCTCACCGAGGTCCGCGCTGAGGTGATAGACCTGAGCGGTCTCGCGTCCGGGGCCGAGATCCCTGATGCGGTTGGGAGTGATCGCGACCTGGCGCTCCGTGGGCTCAAGGAGACTTGACGGGCCGAAGGATGGCTTCGCATCGAGGATGCGGAGCGATGAATCGACGATCTCGATGTGGTCGAGACGGGAGTGGAAGCGGACCTCGGCCTCTGCCTTGAGCGGCGTGCCGGTGTCGTAGATCTTGGGGCCGCCGCGACGGGTGAGCGGCGCAAGATCACGCGAGGTCACCTCCACGGTGTCCTGATTGACGGGCTTCATAAGCAGCGGCTCTGTGCGCAGCACCCCAGAGCCGGAGCCTACGAACTGCCGCAGGGTGTTGTCGTACGCGGTGCGGAAGGCTGGATCGAACAAAAGCGCATACACGACCAGGCCGGGATGACCTGACGGGGCGCGGACCGGGAAGACGGTTACGCGCTGGACGGCGTCGCTGCGCAGCCTGGAGTAGAAGCGGTCCGTATTGCCGGCCTCCCCGGTGTCCTCGATGTTGTCGGTAACGATCCAGCCGATGCCGATGTGCCTGCGCTCGCACTGCTCGATGACCTTGTCGAGAAAGGTGTACTGACCGAAGGGGGCGTGTTCTATCTCTGCGAGGCTGTGTGCGGGGTAAACCTCGGTTGAGAAGGCGTAGAGTTGCAGCGCGCCCTCCGCGCCAACCGAGGAGGCGAGCGGCTCCGCGATGTCACGGATGAGGCCGGTCGCATAGTACGGGCGCATACTGCCCGAATCGTCGAGAAAGAGTGCCTGCGTGCTCCGCTGTGAAGAGTTTTGCGCAGCGGTGCAGGGGAGCGGCAGCAGAGCCGCGATCGCCAGAAGACGGAGCACACGCCGCTCGAGTTCCCTCCATCGCCTCAGACGCACCAAGAAAGAAACTCCGTTCGCAAGCCCCGATCTCCTACTACGCAAATCGAGCATAGCGTGGTTCCCATGCTCCAGAAACCCTCGCAGGCGTGGACCTCCGCTCCAGGAGGGAGGTCCCAGGAGACGGGGACAGGATCGCCCGCCGCATCCGCCTTGAGCCATTGTTTCAGGCCTCCATAGTTCGCTTCGCAGAAGAACAACGCCAAGCCAGCATCGGTCCAGGCAGGGAAACGGGTCGAGATCTGGGGATCGTGCACGAGCGTGCGAAACGAAGTTTCGGTGCAGGTGAGCAGCCTGTTTGCAGCAGATATCAGGGGGTGGCCATCGCGGGACTCACCGAGCGTGCCCTCGTCGATGACGGCGATCGCGGTTGTGGCCCAGACCGACAGGTTCCGTGCGAGCCGGACGAGCGCGGGACGGCCGAAGTGGCGGGCAGCCAAAAAGAGCTGGCCGGAGCCGGCGATGGCCGGGTTGCGACCAGGCGGTAGCCTGAGGCCGACGTCGATGGGAGTTGTACAGAGCTCGACTCCTTCCGGGAGCGCAACAGGCGTGAGGGAGCCGTTGGTGTACACGGAAAGCGAGGTGGACGACCAGATGACAACATGCCCCGCATCCCCGTCTGCGAGGAGCACGGGACCGCACATCGCAGTCTCTCCATAAGCAACGGCCAGGCGGCGTATCTCGCCTGTCTGGACATTTAACTCGCAGAAAGAGATCTGCTCCGCATAACGGCTGAAGATGTAGACCGCAGTTCGGAACGCGACGACGAACTGGAAGGCGTCGCGAGAGCTGACGAGGAACTGTTCGCCGGCAACGGGCGAAAAGGGTTGACGCTGCCTCGAGAAGAGCCCGCACACAACGACGCGGTCGTGCGTGGCCAGCACGGCACACAGTTCGGCGGCGAGTTTGGGGCCGGGCGTGCTCGCCAGCTGGAAGCGGCCAAGGCAGAAGGCGTGCGGCTGGGGTGCGACCCAGAGCCGATCGTGCACCTCAAGCTGCTCTCCCGGACGAGCGTAAGGATTCAAGCGATACAGGTCGCCTCCTTCGCCCATGGCCCAAAGGAACCCGGTCGCGCTCTGGGGAGCAGTTGTGACGTGTTGCGGGACGGTGGTGCGTCGAGGGCCGCTGAGCAGCGCTTCAGGGTCGATCGGATCGGTGTGTTGCCACAGTGTTCCGGATTGACCACACAGCCTGCAAAAGAGTGCTGCAGCGCGGTTCCACGCATTGCAGGCCGCACAGGCACTCACAGGAAGGCGACAAAGGATGCAGTAACCAGTGGCTCTACCTGTGCGAAGCGTTCCCTTGCAGTGCGGTGAAGGACAGTTCATGTGCGCTTCGACTGGGCTAGAACGCAGACTCCTTAGTCGCGGTACAGCTAGATTCTTGCATGTGCGCCGCGAACCACTCGCGCCACGGCCTACTTTAGAGGCTTGGAAGGCGTCCGGCGCTATGTTCGCGACCGGTGTGCCTGGCTACCTTTCGCAAAACCGGGGCATCCCACCGTGCAGGAGCGCCTGTTGCGGCGCCAGAGCGGGTGGCTGTTCGCCGAGGCGCGGACGCTGCCCGCAGGGAGAAAGCAATGCTTGGTTTACGGAAGGGAATCACAGCCGTTCTGCCGGCGGCTGCGATGTTGTTTGCTCTGAATTTGCACGCGGCCGCACAGGAGGTTCCAAATCCTACCGCGGTCGCACCCGGCGCACGGTCCGCCAATGTTGTCGCGGACACCCAGAACGGAATCTACGTCTACCACGTGAAGGTCGTGCAGCGTGAACTGGACGCGGTGAACTACCTCAATCGCAGCGGATCGACGCATGTGAACTTCGAGGGCACAAACCTGGCGCCTTCCGTCCATGGCGACGCCAAGGTCGACGCGGTGACCGGGAAGACCAACATCTCCGTGCACCTGGAGGGTCTCAGCCCTGCCAACGGCTTCGGGCCGGAGTATCTGACGTACGTCCTCTGGGCGATCTCGGCTGATGGCCGGCCTCAGAACCTCGGCGAGCTCGAACTAGCCGGCAACAAAGCTTCTTTGAACGCCACCACCAGCTTCCAGAGCTTCGGGATGATCGTCACCGCGGAACCCTACTACGCGGTCTCCGTACCGTCTGACGTGGTCGTCGCGCAGAACGTCTTCTCTGACAGGACGCAAGGCATCCTGCAGCAGGTCAACGTGCATTACCAGCTTCTGCCGCGCGGGCTGTACGCGGATACGGCCGGCCGCCACTCCGTGTCGCACCCCGTGACCGACCGCGAGCACACGCCGCTGCCTTTGTTTGAAGCCTGGAACGCGCAACGAATCGCGGAGAATGCCGGTGCGGACAAGTATGCGCCGGACATCATGAAAGAGGTCCAGCAGGATATCGACAACGCGCAGGGGATTCAGGACGGCAAACATCGCGACGTGAAGATGGAATTCACGTTTGCGCGTAACGCCGTGCAGCGCGCCGAAGACGCGCGCATCGTGACCCTGCGCAAGGAGGCTGCCGAACGCCAGCAGCAGGCAACACGATGCCCAGGTCGCGGCGCAGCAGCAGGCGCAGCGGTCGCAGCAGCAGGCGGAACAGGCGCAGGCACAAGCGGCGCAGGCCCAGGCACAGGCCGCGCAGGCCCAGGCCCAGGCCGATTCCGCGGCAGCGGCCCGCGCGCAGGCTGAGGCACAGCGCGCGCAGGCACAGGAGGCCGCCGCTCAGGCCCAGGCACAGGCTGCCGACGCGCAGCGCAAGGCACAAGAGGCGACCCAGGGCGCCGAGGCGCTTCGAGCCAAACTGCTCGCCCAGTTGAACGCCGTGCTGCAGACGACGCAGACCGCGCGCGGACTGGTGGTGAACCTGAGTGACGTGCTCTTCGACACGGGCAAGTACACGCTGAAGCAGAACACGCAGATCTCGCTGGCCAAGGTAGCCACGATCCTTGAGCTGTACCCGGGATTGAAGGTGCAGGTGGAGGGCTATACCGACTCGACCGGCGCACCGGCGCTGAACCAGAAGCTCAGCGAGAACCGGGCCGATGCCGTTCGCGACTTCATGGTCAACAATGGCGTGCCCGCAGTCGAATATCACCGCCCAGGGCTACGGTGCGACCGACTTCGTGGCGCCGAATAACACAGCCGCCGGCCGCGCGCAGAACCGTCGCGTGGAACTGATCGTTTCCGGGGAGGCCATTGGTGTCCCAACAACATCGGGACCGGCCAGCAACGGCGCAAACAACAGCAACGCGAATACGAACGGAAACTCGGGAGCCCCACAGCAGTAAAGGTCATCCAACGAATCAGCAGCACGGAGGCCGCGAAGATTTCATCCTCGCGGCCTTTGTGCACCCGTAGACTCGAAGACAAAAAAGCATACGGTGCGGAGGAGAAGTGGCCGAGGTACTCAGGGACAAGGTTGTGTTCATCACGGGAGCGAGCTCCGGCATCGGTGCGGCCACGGCGCGCGCGTTTGCGGAGCACGGAGCCAGGCTGCTGCTGTGCGCGCGCAGGCTGGACCGGTTGCAGGCCATGGAGGCCGAGCTGCGCGACAAGGGCGCCAGCGACTTCTTCGCGTTCGAGCTGGATGTGCAGGACCGCGATGAGGTTGAAGGCACCATCAACACACTGCCGGATGCGTGGAGCTGCATCGACATCCTTGTGAACAATGCCGGCCTCAGCCGCGGGCTCACCAAGCTCTGGGAAGATGACGTCCAGAACTGGGAGGAGATGATCGATACGAACGTGAAGGGTCTGCTCTACGTCACGCGCACGGTGGTTCCCGGGATGGTGAACCGCGGCCGCGGCCATGTGATCAACCTGGGATCGATCGCGGGGCACATCACGTATCCGAACGGGCACGTGTACTGCGCGACCAAGGCAGCCGAGCACTCGATCAGCGAGGGCCTGCGCATCGACCTGAACGGCACTCCCATTCGGGTGACGTCCATCGATCCCGGGCCTGGTGGAGACGGACTTCAGCATGGTGCGTTTCCGCGGCGACGCCGAACGCGCGAAAAAGGTCTACACCGGTGTGCAAGCGCTGACGCCGGAAGACATCGCCGACACCATCGTCTGGAGCGCAACGCGGCCCCCACATGTACAGATCCAGACGATGATCCTGACCCCCGTTGCGCAGGCGAATCCCTACGTGATGAAGCGCGATAGCTGAGGCGAGAGGCGCCGGAGCATGAGCTTGCGCAGCATGATTTTCCGCGACAGGAGCAGCTCCGGGTTCTTTGAGGACAAGTACCGGACCAGTGATGATCCGTGGAACTTTGCGAGCAGCGCGTATGAGCAGCGCCGATATGACGCGATCATCGGTGCGCTTGAGGGGCGGCGATATGCGCGTGCGTTGGAGCCAGGCTGCTCGGTCGGAGTGCTCACCGAGCGACTCGCCCAGATCTGCGATCGAGTACACGCGACGGATTTTTCGCCTTCAGCGGTGGAACGTGCCCGCGCGAGGTGCGCGCATCTGCCCAACGTGGTGATTTCGTGCGAGCCGTTGACCGCGTCTTCCGCGTTCAACGGGTATGACCTCGTGATCCTGAGCGAGATCGGGTATTACTTCGGCAAACGCGAGTGGCAATGCGTGGTGGAATCGCTGGTCCGCGCCACAGAGCCCGGCACCGTGGTGCTGGCAAGTCACTGGCTGGGGAAATCGGGCGACCACCGCATCTCCGGCGATTGTGTGCACGAGGTCCTGGTTGCCGAGCCGGAGCTGACGTGCGAACACAGTGAGCGCCACGAGGCCTTTCGGCTGGACCGTTTCGTTCGCGCCTAGAGCTTGATCGACCAGCCCAGCTGCTCGAGATCGCGCTCGATGGTTGCAAGCGCAAGCTCTAGTGCACTGCGGCGGTGCGGGCTCGCGGTGCGTTCGCTCAGCACTCGCTCACGCTGCATCTCGAGCGCCTGTATCTTGCGGCGCCTGTCTGCGTCAGCGCGGGCATCGATCGGAGCCGGCTCTGCACCTGCCGCGCGCGACTCCGCTGCCTGCGCCTGCTGCTCTTCGACGTTCTTGGATTCCCATCCCTTCGACATCGCATCCTCCCTTGCAGGAACGCGCACTATCTTTGATGACCGAAGCGGTACACCACGCCCACATTGAAGCCGAGGTTGTTCTGCAAGCTGCTCCCAAAGGTCGTTCCCACGTACGTGGGTGAGATCCGGACCGCGAGATTGGGGTAGAAGTTGTAGTCGACGTTGTACTTGACCGTAAACGCCGGCCGGAAGCCGTCTTCCCAAAGGCCGACCTGCGGACCTGTGAGTCCTTTGGCGCCACCGGAGAAGATGCCCCAAGCCACGCCGCCTGTTCCTTGCACGCTCATGGCTACCTTTTCCTTCTCGTAGAAGCGGTAGCCGGCGCCGCCGGTGAAGAAGTACTCGTTGATCTGCGGACGTGCGATCTGCGGGAATTGCAGCGGCAACTGCTGATAGGCGTGGCCGAACGAGCCCTGGGTGGCGCCGACAATTGCGAACTTCGGGGTCAGGTAGTAGTTCGCGTCGACCGCCCAGCTCACCTCGTTGTTCTTCTTGGTGTACGGGCCGCTCTTCCAGCGGAGGTATCCGCCGCCGCCGATGATCTCGAGCGGATGGGAATAGGTCTGCTCGACCGTACGGGCGATTCGAGCTTGACGGGTGGCGTTTGTTTCGTGACGAGGGCGCTTCTGCTGGCGCGCCTGCGGCTGCTGCGCCTCGCTCGTTGCACCCAAACCAAGCACCAGAAGCCCGATGAAAAAACTGCCGACGACGCCGCGGCGTGCCCGCTGCTGCCGCCCACCTACACGCATACTTCCAACCAAAGCAAACTCCTGCGCCTGCGCTCGCGGCCAAACCGGCCGCAATCTCCATTAGAACATCCCAGAGACGCGGCCGCGGCGTCCAAACCCTTTCCAAAGGGCGGATTACTTGATGGCTGTACGTGACGCCGGTGACAAACTGAACGGCATTCCTTCGGTACCCCGGCGATGGGTTGTTGAGGTAGTTGTCGGTCGCCGAGAGGGTCGCAGACAGTCGCTTGAAGAGCGGCATGTTCAGGGCGACGAAGGCATTCGCCGTATACGCTTTGCTGTCGTTCCAGGCGGGGAGGATGTTGGCCCACTCGGTGAGCACCAGCTTGCGCGGAAGTGTGCGTTTGTAGTTTTCCTGGAAGGTCGAACCGATGAGGTCGAGGTTGTCCTGGAACGCCCCGTTTGGGCCTGCGACACCGAGGTCCGCGGGCAGAAACTGTTGCTTTTCGTAATGGATGCCCGCGCGGAGATCCAGCTGCTGTTTCGGGCTTTGCAGCGCGGTCCAGCCGACGCCTGCGCCGTTGACATACTGGAACTGCAGGCCCTGGGCGAAGTTGTGATCGAAGGACAGATCCACCAGGGCGTAAAGACGCTGGCTGAAGTACTCATCCCGCTCTGCGTCGCCGTGAAAGATGCTGGTCTGCACGATGCTCGGCGGACTCGCAGGCGTGGTCTGCGGGATGATCGGGGTCTTGCTGGTGCCGTAAGTTTCGGTGATGTTGACCGTGGTGCGATTGCGATTGGGAAGATACGAGACCACCGGGATGGTGCGCACGACGTTCAAGGCTCCTGTGAAGGTCGTGGAGGTCTGGGTCGAACGGACCAGCGTCAGACCCGCTGTCGCGGCGCCGGTCCAGCCCTCGGTGAAGCTCGCGCGACGATCTACGGCCTTCGCGTAGGAGGGCACGTCGACGAGGTATCCGAGCTCGCCGGCAGGGAGCGTCTGGGCGACCTGCGTTCCCTGGCTTAGCGTCACCTTGTTCTCGGCGAAGGAGACCGTGCCGGTACCCGCGGGCGTGATGTGGCCGGGTTTGCCCTTGCGGAGCGCGACAAATTCCGACCCGGAGTGCAGCTCCTTCACCTTGCTGAACGGGATCGTCAACTCGCCGGCCATGTCGCTTTTGAAGTAGATGTTTCCTTCGGCAGCGTGGTCGAGCTTTCCCGTGAGCCGGTCACCGTTGGTGAAGACGAGCACATCGGGGGCCGGCTTGGAGGATGCATGTGCGGCGGTAGTCGACAGTTCCAGGAGTCTGCGCGAAGAGCGTACGTTGCGCGAACAAGGCCAAGGCGACGAGAAACGTACACAAGGCGCGCGAAGATCGCGTTTTGGTCATCCCTCCAGCTTACCGAGGCTCCCTTTCGCCGTCTGCACGCTTCCGGCGCGACTTCGCCCATGTCTTCGGGATCCTCAGCAGCCCTCGCATTGCGTTAAGCTGAAGGGGCCATGTATGAGGATTTCGTAGCCACCGACCGATGGACGGGCGAGCAGTTGCACTGCGTGTGGAAGGCCACCATGGTCGCCATAGCGACCCGTCACGCCGACGCGACGGACATCCGGTTCAGCGTCAACGGCGGACCGCTCTGGATCGCTATGCCGAACGAGGCCTGGCGCGTGCAAAGGGAGCGAAACGGCAAGGCGATCACGGATTATCTCGCCGCGCAGGCTGCCGGCCGCTATCTCAAGCAGGCCATCGAAAACGGGTACGACAACGGCCGGGAGATGTACACGATGAGCGTGCCCGAGGTGCTCGAGCACGTGGAGGCCGTCGTCAAGGAAGGGAAAGGCAGCCTGAACCTCCCGCCGCTGCCGGTCATCAACCAGGACGCACACCCCTCTGAGATGGACTACACGTTGCCCGGCCAGACGGAGACGACAGCCCAGGAAGAAGGCTTCCGGCCGGTGGCTTCCGTGGGGCCCAGGGCTGATGTGAAGAACGCAATGCCCGTAAGCCAGTACACTCATCTGCGATGAGTTCGGTACAGCTTTCTCGACGCCATTTTGTTCAGGGTCTCGTCGCCGCGGGCGCGCTCACCGGTGTTCGTGGTTTCGGGCAGGGTGCACAGGCCACCTCCGGGTGGGTGCTGCTGGGCACGCAGAACGGTGATGGCATCTACCGCGCGCAGTGGAACAGCGGCACCGGGCAGCTCGGCGCGCCGACTTTAGCCGTTTCTACACCGCGTCCCACCTACCTTGCGCTGCATCCGCAGCTTCCGGTGGTCTATGCATGCAATGAGAACGACGGCGATGCAGCCGCGGTCTCCGCGTTCGCGCTGGATCGTACGCAGGCTCGCCTGACAGCCGCTGGGATCCGAGCAGACCCACGGCGCTAGCCCCTGTTTCGACACGGTTGACCGCACGGGCAAGCTGCTGTTCGCGGCGAACTACGGCGGAGGCAGTCTCTCCACCTTTGCGCTCGACGCAGGCGGCAAGCTGGCGCCCGCGGCTGACGTCTTTTCGTGCGCAAAATCAAAGCTGTGCGGAGCGACGGGACCGGTGAAAGACCGGCAGGATGCGGCGCATCTGCATTGCGCCGTCATGTCGCCCGACAACCGCTTTGTGCTTGCGTGCGACCTTGGCGACGACGCGATCCTCGCTTTTCCCATCCATCCCGGCCAAGCGTCTCCGATTGGAGAGCCGCAGCGTATCCCGGCGCGCCGCGGCTCCGGTCCGCGCCACCTCGCGTTCCACCCCAATGGACGCTGGTTGTATTGCATTCACGAGCTCGACTGCACGGTGGACATGTACACGTGGCGCAGCAACGGTGCCGCTGCGGTGGCGCAACTCGTGCCGGGAAGCACAGTGACTCTCGCCGCCGCCTGCGCCGGTGGATAGCAAGCCCAATACCGGCGCGGAGATCGTGATTACGCGCGACGGCCGGTTCCTCTACACCTCCACACGCGGCGTCGACATCCTCACGGCGTTTCGCATCAACGAAACCACGGGTAAGCTTACGCAGCTGCAACAGCTTGCGTGCGGTGGGCGCACCCCGCGATTCTTCGGCGCTGGATCCCAGCCAGCGCTGGCTGCTCTGCGCCAATCAGGACAGTGATCTAGTGACGATCTTCGCGCGCGACAGCAGCACTGGCATGCTGAAACCGAGCACGAAGACCGCGGCCGCATCGCCGATGTGCATCGTCTGGCTCTGACGCATTTCGGGCCGCATAAAAAGTGAGAGGGCACGGCTGCGAGCCGTGCCCTCTGTTCGATTCAGGGATGTTGTTCGAAGCGCACTATTGCTGCTTGAGGGTAGCGTTATCCAGAACGAAGCGGTACTTGACGTCGTTCTTGACAACGCGGTCATACGCTTCGTTGACCTTGTCGTAGCCGATCACCTCGACCTCCGCCACGATGCCCTTTTCCGCGCAGAAGTCGAGCATCTCCTGCGTCTCCTTCATGCCACCGATGGCTGATCCAGCGAGCGAACGCCGGCCCGCGAGCAACGAGAATGGCTGTACCGACAGCGGTACCTCCGGCAAGCCAACAAGGCATAGCGTTCCGTCCAGCCTCAGCTGCCCGAGTAGCGCATCCATGTCATGCGGCGCCGATACGCAGTCGAGAATGAAGTCGAAGCTGCCGGCGTGCTTCGCCATCTGATCCGGGTCACGCGAGATGATGACCTCATCCGCGCCGAGTTTCTTGGCGTCCGCGACCTTGCTCTCGGAGGTAGTGAACTGCACAACGTGCGCGCCGAAGGCGTGCGCAAACTTCAGCCCGAGGTGTCCCAGACCACCGAGGCCGACGATACCGACCTTCTTATTGGGGCCCACGTTCCAGTGCCGCAGAGGCGAGTAGGTGGTGATGCCTGCGCACAGCAGCGGCGCCGTCCCAGGGAGGTCAACGCCCGGCTTCAACGTATGCACGAAGTGCTCGGAGGTGATGATGTTGCTTGCGTAGCCGCCCATTGTGCGCTCGCCGTCGCGCTGGATCGCGTTATACGTGTCCACCGCGCCACCGTCGGTGCAGTAGACCTCAAGGTCGGCACGGCAGTTCTGGCAATGCATGCAGCTCTCGACGATGACGCCCACGGCGGCGAGATCGCCGGGCTTGAAGCGCGTGACCTGATTGCCGACCGCGGTCACCTTGCCTACGATCTCGTGGCCCGGAACCATCGGGTAAAGCTCACGTCCCCACTCACCGCGGACCTGGTGGATGTCCGAGTGGCAGATACCGCAGTACTGAATGTCGATAACGACATCGGTGGGGCCGGGGTCGCGGCGTTCAAACGAAAAGGGCGTAAGCCGGGCGGCTTTCGACTGGGCAGCGTAACCAAAACTTGGGGTCATGAAACTCCTCCGGGATTTGGATGCCGCGCGCTGGCACGGCGGTCCAACGGTGTATGCCGGAGTCAGATCTGAGCGGGATTTGCGTGCCCGCAAAACGGAAGATCACCGGCTCCCAGGTTCGGCATAGGACCGAACGGGAGCCGGTGATCAGGGTTTGCCGCCTTACGGATGAAACGGGCGATGGGCTAGGCGACGTTGGCGCGCGGCCTGCAGCCGCCGCCTCATCGCCTCCAGCATCCCGAACGCGCCCGTAGCCAGCAGCATCAGGCTGGACGGCTCGGGCCAGTGGCGGGGAACCGGCGGTGAAGTTGACGCTAGCGAGGGTGTCGTTGCTCGAGTCGTCGGGTCCGCCAAGGATCTGAAAGGATCCGGCATAAGATCCGGTCGGCGTACCGGCGGGAACGGTGATGTCGAACAGAACAGCGGTCACGCTGTCGCCGGGGTCAAGGAACAGCGGGAAGTTATTGAGGAACGGCGAGTCATCAAGTGTTCCCGGCCCAGCGTAGGTGAACGAATCACCGTTCAGATACTCGGAGCCATGATTGCTTGTCGGCGCCGAGATCGTCGCCTCGTACTCGAGAGTTCCGGCTCCCGAGGTGAACTGTGTTGGTTGCGTGAGCGAGAGGTTGAGGGTGTCAGCGTGTGCGACGGCACAGGACGTACCTGCTGCAATCAGGGCGGAGCCAAGAACAAGGGCGAAGTTTTTCACGATATCTCCAGTTTCGAAGCTTTTCAGGCCGAGAGTCTAGGGCAGCTTGGCGCGTGCGCTGCCACCGAAGCTTCCGCCTGTGTATGTGCCTGCGAACTTTTCAGCAACAGTACTTCCGGAAGCCCCCGCAGTGGACGGTACGATGACGGTCGCAGTCGCGGAGCTTCCCGGGGCGATGCTGCCCAGCAGAACGGGGAGAGGGCTGCCGCTCGCTGATCCGAGCGACAGAGAGGTAACCGTGGCGTTCGTCGCGGCGGCCGACCCGGTGTTCTGTACAGTGAGCGTGACCTGGTACCCGCCACTCACCTTGGCGATCGCCGACGTGGTGGTCAACTGCGGTGTTCCCACCGGTGCTGCGGGTGCGTTGTTCCCGACCTGCGTCAGTTGCAGGACCGGCGGGAGTTGCAAGCGAGGCGTTCGCCGCGTTGCCGGGGAACGTCACGGTGTTGATGTAGTTGTTGCTCGCCGAAGGCGTGAAGCTGGACGTCAGCGTGCATGCTCCACCCGGCGATCACGTTGATCGAGGACCCGCTGCTGACACAATCGCTCGAGCTGTTGACGCCCAGCTTGAAGTTGGTCGTGTCAGGGTCGTTGATGTTGAGGCTCGCGGCGAGATTGCCCGTCGAAAGCAGGTTGAAGGTTGTGGGGCTGCTGCCGGTTCCGTTGTAGGTCGCGGATCCCTGTGTTCTCAGCAACTCGACAATCTGGTCGCCGGTCGCGTTGGTATACAGGTTTCCTGCGCTATCCAGTGCGAGCGTGGTTGCGGGAACGCCGCTCGCGATGGTGAAGGACGGGCTGTTGGGGCTGGCCGGAATTGCGAGCAGGCTGCCGACGCTGTTATCCGCGACGAGCACATTTCCGGCTGCATCCACCGCGATGGCTGCGGGGGAGGTCGACACGGATGACAACGTTGTGCGAGCAAGCGTTTGCGCGTCGTAACGATAGATCGCGCCTGCGTCACCGACGTAGATGTTTCCGGAGCCATCGACGGCCAGCGAAGTCGGCGCCGTGAGGCCGGATGCGATGGTTCGCGCGGCTACGCCGTTCGCAGCAATCTCAGTGACCGTTTTGTCGGCACTGTCGAGCACATAGAGGTTGTTCAGCGAGTCGGTCGCAATCGCTTTTGGGTTGGTGAAGCCAAGCGAAAGTGCCGTCGTTGGGCCGCTCGACGGGATCTTCGAGATCAACCCAGTCGCGGCGTCCGCAACATAGACGTTGCCCAGTGCATCGGCGGCAACGGCGGTCGGGTTCATGAAGCTTCCGATGGTGGTTCCGGTCGCTGCACTGCCCGCACCTACGCCCGTCGCGCCCTGCGCAAAGCGGATGACCGTTTTGCTGATCGCATCTGCGACCAGGACGTTTCCGCTTGGGTCAAGGGCGATGGCGTTCGGCGAGATGTTTTTGCCGAAGAGCAGTTGAGCCGCGGGATCGAGCGTCGCGCCAGCTCCTGTTCCGGTGCCTGCAAGCGTGAAGACACCCGGGTTGCCGTTTTGCGTGCTGACCATCAAGGGAGCGTCGCGCAGGCCGGCTACGACCGGCTTGAACGTCGCTGTGTACGTGCAGTCCTGCGTCGTGTCGGGCAGAGTGGTGCAGGAACCTGCTGTGAATGTGAAGTCAGGCGAAGACACGGTCGTTCCGCTGAAGGAATCGCCAGGTTGCGAGTGCAGCTTGACGGTCTGGTTTACGGCGGTGCCGACCGCCGTGGACGGGAAGCGCAGGTTTGTGGAGACCTTGCGGATGCGGAGGTTGGTGGAGTCCGCGATGTACATGTTGCCCTGGCCGTCGAGTGCAACACCGAAGCCGTTGCCACCGTTCGAGCCAACGATCGCCTGCGTTGCAGCGCAACCATCGCCGATGGGTGAGCCTGGGCAGCTTGTCGCGTTGCCACCACCGGCAATCACGCGGGTATAACCGGTGCGACCATCTTCAAACCAGATGACGTTGTTTGCGGAGTCGGCGATGTAGATGTTGCCGTCCGCATCCAGCGAGATCTTCTGCGGGCCCATGTTGACGCTGGTCCCGAGGCCAGGCGCAAGCGAGCTGTTGGAGCTGCTCGTCGTGCCCGCGATGCTGTAGATGTCGCCGTTCACCGGGTTGGAAACGCCCAGCTTGTTCAGCAGTGCATACAGCCCCGAGCCCGCGGTGCAGTTCACGCACACGACGCGTACGTGGCTGCCCTCGGCGATGTAAATGTTGCCGCTGCCGTCGACCGCGACGCCTTGCGGATTGCTGATCGTTGCCGTGGTTGCAAGGCCACCGTCACCGCTGTACGAAGCGACGCCTGTTCCGGCGACGGTCTGAATTGTTCCGCTGCCTGGGAAGCCGGCTGCGGGTGCGATCACCTCGCGAATGCGGTTGTCGCCGGAATCAGCGATGTAGACGTTGCCTGCGGCGTCGGTCGCAACACCGCGCGGTTGCTTTAGCAGCGCACTGGTCGCTGGGCCTCCGTCACCTGCCGGGTCTGTGGCGTTTGCCGGTGCGCTGCCGGTGCCCGCGATCAGGTAATCCTTGCCGTCGGCGGCGCGCACATACTGCACCTTGTCATCGCCATAACCCGCGATGTAGATGTTGCCGGCCGCATCGCTGAAGATGCCGCGCGGCTTACCGCTGAGCTTCACCAGCGTCGGCGTGCAGCCCGTTGTGGCGGTGGGAACGCAGGCGGTCCCGCTTACATACCCAGCGAAGTCTGTGACGATTCCGGCGGGCGAAACCTTGCGGACCATCTGGGCGTTGGAGTCGGTGAAGTACACATTGCCGAACGGATCGGCCGCTACGCTACGGAGGTCTGTGCCGCTGGGCAACACCACCGATGTACCCTGGCAGCCATCGCCGAAGGAGTCTGTGTGCCCGGTGCAGGTCGCGTTGGACGAGCCCCCGCCGACAAGCGTGCTGATGGTATACGGCAATGCAATCGGAGCGGTTGAAGCCGGGATCGGGCGGCGCCGCTGTTACGGTGATGACGATCGCCGGTGAAGAGGTAGAGCCGAGGAAGTTGGCGCTGCCGTTATAGGTTGCCGAGACGTTGTCGGTGCCTGCGGGCAGCAAGGCCGAGTAGGTTGCAATGCCGTTGGTGAGTGTGCCGGTGCCAATCGTTGTCGGCGTTGAAGTTTGTGCCGCTCGTGTACGTGAAGGTCACCGTGCCGCTGGGTGTCCCCGCGGTGGAGCCGACCGTGGCAGTCAGTGTTACAGGCGTTCCGACCTGTCCCGTGGTGGACGAGCTCTGCAGCGCGGTGGTCGTGGTCGCGCCGTTCACGGTTACCGCAGAGGTGTTCGACACCGCTCCGGCGTTCTGACTGTCGCCGGCATACAAAGCCGAGATGTTGTACGTCCCTGTGGTCGGCGTGAAGCTGTAGCTGGCGCTGCCCGAGGTGACCGGTACCGTGGCATACACGGCGCCATTCACAAGGAAGCTGATGGAGCCGCCCGGGTTGTTGTTTCCTGAGAGCGTCGCCGTCATGGTGAAGGGAGTTCCGTAGACTGCGGTGCTCGGAACACCAGTCAGCACAAGGCTGGTGCTGGACAGGCTGGCACCGGTCACGTTCACGGTGTAGTTCCCAAACGACGCGATGGCCGGATACACCGAATCGCCGCTGTAGCTTGCGGTGTAGGTATGCGTACCGGTCGGTGCGTAGGTGATGGGGATGAAGGTGGTGTCGCCGGTGCCGGAGAGCTTCGCCGTGAAGGTATGCCCGGTTTCGTCGGTGACGGTCACCGTGCCCGTGGGGTACGGGTAGGAGATTGAGGCAAACGCAGGCTGCAGGATGACGACGGCGGTCGGAAACTGCCCGTTCGCCACGGTCTCATTCACGCCCGTGGGGCCGGTCAGCGAGGGCGCGAGGAACGTGAAGGTGCACGCGGGCGGGTTCAGCGTGCCCGACATGTTGTTCGTAATGACGTTGCCGTTGACTCCGTTGTAGGACAACAGCAGGGAAGCCAGGTTGCTCGAAACCTGCCCCGGGCCGAGCGTGATGTTGCGCGTAGACCGGCGGAGTCAGGTTGCTGCTCGACACCGTGTCTACGGTGACGTTATCGAGCGTCACCTGCGTGGGGTTGATCGTTCCGTTGTTGTTCGCGCCCTGGAACTGAAACGATCCGGTGGCCACGGGACCCTGGTTGGAGAAGCGCAGGTTCTGCAGGAGGATGTTCTTGAAATTCGGCGTCAGCGTCCCGGCGGTCGCGTCATACAGCGGGTTGAACTGGATCTGCGTACCGTGGTTCGCGAAGCAGGAGTTCGAGTACTGGATGTTCTGTACCAGCTCCGCCGCGATCGTTGGCGGACTTGATGCGAATCGCTGTGGAGTTGCCCCCGTCCACGTCGGCATCGCCGTACATGGTGTTGTTGTCGAACAGTGCATTGTTGACGCCGTGCGTCGTGATGCTGCCGATCGACTCACCGTGTCCAGCAAAGAAGCGGTTGTTGATCACCGAAACGTTGTTGGTCGCGCTGGCGTTGGCACCGAGCGCGACGTTGTCGTCACCGTCCGAGATCCACGACTGCGTGATCGTGACGTTCGTTGCATTGCCGGGATCGATGCCGTCGGTGTTGCGCGCGCTGTACGGGGTCACGATGTGGATGCCCCACACCGTAAATCCGTTCACGGTGTTGGTCGCGATGTGAAAGTTCGGCGAGTTCTTGAACGTGATTTTGTAGAGCGTGATGTTTGTGGCGTTGGTGATCTGGATGCCGCGCGGATTCTGCTGGCTGCCGCTATCGCTGTTGGCATCACTGGCAAGGTCCCACCAGCTCTTGCCGGTTGTGCTGCTCTCATATCCAGCGGTCGGGAAGCTGTTGAGCACCACATCACCGCCGCGGCCGTTCAGCTTGCCATAGCCCATGATCCCGGCGTTCGAGACGCCATTCATCGTGATCAGGTTCTTGCAGCTCGCGGTGTTGCTGGCACTGTTCACGGTGCCGCAGGTGTGTACGCCCGGCGTCGTGTCGTAGTCCTGTGCGTTGCGCGAGAAGTAGAGCGTGACGCCCGGGTCGACGAGCAGCGTGACTCCCGACGGGATGCTGATCGGACCGGTGAGAAACGCGTTGTTGCCGGAGCCGTCCATGGAGAGCTCGACTGCCTGGCCCGTGTTCGCACAGGCGTTCAGGGCAGCTTGCAGACGCGCGAGGTCGGGTTCGGTGCTGACCGACTCCACGGATGCGGGCACATCCTCGTTGGCATCATGGAAGGAGGCCTGCAGGATCTGGCAGGCTGCTGGAAAGCTCGGCTCGGTGACGGTGCGGGCATCGCCTGTGGCGACGGCGGGCGCTTGGGCAGAAGCTACCGAGGCAAACAGGATGGCAACGATGCCACCGAAAAACGCAAACTGCCGCACTTCTTTATACATGGACATCGGAATCATTCCTGGAAGTCGAGAAGGTGTCTGGATGAACAACAAGGGACGGGTTCTTTGCGCCGAAATTGAGAATCTCAGCCGTAGCCGCCCGTGTGCGGCGCGCTTCCGGCCAGACCTGGTGGCGAAGCGAGCTCACCGGTGCGTCGCGGTCGCCGACGACGAAACCGCTTCGATATTGGCAACGCTGCCATGATGGTGCCGCAGATCGGGACACAGTCGAGACGAGAGAGCATAAGCACAGGTCCAAAGGTCCTAAGAGGTCCTAAACGCCAGCCGAGCAAGTACGCAGATGCTGAGTGCAACGGAAGTTAATGGACCGAAAGTGGCATTGTCAACCCCCAATGTGGCGGCTGGCGGGCAAGCCGAAGACGGTGCAGCGAACGCGGGGCGTCAGCGTCGATATTGCTCGTCGGTTACGTGTTCCATCCACTCCACCACCTTCGCCGTCTTTCTTCTCCTGGATGGCGATGTGCGTCATGGCGGTGGATCGGAGCGGCTCCATGCCAGTGCTTCTCGTTCGGAGCGAACCAGACCACATCTCCGGGATGGATCTCCTCGATCGGGCCGCCTTGGCGCTGCGCCCATCCGCAACCGGCCGTGACGATGAGCGTCTGACCGAGCGGATGTGTATGCCAGGCGGTGCGTGCCCCGGGCTCAAACGTTACGCTTGCTCCAGCCACGAGTGCCGGGTCAGGTGCGGTAAAGAGAGGGTCGATGCGAACCGTCCCGGTGAACCAGTCCGCGGGTCCCTTTGCCGATGCTTGCGTTCCAACGCGCTTGATCTCCATGCGGTTCTCCTCCTACGTGTTGTCTGTTCAGGGTTGAACTGAGAGTTCCTGGTGCAGGCGGATGTCCGCAGATGACGCGCCGACCCGGAGGTCGACATGGTCACGCTCCAGCGTCCACTGATTCGAACCTTCGTTCCAGTACGCGAGATCGCTGGCTTTGACGGTGAGCGGCACGGACACAGTCTGGCCGGCAGTGACGTGCACGCGATGAAACGCCTTGAGTTCTTCGTTCGCGCGAGGCACCTTGGAGCCCTGGTGTGCCACATAGAGCTGCACGACCTCATCTCCATCGTGTGAGCCCGTGTTGGTCACATCGACGGTGGCGGTCACGTCCTCGCCGCGGTGAAGAACGGCCCTGTTGAGGCGGAGGTTGCTGTAGCGGAACGACGTGTAGCTGAGGCCGTAACCGAACGGGTAGAGCGGCTTGCCTTTGAAGTACATGTAGGTGCGGCCATCGCGGATGTTGTAGTCCATCATGGGAGGCAACTGGGCCTCCGAGGCGGGCCACGTGGTGACAAGGCGACCGGCGGGGTTGTAGTCGCCGAAGAGCACTTTGGCGAGGGCCGTGCCTTCGTCCTGCGAAGCGTGCGTCATGTGCAGGATGGCGGGGATGTACTGCTGGCTCCAGTTGATGGTGTACGGGAAGCTGGCCACGAGCACCATGACAGTTCGCGGGTTCACCGCATAGACCTGCTTGACCAGCTGCTCTTGTTCAAGCGTGAGCGTTTCGCGGTCGCGGCCTTCGCGTCCGTCAGACGGCACGGTGCAGGGCAGGGTCCCGCCGCCATCAACGGTGGCATGCCAGTCGTGCGCCATATCGGGCCCACAGGTAGGGTCGTTTCCGACGACGACGATGGCGACGTCAGATTGCCGGGCGGCAGTGATCGCGGCCTGGTTCAGTTCGCTGGCGGCGTAGTTGACGCGGACGTATGGACCGACAGCGGCCTTGATGCCGTCCAGCGGCGTGACCGCATAGGGTGGGTAGCCGCCGTACCAGTCCCAGTGGACGGAGTCGGCGAGCGGCCCGATCACCGCAATGGACTTGATGGTGTGCTTATCGAGCGGGAGCGTGTTGGCTTCGTTCTTCAACAGCACCACAGACTCAAGAGCGATCTTTTGCGAGATGGCGCGGTGTGCTTCGCTCTCCCAGGGCTCGGGACCGCTCTGTTGTGCTGCCGCCTGGTGCTGATTGCTCGACGCGGGTACGCCGGCGGGCGGTTGCGCTTCGGCGTTGGTGCCTGGTGAAGGTGGCGTGTACTCCTGGCCGGGATCCAGAAGTCCGAGTTTGAGGGAGATGACGAACTTGCGGCGGAGCAGAGCGTCGATCTCGGCCTCTGTGACCGAGCCTTCTTTCACGGCGGCTGTGGTCTCGTCCTTGTAGGTGTCGAGGAACTGGTTGATTCCGGCGTGCAGGCAGGCGATGACCGCGGCCTTCTGGTCTGGGTAGCGCTTGTGGTCGGTCCAGAGCAGCTTGACCGCACCACCGTCGGAAGAGAGGACGTCGACGCCCCACTTGTCTTCCACGATGGATTTCAGGATGGGGTTGACGGCCATCGGGGTGCCATTCCACGCGTTGTAGCTGGCCATGACGCCGCGGGCGCCGCCATCGACGAAGCCCATGCGGAAGGGAACGGAGTAGTACTCCCAGAACAGGCGCTGATCAAAGACGGAGTTGGACTTGGTGCGGAGGTTCTCGTTGGAGTTGGCGAGGAAATGTTTGAGCAGCGCGGCGGCCTGCCAATGGTTGGGGTCGTCGCCCTGGAGGCCTTTGACGAAGTTGACGACCATCGTCCCGTTGAAGAACGGATCTTCGCCATACACCTCTTCACTGCGGCCCCAGCGCGGGTCGCGTGCGAGGTCGGCCTGCGGTCCCCAAAGCATATAGATCGAGCGGTCATAGCGCGGCTGTTCGGAGATGTAACGGGCTTCCGCGCCCTCGACTGCGGCGGCCTGGCGGACGACATCGGGATCCCAGGTCTCTCCCATGCCGGGCGGTTGCGGGAACTGCGTGGTGTAGATGGGCCAGCGGTGCCGCTCTTCGCTGCCTCGCTGCACGACCCCATGAATCCCCTCGGAGCTGCCGAAGCTCTTGACGCCGAGGCGGGGCACGGCGGTATTGGTGCCGAGGCAGTCGATCTTCTCCTCAAGTGTCATGTGCGAGAGGAGGTCGTTGATGCGGGCTTCCGGCGCGAGCGAGGTGTCCCGGAAGCCGGGCGTCTGTTGTGCGGCGGCGGAGAGAACGAGAAGTGCGCTAGCCGCGGCCAGCGCCGAAGCGCGCAGCCGTGTAGCGCCCCGGGACGTGAAGATCGAAAGAGGAATCAAAAGAACACCCGCAAGGCAGACGCCGTTCACAGGCTCGGGGGAGGCGCCCGGGCTTGTCAAGCGTCCGCGCAACGGCTTCCAGGGCTTGCACCTTCTCGCGGTTGGTTCGGCGTGGCTACTGACCGAGAATCGGCACACCGGCCAACTCGTGCGAGCTTGCGATGCGCTCTTTCCACTCGGCGGGGCCGGTGGTGTGCACGCTGTTGCCGTGCGTGTCGACCGCTACGGTGACGGGCATGTCGACCACCTCGAACTCGTAGATCGCCTCCATCCCGAGCTCCTCGAAGGCGAGCAGCTTGGAGTGCTTGATGGCCTTGGAGACGAGGTAGGCGGCGCCGCCGATAGCAATGAGATAGACGGCCTTGTTGTCGCGAATGGCATCGATGGCGGCGACGCCGCGTTCCGCCTTGCCGACCATGCCGATGAGGCCGGTGTGCTCGAGCATCTGGCGGGTGAACTTGTCCATGCGCGTGGCGGTGGTGGGACCGGCGGGGCCGACGGCCTCGTCGCGCACCGCGTCGACCGGGCCGACGTAGTAGATCAGCTTGTTCGTGAAGTCGACGGGAAGGCTCTCGCCGCGCTTCAGCATGTCGGTCATGCGCTTGTGGGCGGCGTCGCGGCCGGTGAGGAGCTTGCCGTTCAGCAGCAGAACGTCGCCGGGCTTCCAGGTGGCGGTTTCTTCGCGGGTAAGGCGTGTCGAGGTTGACACGGCGAGCGCCCGAGGCGGAAGGCTCGTAGGTGAGTTTGGGCCAGTTCTCGAGATTCGGAGCGTCGAGGTAAGCGGGGCCAGAGCCATCGAGGACGAAGTGCGCGTGACGCGTGGCCGCGCAGTTGGGGATCATCGCAACGGGGAGGTTGGCGGCGTGGGTGGGCCAGTCGAGAATCTTGACGTCGAGCACGGTGGTGAGGCCGCCGAGGCCCTGTGCGCCGATGCCGAGCGCGTTGACCTTGTCGTAGATCTCCACGCGGAGCTTTTCGATGTTGGTGCGCGGGCCGCGTGCCTTGATCTCCGGCATGTCGATGGGGTCCATCAACGACTGCTTGGCGAGCAGCATGGCCTTTTCCGCTGTGCCGCCGATGCCGATGCCGAGCATGCCCGGGCGGGCACCAGCCGGCGCCCATGGTGGGCACGGTTTTGAGCACCCAGTCGACGATGGAGTCCGATGGGTTGAGCATCACGAACTTGGATTTGGCCTCGCTGCCGCCGCCCTTGGCCGCCACGGTCACGTCGATCGTGGTGCCGGGGACGAGCGAGACTTCGACCACGCAAGGTGTGTTGTCCTTGGTGTTCTTGCGGCTGAACGCGGGGTCGGCGAGGATGGAGCCGCGCAGCTTGTTGTCGGGGTCGAGCTAGGCCTCGCGGACGCCCTGGTCGCAGATCTCCTGCAGGCTGGTGCTCGCGGGTGCGTCGCCGTGCATCAGGCGGCACTCCATGCCGAACTTGATGAAGACGGTGACGATGCCGGTGTCCTGGCAGATGGGGCGGTGGCCCTCGGCACACATGCGCGAGTTGACCAGGATCTGCTTCATCGCGTCCTTGGCGGCTGGCGATTGCTCCTGCTCGTAGGCCTTGGCGAGGTTCGTGATGTAGTCGACCGGGTGGTAGAAGCTGATGTACTGGAGAGCGGCGCGGATGCTCTCGATGAGGTCGTTCTGCTGGATGGTAACCATGTGACGTGAATAAGCCCCGAGGCTCCAGTTTACTTCGTCAATCGAGGGGGGTATCGGACAGGCGTTCAGGCGCCCCGGTTCAGGCCACTGAAGACCGTTCCGTCGCGCGCTGGCGCGGCTATGATGGGCTGAAGGAAATCTGATTGTCTTTGACTAGCTCCATTGTGGACATCCAGGGTCTGCGCAAGGTCTACAACGGCAAGCGGCCAGTCACCGCGGTGGATGGCATCGACCTGCATGTGACCGAAGGCGAGCTGTACGGTCTGCTGGGGCCGAACGGCGCGGGCAAGACGACGACGATCTCGATCGCCACGACACGCGCGGTGCCCACGGCGGGCTAGGTGAAGATCGCGGGCGTGGATGTGGTGGCGCATCCGGCGCTGGCGCGGCAGTACATCGGCGTGGTGCCGCAGTACAACACCCTGGATCGCGCCTGCACCGTTGCGGAGAACATCGAGTTTCACTGCATTTACTTCGGCATGACGCCGCGCTGAGGGCCGCGTGCGCACGGCGGAGTTGCTGGACCAGTTTCGGCTGACGGATCGGGCGAAGGCGTATCCGCAGCAGCTTAGCGGTGGCCTGGCGCAGCGCGTGCAGATTGCGCGCGCGATCGCGCACCGGCCGAAGGTGCTGTTTCTCGATGAGCCGAGCGCGGGGCTGGATCCGCAGAGCCGCATTGCCATGTGGGAGGCTGTGCGCGGGCTGCGCGAGCAGGGCATCACGGTGGTGCTGACGACGCACTACATGGAAGAGGCCGATGAGCTTTGCGACCGGCTCGCGATCATCGACCATGGCCGCATCCTGGTAGAGGACACGCCGGCGGCGTTGAAGGCGAGCATCGGTGGCGAGAAGCTGTACGATCTGCGGCTGCGTGAAGATGCGGATCGCGGCGGCGCTGCGCTCGCAGTTGCAGGCGGTGCAGGGCGTCACGGCGGTGGAGGACATGGACGGCGGTCTGCGCGTGATTGCGCATGCGCAGGATGGCCTGATGACGCGCGTGGTCGTCGCTGGCCAGCGGGTATGGGCTGCGCGATATCTCGACCGCCGAGCCAAGCCTGGAGACGGTGTTTATCCGGCTGACCGGGAGGGATCTTCGTGAGTAACGCCGTTGCGAGCATCCGCGGCCGAGCTACCTGCGGGCGTTCGGCGGCCTGCTGTTGCGTGACCTGTACGTGCTGCGGCGCGAGGTGGCGCCGTTTCTTGTGCGCGTGGTGATGAACCCGCTGCTGTTTCTGTTTGTGTTCACGTACGTGATGCCGCACATGACCGGCGGCGCGGCGGCGGCGAGCCCAGCGGCACGGATGTCCGGCATGGGCGGCGGGGCGGGCTTTGGCACCGTGCTGCTGCCCGGGCTTGATGGCGGTGGCGATCATGTTCTCCGGGATCGCCGCGGTGGCGCTGCCGCTGGCGCAGGAGTTCGGCTTCACGCGCGAGATCGACGACCGCGTGATGTCGCCGATGCCGATTGAAGGCGTGGCGCTGGAGAAGATTGTGTTTTCCGCGATGCAGAGCCTGCTGGCGGCGGCGCTGGTGTTTCCGCTGGCGTACTACATCCCGTCGACGCCGGTGCAGGCGCATGTGTCCAGTTGGCTGCTGCTGGCGCTGGTGCTTGTGCTCGGAAGCTTTGTATCCGGCGCGCTTGGGTTGGTGATCGGCACCAGCGTGCAGCCGAAGCAGATCGGGCTGATCTTCGGCGTCGTGGTGGTGCCGATCACGTTTCTGGGCTGCGTGTACTACCCGTGGGCCGCGCTGGTGCACCTGCGCTGGCTGCAGTACGTGGTGCTGATCAACCCGATTGTGTACATCAGCGAAGGCCTGCGCGCGGCGCTGACGCCGGAGATGGGCCACATGCCGAGCCTGCTGGTCGTGGCGATGCTGCTGTTCTTCGGTGTGGTGCTGATGTTGCTGGGGATGAGGGGCTTTCGTCGCCGCGTGGTGAGTTGAGCTGCCACTGGCGGTAGTGAAGGACTGCTATGCGTGCACCGACTGTGCGTATTGCTTGCACGACGAGCTGCTAACGGAACGACAACCCCGCGTTAACGAGCTCGATCGTGTCCTCCACTCCGGCCGACGCAGCGCGATCGCTGCGGCCGGAGTCAGGCACTTAGCCATACCCGTTCTACTCGGCGGCGACGGTGTGCAGCGGCGGAATGGCGCCTCTCGCTGGCCTTTGCCGAGCTTCTCGGCGAGGTCCGCGGCGATCACCGCGCCGTGGAAGCGGCCGTTCTCGATGAAGATCTCGTTGGTGCGCTCGCCAGCAACGACAACGCCGGCGACGTAGAGCCCAGGCACATTGGACTCCAGCGTTTCGGGCTTGCAGATGGGGCAGCGCGCGTTGTCCGGGTCGAGCTTCACGCCGAGCGATTCGATGAAGGCGAAGTCGGGGTGATAGCCGGTCAGCGCGAAGACAAACTGGTTCGGCAACGTCTTCTCGCCTTGCGGGAGTGGCGAGCGTGACCGCATCTTCGGTGATGTTCGTGACGGTGGTGTTGAAGTAGGCGGCGATCTCGCCGTTCTTGATGCGGTTCTCGATGTCCGGCTTGATCCAGTACTTGATGTGGCGATGGAGCGCGGGGCCGCGATGCACGAGCGTGACGCGTGCGCCATGCCGCCACAGATCGAGCGCGGCAATCGCGGCGGAGTTCTTGCCGCCGATGACGAGAACATCCTGCGCGAAGTAAGGATGGGGCTCGTCGTAGTAGTGCGCCACCTTGCGCAGATCTTCGCCGGGGATGCCGAGGTGGTTCGGCAGATCGTAGTAGCCGGTGGAGACGATGATCTTGCGCGCGCGATGGACGTGCTCGCGGTCGAAGCGGTCCACGGTGTGGACGTGGAAGTCGCCGTCCGATCCGGAGACCTTGTCCACGCGCTCGTACTGGCGGACGTCGAGCTGATAGTGCTGCGCGACCTTGCGGTAGTACTCCAGCGCCTCGGCGCGCGTGGGCTTCTGGTTCGGTGACGAGAACGGCATGTTGCCGATCTCGAGCAGCTCCGGCGTGGTGAAGAAGGTCATGTTGGCCGGGTAGTGGAAGAGCGAGTTGGTCAGGCAGCCCTTGTCGACGAGAACGACGTCGAGGCCCTCGTTCTGCGCGTCGATGGCGCAGGCAAGGCCGGTCGGGCCGGCGCCGATGACGAGGACGTCGTGGAGGTGATCGCGCTGCGGGGTCATAGCTCAGGTGTATGGATGAGAAAAAGGGCCGCAGCGATGCGGCCCTTCTCGGATCTGCGCGGAGGCGGGGATCAGGCGTCGATGTCGACCAGCTTGTGGCTGATGGCGAACAGCGCGAGTTCAAGGCGGGTGGAGACGCCGGTCTTGTCGAAGATGTTGGAGAGATGGCGCTTGACGGTCTCTTCGGAGATGGTGAACTGCTTGGCGATGTCCTTGTTGGAGCAGCCTTCGACGATGCAGGTGACCACTTCGAGCTCGCGGGGGGTGAGGCCGTAGGTCTTGCGCTCGGGGACCGCGGCGGCCTTCTGCATCAGTTCGTGCAGCGCGGTGAGCAGGTTGACGACCCGCTTGCCGCCGATCCAGTAGTCGCCCGAGAGCACCGCGCGGAGGGCTTCGCCGAGGTCGCCGGCAACCGAGTCCTTGAGGACGATGCCGCGGGCGCCGATCTGCAGCGCTTCAATGACCTGCTGGGTGGAGATGGTGCTGGTGAGCAGCAGGATCTTGACGCGCGGTGAGCGGCTCATGATGGCGCGCATGGCTTCGAGGCCCGGCAGCTTCGGCATCGCCAGGTCGAGCAGAAGAATGTCTGGCTCCAGTTCGAGCGTCTCTGTGACTGCTTGATCGCCGTCTTCGGCCTCACCGACGACCTCGAAGTCTTCGTCGTTGTTCAGCATGTTTTTTACGCCGAACCGAACCACCGGATGGTCGTCGGCCACGATGATGCGAATCTTACCCGTGCGATTCAGGGACGACGGACCCGATGCGGGGCTTGAGGACGTAGGCTTCCGCGAACTGCTGATCATTAGGCTCTCCTGCGAGGACGACTGAACCTTCACTTGCTTAAATCTGAGTATGAAACTTTGCATCCAGCATACGCCGGAGGCGGGAACACGCTGCCGGAAATTCCGCAATCGCCAATGTGTTGACCATGGTTCCTGCTTCCGTCTCAGCCGCGAGGTGCTGTAGTTCGCGTGCGCCCATCATGCCACAGACGCCCTTGATGGCGTGTGCCTCACGTTGGAGCGCGTTGAGATCGCCCGCGGCCGCGTAGACCTCCAGGCGTTTGTGGCGCTGGAGCACGTCGGCCACGGTCAGTTCGTAGATCTGGACCAGGTCCTCGGGTTTGCAACGCGCGGCCATCTTGCGAAAGATCTCGTCATCGAGGACCGGCTGCACCGCTGCGCTTCCGGAGTGCTGGACGACAGTTGTGGATACGGCGGGGGCAGGCTGGTTCTGCTGCGCAATGGCCGTAATGGCCTGCTCCAGGTCGGCTGCCGAGAACGGCTTGAGAATGAAGGCATCCAGCTGTTCGAGGACGTCGTCGGCAGGCGCATTGGCGCTCATGCCGATGAGGGTAGATCGAGGTGCGGCGTCGCGCAGTGCGGCGACCAGCGCACTGCCTTCGAGTTCGGGCATCTGCAGGTCGGTCAGGATGACGGCGGGTGCCGCCGAGCGCTTCAGCCGCTCGATCGCTTCCTGCCCGGAGCCGGTGACCTCGATCATGTCTGCGCCGAGACCCAACATCGCGGGCAGGATCTCGCGCATGACC
This sequence comes from uncultured Verrucomicrobiae bacterium, assembly GCA_963795955.1. Lineage (GTDB taxonomy): Bacteria > Acidobacteriota > Terriglobia > Terriglobales > Acidobacteriaceae > Granulicella. Next base: position 233,834 of record CAWCJK010000008.1, read on the forward strand.
TCGTCGTCGTCGATCACGAGGATGCGCGCCCGGTTTACGACCTCTCTGTCCAATTCCGTCACGCTCCCCATCATTGCATCCGTCAGCGCCGGTTGCAGCGCTTGCCGCGTGTGGTAACGCCCTGGGCTTTCGGGTGTCCATACCGGAGGCTCCCAGCGTACATTGTCCCCATGTACGGCGCGGAGCGGAGGGCCCTCCAAATTAGTACGTCGGAAGTTGTAGGAGCGAGAGAATTGGGGCCGGCGGTTCGCAACCGCCTGCGCAGAATCCGTTTGCTCGAGCTTGCCGCGTGAAGCTCGCGCATCCGCTCCTGGCCGCGATATTTTGGCAAAGCGCCCTGCTGGTGAACATAGGCGCGGTTGCCACCCCGGAGCATCTTCGGTTTGAGCGTGCGATCTATTTGCCGCGGTCGAGCGACGCGCTTGCCTGCCTTACGCTGGACGCCCCGACGCTGGCGCACACCGCCTCGCCTGCACACAACGATCTGCGCATCTTCCGCGGATATGAGGGGCGTCCGGAGCAGGTGGAGGTGCCCTTACCTCCTCACCGAAAGTGGACCTGAGCCGGTCGCGAACGCCGATGCCGCTGTGGAACATCTGCTTCGCCGCGGAAACGCCCTGGAGTTCGATCTGCGCATGCCCGACCGACCTTACTCGGAGGTGCAGCTTAAGCTGCTCGCCCACGACTTCGTCGGCACGGCGAAGGTGACCGGGGTCGATGCCCAGGGGCGGAGTTTGCCGGTTGGAACCTTCGGAGTGTTTGATCTCAGTCGCAAGCGGCTGGGTCGCTGGACGTCGCTGCAGATGGCCGAGAACACGGCGCGAGTGCTGCATGTGAGCCTCACGCTGCGAACGCCGGACGGCGTTCCCGTGGCGCAGCCACCACCGGAGATCGTGGCCGGGGCCTCGGTGCCGCCAAGCCGCGAGCGCCAGACCGTGTATACCCCCGTGGCGTCCACCAGCGACCTTCGCCAGCAGGGCAGCATCACGACCGCCGTGCTGAAGGTGCCGGCGCATGTGCCCGTCGAGGAAGTTCATTTCACGTTTGCTCCTGATCTCCAGACCAACTTTGCGCGCGAGGTGACCGTGCGTGCGCGGCCCGATGGTCAGTCGCTGGCGCAGTCCGAGACGATCGATGCCGGGGTGTTGGAGCATGTGAGCATCCCGTCCGGCGACCCCGGTCTGAACCCGATCAACGTGCAGCAGGACAGCCTGGATGCGACGCTCGGCGCGACACTTGCCGGCAGTGCCACCGTCCGAGTGCTGGTGGCCAATCGGGGGGAGCCCCCGTTGCGCATCCGCGAAGTCACGCTGGAGATGCGCCAGCGCAAGCTGTGCTTTCTGGCCACGCCGGGCGCGGTCTACACGCTGCGCTACGGGGACCCCACGCTCGCGGCGCCGCTGTATGACAACGCCGCTCTGCTGGCAGCGACGGGCCCAGCCGCGGAGGCGCGGCTTGGCGCAGAGCAGCGCAACCCGCACTGGAAGGCGAGGGGCGACGAACGGCCGTTTCTGACGCGGCATCCGGAGTTCTTCTGGGTGGTGGTGCTTCTGTGTGGGGGACTCATGGCCGGATCGGCGCTGCATCTCGTCCAACATCGGGAAGGGGCAGCGCGGGAGTGAAGGGTTCAAGAGACGGAGACGGGCCGCACGGCTTCGGCCGCAAGCCAGGATGGCTGCTGGCGCTGTGCGCGGTAGCGGGCTCGCTGCAGGCGCAACAGGCCCATGCGCCGGATCCAAAGATCGCGGCGGAGATCCGGCACGGCCGCGAACTTCTCCAGTCCAGGGAGTTCGCGGAGGCCAAGCGCGTCTTTGGTGCGCTGGTAAAGACCGGGAACGCCGGTGTCCAGGCCCAGCTTGGGCTCGGCGATGCGGAGCTTGGGCTTCACCAGTACGAGGCGGCGGAGGCCGAGTACCGTGCCGTCGTGGCGCAGCAGCCGGAGCTTTGGCAGGCACACAAGAATCTCGTCGTGGTGGAGGCGGCGCTGGGCCGCTGGGAGGAGTTCGACGGCGAGCGCAAGATCCTGCGTCTGGCGCGCGAACGCGGTGCCCCGGGCATCAGCGGGCATGAAAGCGACGTGATCGACAGCTTCAACGTCGGGGGCCAGCACTGGGTGGTGCGCGCGTACTTCGAGCCGATGGGCCGCTCGCAGGCGCTATATAACTTTGAGCGCTTCTCGCCCGAAGGCCGGGTGGAGGCGTACATCTCGCTCGAGGATGCGGCAGCAGCGCAGGCCGCGTTGACTCCGCAGGATGAGCGCGTGGGTGCGACGGCCTCGGGCACGCCGCCAGGGAAGAGCGCCTACGCTCTGAACTGGTACACGGGCGCGGCCCACGGCTCGCTGAAGCACTACCCTGCCGGGCCAGCCTACGTACGAGCAGGTGCGAGCCGATGTGCTGCGCTGGCTGCGAAGGCACCCCGCGGCCCTGCGGCCACATAACTCGGGTCAATGATCGGAGGCAGGCGTGTCGAAGTACGTCGATGAGCGCGCCTGCGCTGGGGTTGCGCGCGTGACCTGGCGCCGTACCGAGTTCCTGCTCTCGCAGGATCCCGCGGCGCACGAATGGTGGCGCATCGCTCTCAGCTTGTGGCTGCCCTTCACAGTACGGATACCCCGGGTTGTGGCGCCGGCGCGACACGCTATCGCCACTGCAGGCGCAGCGTGTTCGCAAGTGGAACGCTCAGGCAGCCCCGATCACACCTCGATAGTCCACCGCTTCCGGACGACCTCCCAGCCGCTGCCCAGGGGCTGCTTTGCGGGATCCTGCCGTGACGGCGTGAGCGCGGGGCCGGTGATGATGCACAACATGCGCGCTGTCGTGACAGGCGGTCTTCGGGGCTCGGGCGGCGTACTGGGGTTGCTCTGCGAGGTCATGTTACGGATTATCCGACCGGCCCTGGGCACCTCCAATGCAACCTGGCGGAGTCTCGCATACCACCTCGGTGGCAAGCTATCTGGTGGCCAGCGAGGGCGTTAGCTGCACTTCAAGACTGCTGGTCCTGAACCGTCCCTGCACTCACGGACCTCACGCATTCGTGGTCTGTCGTCGTGCGATACGAGCGCCCGTAGATTGCCACACGGATGCCCGTGAGTGCTGGCCAGGCTTGTCTCGAGCGGCGTCGTCATGCGGCGGAGCGCAGAGGCGCCGACCAGCCGGTGCATCATGGGTGTCCCAACCCGTGCTCGTGCGGGCGCTCGGGGCGTAACTGCTGAGGTTCAAAGGACCTGTCGTGCGCCGCTATGTAGCCTAGCGGACAGACCTGGGGCGGGCTCGCTGGTTACAACAACAGCATGCAAGACTCCAGCTTCTGACGCTCCGGCCTGTGCGGCTTCGCGACGGCTGGCTTTGGACGCCGCATGGAGCACCTCAGACGAGCAGCATGGCATTGCCACTACGAAACCTACTTCTGGATGCGTTTGCAAGAGAGACAGGCACGGATCTCACGTCGAGATTCGAGCCCGTCGCGCTGCCGTTTCACACCACCCTGTTTGAGCCGGATGCGACTCCGCGATATGTCCACTTCATGACCTCCGGAGCAGCATCGGTACTCGCGACCATGCAGGACGGAGAGATCATCGAAGTCGGGTTCATCGGCCGCGAGGGGTGTCCGGAGGGCATGTATCTGCTCGGACCGCAAACCATCACGAGGAAGTGCTTCGTCCAGGTGGAGGGCACGGCACTGCGCATGCGTTTCCGCGAGTTTCAGGAGCTTTACCTGTCCAACCCCGTTCTGAACCGGCTCATCGGACGCTGGGTGCAGTATGAGAGCTTCGCGCTGGGCCAGATCGCCGCGTGCAACGGTCTGCACATGCTCGAAGAGCGGCTCGCGCGCTGGCTGTTGATGGTGCAGGACCGCATCGGCGAAGCGGATCTTCCGCTGACACAGGATCTCCTCGGGCAGATGCTGGGGGCCCGGCGATCCACCGTGACGCTGGCGGCGGGGAATCTGCAGCGCGCCGGCCTCATCGACTACCGACGTGGACACATATGGATTCACGACCGCGAGCGGCTAAAGGATGTCGCCTGCGAGTGCTATCCGATCATGCAGCAGCTCTTTTACGGACTGTACAGCGAGCCAGACGAGCTGCCCTCAGGCCGCGGCGGACGTCTGGACAAGACACGCGACGGTGCGCAGTAGAGCCGCAGGGCCCTCGGTTGCCGAGACCATGACCTCGGACTCCGCACTCTGGCACTCGCTCACCGGGCTCGATAAGGTCATGATGTGCGCCTTCGGCCAGCGCTGATGGGCAACATGTGCGGCGCCTGCGCACTCGACCTCTGACAGCGAGTGGCACAACACGACGACGTCCACTTCGGACTGTGGGTCAACGGTCTTTAGTTGTTGAAGTGTGCTGATCGGCAGCACGGCATAACGGAGGGCCAGAACCTCCGAGCGCGTCTCGAGCAGGCGCTGATCACGGCTGAAACAAAGAACGAGCGGACGTTCAGAGGTCATCGCGTCCCTCCACGAGCGACACCAGCATAGGCCCGAGCGAAGCGAAAAATATGTCATCCAGCGAACATTGGCGTGCGATTTTTTACCTCCGGTGTTGCGGGCGTTCCGCCTACCTTCGGCCGCGTCGTGGTTTGCGCTCGCGCAGCCCGCACGCGGGCGGCACGTTGACCATCTGCTTCGCGAAGACCCGGTACGAAACGGTGCCTGGCTGCAACGTAGACCAGTAGCTTGTTCGCGTCACGAGTGGCTTGCCCTGAGTGATGATCTGATTCTGCATGATGCGGATGCCACACTGCAGATTTATTTGCGGTTGCAGGATGGTGCGTTGGGGATCTTTCTCGGGCAGCGTTCGGTCGTGCTGCCAGTCGAATGCACAGCCGTACCGGTCGGCATCCTGGTAGGTGAGCTGCAAAAGGCCCTCCTGCCGAATCGGGCGCTTCGTCACCGCGTCCGTCTTTGCGAGCACGTGCTGTGTGTGATGGACGTCGGTCGTCGGGTTCAATCCAGCTTCCGCCGCCGCGAGCGCCTGAAACGTATACGCCCAGAACGCGCGTTTATCGGCCTCGCTCTCCTGTGCAAAACGCGGACAATACGATCGCACCGCTCGCGCCGCAGGCGCAGAAAGCATATCTGGCGGTAACGCCTGTTCGACCACGGCGTCCCACTCGGGATTCCAGGTCTTGCCGCCGAGCTCCTCGCGCTTCTGCTCCACCGGTGTAGGTGGCGCTGGTTTCATCGCTGGCGCCGCCGGGGGCGTTGGCGCGGCGGTGCTATGCGCATCGCCGGAGTTGCAGCCTATACCTGTGAAAACAAAGCACACCGACAGCGCTGCGCTCAGCACTCGAGCCATCCCTGAACTCCCTTTGTAGGTTCTTGTGCGTCAGGTCCGCGAACCACAGACCCCCGACCTGGCGCGACCGAAGCGCTGAGTATGCGCTCGCATGATAGGGCCTGGCGACAGCAAAAAGGTAAGGAGACCTGCGTTACGGATGTGGCGAAGTTGGTAACCGATGGTACACATCGCGAAGGCCGATTCTGCACTCCAATAGCCGTATGTTGTTGCAGCAGATCATCGCTCAGTTTGACGTTGAGTTGGACCGCCTTTACCGACTTCGCACCATCGTCGCCGGACTGCAGTCTCCGCCTATGTTTATGGAAATGCCGCAGGAAGAGCCAGCCCTGCAACCCGAGACGCGCGCTGAGTCCAGTGCGGAGATCACGGCCATTGTGATCGAGACCCCCATGCCCTCTGAATCGAAGACGCCGGAAGCTCCGGCTCGCCAACGCATGCACCGTATGCCCCGCCAGCGGCTTGCAGCGCCGGCAAAGTCGCAGCAAGCGGCGGGTCCGAGCGCATTGACCAGCTCCATCCCGTCCGGTCCGGTGATTGTCAGCGCAAAGGCGCTTGCGGAAGAGCTACAGCTGCGGTCAAAAAACCGCACGCCGCCAGCCGCGTTGGAGACCACCCAGGACGACACAAAACTCGAGTCGCTGAGCCGGAATCTGGCCGACCGCTGGGTCGCCGAGATCCGCCGGGTGCATGGCTAAATAAAAGCGGCGCGGCCTCTTCTGTTTCGTGCACAGAAACGGGTATTCTCTCGTCTTGCATGAGACGATTCCTGCTGTTTCTCGCTCTGGTGGCGTGGGTGGTGTCTTGTTTTGACGCCGTGAGCTACTTCCGGGCTCGCGATAACGAACGCATGTCGCAGAGCAATGCGACCAAAGCCAGCGACGCTTTGATCGCACGCGAAAATTCGACCGCGACCAACAACGACATCGTTCGACAGAAGATCGAGAAGGATCAGATCGCGGTTCAAACGGACGAGCAGATGCTCGCCTCCGCGCAGAAACGCCATAAGGATTCTTTCCGTGAGGAGCAGCTGCTGGCCACGGACAGGGCCAGGCTGGATGCCGACCGCATCGTCGACTACAGCAGCCAGGACTACGCCCGCGCCAATCCTGACCCACAGGTCGCCGCGACCCGCGAAAGTCTGGACATCTACCGCCAGAGCGTGGCCGTCTCGCAGGCGACGGAGGCGCGTGACATCACATTGACGCGCGGCCTCGTCGGTCTGTGGTTCGTGATTCTTGTGCTTGGGTTCTTCACGGCCAAGGCTCGTCCGGGTGCGTCGATCCGGCCGGGCGACCAAGCGGTGATCTGAACGAAGGCGAACGCGGGTAGCCCGGCCGGTACCCGCAAATACCCTGTTCTCGGCTCCAAAGCTAGAATCAGCGTTGTATGCCTTTGCTGAAAGTCCTGATCCTGGCCATTGTCCAAGGCCTTGCTGAACTGTTGCCGGTTTCCAGCTCGGCGCATGTCGTCGTTGCAGAGAAGCTGATGGGGCTCGACCCGTCCTCGCCGGCCATGACGCTGATCCTGGTGATGCTGCACACCGGAACCATGTTCGCGGTGATCGTCTACTTCTGGACGCAGTGGAAGCGCGCTTACTTCAGCACAGCCGATGCGTTCCAGCGCTTCGCGATCCGGGCCGTCTGGGCTACCGTGCTGACCGTCGTGATCGGCTATCCGATTATCTGGGTCATCGAGAAGACCGCGTTCAAGGGTGCATCGAAGGCCGACATCGAGCTTCTGTTCGGGCGGCTGGACCTTGTAGGCCTTGCCCTCCTCGCCGCGGGTTTGCTGATCCTCTACGCCGGCCTGCGCGAGCGTGGCAGGGAAGAGGTGGTGAGCCGCAGCGCGTATGAGCGGGCTGCGTCACGCTCCGGCGAAAACGTCACGTTCAAGCAGGCGGGTTGGATGGGCGCGGTGCAAGGCCTCGCGCTTCCGTTTCGCGGCTTTTCGCGCTCGGGTTCGACGATCTCCACAGGTCTGCTGGCGGGCGCCAATCGGGAACGAGCGGAGCGCTTTTCCTTCGCGCTGGCCGTGATCCTCACCCCTGCCGTGATCGGCCGCGAGGTGTTACGGCTGCTGAAGGCCTCGCATGCGGCCGCAGCGGGCGGCGCACCCGTGAACCTGCACGACAGCATCGCCTTCTCTCTGATCGGGATGGTCGCCAGCTTCGTCGCGGGCCTCGCCGCGCTGAAGTGGCTCAGCTCGTGGCTCGAGAACGGCCGCTGGTGGCTGTTCGGGGTGTACTGCATCGTGGCCAGCGGCGTCGTGCTTTACCTGCACCACATCGGCTATTGAATGCAGTGACGAGCGCACTCGAAGGGATCTTCGCTTTCATCGCAGACGGGAACAGCTTCGAATTGACAGTACACCGCAGAGCGACTTTCGCGATTCCGCATTTGAGTCGACGCCGGCTACGCGTTCGATCCCGGAGTCGGAGAACCCTCCCGAATACGTCGCCATGCTTGCGGGCTTTGCAGTTGCGGTGGTCGGAGTCTGTCAATGGGCTGCGGACCCTTCTGCCGACCCTTCGGTGTGAACCGGCTCTGTCGTGTACCGGTAGGCCCACCAGATCAACGCGCAACTGAAGCGGCAGCCGTGCCCAAAGCAGCCACTCCGGAATCGGGGGAAGCGCTCCGGGTGCTGCACCATCCAAGGTTCGCCGGGAACACCGCGATCAGCAGCAGCGACTAGCCCCCAGGCCGCGACGCGACGCGCTAGGCCTGAGCAGCACCCACACCGCCCGCCATCTCTGCGACGCCCGGAGATCAACACCAGCGCGCGGTGCGCGGGCAGGTAGTCCGGCATGATGCTCATGTAGACCGGCGTCGCGAGCGAAATGCGCCGGCTCCGGCGATCACGTACAGCACGCCCATGAGCGACGCGGCCCACTCTCATCCGATCCTCCGCTCGAATCGTGTCGCAGAAGCAGAAAAGGCGGCCGAAGCCGCCCTCCTCTGCAACGTTGTTGTGATGGAACTACTTGCCGGCCAGCGCGTCGCGATGGTTACGCACATAATCGTGCGAGGTGAGGACGTGGGCCTGCTGCGCGGTGAGAAGCTCGCGGATGGGCAGCGGAAGATCGTGCTCCAGCGCCTTCTTGTAGGCTTCCTTCGCGACGTCCTCGCCCTGCTCGGCCGTGGCTAGCAACTGGTGATCGTTGCCCGCTCCGAGATGCGCCTTCAGGTCGCCCCAAACCCGGTGCACTGTGCCGGAGGTCGTTCCGGATTCCTTGATATCCGGCATGCCCGCACGCCAAAGCTCGTTTTCAAGCTCGGCGCGGAAGTTGGCGCGCTTCAGGCTTTCGGCCAGGAAGTAGCGCTTCAGCGTGTCGTCCTTCAGGTGTTCGCCGATGTCCGCGAAGCCCTTCTGCCCGTCGATCAGGATCTTGATGACGTCCAGGAGCACACGCTCCATATCTTTGTTCTTCTCAGATCCATCCAGTTCGTTCGCCATTGTGTTCTCCAACACTCCTCGGAAAGCTTCGTGCAGCGGTGCGCGGGGTCAGACGTGCTGGCGCGATTCTCCTTTGCCGCCTGCAAGGGGGAGAAATCGCGAAAATCCCCCGCCCCCGTCACCGCAACCCAGCCGTCGCCATGAGACACACGGCGGCTCTACCCCTAAGGATGCGAGGACCGTCCAGACGTTTGCCCGTCGCGCGGGCCGTCTCTGACGACAGCAAACGACACGCGTCCGGCGTCACCTGTGTGGTTCAATACCCCGTTTGGGCGCAGAGCCGACGGCTTCCCGCGAGTCCTCTGTGAAAGAATGGCGTTGCTCTGGCTGTTGCGATCCGTTCGCCCGTCCACGCTTCGGTCCTCCGAGGCGCGCCGGCTTCGTGTGCCCCAGCTATGCAGTCCCATCGACTTGTTTATGCGCCCACGCGCAGCCGCCGCCTGAACGAGATCTTCGGGCTGGCTGTGCTGGCCGCCGCCGGCCTCGTCCTCCTCTCGCTTGTCACGTACAACCCCGCTGACCCGTCGTTCGATACCGTCGGTGCCGGCCTGAACCCGGCGCATCCCGCGCACAACTGGACCGGGCTCGTCGGAGCTTACTTCGCCGACCTGACCCTGCAGACGCTCGGCATCGCGGCGTTTCTGGTTCCGTTTGCCATTGCGCGCGTCGGTGTGGCGTGGATGCGTTCGCCACAAGGTCGGGTCTGGGGTGGTGAAGGCCGCCGGCGTGGCGCTCTGGCTGGTGTTCGCGCCCGCCGGCGTGGCCCTGCTGCCCGTGCACTACAGCTGGAAGGGCGCCCTGCCGCTCGCGGGTGTGGAGGGCCGAGTGCTGGCCGACACGCTGGTGCATCTGCTCAACCCGCCCGGCGCCGCGATCCTCACCGTGCTGATGATGGCGCTTGCGCTGTACTTGACCTCCACCTTCACCATGGCCAGCGCCCCGCAATGGTTCTCGGGCCATTTCGCGTTCCTGCGCAGCGGGCGCGAGCAGGTCGCGTCCTGGCGCGAGGCGGACGCCAAGCAGACGGCCGTTGCCGCCGCGGCGGCCGCAGCGGACGAGCCAATCTCCGCGGAGGAGACCGTGCCTGCGGCCACTCAGAGCAATTCGCTGCTCTCGGGCCTGCTGCGGCTGTTCTCGCGTCGCAAGGCTGCGCCGTCGGCGTCGGCCGATGCCGCGGACCCTATGCCAACGGAACAGGCATCGCTCTGGGAGGGCATGCCGCGCACCAATGTGGACGCACCCGAGCTCAGCGGACTCGCTGCCGCCAGTGCAGCCGCAGCGCCGTATGCGGCCCAGCTCGCCGCAGCCGCGGCTCCCCTGCACGGCGAGACCGAGTACGAGCGGCCGTTCGACAGCGCGGAGGCCGCAGCTTCCGCGCCGCGGATTCGACTCGCTTCAGGTGAGGACGACAACTGGCTCGACGCGCCGGAGCGGCAGTCCTTCGCGCCCATCCTGAACAAGGCTGCGCAGGCTGCGGCCGAGGCCGCAGGCGCTGCGGCCCCAACTGGTGAGGCGCGCCTCGACCCCGCCCATCCCCGAACCCAGCCCGTACCCGACGCCGTCGCCGTTCCCGGACCCCGCGCCCATGCCGGAGCCGCCCGTAGCGCCTCCCGTGCCGAACCCACCCATGCGCGAGCGCACCGCCCGCCCGATCGCCCAGCCACCGATGCCGGCGATGCCGTCACCTACGGCTGACATCCGCGAGCAGAACATCGCCTTTGGCGCGCGCGCCGATGCCCACGTCCAGAAGATCGAGCTCCGCCCCAAGTCAATCAAGGGCTACAAGCTTCCGCCGTCGTCGCTGCTGCACGCCGGCGAGGCCCAGACCGTCGTGCGCGAAGACGCCTTGCGTGCCGAAGCGCAGGTGCTCGTCGAAAAGTGCGCCGAGTTCGGCGTCGCCGGCCGTGTGGAGCAGATCAACCCCGGCCCGGTGGTTACAACCTTCGAGTTCCGCCCCGATGCCGGCGTAAAGTACTCACGCGTCACCGGTCTCGCCGACGACCTGTGCCTCGCCATGGCCGCTGAGTCGATCCTGATCGAGCGCATGGCAGGCAAGTCCACCGTCGGCATCCAGGTGCCCAACACCGAGCGCGAAACCATCTGGCTGCGCGACGTCGTTGAAAGCGAGCACTTCGCTGCGACCAAATCCAAGCTGCCCATTGCGCTCGGCAAGGACATCGACGGCCGCATTGTCTGTGCCGACCTCGCCTCCATGCCGCACGTGCTCATCGCGGGATCCACGGGTTCCGGTAAGTCTGTCGCCATCAACGCCATGATCATGAGCGTGCTCTTCCGCTCCACGCCGGAGCAGGTGCGCATGATCCTGGTCGATCCCAAGCGGGTGGAACTGGGCATGTACGAGGGCATCCCGCACCTCTTCACGCCGATCATCACGGAGGCCAAGCTCGCCGCCAACGCGCTGAAGAACGCCGTGCGCGAGATGGAGCGCCGCCTCAAGCTGCTCGCGGCCAACCACGTCCGCAACATCGACCAGTTCAACAAGCTGTTCGACCACGGCTCCGACTACCTGTTTGAGGACGTCAACCAGGAGCCGCTGCCGTACATCATCATCGTCATCGACGAGCTCGCCGATCTGATGATGCTCGACCGCGCGAACGTCGAAGAGGCGATCACGCGCCTCGCCCAGATGGCCCGCGCGGTTGGCATCCACCTCGTGCTCGCGACTCAGCGCCCGTCGGTCGACGTCATCACCGGCCTGCTCAAGGCGAACGTGCCCACACGCATGAGCTTCCGGCTCGCCACGAAGATCGACTCCCGCACCATCATCGACACCAACGGCGCCGAGTCGCTGCTGGGCCGCGGCGACATGCTCTTCCTTCCGCCGGGCACCAGCCGCCTGCAACGCGTCCACGCACCCTTTGTGACGGAAAGGGAGATCGCCGCAGTCACCAAGTTCTGGAAGGACGCAGGGCGAGGCCGAATACGTCGAAGGCTTCCTCGACGGGCCCAAGGACGAGAAGGGGGAAGGCGGCACGGGTTCAGCCAACGAGGGCGAAGAGGCCGATCCGATGTTCGACGACGCCGTCCGCCTGGTCTTCGAGTTCGGCAAGGCCTCCACGTCGCTCCTGCAGCGCCGTCTCCGTATCGGCTACGGTCGCGCCGCGCACCTGATCGACATGATGGAGCGCGACGGGCTCGTCGGTCCCGCCGACGGCTCCAAGCCCCGCGAACTGTTGAAGCCAGCCGGCTACTTCAGCGAGGTCGACGCCGCCATGCGATAAGCAAGCAAACGCAACCATGCAGGAGGGGCAGAGCGTCACTGGCGCCTGCCTCTTCTGTTTTGGATCTCACGTACCGGTGCGATGCCGCGCTGATGTTGCGCTTCGCGCTGCGGAGCCTGCGTGCATCAAGCGATCTTCTGACTTCATGCTTGCAGGAGACGGCTCAGTGCGGACACGCCGCGCCATGGGAGACCCAGTCGTCTGCATGGCTGAGGAACTCCGCTTTGCTCATCGGGGCTGGCGCGCGACCCTCGCCGGGATCCCACGCCCACAGGACCAGCGGCGTCTTCAGATGTACGAGGATGTCGTGCGGGGTGCGGTGGCCATTTTGCGCGGGGTCTTTGAACAGTTCGCAGATCTGCCGATCTGTCAGGCCCTTCCAGATCATCGGCGTGGCGGCCGGCGGTAGCCCCCAGTCCGGCGCTCCGGGTGGCGCGTGCAGCCCGGCGATGTTGTGGTCCTGGTGACACGTCGCGCAGCGCACCGGCTTCACGCCAAAGCCGTCCACCCCACGCCGGACGTCCATGCGATGGGGATGGCTGTCTTCTCCGACGCGCGGGGCGTCTCCGCTCCAATGGCAGTTCATGCAGCGAGGGTGCCGAAGTACCGGCATCATCGCCTCGAAGGCGGCGATCGCCTGAGCATCGTTTGCCTGCGGTTGTGGGGCAGCCCCGGCGGATCTGGTTCGTAGGCGCCGCAGCGCCCAGCAGCAGCACGCAAACTCCACAAACCAGTGGCAAGGCGCTGGCACCGAGCAGGGTTCGCAGGCGGCTCATACGCTTGCGCCTCCGTTTGTGCGTGCGGCTTCGATCGCGGCTCGCACGCGTTCGGGCGTGAACGGCACATCGCGCACGCGCGCACCTGTGGCGTCGTAGATCGCGTTCGCGATGGCTGCGGGTGTGACGGTGATGCTCGTCTCTCCGGCGCCCGTAGCGCGAACACCGGGCGGAGTTACGAAGACGGTCTCGATGCTGGGCACTTCGATATCGAGGTACAGGCTCCTGTACGTCACCCAATCGACCGAGGTGATGCGCTTGCTGTCCCACGTCACCTCTTCGACCAGGGAACGGCTCATGCCTTGAAGGATGCCGCCTTCGATCTGGTTGCGCAGACCATCAGGGTTGGAGACCGGGCCGCAATCGATAGCGAGCACGAAGCGCTTGGGGCGAACCTGCGCGGAGCGCAGATCAACATGGACGTCGGCGACCAGCGCTGCATAGCCGTTCTGGCCTTCGTACGCGACGCATGAGAAGCCTCGCCCGCTCACTACACCATCTCCGGCGAGAGGCGATGGTCGCGAGGATCGCGTCTGCCACTGCGCCGCGCGCGCCGCTGCATGAATCACGCCGATCAAGCGCTCGTCAGTGAGGTGTTGCAGGCGAAAGGCCACTGGATCCGCATGCGCGGCGGCGCAGAGCTCATCCATGAAGCACTCGTTCGCAAAGGTGTTCTGAATGCGCAAAGGCGAGCGCAGCGGGCCCGTGAAGAACGGCGAGCGAACCGTATGGGTCAGGACGCGCTCGCTGCGAACCTTGCCACCGCCGTTACATTTGCCCGCGATGCACCCGGTCATGTAGTTCGGCACGGTGTTGCTCCCGTTACGCAGCCGGCCTTCGGGCTGCTTGGCGGGGCCGGGAGAAAAAGGCTCGGGCTCATATCCCAGCAGCATCCCGCTGACCACGTTGCCGGGACGGTCGTAGCCGGGCCTGTTGCCCAGCGTCGCCACCCAGTCCTCACGATCCCAAGCGGCAATGAGACCGTCGGGACCAAGCGCTGCTCGATGGGTCATCAGGCACGCGGAGCCGAGGTTCTCCCAAAGCATCTCGTCCTCGCGTGAGAACTGCAATCGCACCGGCTGGCCCACCGCTTGCGACAGGACCGCGGCATCAAACGACACCGCGTCGGCTCCGTTGAGACCGTAGCAGCCGGAGCCGCGCGTGTAGATCACACGTACGTTGTCGGGAGGCAGGTTCAGCAACTTCGCGATGATGCTGCGCGTGGGGTACGCCGACTGCGTAGACGACCATACCGTCGCGCTGTCCGCCTTCACGTCGGCAACGGCGCACGAGGTTCCGACCGATCCGTGCATCTGGTAGGGAAACGTGTAGCTGGCATGGACCACCTTCGCTGCGGCACCAAGCTGCGCTTCGACATCGCCCGAATCAAGGAGCATCTGGTCGCGCGAGGGCTGGTGTTTGAGGTACTCGAAGATTTCGGCCTGAGGCGGAAGGTTCGGACCAGGGTTCCACGTCACCTTCAGTTGTCGCGCCGCGTTCACCGCGTGGTGCTGTTTCTCCGCAACCACCCCAACGAAGTTCTTGCGCACGACCACGCGTACGTTGCCGGGCAGAGTGTTCACAGAAGCTTCATCCACATGCGCCACCGTGGCGCCCATCTGCGGCGGCCGCACGACCCGGCCGTGAGCCATTCCTGGAACGCGCACGTGCTGCACAAACTCAAAACGACCCGTCATGAGCTCGGTCGTCTCCAGCGCGCGAACAGGCTTGCCCAGAACCGTCCATTCGGCAGAGGAGCGCCGCTTTGCCGCCTTGTTCAGTTGCAAGCTGAATTGCTTGCTTCCGATCAGCTCTTCATAACGAACCTTGTGGCCGCGTCGGTCTGTGATGACGCCCTCGGCTACCGTCAGTGTCTCTGCGGCAGCTACCGAATCTCTGGGCGGCAAGCGCCAGCAGAGCCTCACGTGCAGTCGCCGCGGCGAGCGCGAGATTCTCGTCATTGAAGTTGGCCGGCGTCGACTGGCTCCCGGAGGTCGTGCCCTGGTCGGGCGTTACCGCTGTGTCGCACTGGATCAGCCTCACGCGCGAGAGCGGAACGCATAGCTCCTCCGCCACCAACTGCGTCTGGGCGGTGAACATGCCTTGCCCGAAGTCGCACTTTCCTGTGTGAGCCGTCACCGTGCCATCCGAGCTGATGGCCAGCCATGAATCCAGCGCCTGCGGATCGATGTGAGATGCGTGCGTCCCGAACGCGTTTTGAGCCTCTTGGCCGGATGCGGCGTGCACCAGCACTGGCGTTGCGCTGAAGCTCACGATCAGCGCACCGCAGCCCTTCAGAAACTCACGCCGGGACGGTGCCATTCTTCCTCAGATCGGCGTAGCGTCGAATAGCACGCACCATACGAGTGTGCGTGAAGCAGCGGCAAAGAACGCCACCAAGTGCGTCACGGATCTGCTGATCGCTGGCGTGCGGATCCCCATCCAGCAGTGCCTTAGCGGTGAGGATCACTCCACTAAGGCAGTAGCCGCACTGGGCCGCGCCTTCGTCAATGAACGCCTGCTGAATGGGATGAGGCTTCTCCGGTGTGCCCAGGCCCTCGAGCGTCACGATGGTGTGCCCTGCCGCAGCACTGACCGGCATCACGCATGACCGTACCACCTGGTCGTCAAACATCACGGTGCATGCGCCACATTGCGCCAGCCCACATCCAAACCGCGGGCCTCGAAGTTCCAACTCGTCGTTCAAGACGAAGAGCAGGGGAGTGTCCGGCTCGACCTGCACGTCATGGCGCTGTCCATTCACCCGCAGACTGATCGGTTTGGCCGAGCGCTCATCCATGACGTCTCCGACGGCGTGCTAGCCCTTGGATGGCATGGTCGCCAAGGATGTTTTCTGCTTCAGTACTCGGCTTTTTCGCCCTTCGCTGGGACGGAGGTCGGGACGCCTGGGGTGCCGGCATACGTGATGAGCAGCACGGTCGATTGGTCACCTGATTCTCCGCGATGTACATCGTCCACGGACTCGCCGACGGCTTGTCCCTGATGAAGGACAAGGGTCTTGCCGCTTGCCCGGTCCTGCAGGGTCAACGTGCCGGAGAGTACGTAGACAGCGTTCGGGAACGGATGGGTGTGCCACGGTAACGCGGTATGCGGCGGAATCGTCACTTTGAGCGTAGTGAGTTGCGGCTGGCCGCTCGGGTAGTGCGTGTAGGGCTTGCCGTTCCAGGATTGCGTCGTCTGTACCAGGACGTCGCGCTGAGCGCTCGCAACGCGCGTGCGGGCGTCCTGCGCGAGCATGCCGGCAACGAACGCGACCGCAACCATCGCGGCCGCTCCTGCCTTACGGTAGGTGAACAACATATCGGTCCTCCAGGGCTCTTCGCTTTCAACGCTCGTCGGTGCGCCTCTGATTGTCAACGATTCAGGCGATCCGCCCGCGTACGGAGTGCACACCGGCGTTGCTCACAAACAACAAACGAGCCACGAAGCGTGGCTCGTTGATTGCGCGAATTTGGAGCACCGGGTCGGGATCGAACCGACGAATATTGGTTTTGCAGACCAACGCGTTAGCCACTTCGCCACCGGTGCTTGGGGCAGGAAATAGGAAGTAGGGAATAGGCACTCGCCAGCGGCACACTCGACAGCGCCAGGTTGTGCTATCTCCGACTTCTTCTTCCTACTTCCTACTTCCTGCTTCCTGCTTCCTGCTTTACTGCGGCTGCGCGGTTGTGCGCAGGTACGGCTTCACGGTCTTGTAGCCCGGGAAGATCTTGTCCGCTTCCTCGTTCGAGACCGCGCCTGTGATGATGACGTCGTCGCCCACATTCCAGTTTGCCGGCGTCGCTACCTTGTGCTTCGCGGTGAGCTGCATGGAATCGAGCACGCGCAGCACCTCGTTGAAGTTGCGGCCGGTGGTCATCGGGTACGCGAGGTGCAGCTTGATGCGCTTATCGGGGCCGATGACGAACACGGTCCGTACCGGCGCGTTGTGCGCTGCCGTGCGCCCACCTTCGACATCGGTAGCCTCGGCCGGGAGCATGTCGTAGAGCTTGGCGATGCGCAGATCAGGGTCGCCGATCATGGGGTATCTCACCGGAGCGCCGCCTACTTCTTCGATGTCCTTGGCCCACTTTGCATGGCTCTCCACCGGGTCCAGCGAGAGGCCGATGATCTTGGCGCCGCGCTTCGCGAACTCGTCTTCCAGGTTCGCCATCGCGCCGAGTTCGGTTGTACACACGGGCGTGAAGTCCTTGGGATGAGAGAAGAGAACTGCCCAGTGGTCGCCGATCCACTCGTGGAAGTGAATGGTGCCCTGCGTGCTTTCGGCGGTGAAATCCGGGGCAAGGTCGTTGATACGGAGTGACATCGTTTTGCCTTTCTGGCTGAATCGCCCGGAGCCTCGCTCCGTTGCGGTTACAGATGTTTAGATTCCGTAGCCTTCGGTCGGTCGCGGGTCCAAACGAAAGACCCACCCGGCATCGGCCTTGGGTGGGTCTGGATTCGCTTCGCTGCGCTTACCGCCTCGATTCGCTCATCCGCTCACCCCGACCGGGCCACGGCAACAGCAGCAGCGGCAGCAGCAGGTCATGGTCGAGATGTGCGTGTAAGCCGTCATGAGAGAAACTTGAACCGCCGCCGACGTCGATGCATCAGCGCAGGGCAGGTTTACCCCGCTGCGGTGTCCTTAAGGTACGGAAGCTTCCGGGGCGTGTCAACGGCACCACTTCGCTCTGGATACACTCAACCGCATGAAAAGAGAACTGGCCTACACGATCCTGGACGTCTTTGCGGAGCGCGCGCTGGAGGGCAATCCGCTTGCGGTGTTTCACGACGGTCGCGGTCTGAGCACGGAAGACATGCAGGCGATCGCCCGCGAGACCAACCTGTCCGAGACCACGTTTGTGCTGCCGGCCGACGAATCCCGAACAGGACCGCAGCGAGGGCGTTCGTGTCCGTATCTTCACCACGCAGGAGGAGTTACCCTTCGCCGGACACCCGACCCTCGGCACCGCCAGTTGGCTGCACCGCAACCACCGCGCGGTGCAGGCTGCGGAGACGATCACGTTGCGCCTGAACGTCGGTCCTGTGCCCGTTCGCTTCGATCCAGCAAGGACGGACGGCTGCCTCGGTCTACGCGACGATGCGGCAGCCCGATGCCGAATTTGGCGCAGAGCACGATCCAGGGGAGGTCGCGCGCATCATTGGCGTCAACGAATCCGATCTGCTCAAAGGCCATCCGCCCCAGACCGTCTCAACCGGGAATCCGTTCTGCATCGTCGCGCTGGAATCGCTCGCCGCCCTGGAGCGCCTGGCCATCCCTCAGCAGCAGGCGACGCCGTGGCTGCGCGAGCGCAACGCACGCTGGTTCTACTGCATTGCGGCGGACGAGACCCACCGTGGCTGGCGTGCGCGCATGCAATGGCAGAGCGGGGAAGACCCGGCAACGGGCTCTGCCGCGGGGCCGTGCATTGCGTGGCTTGTACGGCGCGGGCTGGCGCCATCCGGGGCGCAAGTGGCTATCAGGCAAGGTGTTGAGATGAAGCGCCCAAGCCTGCTGACGGTGCAGGCCACCGTGGCCGCCGAGCGCATAACGGACGTCCTTGTGGGCGGTCGCACCATCCCTGTGGCAACCGGAACTTTCTTTTTGCCGGCGTGAACGGGATATTCACAGGGGAAGGAATCGAAAAGGTCAATAACACCAACGGTTCTTCGAGCAGCGGTGGAATAGGGGATGAACAGAAAGTGAATCTTCGCTTTTCCTTCGAGTTGCCCTGCCGGGTTCATCTCCGTATTCTCAGGCAGTCGCGGGAAGGTTACTCATGTACTGCCCGCACGGGAAACCCTGTACCTGATTCGCTGACAAAGCAGCTTCTCACTTTGCGGACTCCGGCCCGTTAACAGCCCCTTTGCGCCCGCCGTTCGGTGACGCTCGCATGGGCGGCTTACGAGCAGACCGCTACACGCAGCAGAACCTGGCTGTTGCGACCGCCGCGTCACGTCTGGGCTCGACCCCGGACATGGTCGGCACTATGTCTTCTCCGAAGCTTGGCTCCTGTGTCCTCAGCGACGCAGCGGACCCCGCTCGGCCTTGAAAACAATAACCGCTCGTTCAGCCTTCGTCGGCTGAGCGAGCCAGCATCAGCCGGCCAAGCCGGCAGGAGACGAGTCAATCGATGCGCCCTCGTAAGACCATCCTGTGTGTGGAAGACAATGAGCAGATCCTCTCCGTTCGCAAGTTCATGCTCGAGACACGTGGGTACCGGGTTGTCGCTGTGACCACCGCGGCCGCGGCTCTCGAACATCTAGAGAGTGCGCTCCCGGGCACAATCGACCTCCTGCTAACCGACCTGATTCTGCAGGGTATGGACGGCAACGAACTCGCGCGCCGCGCCAAACAGCTTCATCCGGCGTTGCCCACCCTGCTGGTGTCCGGCATGGTGTCCAACTTCGACCGCGCGGCTGCCGCGGATGCGTTCCTTCCCAAGGGCGCCTGCACGCCGGCGGAGATGCTTGACCGTATTCGCGTCATGGTGGCCCGCAAGCGCGGCCCCAAGAAGCAGGTTCACGTCGAGATCACGTCGGAGCCGGCAACGGCCGCCCCGCGGCTTCGCATGGCCGTCGCCAGCTAAAGCAGCAGGCCCTCAACACGTCTGGGAGTTCCTCGCGAGAGCCGGGGAACTCCCGTTTTTTGGCTACGCGCCGTCACGACTACGCTTCGACCAGCCCATAGCGCCGTTGCCACTGCTGCTTCAGGCGTGCCCACACGGCGCTCCGTTCCTCCGCGCTGATGCGCGGGTCAGGTGCCTCGGCGAAGCGCGCAGCCTCCATCTTGGCAAGCTCCAGCAACTTGCGATCGCGTGTGAGGTCGGCTACCCGGAGGTCGGGCAGACCTGCCTGCCGCGTTCCGAAGAACTCGCCCGGACCGCGCTGGGCGAGGTCGAACTCGGCAAGCTGAAACCCATCCTGCGTCTGCACCATGACGTCGAGGCGCGCCTCGGCCTCGGGCGTCACGCGCTCTCCGGTCAGCAGCACGCAGAAGCTCTTCGCCTGACCGCGGCCGACACGCCCGCGTAGCTGATGCATCTGCGCCAGCCCAAAGCGCTCGGCGTGTTCGATGACCATAACTGTGGCGTTGGGCACGTCGACGCCGACCTCAATCACGGTGGTCGAGACCAGCACGTCGATCTCGCCGCGCTTGAATCGCGCCATCGCGACGTCTTTGTCATCGGAGCTCATGCGGCCATGCAGCAGTCCAAGTCGCAGCCCCTGGAGCGGGCCGGCGCTGAGTTCCTCGTAGACCTCAACCGCGGACCGCAGCTTGGCGCGGTTCACTTTGCGCGCGGCGGCCTCGGGCGCACGCAACACCGTCGTGGCTGCCTTCCGGGCGCGAGTGCCCGAAGCCTTCTTCGGGCTTGAAAGCTCGACCGCCGGCTGCTCGGACTCGGTCTCCGTGTCGTGAGCGAAGTCCAGCTCCGGCTCATCGTCCCGGTCGCCCTCGATGATGGGGCACACGATGTAGGCCTGCCGTCCTGCTGCCACCTGCTTGCGCACGAAGGCCCAGACCTCGTCCTTGCGGTCCGCGGGCATTCGCCGCGTGGTGATCGGTGTCCTCCCGGGTGGAAGCTCATCGAGGATGCTGGCTTCAAGGTCGCCATAGACGGTCAACGCGAGCGTGCGCGGGATCGGGGTCGCTGTCATGACCAGCACATCCGGCTCGGTCGCGATGCCGTTCGGTCCGGGCTTGCGCATCAGCTTGTAGCGCTGCTGCACGCCAAACCGGTGCTGCTCGTCCATGATGACCAGGCCCAGGTTCTCGAAGTCGACCTTTTCTTCCACCAGCGCGTGGGTGCCGATGGCAAGATCCGTCTCGCCGCGGAAGATGCGTCCGCGCGCCTCACGCTTTGTGCGATCGTCCAGCGATCCCGTCAGCAGCGTCAGCCGATACGGCCGCTGTTTGCTCGGGGAAACCGCCTCGGCCAGCAGCTTGCGGGCCGAAAGGTAGTGCTGCGTGGCGAGGATCTCGGTCGGAGCCATCAAGGCCACCTGGTAGCCGTTCTCGATCGCGACCAGCGCGGCCTCGAGCGCGACAATCGTCTTGCCGGAGCCCACGTCGCCCTGCAGCAGGCGTCGCATCGGCCGAGGCTCGCGCATGTCCGCAACGATCTCCGCCAGCACGCGTTTTTGCGCCTTGGTGGGTTTGAACGGCAGCACCTGCTTCAGCGCCTCGCGCACACGTTCGTCGGTCACGAAGGCGGTGCCCTGGCGCTCGCGCATGCGCTTGCGCTTCAACTCCAGCCCAAGCTCCAGGTACCAGAGCTCTTCGAAGATCAGTCGTCGGTGCGCTGCGGTGTTCGCAGCCTGCAGGTCCGCGAGCGCCGTGGTGGCCGGCGGGAAGTGCAGATCGCGCAATGCCTGCATGCGCCCGGGTAGTTGCAGTCCTTCCATCAGCGCCCGCGGCAAGGTCTCATCGGCCTGCACGCCGGCCTCTTCCAGTTCTTTGAAGAGCGTCCACAGCACGCGCCGTAGCCAGCGCGAGGTCAGCTTCGCTCCCCACGCGGTCGTGCCGCCCAGTGACTCATATACGGGCACGATGCGCCCCATCTCCAGCGTGGTGAACTCGGCGTCCTCGCCGGTCGCATCGGCGTCGGGGAGGATCTCAAACGTCGGCTGGATCATCTTCCAGCGCGTCGAGCCCGGGACTGCTCCCAGTGCGTTGCCGGAACGCGAGCCCTCCAGTTTTCCGTACAGCGCAACCTGCTGCCCAGGGCGAAAACGATCGCGCAGGTACGTGCCGTTGAACCACATGCACTTGATCGTCTCCAGCACCGGCGGGGCAGGGAGGAGCGGCTTGGGCTCCGCGTCGGCTTCTTTGCGGTTCGGCGCGGGCTTCACGCCGACGGTCATCTCGAAGATGGGCTTGGCGCGGGTGCGCAGCAGCACCGTGCCGCGCACCTCGCCGACTACGCTCGCCATGTCGCCGGCGCTGTAATCGGAGAGCGGCTTCGGGTGGGCGCGATCCTCGTAGCGGAACGGCAGATGGTAGAGCAGATCCTCGACGGTTTCGACGCCGCGCTCCGCGAGGCTCGCTGCGACGCGGTCGCCGACGCGCTTGAGGAACTTCACTGGCGTCTGCATCGAAAGCGTCACGTCCTTCATGCTAATCGCGGGTGCACTGCGCAAA
This sequence comes from uncultured Verrucomicrobiae bacterium, assembly GCA_963795955.1. Classification (GTDB taxonomy): domain Bacteria; phylum Acidobacteriota; class Terriglobia; order Terriglobales; family Acidobacteriaceae; genus Granulicella. Next base: position 255,758 of record CAWCJK010000008.1, read on the forward strand.
AACTGGTGCAATTTGCGTGGATAATATCCATGCGGCCCGTTTGCCGCATTTCGGCCCATGGAGTCCTTCGCACGCCTGAGAAACCCGCTCGTTCTGCTCGCGCTGGTGTTGGCGCAGACGCTCTGGCTTGCGGTCCAGGTACAGCGACCGGTGCGACCCGCGCTGGCCATGGGAGGCGCGAACGACGGCTCCAAGGTTAGTCTCCTGCGCTCCTGGACGATGGCCGTCTTTGGGCCCGTTGAGCATGCGGCCGAGGCCACCGGCTCCGGCGTGCGCCATCTGTGGGCCAACTATGTCGATCTCCGCCACACCCGCGAGCAGAATCTCGCCCTTCGCACCGAGATCGCCCGCCTTCGCGCCGAGCAGGCCAGCTTCGCCGAGGACGCCGCCGAAGGCCGCCGCCTCCAGCATCTGCTCGCGTTTAAGCAGCAATACATTGCCACCACGGTCGCGGCGCAGGTCATCGGGACCAGCGGATCGGACCAGTCGCACGTGGTCTGGATCGACAAGGGCTCAGCCGACGGCCTCAAACCCGAACAGCCCGTCATGACGCCCGAAGGCGTGGTCGGTAAGTTACGCGACGTGACGCCGCACACGGCACAACTCGTCTTGCTGAACGATTCGAACTCGGGCGCGGGTGTGTTCCTTGCTTCGTCGCGCATGCGTGGCATCCTGCGCGGCACCGCGGCCGGTGAGGTCACCATCAACAACCTCACCGCCGACGAGCGCATCAAGCCGGGCGAGCAGGTGGTCACGTCGGGTGGCGACCAGGTCTTTCCGCGTGGGCTCCCGGTCGGCGTGATCACCTCCGTTGCGCCCGACCCGGCGCACCCGCCGTACACGCTCATTCGCATCAAGCCCGCGGCGAACCTCCACCAGCTTGAAGAGGTGCTGGTGATCACCGGCACCGTCCCTGACCTTCCGCCCGCATCGCAGGCCGACGCCGCCCAGGCGCAGGCTGTAGCCGAAGAGAACAAGCGGGCCGCTGACCTCATCGCCGAGCGCCTGCCCAGCGTGCACGAGAACAAGGCACAGGCTCAAGATGCAGTTGGAGCCCCGGGCGCGGCCGCGGCAGACGCTGCCGCCAAAGGTCCGGGCGGCGTTCCCGGTGTGCCCAACTCGGGGATGCCGGTGCCCCAACCGGCGCTTCATCCCGATCGTTACTCGCCCGGCACCGCTCCGCCCGCGAGCGACCTGACGCCCGGCGCTCCGGCGGCGCCCACGCAGCCGCGGCAGTAGACGCTAGCCGGCCGCTGTTTGCTTGGCGTTCGCTGCGGCTCGCAGCTTCTTCCGTCGGCGGCTCATGGTTTCCACCGCGTCCGGCATGCTCATAACGACTTCCTCGATGTTCCGGCAGAATCCCGGTTCGCCGAAAGCGGACCGCAACTCCGCGAGAAACGGTTGAAGTTTGCTGAACGTGCCGACGATCTCGCCGTGCGCAGCGAGAAACGATGCCGCGTCGATAGCACCCGTGGTGACCAGCGAGGACGCGATCTCCCAATAGCTGATCACCATCCGGAATGAGGCGTTGCGCTGGCCACCGGCCAGCACCTCCATCTCCTGGAGGCTTTCCGGGTTGAACTCGCATCAGAAACCACTCCCGGGCTTCGCGCAGGACAGGTTCACGGCGAAGCTCAAACAGCTTCAGGTTCAACTGCGCACTCTCAAACGCGGTTGGCATGACCAGCATTATGCCCCAGTTGTGGGAGTGGTCTCGGGGACGCGGACACTGAGCGACCGCACCGCTCACGGTATCCTCGAACTCAAGCACGGCATGCCTGAGCACAGTTACACCTCCCGCCGCGAACTGGAGCAGTACACCTTTCACCCCGCGGTGACGGTGCTGGCACCCCTGATCTGCATCCTGCTGGGCGCGATGCTGCCGCGCATCTCGCCGCGGCTCGACATTCTGGATCTTCCGCTCATCGTTACCGTCTTCTTCGCGGTCTCGCGTCGCAGTCCCATCGCCGGCGCGGTCACGGGCACGGTGATCGGGTTGCTGCAGGACGCTCTGACGGATCAACCGTTTGGCGTCTTCGGCATCTCCAAGGCCATCATCGGCTACATTGGCGCCAGCGTCAGCTTCACGGTCGATGTTGAGAACATCTTCGCGCGCGTCCTGATCAACTTCGTCGCCAGCCTGCTGCAGAGCGTGATCCTGTACATCATTCGCCGCCGCATGATCGGCATCACCAGCGAACATCTGCAGCCTGTGTATGAGCTGATTCGTGCCGGCGTGAATACGGCGGTCGCCATTCCCATCTTCATGTTGCTGGACCGCTTCAAACAGCGCGATTAATGTGGCCTGACGGCCCTCAAACGGTAGACTACACAGGACGAAAACCGTCCAAAAAGTAAGCGGGCCCGACGAACGTGACAGTAGACAACCTAGAGCGCAAGGAAAAGGTCTCTCCGACCAAGCTCGCCGTCGCGCAATATGTGGTGGCGCTGGTGCTGCTCGTGCTCGGGATCGGCCTTTGGCGGCTACAGGTGCTTGGGGCCGAGAGCTACCGCGTTCTGGCCGAACAGAACCGGATCCGCAAGGTTCCTGTGCTCGCGCCGCGTGGCCGCCTGCTTGACCGCGAAGGCCGCATCATCGTCGATAACTACCCGTCGGTGACGTGCTATCTCCTGCGTGAGCAGCTTGGGGCCATCGACCACGATCTGCCCCTGATCGCCCAGGGCCTGCACATGGATCCTGCCCAGATCCAGGCCATCATCGAGCACTTCAAGTACGCGCCCAAATACCAGCCCATCCCGCTGAAGCAGGACATCACGCCCGACGAGCAGGCCTTTATCGCCGCTCATCGCGATGAACTTCCCGAACTCGACACCATCGACGAGCAGCGCCGTTTGTACCCGCGCGACGGCTTCATGGCCCACCTGATCGGGTATGTTGGCGAGGTCAGCGAGGCCGACCTGAACAACTCCAAGTTCGCCTTTTACGAGCCCGGCGATGTGGTCGGCAAGTCTGGGGTCGAAGAGGCGTACGACGAGATCCTGCGCGGCCAGGATGGCTCGCGCGACATGATCGTGAACTCGCACGGGCGCGAGCTCGGCGTCATGGGCGAGGAGTATGCGACGCCCGGCAAGGACCTTCGCCTCACCGTCGATCTGGATGTGCAAAAGGCCGCAGAGCAGGCGCTGGAAGGCAAGATCGGCGCGATCGTGGCGATGGATCCGCATACCGGCGAGATCCTCGCCATGGCGTCGCGCCCGACGTTCGACCCCAACCAGTTTTCGGTTCGCCTCACGAAGGCGTATTGGCAGACCATCCTGGAAAACCAGGATCATCCGCTCTTCAACAAGGCCATCCAGGCCCAGCTTGCGCCGGGATCTACGTTCAAGATCATCATGTCGCTCGCGGGTTTGCAGGAGGGTGTCGCGCAGAACATGCACGTGCAGTGCAGCGGCGGAGCCACGTTCTACGGTCACTTCTTCGCGTGCGATCGCCACCACGGCGGCGTCAGCATCGAGACCGCGATCCCGTACTCCTGCGATACGTTCTATTACACCCTCGCGAACCGGCTCGGCATTGGCACGATCGACAAGTACGCGAACGAGGTTGGCATCGGGCAGAAGACAGGCGTGGATCTGCCCGACGAGGCCACTGGCCTCATGCCCTCGGAGCAGTGGAAGATCAAGACGCAGCACGACAAGTGGTACGCGGGCGAGACGATCTCGGTCGGCATCGGCCAGGGCGCGATCCAGGTGACGCCGCTACAGCTTGCGCGCGCCATCAGCGGCATCGCCTCCGGCGGTGTGCTCCGCCGTCCGCACGTGGTCTTCCCGACCGAGTTGACCTCCGACCAGTTGCAAGCCGTGCGCGAGACCTATCCCGGCTCGGGCGACAGGACCATTCCGCTCTCATCGGAGAACTGGCAGCTCATCACCGATGCCATGGCGAACGTAACCTCCAGCCCGATCGGCACCGCATACGCGGCGCACCTGGAAGGGGTCGACTTCGCCGGCAAGACCGGCACCGCACAGGTGATGAGCCATACGGCGCTCGCGAAGACTGGCAAGGGGCATAACACCGAGCCCAACGCCTGGTTTGTCGGCATGGCTCCGCGCCGCAATCCTGACATCGTGGTCGCTGTGCTTTGGGAGCACGGGAACTGGGGTAACAACTCCGCGAAGCTCGCCGCGCAGGTGATCAGCGCCTACGTCAACAAGCAGCGCGCACGGCAGGGCAATCTGCTCAAGCTGGCCGAGGCTCCCAAGCCTGCCGAGGGCGTCCCGTCCGCACCGGTTCAGCCGCAACGGCAGACCCCCGCAGCCGACCTCCCCCGTACCAAGGCCGCGGTCTCGGCCACCTCCGCGCAGGCGCCCACCGGCGGGCTGTAATCGCGACTATGCCGCAACCGAACGAGCGCCTTCTCAGGCAAACGGCAAGCATCACGAGATCCAGCCGCGCTGCGCAGCCTGGCCCTGATGAGGAAACCGCATCGTACAAAGGCTCTCGGAACGATATATTTGGTGTGATCCAACGACGACGCTAGAATGCAGAGCAAAGCGCAAGTGCTGATGTCCACCTCCGCCAAACCCAAGATGGATTTACCCCGGGACCTCGGGCCGTCCGCTCTCCTCGAAGCGATCATCCATTCGTCGGAAGACGCGATCATCACCAAGAACCTGGACGGCATCATCACGAGCTGGAACCCGGCGGCCCAGAGGATCTTCGGGTACGCGCCTGAAGAGATCGTCGGCGGCTCCGTCCTGCGGCTCATCCCCGAGTACCTGAAGTACGAAGAGCCGGAGATCCTGCGCAAGCTTCGCGCGGGCGAGCAGATCGACCACTATGAGACGCGTCGCCTCACCAAGGATCGTGGCGAGATCGTGGTCTCGCTCACAATCTCGCCGATCCTCAACGAAGCCGGCCAGGTCGTCGGCGCCTCCAAGATCGCCCGCGACATCACGGCGCAGAAGCTCGCCGATATCGCCCGGTTCCGGCTGGCGGCGATCGTCGAATCCGCCGACGATGCCATCGTCAGCAAGGATCTGAACGGAACCGTCACTAGCTGGAACCAAGCCGCGGAACGCATCTTCGGCTACACCGAGCAGGAGATGATCGGCCGCTCTATCCTCACGCTGATCCCACCGGAACTACACCACGAAGAGGCGATGATCATCGACAAGATCCGCCACGGTGAGCGTGTCGAACACTATGAGTCCACCCGCGTAGCCAAGTCCGGCAAGAAGCTCGACGTGTCGCTGACGATCTCGCCGCTGCGCGACGCGAACGGCATTGTGATCGGTGCCTCGAAGATTGCGAGGGACGTCTCGGAACGCAAGCTCCTCGAGGAAAAGGTCGTGCAGGCGGAAAAGCTGGCCGCCAGTGGCAAGATGGCGGCCACAATCGCGCACGAGATCAACAACCCGCTCGAGGCCGTCCTCAACCTCGTGTATCTCGCCAAGCTCAACACCCTTGATAGCGAGACCCGGACCTTTCTCAGCGCTGCCGAAGGTGAACTCGAACGCCTCGCCCACATCGCCAAGCAGACGCTTGGGTTCTATCGCGAACAGAACGCCGCAGCCAGTGTCTCGCTGCCGCAGCTTGTGCGCGATGCGCTTCGGATCTACGAGTCCAAGCTGAGCGGCGCCAACATCGAGATCCGCACAATGTTTGAAGCCTGTCCGGAGATCGTCGTGCGCCGCGGTGAGTTGCTGCAGGTGATCTCGAACCTGATCACCAACGCCGCTTACGCGATGCCCTCCGGTGGCCGCCTTTCGTTCCGTTTGGAAAGCGACCCGCACGCCGGACGTGCAGGCCTTTGCCTCCGGATAGAGGACACCGGCATTGGGATTCCAGCCGAGAACCTCGGCCGCGTGTTTGAGCCGTTCTTCACGACGCGAAACTCCATCGGAACGGGGATTGGTCTGTGGGTCGCCCGGCAGTTCATCGAAGGCCATGGCGGCACCATCGACGTGCAAAGCTCCACGAGACCCGAGGATCACGGCACCCGTTTCAACATCTGGCTGCCCCTCGAAACGCTCTACAGCCACCAAGCTTCCACCGACCGCGCAGAAAGAATTCAATAGCCTCGGGCTGTGCTGCTGTCAGCCTGAGCACGAGGCGAGTGGAGGCACAGCGCTCGCGAGCGTGTCGGCTCGAGACACGATGAGCGCTTTGTACGGGAGTGGCTGGCGATAGAATCGACCTGTGTTTCGCTCGCGCTTTCGTGACTTCGACTGGACGCTGCTGGCCTTTGTCCTGATCCTCAGTGTGCTCAGCGTGGTGGAGATTCGTTCGGCCACCGCCATGACGAAGTTCCACGGCTTTCAAGTCAAGCAGATGGGCTTCCTCGCCTGCGGCATGGTCCTGATGTTCGGCATGGCGATGATCGACTACCATCGCCTGCTCGATATCGCACCCTGGGCGTACGGGATCGGCATCTTCAGCCTGCTCGCGGTCAAGGCCTTCGGGCAAAAGGTCTTGGGCGGCCGGCGCTGGATCAACCTGGGCGGCGGCGTCCACTTTCAACCCTCCGAGTGGGTGAAGCTCATCCTGATCGTCGTCGCCGCGCGCTTCTTTTGGAGCTTCATCGCGAATAAGCGCGAGTTGTACTGGCTGGACATCGCCAAAGCCTTTGCGCTGATCGGCGTGCCTATGCTGCTGGTGCTCTCACAGCCGGATCTCGGGACGGCGTTGACCTACTCCCCGGTGCTGCTGGTCGGGCTTTTCCTCGGCGGCATCCGCCTCAAGCAGGCAGCAATTATCCTGCTGGCATTTGTCGTGCTCGTGGGTGGCGTCTGGAAGAGCGGCAAGGTCCTGAAGCCGTACCAGAAGGCTCGCCTCACCGCCTTCGCCAACCCTGACACCGACCCCAAAGGCTCCGGGTACCAGATCCGCCAAAGCCTGATCGCGGTCGGCTCGGGCGGCATCTGGGGCAAGGGCTCCAACAAGGGTACCCAGACTCAAGGCGACTTTCTGCCCATCCCGTATACCGACTTTATCTTCGCCGCGTTCTGCGAAGAGCACGGGTTCATCGGCGCCATCGGTGTGCTGCTGCTCTACTTCCTCATTCTCGTCCGGCTGATCGAAAACGCGCAGACCGCGCCGGACCCGCCCGGGACGCTTATCGTCATGGGCATCGCTTCGGTGTTGCTCTTCCAGGTCGCGGTCAACGTCGGCATGTGCGTGGGCCTCATGCCCGTGACCGGCATCCCTCTGCCGCTCCTGAGCTACGGCGGATCGTCGGTGCTGTTCACCTTTCTCGCGCTCGGCATCGTGATGAATATCCGGATGCGCCGCTTCGTGAACTAGCTCGGGACGTCGGCGGCCACAGGCCCCTGTCGTTCGGCCACGAAGAAGACGAAGTCGAAGTTGCCGGGCGCGTACCCCAGTTCGCGGAGCAGCAACGCGACCTGCCCTCGATGATGCACGCCGTGAATGACCGCGTGTTGCATCAGATCGCCGAGCCTCAGCGCGTACTTGGGAGCCCCGGGGAACTGGAACTCCACCAGCCGCTCCACGTCCTTCTCCCGCAAGGTCGCGAGGAACGCGCCAGCGATCCCTTGCACCTTTTCGCGCAGATCTTGTACCGCGGCTACGGTCGGGTAGTTCGCCGGCACAAGCGCGGGACCGCGTTCCTGTCCGCTGCAACGGCCGACCCAGCCCCACGTCGCACTCAGCATGTGCACGGTCGTGTCGCGCACGGACCCATAGCTCCCCGCAACAGAGCGTGTGAACTCGTACGTGGTGAGGTTCGAGATGACATCGAAGAGCCTGCCGTCGGCCCAGGCCGCGTACTCAAAGAGTGTCTGGAGATCGGCGACAGTCATGGCGGCGATTCTACCCGGCCCCGCTGCACGCGCTTAGTAGATTCTTTGCAGCAGATACAGGGATAGGTGCGTCAACGCGAGCGCGAACAGTCCGGCGACCAGATCATCGGCCATAATGCCCTTGCCCTCGGGGAAGTCCTCGAACTTGCGAATCGGCCAGGGCTTCAGAATGTCGAAGAAGCGAAACCAGAGCACCGCGAGCAGTGCGTTGGTCCACATCGGCGGCACAAGAAGCAGCGCGATCCATTGACCAGCGACCTCGTCGATGACTACGAACCCCGGATCTTCGCGCCCGGACTCGCGTGCCACACGCGTCGCCGCAGGGATACCCACCGCCGTTGCGATCACCACCGCAACAGCCGTCACAATCGTCAGGGTCAGGGTGTTGTGATGGACAAACCAGGCCGCCAGCAGCCACAGGATGGCGGCCGCGACCGAACCATAGGTGCCAGGCCCGGGCTTAAGGTAACCCACGCCAAAGAACGTCGCGACCAGCCACGCCCAAACGGTCTTGCGCACCTAGTTCTTCCATTCCTTGTGCTCTTCGCTGCCGAACGGGTTCGCCTGCTGCTGCGAGTGCTCCAGCTCTTCGAGCAGATCCGGGTCAAGGATCGGCGAGCTGATCTTGTAATCGCCGGAGGCCCACTTGCCGAGGTCAATCCTGCGGCAACGGTCAGAGCAGAAAGGGAAGTCCTCGCTTCCGGCAGCCACCAGCGCCCGACACGTTGGGCATCGGAGTGTGTTCTTCTTTGCCATAGCTTCTATTCGATGATGCGCGCGACCACATCGTAGTCGTGCGATTCGGTGATCTCGGCGCGGTAGAAGGTGCCCGGAACCAGCGCCTCATGCGGTCCGAAGTCGTTGATCAGCACAACGCCATCGATCTCCGGCGCGTGCTCCAGCGTGCGGCCCTGCCAAAGCAGTTCGGTCTCCTCGCTGGGGCCTTCTACGAGTACTTCGACCTCACGCCCAACCCACTGCGCCTTCGCCTTGCGGCTGATCTTGTTCTGCAAACGCATCAGCTTGCGGCGCCGCGCTTCGATCGTGCGCTTTGGCACCTTCTCGCCCAACTCAAACGCCTTCGCGCCTTCCTCATCGGAGTACGAAAAGACGCCGAGCCAGTCGAACTTCGCCGCCTGCACAAACGCGCAGAGCTCTTCGAAGTCAGCCTCCGTCTCGCCCGGAAAACCCACGATGAAGCTCGTCCGCAGCACCAGGCCGGGCACGGTCTTGCGAGCCTTTTCCAGGATCTGCAGGAAGCGATCCGCCGTCCCGCCACGCTTCATGCGCCGCAGGACGCTCGCACTGGCATGCTGCAACGGCACATCCAGGTACTTCGCGACGTTCTCGTGGCGTGCCATGGCCTCAAGCAGCCGCGTCGTGATCTTGTTGGGGTACGCGTACAGGAACCGCAGCCACTTCAGGCCGGGCAGCGGAGCCAGCGCGTCCAGCAGGTCCGCAAGTTCGGGACGCTTGCCGGTGGCGGCATCGGGCGCAAGGTCCTCGCCGTAGCAGGTCGTGTCCTGGCCGATCAGGGTGATCTCGCGAACACCCTGGGCGATCAACTGCTGCGCCTCGGCGACAACGGATCCGATTGGTCGCGAGCGGAATTTACCGCGCAACTGCGGGATGATGCAGAACGAACAGGGGTGATCGCAACCTTCCGCGATCTTGATGTACGCCGATGCCCGCGCTGTGGTCAGGATGCGCGGCGTAACTTCGCTGTAAAGGTAGCTCGGCAGGGCAGCGGTCGCGCCGTCCCAGGCCTCGCGCGAAAACCTCCCGGCCGCTTCGCGTGCATCGCCCTCAGGGCGAGAGTTCGCTACGTCCATCTGCGGGCCGTCCGACTCCGGCCTCGAGTGCTGGTGCACGGCCGAGTGCGCGCGCCGAATCTGTGCTGCGTCGCTCGCATTGACCTGTGCCGTGTCGATGGCCGCAACCTGTAGCGAGGTCAGCACCGTGAACGGCGAGTTCGTCGCCGGCGCCGGCGCGGGCCGCTGTAACCCGGCTGCCTCCAGGATCAGTTCCAGTTCGCCGGTCCCGACGACTGCGTCTACCTCGGGGATGTTCTTGCGGATCTCGTCCCGGTACCGCTCGACCAGGCACCCGGCGACCACCAGGCGCTTCGCCCGACCGCCGTTCGCGGCCTTGTGCTGCACCATCTCCAGGATCGCGTCGACGGACTCCTGCTTCGCGGAGTCGATAAACGAGCAGGTGTTCACGACGATGATCTCCGCGTCGTCGGCGCGCGGCGTCAGTTCCGCTCCGGCGCGGTCCAGCAGCCCCATCATCACCTCGCTGTCGACGAGGTTCTTGGGGCAGCCCAGCGACACAAACCCCACCTTTGGACGGGCGGTTTGCGGCTCAGATTGTTCGGAGATCGAGTCCGCAGCGGGGGCGGAAGTCTCGAGAAGATCGGCAGACGTCACAAAGACTAGTTTACCAGTTCCCTGCTCGTTATTCGGCCTGCGACGGCTGCTCGGTCCGTGCGGGTGGGAACTCCGCGACCGGCAACGATTCAAACGCCGGATGCGCGAACAGATACCCCTGGAAGAGTTCAACACCCTCGTCGAGCAGCCATTGGTATTCCGCCTCGCTCTCGATGCCTTCCGCGATGAACTGGATGCCGAGGTCGCGGCAGATCTGCAGGATGGCGCGAACGATCGCCTGCTGCGGCCCGCGCTGCTGGATACCCCGGATCAGCTGCTTGTCCAGCTTGATCTGGTCCGGATGAAACTCGGCCAGGACGTTCAACGCGGAATAGCCGGACCCGAAGTCATCGATCGCCGTGCGCATGCCCAGGCCGCGGTAGATGCCCACCAGCTCCGTGAACCGGTCCTGGTTGCCGAGCACCTCGGTCTCCGTCACCTCCAGCACGAGCCGTTCGGGGTCGAAACCCTCCTCAATGGCCGTGTCGAGCGTCGACGCAAGGCAGTCCCGGTCGGCGCGGAAGCCCTGTGGCAGCAGATTCAGGTTGAGGTCACAGTTGATCTCGAGCCGCCGGGCGATGCTCAGCGCCGCCTTTCGGCACTCCTCATCGAAGGTCGCCAGGTCCGCGGGCTTGATGCTGCTCAGAATGGCGTCGGCGCTCTCGTTGTTGGGGCCGCGAACCAGCGCCTCATACGCTGTCACCTGCTGTGTGCGTGCGTTCACGATTGGCTGAAACGCGAACGAGCAGGTCCACTTCGGCAGACGCGCCAGCCAAGCCATTCGGCTTGGGTAGGGCACAGCGACGTTATGTGGACGACTCACCAGCACACTACCTCTACTTCGATGCGCGCCGCTCGAACGGTGCGACGCGTGGAAAAAAGGTCCGAAGTCCGCAAATCCAACCTTGAACCCTCGGCGTTACTGTGGCAGCGCCCACTGGTTCCAGCTGGAGGCCATCGCCGCACGGATTTCACTGCAAAATTTGGCACAAACTGCTCAAGTCGTTGACGTGCGGGCAGATAACTCGAATAAGCGTCCCGAAAACAGTGCCAAAAAGCTGGGTCTGGGGATCACTTCCTGAACCCAGTCGACCGTTGAAAAGCGTCGTCTTCGCTCTTGGGTTAGTTCTCTCAGGCGTGTGAGGCTCTGTCAACGACCTGAATGGGGGATACCGTCAACCTGCCTAAAGCTCTGCACAGGAGCAGGGGCCTGGAGCAATAGCAGGCAGGGACTCGTCGTTTGTTCGCCTACGTGGAGCAGATTGTAGCGCGTCGAGGTACAAAGGCACAGGCTGTGCCGCCGAACGCCTACATCTCCCAGCGCAGCAGGGTCGCTCCGGCCGTAAAACCGGCGCCTACGCTGGCCAGCAGCACCAGGTCACCGCGCTTCAGGCGGTTCTCCTCCAGTGCCGTCTGCATCGCGAGCGGGATCGTCGCCGCCGTCGTGTTGCCATAACGGTCGATGTTGATGATCACCCGATCCTCCGGCATTCCCAGCCGCTCCGCCGTCGACATAATGATGCGCTTGTTGGCCTGGTGGGGGATAAAGCAGCCCAGTTCGGAGCCGGAGACCCCATTGCGCTCGAGCACCGACTCGGCAAGCTCGGCCATCTTGCGGACCGCGAACTTGTATACCGTCTGGCCGTCCTGATGGATGAAGTGTTGCTTCTGGTCCACGGTCTGGTGGCTGGCCGGAAGCCGGCTTCCTCCCGCCTCCATGCACAGCGCGGGTCCACCCGACCCATCCACCTCGTGCCGGTAGTCGATCAGCCCGACCTCGCCCTCGGCACACGGTTCCAGCAGCACGGCACCCGCGGCGTCGCCGAACAGGATGCAGGTCGAGCGTTCGGTGTAGTCCACGATGGCGCTCATGACATCCGCGCCGATCACCAGCACCTTGCTATGCGCACCCGACTCCACCAGCTTGGCGCCCACCTGCAGCGCATACACAAATCCCGAGCAGGCTGCCGAAAGGTCGAAGCCCCACGCATTGATGGCGCCGATCTTGGCCTGCACCAGGCACGCAGTCGCCGGGAAGAACATGTCCGGGGTAACGGTCGCGACGATGATCGCGTCGACGTCGGTCGGCGCGATGCCGGCCCGGGTCAGGCAGTCACGGGCGGCCTCTGCAGCCAGGTCGCTCGTCGCCGTGCCTTTTTCCACGATGTGGCGCTCGCGGATGCCGGTGCGCTCTACGATCCACCTGTCGTTCGTCTCGACCATCTTTTCGAGGTCGGCGTTCGTGAGCAGCCGGGGCGGAACGTAGGTGCCAAGCGACGAGATCTTGGCGCGGCGAAGACTTCTGGATTGGGGCTGCGGCTGTGGGGCTGAGCTCAAGTGTGCGGCGACCTCGATTTCGGCGGTAAACAGAATGTTACCGCGACCGGGCTGAGGCCGCCGCTTCCTGGTTGGTGACTTGAGGAGGGGTCGAGCCGGATGGCTCTTGAAAGAAAGGTGTACCGGGTTTCCCTACTGCGCCCGCGTTGGCCCGTTGCCGTTGCTTCCTTCCGGACCTGGCGGGGTTGGCGGGTACGCGTCGCGTAGGACCCGGCACAGGTCCAAGTATATCGCAGCTCGACGGCCCGGCGGAATTGCGTCCGACGGGAACCCTCAGCCTTCGAGCACCCTCAGGTCCGGCAAGGCGGGCAGCACACCTAGCTCCGCGCTGAAGCGGCGGAAGCTGCGGATCGCCTGCATGCACTCGGCGTCCAGCGCGTAGTGGATATTGTGCGTCAGGTACGTCCGGATCGTCTCCGGCGGAATCGCCAGGCGCGGCGTCCACTCACGTACGAGGTCCTCGACGTGCGCCTGACCGGCCTCACGGCTCCGATTGAGATCGCGAATCAACTGGCCGGCGCAGAAGCCTTCCCGCTCCAGAGCCTGGGGCCGAACCGCCCACACCGCGGCCACCCAGGGGAGGCCGGTATGCTGCCTCCAAAGCCGAGCCAGATCAATCCATAAAAGCGACTCCCCGGATCTGTGCCGAAACTCAGCGTCCATCTCGGCCTGGCGTTCACGGGCCATGCAGCGCCGGGTCCCCGATCAGCAGCGCGGCGTCGTGCTCGGCGAGCATGGCCAGAGGATCCGCCGCGCGCTCCTCGAAATTCGGATGGGTGCCGTAAAACTGCTGCAGGATCACGCGCAGATACGCTGCGGAGGATCGCGAGGCGCTGTCCGCCGCGACGGCCGAAATCCCGCCAAGGGCGTCTTCAACAGACCGCTGTCCCCGGTTTCGAACCAGCAGAAGGATGCTGCGCACCGCATCCAGCGATGCGATGGTGCACCCGGGAACGATCGCCAGATCCGGCGTCAGCTCTGCAATCGGGATGAGGCCCAGGTCCGCATTCCCGGCGTGCAACTCCGCGGCGCATCGCGCTGGGGTGGTGTAGTGCACGTCATACCGCTGCCTGAGTTCGTCGGCCGTCGGCGCGTGCTCAAAATCATAGAGAAGCGGTGCAGGGTTCAGAAACGAGATAGCGGCGACGCGGAGAGGCACAGGTCTAAGATGCTCCGCCCGTTTCTTCGGACCGGCATCCCAGGGTGGGGCAATCTCCTCGGCACATGGAACCTATAGGGGATTGGTCCCGTAGGGGCGCGGCGTTACCCTGACCACCGACTCTCAGGGAGAACGCAGAGCATTGAAACCAGAGATGTTGCAAGAGCGCCGGCTAGGCTGGCTGGCTTTGGTATTGGCCCCGGGTATGGGCCCCACACGCTGCCTGCGGGCGGTCCGGCAGCTCAGGACCCCGGAACGCGTCTTCGCCGCTTCGCTCACAGAGTTGGAAGGTGCCGGCCTGCCCGCCGAAGCGGCCCAGTTTGTCTTCAACGGTCGGGGCCGGAGGCTCGCCGAGGAAGAACTTCGCCGCATCGCTGAGCAGGGAGCCACGCTCGTCACCGCCGACGAGGACGCCTACCCTGAGCGCTTGCTGGAGATCTACGATCCCCCTCCGGTGCTCTGGGTCCGCGGCAACCTGGAGGCCCTGAGCCGGCCGGGGATCGCCGTTGTAGGTACGCGCCAGCCCTCGCCGTACGGTGCGGGCATGGCGGAGATGCTCAGCCGGGACCTCGCCAAACGCGGTCTTGCCATTCTGAGCGGCATGGCGCGCGGGGTCGACACCGCCGCACACAAAGGCGCGCTGGAGGCCGGCGGGACCACCGTCGCCGTCTGGGGAACCGGCATCGACGTGATCTATCCCAAGGAAAACAAACGGCTTGCCGAAGACATCGTGGCCTGCGGCGGCGCCGTCATCAGCGAGTTCCCCATCGGCACCTTCCCGGCGCCGCAGAACTTTCCCATCCGCAATCGCACCCTCAGCGGCATGAGCTGCGGTGTCCTGGTCGTCGAGGCCGCAGAGTACTCCGGCACCCGCATCACGGCCCGCTGCGCGATCGAGCAGAGCCGTGACGTGTACGCCGTACCGGGTAACGTAACCAACAAAAACGCCTGGGGCCCCAACACGCTCATCAAGCAGGGCGCGAAGCTTACCGCCACCTGGGAGGACGTCTGGGAGGACCTGCCGTCGCAGATTCGGCTCGACCTCGAGGAGCGCGCCGACGCCGAGGCAAGGGCGCGCGGTGAATCCAAGCCGGGCGTCACCGCATCCTTATTTGACGGCATGGCTACATCGCCGGGCGGGAACCCGCTCGGGGATCACGAGCGTTTGGTCCTGCAGCATCTCCAGGCCGACGAAGCCCTGCAGTTGGACCAGTTGATCGATCGCCTTGAAGGCGAACTGGGCTCCGGGGAGGTCTTCACGGCGCTCTTTGAGCTGGAACTTGCGGGTCGAGTCCGCCAGATGCCGGGCAAGAACTATGTCCGGAGTCTTTGATCTTCGTTCGAAAAACGCATCCGGATCGGTACCGGAACCATCACAACGCGGCCGCGTCTATATCGCAGGCGACCGGGCAGCCCGGGAGCGAAACGCGGCGGGGGCTTTCCACAGCAAATTGACGTTCTCGCCGCACGCCGTGTTAGTTTGCAGGCTACAAGAGGGACGAATCGCCGCCGGCCGCATACTTCGGCCTGCAGGGTGTTTCGAGCAGGTAAGGTAATGGCCAAAAATCTCGTGATCGTGGAGTCGCCCGCAAAGGCAAAGACGATCAACAAATATCTCGGCAGCGACTATGTGGTGGAGGCTTCTATCGGCCACATCATGGACCTGCCGAAGAACGATATCGGTGTGGAGCTGAAGCACCGCACCTTTGAGCCAACGCTCATCGTGTCCCCTGGCAAGGAAAAGGTCGTCGACCGGCTGAAGAAGCTGGCCGCCAAGAGCGATGCCGTGTTCCTCGCGCCTGACCCTGACCGCGAAGGCGAGGCCATCGCCGCGCACCTCAAGATGCAGCTCCTGCCCTCGGTGAAGGACAAGACCAAGATCCGCCGCGTCACCTTCAACGAGATCACGAAGAAGGCCGTCAAAGCCGCGTTCGAGCGCACCCGTGACGTCAACGAAAACCTGGTGGACGCGCAGCAGACCCGCCGTGTGCTCGACCGCCTCGTGGGCTACCAGATCTCCCCGCTGCTGTGGGACAAGGTGAAGCGCGGCCTCAGCGCCGGCCGTGTGCAGACCGTCGCCCTGCGACTGATCGTCGAGCGCGAACGCGAGATCAACGCGTTCAACGCGGTCGAGTACTGGAACATCGACGCCTTCCTCATCCCGGGCCAGAAGAAGGACGGCGCGCAGGAGTTCGTCGCCCGCATGGTCGGCGTGAAGGGCCAGCCTATCCGCGTCTCCAACGGTGTCGATAAGGATGGGAAGGAACAGTTCCTCGCCAACGCGCTGCCCGACAAGGAAGCCGTCGATGAGGTGATGGCGCAGCTTCAGAATGCGACGTGGCGTGTACGCGGCATCGAGACCAAGGAGCGCCAGCGCCGGCCCGCCGCGCCGTATACCACCAGCAAGCTGCAACAGGACGCCGCTGGCCGGCTCGGCTTCAACGTTCGCCGCACGATGGGCGTAGCGCAGCGGCTCTATGAAGGCATCGAGCTCGGCAACGAGGGCACCGTCGGGCTGATCACCTACATGCGTACCGACTCGACGCGGATGAGCCCCGACGCCATCGCGGAGATCCGCGAGTGGGTGGGCAAGAACGTCGGCGAAAAGTATCTGCCGAAGTCCGAGAACACGTACAAAAGCAAGTCCGACGCGCAGGATGCGCACGAAGCCATCCGCCCGACGAACTTCAACTTCGTTCCCGACCAGGTCCGTCGCTATCCTCTCCGACGAGCAATTCCGGCTCTACAAGCTGATCTGGGAGCGTGCGGTCTCGAGCCAGATGGTGCCCGCCGTGTTCGACGCGACCACGGTCGACATCGAGGCCCGTGCCGGGTCCATGAGCTATGACTTCCGTACGACCGGCAGCGTGCTCAAGTTCGACGGTTTTCTCTACTTCGAGGAGAGGACCAAAAAGGCGCGCGCCGCAAGCGATGCTAAGCAGGTCGCGGCAGACAAGAAACTGGCCGAGGGCAGCGCCGATGGCGACCATAGCGAAGACGCCAGGGACGCCACCAGCGAAGAGAGCGCGTCCGACCGCCGACTCCCCGCACTGGCGCAGGGACAGCCGCTGAGCGCCAACCGGCTCGACCCGCAGCAGAAGTTCACCCAGCCTCCGCCCCGCTTCAACGAAGCGAGTCTGGTTAAAGCTTTGGAAGAGAAGGGGATCGGCCGCCCTTCGACCTACGCGTCCATCATCAACACGATCCAGGAGCGCGACTACGTCAAGAAGATCGCTCAAAAGCTGATCCCGACGGAGATCGGCATGGTGGTCACCGAGCTCCTGGTGAAGAACTTCCCGTACATCTTCGAGCCCGGGTACACCGCCCAGCTTGAAAGCGAACTGGACGCCGTGGAAGGCGGCCAGGAGCGCTGGACCGATCTGCTGAGCGGCTTCTACGAGCACTTCGAAAAGGAGCTCAAGGTCGCCGAAAAGCAGATGGAAGACGTCAAGGCGATGGAGCGCGAGACCGCCGAAACCTGCGAAAAATGCGGCGCGCCGCTGATCCTCAAGTGGGGCAAGTTCGGCTCCTTCTACTCCTGCTCAAACTTCACGAAACAAAAGCCCATGACCGTCGCCCAGGGCACCCTGAAGAAGGACCCCAAGGCGGCCGTCAAGAAGGTGCTCGCCGACTTCCACTTCCCCATGTACGTCAAGGCGATGGACGGCGAGACCGCCAACTTCAACGAAGAGGTCCAGGACAAGGACGCCCTGCTCAAGGCGCTGCAAAAGGCGGCCGGCCAGGGCAAGGTCATGGTCGAGCCCTACTCCTGCGACTTCACCAAGGAGAACTTCGCCGCCAAGCCCGACCTCACCACCGCCGACGCCGGCGACGGCGAACAGGAAGAGGAGTTCTGCGACAACTGCGGTCGCGTGATGGTGCTCCGCAACGGCCCCTTCGGTCCGTTTATGAGCTGCCCGGGGTACAACGAGGATCCGCCCTGCAAGACCATCCGCAAGCTGAACCAGAAGCAGCAGTCCAAGCCGCCGGTGCAACTCGACGAGCCCTGCCCGAAGTGCGGAAAGCCGCTGTTGCAGCGCGAAGGGCAGTACGGCGAGTTCGTCGCCTGCTCCGGCTACCCCAAGTGCAAGTACGTCAAGCAGGATCTGCTGGACGTCCCGTGTCCGAAGTGTGGGGCCGAGGTCGCGGTCCGCAAGAACCGTCGCGGCGACACCTTCTACGGCTGCACGCGGTACCCGAAGTGCGACTTCACCACCAATCAGAAGCTCGTGGCGGGGCCATGCCCGGAGTGCAAGTCCCCGTATCTGCTGGAGATGGCCGACAAGGAAGGTACCTGGCTCGTGTGCCCGAACAACCACGACCGTCTGCCCAAGCGCCGCGCCAGGAAGGGTGCCGAGGAGGAGAACCCGACGGGCGTTCACTGCCACTTCGAAAAGAAGATTGGCCCGCCCAAGCCCAAGGAGGAAGCGCCGGAACTCAAGCGGCCTGACCCGGAACGGACGCGGCCGATGGTGGAAGCTGTCGCCTGACGGCAGGGCAGTAGGCGCTATGGCGACCCCGGCGGACGCGGAGATCATCCTGAGGCTCTATGAGCTGCGGCGCGAGCCGCGCATGCGGGCGGCGCGCCAGTGGGTCATCCATGAGTTCAACCCGAAGTCGCTGGACGAACTTCTGGCCGTGCAACGTGACTTCGGCTCCGAGCACAACCAGTTCTGGCGGCAGGTGGTCGGGTATTGGGAAATGGCTGCCGCCTTCGTCCTCCGCGGGGCGCTGGATGAGGAGCTCTTCTTCGATGCCAACGGCGAGAACGTCTTTCTTTTCGCCAAGTTCGGCCGGTTCAACGCCGAGTACAAGGCGCAGAGCGGCATCGCCTTCATGCCCCAGACCGCCGAGCTGATCGAGCGCCACCCCGCCGCGCTCGAGCGTGCTCTCCAGCTCCGAACCTTTCTGGAATCGCGGGAGGCCGGCCGTTCATAACCCGCTCTGCCCGGCTATGTTGTTTTGAATACCTGAAACCCCTACTTTCCAAAACACGTAGATTGTGGCACGATAGAGCGAAGTGGACTTCGGCCCGACCGCCGTGCGCGGGCGGTGTGCGTTGTCCGAAAATCATCGCTGGAAAGGACGCTCATGGCGAAGGCAATCTGGAACGGACAGGTCCTGGCGGAGAGTGACGATGTTGAGACGGTGGAGGGAACCATTTACTTCCCCGAAAAGAGCGTAAACCGGGCCTTCCTGCGGCCCAGCTCGACCAGTTCGACCTGCCCCTGGAAGGGCCTGGCGCGTTACTACACGGTGCTCGTTGACGGCCAGGAGAACCAGGACGCGGCGTGGTATTACCCGGCTCCCAAAGCTGCGGCGCGCACAGTGAAGCACAAGGTCGCCTTCTGGCGCGGCGTAGAGATCACCGCCTAGCTGTTCTGCGGGGTTCGCTGTTCAGGATCGCTCCCTCCGGGGAGCGATTTCTGTTTGCGCCGGTCCCCTCACTGGCGCTGCGGCTTCGCCCGCATCTCGTCCTGGCGCATGGGCATAGCATCGATCGTCTCTTCCAGCCGCTCCATCGAGATCGGCTTCTTCGCCCGCAGCTTCTCGCCGCCGTCCTTGCCCAGCAGGATGACCGCGAACTCGTTCGGCGCGACGTGAAACCGGCGCCGGGCTGCCTCCGCATCGGTGCTGGAAAGCTGCAGATCGGTCGGGCTCGGATTGTTGTACGGCAGAGCGATCGCCACAATATCCCGCTCACGCGCCTCCGCCGCATGCTCCTTCAAGGTCCTGACCTGAATCTCCAACTGCGGATCATCGGGCCGGGCGGCGAAGATCAGCAGCGGTCGGGTGCGGTCGCGCTGCGCCTCCAGCGTCGTCAGCCCTCTCTGCCGTGCATGCGCAGGATGCGGGACAGCATCGTCCAGAAGAGAACGGACACGAGTGAAGCGCAGGCAATTGGGCGAACACGCATACAAGGTAGGATGACTGCTCACTCACCTTTGCCTATACGTGCCGAAGCGGTGACTCCGGCCGCGCCACCGTTTGTTGTCGCCGTCCACGTCGCTACGAGGAAGTCGAGCGCCTGCAGCGAATCCGACGCGGCAGGCTTGGTCTGCGCCTCCATGTGGCAGCCGGGCAGAGTCGCGGCGAGCAGCAGGACAATCGAGCGGAAAGCCAGCATCGCCGAGCCTGTCACCGCTGCGTTACAGCTTCGGTTCCGGAGCGACCGGCTGCGTACTTGCCTCGGCACCCATGATCCTGGTGCTCACGTGCGTGCGTTCGAAATCCCGATTCGCCACGTTCAGCGTGATCTGGCGCCGTATAAAGAACAGCACATTCAGCTTGAACTCCGTCCCGAAGCTCACAGGGAACCAGACGCCATCCTCCTGCGGAGCGTAGATGATCGTGAACCCTAGACCCGGAACGTTGGTTCCCAGCAGCGCGCGTACTGCGAGCGGGATCTTGCGCGACATCGTGGTCTGCACGACCACCGGTTCGAAGCTATGGGAGTCGATCCAGTCAACCGGAAATGTGACGCGGCCGTCGGTGCTCGCGACATAAACACGTCCTGTGTGGGTCGGGCAGTGAAGCCGTGTAATAGATCCATGTCCTCGCGGTGCTACTGCATCGACAGGAGAACCTTGCCGAAGTGGCTTCCGCTCTGCAAATACTCAAACGCCGCACGGGCGTCGTGCAGTGGAAACACCCGATCGATCACCGGCTCGATCTTGTTGACCTCGAGCGCGGCGTTCAGTTCCTCGAACATTGCCCGGCTGCCAACGTAGATGCCGTTGAAGTGGATGGACTTACGCAGGACCACGAGCACGTCCACGCCCTTGCCCGGCTCCGAGAGCACGCCGATCAGGTGAACGTGCCCGGCGACCCGCACCGCGTTGAACGACCGGGGCAGCGTGCCCGACCCGCCAACCTCGACAACATGATCGACGCCGCGCTTGCCGGTCAGCCGCAGTACCTCTGTGTCCCACTCCGGCGTCGTCCGGTAGTTAATCGTCTCGTCGGCACCCATGGCGCGCCCGCGTGCGAGCTTCTCGTCCGACGAACTGGTCAGAATCACCTTCGCGCCGAAAGCCTTCGCGATCTGCAGGGCAAAGATCGACACACCACCCGTTCCGAGCACCAGGACCGTCTGTCCGGCCTTCAACTTGCCCTTGATCACCAGTGCGTTCCACGCGGTCACTGCAGCGCAGGGAAGCGTGGCCGCCTGCTCAAAGGAAAGAGAATCCGGGATCCGGATCAGGCCTGTCTCGGGCAGGATCCGGTCCGTGGCGAACACTCCATCGATCGCTCCGCCGAGCGCGGATTTCCCCGTGGACTGCTGAATCTCGCCTGCCTGCCACGTCTGAAAGAACAGGCTTGCGACGCGGTCTCCGGGCTGTAGCGTCGAGACGCCGGGGCCAACGCTGACCACCTCGCCCGCGGCGTCGGAGCCGAGGATGCGAGGCAGCGCCATCTTGGGGTTGTACTGCCCTAGCGCAACCATCAGGTCGCGGTAGTTCAGCGAGCCCGCATGGAAGCGAACTTGAACCTCCCCCGGCCCGGGGGCGGGCAGGTCCATCGTCTCCAGCTTCAGGTTCTCAAGTCCAAACGCAGGCAGGCGCAACACCGTGGCATTCATCGGCTGATTGGATGCGCCCGCCGCGCTCAACGGGTCACGGCTTCGAGCTGTCACCGAGCGACGGGATGTTCGCCGGCCCCTTGTTGCCGGCGCGCAACAGCTTCGTGTTCTTCAGGATTAACTGCACGCGTGCATCGGCGAGCATCGGCCGCAGGGTCGAGTCCCTATCCATGGCGTCGCGTACGTCGAACCCCCGCTCACTGGCCTTCTGCAGCCAATCCAGCATCACGTCAATCTTGCCCTGGCTCGCGTAGATTCGGGCCATCTCAAAGCAGATCTGGGCGTAGCGATTCGTCGCCAGGATCTGTGCGCTGTACCCCCGCTCATCCCGCTTGTGCAGCAGGTCTGGGTCGAGCCGCAGCGCGGTGGACAGTTCGTGGCGCGCATTCTGCGGATCGTTCATCTCGAAGTAGGACAACGCCAGGTTCGAGTGAAATACGGCCGAGTTCCTGTCGAGCTTGATGGCATGTTTGTAGTCACTGACGGAGGCACGCGTGTACTGCAGGGTGAAGTCCGCGGCGCCCAGGTCGTTCCAGGCAATGGGGTCCTTCTTGTTCATCTTCACGCTGCGCTGGAAGAACATCCGCGCGAGCTCCGGGTGCTGCAGCTCCAGGCAGGTCACGCCGAGCTTCTTTGTCAGCACATGCACGTCGCCCCCGTGTGCGATGGCAGCGGTATAAAACCGCAGGGCGTCTTCCCCGAAGCGCCGCGCCCGAAGAACATCACCCGCAAGCTCGAGCCGGGCTGCCGTCGCGGTCGCAGGGTCCGGCAGATGAGCCTGCACGTCGCTCCACTCCGGGCTGCTGTGGTTCCGGTCAGAGTTCATCAGCGAGGAGATGTTCTGCGCCGAAGCACAGAACGGGGCCGGAATCGACAACGCAAGAGCCGTAAGGACCAGGGCGGCAGGACGCATGGCGGACCTCCCACAAGAGCAGGCCACCATGGTGCGCCCGCGCGCACGCACAGTCAAGACCACTCTGGTTTCGTGCTGGTCCGAGCGGCATCTGCGTCGCGCCGCGCCGCCACGCTCAAGGCTGCGCGTAGTATCCGTTGATCGTCCGAGCCGTGACGTTCGGCACGTTTACGTTGACGTCGATCTGGTGGAACTGATCCGGCGCGTCCGGGGGTGGTGCCGTGTAGGTGATCTCGTAGTACGCCTTCAGGTCGTCCATGCAGCGCTGCAGCAGCCCGGAGACGTCATTGCTGCTGTTGAGCACCAGGCCACCGCTCTGAATCGCCAGCACCTGCAGCCCAAGATCGCCAGGATCCACCTGCGAAGGCTTGCGGATGCCCTTCACAAACGACTCGTAATAGAACGTCCAGCCGGGGTTCTGCTGCGCGCCGAGAGGGTTGACGGCGTAGATGGTGACGTTGGCCTCGCGAATCAGCTTCGACATCCCCATGATCTCGCGGTAAGAGCGTGTCCTGCTGTCTTCCCGAAAGCTGCACGCCTGGCCCTGACAGCAAGGGCCATCCCGGCGAAACCCAAATGATGACCTTGCGTCCGGGCAGGGCGCCGGCGCGCTGCACAAACTGCTGCATTCCCTTCAGGGAAAGATCCAGCCGCTCCTCGGCACCATAGAAACCGGCGCTCCGGCGCAGATCGCGCAGCCCAATCTCCTTCTCCGCCAGGGTCTTGCTGAGCCCATTGCCGTCCTGGGTAAATCCCGTCATCTCCGCCGAGGTATCGGTAAACAGCCCCAGCGCGATCGGTTGCGGCAGCTTGCCGTCGTTCGCCCGTAGAAACTTGTCGACCTGCTCCCGCTCATACGCGAGTTGCACGTACGGCACGTTCACGGCGTCCACGATCATGATTACCTTGGCCGAGACGTCATGCCCGGCAATCGCGCGGAAGCTTTCGATCGGCTGCGGCTTGCCGTTGTCCAGCACCGTAAAGGCGCTCTGGGGCAGTCCCGGAATGGGGTTATTGCCCTTCCGCGGTGTGGCGACCACGTTCAGGTGGATGGCTCGAGAGCCCGGTCGCGGCGTTGCGGCCTCAGGTTGCTGGGCAACGCCCGCCGTGGTCAACGCGCAGAGAGAGAGCAAACAACGCTAACGATTTCAGGGATCTCATGAGGAGCCTCAACGCCAAACCTTTTTCTGCGGACGCGATCACCGTCGTACGCATTCATAAGACGCCCGATCTCCTTGCGAGGTCTCGTCTCAGCGCCCTCGTCAAGCACAGCTTGCATCGAGTCAAGGAGTTGCAGCCTGCGAGACGGTGGCCGGCGCAGGGGCGGTTGGCGTTACGGGCGGTTGCACACGCATCGCCAGCCGTGGAAACGCAAACGCGCCACCGGCATCGTCGATGACGTTTACCTGGCAGATGTAGTTGCCGGGCTTCAACGGCGCCAATGGCACGTCAAACTGAAACGCCACCGCATCGCGAGCCGGCACGTTCACCACGTTGGCGGTCACCAGCGGCGTCTCGTACACCTTCACGCCACCGGACAGAAATTCGATGGAAGTCAGCACATGCACCGGTTCACCTTCGCGGCGGCCCAGGCCGGGTGAGGCCGCAGGCGGCGCGGCGCCCTTGTTCCTGGCGGGGTCGTAGACCTCGTAGAGCAGATAAAGATGCTGGTCCTGCCGAAACACATGCGCCACGTTGGGCACGTACTGCGCGCCATCGCGCACCAGCAGGTTGGTGCTGTTCTTCTGGCTCTCCGGCGTGCGCTGGCTGGCGAGCACAACAGAACTCAGCTTCACCGGATTCTTCTTCAGGTCAGGGACGTTCAGATCGGTCTCAAACGAGCCCATGTTGCCCGTCTCGTTCTCGCGCACCACAAACTTCGCGTGGTAGCGCCCGGGCGCGAGCATGAAGCCCGTCGAGTACTGAATGTTTCTGCGCTGCACCTGCTGCGATTGGTTGACCGCCAGCTTCACCGTATCGCGCACATTGCCGATGGGGATGCCTTGTGCATTCTTCACCTGGCCCAGGATGTCCAGGGTCGCCTTGTCCTGGTCCTTGCTCTTGGTAAACGGGATCTGCGACCCCGGTACGATCAGGCTCACCGGGACATAGAAGCTGTTCGCGTTCTCGCGGAAGTACAACGCCTGTAGGTACACGGCAACGTCCAGCGCCGGCAGATCGCTGCGAAGCTGATCCTGCAGCGCCTGCTCGCGATCTTCGGTCTTCTGGTGCTGGAAGTCCGCAGGCGCGTAAT
Organism: uncultured Verrucomicrobiae bacterium; assembly: GCA_963795955.1. GTDB lineage: Bacteria > Acidobacteriota > Terriglobia > Terriglobales > Acidobacteriaceae > Granulicella. The sequence goes on from CAWCJK010000008.1 coordinate 280,217, forward strand.
AGCCGGGCCTGTACTCCAGCTTCACGTCCGAGCGGTTGAGCTTGATCGTCAGATGACGGAACGCACCGTCCTTGCGCTGATCCGTCGAGTGGAAGCCGATGATGTAGTACGCCTCGGTGTCGTGCTGAATCTGCTGGAAGGCCGGCCCAAAGTCGTTCGCGTCAAAGAACGCCTTTCCGCCGGTGTCCGTGGCTAGCGTGGACAGCAACTCCTGCGAGCTGAAGTTCGCGTTCATCTGGTTCGCGACCGCCGTCCCCGTGTACGCCGCGTTGCCGCGCAGGCTTCCCTGCGTCGCATCGCCCACCGGCGGCAATGCCTGCAGGCCACGTGCGTCCACGGTGTAGATGGCCATGTTCGCCTTCGCTGCTTCGTTCGTGGCCGCACGCAGGCTCGCCTGGTTCTCGATGCCGTTGCGCGACAAGCCGCCGGAGAAGTACAGCAGGCTCTTGCGCTGGTCCACACGCTCCAGCGATTGCGCGATCTGCCGAATCGCGAACAGTTCGCGGTCGGTATTCAGGTTGTTGTACTCGGTGTCATCCGCGGTAAAGGTAGAGGCGTCATCGCTGGTGCCGTTCGTGTCGCCGCCTACGCTGCCGGTCGCAAACGCACTCTGGTCGGTGCCGTTGTACACACCCAGCTTGTGCAGCAGCAGGTCCTTGTCTGCGGTAAAGTCCTGGTCCATGTTCAGCGCAGTGGAAAAGCTTACGAGCGCCACCAGGTCAGCCGGCTGCATCTGTGTCTTCACATACTTCTGCGCGGCCTGTACCGCACGATCGGTGTCATCGTCCTGCATCGTGCTCAGGTCGAAGAACATGACGATCAGCCGATGATCCCGTAGCTGCCCTGGGCTCGCGGCGATGTTGCGCTCCAGCAGATCGGCGATGCTCGCCTTGCCTCCGACGGTGTTCTTCTCGGCAAGCGCGGCTGCTTGATCGACGTTTTGGTAATCGAAGCTCGCGATGCGTTGCGGTTTTCCGTTCTCCAGGACGGTGAAGTCACTGGCCTTCAGATTCTTCACCACCGCGCCGGTCTTCTTGTCGCGCACCACCACGTTGGTCAGCACGATGTTTGCGTTCACCGTCAGCGTGTACCCACCCGCCTGCGGCTTCTGCTGCAACTCCTGGCCGTTGCCAGGCTGCTGCGGCGCGGCGTTTGCAGGCGCACTCTGCGCGCTCGCGCACAGCGCTGCCGCGACCGCCAACACACCCGCCGAGATCGTCGCCGCAACGCTACGCTTCATCGCCGCCCTTCTGCTGAGTGCAAACTGCTCACGGCTCCTAAAACCTGAACCGCCCGACAAACAACAACTGACGCATCGTTGCAGCTCCAGTCACCTGGCCAAAGGTTGCCGAGTCCAGCGTCGTATCGATGCCGTTGTACTGCACTGTGTTGAACACGTTGTTCGCGGTCACGCGCGCCTCAAACGATCGCGTCTCGCCGAGCGGCACCGTGCGCGATAACGACGACGACACGGTCAGTCGGCCCGGTCCTTCGATCGAGTACCGCGAAGCCGTGCCATACCCGCTTGGACTCACAGGGTAAAGGAACGCATTCGGGTTGAAGAACGCGCGCAGCGACCCCGCGCCGGGAATAGGCTCGGCAAAGACGCGATCCGGTCTTAGCGTGTACGTGCCGCCGGCCGCAATCTGCGCCGCAGCGGACTGATAACTCGGCGTGTAGTACGTGCCGGACGCAATGGCGTACGTACCCGACAGCGAGAAGCCGTCGAGCAGCTTCGACGCCAGGCCGCCGCGATTCAGAAACGCCCGGTTCGGTCCAACCGGAAGCTCATAGATCCACGTCCCGCTCACTTGGTGGCGCACATCGAAGCTCGAGTTCGAGCGCTCCGCATGCAGGTCCAGATCGTTCTGCACGGTTGACGTGGTCGAGGCGCCGCCGAAACTGGACGCATCATCGATCGAATGCGCGTACTGGTACCGCGCCGAAAGCTGAACGCCCTTCTGCAGCCGCTTCTGCGCGTTCACGGTCAGCGCATTGAAGGTCGACTCAGCGATGGACTGCTGATATGTGAATGCCACCGCGTCCGGCGTCGTCACCGTGGTCGACGTGTGATTGGGCGCGTTCACCACGTTCAGGTTCGACCCATGCGAGCCGTTGTATCCCACGTTCAACACCACACCCAGCGGCAACGTACGCTGGACATCGAAGTTGTACACCTGCACCATGCCCAGCCTGTAGTTCGGATCGACCCCATAGGTGTTTTGGTATAGCTTCGCCGTCTCGCACCCAAAGCCATTTCCAAGTGTCATGTTTGTGTTGGTGGTCTTGCTCTCCTGCACGCAGCCCGTAGTATTCGACGTTGTTTGCAGCACGTTGTTCTGCGTCAACGCAAATGGCGCCTGGTACGACATCGACTGCGCAAAGCTCGCAAACTGGCTGGTGTTGAAGTTGATCCCGTAGCCCGCACGGATCACCGTGTCCTTCACGAAGTGCGGACGGTACGCCACGCCGAAACGCGGCGCATACATCGAGCGGTCCGCATGCAGCAACGAGCTCGTCGGCCCCGGCGCGCAGGTCAGCGTTCCTGCCGGGGTCTGCGCGGTGATTCCTGTCGGCGTCACGCAACCAACGCTGGTCGTGCCCGGCGCCACGCCGGTCAGGTTCACCAGTCTGTTGTGCAGTTCGCTGAACGGCCCGAAGTACTCATACCGCAGACCGAAGTTGATCGTCAGTCCGTTGGCCGCGCGAAAGTCATCATTGGCATACCAGTCGACGACGTTTTCACGCAGATAGATCTTCGAGAGCCCCGCCTGGATCTGCGTCTGTTGCGGCAACCCAAGCAGAAAATCCGCAAACCCGGATCCACTCGTCGCCTCAGCGGTGGACCCGCAGTTTGCGGTCTGACCTCCAGTGCATGGAGTGGTCACACGCTGCTGATCCTGCGGGCTCTGGGTGTTGAATCCGCTAAAGGTAAACGTGCCCAACGGGTTCGCTCCGCCCACCGAGTCGCGATCCGTTCGCCGCACATCCAGCCCAAAGCGCATGTTGTGCTTGGCATGGCGCCAACTCACCTGGTCTGTAAACGAGATCGTCTGTCCAACGCTGTTCTGCGGATTCGTGTTCCTGACGGACAGAAAGTTCTGAATGGTCAGCGAGGGCAGCCCGTTGTAGAAGTTCGCCGGGATGCCTGTCGCCGCTTCCTGCGACGGCACCGCGATACCGTACGCCGAGGCCGGATCGAACTCCGTGTTCGTGAAGTAATTCCGCGTCAGCGCGTTGCTGCGGTTCCACGTCACTGACGTTGAGTTATTCAGCCGCCCATACCCTATCGTGTAGCCCGCAACCAGGTTGTAGCCATCTGACGCCGTCGCGCCGGACAGGGGCAGGATGATGTTGCGAAGATCCGACGCCGAATGCGAATAGCTGAAGTTGAAGTTCAGGTTCTGATGCAAGCTGGCAGGCGCGTTGCGTCCACCACCGCCGCCTCCACCAAACCGTCCGCCACCAAACATGGGTCCGCTCGCATTCGAGCCCAGGTTGCGGATGAAGCGCGCAGACACGTTCGCCACATTTGACCCTGAGGTCGTCACCGTCTCGTAGTTGAAGCGCTGCGTCCCCGTGCCCGGCACGTTGGGCAACGGGTACAGGTTGTTGAGAACCTGCATTGCCTGCGTCGAGATCCGTGCCGGATCGATCACATTTGCCTGGCCGTTAAAACTGAACTGCTGCCCGGTGCGCGGATCATAGATCGGCGTTACGGCGGGTTTGCCGTTGATCGTCTGAGTCAGCCCGCTGAAGTCGCCCGCACGCTCTGCGGCTGTGGGTACGGTGCTGGTCAGCACCTCCGGCGTGGTGTTGCGCGTCACGTTGAAGTTGAGGAACCCGAACTGCTTGGTGCTGGGCTTGATCAGCCCTGGGATATACGGCGATCCAGCCAGCGTCCCACCGAATGTGTCCTTCGCATACGAAGGTTTGGTCTGCGGTGTCAGCGTAGGCGACCACTGCGCCGAGTCGAACGCCGAATAGTTGCCCTGGTAGTTGAAGCCGCCATGCAGTTGCGTTGGGTCGAACTTCCGGAACGCGCCTGACCCGCGAAACCCACCGCCGCCTCCACCGCCACCGCGTCCGCCGCGCCCTCCACCGCCACCTCCGAACCCACCCGGCCCCATCATGTTCCCGATGATGCCGACGATCATGTTCGTCGGGTCCACTCCCGGTGGCAGTTGTCCGCTGGCGCGCGCCTGCTCCACGCCTTGCTGGATGCGTTCCCGAAGCTGATCTTCGCTGAAGTTCGCCAGCCCGTTCATCTGCCCGGTCTGTCCACTGACCGCAACGGTCTCGTTGCCCGCCTCCGCCGTGTCCGCCAGGCCACCCAGCGACGGCAGGGAAGCGCCCGCATTGCCCGTACCCGCGCTGGCGTCTTCGGCGCCCTGGCCACCGGCGTTTAGCGTGAGGTTTTGCACCCCGCGCGCCAGGCTGGTACCTGCGTCGGTCCCCGTCCCGGCGCTAGCCGCGGCTGCCTCTGCCGCCTCCACGCGGCTGGCCAGTTGCAGCCCGAAGTCCGAGGTCTTTGCTACCTGCGCTCCTTCAGCGCCGTTCAGCACCACCTCTGCGGTCACCGGCGCAAACCCGGCCAACTCCGCACGAATCACGTACCGTCCATTGCGCGGGATCTTCATCGTGTACGCGCCGTCCACGTCGGTCGCGGTCGTGTACTTGCGGCCGGTCAGGGTGTTGGTCGCCGTCACCGCCACGCCCGGAAGCGGCACTCCGCCGGGCTTGCCCGCGGTGCCTGCGACCACGGTGCCGTGAATCGTTCCACCTTCTGCGATCACGGTCGTTTGCGCGGTCACGTTTGTCTGCGCTGAGGGCGTCGCGCTCTGGGCAGCGGCTGTCTGCACGCTGAGTAACAGGCGCGTTCCTGCCATCGCCTCGCGCAGATCGCCAGGGGTGGGCTGAGGCTGCTTGCGTGTACTCGCACACAGCGACATACTCGCGGCGCATACCGTCAGCGTCGCGAGCTTTGCTCTTCGCCATCTATGTTTCGCTGGAACGGTCACACGCTTCTCATGGCTGTTGGCTTTGGCTAATCCGCGGCTAAATCTCGACCGGGTCCGGGACCTGGGGCTGGCGGTGTGGTCGCCGCAGGACCTGAGCCTGGTGCCTCACCGTTACGCTGCCTGCGCTGCCCCGGAGGGCTGTCCAGCAGATGCACCGGCACAAACACCCCGGCCTTGACCGATCCCGTTCCTATCACGAAGTCTCCGACCTTGATGTCCGCCAGCGTGATGCTCTCGCCATTAGCAAAGCCGCGGTCCAGCGCTGCGGTCGGGTCGCCCATCGCCATCCCGCGCCCCATCCCACCACCATTGCCGCCCGCGGGACGATTCGCCGCCTGGGCCTGCGGCACCGCCGCCAGTCTCACCGGCATTGCGCTCACGCCGCACGGCCCGCTTGAAGCTGGTGCTTTCATCAAACCCAATGGTCTGCGAGACGTGGTCGGGGCGTTCCAACGTCATCTTCGCGTTGTCCAGATCGATTGCGGTCACGCGGCCCGTGATGTAGGTCTTGCCGAGGTTCTCACGCATTGCCTTCATCTGCGCGGCGTCCTCGGCCATCACCATCGCCGCGTGCAGCGTATGGTTCGGCGCGTCCAGATTGCCGACCGCAATAAGGCCATCGCCTACGTGCAGATCGCTTACCTTCACGGGCCCACGGTCCTTCATCACTCGCGTGTTGTCGGTCGCGACGACGGTCACCGTGCTGCCATCCTCCGCCTTGACCGTCAGGTTATTTCCGCTCACCGCCGTCACTTCGCCGGCAACCCGACCCATTCCGGCGTACTGGCCGCGACGCCCGCCCTGGCCCCCGGACGCGTCCTGCGTCTGCCCCTGCGACGGCGCCGGTGAGGCCGGTTGCTGCGCTCGTGTGGCCCCGGCCGTCGCAAAAACCGCCGCACAGAACAGCGTGACGACGTAAGGTCCACGTTTGCCTGAACGCTTCATCACGTCCTCCGCTCAACCTTCTTCTTCCAATTTGGGAGCTACAGGATGAGACGGAACAATCGGGAAGAAGACGCGGAGCCACAATCGAATTCCGCTCACGCCGGATTGGCGGTATAACGTTGTAAGCCTCAAAGTTTCTCGGTTGCTTTGTGCCGTCACGGTACGCGCAGAGAGGACCGAGCCTCCGACCTGCATCCCACTGTACGATCTGCCGGAGCCGTCCTATGCTGAGCGCAAAATCCGCTTCCGCCGCCGCGTCCTTGCTCAGCCGCTACCGCTCGGTACGGTCGGCGACCATGGCCTTTGTCGCGCCACTTACGCCCGAAGACATGATGGTGCAATCCTGTGCTGAGGCGTCCCCGCTCAAGTGGCACCTCGCGCACACCTCGTGGTTCTTCGAGACCTTTGTTCTCACCGAGTTCGTCGCCGGCTACAAGCCGTTCAATCCCGAGTTCCGCTGGCTGTTCAACAGCTACTACAAGGCCCTGGGCGATATGCCGGAGAAGAAGCTCCGCGCCAGCTTCTCGCGGCCTCCTCTCAACGAGATCCTCGCCTATCGCGAGTATGTTGACGCGGGCATCGCGCGCCTGCTCGCCTATCCGCCCGAAGACGAGGCGATGCGTCGCATCGCGCTTGGCCTGGAGCACGAGCAGCAACATCTTGAACTTGCCGCGACGGACATCAAGCACGCCTTCTACACCAATCCGTTACAGCCGGCCTACAGCCCGGAGACCCACCGCGAATCCGCGTCGATCTCCATCGCGCCACCGCTCGATTGGCTGCAGTATGCGCCTGGCTACCCCGGCCGTCCCGGTGTAATCGAGGTCGGCGTCACGCCCGATCTCGCCAGCCTCGACAGCTTCTGTTTCGACAACGAGACACCCCGGCACAGCGTCTACGTCGCTCCCTTTCGGCTTGCCTCGCGCCTGACCACCTGCGCCGAATACCTCGCCTTCATGGATGAGGAGGGCGTACTCGCGCCCCGAGCTTTGGCTTTCCGAGGGCTGGGACACCCTTTCGCGCGAGGGCTGGCAAGCTCCGCTCTACTGGCGTCGCGACCAGCGCACCCGCTCCGGCTGGAGCGTCTTCACCTTCCACGGCTGGCAGAGCATCGATCAGCTCTCCGAGACCCCCGTCTGCCACCTCAGCTTCTTTGAGGCCGATGCCTTCGCCCGCTGGAGCGGCGCTCGCCTGCCCACGGAGTTCGAGTGGGAGTTCGCCGCGGCCGAGCTTCCTGCCGCCGGAAATATGCTGGAGTCCGGGTGCCTGCATCCGTGTGCTGCCCAGGGCCTCGACGACGATGCCCGCAACCCGCAGCAAACGTTCGGGGATGTATGGGAGTGGACCGCCTCCGCCTACCTCGGGTACCCCGGGTATCGGGCACTGCCCGGTGCGCTGGGCGAGTACAACGGCAAGTTCATGAGCTCGCAGATGGTGCTCCGAGGCGGCTCCTGCGTCACCCCGGCCAGCCACATCCGCGCTAGCTATCGCAACTTCTTCCATCCCGCCACACGCTGGCAGTTCAGCGGCGTGCGCCTGGCGCGAGACGGCGCCTAGGCTTTGGCAGGATCAACTCGGGCCTCGTTATGCACCGTCGTACCCTCGCGGCCGGGGGCTCGCATCTGAGACACTGAATGCACACGTTGTAGTTACGGAATTTCTGTTTTCTTAGAGGCCGCATCCTCCATGATCGAAGCTCCTGACGCTCTGCGCGAAGCTGTTCTGCGCGAAGCCATCCGCGGGCTGGTCGTTCCTTCGGGAACCCAGAAGTCCCTTCCTCCGTGGCTCTTCTATGACGAGCGCGGATCGGCCCTCTTTGACGAGATCACGCGTCTCCCGGAGTACTACCTCACACGCGCCGAGCGCACGATCTTCGAGCAGTTCGCCGCCGAGATCGTCGCCTTTCCCCGCAAGCCCCTCACGATCGCGGAACTCGGTTCCGGCAACGGCTCAAAAACTGCCCTCGTGCTCGCAGCCGCCGCGCGGCGCCAGGACGACCTGCTCTACCAGCCGATCGATGTCAGCGAATCCGCGCTGGAAGAGGCCTCAGAGAACCTCCCCCGCAACATCCCCGGCCTGAGCGTCAAGCCGCAGTTGGCCAACTACGTCACGGACCCGTATGTGATCGAGCGCCCCGAGGGCCGCCACATCCTCGCGATGTACATCGGCTCCAGCATCGGCAACTTCAGCCCCGCCGACGCGACCGCGATCCTTCGCAAGCTCCGCAAACACCTCAAGCACGCCGGCGACGCGTTGCTGCTGGGCGTCGATCTCGCGCCTTGTGCCACCAAGTCGGTGCAGCAACTGCTGGCGGCGTACGACGATGCCGCGGGCGTGACCGCCGAGTTCAACCGCAACATCCTCGTGCGCCTCAATCGCGAGCTGGGCGCCGACTTCAATCTGGACCGCTTCGCCCACCGCGCGCGCTGGAACGCCCCCGAAAGCCGGATCGAGATGCACCTCGAGAGCCTCACCGACCAGGTCGTTCGTATCGACCGTTCGGCCATCAACTTCAAGGCCGGTGAGACCATCCACACCGAGAACAGCTACAAGTTCACGGAGCGCGGGCTTCGTCCCGTGCTCTCTGGTGCCGGCTTCGGCTCGCCCCACATGTTCCACGACCCGGAGCATCGCTTCGCCGTTGCTCTGGTCCACCCCGGATAGTAGCGATTGGCCAGTGGCTGATGGCTAGTGCTCGACGTTTGGGCACCAGCCACAGCCCTACCGAGAATAGTCTCCGCTCTTGCCGCCCGACTTCGCGAGCAGCATCACGTCCCGGATACGAATGCCCTTGTCCAGCGCCTTCGTCATGTCGTAGACGGTGAGCGCCGCGACCGATGCCGCCGTCATCGCTTCCATCTCCACGCCTGTACCCGCCACCGTCGCCGCCGTCGCGCGGATCTGCACACCGCCCTCGACCACGCGTCGCCTGCACATCGACAAAGCTCAGCGGAAGAGGATGGCACATGGGGATCAGGTCGGCCGTACGCTTGGCCGCCATGATGCCCGCGAAGCGCGCCACCTCCAGCGGATTTCCCTTGGGGTTATTCGGCAGCGCTCGAAGCACCTCGTCGTTCAGCTCCACGAAAGGCCCCGGCGGTCGCCTCACGCCGCGTGGTCGCCTTGGCCGATACATCCACCATGTGCGCCTGGCCGGCCTCGTCGTAGTGAGAGAGCTTGGTCGCTTCCGTTTCCGCCATATCTGGCGATGCTAGCGCATCAGCACGCGCACGGTCTCACCCGCACGAAAGCTCTCGGCCTCCATGGGCAGCACCACAAATCCGTTGGCCCGGCCATTGGCTGCAAGGTCGCCGGAGCCCTGCCACGCGACCGGCTTCACGCGTACACCCTGCCAGTCACCGCTGATCTCCGCCGGCAGGAAGCGCGTGACCTTCGCTCCGCGCACATCTTCACTCAGCCGAGCCTCCGCAAACCGCGGCTCCAGCTCCGTCCGCCCGCAAAGCGCGCGCAGCATCGGCGCCACAAACAGCCGAAAGCACACCTCGGTCGAGATCGGATTGCCCGGCAGCCCGAAGAAGTACGTGCATGCCGCCGACTCGCCGTCTCTCTGACCCGCCGACTCGCGGTTCCTCTGAAACCGCCCAAACACCACCGGCCGCCCCGGCTGGATGCGCGCTCCCGTGAACACAAACTCGGCCCCAGCTTCCAACAACTCCTGCTCTACCAGGTCATACTTGCCCATCGACACGCCACCGGACAGCAGGAGCAGATCCGCCTGACGCCCCTCCGCGATGCGTCGCCGGAGATCATCGCAGTTGTCGCGCGCCACCGGGAGCCGCAGCGGTTCGGCCCCTTCGGCCTCCACCAGGGCACCCAACGCATAGCTGTTGGAGTTCCTGATCTGCCATGCCTCGGGCGTTTCGCTCACCTCCACAAGCTCATCGCCGGTAGCCAGGATCGCGACCTTCGGCCGTGCATGGACCTGCAACTCCGCGTAGCCACAGGTCGCCGCGAGCGCGACCTCGGCCGCGCCGACCAGCCGTCCAGCCGGGACCACCTCCGCGCCGGCCCGAGCCTCCGCCCCGCGCGCGACGACGTTCTCCCCGTTTGCCAGCTTGCGTCCAGCCTCTGGCGTCAGCACTCCGTTGTCGACCACCGCGTGTTCCACCATCAGCACCGCATTGGCGCCATCCGGCATTGGGGCCCCGGTCATGATCTCGATGGCGCCTCCGGAGCGCAGCGGCGCTCCATGCCAGCGCTCGCCCGCGCGCACCATCCCGACGACTCGCAGCGCCTTGCCGCCATCCCGCAGGTCCTGCGCGTGCACCGCAAACCCGTCTCGCGTCGACCGCGGGAACGGAGGCTGATCCCGATCCGCCCGGATCGGCTCGGCAAGCACGCGGTCTCGGGCATGCTCCAGGCGCACGGTCTCAGGTTGCACGCCGCGGCGCTGCGCACCCGCTACACTCGCCGCCGCCAGCACTTCGCGAAGGGCTACTTCGTACCGCAGCACGCGCTCGTTGGTCTCGGGCATGGCGGGCTCCTTCCGCACTCAAAAGCAAAAACCCCGGCAGCAAAAGGCGAGCTGCCGGGGTCGGTGTTGAGGCTTCGTTTAGTGGCCCTTCTTGGCCGAGTAGTGCGTGCTGACCTTCTCGCCCATCGCCGTCAGGGCATCCTTCGCCGCTGCGGCCTGCGGTCCATCCGGGTCGAGCTCGAGGTACTTGTTGTATGCCTCGACGCAGCCCGGAGGCGCCACAACCTTGCCGGCCTTGTCCACGGTCGCCTTCTGAAGAAGCTCCTGGCCCTTGATGTAGTAGGGAAGCGGCTTGTTCGGATCGGCCGCGATCGCCTTGTCCGCAGCCTGCAGCGCGGCATCGTCCTGGTGCGCGTTGAACAGCACGGCGGCTTCGTTGCCATAGAACATCCCGGCATTCTGCGGCTGGATGCTGACGGCCTTGTCGAAGGCTGCAAGCGCATCCGTTGCGTTCCCGCTCTTCGCTTCGGAGTTGCCAAGCTGGTTGTAGATGGTCGCCTGCATGGCGGGATCCGCCTTACGGCCCGGAGCGGCCATCAGGTCGTTCGCCTTCTTGTACGAGTCAACCGCCAGCGTGAACTCCTGCTTCACGTTGTCGTCGGTCATCGGGTTGGTCTTGTTCGCCCGGTCCGCGGCCGCATCATGCTCGGCCTTGGCCTCCGCGGCGTCACCGTAGAGCACCCACAGCAGCGGCTCGTCCGGCTTCGCATCCGTTGCACTCTTCGCGTCTGCGATGTCCTTGTCGTAGTTGGGCGAAGCGGTCTTCAGGTCGGCGCGTACGGCAAGAATCGTTGCGTTCAGGTTCTTGATGTTCTTGTTGGCCGCCTCTGCCGCCGCGTTCTTGGCCTTGAACTCCTCGACCTGCTTACGCCGTTCTGGCGTGAGCTGCTTCATGTACGCTTCGCGCGTCATGTCGAAGTTCTCGGTCAGTGTCTGTCCGGCCTTGATGTCCTGGTTTTGCATGTAGTCCGCCAGAACGGTCCCTCGAAACACGACGACGTTGTAGGTTCCGGGAGCGATGTCCGTCCCCTTGTAATCGCCGTTCTGGTCCGTCTTGAACGTATACAGCGCCTTGGCCTCGCTGGGCTGCTGGTTTGGCGGAAGAATCCGCACCTCCGCATCCTTCACCGGGACCCCGACCTCGTCATTCACGTGGCCCTGAATGCTGCCGGTTGCCTGGGCGTGCGCGGCCGGTAGAGCCACGAGCCCGAGCGCCGCAATCGCCGTCAGAAGTACGGTCTTCACCTTGGTCATCATCTGTCACTCTCCAAATATCGTCCGCGCGCGCTGAAACGTTCGTCAACTCGAGCGGTCATAGGGAATCAGCGTTGCGCATAGGGAATGGGGTCGGTCGCGCCGGCTTCCGCAAAGGCCCGCAATCGCAGCACACAACTCTCACACGTGCCACAGGCCTCGCTCTCCCCCGCGTAGCACGACCAACTTACATGCAACGGAGCGCCCAGTTCAACTCCAAGCGCCACGATCTCGTGCTTCCGCATCCGGATCAGCGGCGTCTCCACCCGGATCGACCCTTCTTTGGTCCCCGCCGCGATCAGCGCATTGAAGGCGTCGTAGTAGGCCGGCCGGCAGTCCGGATAGCCCGAACTGTCCTGCTCGACCGCGCCGATCACGACGGTCTTCGCCCCCAACACCTCGGCCCAACTCACCGCTGCCGCCAGGAAATGGGCGTTCCGGAAGGGAACATATGTCACCGGGACATCCACCCCGGTCCGCATGGCGGCCTCATGCGCCCGGTCCAGCACCGCCCCCGGCACCTCGATCGAGAGATCGGTCAGAGCTGACCCCCCAATCCGCCGGAACAGGTCTGTCCTGAGCTCCAGCAGGTCCCGCAGCCCGACCGCCTCCGCGACCGAGCGCGCGGATCGAAGCTCGCGTGCCTCGGTCCGTTGCCCATAGCTGAAATGAATGCCGTATGCGTCAAAGTCACGAGCGGCCAGCGCCGCGCAGACCGTCGAATCCATGCCACCCGACAGGCAGACGACAGCCTTCTCCCGGACCATCAGCGCTCCCGAGCTCCGGGATCGTCGATGCGCTGGGCAGAGTCGTATTCGTCCTGGCGCTCGGCCTCGGTCACCGTGTCCAGGTTCACCGGCTGCGCCTCGAAGTCACTCAGCACCTGCCGCGCGGCCGCCTCATCCTGCGGACGAACCATCATCCGCGCTCCAAACGCCACCGGCAGCAGATTGTTCGCGTTCTCACCCTGCAGAAACACCGGGATGTTCGCGGCCTCAACCGCCGTGCGCGCGACGTGCGCTGTCGCCGGATCCGGAAAGTCCGCCACCGTCACAAGCTCCTCATTGGAGTACAGCACCGGCTGTGTTGCATCCACCTCGTCGTTGTTTGCGAGCGTCTTGCTCATCACGTTCTCCTGGTCGTCCGTTCTTCTTTAATCCGTTGTTCGTTTTCAGTTGGATGCTGAACCGGAGCTCGCCACGAAGGACGAACAACGCACATCGATTCACTCACTTCATCTCGATCGACTGCAGGTGAAACGTGATCGTTCCCCAGAACAACCGCGCCTGCATCTGCACGGGAAGATGTCGCGGATCGTCCGTGTACCAGATCCAGATATGGCCGCGGCTCTTCACGATGCCCTCATCGGCTGTGGCTTCCACTTTCAGAGCCTGGAAGGTCCCCGCGGGTGTCTTGATCTCTTCGCGGCTCTCCACCTTCATCCCAACCGTCACGGTCCGCATCGCGTCCGCCAACGGAAATTCCACCGTCTGCCCCACCACCAACGGCTGCGACTGCGTGTAGAAGATGGCCGACAGCGCATCGGTCACGCATGCCGGGATGTTCGCGTTCTTGCGAGTCGCCGTACCTTTCACCAGGTTGCGCGCGTACTCTTCCTGCCGCCCGTGCGCGTAGTCAAACGTCAGTTCGCTCGCGAACTTCCGGCGGCCTTCCTGGGTCTGCTTGTTGAATCCCGTCGAACAGCCCGTCTTCAGGTCAAACCCCGATTGGAAGCTGTCGACCACAGGGAACAACATGTTCACCGCCCCGATCGAATCCGCGGTCGCGGAGATCTTCTCGACTGGCCCATTCGCGTCCAGATGGAAGGTCGCGATGCCGGCGGTAAACACACGCCAGTCCACGGTGAAGGTCAAGGTCTCATGCTGCGGATACAAAAAACCGCCCTGTGGCGGTTGCAACACCGGGATGGGGCGCTGTGGCGTGGCCGGCTTAGGGGACAACAACTGTGCGCCGGCGCTTGCCGCAATCAGCGCAGTCGCACACGCCGGCAGCAGCCATCGCTTCACTCCCGAGGGAAACCTCTGCTTCAACGTCGATCATCCCCCGGCAATCAAAAACTCTGTGCTCTGCGGCGCATCCAGAACGCTAGTGGGCCCACCACAGGCGCAGCAGCAGTGCGGCGTAAAGCGCACCCGCGCCCATGAGGGCATTGTACTCGCGGTGATGCCGGTACCGTTCGGTCGAGAACCGCCCCGCACCTACAGCCTCAGACGGCCCAAACCGCGCCGGCGTGAGCCTCGGCAGCAGACGCGGTACACGTGCGGCATAGTCGTCGAACCCCGCGAAGGAAGCTCGCAAGAACGCCTCTTCCGACAAAATCGTCGGCCAATAGATCAGGAGGAACAGCCCAACCAGCAGCACCCCAAGCCACACCCGGCCCGCAGCAATCGCAAACCCAAACGCAATCAGCATCGAGCCCAGGTACAGCGGATTACGCGTATACGCATACGGTCCCGTCCGCGTCAGCTCTGCGTTTTTCTTCACATAGCCCGCCGCATACGCGCGCAACCAAAGCCCCGGCAAGACTACCAACAAGCTCAACAACAACCATCGCGGCTGCGGCTTCGCAAACACCAGGAACAACGCAGCGGTGACAAACCCCAGCGGCACCCGGACACGCCGCGCAATGCGCTGCCACTGCTGTTTCTCACCGCCTGAACCCATCCGTCCATTCTCTCAAACCGAGTGGGATCCGCCTTTGCCCCCAACCACTCCCATCACCGCCGCAAGCACCTCATCCGCGCCAATCCGCGCCAATCCCGGATCGACCGCATCGCTGCGCTTATAGCTCGTCACCGACGAGCCATGCCGCAGCAGCCCGATCTGCCCACCACCCCACGGGCAGTTGCGAGCCGGATTCGTCGGTCCAAACAACGCGACGACAGGCACACGCAACGCAGCCGCCAGATGCACCGGCCCAGAATCCCCGCCCACCACCACCGCTGCTCGCCGCAACAACGCGATCAGCCCCGCGACGTTGCACACTACGGTCTCGGCAGCCCCCGCACTCAACTCGGCCAAACGCCCCGCCAGAGCATCGTCCTTCCGAGGAGCATTCGCCAGCACCCGAAATCCAAGTCCGCGCAACGCGCGCGCCAACTCCGCATACCGCTCCAACGGCCACTGCTTCGCTCCCCATCCAGCCGACGCGGCCAGCACAGCAACCCGATCGCGGCCAATCAGCTCGTCAGCCCACGCCTCCGCCCATCCCTCGCGCGGCAGCGCCACCGGTGCGGGCTGCAACGTGAGCCCAAGGGCCGCGCTCAACAACGCCGCGCCCTGTCCCACCACATGCTCGCCCTTGCGTTCGATCTTCTGCCGATAAAAGTGCCGCGCCATCTCCTCGCGCGGATCTGCATACCCAGCAATCCCGTCGGCCAACGCGAAGCTCGCAATCACCGCTGACCGCAACGTACCCTGCATGTCGACCACCGCCCCGTACGGCCGCTCGCGCACCTCGCGCCGCAACGCAAGCACCGAACGCATCGTCTCGCGCGAGACTGGCGCCCGTGACCACAGCTTCGTGTGGGCCAGAAAGACCCGCGACACAACGGGCCCCGCACCCTCGCCGTTCACCAGCAGCGGAGCCCATCGCGGGTCCACGACCCAGTCGATCTCAGCCTCTGGCCTCAACTCCCGGAGCGCTGCGACCGCAGGCAGCGCATGCAGCACATCGCCCATCGCCCCTACGCGCACGATCAGCACACGCGTGGCGTTGATTGCGCTCACTTCCGCCGGCTCACTTCGACCGGACCTCGTCTCCCACCCTCACGTCCGGCGCCGCCGCACGCAGCTTGGTCCCGAGCAACCGCACCACAGGCGCCTCGTACACAAAGCTCGCGTCCAGGGCCACGACCATCAGCGGTCCAACGCTCGCCTCCAGCCGCGCGATCTGCGCCGGGCTCAGCTTCACCGCATCCTTCTCCGTCGTCACCAGTCCGCTTGCGTCCATCGCATTCGCCAACCGGATCAGGTCCTTCAGATCGCGGTCGCTATACCGATGATGGTCGCTGAAGATCACCGTATCCACCACGCCGCATCCGGCCCGCGCCAGCATCGCCGCGAAGTTCTCCGGCCGCGCCAGCGCGCAGAACGCCAGCGGTCGCAAACCCGCGCCAAACACCCCCAGCGGAGCAGGGAATCGCAGCGATCGCCGCACCGTCCACAACGGCACATCACCGCCGACGATCGCACGGAGCCGCGGCCCCAGGTGCGCAACCTCCTCCTCACGCACCGCAAGCGCATCCGCGCGCCGCAACGCACTCAGCGGCTCGCGCAGGTTCCCCGCGGGCAGCAGGGCATCGTCGAGATCCCGCGCGGTCACCAGCACCAGGTCAAAGCTTCGCGCCAGCGCGCGATGCTGCATGCCGTCGTCCAGCAGATGCACCCGCGGCCCGCCAGCCTCCTTGGCCTCGCGCGGCAGCACGCCCTGCAATCTGCCCTGCTCCGGTGGGGCACCCTGTTCGCGCTCCGCGTCGTATTCGCCCGCCCGCCGAGGCTGCGTCCGCTCCGCCAGCGTCCCCGCTGCAAACCGATCCGCCCCAACCCACACCGGCAGCCCCGTCCGCTGCGCAATCACCGTCGGCTCGTCGCCATACAGCCGCGCGGGATCGCCCGCCAGCAGGTTTACTTTGTCCACGCCGCGGCCGCCGCGGCGGTACCCGCGCGAAAGCACATCCACCGTCCACCCGCGCGAGGTCAACAGGTTTGCCAACGCGATCGTCAGCGGCGTCTTGCCCGCGCCCCCGGCCGAGATGCTGCCGACGCTGATCACCGGCCAGTCCAGCCGGCGCTGCCGCCCGACGCCCGCCGCACGCAACGCGTCCTTGGCGGCCAATACACCGCCATAGACCGGCACCAGCGGCCACGCCCACCGCCGCGGCGCGCTCACGCCGGCACCGCCTGTCTCGCCGCAACGTCCCGCCGAGCCCCAATCAGCCGCATGAGGGCTTCGATGCTCCGCGCCGTCGCCCCGCCTTCCTGTTCAAAAACCAGCCGCCCCCGCTCTCCAAGCGCTCGCGCCTCCTCGGGATGCGTCAGCAACTCCATCAAGCGTGGCTGCAAGCTCATCTGCACCATGCACGATCCGAATTCCATCCGCAGCCTGCATCTTCCCGACCACATCGCGGAAGTTCTCAAACGACGGGCCCATGACCACGGGCACGCCAAACTGCGCCGGCTCCAGTGGATTGTGACCGCCGCGTTTGGCCAGACTGCCGCCTACAAAGGCTACCTGCGCCTTCGCGTACATCGCCGCGAGATCGCCTACGGTGTCTAGCAGAAGCAGTGTCCCGCCAGAGATCGGCTCGGTTGCGGTCAGCAGATGCGAGCAGCGGAAACAGGGCAAGCCGCTCGCCCGCATAAGTCCGAGCACATCGTCGAAGCGCTCCGGGTGCCTCGGCGCGATCAAGAGCGCAAAGCTCCCCATCTCCTCGTTGCACTTGCGCCACGTCTCCACGATCGCAGCGTCTTCACCTTCAACCGTGCTTCCCGCAACAACCAGCCCAGTCTGCCAGAGCAGCGAACCGATGCGCCGGCTCATCGGGTTCTCACCCGCAACCCGGACGTCATACTTCAAATTCCCACTCACGCGCACCGCATCCGCCCGAGACCCCAAGCGCCACCAGCCGCCGAGCATCCTCCTCACTCTGCGCCAGCCACAAACTCACCTTCGTCGCCATCCGCGCCCACAACCCGCGCACACGCATCGACTCGCCGAAAACTCCGGTCGCTCACCCGCGCATTTACGACCGCAACCGGCACACCTGCGCGCGCACACTCATGCAGCATCCGCGGCCAAAGCTCGCTCTCCGCAAGCACTAGCAACTCCGGCCGCAGCACCCGCAGGTACGCCCGCACAGCCCACGCAAAATCCAGCGGGAAGTAGAAGACGCGCTCCGCCCCGAACCGCTCGCGTGCGAGCGCCTGGCCCGTTCGGGTTGTCGTCGAAAGCACCACGAGCCAAGGCGAAGATTGCGTCCCCTCAGACGAGTTTTCGTTCAGCGATGTTTCAAGCTCATGCACAAGTCGCGAAACCGCCAGCACCTCGCCCACGCTCACCGCATGCACCCAGACCACGCGCCTGCCCGCCACCGCTGCCCGCAGCCGCCGAGGCACCTGGCCCAGCCGTTCGCGCAGGCCCTCGCGATACCGCTGCGTCGTCGCCATGCGCGCAAGCCACCACGGAGAGCTGACCAGCAACCCCAGTCCCAACGCCGCGCTGTACGCCGCCATCAGCACGCGTCTCTCTCCTTCGCTGGCCTTGGCTCGGCGTACACCTCCAGAGCATAATCGCTCCAGACATGCCGCGCCATGCACATCCTTTCCTCAAGAAGTTGTGCGCGGTGGCGCGCTGCTCCTTTTCGCTTCACTCAGCTTACGCCAAGGACAAACCCCGCAAACCCATCCCCGCCGCGCCCGCAACCGAGTACGCC
This sequence comes from uncultured Verrucomicrobiae bacterium, assembly GCA_963795955.1. Lineage (GTDB taxonomy): Bacteria > Acidobacteriota > Terriglobia > Terriglobales > Acidobacteriaceae > Granulicella. The sequence continues at coordinate 298,387 of CAWCJK010000008.1, forward strand.
CTCCACGACACCCACGACGGCATCACCGTAGCCGCAGAACCCGGCGATCTCCCCGAAACCCGCCCCAACACGCGCCTCGACTACTTCCACCACGGCTTCATGCCCATTCGCGTCATCGTCACCAACAACAGCGATCAGCCACTCTCGCTCGACGACGCCCGCATCCTCTTCGTAGCTGCCGACAACTACACCCGCAACGCCGCCACCGACGACGACCTCGAACGCCGGCTGTTCAGCAAGAAGTACGCCGAGGGCACCAAGGTCCCGCTCCCCGCGCCCCTGCCGTCCATCACCATCCACCACCCCGGCATCGACAAGCTCATCCTCGAAGACGACACCGACTTCGGCTTCCCCACCACCACCGTGGCCCCGCACCAGACCGTCGCCGGGTACCTCTTCTACGACACCAAGGAGGTCGACGAACCCGTCCTCGACCACGCCACGCTCGAACTCCGCAAACTACGCTGGGCCTCCACCAACAAAGAACTCATGGCGTTCGAGATCCCCCTCAAGCCCTCAACCGCCAAACCGCAGCCGACCGCGGAGCTACCGCACTAGCCCACGTTCGCGCTTGCCGTTGCTGTTCTTTCTGTCATTCCCGAAGGGAATCTGCTGTTTGCTTCATCCGAACCAGCCCCGCGTCATCTCCCCCGCAGCGCCCGTCCAACCCCGCGTCATCTTCCCCGCAGCGATCTGCGTCCTGTCCATCATACCGCGCCATCCTCGACCGGGGCGCCCGTCCAATACCGTGTCATCTCGACCGGAGCGCAGCGAAGTGGAGAGACCTCCGCATTCTGCTCGCAGCTGCGACACTGTTGGACGCAATGCTACAAATCCGCCCAGCCACCCCCGCCGACGTCCCCACCATCCTCCGCTTCATCCACGAACTCGCCACCTACGAACGCGAACCCGACGCCGTCATCGCCACCGAAGCCGACCTCCTCCGCGACGGCTTCTCCCTCGCACCCGACGGCCGCGCACCTCCCAACACCCGCACGCTTCCGCACCCTCATAGCCGATTGGACCGAAGACAAGCCCAGCGGAACCGCAGGATCAGAAGCCAACACCCAACCCGCGGGCTTCGCCCTCTTCTTCACCAGCTACAGCACCTGGCAAGGCCACCACGGCATTCGCCTCGAAGACCTCTACGTCACCCCCGCACTGCGAGGAAAGGGAATCGGCCGCGCCCTCCTCAGCGCGCTCGCCCGCATAGCCGTCGAAGAAGGCTGCCCCCGCCTCGAATGGGACGTCCTCGAATGGAACCCCCCGCTATCACCGTATACGAGCGAGTCGGCGCGCGCATGCTCACCGAATGGCGCATCATGCGCGTCAGCGGCGAAGCGCTCCAAGCCCTCGCGGCGAGCGAGTCACGAAGCCGCTGACTCGCCAACTCGCTATCCTGAAACAGTGAAGCGAATCCACATCATCGGCGGCGGCCTCGCCGGCCCCGAAGCCGCCCTGCAAGCCGCGTCCCTCGGCTGCGACGTCATCCTCAGCGAGATGCGCCCCCTGCGCTCGACCGAAGCCCACCAGACCGCCGACTTCGCCGAGCTAGTCTGCTCCAACTCCCTCAAATCCGAGACCGAAAACTCCGCCCCCTGGCTCCTCAAAGCCGAGATGCGCCGCGCCAACTCCTTCCTGCTCCAAGCCGCCGACGCAGCCGCCGTCCCCGCCGGCAACGCCCTCGCGGTCGACCGCACCGAGTTCTCCCGCCGCGTAGCCGACCTCATCGCCGCACACCCCAACATCGAAGTCCGCCGCGAAGAAGTCACGCAACTCAACGAGAACGACCCCAACACCATCACGGTCCTCGCCAGCGGCCCCCTCACCAGCTCGCCCCTCGCGCAAGAACTTCAACGCCTCACCGGCGCCGACCACCTCGCCTTCTACGACTCCATCTCGCCCATCGTCGACGCCACCACCATCGACATGGACAAGGTCTACCTCGCCGCGCGCTGGGACAAAGGCACCGCCGACTACATCAACTGCCCCTTCACCAAGGAAGAGTACGACCGCTTCCTCGACGCCCTCATGACCGCCGAGCGCGTCGAGCCGAAGACGTGGGAGGACCTCCCCTTCGCCGCTTGTGCCACTGACCGCACCCCCACAGACGCGTCATCTCGACCGGAGGCAGCGAACTCCGCATGCGCTGATCATCTCGACCGGCAGCGAAGCGAACCGCGCGCAAACGACCTGCAGTTGAGCAGCTCGCACAAAGCTCAACTACTTCGAAGCCTGCCTCCCCATCGAAGAACTAGCCCGCCGAGGCCGCGACACCCTCCGCTTCGGCCCCATGAAGCCCGCCGGCCTCACCAACCCCAAGACCGGCCGCTGGCCCTACGCCTGCGTCCAACTCCGCCAGGAAAACCTCCGCGCCGACAGCTACAACCTCGTCGGCTTCCAGAACCACCTCAAGTTCGGCGCCCAGGCCGCAAGTCCTGCGCCTCATCCCCGGCCTCGAAAACGCCAAATTCCTCCGCTACGGCCAGATCCACCGCAACACCTACATCAACGCCCCCACGCTGCTCACCGAAACGCTGCAACTCCGCGCACACCCCAGCATCCTCATCGCCGGCCAACTCTCCGGCGTCGAAGGCTACACCGAATCCATCGCCGGTGGCCTCCTCGCAGGCCGTTTCGCCGCCGCCCTCGCGCACGGCGAAGCCCCTCAGCCCGCCCCACGCGCCAGCGCCCACGGCTCGCTCATTCACTACATCACTCACGCGGAAGCCAAGCGGTTCCAACCCGCGAACATCACCTTCGACCTGCTTCCGCCGCTCGCCGAAGAAGAACGCAAACGCATCCGCGACAAGAAAGAACGTCACCGCCTCCAATGCCAGCGCGCCCTCGATGCCTGGAACTCCTGGCTCGCCTCTTCCACGACCCCAGCGCTCGCGACGCTATAAGCCATTCACGCCCCTCTCTGCGAACGCGGTAACGCCCTGTCGTACCCATGGGCGCCCGGGCAATCCCGTGCTACGCTTCCGACCAACCTCCCATGCGTCCCCTCAGCGCCTCTGAAGCACTTTCGCCCGCCTTCGAACGGACGCGCCACGTCCTCTTCTCGCCCTTCCGCATCGGCCGAAGCTGGAAGCTCGCCGCCACCGGCTATCTGTCCTGCGCGGGCATTCTCTTTCTGCCGTTCCCGCTCTGCTATCTGCTGCCGCTGGCCTTCGTGCCGCCCCTGGGGCACGCCATCGATGACCGGCATCCTCGCCGGCGCGGTTCTGCTCACGGTGCTCTTCGTCTACGTCTTCCACCTCTGCTCGCGCCTCGGCTTCGCCTTCTTTGACATCGTGCTAAACCGCGGCGAGTTCGTCGCGCCGGCATGGCGTCCCTTCGGCCCGCAGTCCCGCCGCTGGACGTTGTGCAAGGTGCTCTACGGCTGCGTCGCCTCGCTCGCGATGGCGATGCCGGTCGCAGGCTACGTCCGTCACCTCATCCCCATCTTCCGGGCGCATGGCACAGCGGCCCAATCAGCCGCCCAGCCCTGAACTCTTCGTGGCCATGTTCACCGGCTACTTCGTCGTGCTCGCCGGCTTCCTGCTCTTCGGCGGCATCGCCGCCCTCGCCAACGACTTCATCGTGCCCTCGCTCGCGCTCGAGAACACCACCCTCCGCGAAGCCTTCAACCGCCTCTTCAAGCTCGTCCGTTACGAGCCCGGGCAATTCGCGCTCTACGCTCTTCTGAAGTTCGTCGCCCTGGTGGTCGGCTACATGGCGATCAATCTCGCGACGCAGATCGTTCTCGTGCTCGCGGTCGCCGTCATCGCACTCGTCGGCGGAGCCATCGGCCTGCTGCTTCACGTTGCGGGCGTCTCGATCGACCGCGCTCTGGATCACCGCCGCTGCCATCGGCATCCCGCTCTTCATCGCGCTGTCCGTGTATCTCACGATCTTCGCCGCCGGAACACTCGCCACCTTCCTTCAGGCCTACCTGCTCTGCTTCCTCGGTGGCCGCTATCCCATGCTCGGCGATCTGCTCGAGCGCTCCACGCCACCACCCCTCGTCCCCATGCCCGCCCCAGGCCCATGGCCACCCGAGTTCGGAACGCCCCTCCCGCCACCGCAAACGCCATAGCTCGACAGCTCGCCGGCACGAGACGACCAGAAGCCGGGTGCCCCACCTTCGCGCTCGGTACCATCGAGCGCTAAGTGGGCTGCTAGGTGGGTTTACCTAAGGTCGGCGTTTGCATCAGCGCAGTATCGCGCTCGAGCAGCCAGCGATGCTCCCTTGCCTTTCTTTCTGTCATTCCCGCAGGGAACCTGCTCTTCCCCCGCGGCGCATGCCCCGGAGCCTCTTCCTCCACCCGCCCCGGCGTAAACCGCGTAGGCCGCTTCCACAACATCGCGAACAGCCGATCCGCCTCGCGAGCCTCCGCCGACCCATCCTCAAACACCCGATGCCCCTGCCCAAGCGCCTCCGCCGTCTGCCGCAACAGCGGCAACCGCGCCGGAATCACCACAGCCTCGCTCCCGAAGTACCGAAACTCCGCACACAACAACGTCCGAGCATTCCGGTACAGCGGAGCCCGCCCCAGATCCGGCTCCGCATACGCATGCTCCTCATGCAGCGGCGTCCGGCCCGCGTGCATAATGGTGCCCGTCTCTGCGATCAAGCCGATACACACAATCCGGCCGGTGCTGAAACCCGCTATCCGCCGCATAATACCCGCCAAAATCCACCGCTCCCGTCACCACGGCCGCATAGATCACCGCATTCGCCGGATACCCCTCACGCTGCACCAACGCCCGGCTCGTAATCCCAACAATGCGATCCCCAACCCGCGCCGTCCGCCGAATCGCCGGCTTGCAGATCGACAACGTAAGCAGCGCCTCCTCACCCTCCCGAGGCGCCGGCGCACACGGCGCCCCACCACGGTCCGAGGTCAGCTTGTAAAGATAAGTTCGCATCCTTGCATTACTCGTGTCTCGTCATTCCCGCATGGGAATCTGCGTTCTGCTGTCCGTGTATCATCGCCCAGCTGGATCTCCATGCCAATCTTGCCTATGTCTGTGCTGGCAAGATTCCCGACAGGCGAAGCTGGCTTGCATTTCTGCCAGAGCCCAAGGAGTCCCTAGTGCTGCGGCTATTGGATGAGCCTGACACGCGTCTCAGCGCGGCATGCAGCGCTAGCGGACACCCATGATTCTAGCATCCGTGCATTCCGATTACCTCCGATCTACGTCGATCGAGGGCTCGTATCTCTGCTGGACGACCGGTCATCGCGCCTGCAGTAGCGCCGACTACCGCCGCAGATACGAAGCCAGCTGCGAAACGATCCTCAGCTTCGACGCCCGGCGCATCCAATGCGAATCGTTCAGGTCGCAGCAAAAGCACCATCGAGTGGAGTGCGATCGAAGGCATGCTCGAGGGGCAAATGACCATGCTCATCTATCTCCCGGCAGCCGTTCTTGCACATCCTGAACCGCATCGATCAGGACCAGACAGACCATTGCTGATCGAGCGTGAACCGTACAAGCGCATTCCATTCGGCTTCGGGAGTGCTCACTCGGTCCAACTTCACTCCTCTTTCTTCTTATTCCTCGCCTTCACCTTGAACCAGATCGGACTCCCAATAAACTTGAACGCTCTTCCGAATCTCATTACTCAAAAACCGCTCATAACTGAAGTGCAGCTTCACATCCCGATCCGTAAACAACACAAAAGTAGGCGGAGCCACTGCCGCCTGCGTCATGTAATAGATCCTGACCCGCTTCGACATAGGCACACTCGCACGCCCAAAGTCGACCTTATCCAGAAAGCGATTCATGTTGCCCGTCGTAATGCGCTTACGCCGCTCGCGAGCCACTAACTCCACCTTCTTAAATACCTGCTCGATACCCTTGCTCTCCGCAGCCGACACAAACACCAGCGGCGCATAGTCGAGATACTTCAGGTGATCCCGCACCTGCTCCTCAAACACCTTCTTATCAGCCGGCGGCTTGCCATCAAACTCGCGCATGCCGTCCGCGCCTTTCTTCGTCATCAGGTCCCATTTGTTGACGACGATGATCACACTACGCCCGCTCTCATGCGCATAGCCGCCGATGTTCGCATCCGCCGCCGCCACGCCCTCCGTCGCATCGATCACCAGCAGTGCCACATCCGCGGCCTCCAGGTGCTTGCGGCTCATGATCACGCTCAGCTTTTCGGCCATCAGCTTCGTCTTGCCCTTACGCCGGATGCCCGCCGTATCGATAAACCGAAAGTCATGCCCATCCCGCGTCACGACCTCGTCCACCGCATCGCGCGTCGTCCCCGCGATCGGCGAAACAATCGCGCGCTCCGTCCCCGTCAGCGCATTCAGCAGCGTCGACTTGCCCACATTCGGCCGCCCAATGATCGCGATCTTCGTCTCGCGCTGCACATGCTCGCCGTGCGTCCGCAGCCTGCGCTCACGCGCCGGGCCCTCGAGCTCGTCGCGCTCATCCGGCTCCACCCCATCCCCACCATACGGAGCCTCAAAGTCCGGCTCACCAATCGGCGGTGCATCCACCCCCGCAGGCTCATCGGCCGTCGCCGCCTCACCCTCCAGCATGGCCTCATACATCGCCCGCGGGTCTAACACCGACCGCGCCGCGATCAGATCGCCCTCATCCTCGGCCATCTCGTCTTCAATGCGGTCGATGTACCCATCCGGCTCAACGCCCTCAGGCGCCGGCGTTCTTCGCACTCGCCTTTCTTTCTGTCATTCCCGAAGGGAATCTGCTGTTCGCATCTCCAGCCTCAGTCTCCTCCGGCAAGACCTCCCAAACCGCATCCAGCAGATCGCCAATCCCCGACCCATGCTCCGCAGAAACCGGAAACACGTTCTTGAACCCCAGCACGCGGAAGTTCTCCGCGGCAGCCTCCAGCCCCGGCGCGTCCATCTTGTTCACCGCCAGGAACAGCGGCTTGCCGCCCTTGCGCAGCAGCCGCGAAAACTCCTGGTCGGCCGCCGTAATCTCCGTCCGTCCGTCGATCACCATGATGATCGCGTCGGCCTCGTCCAGCGCCACCCGCGCCTGGCGGAAGATCTCGCTCGGAATCAGCGCCTCATCATCAGGGATGACGCCACCGGTATCCACCAGCCGGACCGTACGTCCGCCCCAGTCCACCTCGCCATAAATCCGGTCGCGCGTAATCCCCGGCTCATCGCCCACAATCGACCGCCGCGTCCCCGTAAACCGGTTAAACAGCGTTGATTTGCCCACATTCGGCCGCCCACAGATCGCCACCAGGGGCAGGGAAGTCTTCGCCTCGGCCTCACCCAGCACCGCGGGCGTCACGCCGCTCGCCTCGCGTTCCCGTTGCGCCTCACGCGCTCGCGCCGTCCGAGCGCCCGCCCGCTTCGAGCGAGGCCCCCATCATCCATGTCGCCCACGATGATCCGGTGCTCGAACTCCGGGCTCTTCGCCGGCGTGCGCTTGGCCTTCTCCGCGGCCGCCTGCTTGCCGGCCAGCTTCTTGCGAGCCTTCGGCGCCACGGCCCCGGTCACGGCCGAGCCCGAACCCTTGCGCGGGCTCTTGCCCAGCTTCGGCCTGGTGCTCGCCTGGCGGTGCTTTTTGCCCATTCTCTTCTTCTGTTCGCGCCTCGGTGCCATCGCTAAACCTCGTCACCTCATGGTCGCACGCACGCGGCGCGAAGCCGCACTTGTTGCGGCTCGTGCAAAAGGTCTAGGCTTGCGTGCGCCTGCTGTTATGCTTCCCGCGGGCTCACTCTGGGGTGTCTCCCTGCGTCTGGCCATCCGCCCATTTCGCCTCGGCGTACTCGCCGCCAACCTCATCAGCGTGACGCTGATCTGCATCCGCGTCTCAACCGCGCCGCAGCTCCTCGCGTTCCCCGGCGCCCGAAACCTCCTCATCGCGTCGCTCGGCCTGCTGCTCACGTACAGCCTGTTCTGCGTCCGGCCTCCGCACCGTGCTCGCCGAGCTGTCCACTCGCAACTTCGAGCTCCTCGCAGGGTTCGCTCTCGCAGCCACCCTCGTGCAAACATTCAGCATCCTCGATGAGCGGTTCGCGGTCGTCCCCAGCGGCTTCAGCGCCGCGGTTGCGCTCGCGTCCATGCTGCTGACGTTCACGCTCTGGGGCATCGCCGCGGGGTCCGTGCGGCGCGCCGGCGCTTCTGTCTTCCCCAGCATTCTTGCCGGTTCCGTCTGCGCGGCCATCAGCATGAGCTTCGCAGTCTGCTTCGGCATCTTGCTCGAGCTCTATCTCGCGCCCTACCCGCTCGCCTCCATGCGCTTCTGGCCCGAGTTCCAGCGCAGCGGCGGTACCGATCTCGGCGCCTTCGCGATCGCCAACACCCTCGATTCCGCCAGCTCGCACCTCGCGCTCGGTCCCATCGTTGGCGCCATCTGCGGCGCTATCGGAACCTTTGCAGCCCGCTTCCCGTCCCGCACTGTCATCTCCGTCCCATGAGGCCTTCCACGATGCGCGTGCTTGTCAACCGTCTTCCCATTGCGGCTCTTCTCTGGTCCAGCATTCTTCTTGCGCTCTGCGCCGTCATCGGCGGCGCTGCGGAAAACGTCATGTTCCCCACGGCGGTCACGTGCGCTCCGTTCCCGGTAGGCTATGGTCCTTCGCTGGGAGCCTTCGCCATTCCCCTGGCACTCGTCTTCTGGTTCTTCGTCGCGCGTGCGGCCGTTCGCGGCAAGCCGTGGCTTTGTCCCACCCTCCTCGCCTTCCATTACGTGCTGGCCATCGTGGGGCTCGCCTTCGTACTCCCTGACGACCTCCGTGATGCAAACCGCAGTCCCAGGCAGATCCTCGCTGCGGCCGCTGCCGGACTTATCGCCTGGGGCGTCATCTACTTCGCGGGCCAGGTGACAATTTGGTGGGCGTGGGCTCAGAGCGTAAGGCGAAGAAACGGCGACTATCATAGAGGAGCGCCGTGGCCTTCCCATTCCAAGCCGAAGTCGATCGCAAAACGCCCCTCGCCGAAGCGCGCGAGAGCGTAAAGCTCCCCACGCTTCACGACTTCTTCTCCGCGCAAGGCCTGCTCGCACAGTCCGTCGCTCAACTACGAGCAGCGCCCCGGCCAGCTCGCCATGGCCAAGGCCATCGAGCAGGCCTTCAAAGACCGCCGCCACCTCATCGTCGAGGCCGGCACCGGCACCGGCAAAACACTCGCCTACCTGCTCCCCGCGCTCCGCTTCGCCCGCGAGCACAAGCAGCGCGTCATCATCTCCACCGGCACGAAAAATCTGCAGGAACAACTAGCCCTCAAGGACATCCCGTTCCTCGAATCGCTGCTCGGCCCGCTCCGCGTCTGCGTCATGAAGGGCCGCGCCAACTACCTCTGCAAGCAAAAGCTCTACGCGCTGCGCGACAACCCCATCCTCCACGGCCTCGAGGACATCCAGCAGTTCCACGCCATCCTCGCCTGGGAGCGCGGTACCGACACCGGCGACCGCGCCGAGATCGACGCCCTCCCTGAGAACTCCGCTCTCTGGCCCAAACTCGACGCCCGCAGCGAGGTCTGCCTCGGCCAGACCTGTCCCAACGTCGAGACCTGCTTCATCACCGGCATGCGCCGCAAGGCGCTCGAATCCGATCTCATCATCGTCAACCACCACCTCTTCTTCGCCGACCTCAACATCAAGCAACAGGCTGGCGACGCCCCCGATGTCGGCATCCTGCCCGACGCGGCCGCGGTCATCTTCGACGAGGCCCACGAGCTCGAAGACGTCGCCAGCCAGTACTTCGGCATCGCGCTCTCCAACGCACGCTTTGACGAGCTCGCGCGCGACACCGAAACGATGCTCCGCGCCAAGCAGGCCAGCAGCTCGCGCCATCGAGTCCGCCACCGCGCAGATCCGCGACCGCTCGCGCATGTTCTTCGCCTCGCTGCCGGCGGGCCCATCGCACCTCGGCCGGCTCGAATTCACCGACCGCGCAGACTTCCTCGAAGCCCGCGGCGACGCCTACCTGGCCACGTCCAACGCCCTCGTCCGTCTCGAAGGCGAACTAGACCGCCTCCGCGAGGTAGACGAAGCCCCCGGCCTGCGCAAACGCGCCGCCGACATCCGCAACCACCTCAAGTTCCTCCTCGAATCCGAAGACAAAAACACCGTCTTCTGGATCGAGCGCCGCGCCACCGGCGGCCTCCGCAACGCCGCCCGCAACCAACCCCGGCCAACACCCACTCGTAGCAGCCCGCACCTTCAGGTTTGTCATCCCGCAGCGCTTCAGGTTTGTCATCCCGCAGCGAAGCGGAGGGATCCGCTTTTCCGCCCAGCGAGCCACAACAGCCCGCCTACCAAACCTTCTCCACCCACCTGCAAGCCACCCCCATCGACGTCTCCGAGCTCCTCGCCGACACCCTCTTCACCCGCTTCGGCTCCGTCGTCCTCACCTCCGCCACGCTCACCGTGGCCGGCAAGGACGGCGACCCAGGCTTCGCGCACCTCATCAAGCGCCTCGGCGTCCCGTACCCCAAGGAACTCGTCGTCCCCAGCCACTTCGACTACTCCAAACAGGCGCTGCTCTACCTGCCCGCCAACATGCCCGACCCGCGCCACCCCGAGTTCACCCGCCAGGCCGCCGAAAAGATCCGCCGCGTGCTCGAGATCACCCGCGGCCGCGCCTTCTGCCTCTTCACCAGCTACGCCGGGATGCGCGAACTCCACGACCGCCTGCTCTGCGAACTCCCTTACCCACTGCTCCTACAGGGCACAGCCCCGCGCAACACGCTGCTCGAACAGTTCCGCTCGACGCCCAACGCCGTCCTCTTCGGCACCGGCAGCTTCTGGCAGGGAATCGACGTCCAGGGCGAACAACTCAGCTGCGTCATCGTCGACCGCCTCCCCTTCGCCGTCCCCTCCGACCCCATCACCAAGGCCCGCACCGACGCCATCGCCGCAGCGGGCGGCAACGCCTTCAACGACCTGCAAATCCCCCAGGCCGTCCTCACCCTGAAACAAGGCTTCGGCCGCCTCATCCGCTCACTCACCGACCGCGGCGTCCTCATGCTCCTCGACCCCCGCATCCGCACCACCCGCTACGGCCAGGTCTTCCTCGACTCCCTCCCGCCGTACCAGCGCACCACCGACATCAACGACGTCGAGCGCTTCTTCGACTAAGCGCTTCGTAATCATGGATGAGGAAACCGCTTGGCTCAGTTCACGGATAACGTAGGAGCGACTTCAGTGCCCGCAAACATCACGAGCGAACTGCTCGTGTACCGTCCCCTGGCGCAGTTTTTCGCATCTGCAGTCATTCCGGCCATTGATGCCAAGATTGCCGACAATAAACTCGCGCTCGCAGACTTACCGATCGAGATACAAAAGCTGCAAATCACATGGCTACCGGAAGGTGGAGTAACAACGTGCTGGTTAACGATGAAGTTCGGATCGAATTAGAGGTGAAGCCCTCCGGTAATGACCTAGTACCCGGCCAGCCCGTTTTTCTGAATGAAATCGAAGCGGAATCTGCGCGTTTGAAGGCGCCGATTATCGACGGACGATCTGCTTCTTATCTGTTGATGTTCAGGACCTTCATGGATTTGTTCATCTCGTTCGACTTTGCCCCAATCGATCCTGCTCGGGCCGGTTCGCCGCTTCCAAGCCGGCCCTTCCCGGTCGCTGCTCTGGCCTACCGTGAGCGACTGCTCGCGGAGCACCCTCCCCAAGACGTGCTGGTGCTACTTAAGGAAAGCGGATGGCCCCCGTCGCCCGCCTGCTATCCAGAAGTTGTCGATGCACTGTTCAGCACGCCTTCTGCAGATCGTGCGTCCGAGGTAGCGAACAGGATCGTCGGCCTTTTCGGTGAAGACTACTGGAACAGGAGGTTGGCACTCTGGCAGGAACTAAAGCTGTTTCCGGAGCGCTTTCCCTACGTGTCAAAGGCCGTACAAGAGTACTTGGCTGGTGACTACATCTCATCAATCTACGTGCTCGTTCCCCAGTTTGAAGGGTTGATCAATAGTTACGTCCAACGAGCTACTGGCCGCGGACACTTGAAGTTCCGTGCGGCCGTCGATGAGTTCAGGCGGATTATCACTGGCCGGAAGGCGCTCTTGTTTCCCAAGTACGTTCTTGATTCTGTCCTTGAGTACGTCTATTCCGGCAGCTTCTGGAGAGACACAAGCACCATCGTGGATACGCAGATGGAAGTTAACCGTCATGGCATCGCACACGGGGTGTTCACCGGGTTCCAGAATCAGCACCTAGCGTTGAAATTCATTCTTTTGATTGATTGCTTGGCGTTCATTCTCTTGCAAGACAATCTCATATGCGGAACTCTTTGAATCCGCGGATGCCCCAAGTCTCGCTGTGAGACCTGGGTTCTGAACGCTCACCGCGTGCATCTGAAAACTCAGCGGCCGCACATGGCGGCAACCGATGCCAACCAACTGGGCACATCTCTCGACCTCGGTCATCGCGGCCTTTCTCGCCTCACTCGTCGAAGGCGTGGAAGCCCTCACCGTCGTGCTCGCCGTAGGCAGCGTCCGCGGCTGGCGTTGGGCGCTCACCGGCGCGGCATCCGCTGTCGGCGTCCTGGTCCTCATCATCCTCGTACTCGGCCGAGCCCTCATTCGCATTCCACTGCCCGTCATTCAACTAGTCGTCGGCATCCTCATCCTGCTCTTCGGCCTCCGCTGGCTGCGCAAAGCCATCCTCCGCTCCGCCGGCCTCATCCCGCTCCACGACGAAGCCGCTGCCTTCGCGAAAAACACCTCCGCCATGCAAAGCGCCGGTCGCGCCACCAGCGGTTTCGACAAACTCGCCTTCGCCACATCCTTCAACATCACCCTGCTCGAAGGCACCGAGGTCGTCTTCATCGTCATCGCCGTGGGCGCCGGCGGCATCGGCATGCTGCTCCCGGCCAGCCTCGGCGCCATCGCCGCGCTTGCTTCTCGTGGCCGCGCTCGGCTTCGCTCTGCATCGCCCGCTCGCCCGCGTCCCGGAAAACACGCTCAAGTTCGCCGTCGGCGTCCTGCTCTCCGCGTTCGGCACCTTCTGGGCCGGCGAAGGCCTCCATCTCGCCTGGCCCGGCGACGACCTCTCCATCCTCGGCCTGGTCGCCGCCTACCTGCTCCTGGCTCTCGTCATGGTGCCAGCTCTGCCGGCGCGTTGCGGGCCACCCCGCCGCAATCGAGAGGGTCACCGCATGAAGTGGCTCGCCACCATCGGCCACGAGATCATCGGCCTCTTCGTCGATGACGGCAGCTTCGCGCTCGCGATCGTCGTCTGGGTCGCCCTCATCGGGGCCGCGTCGCGCTTTGCGCACCACCCCACCGCGGAAGCCGTCCTGCTCTTCCTCGGCCTCGCGCTCCTGCTCGTGTTCACTGCCGTGCGCTTCGCCCGCCGCGCCGGGAAGTAGCCGCACAGCCTCAGCGAGCGTAGCTGAACGTCCCACACAGGCTGGGCTGATTCGCCATCGCCTCCGGCGTCAGCACCGGCATGCTCGCGCCGGAAAAGAACGCCAACTGCAGCTTGTGCCCCGACACATACGACACCACCCATTGCGTCTCGTCCGACCCGCAGATCGTGTTGCGGTGCGCAAAGCGCTTCTCCGGTGGAATGCTCACCCGGAACAGGTTGCCAGTCCCGTTCGGCGGGCCGTCGAGGTTGAACAGAGCAGTGATCTCCTCCGGCTTCAGCGTGCGGATCTGCGCCAGCGCAAACGGTGCGAAGTTGATCACGATCTTTTCGCCGCCAAACGCCACATCGCCGGTGATGTCACTGGCACTCGAGTTCGCCGCGCGCCAGTTGCCCTTCTCCTGCTGCGCCACGCACATCCCTGACACCAACACACATCCAATCGCCGCGCCCAGCAGCATTCGCATCGTCATCCTCCGAGCATGACATCGGTCCGCCCCACCCCGCAATTACCGGCGACCGCAGTACCTCCGTCGCGCACCTTAGCGCACCCTTGGCGACCTTAGCGTCAGCCTTTGCTCTTGTGTTTGCCTCCGCACTGGTCATCCGCTTCTCGTGCGCAAACGAGTAAACTGCAAACAGGCCGCCATGGGACGCAATCTCTACATCCTCGCGGGCACGCTGGGCGCTCTGGCGCTTCTCTCGGTCGCGCTCAGCTTCACCCACCTCGGCGACTCTCCCGGCGCACCCTCCGACACCATGCTCTGGCGCACCACCGGCGTCGCGCTTCTCGCGATCTCGTTGGTCATCGCCCTGGCCGGCGTCCTCTCTTCGTTGTTCGAGCAGGCCGAGCGCCGCGCCGAAGAGCAACGCCTCCAAAAGCGCCGCCGCTCCCGCTGAGGGGCGCTGCACATTCTCTTGACGCCTCCGCTATACTGAATCTGTGAGCAAACGGCGCTCGGCCTCGTGCCGGGCGTTTCCTTTTCGGGGTACCGGGCCGCGAGGTCCAGGCCTAAGTCCAATATCGAACGTACTTTGAACCAGAAGTACGGGGGTGGGGGATACCCTCCCGCGAGGCAGCAGCAAACAGCATGTTTGAGATCACCGTCCAGGCCGGCTTCTCCTCCGGTCACTACCTGCGCGACTACCACGGCAAATGCGAGAACCCGCACGGCCATAACTACCGTGTGCTCGTGACCCTGGTCGGCGAGGAACTCGAACGCAACGGCCTCCTGCTCGACTTCAAGCTCCTCAAGCAGGTGCTCAAGCCCACAGTCGAATACCTCGATCACCAGATGATCAACGACCTCGAGCCCTTCACCACGCTCAACCCCTCAGCTGAAAACCTCGCCCGCTACTTCTTCCACCGCACGGCGTCCGAACTCCACAACATCAGCAACGGCCGAGTCCGCGTGAAGGACTGCACCATCTTCGAAACCGACACCAGCTTCGCCAGGTACTACGAATAGCCGTCTTGTCGTTGCTCTTCTTCGTCTTGTCGTTGCTCTTTTCGTCTTGTCGTTGCTCTTCTTTCTGTCATTCCCGAAGGGAATCTGCTTCTAGCCACCGATCCATCATGCTCGACATTCTCCAATCCGCCGAAGACCTCCACGTAACGCCCGAGCCCGACGCGAACGCACCCGTCCGCTCGCTCCGCCTCATCGAGCTCTACCGCTCCGTACAAGGCGAGAGCTCCTTCGCCGGCGTGCCCTGCATCTTCGTCCGCCTCGCGGGCTGCAACCTGCGCTGCTCCTGGTGCGACAGCGAGTACACCTTCACCGGCGGCAAGCCCTTCACCAACGACCAGATCCTCGCCGAAATCGAAGCCCTGCAACCCTGCAAGCTCATCGAGTTCACCGGCGGCGAGCCCATGCTCCAGTCCCGCGAACTCGTCCCGCTCATGCAGCGCCTGCTCGACCTCGGCTACCAGCTCATGATCGAGACCAGCGGCGAACGCCCCCTCGCCGACGTGCCCAAAGCCGTCCACAAGATCGTCGACGTAAAGTGCCCCGGCTCCGGCATGAGCCACACCTTCCGCACAGAAAACCTCGACGCGCTCACACCCATCGACGAGGTCAAATTCGTCCTCTCCGACCGCACCGACTACGAGTTCGCCCGTGACTTCATCCGGGAGCACGACCTCGCCTCCAGGTGCGGCCACATACTGCTCTCACCGGCCTTCCACAAGAACGCCAGCGACGAACGCAGCGCCGACAACATGGCCCTCGATCCACGCCTCCTCGTCGACTGGATGCTCGCCGACGGCCTCCCCGCCCGCCTAAGCCTCCAGATCCACAAGTTCATCTGGGAACCCCGCAAAAAGGGCGTCTAGCCGTACCCGGCTTTGGCCTTTCGTTGTCATTCCCGCAGGGAATCTGCTGTTCCGGCTCAGCGCCACGACCGTGTACTAGCCGACCTGCGCTCCGCTCTCACTCGAATACGCTCGCTGCCGCCATCCCACAGGCCGCCCAAACAGCTTGCGCGCAAACGCATACCATTGCACCCCAAGCAGCACGACAATCCCCACAGGATGCAGCAGCGCAGACCACAACGGCTGCCTGAAACGGCGCACCGCCAGCAACCGTGGCAGCACGCTCACGACCAGCAGCGCGGACGAGACCGTGAGGAGCACGCCACCTCGCGAGTGCCCGAAGCACAGAACAACGCCGACTCCGAAGAGCGCAACCGGCACAACCTGCCCCAACAGCAACACCAGCGACAACGGCACAATCTTCGCCGGCGTAGCAATCCCTTCCGTAGCATTCTTCGCCAAACCTGACCACACCGTCGCAGCCGAGTCATACATCCGCACACTCGCCAGCTCCGTGATGTCCGCAATGTCCGTCCGATAGCCCGCAGCGCGCAACACGCGCGGCAACAACAGCCCATCGTGCATCGTCTCGCGAATCTGCGCGTGCCCTCCGCTCTCGAAGTAAGCCTCGCGCTCCACCATCATGAACTGCCCGCATCCCGCCGCCGCAGACGGCCAGGTATGCTTCCGCATCACACCCATCGGCAGAAACGCCAGCAGCACAAAGTGGATCAGCGGCAACAGCAGGCTCTCCAGCCATGTGATCGTGACCAGTCGTGGGAAGCCGGAGACCAGTGCCGTCCCGCGTACGCTCGCGAAAGCGCCGCCATCCGCGCCAGTAACTCAGGCTCGACGCGTACATCCGCATCCAGAAACACAAGCAGCGGTTGTGACGTCTCCTGCGCCAGCACCCAGCAAGCATGCTGCTTGCCGTTCCATCCCGGTGGCAGCCCACGTCCACGCACCAGTCGCAAACGCGGATCCTGCTGCTCCATCTGCTGGACGATCTCTCCGGTGCGATCGCTCGAATCATCATCCAGCACCAAGACCTGAAGCTCTACGCCGCGGCTCGCCAGCACACAGCCGAGCGCCTCTGCGATGTTGGCCTCTTCATTTCGTGCAGGGATCAGCACGGCGACCGCGTACCTGGCATCCGCCGCTGCCGCAGCGGGCGCGCGAAACCGCCGCAGGTTCACACAGAACAGAACCGAGGGACCGACAGCACAAACCGCTGAGGCCCATATGACGCAGGTGAGAAGCATCCAGCAGCTATTCTCCTACGCGCCTGTGCTCATGGGTATCCAGCAAGTTCATCTCTCGTCCCGCAGCGTGTGATCCAGCCGGACCGGCCGCCTTCGGACGATGCTCCCCAGCCTCCGAATCATCGCGTACACGCCGCCTGTTCCGCGTGCACCCGTGAACATCGTCTTGAACGCGGCCGGGTTGCGCGCGATGGCAGCCTGCTGCAACGCATACATAGAACGCGCAAGCGCGTCCTCCAGCTCCCTCGTTGCCGACGCGGTGCTCACGTCCCGCGCCACGTGCGTGATCTCGCCAAAGTGCAGCAGAGCCTCCGGCAAGCGCTCGTCCCAAAACGTGTATTCAACCGCCAGTGGCAGCAGCGGCACCTCTGGCATGCGCAGCGCAAGCGCCGCTAGCCCCGGGCGAAACGCCAGCGGCATATCACGCGGATCCGCAAACCGGCCCTGTGGCGTCAACCACAACACACCGCCGCTGCGCAGCACCGCCTCTGCTGTCCGTAGAAACTGCGCAGCCCCGCGCGGCGATCCCATCTCCACCGGGAAGATCCCCAGCTTGCGAAGCACCGGATACTGCTCCAGCGCGCGCGAGTCGATAGGCGCATAGTGCTGCCGGTGCGGAAGCAGAAGATCGCCCAGCAAAACGATCAGCATCGGATCCCACCATGAGGTGTGGTTCCCATACACAATCAACGGTCCTTCTGTTTCCAGCAGACGCGCTGCATGCTGTGCCTGCACCGCTCGAAAATGCCGTCGAAAGTAGCGCCGCACCACGCGTCGAAACAGCCGCAGCGTTAGCCCGGAGATCGGCGGTACCTCACGCGCTAGCGGCATACGCTCATGCTACAGCGGCCACATGAAGCACAGCTATGCGTTCGCCCGCTTCGCATCCGCATCCAGCGAATCCGCCGCGATCCACCCCGACATCATCACCATCGGCATGCCCGGCCCCGGATGCGCCGCACCACCTGCCAGATACAAGCCCTGCAACTCGCGCGAGCGATTCGCCGGCTTGAACGCGCCTTGAAAGCGCCCGTGCGAGCTAAGGCCATAGATCGCGCCGTTCAGCACGCGATAGCGGTCATGGATGTCCTGTGGCGTCAACGCGCGCTCAAACACAATGCGCTCTTCAATGTCCTTGCAACCTGCGGTGCGCTTCAGCTTGTCCAGGATCACCTGGCGATAACCCGGAAGCATCTTCGTCCAGTCCTGACCGGGGCGAAGATACGGCGTGTGCACCAGAACATACATCGCCTCGCCGCCTTCAGGCGCCGTCGTCGGATCGATGGCTGCTGTGCAAGCGAGATAACACGTCGGGTCCGGTGCAGGCACGCCCTCGTCATAGATCGCATGAAACTCCTCATGCGGATCGCGCGAGAACACAAAGTCATGGTGCGCCAGATGCTCATAGCGCTTGTTCAGGCCGAGATAAAGCACCACGCCTGAGCAAGCCGGCTCATACTTGCGCGCATGTTCAAAGTGCCGCGCCGCGGTTGTCCCTTGCAGCAACTCACGATGCGTGCGCACTGAATCCTCATTGCTCACCACCGCGTCGAAGCTGGGCTGTTCGCCGCTCGTCAGCTCAATCCCCGTCGCGCGCGCATGCCCGTTCACACCTGTGGTGACGATCCTCTTCACGTCAACGTCGGTATGGAAGCGCACGCCCAACTCCGTGCCAAGTCGCACAAGCGCTTCGGGCACAGCACGCGTTCCGCCCATCGGGTACCAGATGCCTTCATGCATCTGCATGTGCCCGATCGCCGTAAGGATCGCCGGTGATGCATCCGGCGACGAGCCCACATACTGCACCATGTGGTCCAGCATCTGCGCCGTCTCGGGCTCGGAGATGAACTCACGAACCGTGCCTGACACGGTCTTGCCCAGGCGCATGCGCATCACGTCCTTCAGCACCTTGATGTCGAACGCGCCTTTCACCTCAAAGGTGTCCTTCATCGAGCCCACGCTCTTCCAGAAGAAGAACTTGTCTGAGATCTCGTGCAGGTTCTCTGACAGCTCCATCAGCCGCTTGTAGCCTTTGCCCATCCCTGGCCACCGCGCCTCCAGGTTCGCCACCATCTTGCTCTCGTCATCCAGCAGATCGATCGTGGCGCCGTTGTCGAAGAAGCACCGCCATTGTGGATCGAGCCGCACCATCGTGACGTAGTCATCGAGGTTGCGCCCCGCCTCGGCGAAGATCTTCCGCAGCATCGACGGCTGAATCAGGATCGTCGGCCCCATGTCGAAGCGGAACCCGTTCTCCTGCAACTGCGCGGCCTTGCCGCCGAGCCACGCGTTCTTCTCGAAGACGTCCACCGCATGACCGCGGGCGGCCAACGTGCATGCAGCCGCCAGCCCTGCCAGCCCTGATCCAATCACTCCAACCTTCATCTGGAACTCCTCGCAATCTCTTCGCTCAGGCGTTGCGGCCAAGCTTCATCAGCGCTCGTAGCGCCATCATGCGTTCGCCGCCGGGGCCCGCGTGCAACGCCCCGATCAATGCTGCGAACAGCGATGTGCGGCTCGGATTCGTCGCCTCATAGTGCCTCGTCATGCCCCTGCGGCGTACCAGCACAGTCTTTGTCGCGGTCATCTCCAGCAGCCCCTCTGCACCACGCGTCACGCCGAACCCGCTTCCGCGAAGACCGCCGAACGGCACACGCGGATCAACGGTCGGTGCAATCAGATCGTTGACCAGCACCGTCCCGACATGTAGTTGCTCGCCCAAAGCGCGTGCCTCGCGCTCGTCACCGAAGATCGCCGCCGTGAGCGCGTACGGACATACATTCACGATCTCCGGCATGTGCAGAGAGCTCGGCGCTTCTATCAGCGACAGCACCGGTGCAAACACATCCGTCTGTGCAACCTTCATCTCCGGCAGACACGCCGTCAATCAACACCGGCTTCTGCGCCAACGGCGTCACTTCGCCGAGAACCCGTGCACCTTGCGCAGCTGCATCCTCCACCAGCGTTCGCAGCACGTCCGTTGTTCCGGCGTTCAGTGCGACGCCGTTCACCTTTGCCAACTCTGCTGCGAGCAGCGGCTTGAGCGCTTGCATCGTCTCCTTGGTCGCAATCAGCCGTCGCGGCGACATGCACACCTCGGCCCCATTCAACCGCAATCCAAACGCGACGGCCTTGGCCACCAACCCGAGATCGGCTGATCGCAGCACGACCACGGCATCCGACCCCGACAACTCCATCACCGATGGCGTTCCACTCTCGGCCAGGCTTCGCAACACCCTCTTGCCACTCTCCAGCGAACCCGTAAAGACGACCTTATCGGGTCGCTGCGCAAGTGCATCCTGCGCCGCTTCAACGCTCTCATCGGTCACGCGCAACACGCCTCGTGGCAAGCCGCTTTCGCGCAGCGCATGCGTCACGAGCAGCGCCACGCGTTGGCCGCCAACCCCGGGCTTCCACGTCACCGCGTTCCCGGCGACCAGCGCCTGGATCACCTGCACCGCCGGGATGAACAGCGGATAGTTTGCGGGTCCAATCACAAGCACGTGCCCCAGCGGCGGGTGATGCACTTCCGCCTTCACGCCGGTCAGCAGCAACGGTCGGCCGCGCCGCCCCAACACCTTCGGCGCCAGCAGCTTTCGCGCCGAGCGCTCAAGGAAGCGCATAGCGTCCAGCACGGGCAGAAGCTCAGTGATCAGCGTGTCGGCCTCTGAGCGGTGCAGCGCTGGCGACATCGCCTCCGCGAACGCCATGGGGTGCGCGGCCATCCAGTGCCGAGCCTTGCGAACGACCTGCAGTCGTTCCTCAATGGGCCGCGCCGCCCATCTCCGTTGTGCTTCGCATCAGGATTGGATCAGAGGCCCCGGCGTGCAGGGCCTCACACTGCGCCGCGCAAGTACCCGAACGCGAATCCTCGGCTCCCGACCCGCCAATCGTCTCGGCTGCCACAGCGATCATGATGCGACCTGGACCAGGTCCTCGGCAATGCTGGGGGTGGCAGACGCGTGCCACTGCGGCTCAATCCCCAGGTCTTCGAGCAACAGCTTCGACGAGATCCGCGCCGATTGAAAGATCACCGGCAACCCCGACCCAGGATGTGTTCCGCCGCCCACAAGGTACATGCCGCGGACATCCTCAAACCGGTTGTGCGGCCGCAGATGCAGCATCTGCCCCAGCGAGTGCGCCATCGAAAACGTCGCTCCCCTATGCAGCGCGAACTCCTGCCGCCAATCCGCTGGCGTCACGACGCGTTCGGTCCTGATGCGCTTCTCCACGTCAACCAGGCCGATCTTCTCAATCTGCTTCAAGGCCAATGCGCGGAACCGTGCAGTCTCCTGGCTCCAGTCGATCGTGTCCACCTCATGCGTAACCGGAACCAGCACATACAGCGTCGAGTGGTCTTTCGGCGCAAGCGTAGGGTCGGTCACGCTGGCGTTCTGCACGTAAAAGCTCGGGTCTTCTGAAAGCCGGTGCAGTCCTTCGATATCGCGCAGATTCTGCTTATAGTTCTTGGCGAGGTAGATCGTATGGTGTGCCACATCGTCATAGCGCCCTTCGATCCCGAGATACATCATGAAGGTCGAGCAAGAGAAGCGCTTGGTCTCGATGCGCTTATCCGTCCAGCGCTGCCGGTGTTTGCCGGGCAGCAGCGTGCGCATCGCATCCGCAAAGTCGGCGTTCACCACAACCGAATCAGCGTTCAGCGTCCGCTTTGAAGTGCGCACACCACGCGCTTCGCCGTGCTCCACCAGCATCTCTTCCACCGGCTCATTCAGCAGTACCTCCACGCCCATCTCGCCCGCGATGCGCGCCATAGCCGCCGTAACGGCTCCACATCCGCCAACGGGATGGAACACTCCGTGCTCGTACTCCAAAAACGACAGAATCGAGAACAGGGAAGGGCACCGGAAGGGACTCATGCCCAGGTACTTGGACTGAAAGCTGAAGCCCAGCCGAATGCGCTCATCGCTGAAGTGCGTGCGCAGATCGCCGTCCAGCGAAGCCCACGGCTTCAGCAGCGGCAGCAGCTTCAACATCTCCGGCCGTAGCAGGTTCGTCCAACTCTCAAACGGTGCCTCGAGGATCGGCAAAAAGCTTTCAAGCTTTCGACGGTTGCGCTCCAGAAACCCCCGAAACTCCCCAGCGTCATGCGGCGAAATGCGCGCAATCTCCTGCTCCATGCGCTGGATGTCCGGCGTCGCATCGATCTTTCCGCCCGATCCAAAGACCAGCCGGTACTGCGGATCGAGCCGCACCATCGGGACCTCGCGCTCCAACTCATACCCCGCGTCGCTGAAGATCTCCTTCAACACGCGCGGATAGAGAAAAAACGTTGGCCCGATGTCGAACCGGTACCCATCCTGCGCCACGGTGGCGGTGCGCCCGCCCACCCGGCCGTGCTTCTCCACAACCGTCACGCGCACGCCCGAGCGCGCCAACAACATGGCCGAGGCCAGACCGCCGGGGCCGGCACCCACAATCACAACGTGTTTTTTGGACCGTTCCCTGGTCGAATAGCTTCGCATTCTGAACATGTTGTTCGAGAGACGCGATTCAGACCCTCCGCGGAGCAGGTCAGTCCTCGGCCTTTTGAGCATTTCTACACTCTGACCAATGTTTGTGCGCAACCGCTGCGCTATACAAAAAGGGCCCCTCGGAAGGAGCCCTTTCGGATGTGTCGGCCGACTCGTCCCCGGGGACGCTCTAGTGGAGCATCCCCCGTACCAGGACACGCACCTTCTCGGTCACCACACCATAGATCACATGCGTCGTGGCCTCACTGGAGCGCTCGCGCCAACTCTGGTCCTCCGTCGGCTCCGAGAGCCCGAAGGCAGGCAGCGCACCCTGGTGGGTAAGGCTCATCAGCGTCAGTCCGAAGGTGGCGCCGCTCTTCGCGGTGATCTGAGGGTACAGCTCCGCCAGCACACCATAGAAGCCTCCCGCAGCGACGCCAAACACCCAGTGGATCGTCTCACTGGCGACCGCCTTCGTGTCCTCGTCGAGCGGGTGGCCGGCCATCTTCTCGGCAGCAACCTCCGGCGGTTCCGGCTCGTCATGCACTCGCGGCGGATAAACCTTCTCGGCCATGCTCTTCGCGGCGGTTGCAACCAGCCCGCCGATCGCTCCTGCAACCAATCCCTTCAACAGCGAGTTCGTATCCTTCTTCTGTTCCAGGCTCACGTTGTCCTCATCTTCTGACTTCACGCTTGAGATGCGGCGGCGCCCCGGTTCGTTCATCTGCCCGGCCGGGCAAACACAACAAATCCACTGCGATCCCGCGCCACTGCCGCACCCAGCGCCTCCGTGCTCGTCACCCGGTCGGTGTCCAGTTCGTCGTGCTCCAACGCATCTTCATCCACACCGGCCGGGACGTCGCCGCTGTCCTGGTCTTCATCGGAACGATCCGGCTCGTTCGCGTCGCTGCTATCCGACCGCGCGCTGATAGCGCCGCGACGCACAGAAACGCCGGAGGCGGACGAGACCGCCGCCTCGTCCGCCCAGAAGTTACTCCTCGTCTTCGTCTTCATCCTCTTCTTCGTCGTCGTCGTCCTCGTACTCTTCGTCATCTTCGTCATCTTCGTCGTCGAGGTCGTCTTCATCGTCTTCGTCCTCGTCGTCGTCACTCGAGGTCGTCGTCTTCGTCCTCGTCGTCCTCATCCTCGTCTTCCACGTCGTCGCTGTCGCGCAACTTCAGCGACGGGCGATCGCGTATATCCTGCCGGTCCTCGCGGGTCTGCAGGTTCTCGCTGGACGAATCCGCGCCGGGCGTGCTGTCGACGAACTTCGGATCGCTCTCGAACGTCGCGGTGGAGTCGTCACCGATCAGCTCATGCAGGGTCGCCGCGCTGTCCGTTGCGGGAAGATTCTGATTCGTTGCCATCTCATCTCTCCTGGGGCGGGGTCGTCCCACCTCCCGGCTTGGATGCACGAAGTTGCCCGAGTGCGCCGTCCAGGAAAGACCCGATTTACACCAGCCGCTTGGGGCCGAATATCGCCTAAACCGCGGCCTCGACCGCAACGTCGCGCTCTGCACCTCGGCCCGCCATCCGCGCCCGTCCGCCTTCGCCCCACCACAGGCACAAACCCGTAAACAGAACCGCACCGACCGCGCACTTCACAGCCACGGGAGCATGCGTCGGCGACAGAAAACCCTCAAACGTCCCCGCCACGATCAGCAGCGGAATCGTGGCGGATACAAGCTGCACCGCCTCCGCGCCCGCCTTGGCCAGCGAGTCCCGCCGTCGCAGTTGCCCCGGGAACAGGATCCCCGCGCCAAGCCGCAGTCCCGCGGCCCCGGCCAGCATGATGCTTGGGATCTCCAGCGCGCCGTGCGACACCATGAACGCAAGCAGGCTGCCCGCCATCTTGTGCTGCGCACAGCAGGCCAGCACCGTTCCAATCTGCAGGCCGTTGTTGAACAGCAGAAACAGCGTGCCCAGCCCCGCGGTGATCCCTGCCGCAAAGGTCGTGAAGCAGACCGTGATGTTGTTGGTCATGATCCCCGAGGCGGCCTGCGGCTTCATCGACAACACCGCATCGGTCCACATCTGGTGATGGTTGATCTTGTCCATCATCCGCGGCCCCAGCCAGAGCACCGCAAAGTCCGGCCGCAGCAGCGTGATCAGCATGCCCAGCGCCCACGAAACCAGAAACACCGCAGTGGCCAGCCAGACGTACGGCAGCATCCGCCGCAGCAGCCGCGGATACCCATGCGCCAGGAACTCCCACAGGCTCCAGAACGACACTCGTCTGCCGGAGTACACCAAATTGTGAGCGCGTCCCACCAACCGGTTCAGGTACGCTTCCAGCGCACGCGATGTCGGGTCGGCACGCACCGCGGAAAGGTCCGCCGCCGCCTGCCGGTACAGCAGCCCCAGGTCGCGAAGATCCGCATACCGCAGGCTCTTCACGCCCTGCGACTCAGCCTGCGCAAGCAGCGACTCCAGGCGGTTCCAGTTACTCTTACGAAAGTCGATCCAGAGATTGGTGATCATGAACGAACCAAACCAGACGGGCACATCATTTTCAAACGCAGCCCGGCTCCCAACCTCCTGTTTTTGATCGCGCCGGCTTCTCGCGCCGCGCCTTCGGCGATCAGCTTAGCATCGACACGCCGGAGCAGGTCGCGCTCGAGTTTCCCATCGCCGGCATCGGCAGCCGCTTCGTCGCGCTTCTTCTGGATCACATCATCCAACTCGCGGTCGTCGTCCTCATGCTGGTCGTGTTCGGCATCATGGAGGCCGCGATCGGCAGCCGCGCCTTCCAAACGCTCGCCAGCAAGTGGTTCATCGCCGCGATCATCTTCTGCCTGTTTCTGCTGTTCTGGGGCTACTTCTCGCTGTTTGAAGCCTTCTGGCATGGCCAGACGCCCGGCAAGCGCGTCATGAAGCTGCGCGTCATCAAGGACGCCGGCCGCCAGATCACGCTCTTCGAAAGCCTCACCCGAAACCTGCTTCGCGTCGCCGACTACCTTCCCAGCCTGTACCTCGCCGGTGTCATCACCATGCTCTGCAACAAGCGGAACAAGCGCCTCGGCGACTTGGCCGCCGGTACGGTCGTCATCCACGAGCGTGCCGACGATCAGCCGCTGCTCTACACCGGTGTGGCCGCAACCTCAGCCGCACGCTCCGGCAACTCGCTCCTCACCCCATCACACGCGGAACCGCTCGAGCCCTGGCGGCCCACGCCGGCAGCCGCCACGCTGTTTCCCGCCGATGCGATCAGCCGGCTCTCCGCCCAGGATCTCGTGGTCATCGAAGCCTTCTTCGCCCGCGCACTCGACCTGCCGCTCGAGACCCGCGCCGCCATGGCCTATCGCATCGTCCACGAGCTGTGCGCCAGGATGGCCGTCCCGGTCCCCGACGGCAATCCAGAGCGCGCGCTCGAATCCGCTGCGGTCCAACTGCGCGCCCTGCGACGCCGCTTCTGAGACGGCGAATCCTGGGCCTGCTCTACGCCGCGTGAACGCCGCGGCCTGCGCGAATCCAGCGTTTGCAGTTACCGCGCCCGCCTAGGAAGCCACTCGCTCCCGCGATTCCGCCAACACCCCGCGCCCCGGCAGAACGAGGCTCTCACCCTCCGCGAGCGGATGCACATGGTCGCGCAACCCGGCCAGCTCCGCCGCCGCCAGCAAACGGGGCAGGGGCTCCGTCATCGGCTCGCGCCCCAGCCGAAACGTGTTGAAGTGCATCGGGATCATCGTCTCTGCGCCGATGTCGATAAAGATCTGCAGCGCCTCCTCGGGAGACGTGTGGACCGCGCGGTAGCTGTCCGGGTAGTACGCCCCGATCGGCAACAGGGCAATGTCCGGCCGCAGCCGCCGCCCGATCTCATGGAAGCCGTTGAAGTAGGCCGTGTCCCCCGAGTGGTAAATCGTCGGCGCGCCGTCCGCCTCTACCGTGTACCCGCCAAAGCCGCGATGCGTATCGTTGAACATCCGCGCACCCCAATGCTGGCAAGGCGTTGCCGTAACCGTCAGCGGCCCCACTTCGGTGGACTCCCACCAGCGCAGCTCACGCACCTCGCGAAACCCGAGGTCCCGCACCAGGTCTGACACGCCATTGGGCACGATCGCCACCGGCGCCGCGAGGCCCCGCCGCCGCATCTCGCGCGTGACCGCCCGCAGCGAGGGCCGGTTCAGATGATCCATGTGCGCGTGCGTCAGCAGGATCGCGTCGATCGCCGGCAGATCCGTTACCTGTAC
Source organism: uncultured Verrucomicrobiae bacterium (assembly GCA_963795955.1). Lineage (GTDB taxonomy): Bacteria > Acidobacteriota > Terriglobia > Terriglobales > Acidobacteriaceae > Granulicella. Next base: position 324,929 of record CAWCJK010000008.1, read on the forward strand.
CCCAGGCCGCCGCTGCCGGCGCAGCAGAATCAGCCGCGTCGCGAACACCGGGTCCACCAGCAACCCGTGCCCGGCAGTCTGCAGCAGAAACGACGAGTGCCCGATGAACGTTACCGCGCTCTCCCCGTCCGCAATGGCCGGCGGCATCTGCGCGAGCCCTTCCATCGGATTCTCGTGCGACTCGCGGACGAGTCGCCACAGTTGTCTCAGCTTTGTAGCCCGCCAGGAACGGTTGTGCGGCATGCGATGCGCGGCCCTCGGTCTTCCTAGGTACAGATGCGCGAATCCCCGAAAAGATAGCAGCCGCCGCCGTCAGAACGGTCGCCGCGCCCCAACCAGACCCGTCCGACGCATGCATCTCATCGGTGGAACGCCAAACTATCCGGAATCCCAGAACCTCGTGCAGGTCGGAGATGACCACGTATGAACGAGAGCACTAACCGTCAAACCGCGACCGCCTCCTCTCCCGCCCAGCGCGGCGCGCCCGACCCGAGCAACCACACGCAGCCGGACCTTACCCCGGAAGCCCGGCACATCTGGGACCGCGTCGCACACTCGTCGCTCGGCAACCTGTGGGCGTTCGAGGGCACCTCGCCCAGGATCATCATCAAGCGCTCCGCGAAGGCCTTTATCGACGACAACCTCGTCTCGCGCGCCGCGGAACTCGGCTACTACTTCCTGTTCGCCCTGTTTCCCGCCCTGCTTTGCGCCTCCAACATCATCGGCCTCGTCGCCAAAAGAACCAGCGGCTTCTACGACGCGCTGCTCAACTACCTCGCGATCGTCATCCCGCACTCCGCGTTCCAGATGGTGGTCGACACCTTCAATCAGACCGCCAGCGCAGCCACCGGTGGCAAATTCGTCCTCGGCCTTGTCTTCGGGCTCTGGTCCGCCAGCGTCGGCTTCGCCGCCATTCAGGACACCGCCAATATCGTCTACAAGGTGAAGGAAACCCGGCCCTACTGGAAGACCAAGCTGCAGGCGATGGGCGTCACCATTCTCCTCAGCATCGTCATCACGCTTGCGCTCGCCACAATGCTGCTGGCCGACTACCTCACCAAGCGCACCGGCCACTTCATGCACCAGCACGCCGTCATCGCCACGGAGATCTTCCTCATCCACCTCGCGTCGTGGATCATCGTGCTGGCGCTGCTCATGGTGCTCTTCGCCCTGATCTACTACTACGCCCCGGACATCAAGGCCAAATCCTGGCACTGGCTCACACCCGGCGCCGCGATCGGCATGCTCGGCTGGATCGCCGCCTCGCTGGGCCTGCGGGTATATCTGCATTACTCCAAGAGCTACACGGCAGCCTACGGGTCCCTGGGCGGGGTCATCATCCTGCTGACCTGGTTCTACATCACGGGCCTGATGATCCTGGCCGGCGCGGAGGTCAACTCCGAAATCCAGGCCGCCGTCGTCGAGAAGCGCATGAAAGAAAACGGCGAACTCCCCCTACACGCCGCCGCCGAGCCCAACACCGAACCACTCCCGCTAAAGGCCGCCAGCTAAGCGCGACGCGAACCCAAGAACGGGAACGGCGGGGCTTCAGCCCCGCCGTAAACGCCATCCTCTCGCGCGGCTTCAGCCGCTGAGGTAGCCGGCCAACACCGCGCACTCCGCGTACCCCGCGTTTGCAGTTCCTCGCGCCTACTTCGCCTTCACCATCGGCATCAGGATGTCATCCATCCGGTCCACCGTGTTCGGCACACGCTCCAGCGTCGGATAGCGCTCGCCGCCGTGGTAGTCCAGCTTGATGACCTTGTAGTAGCCCGTATTCGCCACAATCAGCTCAATCGCCGGCCCATTGCCTTTGGCCTCCTGGATCGCCGCGCGCAGCAGCGCCGGCTGAAACGTTCGGCCGTTCACCGCGACGATCTGGAACCCCGGAGCCAGCCCAGCCTTATACGCCACGCCGTCCATCAGCGTGTCGATGATCTCGCCGTTCTGCTCCACCGCCAGCCCAATCGAGTACCGCGCATTCAGGCCGTTCGTCTCCGACTCGCTCAGCGCCGACCAGTAATCCGGCTTGTCCGTGTACGTCAGCTTGTACCCGGAAAGCTCCGCCAGGCCCGGCGTCTCCGGCGCATGCAGCTCATTCGAATCCAGTCGCGTCCGCAGAAACGTCGCCCAGTCATTCGGCACAACGCTGTTCAGCGCGGCTGACGACGTCCTCAAACGTGTACGGCACCACCTTCGGCGCGGTATTTCCGCCCAGGCCGTGGAACGCCGCAACGAAGTCGTTGATGCTCTTCTGGTTGTTCGTCTTCGACCGGATGGTGCAATCGACCTCCATCCACAGCAGCTCGCCCTCGTCGTAGTAATCCACGTTGCGGCGCCAGTTGTCATACGCCGCGCCAGCCGAGTACAGGATCTGCGCCGCCGTCGCCGTGTCCTGCAGATCGCGCCACAGCCGCCCCGGCCGCGCATCGTTGATACCCCGCCCAAAGCGTCGCAAACCGGTCGCGGAAGATCGAGTTGTTCCAGATGCCGGACCGCGTCGCCAGCACATCGCCCAGGTACTCCGTCAGCCCCTCATACACCCACAGCAGGTTGCCCTTCATCGGCACCTGGTAGTTCGGCGTCGCCAACCCCGCCGGACGCCGGTACTTGCCGTTCCACGAGTGCGTAAACTCGTGCGGCAACAGGTCGCCCTCCAGGATGAACAGGTTGTCGTCCACAAACGTCTTCTCGCCCACGCGGTCATCCGAGCTCTGGTGGTGCTCCAGCCCAAAGTGCGCCACCTGGTCGCTCAACGTCACAAGGAAGTGATACGAGCCGTAGTGCCGCGACTTGTATAGCAAGCCCGTCTCGCGCACCAGCTTCTGGAACTCGTCAATGTGCTCCTGCGAGATCGCAATGTCCTCCGGCCCATCGCCCGCGATATCAAGGAAATGCTTCGGCGACACCTCCGGCGCCAGCGGAATCTCCTTGAACCAGCGCCCCGCCAGCACCGGCGAGTCCACCAGCTGCTCCAGCGACACCGGCTTGAAGCTCGTCTGCGTCCCCTTCGGCCCGGCTCGGCTCCAGCGCCGTCCCAAACTGCCAGCCCGCCGGTATCGTCAGCGACGGCGTAATCATCACCTCGCCCGCCTGCTTTCCGCCCGGATAGACCACCAGCTCATTCCAGCTCAGCAGCGCCAGGTTCGCGCTGGTCGACGCGCCCGCCGAGAACCCCGAAGGCGCGGCCGTAGCCAGAAAGTCCATCTTGATGTGCAGCGCGGTCGCGCCCTGGGGCACCGTGATGTGAAACGTGAACATGTCCTCCGGATCACGCTCCCACTTCACCCGCTCGCCGCTCTGGGTCGTGACGATGAACCCCGCCTGGTTATCGATAGGCCCCGTAGGCCCATGCTCCCCCGGAATCCACTTCGGATACACCAGCGTCATCGGCCCCGGCTGCGCCGGCATCGTCTCCGTCGCATGCAAAATGCGCCGCGGAGCATCGGTAAGGTCCACCGCCAAGGTGATCGGCGCACATTGCGCCTGCAAAACAGCGGGCGTGGACACAGCGAGAACGGCAAGCGCAGCCATCGCTGCACGCGGAAACAAAGACATCAGTACGGCTCCTGGCGAACAGATCAGCGGTTCGTGCCATCCAGTGTATCGAGAGAACCCAAGCGCCACGTAGAATGCCCACACACGCATGGCACTGTACGCAACGGTTCTTGGCATCATTGTTGTCGCGCTTCTAAGCGTCTCGCTCGCGCGGCTCGGAAAGGTCAGAACCAAGGCCGACTACCTCGTCGCCGGCCGCAGCCTCCCCGCCTTCGTCCTCGTCTTCACCCTGCTCTCCAGCTGGATCGGCTCCGGCTCGCTCCTCGGCGGCGCAGAAAACGCCTACAGACACGGCTTCGCCGCCCTCTGGCAGGCCGGCGGCGGATGGGCCGGCCTCGCGCTCATCTACTTCATCGCGCCGCGCGCCCGCAAGTTCGCCCAGTTCACCATCCCCGACCTGCTCGAATCCCGCTACAACCAGACCGCCCGCGTCCTCGGCGTCATCGCCATCCTCTTCACCTACACCGCCATCACCAGCTACCAGTTCATCGGCGGCGGCGACATCCTCCACCTCGTCTTTCCCGCAGGTCAGCGCCATCACGGGCCGCTACATCCTCGCCGGCTTCGTCATCCTCTTCACCGCCATCGCCGGCATGAGCTCCGTCGCCTACATGGACGTGGTCATCGGCCTGCTCGCGACCATCACCCTCATCGCCGCGCTTCCCGTGCTCATCCACATCGCCGGCGGCTGGGCCGCCGTCCACGCCGCTCTACCCGCCACCCACTTCCAGCTCTTCGGCGACATCCTCCCCTTCACCTCCTACGACCGCCCGCTCCCCAACGGCACGCCAGACCACGTCCAGTCCGCGCTCGAAATCTTCCTCCCCACCTGCCTGCTCATGCTCGGCAACCAGTCCATGTACCAGAAGTTCTTCTCCGCCAAATCCGAGAAGGACGCCACCCGCGCCGTCGTCGGCTGGATCATCGGCACCGTCATCCTCGAAACCGTCATCGTCGCCGTCGCCGTCGTCGGCTCCGCCATCTTCCCCACCGGCGAAGTCGCCGACCACCCCCGCGAGATCCTCGCCTACACCGCCACGCACGCCTTCGGCGGCAGCCACATGCTCTCCATCCTCGGCGCACTCCTCGTCGGCGCCATCTTCGCCAAGGTCATCTCCACCGCCAACAACTATCTCTTCTCCCCCGCCACCAACCTCGTCAACGACATCTTCGTCCGCTACCTCAAGCCCGACGCCCCCAACAAGCAAATCCTCCTCGTCTCCCGCCTCATGGTCGTCGGCCTCGGCCTCTGGGCGCTCTGCCAGTCGCTCGGCACCACCAGCGTCCTCAAAAAGAGCCTCTACGCCTACACCATCTACTCCGCCGCGCTCACGCCCGTCATCCTCGCCGCCTTCTTCTGGCGCCGCGCCACCGCCTCCGGCGCCGTCGCCAGCATCGCCGCCGGCACCGTCGTCACCATCGTCTGGGACAGCATCGCCCCGCACCTCCCCACCGCCATCGGCTCGCAGGACGCCATCATCCCCGCGCTTCTGCTCTCGCTGCTCTCCCTCTTCGTCGTAAGCCTGCTAACCCCACGCCCCGACATCGCCCACCTCGCCGCCCTCGGCGAAGCCTGAGCCTCCGCACCGCGCACACTTGTCATCTCGACCGGGACGGGGGCTCCTGCACCCGGGTGCCCCACCCTCACGACGGCTCCATCGTCGTTAAGTGGGCTCTCGTGCCCCCAACATGGACCGCGAAGCCGCGAGTCAATCAACACCCGCCAGACTCCACCGCTACAACAACCCCCGCGACTTCACCTCCAGGTACTCGCTCACCGCCCGCACCCCGATCTCCTCCGCGGTGGCCTCCACGATCAGCACACCCTGCCGCTCCAGCTGCGCGATCGTCTCCCGCCGCCGCTCCTGCATCTCCGTCGCCGCCGCCGCATGAAACATCTCCGCCCGGTTCGCCGGCCGAGCCCCCGCCAGCACCTCCAACTCCGGATGCTTCAGCAGCACCAGCACCACCAGGTGCAGCTTCGCCAGCATCGCCGCCGCGGTCACCAGCTCCGGCTGCCCCGCCGTATCCGGCAAGCTCCGTAATCCACACCATCAGCCCGCGCCGCCGCTGCACCTGCTTCAACCGCGCCACCGCCAGCAGGGCATCGCCCTCGGCGGCTTCACTTCGCGTCGCGCTCAGCAGATCGATCAGCAACCGCAGATGCCCCGGCCCCGCTCCCGGCGGCAGCACCTGCTGCACGCCCGTCCCATACGCCAGCATGCCGAACTTGTCGCCCGACTGCCCCACCACCTGCGCCAGCATCACCGCCGCCGTCGTCGCCTGGTCCAGTTGCGTCACCGTCAGCCGGTGCGCCTCATCGCGCTCCGCCTCGGTCTCGCCCACAAACTGCGGAGCATCGTGCCGCCGCAGCTCAAACGCCGTCCGCGACAGCCGCCCCGCATCCAGCACCACCCAAACCTGCTGCGAGCGCTCCGCCATAAACTGCCGCGTGACCACCTTGCCGCGCCGCGCCGTAGCCGTCCAACTCACCGCCCGCAGTTCATCGCCCGGCTGATACTCCCGCAACGACTCAAACTCCCGCCCAATGCCGCGCAACCGCAACTGCCGCCGCTGCCGCTCCATCTGCCGCGCCCGCATCAGGAAAAACTCAGTTGACCCCCGAGCCTCCTCATGCGCCGGAAACACCCGCACAACCTGCGGTGGGCTGCTCTCGCCTTCGCCTGTTTTTTCTTGTCATTCCCGAAGGGAATCTGCGTTTCGCCGTGTGCCTCCGCTGTCATCCGCTACTGGGACCTGCGGTGCTCCGAACCACCACCAACCCTCAACTCCGCCGCCGCCCACCGCTCCGCCAGCCCCAGCGCGCCGCGATACCGCAGGTAAACCCGCCCCAGCGCAAACTCCCCGCGCTCCCGCGGCCACACCGTCAACTTCACCACCGCAGCCTCGCGCGGAAACACCTCCAACCGCCGCGTCTCCGGCACACCCACCAGCGCCGGGTGCAGATCATCCGTCACCCGCACCTCCAGCACCTGGTCCGCCTGCGCGGTCACCGCAAGCTCAATCCGCGTCGGCACGCCCAACTGCGGCGAATCCAGAAACGTCCGCGAAACCGCGATCTGCCCCGGGCGGGGCAGCCGCCACGCGTCCCAAACCACCAGCAGAACAGCAACACATCCCAGGCCACCATGAACCAGATCGCCCGCGGCCGCCAGAACGCCGGCACCGCCAGCACCACGCCCGCCACGACCAGCCACAACGCCCGCCGCGTCAGCCCAAAGCCAAGCACCCGCCCCGTCCGGCCCATCGGCCGCGCCGTCCCGGTCGCGGGTGGCGGAATCAGCGTTCGCATGCGCGCCCTCCGGTCGCGGCGTATGCTGACCCTGCCCGTCCGCACGCCAATCCAGCACGCCGAAGAGCCCCGCGGCATGATCTCTTTCGCCCTGCGCGCCTGCTCACCGCACCCGCCGTTCTCTCGCAGGCTCTCGCCGCGCACGCCTGCACGGTCTGCAACTCCAGCAACGGCCGCCAACTCCGCGCCGGGCTCTTCAACGGCCACTTCCTGCCCACGCTCGCTGGTCGTGCTCGCGCCCGTTCCCGTCTTCGTGCTCGCCGTCCTGCTCGTGCACCTCGGCATGCCCGACCTGCCCACGTCCGACCTCGCCCCCACCGATCCCGAGCGCCCCGGCCTTCTGCCCGATCCGGAGCCAACGCTGTGATCCCGAAGCGACACCACCCGGCCGCTCGTCACCGCCGGCACCGTGATCGGCATCGGCATGGGCGGCTTCGTCGACGGCATCCTCTTTCACCAGATCCTGCAACTCCACAACATGCTCTCCAACTGGGTCCTCCGCGACTCGCTGGTCAACGAGCAGATCAACATGGTCTGGGACGGCTTCTTCCACGCCTTCACCTGGATCTCCGTCGCCGTCGGCCTCTTTCTGCTCTGGCGAGCCGTCAACCGCCCCGGCGTGCTGCTCTCTGGCCGAGCCCTCTTCGGCGCCATCCTCCTCGGCTGGGGCCTCTTCAACCTCGTCGAAGGCACCATCGACCACGAGATCCTCCAGATCCACCACGTCTACCAGAACGGCAACCACCTCCTCTGGGACATGGTCTTCCTCGCCTCCGGCCCCATCCTCATGGCCCTCGGCTGGATCCTGATCCGAACCGGCTTCCAAGACGCAGCCGCACAAATCTCCGCGCCGGAACCCACCCGCTGACCGCTACTTCCTACTTCCGGCCTTCGCCACTTCGCTGATCGCCACTTCCTACTTCCTACTTCCTACTTCCTGCTTCACTGCTTCTCTCACTTCGGCACCGGCGTAGCCTGCAGCACCTCTCGCACCACCCGATCCGGATCCAGCCCCTCCAACTCCGCCTCCGGCCGCAGCACCAGCCGGTGCCGCAGCACCGGCACCGCCGCCTCCTTCACGTCATCCGGCACCACAAAGTCCCGTCCCTCACGAGCCGCATACGCCTTCGCCACCAGCAGCAGGGAAGTGCTCGCCCGCGGGCTCGCCCCCAGCGAGATCGCCGGCCACTCCCGCGTGCGCCGCACCGCGCTCAGGATGTAGTCAAAGAGCGCCGGCTCCACGCGCACGGCCCGGATCTCCCGCCGCGCCTGCGCCAGCACCTCAAACGGGACAGCCTCAATCGGCGTCTCCGCCAGACCTGTCGGCTCAGCGACGCATGGTGCCGTTCCAGCACCGTGCGCTCCTCCTCCACGCGTCGGATAGCCGATCCGCATCTTCAGCAGGAACCGGTCCAGTTGCGCCTCGGGCAGCGGATAGGTGCCCTCAAACTCCACAGGATTTTGCGTCGCAAACACCGTGAAGAAGCCATCCAGCACATGCCGCTCGCCATCCGCGGTCACCTGCCGCTCCTCCATCGACTCCAGCAGCGCCGCCTGCGTCCGCGGCGGCATCCGGTTGATCTCGTCGGCCAGCAGAAACTGCGTAAACACCGGCCCGCGATGAAAGCTGAACTCCCCGGTCTTCGGCGAAAACACGCTCGTTCCCAGGATGTCCGCCGGCATCATGTCCGGCGTGCCCTGCACGCGCCGGAACTCCAGCCCCAGGAACCGCGCCAGCGTCTTCACCGTCAGCGTCTTCGCCACGCCCGGCACGCCCTCGATCAGCGCATGTCCGCCGCACAGCATCGTGACCAGCGACTGCGCAATCGCTTCATCCTGCCCCGCGATGACGCGCCCGATCTCCCCCGCGCCGCGCCGGAACAACTCCTCCGCCGCCGCACGCCCAACCCTGTCTCCAGTCCTTCCGCCATTCACCCTCACACTCATCGCTCAAACCGGTCCGCGCTGGGCCTTGAAGGATACCATATCCTCTCGCGCACTTCGGCCGTCATCACTCAATGTCACTTCGCCGCAAGCTCACCTGCGGATTCGCCCTCGCGCTTCGCCTTCACCGGTCCCGCCGCTCTCCGCACCCGCTCCGCATCGTCGCGCCAGCGCCCGCACCAGCGCCAGCGCGCCCCCCGGCTTCGGGTGGACATCGGCGGCCAGCGCCGCCTCGCGCAGGTGCTCGCCCACGCTCGCCCAGCCGCCACCGAACCGCTCCTCCAGCGCTGCAACGATCGCGTCCGGCCCCTGCTCCACCGTCTGTTGCGGCAATCCGCCGTCGCGCACCAGCACGCGTTGCAGCCTCCGCCGCGCCGCCTCGGTCGCCGCCCCCGTTGCGCCTGCCTTCTCGTACAGATCGCCCATGCTCACCGCAAACTCCACCGGCGACGAACGCGGAACGGTACCGGCAGCCGCACCGGCCCCCGCCTTCGGCTGAACGAGAACACCAGCAGCCCGAACACCAGCGCCAGCCTGCCCCAGCATCCACCACAGCGGCAGACCGCGCGCGGCGCTCCACTTCGAGCGCACCGCCTGCTGCAGCGATTCGTCGAACAGCACGCGCCGGCCCGTTCCCAGGCTCGCCAGAAACAGCTTCAGGTCCGCGTCGTTCTTCAACTCGGCGTTGGTCATCGCGGATGGCGAGCTCCACCAGATCGCCTCGCCCGCGCCCGACCGGCACGCGCACCACCACCGCGTCCGGCCCGCAGCGCTGCTCCACCCGCACGTTCGGTCCTTCGTCCGCCCAGCGGACGACGTCGTCCATCTCCACCTTGCCCGCGCGCGCCAGCGGCCCCGGCCCCTCCGGGTCGGTGTAGCACAGCGGTCCGAACCGGCGGCTTGCCCCGGGTTCGCCCCCCGGGATCAGCAGCGCCCCCGTCATCCCGGTCGTCACCACGCGCCCACCGCGCTCCAGGAAGCCCTTCACCGCCTGCGCCAGCCGGTCCTTTTCAAGCGCCGAGTACATCGGGGCCGGCAACAGCAGCGTCGTATGCGCCGCATCCACGCTCGCCAGGTCATCCAGCGGCTGATCCCACCGCGCCACCGGCCGGCCCATCGCCTCCAGCATCAGGTACGCCGCCTTGGCCCCGCCGGCGCCGTGTTGTAGCTGGACGGCCGCGGGTCATTGTTCGCCGTCGAAGGCGCAAAGATGCTCACGACCACAATCAGCAGCAGCACCGCGCCCCGAGCCAGAGCAGGAGCTTCCGATCGACATTGCTTCCCGCCGCCATCAGCCCGCCCCCATCGCCATGGTTCCGGTCTGCGCCGGCGTCCCTTCGGCTCTGCGCAGATCCGCCGCCGAAAGCGCGGCGAAGCTGGCCTGCGCCGCCCGGTACTCCGCTTCGCCGATCTCGCCGTGGCCGTACCAGACCCGCTCAAACAGCCCCGTCAGCGCGCGCAGCAGCCTCTGTGCCTCCGAGCCCGGCCGCAGCAGCCGAAGGTACTCGCGCGGCGTCCGCGTTGGGTTGGGCCGCCAGGCCTGGCGCGATTCCAGCGCGACGATCGCCGCCCAGTACAGGCAATGGATCGCCTCGCGCCAGTCCTGCGCAGCCGCCCGCTCCTCCGCCAGCCGCGCCCAGTCCATCGCGTCATGCTCCTGCCGCCGTGCGGCCGCCGCGTTCTCCCAGCGCAATCCGAAGCGACTGCCGCGCCAGACTGCGGCGCACAAAGAACACCAGGCCGGCTGCCGCCAACGCAAAGCACCTCCACTCGATCAGCGGTGCGAGCCAGGGGTTGCGGGCGCCTACACCCTCCATGCCCATGAACAGCCGTCCCAGCCAGTCCTCCAGCCGCGCCACCTGCCGGTCGAGCCAGCCCGGCCCCTCCGCCGCCCGAAACTCATCCCGGGCCAGCACGCTGTTGGCAGCCGCGCGAGCGCGCTGGAATCCCGCCGCTTCGCCGCTGGGCTCTCCAGCCTCGGCTGTCTGCGCAGCCATCTCGTCCAGGTAATTGCCGGCCGAGCGCATCGCCTCCGCCCGCGCCGGCTGGCGCCGTTCTTCCCGGCGGTGACCGCATCGCGCAGCCACCCCCAGTCCGCCTTGAACGCGGGCCGACCACCCGCCGCGTTGACCTTGCGTCCTGCGGCACCGCTTCGGGCGTACAGCCCGCAGCATTCGCCGCACACGCGGCTACCACCCGCTGCGCCGATGCGATCTGCTCGCGAAACGCGGCAAGGGACTGATCTGCGCTCGCCGCCCAGCCTCGCGCGCTCAGCAAAAAACGCACAGCACCCCGAGCACCAGCCCCGGCGCCCTGAACCGATTGCGGAACCTGAAGTGTTCACTCAACCGGAGAAATCCCGTTCTCGGCCAAGCCCTCCGCAGCCATCGGAAGCCCCGAGGAGGGCACAGGACCTCGCGTCTGTTCCAACAGCAACTGGATGTCCAGCGCCTCTTTGCTGACCCGCTGATCGAAGTACACCAGCGTCAGCCCGATCAGCGCGACCGGCGCCACCACCATGTGCCCAACAAAGCTCAACACCAGCGTGATGCCCTGGGCCATGTAGTGCTCCTGCTTCGGCGCCAGCATGATCAGCACGGCGGCCGGCGACTCCAGGACGCCCACCACCCAGTACAGAACCGCGGCAATCAGCAGCACGACAAAGATGCGGCCCTTGGTCCCCGCCGCCAGCGCTTTGCTGCGCCGCATCGCCGCCCGGATCTTCAAACGCTCCACCACTGCGGCGGGCACCGCCAGCGCATTGCGCAGGTACAGGATCACCCCGACCGGCACGCCGCCAGCAGAGCGACCAGCATCAGCAGGACGCCAATCATGCCCAAACCCGGATTGCCGGTCCGTCCCCCATAGGCGGCGAGGACGATCGCCGGCACCAGCAGAACCATCGGCACCCACGCAAGCTGCCCGCCTGCCAGAGCGCGATCCCGATCCAGCGATACCAGCGCTTCATCGCGACCAGCAGGGACTCCTTCGCGCTGGTCGGCCGGTTCAGATACACCTCGCTCATCGCCAGCGAGGTGGCGGCCTGCGTCACCGCCGCGACCAGGAAGAACACCAGCGCCGCGATCCACGACCGCACCTCGGCCGCCATCAACGTATGCACGGCAAACGGCGGTTGCCGCGGGACCGGACCCGCGGGCCCAAGCGGCATGGAGTGCATAAGGGTGTGCGCCGTAGCCAGCGAGATCGCCTGCACGACCACATGCACGCTCGCCGACACCATGCTGATGCTCGCAAACAGCCAGAAGCGCGAGCGGTACAGCGCAAAGGTGCGGTCCAGGATCTCCCCTAGCGAGAGCGGCCGGAGCTCAAACAACGCAGCCGTGGGCTGAGGTTCCGGCTGACCCGGGTCCGCTAGAACTTCGGGTCTCAACCAGCCGCGATCCTGTCCTACGGACATGCATGCTCTCCTGTTTGCGTACGCACGAGAAGCGCCCTCGCACACATCTGCGCGTCTGCGCGACTGCTCCCGTTCGCGCTGACCTGCGACGCCTTGCGGCACATACTAGCACCGTCTCGTCCCCATTGGACCGGCCGTCTCTGACCGTTGGTAACCACCTCATCGGAGCCTTCGCCCAACGCCCCGAAGCTTCCAAAGCGGATGGCTCGTTCGGTGCGCCAAAGTACCGCCGCGTTCATCGTGTAGACCCAAGGCCACTGACGGAAACGTCGACCATCGACCGCAGATCCCTTTCCGCACCTCCGCCGTGTTGGCCTGCACGAGACAATCCCAATTCAGAATGCCGGCTCGCTCGGGCCGCCCACGCGCAGCCGGAGCGCGCACCTCACCGGTATCACTTCCGGCCTCACAAAGGACGGAAGCGCCGCTGTTGGTATGACATAACCGTTCTTCCGTGGATTCAAGAAGCCGATGACCGCAAACGTAAGTGACCGCATCTCACCGTTCACGATGGACGAATCCGGGCTCCATCCGAACGGCGGGACTGCTGTAGCGTCATCCCATGAGTCACGTCTCAGGCTGCTGATCGACACGGGCCTGCTGCTCGCCTCCGAGCGCAGCCTCGACGTGATCGTCCAGGCCGCTCTTGACGCCGGCCTCAAGCTTTCGGGGGCCGCGTTCGGCGCATTCTTCTACAACAACGTCGGCACGGACGGCGAACCCTACCAGCTATACAAGCTCAGCGGCATCGATCCGCGCTGGTTCAGTTCCTTCCCTATGCCGCGTCCCACAGCGTATGTTAGCGCCCACCTTCCAGGGTGAGGCCATTCTCCGCTCGAAGACATCACCCAGGACCCGCGCTACGGCCAGAACTCCCCTTCCAGGGCATGCCGGAGGGACATGTGTCATGCGCAGCTATCTCGCGGTGCCGGTTCGCAGCCGTGGTGGCGAGATCCTCGGTGCGTTGCTCTACGGCCACCCTGAAACGGCAGTGTTTCAGCCCGACACGAGCCGGGGCCCGTCCGCAGCTATCTCGCCGTGCCGGTCCGCAGCCGCGGAGACGAGGTCCTCGGGGGCCTCTTCTACGGTCATCCGGACCCTGCCGTCTTCCCCGCCGAGGTCGAGTCCCTGGTCGCGACAGTCGCCGCACAGGCAGCGGTTGCCATCGACAACGCGCGTCTGAACGAGAATCTGACCCGCGAGATCGGACTCGCTGACGCCGCGCGTGCGCAACAACGCTCCACCGAACGCCGCCTCCGCCAGGCCCTCGACGCCACCGAACTCGGCACCTGGAGCTGGAACGCCGCGACCGGGCTCATTGATTTGGACGAGCGCGCGGCAGAGATCTTCGGCGTCGAACCGCACTCCCCCATCTCGCGCGACGAGCTGCGGGCGCGCCTGGTCCTGCAGGAGGATCTCGCGCACACCCCAGCCGATCTCGGTGAAGCTCTGCGCTCCAGCGGACAGTATGCGGCCGAGTACCGCATTCACCTGCCTGACGGAATTCAGCGCTGGGTGGCTGCCAGCGGCAGCGCGACCCTGGAGGACGGCACCACCCAACTCAGCGGGATGACCGGCACCGTGCAGGACATAACCCACCGCAAGATGCAGGAGGAGACCCTCCGCACGAGCGAGAAGCTGGCCGCCACCGGTCGCCTCGCCGCCACCATCGCCCACGAGATCAACAACCCGCTTGAAGCGGTCACAAACCTGATCTACCTGGCCAAAACCGACCCCGCCACCCCGTCCTCCGTGTCACGCCTGCTCGAAACCGCCGACGCCGAACTCGCGCGCGTCGCCCAGATCGCGCAGCAGACCCTCGGGTTCTACCGCGATACGACCCGGCCGGCGCCCGTCGATATCAATGAGCTCCTTCACGCGGTGGTCGGCCTCTTTGAGCGCCGCCTCGCCGCCAAGCACCTCCGCTGCACCCTCGACCTCGAGCCCAGCCTGTCGGTCGTCGGCCTCCAGGGCGAGATCCGGCAGGTCGTCTCGAACCTCCTGGTGAACGCCATCGACGCCTCCCGTTCAGGCTCCGGGGAGATCCGCATCCGCGCGCGCCAGGTCCGCCGCGGCACAGAGAAGGGGATCAGCCTGCTGGTTGCAGACAACGGCAGCGGCATTCCCGCCCCTGTGCGCACCCGGCTGTTCACGCCCTTTGTGACCACAAAGCAGTCCACGGGCACGGGTCTGGGTCTCTGGGTCACCCGCGGCATGGTGGAAAAACATGGGGGCTCCATCCGGTTCCGAACGTGCACGACAGAGCCCAGCGGCACGGTATTTCGGGTCTATCTGCCCGAATCCGGTTCGCCCGCACTTTTTGCCCAAAGCTCGGCGATTCTCCAGTAGACTTGCCCTTGAGAAAACGCTACGCTCTTGAGTGGCAGCCGTCCACAAGCTGTTCCCATGGCACGATTTACCGGCCCTTCTGAACGTCCTGCAGTTCCGGTTCGTCGATCCGCATCAGGTTGAAGAACATCGCGATGAATCCAATACTGCTGTTCGAGCGATCTCACGAACTCACACACGCCCTCCGCAGGGCAGCCCACCAACGGGGCCGACAGCCGGGGTCCTTCACCGCGCATTCTCGTCGTCGATGATGAACCCCTCATCGCGGACACGATCGTTCAGATCCTGAACCGCAACGGCTTCATCGCCGAGGCCGCTTATTCCGGCAGCCAGGCCATCGAGCGCGCGCACAAACACTGCCCCGAACTCGTCCTCTCCGACGTGATGATGCCCAACGTCGACGGCGTCGAAGCCGCCATCGCCATCCGCGAGCTCTGCCCCGACACCCGCATCGTCCTCTTCTCGGCCAGGCCGCCACAGTAGAAATCCTCGCCCGCGCCCGCGAACGAGGCCACAACTTCGAACTCCTCCCCAAGCCCATCCACCCCACGCAACTGATCAAGCACCTGCGGGAGTAGCTGGCTCTCAGGAAATAGGAAACAGGAAGTAGGGGCAAGGGTACAGGCGTTGGCAGAGGGTTTTCGCGATCTGATTGTTTGGCAGCGGGCCGTTCAGCTGTCAGTGCTGCTCTACCGGCTAACCGGTTCGTTTCCTCGCGAAGAGCTGTATGGGCTCACCTCCCAGTTGCGTCGCGCAGGTGTATCGGTCGCGAGTAACATCGCTGAAGGGTGGGGCCGCCAGTCCGAAGGAGAATACAAACACTTCCTCGGGATTGCGAGAGGCTCTAACCTGGAAATTCAGACTCAACTCGTAATCTCCAGGGAACTCGGTTTGGGCGAATCCGCAACACTCGACTCCGCTGAGCGTCTCTCAAACGAGGTGAGCCGCATGCTCGTCTCCCTATGCGTTCCGTCTAGCGTGCTCGACGGCTACCGAACCCCAGGCGCTACTTCCTATTTCCTACTTCCTACTTCCTATGAAGACACTCCCCATCGCCATCTACTACGAGCAGCCCCACTGGTTCAAGCCCCTCTTCGCTGAACTCGACCGCCGGGGCACGCCTTACGTGAAGCTCTTCGCGCCCGAGCACTTCTATGACCCCGGCAGACCACCCCGAAGAGAAGTACTCCCTCGTCTTCAACCGCATGAGCCCGTCCGCCTGGAACCGCGACCACGGCGACCAGATCTTCTACACGCTCGGCTTCCTCGAGCACCTCGAATCCCGCGGCGTCAAGGTCCTCAACGGCTTCAAGGCCTTCAGCTCCGAGCTCTCCAAGGCCGGCCAGCTCGTCCTCATGGACAAGCTCGGCATCCCGTACCCCAAGGCCCGCGTCATCCACCGCCCCGAGCAGGCGCTCGCCGCCGCCGAAGGCCTCCGCTGGCCCATCGTCGTCAAGCCGAACATCGGCGGCTCCGGCGCCGGCGTCAAGCGCTTCGACGGCGCCTCGCAACTCCGCCACGCCATCGCGGCAGAGCCCGGCAGCCCCGACGCCCTCCAGTTCGGCCTCGACTCCACCGCGCTCGTCCAGGAGTTCATCCCCGCACAGGACGCCCACATCGTCCGCGTCGAGGTCCTCAACGGCAAGTTCCTCTACGCCATCAAGGTCCACATCACCGGCGAAACCTTCGACCTCTGCCCGGCCGACATCTGCCGCACCACCTCCGGCACCGACCTCAACCGCGCCGCCTGCGCCATCGACGCCCCCAAGTCCGGCATCACCGTCGAAGGCTTCACCCCGCCCGCCGACGCCATTCGCGACGTCGAGCTCATCATGAAGCACTCCGGCATCGACATCGGCGGCGTCGAGTACATCACCGACCGCCGCGACGGCCAGCGCTACTACTACGACACCAACGCCCTCTCGAACTTCGTCGCCGACGGCCCCAACGTCATCGGCTTCGACCCCTTCGCCAAACTCGTCGACTGGCTCGAAGCCGAAGCCGGCATCGCAATCAAGACCGAAACGCCGCGAAGAGCCAGTCGTTACGGCCTGACCGCCGCACGCGAACCACATCGCCCCCCCGAGCCCACACAGCTACACCCAGCTGTGTGGGCTCGAATACGTTCGAGTTGCGCATCGTCCGTCCACTCGGAAGACGATCCCCAGCGCCTATCTGCGCTAATAACCTCGTCCTCCCGCGGGCGTCCAATCATCAGCAATAGCCGGGCCAGGGTAAGCGGGATTTCAATCCCGCTACTCTTCAACAAGCACGCTTCCTGAGGCCATTCATGCGCATCGTCCCGCTGCTCGCCTCCTCGCCCTCTCTTCCACCCTCTTCGCCCAATCCGCCCAGAGCAAGCCCGCCACTGTGGGGATCGAGTCCCCGGCCCCGCAGAACTGCCCCGTAGGCTTCACAGCCCGGCACGCCGGCCACGGCACGGCCGTGAAGGTGAGCCCGGAGAACCGCGACCGACCAGGGTTAAGCACTCAGCTTCCAGCTCCCGGACGGGCGCTCCGTCGTGCAGGCCAAGGTCACCCTCCACGGCCTCGCCGGCGCCCAGGTCATGCCCGCCGGACAGACGGCATCAAGCCAGACGCCACCGAAACCTTCACGGTCACCCCCTCCACCGAGCCCAACCACCTCTTCCACTCCGTCGTCTACGTCCACAAACTCACCGGCGTGCTCTGGATCCAGATCAACGAACTCACCTTCGCCGACGGCACCACCTGGCACGAGTCCGCCGACTCCATCTGCCGCGCCACCCCGAAGGCTTCATGCTGGTTGGCGCCCAAATAGCGCGAGATCCGCAATCGCCCTTCGCGCCGCCCACACACGCTGTGCCCTGAACGCCGCGTTCCCTGTACCCTGTCTAAATGCGCTATGGCTTCTGGCTACCTATCTTCGGCGGCTGGCTCCGCAACATCGACGACGAGCAAATGCCCGCCACCTGGGAGTATGTTCGCGACCTCTCGATTCAGGCGGAAGACCTCGGCTACGACCTGACCCTTATCGCCGAGCTCCACCTCAACGACATCAAGGGCCCTGAAGCCCCCTCGCTCGACGCCTGGACCACCTCCGCCGCGCTCGCCGCCGTCACGCGCAAGCTCGAGATCATGATCGCCACGCGGCCCACCTTTCACAACCCGGCCCTCCTGGCTAAGCACGCCGTGAACATCGATATCATCTCCGGCGGCCGCCTCTCGCTGAACGTGGTCAGCTCGTGGTGGCGCGATGAGGCCGTCGCCTACGGCACCCACTTCGACACCCACGACGACCGCTACGCCCGTACGAGCGAGTGGCTCGACATCATCGACCGCGTCTGGCGCGAACAGCACACCACGTACGAGGGCCGGTTCTACACCGTCAAGGACAACATCCTCTCGCCCAAACCGCTGCCGAAGCGCACCTACTCCCGCGCACCCGAGCACGCCACCCGCCCCACGCTCTACGCTGGTGGCGAGTCGGAAACCGCCAAAAACCTCATCGCCGAAAAGTGCGACGCCTACCTCATGCACGGCGACGACCCCCGCACCATCGCCGCGAAGGTCGAAGACATGAACGCCCGCCGCGCAAAGTTCCCGCAGCTGCCGCCCCTCATCTACGGCGTCACTGGTTACTGCATCGTCCGCGACAGCGAAGGGGAAGCGCAAAGGGAACTCGACCGCATCACCGCTCCGCCTGACCCCAATAAGAGCCCCGCCGGATTCGCTAACTTTGAGCAGTGGACCTCCGGCTCCAAGCTCGAAAAACAGCTAAGTCTCCGCGATTACTCCGTCTCCAACCGCGGCCTGCACTCCGGCCTTATCGGCACGCCCGAGCAGGTCGCGCAACGTCTCGCAGACTTCGAAGGCGCCGGCTGCTCACTTGTTCTGCTGCAAAGTTCTCCGCAGCACCAGGAGATGGCTCGCTTCGCCCGCCAGGTCATCCCGAGCCGACCTACTAACGGAAGTCAGCATTAACGAGTTACTTGCGCACAAAACGGTCACACAGCACACACGCGAATAGCGAAAAATGAACAAGGCACCGTGCTAGCGGTGCCTTGTCTCATTGGCACTTACATTCGGAGCTTTGAAACAAGGGTACTCGTTGCAGTTAGGCGACGCGACGCCGGCGAACAACGCCACACAGAGTGGCAAGTCCAGTTCCGAGGAGAGCAAGGCTCGCCGGCTCCGGAGCAGCAGCAGTCGGCACATCGACGGAGATGGTGCCCTGGTCCTGCAGGTTACGGTCAATTCCGAAAATACCCGCTGTAGATCGCGTAATCCATGTGGTTGTAGGTGTCGAACGTGAGCGTAGCGAACAGGCCGGTGCCGATCGTGCCGTTGTAGGAGATCCCGGTCAGGTCGCCAGCAGCGTCGAAGCTTACCGTCGCAGAGTTGTCATCGCTCAAGATCGAACGTCTGTCCATCAATGGTGAAGGAAAGACCTTGCAGGATGTCGCTGTTACGGTGGGTGTTCGTTGAGAAGACCGTGGTCCCAGTCGAGTTCAGCGCTCCGCTGGTGTCGATCATCCCGGTCCCATTCGGATTGCCCATCGTAGAGTTTAGGGTGAGGTTGCTGATAGTGTCGGCACGAGCCGCCCCAGCAAACATCAGACACACGGCCGCGGCGACTACACAAGTTAGCTTCATGAAATTTCCCTTTCAGTGGAACCGCCTAAGCATAGGGCCTACCTGCCAAGTGACGAGCCCTAAAAAAAGTAATGCAATGGAACTAATTGGTAACTTACTTACAGCTTTTGTGGAACGCTGCCATCAAAGGCTGCTTCCAAGTCCCACCGCACATCCAGAACCAACCGACGGTGCCGTACCAGTCGCGCACATCCATCCCCGCATCTGAAGCGATCGCTTTCTCTGTTCTCGCGCATCTACGTCCTCGCTGATGACAGGTACTGTATCTAGGCATACGCTCGAAGGTGATGAGCCCCTTGGATCGCCGCTGCTTTCTGAAGTCCGCCTCGGCCGCTGCTGCACTCAGCTCCAACTCAATCCGCCTCCTGGCGCAGACGGCTGCAAGCGCTCGCCGATCTCTGGCCGTTCATCCAGACCGCCCCGGCCCGGCCGTGCCCATCAACTTCATCGGCCTCAGCTACGAGACGCAGGAACTCACTCGCCCCGAAACCTTCTCGCGCGAAAACACCGGGCTGATCGCACAGCTTCGTGGTCTATCGCCGAGCGGCGTGCTGCGCATCGGCGGTAACACCTCGGACGTCGGCTGGTGGAAGCCCACGGCCAGCTTCGCAGCCACCGGCCATGCCCTCCATGGCCTCGGAGGTCGGCGAGCCCGGCACGGATCTGGCTTACCCGATCACCCCGGAGGCCATCCGCGCACTGCGTACCTTTCTCGACGCGACCGGCTGGAGTTGCATCTTCGGTCTGAACCTCGGCACCGAGCCTGCCGCCGCATCCGCCGACGAGGCGGCCTTTGTCGCCGCCACACTCGGCCCCAGGCTCGAGTACTTCCAGATCGGCAACGAGCCCGACCTCCTCGCGCCCCACCTCCGCGACAAGGCGACCTGGAACGCGTCCCGCTACTTCGACGAGTGGATCGTGGTCGCCAACGCCGTGCGCGCCCGCGTCCCTGACGCGCGCTTCGGGCTCCCTGACGCCGCCAGCAACGTCGAGTGGTTTCAAACCGTAACCGACCGCATCAGCGCGCTTCCGAACGCGCCCAGGGTGGCCGCGCTCACGCATCACTACTACATCGGTGGTCCGCCCTCGAACCCAAAGATGACCATCGAGCACATCCTTACGAACAACCCGGTCGTGACGCGCGACGCCGGTGTCGTCCGCGAGGCCTCGCAGAAGCTCCACGGCGTCCCGTACCGCATGACGGAAGGGAACACCTGCTACCGTGGCGGCAAACCCGGCGTCTCCGACGTCTTCGCCGCCGCCCTCTGGGCCGCCGACTACGCGCTCACCCTCGCCTCGCTCGGTTATGCCGGCGTGAACCTGCACGGCGGCAACGGCGGGCAGTTCGTCGGGAACTCGCTCGGTGGCCATCTCCCAGGCGAAGATCTTCTGAAGCCCGGCGACCCCGCGCAGCCGCGCCCCTTCTATACGCCCATCGCGCACATGGGAGATCGTTACGTCCCGCAGCCGGTCTACTTCGGTCTAAAGTTCGCGCAGCAGTTTGCGGGCGCCACCATGGTCGCGCTCGACTTCGACCCCGGCCCGGTGAACGCGACCGCCTACGCCGCGACGCTCCCCACCGGCCAGCACGCCGTCGCCATCATCAACAAGGACGAGCACCAGCCTCTGAACATCAACCTCGCCGGCTACAGCGTCGCCCAGCAGATGACCGCACCCAGCCTCAACGCCTACACCGCCCAACTCGACGAGCCGCAAAGCTACCGCGAGATGTCCACCGTCCCGCCCGCCAGCGCGGTTCTCTTGCTCAGCGCCCGTCCGTAGCTTCCACCGGCCCGACCGCGAGCGCAGCGCCAAACCGCGTCCATGCCAGCATCACATCTCGCATGGACGCGAACACAAACTTCACACCGCAGACGGTGACCGCCAACATCCGCTCCGTCGCGCAGATGCAGGCTGCGCTGGAGCAGCGGCGCACCTTGGTCGACCGCATCGCCGACACCATCGGCAGCTTCTCCGGCAGCATGACGTTTGTCTTCCTGCACGTCGCCTGGCTGGGTGCCTGGTTCCTCATCAACTCGCTGCACCTCGGCATCCGGCACTTCGACCCCTATCCGTTCATCCTGCTCTGCATGATCGTCTCGGTCGAAGGCGTGCTCCTCAGCACCTTCGTCCTGATGAAGCAGAACCGCATGCAATACCGCGCCGACATCCGCGAGCAACTCGACTTACAGATCAACCTGCTCAGCGAAAAAGAGGTCACCAAGACCCTCCAACTGCTCCGCGCGATCTGCGACAAGCTTGAGGTCCAGCCCAACGTCGACGCCGACCCCGAACTCGAAGAGATGTCCACCGTCACCTCCGTAGACATGCTCGCCGAGCGCATAGAAACCGACCTCGAACCCAACGGCTGAGCGATGCTCAGCAGGGAAGTCGTTTTGGACCAGCGCCATCAGTCGTCCGGACCTTGCGGCATTTCCCCCTGCTTCAACGGGACGAGGCGGATCTCTTGCACGTCGAGATCACTTTGCGCAACCGTCACGGCGAGCTTGGCCGCCCTGTAGAAGGTGATCGTCCCCTCCTGTCCATCCTTCAGCGAATCCGGATCGGCGCGATCAGTGGCCATCACCTCGAGCGTGTACCGGCCCGCCGGAACATAATCCATGTGGAACGAGCCATCCTCTTCGATCTCGACGAATCTGCCCTGGTCCTTCGCTCCCTCGGCGCGCAAACGCACCATCGATCCCGTTGGAACATGGCCATCTGGCGCTGCCAGCACCCTGCCCCGGACCTCGTGCAGCCCTTCTGTCGCAACCGTCACGTCGACGTCGCTCACCTGCTCGTCACCATGCACCTCAATCACGCGCGCGTCTTGCCGCCGAAACACACCCGGCCCATACACCACGATCAATTCCGGAAACATGTGCTCCCGTCCGGCCGTCTGGGCTCCGCTGCCGTTGCTGTACGAGACATGCGCGGCCTCAGACAGATTCAGCATGCTGGAGATCACGTATTTGCCTGGCGCGAGGCCATAGACGCGGTAGGCGCCCTTGTCGTCGGTCACGAACTCAGGCTTCTGCAGCGCTTGCGGGGAGAGTTGCAGCAGCGTCTCGGCGAGCGGAGCCATGGGTCTGGAGCGCGCCTCGGGCGGAAGGGTGGCGATCTCAGCCGGCTCGCACGAGACCTTTGCTCCGATCATCGGGCTGCCGTCAGCAAAGACGATGCGTCCGGCGATCGTTGCGCCCTTTTGCAACCGCAGGTGCACCGTTCCGACGCCGCCCGTGCTCACATGCACCGACGCCAACGACCCGGCAAGCTGCTTCAACCGTTCAGGCGTTGCTGTCATCAGCGCCATCAGGTCCGGCAGCGGAGACTGGTAGCCCTGCTGAACCGCAGCGGCGAAGTAATCTCCCGCAGGGACGTGCTCCAGCCTGAAGCTGCCGTCCATCCCGCTCATGCCTCGCACCGACGTCAGCATGGCCTCGCTGGATGCTCCGTTCTCTCGCAGTCCCGCGGCCGCGTCCAGATTCGCCGGCTTGGGAACCAGGGCGATCGCAGCAAACCGAATCGGCAGGTTGGTCGACGCGTCGTAAACATCACCGGCGACATCGCCGCCAGGCGTCGCTCGAATCCGTCGCGCCGCCGTCGGATCCTGCGAGAACCCGGCGCACCCACCGAACAGCACGCCCGTCAGCACTACCACCGGCAGAATGCGGTTCAAAACGCCACAAGACGGCATGGGCAACAGCTTGGCACAGAAGTGCTCGTCCGCCCGACCTATCCCACCTCACCGCCCACCGCTATTCCCCCAGAGAGGCGCTCCAACCAACGCATCACCCGTCGCCACCCCAGCCGATACACTGCTCCATATATGTGCGGAATCGTCGGTTACATCGGTCCTAAGCCTTGCGTCCCGGTCATCATGGAAGGCCTCGCGCGCCTCGAATATCGCGGCTATGACTCAGCCGGGATCGCGGTCGCCGGCGGTGGGGAACCGCTGCAGCTCCGCCGTGCCCCCGGCAAGCTCCGCAACCTCGACGCCATCCTGCAGCGACAACCCCGTCCACGGCACCTACGGCATAGGCCACACCCGCTGGGCCACCCACGGCCGCCCGACCGAGGAGAACGCCCATCCCCACCGCGACGGCACCGGCACGCTCGTCGTCGTGCACAACGGCATCGTCGAAAACTACCTCTCGCTCAAGAACGCCCTCATCGCCAAGGGCCACAAGTTCCTCTCCGAAACCGACACCGAGATCATCGCCCACCTCATCCAGGACGAGCTCGAAATGGCCGCCGCCGCCGGTCCTCCGGTCGCACACGGCATCCTCTGGCTCGGCACTACCGGCTGTCATCCCGTACCTCTGGCTTGTCATCCCGTAGCGAAGCGCAGGGATCTGCTTCTGCCCCCGCCCATGCCCACGCGAGCGCAACCGCCACGGCCACCCTCCCCCGCACCGTAGAAGCCAACGAATCCGAAGCGGTAGTCCGCGACGTTCTCCAGGAATCGAGCGAAGCACCTCTGCCTGGACGGCCAGTCCTCCCGCTCGAAGAGGCCGTCCGCCGCGCCTCCCGCCGCATGACCGGCGCCTTCGCCATCGGCGTCCTCTCCGCGCTCGAGCCCGACAAGATGGTCGCCGCCCGCATGGGCCCGCCCATCGTCCTCGGCCTCGGCGACGGCGAGTTCTTCCTCGCCTCCGACGTCCCCGGCATCCTCCACCACACCCGCACCATCTACTTCCTCGCCGACAACGAGGTCGCCACCCTCACCACCGCCGGCGCCACCCTCACCGACTTCTTCGGCAACCCCAAAACCCTCACCCCGCAGCGCATCACCTGGGACCCCATCCAGGCCGAAAAAGCCGGCTACAAGCACTTCATGCTCAAGGAGATCAACGAGCAGCCCCGCGCCGTCCGCGACACCACCCTCGGCCGCGTCTCGCTCGAAACCGGCAAGGTCTTCCTCCCCGACATGCAGGTCTCCGAGGCCGACCTCCGCGACGCCACCGGCATCACCATCGCCGCCTGCGGCACCTCATGGCACGCCGGCCTCGCCGGCAAGTTCATGATCGAGCGCCTCGCCCGCATCCCCGTAGACGTCGACTACGCCTCCGAGTACCGTTACCGCGACCCCATCCCCAACCCCCGCGACCTCGGCCTCGTCATCACCCAGTCCGGCGAAACCGCCGACACCATCGCCGCCCAGCAGGAGCTCATCTCCCACGGCTCCAAGACCCTCGCCATCTGCAACGTCGTCGGCGCCGCCGTCACCCGCCTCGCGCAGGGAACCATCACCACCAACGCCGGCCCCGAGATCGGCGTCGCCTCCACCAAGGCCTTCACCGCCCAACTCACCGCCCTCTTCACCCTCGCGCTCCACATGGCCCAGGTCCGCGGCACAATCGACGAGCCACAATCCCTCCACCTCGTCACCGAACTCAGCCACCTCCCCGCCAAGCTCGAGCAGGTCCTCCGCACCATCGACGACCAGACCGCCACGCTAGCCAAGGAGTTCTACAACGCCCGCGACTTCCTCTTCCTGGGCCGAGGCATCCACTACCCCATCGCCCTCGAAGGCGCCCTCAAGCTAAAAGAAATCTCCTACATCCACGCCGAAGGCTACCCCGCCGGCGAGATGAAACACGGCCCCAACGCCCTCATCGACGAAACCCTCCCCGTAGTCGTCATCGCCACCCAGGACCCCACCGACCCCAGCTAGCGTCCTCAAGTACGAAAAGACCCTAAGCAACATCCAGGAAGTAACCGCCCGCAGCGGCCGCGTCATCGCCATAGCCACAGAAGGCGACACCCACATCCACCAACTCGTAGAACACGTAATAGAAATCCCAGCCGCCCCCGAACTCCTACTCCCCATCCTCGAAGTAGTCCCCCTACAACTCCTCGCCTACCACATAGCCGTCCGCCGAGGCTGCGATGTCGACCAGCCGAGGAATCTTGCCAAGAGCGTGACCGTGGAGTAGCCATCGCCCCTCCACCGCCGTCATCCTGAACGCAGTGAAGCATCCTTGTATTTGGCATCTCCACTTTCCTTCGTTGTCATTCCCGCAGGGAATCTGCGGTGCCTTTGCCTTCGCCTTTGCCTTTCTTGCTGTCATTCCCGCAGGGAATCTGCTTTTTCTGCCCGAAGACCGCAGACATACACTGAGTCCGAAACCACCGTCCGCCTCATCGGCGCCCGCATCGGCACGGCCAACGAGCGAAACCAATATGAAGAAGTCAGCTAGACAAGACCCTCGCACCGAACGCCCCGACCCCGATTTCAGCAAAGGGACACGAACCAACTTCCCAAGGGCACAAACCTCGCCATCATCGACCCCGAGCTTCACAAACACTTTCCCGGCTCCGAGTCTGTCAATAAGGCGTTGCGCGCCCTCCTCAAAATCCGCGAGCACCTGAAAGCCGCCGCCCCAGCCCGCTCCGGCAAACGCCACCCCCAAGCCGCATGACCGCAATAGTCACAGAAGCGATCAACACATCCACCAAGTCGCAGCACACGTAATAGAATCCAAGCCGCCCCCGAACGCCTACTCCCCATCCTCGCAGTAGTCCCCCTACAACTCCTCGCCTACCACAACGCCGCCCGCCGAGGCTGCGACGTGGACCAGCCCAGAAATTTGGCGAAGAGTGTGGCTGTGGAAACAAGCAGGCAGCCCAAGGCGCTACCGAATTCCAGAGCTTCGCCGTTACTAACGCGGCCCGCAGTTCGCAGACCCGCGCTTACGAAACAAATCCTCTTGACAAACACAAGGGGCTCCTGACATCGTCCACTGCACACGATTTCGATAGTTCCGACTCGAAAGCAGGTGCATCCATATGAGAAGCATTCATGCAGTAACCTTCCTCGTCACCTTGGCAATCTCGTCGGCCGCTCATCTAGGACCTTTCTCGATAGCAAACACATCTATGCGTTCCCCATACGTAAGCCTGGAAAAGGCGGCTTACGCCGCCCACTCGAACTCGACTGACTCCGTTCATACTCTGACAGACGCGGTGCTCTCGTTTCCGCATATTTACCCGATACCTGATTCTCTAAAGATGGCCGCCGAAGACAGGATCGTCGCCGCCGAACTGCGGTATCGGACTGGGGGGGCACAGGGGGTCAGTGAGGCCGAACTTATCAAGCAGCTCAATGACGTGGGAGTCGCGGTAAATCTGCCTAGCTACGCCAAACTGACGCAAACTCAACTCCGGGATTTGAGAGTGCGGCTTGCCGTAGCCTCACCCCTCTTCATGGGAATAGGACTATCAACACATGCGCTTAAACGAGGTGAATCAATTTCGCCAATGCTTTCGCCTCTTCAAGCATTGCACCTATTCTTGGTTATGGCTGATCAGAAGCTTGCAAATGATGACTACCAAGATGCCGAGAGTCACCCATCAGAGCTTACTCGGAAGCGCCTCCATAACATAGGTGAGCTCAGGAAATCGGGGCCGGTCACCGGCAACAAAATTGTTTTGCACAATCAGAATTCGAAGGCTGCGCAAACTCGCGCGCTGGTGTTCCAGGGTGTTCAGGGGTTAAGCACAACTGAGGGTCTGAACCTAATTGACCAAACCTTGGACCTCATTGCGTCGAAGTGATCCGTTCGAGCGAAAATATGAGAAGCGTGCTTAAAGTTTGCGGATTGATCCTGGTGCTTCCATTGGTGGGTTGTCCACCGCCTGCACCCACGCTCCCGCCCGCCACTGGTGGGGGAGGCTGGATCATCCAATCCGGATACATCGGCCTGGCAAGTAGCTACACTTTCGTTCCCGCACCGGAAACTACGTTGACGGGGGTTTGGCAATCGGACTCACCCGGCGCTGCGGGCGATCCTTCTGAGTTCGTCGTCACAACAAATGGCGTATCGCTCGCGCCAGTTCCAAATGGCCGCGTTCCCGCCACTTGGAAAGTCACTTGGACCGCTAGCAATTCATTCCCTACGTGGACGGGTGGCCCACCCATGAACTCAACGGGGCGGGTAGCCCACCCATAAACCCAACCGGCCGTTCGGAGCAGCAACACCGTGGGTGCCCCATCCATACGCGGCCTCATCGCGGATGGGTGGGATTCGCAGAACGCCTCCCATCCGCCTCACTCCCATGAGGCACGAACGGGAACGGCAGGGCTTCAGCCCTGCCGCAAACCACCCGCGCAGCACCCTACCGCTCTGCCGAAGGCCGGAGTGAAGCGCAGCGAAACGACTGAATTGCTTTCCTTTCCTCGCCACTACCGCACGAACGGGAAGGGCAGGGCTTCGAAGCCCGTCCTGAGCGCAGCCGAAGGATGCCTCACGGTTGGTCCAAATTCTCTGCTCCCCGCCATTGGGTGCCCCACGTCTCGCCTCTGAGACGTGGGTTCGCAGGGACGTCCATCCTCCATCAAGCTGCGAGGTGGTGGGTAGACAAAGTGAACTGCCGCAGGCGTGCACCGTAGGTCCCGCCCGTCGTCGTCGCGAGCCCTAGCCCGACTACCTTGATGTCCCCCCAGTTCACCGGTTGTCCCTGGAGTTTCAAGGCCGCTGGCGCTATCGCTACGTTTTCATAGCTCAGCGATCCGGTTCCCTGCACCGTCTGGTTAGCGCCTTGCTGAACGGCCGCCGTCAGCTTGAACTGGACCGGTCTGGTTATGTCTTCGTTGAACTGCGTGTAGCGTCCGTTCAGATTGTTATCGTTGGGGTCGGTCGATTGGGTGAAGTGAAACTTGACCGCGCCCGCTCCGCTGAACTGGCAAGAGGGTCCCCATCTTCCGTCCGTGTTGGGATTGTCGGTGATGTCTCCATTTTTGAAGTTAAGCGCGACGGTCCAGGTCGGCGTCCCGCCCTTCACGTGCGGAACATCGAAGATCACCTCCGCGGTGTAGATCTTGCTGCTATCCAATGCGCGCGGCAGCGTTAGGTAGATGGTTTCCGAGACAGCCGGATTCTGTGGCGTTGTCGCAGGAGCGGCGACAGTGACATCCGTTCCTGTGTTGGCAAGACCGCCGCCCGGAACGGGAAGGCGCAGCCCCGGCGTGAAGGTCGGCACCGCTCCAGCGTTCGCGGCCACATCCATCCTGCCAAAGTGATCGTGGTCGGTCCTTGGATCAAAGCCGATAGGTTTGCCTGGTTGGTGATGAAGAGGGGGCCCGACGGCAAGTGCGTCGAAGACATTCTTGTAAACGATGGTGCTCATGGCTCGGCTCACCCCCAAGATGGCGAAAGTATAGGTCGACCATGGCGCAGATTGAGTGCCAGATTCGACGGCGGACGGCGACTCTCGACGCCAAAGCACGGCCGGGGCAGCCCACTTATGCCTCCCAACCACGATGGACGCCCCATCCAACGCGGTCTCATCGCGGATCGCTGGGCTCCACAGGACGCCTCCCACCCTCTCTTGGCCCTACCGAAAAGCGGGTGCCCCAAAACCTGTGCAGAATTATTGGCAGGCCAAAAATGCGTCCCCCAAACACACGAAAACAAGCTCCGCGCCGCGCCAGCACTGGCGATTTCGCATTTTCCAGGCCTCCAAAAGCCACTTAAATGCGCTTAAAGTGCACTAAAACCCCCTAGAAAGCACCTCAAAAGCGACAGCAAAGCCCGCTGGCGTGTCTAGGCGTCACCGCCACCCGAACCGGGAGCTATAATCCCGCATCCGCGGTTTGCGGAGGAGGATGGACGTGAAAAAGCTAGCTACCCTCACCGCCATTGCACTGACCTTGGCAACAGGAACGGCCCTCGGCGAGACCTTCACCGGCGTCGTCTCCGACGCGATGTGCGCCAAAAATCCCGCCAAAGCCTCGAGCCCCGATCATGCTGCATGCGCCAAGAAGTGCATTGATGGTGGATCACCGGCCGTGCTGATCGTGAACGGCAAGGTATATCAAGTCTCCAACGCCGACACACTCAACGCCTACGCCGGAAAGACCGTCACGGTCGACGCTACCGTCGCCAACGACGTCCTGACTGTAAAATCCGTCAAGCAATAAGTCGGCCTGCCGGAACCGCTAAGACACGCCAGTGTGGCTTACACATGTAAGCCCTGTTCGATCCTTGTGCCTCCTCCATGCGTCTGTGAGCGTCACCGTGCGCGCAACCGGGACGGAGCAGATGCCGCAGGGGTTCGAGCCGACGCCGCGATGGCGCGCCCGAGTTCCTTCGCTTTGCCACGATCCGGCGCCAAGCAAGAGCAGAAATGGGAATCGTAGCGCCCAAATCCACACTCTGCGGCCTTTGACGTATGGTCAACCACCGAAAGCTGGCATAGGCTGATACGAACCGATTCGCCATACAGAGAAGGAAGATCCGCGTTTCTTGGTGTCACACATGTTGAAAGTCCTGCTCACGATCGATATCGATACCTACCCGATCCATGCGGATTGGAAACAGGACGGACTGGCGCGGGATATCCGACGCGACGTCCACGGAGAAGTAGACGGGCGCTCTGTAGGTCTGGGTTACCAGTTGAAGGTTTTCGCCGAGCACGGTTTGAAGGCTAATTTCATGGTCGAGAGCCTGTTTTCGGCCGTTCCGGAAGTAGGGATCGGGCCGTTGCAAGAGATTGTTGCAGCGGTCACAGAGCACGGCCACGAGATTCAGCTCCACCCGCATACCGAATGGCTCCCGTACGTGGAGGGGCTCGCGGTCCCGTATCGAACACATCTGCTTCGTGATTACACGCAGCAAGAGCAGGAACGGATCATCCGATTCGCTCGAAACCAACTGGAAGCAGCGGGTGCAGCCACGCCGGTCGGTTTCCGTGCGGGGGGCTTCGCAGGGAATGTTGATACCTTGACCGCGCTGGAACGCTGCGGGGTCCGATACGACAGCAGCTTTAACCCCTGCTACCGGGACACGCACCTTCACCTGCCGTCACCGCATTTTCATGGCCACGGAACGAAGTTCGGCGGCGTCTACGAGTTGCCGGTCGCCGTCTTCGAGGATCGGCCCTCGCATCTTCGGCCGGCACAGTTATGCGCCTGCAGCTTCGCCGAGATGAGCCACGCCCTGGATCAGGCCGAGCGAAACGGATGGGAGTTCTTCGTCCTCGTCTCCCATTCCTTCGAGATGCTCAGCCGTCGGCGACACGCGACAAAGCCGCCGGCGATCCGCGAGGCTGTTGTAGATCAGGTTCCAGCAGCTCTGTGCATTTCTGAGCAGCAACCGCGACCGCTTTCAGACGGTCGGGTTCGCTGACCTTCAACTCTCCGCGCCGAAGCAACCGAGCACTGCCATAAAAGGAAAGCTTGCGAACACGGGCGCTCGTGTCCTCAGCCAGGCGTGGAACAAGGTCATCTCCGCCTGACTTCGACGGTTGACGCCCGCCCAGCCGCCTCGCGGGGAACTGCTATCGGAGCTAACCGCGATCCTTCGTCAACCCCTCGCCCATGCCATCGCTCGTCGGCCGAAGCACCTGCTCGGTTTCGCGGCGTTCTTCCAAATCGCCGTGCCGGTCGCCGGCTGCTCCCGCTCGTGCGCCCGTTTCGCTGCCGGCGGCGCCTCTGGCCAACGTCTGATCTCCGGCGTCCTGGGTCTGCGATCCCGTCGCCTCGCGTCCGCTCTCAACCGCTCTGCTATCTGCCATTCGAATCCTCCAGTGCCGGGCGCCTCTGCCCGGACACCCTGACTCAGATGCTCAGACGCCCTCTCTTCGATACCGCCGCGGCATTTCGCGTCCTCAATGCCACGCTGGGGGGAATACCCGGCATCGAACCCACAGAGGGCAAAGTACGATGGACCAAAACGTCCTGATTGCCGTAATTGTTATCGTCGTTGTCGCGGTGCTCATCATCGCGGCGGTCATCATCTCCCGCAAACGCCGCAGAGAGCATCTACGCGAGAACTTTGGGCCCGAATACGACCGTACCGTGGCGCTTCATGGCAGTTCTGCGCGCGCGGAAGCCGTCCTGGCGGACCGCGAGAAGCGCGTTCACAACCTCTCGATCCGGCACCTTTCGCCGGCCGATCGCCAGACCTACGCGGCCGAGTGGGACGCCGTCCAGCGCCGCTTTGTCGATGACCCGGCGATGGCCGTTACCGAAGCCGACAGCCTTGTGAACCGTGTCATGACCGCTCGCGGATACCCTATGGGCGACTTCGAGCAGCGCGCCGCCGACATCTCGGTCGATCATCCGGCCGTGGTGCAGAACTACCGCCTGGCCCGCGACATCACTCGGCGCCACAGCACCGGACAGGCAAGCACCGAGGATCTGCGGCAGGCGATGGTTCATTTCCGCTCGCTGTTCGGTGAGTTGCTCGAGGCGCCCAAGGACGAGGCGGTCGTCTACCAGCGGGCCTCCTAGCGGCAGCCTGAAGGGTTGCGCGTGCCGGTGTGTGAGGCGCCCTGCAAAGCACCCGCAGGGCGTCTCATCTCGGCTCTCGCGACTGACATTCGTCCACACGAGAGGACCATCACGATCAAGATCGCCAGCTGGAACGTCAACTCAATCCGCGCGCGCGTGTCGCACGTCTCGTCCTGGTTGCAGACCAACCGGCCTGACGTGCTCCTCATGCAGGAGCTCAAGGGCGTCGATTTCCCGGCGGCTATCTTCGAGGATCTCGGATACCGCAGCGCCGCAGTCACGCAGAAGACCTACAACGGCGTCGCCACTCTGTCGCGCCATCCCGTCGAGACCGATCAACACCACGCTGGCCGGAGACGACGAAGACAGCCACGCCCGGTACCTCGAGACGATCATCCGCTCCACCGCCGGAGACCTCCGCGTGGTGAACATCTACTCGCCTAACGGCAACCCGCCGGGTGGGGACAAGTTCGAGTACAAGTTGGCGTGGATGGAACGCCTGCGCCAGCAGATGGCGCGCTGGCTGAATGACCCTGTACCCACCATCATCGGGGGCGATTTCAACGTCATCCCTGAGGACATCGACTGTCACAAGCCCTCATCCTGGATGCATGACGCGCTCTTTCAGCCCGAGCCCCGCGCCCGCTATCGCGCCATGCTCTCACTCGGGTATACCGACGCGTTTCGGTCACTGCACCCGGGGCAGGGAGGTCAGTTCACGTACTGGGACTACTTTCGCCAGGCGTTCGAACACAATCGCGGCATCCGCATCGACCATTTCCTGCTGTCACCGGCCCTCGCTCCGCGCCTGCAGAGCTGCGAGATCGACAAGACGCCACGCGCACTGGAAAAGCCGTCCGACCACACGCCCATCGTGGTCGAACTGAATTGAACCGCCTTGTTTTCTAGATCACGGCCGAGTGGGTCCGGCGAGCTGACAGCGAAAATGCCAGCCGGGAGATGCCACTGAAGAGGATCGCCACACCCAGCAACGTTCCGATGACCCATCCTGCCGCGTAGGGCAGATGCAGCCATATGAACACGGCCAGGATGACCGAGATCACCGCATCCAGAAAGAGCCACGCACCCCCGGGCACGCCGCGCAGCGAGAATCCTGCGATCAGTTCGAAGATCCCCTTGATCAGGAGATAGGCGCCGAGGAAGAGCGTCAGCGACACCAATCCGGCCAGCGGGTGCAGGAACAGGAAGATACCCGCAACCAGGTAGGCAATGCCGATCAGCGCCTCCCAGAGATGTGCACCTGCTCCCCTGACGTGAAATGCGAGCAAAAGGTGGGCGATACCGCCGAAGATCAGCAGCCACGCGATCACGGATTCGACCAGCACACCAGCAATCAGCGGCGCTGCAAGCGCAATCAGCCCTGCGACGATCAGCAGCACACTCAGCCCGATCGACCACCCAACCGACGTCCGGGCGATGCTCCGAACCGGAAGACCACGACTCATCGACGCCATCTCTCCCCTCCAATGCTCGCGGATAGGATAGCTTGCGCTGGCAACGGAAGTGCGAACACTCCGGCTACTGCCGACCGCCGGTTACCAAGAACCACATTCGTACCGGCAACTTATTAGCCCAACTTCTACTCAGAGAAGATCGGGCTCTAATTTGACAGGAGGTACGCACATGGCACACGGTGTGATCGCTTGGATCATCATCGGCCTGATTGCCGGGTTCATCACAGGCAAGCTTATGAAGGGATCAGGGTACGGTGCCCTGATGGACATCATCGTCGGTATCATCGGGGCCCTTGTGGGCGGATTCATCATGTCGCGCGTCTTTGGTGCGTCATCTTCCGGCGGGTTTATCTATTCCATCATCGTGGCAGTCATCGGTGCGGTCGTTCTTACGCTCCTGTTGCGCCTGATTACAGGAAACAGGGGAAGGAACCTGTAGCTGCGGCATCTCTAACCTGCAATCTTTCGCAGCTCATCCCCAAAGCGAAACGGACACCGCGCACCCGCGGTGTCCGTTTCGCTTTTGTCGCCGCTTACTGGAGCTCGGTGGCCAGCAGCACGCCATTCTTCCGGCGACGAAGAACCAGCACACCGCCGACCAGCACGCCGCCCCCCAACAGCAGCAGTGTCGAAGGCTCCGGCGTTAACGCACTCGGTCCTCCGATGTAGCTCTGCGGAGTTCCTGCGGTCCATCCGGTCGTGTCGCTGGTGGGCGTGTAGACCGTGAACTGCGCAAGGAAGCCCGCGGTCAACGCGCCCTGGGTGGTGGCCTTCGTCTGAGCCTGCGAGACCAGGTATGCTGACGTGGCGTCAAACGCACCCGCTGAAGCCGCGGCACTGTCCAGCACATCCCAGACCGCAAGCTGCACCTCCGTATTCGTGTACGCCGCGTGCGTGACCGGATTCACCTGCCCCATCTGTGCGAAGATCCACGCGTCTTCGAGGTAAGCGGTCTTCGAAGCGGGCGTCAATGTCTGCTCATTCACCGACCAGGTCTCACCGATCGTGACCTCGTCGTTCATGTTCAGGCACATCAGCGACGTCAGCGTGCTCGAACCATCGACGCTGAAATTGTATGGGTACACTACCGTGGCTTCCGTACCGTTACCGGAGGCTGCCGGAACGGTGACTGCCGCGCCCGTCGCGCTTACCAGGTTCAGCGTGTCCGCCTTCATGACGTCTGCATAGCTGACGCTGCTGCCGAGCCCGGCAGCGCTAACCAAGATTCCAAGAGCAAAGTGCTTCAGCCGCATAGTTGCCTCAAATTCAACTCTTTCTCTCAACACATGTCTGCGTCGGGCGTCGCTTTGAGTTACCGCGCCGATTCCTCAACACATCCCGAAGTTACACGGCGACCGGCCAGCAGTACCCTACAACTTCGTAACTTAGTCACTGCTTTTGGTAAGCAGCGCCAGTAACGAAACATGACTAAGGTGCTACTTGTAACGTGACATAGACGTCAGACGTAACGTGACATAAGGGGCAGAGATCCCGGCGGGACACGCGCCTTCGACCCCCGCACGCGAGAAGGTTGCACACACATGAAGAATGCACAGGGGTGTCCGCGCCGCGCGGAGCTGTAGACTGGCACGGCTTCCAGCCCGGCAACCCTTGGGTCATAGCGCAGCTAGCGAAGCGGGCATGGAGTACAACATTGAGGGTTAGGGCCCAGGGGTCTTGATCGTCCGCGTCAGGAGGGCTGTCCCATGCAGAACCTAAATCACCCGGCACGAATCCTGCTCGCAGACGATCACACCATGGTCATAGAAGGCCTTCGGTCGCTGCTACAGGAGAAAGGTCACGATGTTGTCGGGGTGGTAGCTGACGGCCAAGCCCTGGTGGAAGCCGCTGCAGAGTTGAAGCCCGAGATCGTCATCGTCGACATCGGTATGCCGGTGATGAATGGTTTGGACGCGGCCATTAAGGTCAAGGAATTGCTGCCGGACGTAAAGATCGTCTTCCTGACAATGAAGGACGATCCCAATCTCGCTGCCACGGTACTCGGCCTCGGACCGGTCGGATACGTTCTGAAGCACTCTGCGGCTTCGGAGCTGCTGATCGCGATCGCGGAGGTCTTGGGAGGCAGGCCGTTCATCACGCCGAGGCTCAAGCCGGAGAACTGGGCCGTGCGTACGGCCCGTGCTCAGCAGTTCTCAAAGCAGTTGAGCGCGCGCCAGCGTGAGGTTCTGCAGCTTCTTGGCGAGGGCCGCCCGATGAAGGAGGTCGCCGGCAGGCTCAATCTCAGCGAGAAGACGGTGATGTTCCACAAATATCAGATCATGAAGTCGCTGAACATCAAGAGCAATGCGGACCTTGTTCTGCTCGCGCTTGGGCAGGGGCTGATTTCTGCCTAGCTCCGAGACTTAGCGATAACGGCGCCCGCGCCTTCATGACACTCCCGGTAAATAGGGTTGGCGCACAAGTATCGCCGCTCGCTGAACGAACGGGACCGGGTCAGAGATGATGGGGTGAGTTGGTGGACCTGATCGGGATCGAACCGATGACCTCTTCCATGCCATGGAAGCGCGCTCCCAGCTGCGCCACAGGCCCACTCTGAAGGGACTCGTTCATTCTCTCTGACGAAGGCACCTGAGTCAAACTGCGACTAGCTTTGCGCGGTGCACGCATTCTCCAGCACGCTAAATCGTAGGCGCGTAGGGAACAAAGCCACTTTACCCGGTGTCTAAGCCATCAGAGTGAGCGAGCACTCGGCCGCCGGCGGCGCAGTTTCGCAGACCTCTCAGGGCTCGCCTTTATCACGGGCCGCGGGCTCTGGACAGCCGTATCTTTGTTGACCTACTGTATTCACCTACCCCGGTGAGGGTGGGACCTTTCGAGTGGGGGCACGGCATGAGTGATCTGGCAAGCGCACTGGCGATTGGCGCCGAGGAGCAGAGCCTGGTGGCCGAGTTAAAGGCCGGCTCCGAATCTGCCTTCGCCAGCCTCATTGCCCAGTACAGCCGGCCGGTCTACTCGCTCATCGCACGCAGCCTGAGAGATCCGGCGGACGCCGCTGATGTCACGCAAGAGGTCTTTGTGAAGGTCTTTCGCAATATCCACGGCTTCCATGGAGACTCCAGCCTGCGGACCTGGATTTACCGCATTGCTTTGCACGAGGCCTCCAATCAGCGCCGTTGGTGGACACGCCACAAACGTCAGGAGCTGACGCTGGACGAGACGCATGAAAACGAGGACGGCGAGAGCCTGTCGCTCGGCGATACATTGGCCACCGGCGACGCCTCGCCGTTCGACAACGTCGCCCGGTCCCAAACTCGTCAGCAGGTCGAGGCCGCCCTCCACTCCATCCCCGAGGTCTTTCGGACCGCGCTGGTGCTGCGAGAGATCGAGGGGTTCTCGTACGAGGAGATCGCGGAAATTCTGGAGACCAACGTCGGCACGATCAAGAGCCGGCTGATGCGGGGGCGCGCTGCGCTGCGTGATTCGCTTCGCCCCGGGCACGATTCATCGACCGTTCACAATCGCGCGCATAGATCCGGCAATCAAAAGGCCGGGTACCAGAAGAACCCAAATCCACGGGGCCCTGGCATCTCAACCGAAGAGAGGTTGGTGGGCAGTTGAACGGCTTAGTAACAGACGACGGCAGAGCTTTACAAGGTCTGGATAATGCGTGCACGGAGGCCCGGAGCAACTTCTCCGACTACCTTGACGGTGCGCTGGACGGCCGTACCATGGGTGCGCTTGCCGCACATCTGGAGACTGTGCCAGCTCTGCGGCGAAGAGTTCGCGGCCTGGCGCTCGGTGCAGCAGCTCCTGGGCGATCTTGGTCCGGCGAAACCACCCATGACGCTCCAGGCGCGGCTCCGCGACGCACTGGCCAGCGAACGAGACCGTCGTACGTATCTGTCTCCCGGGCAGCAACTTGCCGGCTTCTGGCACCGCACCCTCGCGCCGATGTGTCTGCGCGTCAGCGGCGGGCTGGCGCGGCGCCATGGTGCTGATTGGCAGCCTGACGTGGCTCATCGGGACAGCCGCTCCGGTCCAGGCCAACGACGACCGTCTCGCCGACCTCCATCCGCCGCGTTTCCTGTACTCCCAGCTTCCGCCTGAGCCGATCGCCACCTCCGGCCAGTTCGTCGCCGTACTCGTGGACGCCAAGGTGAACGCCGACGGCCGCGTCTACGACTACAGCGTCGTCCAGGGGCCCAGCGACCCGCAGACCCGTGCGCGCATCGAAGCCAATCTTCTGAGCAGCTACTTCAAGCCCGCGACGGTGTTTGGCGTTCCGGTTCCCGGACACGCCATGATGACGTACACCACGGTCGACGTTCACGGCTGAACGTGGGCATCGCATCGAAAAGGGGGCTCAACTTGCCGAGCCCTCCCGTCTTCCCTAGACTTCTCCCGTGCGTCGAAACAGTAGCATGCCTCTCCGGGCTTCCTTTCTCCTGCGCGTCCTGACTCCTGGGCTCCTCGGCTTCGGCCTGTTGTTGCCGCACTCCGTCGCGCAAAGTTCCTCGTCTGCGAGCGGCGCGGACCGCGCGGCAGACCAGGAAAACCCAGCGGACCGCCCCCGCGCCGCCCAGATTCAGCCCGGCGGGGCAGCGGTGACCCTGGAATACAGCGAACCTCTCTTCGAGCTGGCTGCCGCCCTCAACGTATGTGGCTACGACGCCGACCTGGACCATTCCGCCCCGGTTCGGCTCGAGATCCGCAAGGAGCTCAACCAGGCATTCGCCGAAAGCGAGGACGCGCGTGCCAGCCGCGACGCCCTGTGCGCCTATATCGCCCAGCATCAAGTCTCGGACCGGGCTTTAAGCGTCGGTCAGTACGTCTCGCTGGCGCTGTACCTGTCGCCCCCACCTGAGCTGAGTCCGAACGTCGACGAAACCGAGTTGCCGCCCCAGGCCGCCGCCGTGGTCAACGTCCTTCCGTTGCTGCGCAAGTTTGCCGAGGCGACCCAATTGCACATCCTTTGGGTGCGTCACCGCCCCGAGTACGAGGCTCTCGCCGCGCGTGTGCACGATCCGATGACGGACATGATCCTGCGCACGAACATCTACCTCCACCAGCCGGTCTCCAGCTACGACGGGCGCCGGTTCCTGGTGTTGCTGGAGCCGATGCTTTCGCCCGCGCTCACCAACGCCCGCGTCTACGGATCGGACTACATCATCGTCGTCTCGCCCAGCAATGCGCCGACCGGCGACCCCGTCCGGATGGACGAGATCCGTCACATCTATCTCCACTACGTCGTCGAGCCGATGGTCTACAGCCGCGGCAGTGCGATGCAGCGCATCCAGCCGTTGCTCCGGGGCGTCTCGGACGCGCCGATCGACTTCGCGTACAAGAGCGACGTCGAGGCGCTGCTGACCGAATGCCTCATCAAGGCGATCGAGGCGCACCTGTACGCGATCCCCGATCCCGCCCCGAAGAAGCCTTCCTCGATCAAGAGCCGCACTGATATGCAGCAGTACGAGGAAGACAAGGCCATCTACGACCGCGAAACCGCAGCGGCACAGCAGCTGATCGTCACCAACGATGAACGCGGCGGCTGGGTTCTTACCGGGTACTTCTACAAGGCGCTGGACATGATGCAGCATCGCGGCGATGGCCTGCGTGACGAGATCGCCCCGATGGTCTACGGCATCGACGTCGACAGCGAGCGCAAGCGCGCCCAGACCATCGTGTTCGTCAAGGAAATGTCTGGGGACCCGCTGGGCGGCCGCATTGTTGTACAGCCGCACCTGCCCGGCCCGATGGACACCGCCGAATCCGATCTGATGAAGGGCGACATCGCGGACGCCGCGGACATCGCGGGCAAGGTGATGGCAGACCCCCAGGGCGACCACGGCCGCGCCCAGTACGTGCTTGCCCGGATTGACCTGATGCAGGGCCAGCCCGAGAAGGCGATGCAGGGCTTTCAGGACACCCTGAAGCTCAGCCAGGACCCTCGCACACTTGCCTGGAGCCACATCTACCTCGGCCGCCTGTACGACAACATGAACCCGCCGGCGCGCCCGCAGGCGGTTGCCGAGTACCAGGCGGCGTTGGCGGCCAGGGACGCCCGTCCGGACACCAAGGTGGCAGCGGAGAACGGCATCAAGCAGCCCTTCGCACTGCCCCAGCGCGCCAAGCCGCCGAAGGACAACCAAAGCGACTTCGACCCAACCGGGAAGGCCCAGAAGGAGGCCTACCGGCCGGGTTCGCCGCAGTGAAGCGCAAGTTGCCCGCGGACGGTCACGCTGCGCTCGCCCCTGCGCCCGGCGAGGACGTCTCCGCGCTCGAGGCGAAGCTGGACTACACGTTCCAGGACCGCAGCCTTCTGCAACTCGCGCTCACCCACAGTTCGTTCGTCTACGAGGCCCGCCTCGGCCGTGCCAAAGCGAACGGGGACGAACCCAACGAGCCTGGGACCGACAACGAACAGCTCGAGTTCCTCGGAGACGCCGTGCTCGGGCTCGCTACGACCGAACTTCTCCTCCGAGAGTTCCCCGACCGCAGCGAAGGCGAACTCACCCGGATGCGCGCCGTGCTGGTCAGCCGCAAACGCATGGCCGAACTCGGAGAGTTCCTTGCGCTCGGCGATCTGCTGCACATGG
This sequence comes from uncultured Verrucomicrobiae bacterium, assembly GCA_963795955.1. Lineage (GTDB taxonomy): Bacteria > Acidobacteriota > Terriglobia > Terriglobales > Acidobacteriaceae > Granulicella. The sequence goes on from CAWCJK010000008.1 coordinate 364,415, forward strand.
GCAAAGGAGCGGAGGCAGGCGAAGGACGCCAGAAGCCGGCCCTGCTCGCCAACACCGCCGAGGCCATCCTCGGAGCGGTGTACCTCGACGTGAGCCGCGGCGCGGACGCCCGCGCCCGCACCAACGAGAAGGCGTTGCGCGTCGTTCGGGGCATCGTCCAGCGATTGCTTCTCGCTCCCGACCTCGCCGGTATTCGCGCGGAGCTTGAGTCATCGTCCGGCCGTGGAGCCCTTCGGGACGCCAAGAGCCGGTTGCAGGAACGAATCCAGGCCGAGCGCAGCGGCCGGCTCTTCTATGCCGATGTCGACGAGACCGGCCCTGCACACGCCCGGCGCTTCAGCGTCGAGGCCCGGCTCGAAGCCTCGGACGGGGAGGTGCGCACGCTTGCGGCCGCCCAGGGCTCCAGCAAGAAGGAAGCCCAACAGGCCGCCGCCGGCATCGCGCTCCAGCACTGGGAAGGGAAGCCTCCTCGAGCCGGCGGCGCAAACTCACATGCGCCTCAAGCCGACCCGCAACCACAACGCAAGCGGAGGACGACGGGCCGGTGAGCCGTTCGGCCGCAGCGTTCGCCGACTGGCGGCGTCCGCAGTCGCCCCGTCCGCATCGCCCTGCGCTGCTGACCACCTTCTCAGCGCTCTTGCGGGTGCTTGTGATCGGCCTGTTTCTCATCGCGTTTCTGCTGCAGCCGTTTCGCATTCCCTCGGGTTCCATGGAACCGACGCTCCAGATTGGCGACTTCGTCCTGGTCAGCAAGACCGACTTCGGGCCCCGAGCCCCCGCGAGCACCGCCTGGGGTCAGGTCGAGAACGCCCTCCTCCCCCCGGCCGGGGTTCATCGCGGCGACCTCGTCGTCTTTCATTTCCCGCCGGATCCCTCGCAGCACCTCGTTAAGCGCATCGTCGGGCTGCCGGGAGAACGCGTCCGCCTGCACGATGGTCGGGTCTTCATCAACGACCGGCCGCTCACGGAAACCTACGCGATGTACACGCCCGCGGCTCCCGAGGTGTTCCGCGACGAGTTCCCCAACATGCGCGAGGCGGACCCTAACATCGACCCTCGCTGGTGGCTTGCGCTGCGCCAGCTCAGCCTGAGCGGGGAGGTCACCGTTCCGCCCGGGCAGTACTTCGTGCTGGGCGATAACCGCAATAACAGCGAGGACAGCCGATACTGGGGCTTCGTTCCGCAGCCTATGATCGTCGGCCGCCCGTTGCTGGTGTACTTCGCCGTGCCGAATGGAGCCGACGCTCCCGACGCCGGCCCGGGGGCGCGCCTCCGCTGGCTGGTCCACTGGGTGCGGCTGCGCGACGGTGTCCCGAAGTAGGGCAGCCGACGCCGCAATTTGTCCAGCGGCTTTCTTGGCGCACTCGGTTACACTTCCAACAGGTCTGCCCGCCGCACGTGCGGGCGAGCGAAGAGGACAAAGTTTGAGTCAGATCACCACGGAGGAGCGGCTCGGCGGCACCACAGCGGGCTCAGGGAGCACAGTCCAGGCCTCAAAGGCCGGCCCGGTGCGGTCCTCTCGCACCGGCGAAGCAGAGCATGCTGAGACGCCTCTCGAAGCGCTTGCATCCATCTGCGTCGTCCTGGTCATCGGTCTCTTCATCTTCGCCTTCGTCTTCCAGAACTTCGAGATTCCCTCCGGCTCGATGGAGAACACGCTCCTCATCGGCGACCACGTCGTCGTGGACCGCATCTCGCTGTCGCCGCCGACCAGATGGGCCCCGTTCGTCCACTACCGCGCCGTTCACCGCGGCGATGTCATCGTCTTCCTCAAGCCCAACCCGGAGAGCCCGGATCTCATCCTCGTGAAGCGCGCCGTGGCGGTTGCCGGCGATCGTCTGCACCTGCAGCATGGGGTCCTGTACATCAACGGTGTCGCGCAGAACGAGCCCTACGCGCTTCAGCCACGCGACGACGGCAACCCCGAGCACTCCTACAATCCCTATCGCGACGACTTCCCGACGGTGGCGGCCCAGCCCGAAGACCAGCTCACCGCGGTCTGGCGTGAGGCCCTGCCCGGGAACATCGTCAACGGTGATCTCGTCGTCCCGCAGGGAAAGGTCTTCGCCATGGGCGACAACCGTACCGAGAGCCTCGATAGCCGCTTCTGGGGCTTCGTTCCCGTCGAGAACATCGAAGGCCGGCCCATGTTCGTCTACTGGTCGTTCAAGACACCCGCCGACCAGGAGTACAAGACCACCATGGCCGACCGGGTCGGGTTTGTCGTCCACGAGTTGACGCATATCTTCAGCGACACCCGTTGGCAGCGCACGTTCCACGTGATTCGGTAAGGGCTGCCAAGGCAGCCCGCGCCCCGAACAGACGGGTCCTACGCTCATGCAATTGCATCCGCAGACAAGCGCCGCTGACCTGCCCGAGGTTCCGCAGGACCGTTCAGGGCAATGCGCTCGCCCCGGGCCGCTCGCGCCTGAAGACGCGGCTCGTGTGGTCGGCGGCGATCGCAGCGGCGATTCTCCTGCTGATCTTCGTTCCGCCACTCATCAACGCCAACCGCTACCGGCTCAAGATCGCCCAGTCCATGAGCGCCAGCCTGGGCCGCCCGGTGCACCTCGACAACGTCAGCCTCCACCTGCTCCCCGTTCCGGGCCTCACGCTCAGCAACCTGGTCGTCAGCGAGGACCCGGCGTTCGGCGATGAACCCACGTTGCGCGCAGACTCCGTGGAAGCCACCCTGCGCCTCGGCTCCCTTTACCGGCGCCGGGTCGAGTTCTCAACGATTCGCTTTATCGAGCCGCACGTAAACCTCGTTCGCGACGCAGCCGGGCGCTGGAACCTTGCGGACGTGCTGCTGCACGCGTCGCATGTGGACACTGCGCCAACGGCCCAGCCGCACGCCGGCCCAGCACCGCGCTTTCCCTACATCGAGGCAACCGGCGGCCGCGTCAACGTGAAGCTCGCGGAGGAAAAGCTCCCCTATTCCATCACCGACGCTGACTTCGCTCTTTGGCTCCCTTCGCCGCAGGTCTGGCGTGTTCGTCTGACCGGCCAGCCAGCCCGGACCGATCTCAACCTCAACGATCCAGGGGTGTTGCGCATCGAGGGCGACCTCCAGCGGGCCGGCAAGGCCGCTGATGTGCCCGTGAACCTCCGCGCCTCGTGGCACGACGCCCCCATGGGTGAGGCGAGTCGCATCCTGTCCGGCAATGACATGGGCTGGCGCGGCACGCTGAATGTGGACGCCACGCTGGCCGGAACCCTCGGCGCTGCTCATCTCGCCACCAAGCTGACGCTGACCGACCTCCGTCGAGCGGACTTCGCCGCGACGAACCCGCTCGACCTGCAGGTCACCTGTGTTGCCGGCCTTTCGGTCCCTGCCGTGACGGCGACCGGTCTGCTGTGCACGCTCCCCGACAACGGGCCGTCGCCTTTGACCTTGCAGGCGGCGGCCCTGAACCTGCAGCACCCCTCCGAGGCCCAGGCGACCGTCACAGGGCAGGAGATCCCGATGCGCTGGGCTCTGCTCTGGGCCGCGCTGTTCTCGCCGCGTGTCCCCACGGACCTGCACCCCGCGGGAACCGTCGACCTGAACTTCCAACATCTCGCCGCCCCGCTCACACCCGCAGTAAGCGCGGCGCCCTCCCGGCACGCAGCCAGGGCCCGCAGGTCGATCTCAACTGCCGCCGCCCCCGCGCCGGCAGGTTCTGAGTCGCCCTGGAATCAGTGGATCGGCACGCGTGACCGTCAATCTCGCGCCCATTCCGAGCGCCACACCTGCCGTCGGGAACCCCGCCGCGAAAGCGACCCCCGTCCAGCTCGTCTGGCGCACCGGCCCCGCCGTGGCCGGTGCAACTCCCGGGCCAGCGCTGCACCTGCAGCCGGTCACCGTGAAGCTCGCAGCGGACTCGACGGTGACCCTGAACGCCACGCTCTCCTCGACGGGCTACGTGGTAGGCGTGACCGGGACTGCCAGCGCAGCCGGTCTCCTTCTGCCTGCACGCTTCGTCCCCCAGCTCGGAGACGGCCTGGACAACATCCTGCCGTACCCGGCGACAGCCATGACCGCCTCCCGCGTGGACTTCACCTGTAGCCACGCCTGGGGCGCCGGCCAAACCTGCGTCTCGTTCCGGCCCGCGCCGAACCCTGTCGCCGGACGGTCGTCCGTAGCGATCGTGCCCTCCGCCATGCAGACCCCGACGACGAACGGCGCGCCACAGCTTGCGCCGCGCAGTTTGTCACCGTTCGACCAGGTCCCGGAGCTCGGCGGCCAGCCCAACAACCAGCCGCAGCCGCCGCCCCCGTCACCGCGTTTGTAGTTTGATCTCCTGGGTGTGCGTCGAAACCCGCACCTCGGGCGTGCTGCCGTCGTTTACCTGCACGGACGTGGGCTCGATCTCCACGAGTACGCGCTGCGTTACCGTCGACTGGCCTGCGACCCGCAACTGTCGCACCGTCTGGTTCGGCCCCGATCGCACGATGAGCGGAACCTCTGCGCTCGCGCCGCCGTCGTTGCGCACCGTTACCGCAACCAGCCATCCAGCTCCGTGCCCCGTGCCTGCGGGCTCCGCCGCCACGCCGACGTCGGTAATCGTCAGGTCCGGCAGCCCGCGGTCCTGCAGCACCCAATCCTGGAAGAACCACCCAAGCTGCTGGCCGCTCAGCTTCTCGAGCAGGCGCTGGAACGCGACCGCCTGGGCCTCGGCAGAAGCCCTCGACGCGGGCTGCACTCGCCACGCCTCCAGCGCTGCGTGGAGGTTCCCATCGCCGACAATCCCGCGCAAGATCCACCAAACCGCGGCCGCCTTGCGCCGGTAGTACACATCGTCCGACGCCGCGATCAGCGGCTGGCCTGCCGTCATCTGTGCTCCGCTGCTCGGCTCCGGCTCGACCAGAGCCAGCGGACGGGTCAGCTCCGTCAACTGCGCGATGGCGGTGTCGCGACCGGATTGCCGCTCCGTCCAAAGCAGGGCAAAGAACTGCGCCAGCCCCTCATCCATCCATGGCTGCCCCGTCTGCACCCACGCATGCGTGAGGTTCTCGACCAGCGCCCCGTTCTCCGGAGAAGCCTGCATGACCGCAAGCGGACCGACCAGCAGCGGCCCCTCCTGAAAAGGCTGGCCCTCATGATCGATCGCCGTCAGCGCCGAAAGCGGCTCAGGGCCAAGCCATTCGCGCAGCAGCGGCGCAACCCGCTCGGCGGCGGCCGCGAATCCCTGCGCGCCTCCGGGATCGGTGCTCTCAAGCGCCAGAAACGGCGGTCCCGATGCCGTCGGTGCTGCGTCAGGCGCATGCTTCGGCGGGCCTGGCGGCAATGACGAGGACGACGAGGACGAAGAAGACGACGATGAACTTTCCTCGGTCGCGACCGGAGCACCCGGGCTTACAAGCGTCTCGGGCTGCTGCAGCAAAAACAGGCTCATCGGCCGAAAGCCAAGCGGCTCCCGGCTGAACGTCGCCGTCGCAAGCCCGCTTCCCGTCGCCACCGTGGCATCCGGGTCGTCCGCAACCGCCTTCAGCGCCTCTCGCCGGCCGCAAAAGTAGACCGCGGCCGGCGCTCCGCCCGTGTACTCCACGGTGAGCCGCATCTGCACCTGCGCATTCTGTTCGCGAAGACGATTGCGCCCTACCGCCTCAAACAGTGCGTTGCCGTCGGCGAGGAAGAGCTGCGGTGAGGCGACGGGATACCAGAGCACGTTCCCGAAGCCGCGCAATCCCGTCCAGTTGGAGCTGATGGCGTCCCAATCCGTGCCGGCCTGCTGGTTCGCGCTGGCGCCCAGCCGCTCCAGACGTCCGCCACTCTGCGCGACCGTCCCCGAATAAAACAGGTCCAGCGCCGCCGATGCCCCTGCCGCGAGCGGTGCGGGAAGCGGCAGGATCGCCTCGGTCTCCGCGCCTGTGTGGTCGGTGTCCGTGTCCAGCCTGTGCTGGGCGAGCGGCAGGTGCGCCCGCGTCTCGCCCTCGATCAGCGTCGCCGAATCCCAGTGCAGCGTCGACGATATCTGCAGCGCCAACTGCTTCAGCGGAGTCGGCCCCTCGTTCCGCACCGTTACTCGCGCTCGCACGTTCAGCCCCGAGGTGGCCGGCGTCAGCCGCGCGTCCAGGTCATACGCGGTGATCAGCAACGCCGACCGCTCGGCATCCGTGACATCGACCTTCGCGCCGGCGCCCACGACCGGCTGCTCGGCCTCACCCAGCGGTCGCCCCGCGTCATCGTGCCGAGCCGGCGGCTCGCCGTGGCTCTGGATGATCACCTGCCCCTTCGGGGCGGGCGCCGCGTCCCTCTCAGCAGGGGGATTGGCCGGGGCGGGCGGCGCGGGGTTTTGCCCAGCCGCAGTCACCTCCAGGGCTACACAAACGGCCGTTGCCAAAACACAATTTCGTCTAAATATCCCCAGCAACCGCTCGCGCCTCACGATCCAAGGCCCTTCTGCGGCCTGCCTTTCTTGGACGCCGGGGCAGCTTCGGGGCGAGCAGTCGCCCGCCTTTGCCGCATGGCCTCAAACATCACCACCGCGCCCGCAACCGACACATTCAGCGACGACACGCTGCCCGCCATCGGGATCCGCAGCAGGTGATCGCACGTCCGCTTCACCAAATCGTGCAGCCCCGTGCCTTCCGACCCGAGCACAAGGCACACATTCCCCCGGAAGTCGAAGTCCGTGTAGTCCGGCGAGCCCCGCTCATCCAGCCCCACGATCCATACCCCGGCCTTCTTCATGGCCTCCAGCGCGCGCGTCATGTTCGTCACCCGGGCGATCCGCACATGCTCACTGGCGCCAGCGGACGTCTTCGCCACCGTGCCCGTCAGTGGAGCCGAGCGCCGCTCCGGAAGCACGATCCCATCCACGCCTGCGCCGTCGGCCGAGCGGAGCAGGGCACCGAGGTTGTGCGGGTCCTCGACTCCATCCAGCGCCAGGAAGAACCGCGCCTCGCCCGGCCCATCCAGCAGATCCTCGAGCGCCAGGAAACTTCGCTCCCGGACAAACGCCACCACACCCTGGTGCGCGTCCGTCTTGGCGTAGCGTGTAAGTTGCTCTCGCGGTTCAGAGTCCACGCGAACCCCGGCCTCGCGGCATAGCTCCAGCACGCGTTCTACGCGTGCATCGCGCCGGGTCTCGCGTTCCCGGGCCACGGTCACGTGGTCCAATTGCCCGGGCCGCGCCCGCAACGCCTCACTCACCGGATGCAGCCCGTAGAGAACCTCCATCCGGCCAGTGTACCGGGCGGCGCCGGTGGCAAAACGGTCCGCTCGCTTTTCCCGAGATTCTCCGCGCCGTCGCGAGCGCGCCCTGTACACTTTCAGAAGAAAGTCCGTCAGGCTGGCTGTTTCCGGAGACTTTCAACCTCGACTCCCCGTCTTAGCGATTGTGAATCCTTCCAAGGTACTGACGGCCGAAGCGGCGCGTGCGATCGAGCGTGAGAACGCCGCCATCGCGCGCGGCCTGAAACGCCAGGATCCGGAAGTCCTCGACCACCTGATCGAGACCTATCAGCACCGCCTTATGCGCTACCTGGTCTTCCTGACCAACAAGCGCGAGGTCGCCGAGGATCTCTTCCAGGAGGTCTGGATTCGCGTCCTGCGGCGTGGCTCGCAGTACAACGGCAAGGCGCGCTTCGACACCTGGATCTTCACCATTGCGCGCAATCTCGTCATCGACCTGTCGCGCAAGCGCACCATGGCGTCGCTGGACGAGATGCGCGAAGGCGGCGAAGACGAGCGTCCCTTTGAGATAGCCGAAGACAGCCCCTCGCCGCTCGACCGCTACGAATTCAAAGAGAACGCTGCCGAACTCGCCGAGGTGCTCCAGGGACTCGAGCCGAGCTACCGTGAGGTCCTGACTCTGCGCTTCCACGAAGAAATGTCGCTGGACGAGATCGCGACCATCACCCGGGCCCCGCTGTCGACTGTGAAGTCGCGCCTGTACCGCGGACTCGCCGCGCTCAAGCCGGCGCTGCTGAATCTTCGCGCACGCCCCCGCAGCCCGGAGGTGCGTCGGTGAAACGCCGGGACCCGCAGACCACTGACTTCGGCAACGCCCGCGCCCACGTCGTCAACCGCACGCATCGTGTGGTCCGCGACCAGGCCCTGCGGATGCGCGAACAGCGCAACCGATCCCGCAGCCTGTGGGTGCCACTCGGTATCTCCTCCGCCCTGCTGGTGGTCTGTTGCTACGCGATCTGGGGCGTCCTCGACGGCTATGACCTCACCCCGAACGGAATTCCAGATGCCAGTGACCAGGTGATGCTGCTTCTGCTATGGTCTCTGCCGATCACGGTTGTAGTCCTTGGCCTTATCTGGTTCAGGCGCAGCCGGAGTTCCCATGAAAACGCCGGAGGTCCGACCTCATGACCCAATGGTGGAACGCTCGTTCCGTTGAGTCCGTTCCGGCGGGTGATGAAGAGCTTCGAATGATCCCCCGCTGGTCGATGGTGCTTGCAGTCGTGCTGTTTGTCGGCATGCAGTACGTCTTCCACGGCGTGATGCCGCACCATAAGCACGAGCTCCTGCCGCTGCGCCTGATGATGGGCTACGCCTGGGGCACACTCGTGGCCAGCTACGCCCTTCTGCTGGGCTATGTCAGCCGTGACGTCCGCCGCCGCGGTATGTCCGCCGGGCTCTGGATGCTGGTCTGCGTGGTTCTTCCCGGAGGCATCGGCGCGGTCGTCTACTTTCTGCTGCGCCAGCCTGTGCTCTCGCGCTGTCCTAACTGCGCCACGGCTATCGCCTCCTCCTTCCACTTCTGCCCGCAGTGCCAGTTCCAGATGGCCCCCGTGTGCGGTATCTGCCATCGCGGCGTGAAGATCACGGACGTCTTCTGCACCCAGTGCGGACATGACCTCGCGCAGGACGGCGCTCCTGGCCGCCTCCGTGCCTTCAGCGATTAGCTGACCCGGGCGTTCCGCCCAATCGCGGTATAGTCGATCCAGTCCGCATGCCCGCTGCACCGATCACGGCACTGATCATTGACGACGAGCCCCTCGCGCGTCAGGAGTTGAAGTACCTTCTCGACCGCGCGGGTGGAGTCGCGGTGCTTGCGCAGGGCTCGAACGGCGTGGAAGCCGTGGACCTCATCCGTACCCATCGCCCCGAGGTCGTCTTTCTCGACGTCCGCATGCCCGGCCTGGACGGTTTCGCCGTGCTCCGTCGGCTCCTCACGAGCGATCGCCACTTCCGCCTGCCGGAGGTCGTGTTCGCCACCGCCTTCGACCAGTACGCGGTCAAAGCCTTCGAAGTAAACGCGGTCGACTACCTGCTGAAGCCCTTCGACAGCAAGCGCCTCACGCGAACCCTCGACAAGCTCCGGACCAAGCTAAGGCCCGGCGAAGTGGATCTCGACCCGGAGCCACGGTCGGCGGTGTTCTCAAGCGCATCGCAGCCGCTCGCAGCCGGACCGGCGGCCTCGCCCGCGTTCGCGGAACCCGGCACGGACCTGCAGGCTGCCGCAGGTTTCGCCGGCAGCGGCGCTCGGCTGTGGGACGTCGCCCAGGCCAAGCTTGATGCCCTGCTGAAGATGGTGGAGGAGCAGGCGGCCGGCCTCACCGCCGCCCCGAGCACCACAACCCCTACCCGATCCGGTCGGGTCGTCGTGCGCGCAGGCAGTCGCCTGCTGCTCGTGGATCAGAAGGATGTATGCTTTGCCTCCATCGACGACGGTCGCATCACCGTCGTGACCAAGACGCTCGAAGGCGACTCAAACGTGCGTACGCTGGAGGAACTCGCGGAGCAGTTGGACCCCGCCCAGTTCTGGCGGGTTCACCGCTCGTACCTAGTCAATCTGCAGCACATCCGCGAGGTCGTGCCCTGGTTTAAGTCCAGCTACCAGTTGCGCATGGACGACCGCAAGGGAACCGAGATCCCCGTCAGCCGCTCTCAGACCAAGCGCCTCCGCGAGCTCTTTAACCTCTAGGCTCGTCTGATACCCTTCGGCCCATGGCGTATCGTGAGCCGACCCCACTCCGACGCTGGCTCGGGCGCATCCTTTTCACCGTCATCGCCGTTGCCGCGTTGAGCTACCCAATGGACTGGCTCATCTGGCGCATCCGCGTCGGCGCGGGCGGTGGCATGGACACGGTCACCGTCAACACGGTCACCGCTGCAACGCTCAAGGGAAACCACTTCGAGGTCTACTCAAGCGATACCGCGCCGGTCAGTTGCAGCCGCTCGCTGTTTCCGCAGTCCGGCGCAGGGGCGTGCTGGTGGCTCCGCCGCCATCCGCAACAGATCACCCAGTATTGAACCGTCCCGGGTTACGGGGCAGGGTGCCCGTGTTGCAGCCAACCGAACCGGTACACGACGCCGATGGTTCCAGCCTTGGAGTAAATGCTCCCGGGGTTCGCCGGATTCGACCCCGTGCTGAACGGTATATTCCAGTGCTGGTACTGGCCGTCGAGCAACAGCGCAAAGTGCTCGGTCACGTCCAACTCGACGCCCACGCCGGGTGAGATAACGTTGGTCGTGCTCTGGATGTACCGGAAGCTCTGGGCGGGCACAATGAAGCCGCCGTTCTGGTAATTCAACTGCCCACGCCCGAATAAGATGTCGGCATACGGGCGGATGCCCTTGAATCGCTTCTGCACCCGCAGCCCACCCAGAATGCTCTCCTCGCCCACCAGGGCGCCGTTGGCCATCGGGTAGGAACCCCGGATCTCAATGGCGGGATCGAGACCGAAAAACTGCCGAAAACCGACGTCAATCCCGGCCGTGAACGCCGCATTTCGCGACTCCTCAAGGCCGGTATAGGTGCCCGTCGCTCCGACGAACACGGACGGCACAACGGCGCGGCTGGCTGTCGGGGCACTCTGTCCGGACGACATCGCCGGGAAAACAAGAGCAAACAGCGCGAAACAAAGCGTGAAACGAGAGATGCAGCGGGCCAAACCTACTCCTTACGTGCTTCTCCAGAGTAAGACGGCCAAGCTGAGTATGGCGACCACATGCCCGCGCTTTCGCGAGGCATATTCCGGGTGAGTGCCGGAACGGGAAGGGGCTGCCCATCCTTCCCGCTTTGGATTCAGAAGTCTCGTTCCACGCGTCAGCGCATGGGTGTCACCAGCTCCGAGTGGGACGGAGTCGCCATCCCGGTACCGCGATTCCGGGCTGCATGCTCCAGCAGCACCTCGGGCGGCACCGGCAGGGTCCGCAAAAGATCGCGCAACGCGGGGTGTCGCGCTCTCGCGATCTGGTCGATCGGGAGTGACTCCTCGATGCGACCCTGGTGCAGCAGAGCTACCCGGCGGCAGATGCGAAAGACGGACAGTAGATCATGCGAAACGAACAGCAACGCCGTGTCGTCCTGCGCGCTGATCTCGCGCAAAAGCTCAAGCACTTCAACCTGCGTTGACGGATCGAGCGCGCTCGTCGGTTCGTCTGCAATGACCAACGCAGGCCGATGGAGCAACGCCAGCGCGATCGCGCACCGCTGCGCCTGGCCAACGCTGATCTCGCTCGGCTTTCGTTTCAAAAAGCCCGGGTCGCTCGGCAGTTGCACGCGGTGCAGCAACAACTCCGTTCTCTGCTGCAACTTCAGCTTGTCGGCCGGCTCATGCGCGCGCCACGCCTCTCTGAAGTGCGTCTGCAGCGAGAGCGCCGAATTCAACGCACTCACGGGGCTCTGCGGCACCAGGGCGACAGTCTTGCCGCGCAGCTTGCGTGCGTCGCGCTCCTTCATGCCCAAGAGGTTTCTTCCGTTCAGGGAGACCTCGCCGCGCGTCCACCCACCCCGCCAGGGCAACAGCCCGAGCAGTGCGAGTAACAATGTGCTCTTGCCCGCGCCGCTCGAGCCCACCAGCCCGAGTCTTTCCCCAGCCGCGAGCGAAAACGTGAGGTCGTTCAGTACCGTTCGCGTGCCGTAGCCCGCCGTCAGCCGAACCTGCAGCAGAGCCCTGTTCATCGACCGCTACCTTTCAGCCGTGCGGTTTCAATGCTGGAAACGACATCGGGCTGAAGCACCGTGAAGTGAATGCCCTCAAGAGCAGGGGACGCGGCACACAGCACATTCGGGTAGACCAGGTAGATGAAAGGCTGCTCTTCGGCGACGATGGCCTGCACCCGGTCCACCGCGGCTTTGCGCACCTTCATGTCGCCCGAGGCGCCCTGCGCGTGCATCAGCTTGTCGATCTCCGCTTCCCAGGCTGTTGCGGGTGTTTTCTCAGAGGGATTCCATTGGTGGTTGGGCGACGAACTCAGCCACACATTCATCTGCGAACTCGGATCCGGTTGCACATCCGAAAGCCCAAGCAGCGCCGCCTCATAATCCTGCGAGTGCATCAGCCGTTCGATCAGGGCAGGGAAGTCCAGCGTGACCACGTTCACCTGCATCCCGAGCCCCGCCAGATCCTGCTGGATCATCGTCGCCATGCGCTCGCGCGAGCGGTTGCCGGCGTTCGTCAGGATAGAAAACTTGACCGGGTGCCCATCGTGGTCGACCAGCACGGTGCCTTGCTTGTGGAACCCCGCCTTGGCCAACAGATCCATCGCTGCTGCCGGGTTCGCCGTTGCGGCAGGCAGCGCCCGGTTATACCAAACCGTATTGGCGGGAGAGATGAAGCCATTGGCCGGCGTTGCGTGCCCGTTGTATGCAATCCGCGCGAGATCCGCACGATGGATCGCCTGTGAAACCGCGTTCCGAAACGCCCGATTCGTGAACCATGCCTTCTCGTACGCCGGCAACGGCGCGGAGGTCGCCTGGTTGAACCATAGCTGCTCTGTGTTCAAGGACGCGCCGAGGTCGTGCACACTGCCCGGAAGACGCCGGTTCAAGGCCTCAGAACCGTCCGCGGGGACCTTATCCAACAGCGCATATTGCCCGCGCGCGAACCGCAACTCCTCTGTATCGCGATTGCTGAGGATATCCAGATGCACCGAAGACAGGTAGGGAAGCGCGACGCCGTTTGCATCATGCTTGAAGTAGTACGGGTTGCGCGCCAGCTGAAGCGACTCGCCGCGCTTGTATTCCGCCACAAAGAATGGGCCGGCGGTGACGCGAGCCTCGCTGGGCCGGTTCGCAGGCTCAATCGCGATCTGGTCGAACACTGTGGCGATGGACACGACGCGCTCAGGAAGATGGACGCGCACCGTCAACGGATCGGCTGCTTCCACCTGGACCTTCGTCGGTGCAAGGAACTCCTCCGCGGCCGGTGCGCCGGTCGCGGGTTCGAGCACACGGCGCAAGGTAGCGACGACGTCCGCAGACGTAAGCGGCGAGCCATCAGAGAACCGCAGCCCTTGCCGGAGTCGAAGTGTGACGACTCGGCCGTCAGGGCTGATGTTCCAGCTCTCGGCCAGTGCGGGTTCCACGGTTTGGGTGCTGCGGTTCAGCCGCAAGAGCACACCACCGGTAAGGTACCGCACCAACTCTGACGCTTCCTCGTCGACCTTCGCCGGATCGAGCGTCTTTGGGTCGTAGTTCAGGGCCCACGTGATCTCGCCGCCCACGGGCGTCGATTGCGTTGCGGCAGCGGCGACCGGCGCAGAGGCGGTCACGGCTCCAAGTACGAGCGCAAGCGCAACAGTTTTAGTCAAGAGCGAAAGGGATGTGCTCACCGGTTCGCCTCCTTTGGATTGAAAAGCAGAAACTCAAGCAGCGTAAGTACAACGACAAGGACAGCCATCGGCACGTACACCAGCCGCGAGTTGTTGAGGAAAGCCGAATTCTGAAGCGCCTGCAGCATCGATCCCCATGAGGGCAACGGTTCGCTGATGCCCAGGCCCAGTGTGCCGAGGTTGGCTTCGGCGATAAGACATGCCGGCACATACAGCAGGAATTGAGTTAGCACCAGCGGCCGCAGATGCGGGAAGATCTGCCGCGCCACCTGCACGGGGCGCATCCCCGCCGCGCGCGCCTGCAACAGCCAATCCGCACGCCGAAGCCCGGTGGTACGGGCATGGTGCACGCGCAGAAACGCCGGGGCACCGAGCAGCCCAAGCAGCAGAAACGTCAGTCCAGCAGACTGAATCGGTGGCAGGCTGAGTGGCAGCGCTGAACGAACCATCATCAGCAGGAACAGCCAGGGAAGCGTAAGAAACAGATCGCCGAAGTACAGCACACCCCGGCCGATCCAGGCTGGTGCAAACGCCGCCCCGGTCCCGACTCCGACGGCGATCACACTCGCCAGCGCGCTGGCCGCAACCGACCCGGCAACTCCGATGAGAAGCGCAACCGCGATGCGAACGTTGCGATCCCGTCCGAGTTCGTCTGTGCCGAGCGGATGGGTGGCGCTCGCATTCGCAGAGATTGCATCCCGATCCTGCGCGGCATAGCTCCACCGTGACCCCGACGCGATGACAACGGCAGCGATCGTCAGGACCAGCAGGAGAATCGACGCGATCACGCGCATTGCGATACCTCCGTCGCCTGGTCCGGCGAGACGAACAGGCCTGCGACTCCAACGCACGCGGCGAGAAGTGCAGTGACGGCGGTCAGGACCGGCAGGTCGCGGTTCATCGCCGCCGACCACGCCAGTTGACCAAGTCCGGGCACATCGAAGATCACCTCGACCGGCACGATCGAGCTCAACGCCACCACAAGCGACATCAGCGCCAATGCCAGCAGCTCCCGCCGCAGCACCGGGAACAGATGCACGCGCGCACTATGCACGGACGAGAGACCCTGCGCTCTGGCATGCAGCAGGTGCGGTGCCCGCCAGCTTGCGCGTAGCAGCCGATACAGCAGCTTGAAGTCGCGGACCGCGACGAGCAGCGCTAACACGGTCACCGGCCCGCCCTCGTTGCTGAGCAGGCAGACCGTTGCGAGTACACCTACCGGGACCGCCAGCAGAGCGGCGGTGGAGCTTGCGAGCGCCAACTCCCCGTGTGTGCCTCGCCGTGCGCTGAGCGGCAGCGCCAACGCGAGCGCCAGAAGCCAGCCGCCGAGAATCCCGCGAAGCAGCAGACGCGCGGTCGTTCCCCCACGCTCCTTCAGCAGGTCGCTGACCGCGACGTTGTAATGGCGGGAGCGCCCGAGGTCTCCGTGTGCCCAGTCCTTCACCTGCGTGGTCAGCAGTGCGGGGAGAGAGGCCTGTTGGGCTCGCAGCGTCGCCACCTGCTCGCGTGCGCCCTGGGCGTACGCGGCATCCATCTCGCGTGCTTCGGTGAAGTATCCCGGCGAATACCGCATCAGCACGACGGAGCCCATAGCCGCCAACAACACCAGCGACAGCACACGCGCGAGCCGTATGGACGCTTGCAGCGCTATTCGTTGCATATGGCCAGTGCCGCCTTCCCATCGCGCGGCTCAACCGAAAGGGCGGTGTTGGAGCTGTAATAGCGCTGCTTGTCCAGATACATGCGGCGATCAGCGAGCGCCAGCAGCTCTTCTGCGCTGGATTCGTCCGCGGGGAAGTACGCTGCGCCCAGACTCGCCGTCACCTTGATGCCGCCGCCGGCGCGCCGTGAAGCCGCGGCAACCGCCTCGCCGATGCTCTTTAGCCGATCCGCTGCGTCGATCTCGTCCACACCCGGCAGCAGGAAGACAAATTCGTCGCCGCCCATGCGGGCTACGGTTTCTCCCTCTCCACAGGTTGTTCTGAAGTTCTCGGCGATGAGGCTCAGGAGCCGATTGCCTGCAAGGTGACCGCGGCGATCATTCACATCCTTGAAAGCGTTGAGGTCGCACACCGCAATCGTCAGCGCACAACCGTTCTTGCGGCAGGTCTCCAACTCGGCTTCGAGCTGAAGGAACAGCTTGCGCGCGTTGGGAAGACCCGTCAGGAAGTCAGTCTCGGCGTCGCTCTCGGTTCTCCGGAACTGCAGCGCATTGCCAAGCGAAAGTGACAGCTTCGACTCCATCGCCTGCAGAATCCGGAGGTGATCACGGGAGAAAGAGTCCGGGGTCACGGAGTAGAGCGTCAGAACCGCGAAGACCTGCTTCTGGAGATCCAGCAGAGGGATAGAGATCGCAGCGTTGAAGACGGCGCTGCCGTCCGGCCGCAACGGGCAACCGGGTTCCACGCCTGCGTTCCCGTTCAGGATCGGCTTGCCGCTCTGCGCAACCCAACCCGAGATGCCTTCGCCCAGCTGAATGTCCGCCGCGGTGAACTGCTTCGCCTGGTCGCCTTCGATAAACCGCGAGTTCAGCACATCTCCCTGCCGGAGATACAGCGCGCACACGTTGTACGGAATCAACCGGTGCAGACGCGACGCCATGACGGAGACCGTCTCATTGGGGCTGAGCGAGTTCCCGAGCGACTGGCTCATCTCGAAGAGCGTCTGCGCCTCCTGGCTCGCGGCCGCGATCAGCGACAACGATTCAATGCCGTTGGGCGGTTCACCGCGCCTCTCGTCTTCCTGGACCGCGCGCTTCGGTGTAGCCGTATCAGAACCGGCCTCAAAGCCGGCACCCGGCGCTATCCCACGCGAGACCTCGACCTCCGTATTCAGCGGCGTGAACGTGCTCGACGCCAGTGCCGCGTCCGTCCGCTCCTCCGCAACCGCATGGCAGCTCTCAAACGCGGCCACCACCGCAGGATCGAACTGCTTCCCCGACATGTTACGGATGATCGCCAGCGCCTGCTGATTGCTGAGGCCCTTGCGATACGGCCGGTCCGAAACCAGCGCATCGAAGCAGTCCACCACGGTCAAAACGCGCGCACCGATCGGGATATCCTCGCCCCGCAGGCCGTCAGGGTAGCCAGTGCCGTTCCACCACTCATGGTGGGAGCGCACGATGGGCACGACGGGGTACGGGAACCGAACCCGCTCGAGGATGTCCGCTCCAACCACCGGGTGGATCTTCATCTTCTCGAACTCTTCCGGGGTCAGCTTGCCGGGCTTGTTGACGATGTGCTCCGGCACCGCAAGCTTGCCGATATCGTGCAGGAACGCCGCTGTCTGCAGGGCCTGCATCTGCAACTTGTCCAGCCCGAGCGACTCCCCGACCTCCTGTACATACGTCCTCACCCGGAACAGGTGATCGTGGGTGTTCTGGTCCTTGGCCTCGATAGCCATGGCCAGACCTTCGATCGTCCGGAGATGCAGCGCCTCCGTGTCCTCGAGGTGCTGCTGCCGCTCCTTGAGCCGCGCCAACTGCGACGTGTACGCCCGATAGAGCGTGAATACAACCGGGACCAGGAGCAGAGCCGTGGGCCAGCCGTAACGAATGCTCAGCCACTTGGCCATCGCCGCGATCACCGCGCCGACGATATAGAACGGAAAATACCAGGGGAATTCGCTCTTCCAGAATGCGAACGCGTTCACGCCTTTCGTCGACGCGATCACGTACGCTACGGCGCCGGTGTTCCACAGGAAGTAGGCGGCCGAGGCGACCGCCAGCGCCGGGGCCACTGCCAGATGCATCCGGTGCAGGCCGGCGTATGTGTAATACGCGCACGCCGTCGCCAACATCGCATTGGCTACGTTGAACAGAATCTGTACGGCACTGAAGATCTCGTACACCCGGATCCGGCACTGCACCGCGACGGAGATCGCCACCAGCAGCAACGCCTGGAGCGGCGATAGCTCAATAAGGCCCAGCAGAATGAACGGGAAGTTCAGAGACATGGACGTCTCCACGTGCGGGAGAGCGACCTTCAGCCCAGAACTGAGGAGAACCGCCAGCAATAGCAGCCAGAAGGGCAACCAGCTTTGCGATCCGACGTGCACAGACCAACTCGTGGCGGCCGCAGCCGCCACCAGCGTGAGCACAATCTGCAACTTCGTGCGCAGGGGCATGTAGTCCAGTCCGGCCCGCGGGAGGTCTTGCGTCTCGAGGGAGCTTCACCCAAACGCTAGCGGGTCGTACCGCACGGAGTACATTCTGCGAAAGTTGTAAGTTGTTGCCCTGCGCGTCAAATCGCCGACGTTCAGCGGGTCAGCGCGCGCCCCTGTTTCGCCCTTGCGCGGCCTCTTTCGCCTCCGCCACCTCGAGCAGCCCTCGAACCTCTGCGAGCGAAAGCAGCTGGCCGTCCACCATGAACTCCGCGCTGCCGGCGTCTCCCGGGACCTCAATGGTGTGCTGTACCGTGTAACCGTAACGTCGCAGACTCGCGATCAGGGTATCGAAGTCGACCATGATCTCGACTCTACACCACACCCCTAAGGCCCGCGCTAGCTCCTTTTTACCCTCGCTCCCGCGCAGGCAAATGAGGTCAGGGCACAATCCGCATCGAACGAAAGTGGTAGGGAGGCCCCTGATGGCACGACAGTTGCTTAAGCTCGCCGCAGTTCTACTCATCCTGTTCAGCGCCCTTGCCGTGCCTCGGATGGCAGCGGCGCAGACCTCCGCTGTGCCCACGCCTCGACCTGAACAAATTTGTGGGCTCCTGGTACGAGGTGGCGCGCTTCCCGAACAAGAAACAGAAGGACTGTGCAAGCAACGGGACCGAGCTGTACGCGCTAGGGTACAAGCCCCGAACGTTTCAGGTGGGCACGTTCTGCAAGCTGGTCGGCGGCACCTACAACGAGTGGGGCGCGAACGGCAAAACCGACAAGAGCGGCGACGGCACATTGAAGATCAAGCACCTGGTGTTCTTCTCCACCACGTACCGCGTGCTGGCCCTTGGACCGGGCTACCAGTGGGCCCTGATCGGCACGCCAAACCACAAGTCCCTCTGGATACTCTCCCGCAGCCGGACCTTGGACCCTGGCTTGCTCAGCAGCGTAGAGAGCACAGCCTCTGCGCAAGGCTTCGATACCTCCAAGCTCATCATGGTGGCGCATACCGGCGATGAACGCTCAGCAGAATCGCTCGCCACCGGATCCTCCACGCCGGACCCAAACGCCGCAGCCGCCACTAAACCGGCCGGATCGCCGTCATCACCGCAAACGACCCTTCCTTGAACCAGCAATCGACGGCTACGAAACCCGCCTCGCGCAACCACCGCAACTGATCTTCCACCGGCGCGCATCGATCTTCGCGCTGCCGAAACAGCGAGTCCGCGATTTGCTGTTCGGTCGCGCCCGCCGCCCTCACAGCCGCCAGCCAGCGCTGCGGGTACTCCCTCTCCAACTCCGGCGTCGGCCCGGCGATCTGGTCCGCGTTCACAAACGTCCCGCCAGGCCGCAGTGCGTCCAGCACCCGCCCGAACAGCGCGCGCTTGGCGTCGTCCTCCAGGTGATGAATCGACAGCGCCGACGCAATCACATCCTGCTCCGGTGGCAATGGCGCCACGGTGTAGTCACTGACCTCGGCGGTAACGCGTGGGTCATGTGCGAGGCGAGCCCGGGCCTGCGCCAGCATCGGCTCGGAGACATCGATCAGATGCAGGTGCGCTGACGGCATCTTTTGCCGCAAGAACGCCGACAGCAGCCCCGTTCCCGCGCCCAGATCCGTCACACGTTTCGCATCCGAGGGCAGCAGTTCAACAGCCGCCGCATAGAACCGATCGAAGCAGGGAATCAGCTTCCGACGTGCCGGGTCGTACGTCGCTGCAGTCGCATCGAATACGCCTTGTACTGACATCTGAATCCTCCGCCCGAAGAATAGCCAATCGGGTCTCGAACTCGGCAGAAAGAGAAAGGGCCGGGCAGCCTTGTACCCGGCCCTCGCTGCGTGTCCGCTTCTACTGCAGTTCGCCCATCAGGGTCTGGACGGCCTTTTGCAACTGCACATCCTCGCCGGTCTCGGTTTCGCCCAGCGGACGCAGTTGCTCTACATCGACCGGACGCGGATGCATCTCCATGTCCTTGTCCTCCAGCGTCCGCACGCGATCACCCGGCACGCGCACCTGCGAGCCGTCGATCAATCGCTGCGCTCCGGTGAAGATGATCCAGCCGGCGGTGGGCGTGCCTACCACCTTGCCCAGCTTCAGCGTGCGATACCCCTCGGTGAAGTCCTCGCCGTCGGACAGCGTGCTCTCGTTCGTCACAAGCACCGTCGGCAACCCGAGCGCGCGCTGTCCCAGGCTCTGCCGGCTCGGCTCCGTCGATCCGTCGCGTGGCGTCATCAGCAGGTAATTCTTGCGCGCGAACACGTCGATCACGCGCCCGTTCACATACCCCCCGTTGTTGTTCCGGACGTCCACCACGACGCCCTTCTTGGCCTGGTTCAGCACATCCAGGTCGACATACAGCTGCGCCAGATCCGCATCTCCCATGGCCGCGATGTGGACGTAACCCAACTTGCCGCCCGAGACCTTATCGACGTACGCGCGCCGGCTCTCGACCCAGCCGCGATACAGCAGACCCGACTCGACCTGCAGCGTCACGGGCCGCACCACCGCATCGCGCTTCTTGCTTTCATCGCCGCCCGGCGCAATCGACAGCACAACCCGGCGGTTCGCCTTATCGGTGAGCAGCTCATCGATGTTGGTCGAAGGCGTGATCGTCGTTCCATCGATCGCCAGAATCCGATCGCCGACATGGATCGAAGCCTTCCAGCGCGACCGGTCCCAGCGGCACGATCTCGCGAATGATCAGCTTGCCGCTCTGCTCAAACGGCTCGCGCTCAAACCGCACCCCGAGGCGCCCAGTCCGCACATTCGGCATCGATGGTTTGGCGATCCCGGAGTGCGAGCTATTCAGTTCGCCTATAAGGAGGTTGATGTCTCGCCGCAGCTCGCCGCCGGTGCGCGCGCCCTCGATGTACGGCGCCCAGTCCGTGCGCAGCGCCTGCCAGTCGCGCCCGTTGAAGTCGCCGCGGAAGAAGCGGTGATCCAGCGTCGACCAGGCCTCGTCGAACACGACCATCTTCTCCTGGTCGAAGTCCACATCCACGGCCGCCGTCAGCGGGATCGGCCGCGGTGTGCGCGTTGCCAGAGTGACCACCCGGACGCCTGCCCCACCCTCACCTGCGCCGGGCTGCGCTCCGCGTCCGCCCGCGCTCTGCAGATAGAAGATCTCCTTCGAATCCGGCGACCACGCAATCTCCGACTTGAACCCCTGGTCGGACGTAAGTTGTCGCGGCGATGCCGGCTCACGCGCCAACTCATCGAGCGAGTACGTGTAGATGTTCTGCTGCCCCGCGGCCTCCGCAAGAAACGCGAGCGTCTTGCCATCGGGGCTGATCACCGGGTACCGCACCCCAAGCTCACCCAACGGCAACAACGTGAGCCGCTCGCGAATGCCCTCGAAGACGATCTTTGTGGGCTCAACGGGCTTCTTCGCCGCTGGACGATTCTGCCCCGTGCGGGGTCCGGCACTCTGCCCAGGTGTTGCGGGCTCCTGCGGCGTGGGCTCCTGCACATCCGCGCCTGCGAACTCGTCGGCATCGGCGCCGCCCTGCGGCGTGCGCTCCTCGTTCGGCGTCGTGTGGTTGCGCTCTGCCGGATTCTCCGGCTGGTCTGGTGCGCCGGGCGTGTTCTGCTTGCGGAACAGATCGCGGAACTGGTCTTCGCGGAACATCGGCACATGCGGAATCAGGTCCACGCGTGCAAGCAGCGGCGTCTCCGCTCGCTGCGCCGTGTCGAACAGGATGTACTTGCCATCCGGCGCCCAAGCGATATGGCTCGCGTTCTGCCCATTGGCCAGGAACGTGATCTCACGGGTCGGCGCGCTGCCGTCCGCCGGCACCACCCAAAGGTTCGTAAACCCGTCGATCCCCGTCGGCACATACGCGATCCACTTCGAGTCAGGCGACCACGCTACCGAATCGCCCTGGTACTCGTTGATCTCTCCGCGGGCGACAACCTTGTCCTGACCGCCCGCGAGCGTGAGCACATGCAGCTCCTTGCGGTCGCGGATGTAAGTGACGAGCTTGCCGTCAGGCGAGGGAACCGCACTGGCGTCCAGACCGGGACCCTGGGTCAGGGCACGTTCTTTGCCCGTCGTGAAGTCGTACTCGTAGAGGTTCGAGCCACCATTGCGCTCGGACCGGTAGATGACCCGAGCTGGAGTCAGCGGTCCATTGCGGGTTGGCCTCCGCGGCCTCCGTACGCGTCAGACGCTGCGCATCGCCGCCTTGCGCGGCGCCTGCTGCGAAGATCTCTCCGTGCCCCGCGACGGCGATCTTGCGACCGTCCGGCGACAGCGCCAGGCCGCTCCAAGCCGTGATGTTCTCGTGCGTCATGCCCGGCCCGGAGGGCACACCGCGCAGCGTGATCTTCACCTCTTCGGCCTTGCCGCTGTGCGCGTCCGCGCGCCAGATCCCGAAGTTCCGCTCGAACACAACCGTCTTGCCGTCGTACGAGATCGTCGGCCACAGCACACGCCCGTTCGTGAAGTGCGTCAGCGGCTTCTCGGCGCCGCTGGTGACGTCGGCCTCCCACAGGTTCTCGTGGCCGGGCGCGCCGTCGCCGCCCTTGTCGGACATGAACAGCAGCCGCTTGCCGCTGGGATCCCACATCGGCCACGCATGCTTCGCATCCGCCGACACCAGCTTGCGATATCCACCATCGCCGGTCCCGGAGCTCACCGGCTTCAGCCAGATCTCCGTCTCGTCAATATGGGCATGGCCGTTGCGCCACCACTGCTGCCGCGAGATCCCCTTCGCTACCAGCGCGATCTCCTTGCCGTCCGGCGACGGTGCGGACTCGAACTCGCTCAGATACCGCTCGCGCGAAACCTCCAGCGGCGTTCCACCGGTCGCCCGCACGCGCAGGATGTCGCCCTGCCCCGCGACGTCGGTCGCCGAGGAGGTGAAGTAAAGCCACTCGCCGTCATGCGACCACGCATCCAGGTCCGAAGCCGAGTCCGAAAACGTAATCCGCTGCAACTGCCCCGTCGCAAAGGTCAGCACATAGATGTCGCCGCCGCCCGTCCGAGTCGAGATAAACGCCAGCTTCTTGCCGTCCGGCGAGTACAGCGGCCGCGACTCTTCGGCGGGGTCCGAAACCAACAGGTGTGCCTCGCCGCCCGACGCCGGCACAGTCCACAGATCACTGCCCGATACAAACGCGATCTCCTTGCCATCAGGCGAGATCGCCGGCTGCGACAAAGATGGCAGCGGAGCAGGCTTCTGCGCCGCGGCGCTCAACCCTCCTGGCAAGAACGGCGGAAGGGCAAACAGCAGGGCTGCAGCGGCGATGGAGACGCGCACGGACACCTCGGGTACAAGGGTGGGTTTTTCTTAGAGACGAGTCTAACGGGCACAAAGCCGCAGCGTCGTCTCCGTCCCGTGCCGATCTCCGCCGCGCGCCGTGATTTGAATCAGCCTTAGCAACCTTGTTTCGCCATTCCGAACCTAAATCAGTATGAAAATGCTCCGGAGCACCATCGCTGTTGCATCGCTCCTCCTCGCGTCCAACCTGCTCGCGCCTGCGTTCACGCAGGCTCAGACCGCCGGACAGGACATGCACAACGCCGGCACCGACACCAAGGACGCCGCCCGTGACACCGGGCACGCGGTGAAGCACACCACCACGCACGCCGCACACTCCACCGCGCACGGCACACGCACGGCAACCCACAAGACCGAGAACGGCACACGCAACGTCGCGGATAAGACGAAGGAAGGCGGCACGGTCGCGATCGACAAGACCAAAGAAGGGACGGTCAAAGGTGTCGATCGCACCAAGGAAGGCACCGAAAAGCTCTTCGGCGACAAGCACGAGTCCGCAACCGCCGCCAAGGACCATGCCAGGGAACGTCGCATGACGACCAAGGACGACGTTCACCAGGAGCACCAGAAGGTCGACGACAACTCCCCTCACTAATCCTTCTGCATGTGGTTTCGGGATTTTTCGCTCAGCAGGCCGTCGTGCCTGCTGAGCCTTTGTTTTGCTGCTTTTTCAAGCTCCACTGACCGCGCATGTCGGCTCCTGCCGCAACCGCGCCAGCCATCCTGCGCTCTGGAACTCCGCCGTGTGACTCCCATCCGAAAGCCGCAAGGTAGGCAGGGCACGCAGGTACTGAAAGAACCAGCCAGGCGGTTCCAGGTTATTGGAGGAACGGCCCGGATTCAGGTACCGCAACTGCTCCGGGCCGGGTGCCTGCACGCGTTCGAACTCGCGCTTGAACGGCTTGACTTTCGTATAGCCCAGGAACTCCATCGTCAGCGTCACCTTCTGCGTCGGTGGGGGGTACTGGTCACCTTCGCTCGGGTGCCAGGGCGGGTAAAACGCAGCATCGGTGACCCCGCCGAAGTTCGCAAACAGCTCAAAGTGCAGCTTGCCGCCGGCTTCACGCGTACATTGCCCGGTCAGCGTGGGCTGGCTCAGGTCCGGGCTCGCCGCGTCTGAAACTGCTTGTGTCGCAGCGCCCGGCGCTGGACCCAATCAGAAAGATCCGTACGTAGTGGATCTTGGAGCTGGGCTCATCACCCTCCATCCGCCAAACGCCGGGAGATACCGCCGTCAGCGCCGGCGCGTCCGCTGCATCGTGGCCACGTACCGGCGTCTGCTGCGCGCCCGCGAGCGTCCGCAGCCCCGTACACAACACCAGCGAAACCAGCACCGGCCATCTCATGCGTAACCTGCGGCCGCCGATACCACGGCGCGAAAGCGGAACTACAAATGCCCGAACTTTTCCAGCGCCGCCAGCAGCGGCAACCCGCCGGCGATCTCGCCGCGCGCGCTGTTCTCCGTCTCTGACCATTGCTTCACGCGCGGCACGACCTCGTCCATCAGCTCGGTCGGCACGGCAATCACGCCATCGCTATCGCCCACCACCACATCGCCCGGCTTGACGGTGAGCCACTCGCGGAGGGCACCGCGCACCTGTACTGGGATCTGCGCGTCCGAAACCTTCCACCGCCCCACACCCTGCGCCGGGGACTTATACCGCGCCAGCACCGGCATGCCGCAGCTCTTTAGAAACTGCACATCGCGCACGCCGCCGTCCACAACCGCCGCAATACATCCACGGGCGCGCATGGCACTTCCCAGCAGATCGCCGAAGCAGCACACGCCCCGTGCATTGCCGCCAGCCCACAGCGCCACCGCTCCACTCGGAAGGTTGTCGATCGCCTCCAGCTTCGTGCGATCGCCGCCCTTGAAGTGCTCCATGCGCCCGGCGATCGTGTACGCCGGTCCCGCAAACGGCGCGAAGTCGCCCGCTGCGAACAGCTCGTTGTACAACACCGGAGGTTCGATCCCCAGCGTGTCAAAGACATCGGAGATCACCGCCGTCCCCGCCGCCGTCAAGATTGCATACTCAGAGTTCATCAAAAGCTCATTCCTGCAGACGCCTTCAACGATACCGCGTCAGGCACAGCAGATCGTCTTCCTGCGAGACCGTAACCGCCAGCGGCTGGTCCGCTTCCACACGCACCGTGCCATTCTCATGGACATCGATCCGGGCGAGTCTTCGCGATCCCTCATGAGACGCGATCGTGCATCGCCGGTAGCCGCCCAGGTCCTGCCACTCCACCGCAAACGTAACGCCGTCATGATGCTGCTGCTCGACGGCCCCATCGCCCTGTAGGTTCGAGGCGATCCGCCCGACGACAGCAGGATCATTTGGGCGCTGCTCGACGATCTCTTTCAGTTCCGCAGAGGTCATTCAGTTCTTCTCCCGTCGCTCCGTCAGAAGCGACGCCGGCGATCCCGCCATCGATGTCGGTACTCTCCCCTGTTACGGACAGCGAAGTCAACATCGCCCAACGTGAGCGCTTACCGCACGGCACGCGTTGCCAGCCATATTTCCGGTCTGGTACGTTGGGCCTTCCTACAGAGGAGACCCTTTCGCCCATGCAAACCAGCTACAACGGCATCCAGGTGCCGGCAGACGGCCAGCCCATCCAATACGCCAACGGCAAGTTCAACGTCCCCGACAACCCGGTCATCCCGTACATCGAGGGTGACGGCACCGGCCGCGACATCTGGCGCGCCTCGCAGCGCGTCTTCGACGCTGCCGTGCAGAAGGCCTACGGCGGTAAGCGTAGCGTGAAGTGGTTTGAGGTCCTCGCCGGCGAAAAGGCCTTCCGCCAGACCCAGAACTGGCTCCCTGACGACACCGTGAAGGCTACCGTCGACTTCCGCGTCTCCATCAAGGGCCCGCTGACCACGCCCGTCGGCGGCGGCATCCGCTCGCTCAACGTCGCGCTGCGCCAGTTGATGGACCTGTACCAGTGCATCCGCCCCGTGAAGTACTACGCCGGCGTCCCCAGCCCGGTGAAGGCCCCCGAAAAGCTCGACGTCGTCATCTTCCGCGAAAACACGGAAGACATTTACGCCGGCATCGAGTTCCGCGAAGGCACGCCCGAAGCTGAAAAGTTCATCAGGTTCGTCAACGAAGACATGCTCAAGGGCGGCAAGAAAAAGATCCGCACGGACTCGGGCGTCGGCGTAAAGCCCATCTCCATCACCGGCTCCAAGCGCCTCGTCCGCGCCGCCATCCAGTACGCGCTCGACAACAACCGCAAGGTCGTGACGCTCGTGCACAAGGGCAACATCCAGAAGTTCACCGAGGGCGCCTTCCGCGAGTGGGGTTACGAGGTCGCCACACAGGAGTTCCGCGACCAGACCATCACCGAGCGCGAAAGCTGGATCCTCGGCAACCTCGAATCGAACCCCAACCTCTCGCCCGAAGAGAACGCCGCCATGGTCGAACCCGGCATCGAGTTCGCCCCGAAAGAGTTCGGCGACAGCATCGTGCAGGAGGTCAAGGACGTCATCGCCCGCATCGGCAAGTCGCACGGCAACGGTCAGTGGAAGCAGAAGATCATGGTCAACGATCGGATCGCTGACTCCATCTTCCAGCAGATCATCATCCGCCCCAGCGACTACAGCGTCCTCGCCACCACCAACCTCAACGGCGACTACATCTCCGACGCCGCCGCCGCGCAGGTTGGCGGGCTCGGCATCGCGCCCGGCGCCAACGTCGGCGACGGCTACGCCGTCTTCGAGGCCACCCACGGCACGGCGCCCAAGTACGCCGACAAGGACGTCATCAACCCCGGCTCCGTCATGCTCTCCGGCGTCATGATGTTCGACTTCATCGGCTGGCCCGAGGCCGCTCGCCTCATCGAACAGTCGATGGAAAAGACCATTCAGCAGAAGCAGGTCACCTACGACTTCGAGCGGCAGATGCAGGGCGCCACAAAGGTGAAAACCAGCGAGTTCGCCACCCGCATGATCGAAAACATGGGCTAGCAAGTCGGCCTGACTCACCGCGGCGCGCAAACCAATCGGTTCAATCGGTGCGTCTACGCTTCAGCGTCGATAGCCCAGCTTTTAGCTATCTTGCACCAAAGAGCCGACCGATAGCTCGACGCTCTGCTAGTTGAACCCGCGCCGCGTGCGGTTGAACGCGTTCTCGCGTTCACGCTCGCGTACCCGTTCTCCAAGCTGCGCTGCGTCCTCGTTGCGCCGCTTCTTCTCGCCCGCCGTAAACGTCCGCGCTTCGCTTCGCGAGATTCGCTTGTGCGCGGTCATGCCTTCCAACAGAAACTCCGCCGCGGACACCGCAATCTCCGGCTCCGCCTTGCTGCTCACCTTCAACGGCGCCAGCTTGTCGAACAGCCCCTGGATCTCCTTCAACGAACCCAGCACTGCGGTCGCAGGCTGCTTATCGTTCAACTCCACCGTGCCGCCCAGGTTGAACCATTGCTCGATCTGCTGCGTGTTCGTATCCGCGAAGTAGCTGTCGAACACGCTCGCGATTGCCTGGCGAATGATCTCGCGGATCACGTTCTCAGACCCGCGCATCTCGCCCTCATACTCCAGCTCGATCTTGCCGCTGATACCCGGCAGCGCCGCCAGAATGTCGCCCACACGTGGCACCACCAGCGTCTCGCCATGCAGCAGCGCGCGCCGCTCGGCGTTGGACACCACGAGCTCCATGGTCGAAATAGGCAGCCGCTGCGATACGCCCGACTTGCGGTCGACCTTCTTGTCCTCGCGCGCCGCAAATGCGACGCCTTCCACGATCTGCCGGATGTAATGCGGGATGTGGATGCGCTCGATGCTCGGCCCAGGCTGGCCATCCACGTCCGCATACGAGCGCGCGGTCCAGGCCTCCTGCTCGGTGATCGCAATCGCCTCATCCAGCGACTCCGGATAATGCGTGCGAATCTCCGATCCGATGCGGTCCTTCAGCGGCGTTACGATCTTGCCGCGCGCCGTATAGTCCTCCGGGTTCGCGCGAGAACACAATCGCCACATCCAGCAGCAGGCGCACGGGATAGCCCTTAATCTGCACATCGCCTTCCTGCATGATGTTGAACAGCGCGACCTGGATCTTGCCCGCAAGATCAGGCAACTCGTTGATCGCGAAGATGCCGCGATTCGCGCGTGGCAACAGGCCATAGTGCATCGTCAATTCGCTGCCCAGCTCATGCCCGGAACGCGCCGCCTTGATCGGATCCACATCGCCGATCAGATCCGCTACCGTCACATCCGGCGTCGCCAGCTTCTCGACATAGCGCTCTTCCGGCGTCAGCCACGCAATCGGCGTGTCATCGCCCAGTGAAGCGATCAGGTCTTTCGCAAACTTCGACAACGGCTGATACGGGTTGTCGCGCATCTCCGATCCGGCAACATACGGAATCTGCGCATCCAGCAGGTTCGTCAGCGAGCGCAGGATGCGGCTCTTAGCCTGTCCGCGCAGCCCCAGCAGGATGAAGTTATGCCGCGACAGCACCGCGTTGACTACCTGCGGAACCACGCTGTCGTCATAGCCCACAATGCCTGGAAACAGCGGTTCGCCTTCGTTCGGTCCACCGGGCGCAATCTCGCGCAAGCGCGTGATCAGGTTGTCGCGCAGTTCGTCTTTGACGCTGCGATTCACGCGCTCCGGCGTGTATTGGCTGTGGCGCAGTTCGCCGAGCGTCCGAGGCAGGGATTGAGAAGTTGTACTTACAGGGGCCGTCTGCGCGGTCGAAGTCGCCATGGGTGAAGTATAGACGCGCGAATACAGGCTTTCGGTGCAGGCGCCCTCCCACTTGCCATGAGACCAAAAGGAATCACGCCAGCGCAGAGCTGCTCCCCACGCGCGAGCAAGGCGTTAGCTGAGGTCATCGAGCATTGCCTGCATCTCGCTGGCAGCATGAGCGTTCGCGGTGCGCTTGCACGCGGCAAGCCCTTCCGTAAGGCGCGCCTTCGCTGCATCCGTATGGCCCAGCTTCAGCAGCGTCTGGGCGGACATCTGGTACGCCGGCACATAGTCGGGGTCATTCTGGATCGTCGTTGCAAACTCCTTGAGCGCCTCGTGGCTGCGTCCTTCGCTGGCGTAGGCCATCGCAAGGCCGTAACGCGCAAAGCTGTCGCTCGGGTTCTGGTTGAGGATTTCGGTTAATGCGGCGATCTTGTCCATGCGGCTTCAAAGCTCCAATGTTCTTCAGCGCGTTCAGACTCGCACATCGCGCAGGCTCCTCGCCAGCAGGCAATAGAATGGAGGGATGAGTGAAAGAGTATTGAGCCGCGCCGTGAACGAGTCGCTGGCTGAGCGTACGGAGGTGATCTTCCCCAACGACGCCAACGCCATCGGAAATCTCTTCGGCGGCAAGCTGATGCAGTTGATCGATGTTGTGGGAGCGCTTTCTGCCGCACGTCACGCCCGGGCCATCGTCGTCACGGCCAGCATGGACCACCTCGACTTCATCTCGCCTGTACACGTAGGCGAGTTCCTGACTCTCAAGGCCAGCGTCAACCGCGCCTTCAAGACCTCCATGGAGGTCGGCCTCAAGGCCATGGTTGAAGACGTGCTCGGCGGCTCCGGCACACGTCACGTCGCCTCGGCCTACCTCACCTACGTCGCGCTCGACATGTTCGGCAAAAAGATTGAAGTCCCCGCGGTCATTCCGGAGACTGAGCACCAGAAACGCCGCTACGAAGACGCCGCCAACCGCCGCGCCATGCGCACCGACGAGGTCCTGCGCAAGAAGGAACTCCGAGCGGCCATTGGCAACGTCTGGAACGCCTAAACGTCGAGCGATTTGCGACCCGGCACATCGCCCGGAGCAAGAAGGAGCAGAAACAGATGGGACACATGGGGCACGGAGCACCGCACGCAACACCGCATCAAGGGCCGCCCGCACCGCAGCCGTTACCGGGCATCAAGCACGTCATCGCCGTCGGTTCCGGGCAAGGGAGGCGTCGGCAAGACCACCGTCGCGGTTAACCTCTCCATCGCGCTCGCCAAGCTCGGCTACAAGGTCGGCCTCATCGACGCCGACATCTACGGCCCCAACGTGCCCACCATGCTCGGCCGCACGCGCCAGCCCAATGTGCTGGCGGGCAACATGATCGAGCCGCTCACCGCGCACGGAGTCTGCTTCATCTCCATCGGCCTGCTCTCGCCCGGCGACAAGCCGATGATGATGCGCGGCCCCATGCTTCACGGCATCATCAAGCAGTTCCTCACCCAGGTCGCCTGGGGCGAGCTCGACTTCCTCATCGTCGACCTGCCGCCGGGCACCGGCGACGTCGTCATCTCGCTCGTCCAGACCGTTCCGCTCTCCGGCGCGATTGTTGTCTCCACCGGCTCCAGCGTCGCCCTGCAGGACGCCCGCAAGGCGCTCGAGATGTTCCACCAGGTCAACGTCGAGGTCCTGGGCATGGTGGAAAACATGAGCCAGATGACCCTGCCGGACGGCACCGTCATCGACGTCTTTGGTGCCGGCGCGACCGAGCAGACCGCCCGGCAGTACGACCTCCCGTTCCTCGGCTCCGTGGATATGGACCCGCTGGTCCGCGAGGGCGGGGACCGTGGCCTGCCAGCCGCACTCGCCGGCGAGGAGACCCCGCGTGGCCGCGAGTTCACCGGCATCGCTCGCAAGGTCGCCGCACGGGCCGAGCAACTCAGCGCGGACGACAACGTCCTCGAAATCACCTAAACCCCGACGCTCGCGCACGCGGCGCAAACACGGCGGCCGCGGCGCACATAGCGTTTTGCAGTTCGCTGAGCCCCTCAAACACGTGACTCCAACGAGTCATCCGCCGCTGCTTGCACCCGCGTAAAATAAGGGCAGGGGAACCCTATGTTCGAGCAGCGGATGAGCGCGCGCCAACGGCAGATCCTGAAAGCCGTGGTCGAAAGCTACATCGCCACCGGCGAGCCGGTGAGCTCCGGTGCGATCGCACACGCGCTCGCGAGCGACGGTGTCCCGGTAAGCTCCGCTACGGTCCGCAACGAGATGGCCGAACTCGCCGATGCCGGCCTCCTCGAACAGCCGCACACCTCGGCAGGCCGCGTGCCCTCCGCCCATGCCTTCCGCATTTACGTCCAGGCCCTCAGCGCGGCGTCAGGCTCCGGCAATCGTGCCAGCTGGCCTCGCCCCCCTCGCCTCCGATCTCCAGAACACCATCGACTCCCGCCTCATCGGCGTCACCAGCACGCAAGGGCTGCTCGCTCGCACCTCCGGCGTCCTCGCCGACCTGACCAGCGGCGTGGGCTTGGCCGTCGGTACGCTTGCCGCCACCGATGTGCTGGAGCACGTGCACTTTACCCGGCTCGCTGACCGTCGGGTTCTGGCCGTCGTCGTGGGCCGCAGCGGTACCGTCCGGGACCGCGTCCTTGCGGTCTCCGAGGATCTTTCGTCCTCCCAACTCGAGTCCGCCGCCAACTTCCTCAACGAGCACTTCCGCGGCTGGCATCTTGAACTCGTCCGTGCGGAACTGCTCCGCCGCATCGAAAGCGAGCGCACCGCCTACCACCGCATGATGGAGGCCGCAGAGCGCCTCTGGACCGGCGCGGTGCCCGCCGACTCCGCCCTGAGCGGCGAGCGCGCCGTCTTCGTGGAGGGCGTCGCCAACCTGGTCGGCCTGCGCGAGGACCGCGAGCGCCTGCGCCAACTCCTCGCCGCGCTTGAGGCCAAGCAGCGCGTCGCCGACCTGCTCGCCGCCTACATCGACTCCCGCCAGGAAAGCGTCCGCGTCATTTTTGAGCTCGAACAGCAGGCCCCCGAACTCGCCGGGCTGGTCCTCATCGCCGCCCCCGCCCGTATGGCCGGCGAGACGCTGGGGACGGTAGGCGTCCTCGGCCCCACCCGCATGGACTACGGCGCCACCATGGGCGCGGTCCGCTACGTCGCCGGCCTCTTCGACCGGGTGCTGGAGGGCCGCAGCGGCGCGTGAGTCGTCCCGGGCCGCCGATACATCTCAATTGCTTGAGACCGGATGAGCAGCGTGCCAGGCGCGCGCCGGAGAAAGAACTTCCGCATCGCGCCAGCCACACCCCGCAGCAACCGCGGCGAGAGCCGTCCGGAGGTCACGAGACAATGACAGACGATAAGAGTGGTTTCGCCCGGTTCGCGCGCTGGGCCGGGATGGGCAACAATGAAAGAGACGCGAAAGCAATGGAGACTCAGGACATGAACGGAACAGTAGCCGCCGAAGACGGAACCGATTCGCAGGCAGGCGCGCAACCCGTGGATCTCGAAGCCGGAACCGAGGGCGCCAGCAACGAGACGTTGGAGAACTCGCAGCTCCAGACCGAGCTCGAGCAGGCTCGCGGCGAGCGCGACCAGCTCCGCGACCGCCTTGCCCGCCTTCAGGCGGAGTTCGACAACGCCCGCAAGCGCGAGTTCAAGGAAAAGCAGGACGCCCGCGACTACGCCACGCAGGCCGCCATCGAGCCCTTCCTCGGCGTCATGGACAACTTCCAGCTCGCGCTCAAGGCCGAGGGCTCTATCGAGCAGCTCCGCGCCGGTGTCGAGCTCATCCTGAAGCAGATGGACGAGGCGCTGCGCGGGCTGAACGTGCAGCCCGTCGATGCGGTCGGCACGCCCTTCGACCCCCGTGTGCATGAGGCGCTCGGCAGCGTCGAAACGCCCGAATACCCCGACCACCAGGTCATCGATGAGATTCGCCGCGGCTACAAGCTGCGCGACAAGCTCCTCCGGCCCGCACTGGTCAGAATCGCAACCAACAGCGCACAGCGCGACGCATAAAGGCCGTGCTCAGATCTCCTGGTCAGTGCTCAGTTGTTCAGAGCGCCAGTGACCAATTGCTGAGCACCAGCTAGCAGCCACTCTACTGAGCACTGAGAACTGAGCACGAAGAACTTACTATGGCGACAGCAACGATGAAGAGGGATTACTACGAGGTACTAAGCGTCGAGCGGACGGCGACCGACGTTGAGATCAAGAGCGCCTACCGCAAGCTCGCGATGCAGTACCACCCCGACCGCAACCCCAACAACCCCGCGGCCGAGGAGAAGTTCAAAGAGTGCTCCGAGGCCTACGCCATCCTGTCCGATCCGGACAAGCGTTCGGCGTACGATCGCTTCGGTCACCAGGCCGTGGGCGGCGCGGGCGGCGGCAATCCGTTTGCCGGCGGCAGCCCCTTCGGTGCCGGCGGCTTCCAGCAGGGCGATCTCGGCGACATCTTCGGCGATCTGTTCGGCGAAATGTTCAACATGGGCGGCCAGCGTGGCGGCCGTGCCTCGCGGGCCCAGCGCGGCCGCGACCTCAAGATCGACATGACGCTCACCTTCGAGGAGGCCGTCTTCGGCGTCGAGCGCGAGGCCAAGGTCAAGCGCATGGAGACGTGCGAGATCTGTCACGGCTCCGGTGCCGAGAACGGCAAGCAGCCCGAAACCTGCCAGCAGTGCGGCGGCCGCGGCCAGATTCGCACCCAGCAGGGCTTCTTCTCCGTCGCGCGCACCTGCCCCGTCTGCTCCGGCACCGGCTCGGTCATCCGCAACCCGTGCCGCACCTGCGGTGGCGACAGCCGCGTGCAGAAGGAGCACACGCTCCTCGTCAAAGTTCCCGCAGGCGTCGAGTCCGACACCCGCATCCGCTACTCCGGAGAGGGCGATGCAGGCCGCTTCGGCGGTCCCGGCGGCGATCTCTACGTGGTCCTCAACGTCAAGCCGCACGCCTTCTTCGAGCGCGACGGTGACGACCTCCACTGCGTCATGCCCATCAGCTTCCCGCAGGCCGCCCTCGGCACCGAGCTCGAGATCGAAACGCTCGAAGGCCTCGAGACCATCAAGGTCCCCGAAGGCACCCAGAACGGCCGCGAGTTCCGCCTCCGCGACAAGGGCGTTCCCCACCTAAACGCCCGCGGCAAGGGCGATCTCATTGTCACCGTCCGCGTCGAAACCCCAACCAAGCTCAACAAGCAGCAGAAGGAACTCCTGCGCCAGCTCGCCGAAACCATGCCGGTCAACAACGAGCCCCAGTCCCGCGGGCTCTTCGACAAGGTCAAGGAGATGTTCAGCTAGCTCGCATCAAGCCCCCAAACGCAACAGCGGCGACCACCACGGTCGCCGCTTTGCTTTGTGCCGCCTCTACCGTCAAAGCAGCGCCGAACAGATTGCCAGCCCGGCCAACGCCGCCGTCTCCGCGCGCAGGATCCGCGGCCCCAGCGTTACCGGCTGCCAGCCCTGCGCCGCAAACATCGCCATCTCGTCCGGAGCCCATCCGCCCTCCGGTCCGATCGCCAACGCCAGCTCACGGTTGCGCTCCGCATCCGGCCCATCCTGCGCGCGCCGGCTCCCCAACGCTGCGGCGAGCGTGTTCTCCTCTTCGGTCTCGGCCAGCAGCACCTTATGCGGCGCACTCACAGCACTGAGCGCGGCTTTCAAGGGCATCGGCTCATCCAGATCCGGTACATCGCTCCGTCGAGACTGCTGCGCGGCCTCGCGCACAATCTTCCGCCAACGATCAACCCTCTTCGCCGCCGCCTGCGCCAGGTGCTTATCCGTCCGGCGCGCAATGACCGGAGTCAGCCGCGCTGCCCCCAGCTCCGTAGCCTTCTCCAAGCCCCACTCGTAGTGGTCAAACTTGATCACCGCGAGCAGCAGATGCACCGGAAGCGCCGCCTCGGCCTCCATCTCCTCGCCCAGCGCAAACACCACCTCGCGCTCTGACACGCCCGTCACCGTAGCCTGCCGCAGAAATCCTCCGGCCACCACGTCGAATACCTGCCCAGGCTCCGCACGCAGCACACGCGCAAGATGAATCGCTTGCTCGCCCTTCAGGCTTGCAGTGTTCTCGGTCCAGGTGTCAGCAATCCAGCGCCGGCGAGTCATATGCCTCTTTCATTCTCCGCGACCGCGGGTCTCGCACACGCGCCGCGCAAACATTGCGGCGTCCGCGCACGCCGCGTTTGCCAGTTCGCCACTGCGATCAACACTCAATGATGTTCAGCGCCAGCCCCGCCAGGCTCGTCTCCTTGTACCGGGACTGCATATCCATCCCCGTCCGGTACATCGTCTCAATTACCTGGTCCAGCGAGATCTTGTGGCTCCCTGGGTCGTTCATCGCTAGGCGAGCCGCATTGACCGCCTTCACCGCACCCATGCCATTGCGCTCGATGCACGGAATCTGAACCAGCCCACCGATCGGATCGCACGTCATCCCCAGGTTGTGCTCCATCGCGATCTCCGCCGCATGCTCAATCTGGGCATTCGTCTCGCTGATCCGGCCCGCACGTTCCTCCGCACTCAACCCGGGATCCGGCGGAGGCGTAAGCGCCGCCACAAGCCCGCCTGCGGCCATCGAGCACGCGACGCCCACCTCGCCCTGGCACCCAACCTCCGCGCCTGAGATCGATGCGTTCTCCTTGTACAAGATGCCGATCGCCGCCGCGCTCAAGAAAGTACCGCAACAGCCCGGCAGTCCGCTCAGCATCCGTCAGCCCAGGGCTCGTGTGGTTTAGGAAGTAGTGCGCAATCGCCGGAACCACACCCGCCGCGCCGTTCGTTGGAGCCGTGACGACACGTCCGCCCGCCGCGTTCTCCTCGTTCACGGCCATCGCGGCTAGTGTCACCGCATCCAGCGGAGCCAAGGGATCGCGCTGCTTGCCCTCAGCGTCCATCTGCGCCAGGCGGCGCGACAGCCCTGGCGCGCGCCGCCGCACATTCAGGCCGCCCGGCAGTGTGCCTTCGGTCGCGATCCCGCGCTCGATCGACTGCTCCATCACCTGCCAGAGCACCAGGATCGCTGCCTTGATCCTCGCCTCCGGCCCTTGTGCATTGCCGATAGCCTCATGCGACCGAATCTGCGCCTTCGCACTGTTCGACTCCGCCTGTCCAAGCGAGTCGCGCACCTTGAAGATGCGATCAATCCGGTACGTGATCGTTGCGTCCGTCAGCAGCGCCACTTCGTTCGCCAACACGACGTCCGCGATGGACATCCCACTCGCATCGGCCATCGCGAGCAACTCGTCCGCGCTCGAAAAAGGGAAGGGCACATCGCGCTTCTTCGCCTGCGAGGCATTGGCAAACTCATCCGCGGTAAGAATGAACCCACCGCCCACCGAATAGAACACCCGGGTCAGCAGCACCTCTCCACGGTCGCCCAGCGCCGTGAACCTCAGCCCGTTCGGGTGCGTGGCGTGCCCGGCTTCCGGATACATCTGCTCGCGATGGAAGCGCAGATCCGTCTCCTCACGGAAGGGAACTGCGTCTTCGCCGCAAATGCGGAGCTCCTGCTTCTCACGGACGGTGGCCAGCGTCTGGTCGACGGTCTGCGTATCGATGGTGTCCGGCGCCTCGCCCATCAACCCAAAGATCACCGCGCGATCCGTGCCATGCCCGATGCCCGTCAGTGCCAGCGATCCGTACAGATCCACAACGAGGCGGCGTATGTGAGCGCGTTCCGGCATCGCCTTCAGCTCGGCAACGAAGTGATTCGCCGCCCGCATGGGCCCAACCGTGTGCGAGCTCGAAGGCCCAATACCAATCTTGAAGAGTTCAAACAGACTTGTGTTCATACGTGCCAGCTCACCGTCGCTCATTGTAGGTCGCCGAACGCAGAAGTGGTATTTGGGGCCGCCGCCCGCGTTGCTAGACTGGCCGCACTTCGAAGCCTCGCAGGCGGAACCAGGCGGATCTCGCAACTCATGCTGTTCAAGACGCGCTCTGCAGCGGTCTATGGAATCGACGCGCACATCATCGACGTCGAAGTCGATTTCTCCGGCGTAAAGACTCAGGAAGAGACCTTTGCTACCGTCGGTCTACCTGACGCCGCCGTCCGCGAAAGCCGCGACCGCGTCCGCTCCGCCATCAAGAACTCCGGGTTCGACCTCCCGCCCACGCGCATCACCATCAATCTTGCGCCGGCCGACCTCAAGAAGCAGGGCTCCGGCTTCGATCTACCCATTGCGGTCGGCATCCTCGGCGCCTACGGCGGCCTCGCCATCAAGGAGGTGAGCGACTTCGTCCTCGTCGGCGAACTTGGCCTCGACGGGGGGCTGCGTGCCGTCGAAGGCATGCTGCCGATCGCCATCGCCGCACGCGCCGCCGGCATCAAGAACCTGCTCATCCCTTCGACCAACGCACGCGAAGCCGCCGTGGTTGACGGCGTGAACGTCTTTCCGGTTCGCAGCCTGTTAGAGGTGCGCGAACTCCTCAACGGCGCCGCCCTCGGCACCGTCAGCGCCGAGCCTCTGCGCGTCGCGTCACAATCTCTGCTCTCAGCAGCGCAGGAGGGCCTACCGGACTTCGCCGACGTGCGCGGCCAACACGTCGCCAAGCGTGCGCTCGAGGTCGCCGCCGCCGGCGGTCACAACATCCTCATGATCGGGCCGCCGGGCTCGGGCAAGACCATGCTCGCCAAGCGCCTGCCCTCGATCCTCGCCCCACTCCGCTTCGAAGAGGCGCTCGAAACCACCAAGATCCACTCGGTTGCCGGCGTGCTTAACCGCGACGAAGGCCTGGTCACGCATCGTCCCTTCCGCTCGCCCCACCACACCATCTCCGACGCTGGCCTCATCGGCGGAGGCATGATGCCGCGGCCCGGCGAGGTCTCGCTCGCACACAACGGCGTCCTCTTCCTGGACGAACTCCCGGAGTTTCCGCGCAATGTACTCGAAGTCCTCCGCCAACCGCTCGAAGACGGCAACGTGACGATCGCGCGTGCCGCCATGAGCCTCAGCTTTCCCGCGCGTTTCATGCTCGCCGCCGCGATGAATCCATGCCCGTGCGGCTACTTCAACGACAAGGGCCGCGAGTGCCTCTGCACACCGCCGATGATCCAGCGCTACGTCAGCAAGGTCTCCGGCCCGCTGCTGGATCGTATCGACATCCACATCGAGGTGCCCGCGGTGCAGTACAAGGAGCTCCGCAGCGCCACGGCTGCCGAGAGCTCGGCGCAGATCCGGGATCGCGTTCTGCAGGCCCGTGAGCGCCAGCACGCGCGGTTTCTCGAGTCCGGCGCCCGCACCTCCGGCTCAAAGTCCGCCGCCAGCCGCGCCGTCTTCGCCAACGCTCAAATGACCACGGCCCAGATCCGGCAACACTGCGAGCTCTCGAGCGACGCCGAACGTCTGCTTGAGCGCGCCATGCAGCAGCAGGGCCTCAGCGCCCGCGCCCACGATCGCATCCTCAAGGTAGCCCGTACCGTAGCCGATCTGGAGGCCGCGCAATCGATCGCCGTGAAGCACATCGCGGAGGCCATCCAGTACCGTACGCTCGACCGGAGCTACTGGGCTAACTGAGGCAAACAACGAGGCTTCCGTTTTCAGTATCCAACCGGTTTCAATGTCCCGAAAAAAGTATTGACCTGCCATTCGGCAGGCGATATGGTGCAAGTGTTACATCGGTTTGGCTAGCGTTTTGGTCGCCTGCCGCCCGTGGCCCACGCTGCGGAACCTCTCATCCTGACTTCTCCTGGCAGTCCGGACTCCGGAATCGGGGTCGGCTTGTCGCGTGACTAGTGGCTTTATGTCGCGCTCCGAGGAAAGTTGAAAAAGACGCACCGTTGTACCAGATTTTGCGTCTAACACGTAACCGGGAGTGCGCTCGCACAGTGCGCAGATCTCGCGAGGCACGCCTTTTGTTTCGAAGGCAGCGGAAATCGGAAGTGCTCCGGCCTCCCCTACTTCTTGAGGAGACACACTATGCGCTCAGATCTGATTTTTGGAGCCCTTACCCATGTCAACAACCGGTACCAGCTGTGCCAGCTCGCGTCCAAAGCGACGCGCAAGCTCCACAAGCCGAATACCCGTCTACAGGACACAACGAACGACGTTTTAGAGCGTTTCAAGGATACGGTCCCCATGGATGAAAACCATGTGGAGTCCGAGCACGTTGAGATCCTCGCCACGGAGCGCCGCGCAGCTTAGTCTGCGCGGCCTTGCCGCTTCACTTTTCTCAGCTGGTCGAATACGCCATACACGCGAACTTCTGATAGGCTGACAGCAAATCAACCTGCAGCACCGCCACACCGCACTCCGCAACACCCCGCAGGTCCCCTCCGCCATCTCCAATTCCGCAGTCCCCGTTTGGGATTGCTGTTTGCGGCTCCTATCTGCAGTACCCCATCCCTCCTGTCTCACCCACTCACAATCGAAAGAAATCCCAGAATCACATGACCATCTCTGAACTGAAAGAAAAGAGCATCGCCGAACTCGGCAAGCTCGCCCGCGGTCTCGAAATCGCCGGCACCAGCGCCCTGCGCAAACAGGACCTCATCTTCAAGATCCTCCAGGCTCAGAGCGAAAAAGAGGGCCACATCTTTGCCGAGGGCGTTCTCGAAATCCTGCCCGACGGCTACGGCTTCCTCCGCTCGCCGGACTACAACTACCTCCCCGGCCCCGACGACATCTACGTCTCGCCCAGCCAGATCCGCAAGTTCGATCTGAAGACCGGCGACACGATCTCCGGCAACGTGCGCTCGCCGCACGAGGGCGAAAAGTACTTCGCGCTCGTCAAGATCGAGGCCATCAACTTCGAGTCGCCCGAAGAGACGCGCAACAAGATTCTCTTCGACAACCTCACGCCGCTCTATCCGCAGGAGCGCATCAAGATGGAGACCGTCCGCGAGGGCATCTCCGGTCGCGTGCTCGACCTCCTGACGCCCATCGGCAAGGGCCAGCGTGGTCTCATCGTCGCTCCGCCGCGTACCGGCAAGACCGTGCTCATGCAGGCGATCGCGAACTCCATCACCGCGAACCACCCCGAGATCGTGCTCATCGTTCTGCTCATCGACGAGCGCCCGGAAGAGGTCACCGACATGCAGCGCTCCGTCAAGGGCGAGGTCATCTCCTCCACCTTCGACGAGCCCGCCGCGCGTCACGTCCAGGTCGCCGAGATGGTGATCGAAAAGGCCAAGCGCCTCGTCGAGCACAAGCGCGACGTCGTCATCCTGCTCGACTCCATCACGCGTCTCGCCCGGGCCTACAACACCATCGTGCCGCCATCCGGTAAGGTCCTCTCCGGCGGTGTCGACTCCAACGCGCTGCAGCGGCCGAAGCGCTTCTTCGGCGCGGCCCGCAACATCGAAGAAGGCGGCTCGCTGACCATCATCGCCTCTGCGCTCGTCGAAACCGGCTCGCGCATGGACGAGGTCATCTTCGAAGAGTTCAAGGGCACCGGCAACATGGAAGTCATCCTGGAACGCAAGCTCGTCGACAAGCGCGTCTTCCCGGCCATCGACATCCAGCGCTCCGGCACGCGTAAGGAAGAGCTCCTCATCCCCAAGGACGAACTGCAGCGCACCTGGATCCTCCGCAAGGTCCTCAACCCGCTCTCGCCGGTCGAAGCCATGGAGCTTCTCTCCGACAAGCTCGGCAAGACACGCAACAACTCCGAGTTCCTCCACAACATGAACTCGCTCTAAACCAGCGATACCAACGCACAAAAGGTGCAGCCACCCAGGCGCACTTTTTCGTCTTACAATTCACTTTTCTTCGATACAGCCTTGGGCTAAGCTGACCGGCGAGGGTACTCCCGATGCAACGCCGTGTTGCTGTTACCTTTGCCGCACTCGGTCTCACGATCGCCCAGCTTGGGCACAGCCCGCATCCGCAGCCTCCAATGCCGCACGACTACCG
Organism: uncultured Verrucomicrobiae bacterium; assembly: GCA_963795955.1. GTDB lineage: Bacteria > Acidobacteriota > Terriglobia > Terriglobales > Acidobacteriaceae > Granulicella. The sequence goes on from CAWCJK010000008.1 coordinate 404,849, forward strand.
CGGCGTGCAGGTACACATCGACGGCATCTACATCACCCCCATACCGAACGCGCCCTTCACCGCCGAAGTGCAGATCGTCTCGCACCAGAAGCTCCCCGACGGGACAGAGCACATCGTCACCACGCGCAACCACATCGCGCGCAGCTTCCTCGGGGCTGATCCGCAACGAGCGACGCCAACTCGTCTCGACCAGCTACAAGGGCGACCCGCGTCTCCTCTCGGTCCACCTTTACGACCCTTCGACGCGCCTCAGCACCTTCTTCGACCCAGCAACACACCTCCCGCGCGCGTGCCGAGCACAGGCCCCGGCGCCCGGACCGCCGCGTCCGCCTGCGACCGCGGCTCAGACGCGTGCAGCAGCAAGACACGCCCGCTGAAGATTCCGGCTCGACACCGATGCTACTAGTACTACCTCGCCCGACGAGACCCCGCCCGAGCGCCAGCCAGCTAGATGCGTACAGTAAGCCCCTGCCGCAAGGCGGCAAGCACGGTAGTCTTCGTCTCTCGCCAACGCCGTTCCTCAGCCCATCTCCGCATCCGCGCATCTGAGCCTCGAGAGGAGACGCGATGAGCGACAACGAACAAACCACGGCCGACAGCCAGAACGCCAAGCTCGGGGACCAGACCGCCCGCGACCACGTCTGGACAGGCGAAAGCTTCTCCGGCCTGCTCAAGGGCAAGGTAGCCGTCGTCACCGGCGCCGCCCGCGGCATCGGCCGTGCCATCGCCGTTGACCTCGCCGCAACGGCGCGCAGGTCGTCGGCATCGACATCGCCGCCCGCGTCTCGCCCAAAACCGAGCACTACCCAGCCGCTACGCCGCAGGACCTCGAACTCACCGGCAAGCTGCTGCGCGAGATCGGCACCAAGTCCGCCACCATGATCGGCGACATCCGCGACATCGCCCAGCTTCGCCAGATCGCAGACCAGGTGGAGCAGGAGTTCGGCGGCATCGACATCGTCGTCGCCAACGCCGCCATCCAGACGTTCAAGCCCTTGCTAGAGATGGACGACGCCGACTGGCACGACACCATCAACAACAACCTCAACGGTACTGCCAACACCGTCCGCGCCTTCGCCCCGCACTTGGTCAAGCGCGGCGCCGGCCGCCTCATCCTCATCTCGTCCATGCAGGGCCGCTACGGCACCAAGAACGGCGCCGCCTACTCCGCGTCCAAGTGGGGCATCATCGGCCTGATGAAGTCCGCCGCACTAGAACTCGGCAAACACAAGATCACCGTCAACGCCATAGAACCCGGCCTCATCGACACCCCACTCACGCGCAACGACAAGCGCTGGAGCCTCGCCGTAGGCCAGACGATGACCGGCGACCCACCCGAGCACCCCACCGAAGCCGAAACCATCAAGGCCCGCCTGCCAAGCGTCCCTCTGCAAGTCCCCTGGCTCCAACCCGAGCAGGTCGCGCCCGTCGCCGTCTTCCTCGCCAGCGACGCCGCCGCCATGGTCACGGGAGCCTGCTACGACGTAAATGCCGGAGACTCCGCCCACGTGACCGCGTAACGGGGTACCGCACCAACCCTAGCGAACAGAGTTACGGGAGATGGCGGTCAGCCCGCGCTTCCGCTCCATCGGATGCGGCACCTTGACCCACTTCATGCCCGCGGCCTCAGCCGCCGCGATACCCAGATCCGTGTCCTCAAACACCAGGCAGTGCTCCGGGCGCACGCCTAGCCGCTCGGCAGCCATCAGGTACGGCTCCGGGTTCGGCTTGGCCCGGGTGTAATCCTCGGCGCAGACGAGCGTCTCGAAGCGGTCGAGTAAGCCAAGCTGCTCCAGCGACCGCACCACCGACTCGCGTCCGCCGCCGGACACGATCGCGAACGGCACACGCCCATGCGCGTCCTCGATGTGCTCCAGCACCTCGGCAACGGCAGTCAGTTGCGGCAGACGCCTCATGGAAGTAGCCCTCTTTGATCGTCGCAGTCTCCGCAATCGGGAAGTTCAGCCCCTGGCCTCGCTCAGATCGGACAGGATCTGGTCAACCGGCTTGCCGCCCCAGGCATAAAACAGCTCCTCGGGAAACTCGCACCCATGTGCATCCAGCGCCCGCCGCCACGCCAGGTAATGCAGCGGCATCGAGTCCACCACCGTGCCATCACAATCGAACAGGTAGGCCTTGAAATCGCCCTCAGGCAAGGGAAGCGTGAACTGTCTGGGAAGCAGGGCCGAAGCGTTTTGCGACATCTCCCCATTCTACTGACCCACGCGTTCATAACACTGCGCAAACGCTGCGTACGCCGCGAACACCGCGTTTGCAGTCAATACCCATTCGCGAGCAGATACTCGCCCGTAAGCCACTCGCTTTCGGGACCACGCTGCGCCGCATACTTAGCCAGCACATCCGTCTCGATGTTCACGCGCGCACCCGCCGCCAGCCCACGCAGATGCGTGCTGCGATACGTATGCGGAATGATCGCGATCTCGATGTCGCCTGCTCCCATCCGAAGCCGCCGGATGAACCTTCGCTACGGTCAGGCTGATGCCGTCCACCGTGATCGACCCCTGTGGGATGACATGGGCCGCCAACTCCGGCGGGAGCTCCAACGTCAGCCGCCAGTCCGTCGTGTCCGGATCCGCGGACAGCGGCACGAGCGAAACCAGCGTCGCCGTGCCGTCCACATGCCCCTGCACCACATGGCCGCCCAGCGGAGACCCAGCCGGCGTGGGCAGCTCCAGGTTCACCAGCGAGCCGGATTTCAGGTCGGCCAGCGTCGTCCGCTCGACGGTCTCCTGCGCCAGGTCCGCCGCGAACCGGTCCGGCTGCGTCGTTCCGTCCTCGTCTACCGGAATCGCCGTGAGGCAGACTCCGTTCACCGCAATGCTGTCGCCCTGCCGCCATCGCCCGACCAGCGCCGGGGCAGACAGCACCAGGCGCAAGGCCCCTCCGGTCGGCTCCAGCGACACCACAGATCCAGTCGTCTCAACCAGTCCAGTAAACATCTCATCCAGCCTAGCGCGCCGTTGCATATTTTTTGTACGAGCTAGATACAATGGATATAGACCCACGAAAACCAGGTGCGACCGCCCGTCGGCGAACTTCGCAAGGCGAGCCAAGTCGTCTATCCGACATACGTTTGCCCGTAAGTTATTCGGCGAACGTAGTTTGCAGAGGGCCGGCGCACAGGTCCGGACCTAAGTCCTTTCTCCGCAAGACTTTGCTGAAAGAGGGGGAGGGGCGCCCTAGCTGCCGCCCGGCGAAGGCATCACGATCACCGGCGCGGGCGGCGCATCCACCGCCGCCCAGGGATCGTGCAGGTAGCCCGAAACGCAGGTGTCCACGCCCGGCCCATGGGGAAACGTGCTCCGCACCACCCCCGAAAGCCGCGACTCCCACACCCCCGGGCCCGGCTGCCCCACCGCAAACGGCACCGCCTCCGCGCCGAGCTTCAGCGGACCTGTGTAGAGCGTGAGCTTGTCGACGTAGCCCTCGCGCAGCAGCGCTCCATTCAGCCGCGATCCAGCCTCGGCAAGCACGCTTCGGATGCCACGTGAGTGCAGCACCGCCCCGAAGAGCACCAGGAAGCTCCGCGCCGCCGACTGGTCCGCAACCCGGTGAACCTCGACCCCTCGCTCGGCGAAGGCGCGCTCCCGCTCCATGCTCGCCCGCGCTGACGCGACCAGCATCAGGTCGTCGTTCGCTCCGCGCACCAGCTTGGAGTCCAAGGGCGTCCGCAGGTCCGAGTCCAGCACCACCCGCAGCAGCCGTCGGCGCCGGGGCAGCCCCGTCCGATCCGTCAGCTCCGGATCATCTGCCAGCACCGTCCCGATGCCCGTCAGCAGCGCATCCGAACCATGCCGCAGGGCCTGCACATCCGCCCGCGCCGCCGGCGCCGTGATCCAGTATGGCGAACCCCCCGCCCGCCCCTCCGGCGCCGGCGCCAACTTCCCGTCCGCCGACACAGCGGCCTTTAAGGTGATAAACGGCCGATTGTTCTGGATCGAGAACGCAAACGCCTCGTTCAACCGCCTCGCCTGCTGCGCTACAGCGGACGAAGGCTCCGCAACGTCGACCTTTACTCCACCAGACCGCAGACGCGCCAGCCCGCTGCGCCGCACCAGCGGATTCGGATCCACCGTTGCCACGACGCAGCGCGCAATCCCGGCACGGACCAGCGCATCCGCACACGGCCCCGTACGCCCATGGTGTGAGCACGGCTCCAGCGTGACATAGGACGTGGCGCCCGCAACGTTGTTGCCGCGCGACAGAGCATCTTTGAGTGCTGCGATCTCGGCGTGGTCCCGCAGGTCGTAGCGGTGCGCTCCCTCGCCGAGGACCTGCTCTCCCCTGGTCAGAACGCAGCCGACCGCCGGATTGGGAGAAGCGAAGGACGCGTTTGCCCGAGCCAGCTCTAACGCGTGGTGAAGGAGACGCTCATCTGCTGGCAGGACAGGCATGCTGTGTCAGCATAGCCTGACTCCGAGACCACCCGCGGCAGATCGCGACGGTCAGGGAAAGACAGCCTGGGCGTGGGGTACGTGCCCTCGATACCCATCTGCGCCTGGAGCGGGCGGGAAGCCGCCGAGTGGTGGCACAACGACAGCAGCAGGGTGAAGAACGTTGCGAAGAATTGGTGCATTGGGCGTCCGGCCTCTACCGAAGAAACTTGCTGGGAACAATGGCAAGGATGGCTCAGGCTGTTGCTAAACAAGATACCTCATTTGTGTCGTCCTGCGAACTGCGGGTACAAGCACCTACGCGATCGCGGCATCGACGCCGCAACCGAGTCATTACGTTGGAAACGTGACGATGGTGCAAACCGCTTACGCGAGCAGCGAGTCCACGAACGCCTGTGAGTCAAACGGCAGGATGTCTTCGAGCTTTTCCCCGATGCCGGCGTAGCGCACCGGCAGGCCAAGCTCGCGTGCAATCGCCACGACAATGCCGCCCTTCGCGGTGCCATCGAGCTTCGTGAGCACGATCCCAGTGACGCGTGCGGCCTCGGTGAAGAGCTTGGCCTGCTGCATCCCGTTCTGGCCTGTGGTCGCGTCGATGACAAGCAACGTCTGGTGCGGTGAGCCCGGCACCTGCCGCTCGGATGTGCGACGCATCTTGTCGAGTTCTTTCATCAGGTCGGTCTTGGTGTGCAGACGCCCTGCGGTATCGACCAGGACGACGTCGGTGTTGCGGGCCTTCGCGGCGGCAAGTGCGTCGAACAGAGCGGCCGAAGGATCACCGCCCTGCTTCGTCTTGATCAGCTCCACACCGGAACGTTGCGACCAGACCTCAAGCTGCTCGATGGCCGCCGCGCGGAACGTGTCGGCCGCGCAGAGCAGTACGGAACGGCCCACCGCGCCGATAGAGCGCGGAGAGTTTGCCGCTGGTGGTGGTCTTACCCGTCCCATTGACGCCGACCATCATGATGACCTCGGGGCCTGTCGAGGGGTGCTGCACGGGGCTGGCGACGCTGTCGAGGATGCGACGGATCTCCTCTTTCAGCGCTTCTTTCAGGGCGGCGCCGTCCGCCAGACCGTGCCGCAGGGCGCGGTCACGCAGCCGGCCCATGATCTCGTCCGTGGTGACTGCGCCGATGTCTGACGCGAGCAGGGCGAGTTCGAGGTCTTCGAGCGAGGCCTCGTCCACCTCGCGCGTAAGTGCGACAACCGAGGCGATCGAGGTCGACAGGGACTCGCGCGTCCGCGTGACCGCCTGCCGCATGCGCTCGAAGAAGCCCGGGCGCCGCTCGGATTCGGCGTCCGTGAGCTCTGTGGCGGAGCGTTGTTCCTGTTCCGGGGGCTCGGGCGTCTTGTCGCGCTTGCCAAAGAGAGAGGTGAAGGCCATCTGCCATCAAGTTTAGCGGACGGCGGCGCGTCGGGCGCGTTACTCGGTCCGGCCTGGACGCGTCATCAGTTCGCGGATCGCTTCTCTGGCCGGCTTGTTTTCGTGCAGGATCGCGGCCATCTGTTCGGTGATGGGCATTTCGACGCCATAGCGCGCAGCGAGTCCGAGCGCAGCGGTCGTGGAGCGCACACCTTCGGCGACCTTGCCGTTGAGGCCGGCGAGGATCTCGGGGAGATGACGGCCCTTGCCGAGTTCAATCCCTACCGCGCGATTGCGCGAGAGGCCGCCGGTGCAGGTGAGCACGAGATCGCCCATGCCGGCGAGGCCGGCCAGCGTCTCGCGCCGCCCGCCGCAGGCCATCGCAAGCCGCGTGATCTCGGCCATGCCGCGCGTAATGAGAGCGGCTGCGGAGTTCGCCCCGAGTTCGAGCCCGGTGACGATGCCGGCTGCCAGAGCGATGACGTTCTTGAGCGCACCGCCGAGCTCGGTCCCGATCACATCTTCGTTGCGATACACCCGAAGGGTCGCGGAGGAGAAGTCGTCCTGCAGTCGCTTGCTCCAGGGGGAGTGTTCGGTAGCGATCGTGATCGCGGTTGGCATCGCAGCCGCGACCTCCTGTGCGAACGACGGCCCACCGAGGGTGCCGATGGGATTCTCGGGTGCGTGCTCGGCCATGATCTGCGACATACGAAGAAAGGTCTTCTCCTCGATGCCCTTCGCGGCGGAAAGCAGGAACTGGTCGGGCCTGAGTGTCGGCGCGATTGTCTCCATGATCGATCGCAGGGCCTGCGAAGGAGTGACGCAGACGACGATCTCGGCCCCGTGGATCGCCTCCGGGAGCCGGGCGGTCACGCGTACATCGGCGGGCAGCACGAAGCCCGGCAGATAGCGCAGATTCTCGCCGGTGTCAGCGAGCTCTTCGGCGTGTGTAGCCGAGTGTGCCCAAAGGCAGATCTCATGGCCTCCGCGGCGCGCCAGCGAGACCGCAAGCGCCGTGCCCCAGGCCCCAGCGCCCAGCACAGCCAGTCGGCTCATACGCGCGCCTTGCCTTTGCGTCCGGAGCCCGGCGCGGCAGGCGAGTTCTTGCTGCCGAAGCGGTTCTCGGTGCCGTTCAGAAGACGCGAGATGTTGGCCTGATGCTTGACGATCACGAGTAACGCGATGAAGATGACGCCGCCGAGGAAGACCGGCGAGCGATCCGGGAGCAGGAGCATCGCGAAGACCGGAAGTACCGCGGCCGAGACAACCGACGCGAGGCTGACGTAGCGCGTGGTGAAGACCAGAACGACGAAGACGCCTACGCCTGCGAGCGCCACCATTGGCGCGAGAGCGAGAAATACGCCAAGAGCTGTTGCCACCCCCTTGCCCCCGCGGAACCTGAGCCAGACAGGGAAGACATGACCAAGCACGGCGGCTACCGCCGCGGCGACCGCAAGATCAGAGGGGAAACCCGGTGTTCCTGGGGCAAGATGTCGCGCAATCAGAACGGCGACCAGACCTTTCGCCAGGTCGAGCAAAAGCGTCAGAATGCCAAGGCCCTTTGCGCCGGAGCGAGCGACGTTGGTGGCCCCGATGTTGCCGCTTCCCGTGGTGCGGATGTCTTCCTTACGGAAGATGCGCACCAGCAGATAACCGAACGGAATCGACCCCAGCAGATAAGACGACTGCGAGAACGGGAAACCACAGCTTCATCGCTGATGAGTGTAGCAAGCGGGCTTCAGAGGAGACGGCGCCGCAGCATCTCCAATGCGTGCTGAGTGGCCCAGAGGCGCACGCGCTCGCGGTCGCCCGCGATGTTGAACTGCTTTACCTGCGTGCCTTCGGTGTCCGCAATGCCGATGTAGACGAGGCCGACGGGTTTGCCCGCGTCGGGGCCCTCGGTCGCCGCTGGCCCCGCGATGCCAGTGATGCTGAGCCCGAGTTGTGTGCCGAAGCGCTCCCGCGTACCCGCCGCGAGTTGGCGGGCTACGGGTTCGCTTACCGCGCCGTGTTGCTGGATGACTTCAGGAGGAACGTCCGCGCAGATCGTCTTCAGCTCGCTGATGTAGACGATCGAACCGCCTACAAACGCGCGCGAAGCCTTCGGGATCGCGGTGAGACGCGCGCCCGAGCAGCCCGCCCGTGCAGCTTTCGGCGACGCTGAGCTGCATGTTCGCCAGGCCAAGCATAAGCAGGACCACCTCTTCCAGCGACTCGCCATTGGAGGAAAAGATGTCGTCGCCCATCTCGTGCTCGACGGCTTCGACGACCGCGTTGACACGGGCTTCGGCCTCTTCGAGCGTCGGCTTGACGCACGTGAACTGCAGCTGGATCTCGCCGCCCCCGGCGAGGATGGTCGTCTCGACGTCAGGGAAGCCCTTGTAGATGGGCGCGGTGCGGGCGTCCACCTGCGACTCGGGAATCAGCGCCATCCGGAGTTGGCGTTTGGCGATGTGGCGTGGCGGGAGCGACGCGCCGAGGCGCGGCTTGCACTGCTCGTCAAAGAGCGGCTTCAACTCCTTGGGAGGCCCGGGCAGAAGGATGACGATCTTGCGGTGGTTCTCAAACGTGATGTCGAGCCACTGACCGGGCGCACTGCCGTTTTTGTTTGGGAGCAGATCGGCGCCTTCGAGTACCTCGGCCTGCTTCTCGTTGTTGGGTGGCATCGTCATGCGGCGCTCGGCGAAGCGCTTGTACAGCGCGGTCATCGTCGCCGCGTCCTTGTGCAGTTCGAGCCCCAGCGCCTCGGCCACGCATTGGCGCGTGAGGTCATCCTCGGTTGGGCCGAGGCCCCCGGAGAAGATGACGACATCGGTGCGGCGGAGCGCGATCCGCGTGGCCTCGGTGAGGTGGCGTGGGTTGTCCCCGACGATCGTCTTGAACGCGACGGAGACGCCGAGATCGTTCAGGCCCTGCGTGAGGTGAAGGGAGTTCGTGTCCTGGCGGAAGGGTGTCAGCATCTCTGAGCCGACAGCGATGATTTCAGCGATCATGTCGTGTGACTTGGATGCTTTTGGTCAGGGCTGGACTCTGACATTCATACCAGCGGACGTCCGGTGATCCCCAACTCGACGTGGAACAGCGTGGAGGCAGTCGCGAGCGCAGCGCAGCAGTCGTCCATGAACGCGACGCCTACCAGGTCGTTGCCGCTGACCACCAGTTCAGCGTTTCGGCCATCGGCGGAGATGCGCACCAGGCCGCGCCGGCCATGCAGGGAGGCTGCTACGTAGACGTTGCCGTCGATATCCAGCGCCATTCCCTGGGGCCGGCCGAGCCCGCGGTAGAAGACGGTCGAACTGCCATCGGGGTCGATCGCATAGATCGGCTGGTTGGAGCTTGTCGTGGGTGCCGTGACGAGCAGGACGCCGTCGTCCCGGAATGCGAGGTGGTATGCGGCAACAGAGGGCTCCAGTGTGGCGAAGACGAAGGTCTCTGCGACGGACGCCGCGCCCGAGCGTCCGTCACGGATGGCGAGCTTGAAGATGGTGCCGGAGCGATCGCCGACAAAGAGGTTTCCCGTGCTGTCGAATGCGAGGCCGGTCGCGATCCCCATGCCTTCCGCGAAGGTGGAGATCGTGCCCTCTGGAGAGATGCGATAGATCAGGCCCTCAGCGCGCGAGGAGGCGTACAGGTGCTTATCGGGTCCGAACGCCAGGGCGGAGACGTTGAGCAGATCGCGCGCGAAGGGGCGTAACTGCAGATCGCTCGAGAGGCGCATGATCGATACCGGGACTCGCGTTCCGCGCGGTCCGGAGATCATCGCGAAGACGTTTCCACCGGCATCCACCGCCGGATTGGAGACCATGTGCAGGTCATCGGCCATTGGGACCGCGATGTTGGCGTGAATGGCGTTGCTGCTGTGGCCGTTGTAGCGCAGGGTCAAGTCGCCTGCGATGGACCCTTCGGGCACCCGCACCTGCGCTCGGGTGGGCCGCAGCAGATCCAGCGCCGCCTCGGTTTCGCCGAGGTACGGCGTCGGGAGCCGGCTGCCATGCCCGTTCTTCGGTGCGAGCAGATGAGTCCCGGCGATCTCAAACGATCCGCCGGGCAGCGCGGCCTTGGGCTGAATGGTGCTGAGATGCGGAGCGTCGGGCCGGTTTGGGTGCAGCAGACTCATGGCTCCCTAGCGTATTGCCCTTCCGAAGTCATGGCAAACGTCACTTTGGTCACTGGCGGTCGGGGCTAACAGTTCCGGACCTGCTGATCGCTGTCCTTGTAGAACCCGGTGTTCCGCTTCGGCGCCTTGAGGCGCTTGATGCATCGCCAGGCCTCGTTCGCGTACGGCAAGAGGCCCCCGAGCGTAACGAGGCCCACGACACCGAGCAGATACGGAATGGGCAGCCGAGGTTTTTTGAGCGTGAGCTCCCAGTCGCCCGGTTCTGTGCGGCCGGTCAGGAGCCGTCGCGTCGCGTCCCCGTGCAGACAGCAGGCGAAGGCGAGCCCCATGAACGGCAGCACCTCCATGAAGCTGTGGGTGTGCTGCTCTCCAGTCTTGACCTCGCGCTCGTGAACCGCCATGCGGACGTCCCAGATGGCGGTCGCGGTGTGCATGGCGACCGCTCCTGCGATGACGGTCAGCATCAAGGGGTTGATCTCAAAGAGCAGCGACATCAGGATCGGAACGCCAACCTCGGCGCCCATGGCGGAGTGCATCAGCGACTCCGGTAAGCCTGCGGTGTTCTCGATGTCGGTCCGTTTGTGCCACCACCAGTCAAGCAGGCCCGGCACGATCCAGAGCGGAATCTGAACGAAGAGGAGATAGCGCTCGGTCGTGCTTCGGACGTCGGTATCCGACCAATCCACCCGGCTGACGGGAATCTCGCGAAACTGTTGCAGCACACCGGCCATGCTGGTGAGATGGCGAGTGCTGAAACAGGGGTGCACTGTGCGTGGAGCGGGGCAGGGACCCTTCCCCTAGCCGCGCCGGAAGGTACTCAGCAGCCGGCTTTTGAGGCATACTAGAGACAAGTCGCCCGGGAGTACCGGGCGAGGGTCTCCCGCCAGACCGGACGTGATCATCCCCGGCGCGGCGGACGAAGGATTTTTAACTGAAGGCCGGCCAGGCGCGGATCGACTCTCGCGGCCGGACAGGTTTTGAGCATGCTTGCTGACGGACGGCTAACGGCCCCGCCTCCTCTTGAGGCTGACGCGGTCACAAACTCCGTCGCAGGCATTCGGCAAACCGGCACCTCAGAGTGCCCAAAAGCCAAGGCAACTTCACTGGAACACACTGTTTACGGCGCTGGCTCGCGGTCCCGCAATCTGCGGATCGAGGGGCGCGTCCGCCACGGCAATTTTCATGCGCCGTGGCAAACATCTTTGCATCCAGCCTGCGCCTCTCATCGCCTGTCCCCGCAAACGGAGGCAGTCTCGGCGAGCTAGCTGCTCCCGGACGTCGATCTTCGCCTGTTCTGCCTGCCCGTTCTATCGGGCGGAAAGCAGGGCACTTGTCGAAGGAAATCTACATTTCAAGCACGCCGCATGAGACGCGGCTGGCGATCGTCGAAAAAGACGAACTTACCGAGATCTACTACGAGCGCGAGAACGAATACACGCTCGCTGGATCCATCTATAACGGGCGCGTCACTCGAGTTCTGCCCGGCATGCAGTCGGCGTTCGTGGACATCGGTCTCGAGCGCGACGCATTTCTTTACATCACCGACTTCCTCGAAGAGCAGGGCGAGTCCGCCGATTTCGAGGCGAGTGACAGCCGTCGCGGCGCGGACCGGGAGCACCGCAACGGCGAACGCCGGCGCGGCGACCGCGAACGCAGCGGACGGAGCCGCGAAGAGAGCACCGAGGTATCGGTCGAGGCTTCCGCCGCGACGGACGAGGCATCAACCGACGCCCACGAAGCTGACCGGATGGGGAGCTCTGAGGGGGGCGAAGACGGCGAGGGCAGCCGCCGCTGGCGGGGACGCCGCGGGCGCCGCCGCGGGCGGGGTGGTGACGGCCGCTCGTCTGAAGCAGACCGCGGCCCCGAATGGCGTTGAAGGCGAGCGAAGCACCGGAAACAAAAGAACCGGAGAGCGTAGATCGTCTTTTCGGCCAAGCGGAGCCGGAGACCGCGGGTCGCCGCGAAGGCCGCCCGCGTGAGGAGCGCGGTCGTGAAGAGCGCGGACGCGAACGAGGCGGACGGGACCGCGGAGGGCGCGGGCGTGACCGGTTCGATCGGGAGCGTCGGCCCGGAGTCCGCTCAGGACAACGGACCTGCGGCCGGCGCTTCGGGCGAGCCGCTGATTCTGCCCGGAGAGTCTCTTTCCAAGTACCGCCACAGCGACGAACCCGCCGCGCAGGCCCAGGCTTCGCTGTCTGCGAGAGCGAAGGTTGCCGCGAGCGTGGTCAGCGCAAAGCCATCCACCGAAATCGATCTGTCCGTCGTCGCATGGGACGGCGGGTTTGCGCTTCCCGGCGAAACTCTGTCCAGGCACCGCGCGCGTCCGCAGGAGGCAGGATCGCCTCAGACGGAAGCCGGCATAGAAGCACCGGATGAGAGCGGTTCCGAGGCTCGTGGCAGCGCCCGTGGGCGCGATCGGCGCCGTGATCGGGACCGCAACCGCGGTCGCGGGGATCGCCCGGCGACAACAAACGCTGCTTCCGAGCCGGAAGAGGCTGTTCCGACGTCATTCCGCTCCGGCGCTGGCTCGCGTGAGCGTCTGGACGACGCAACGGCGGTGCAGCCGGGCGTCAGCTCCTGGCATGAACCGGAGGCGGTCGATCTGCCGATCGCTGCCGGCATCATCGACCTGAACGCCGGAGTTGCGGAGGCGGAGGGCGCGGCGCCGGACGTCTTCTACGAGCCGGAGACCGACCTTGCTCCCGGGAACCCTGGGCCGAGCGATGCCGTGGTGCGGGCCGTTGAGGCCATCCAGCGTGGCATCAGCGAGCCTGAGGCGGCGCGGGCGGGCGAAGACTTCCACGAGGAGACCACGGAGTATGAGCCCGGCGAGGACGCAGCGGCTTCGTACCGTGTGGATCCTGCAGGGCCGAGCGAGTTCCGCCAGAACAGCGCGACGGATGAAGACGTCGAGGCCGGTGATCCCGAGGTGCAGGCGGACTACGCCGGGCGGGAGCACCAATACACAACGCTCGAGCCGGAAGGCGAACTGCTTTCCGAACTGCCGGGCGAGATCGCGGCGGCGGTTCCGAATGAGGACCCGACGAATCCCATCGAGCACGAGACGGCGGTGTTGTCGTCGCGGCTGACGGACGTCGATGGGTCACTGACTCTCACCGAGCCGAGCGACCGCAGCCTCCAGGACAGCGCTTCGCCACAGGCCTTTGCGCCGGGTGAAGGGCAGCTCGAGGAAGAGCTGATTGATGAGGATGAAGAGAGCGAGCTTCTCGATGTGGCCGCGAGTTACGCCGAGGACACGGAGGAGGAGACCTTTGAGGCCGGCGCGGCGATCGGGATCTTCGCGCGTGAGCGTGCTCTCGACCAGATCACCGGGGCTGAGTTGCCGGTCGCGGATGAGGACGACGAAGACGACTTCGACATCGACGAAGAGGAGATGGAGGAGGATGAACTCGACGACTCGGAGGAGATCGCGGCCAGCGATATAGCGGATGCCGAGGAAGACGAGCTCCTCGTGGAGGAAGGCGCGGCGTTCGAAGACGACGAGGAGAAGCCTGCCGCTTCAACGATGGGCGACTTCCCCGAGTTCACTGAGGGTGGCGAGCCGCGTGAGTCTCGTCGTGAGCGCGACGGGCGTGGCCGGGATGCCGCGGCGTGGCGGCCGGGAGCGTGGCGGCCGAGACCGGCGCGGCATGGCGAACTCGCGGTCGAATGGACGGCAGAGCCGTCATTCGGTGCAGAACACCGATCTGCCGGCGATCAGCGACCTGCTGAAGCCTGGGCAAGAGGTGCTGGTGCAGATCGCGAAGGAGCCGATCGCGAAGAAGGGTGCTCGGATCACCTCGCACATCGCGCTTCCGGGCCGGTTCCTGGTGTTCATGCCGACGGTGAATCACGTCGGCGTCTCGCGCAAGATCGAGTCGGATGGCGAGCGTCGCCGGTTGAAGGAGATCCTGCTCAGCGAGAAGGGCGAAGCTTCGGGCGGGTTCATCGTGCGCACAGCGGCGTTGGGCGCGAGCGAAGAGGAGTTGCGCAGCGATCTGCGCTTCCTGCTGAACCTTTGGGCGGACATCAAGCAGCGGTCGGAGGGCTCGAAGTCGCCGGCGCTGATCTATCACGACCTGAACCTTGTCGAGCGCATCCTGCGCGACCAGGTGACGGACAACTTCTCGGCGATCTGGGTTGATACGGAGACGGAGTACGAGCGCGTGCTGCGGTTCCTGCAGCGCTTCCAGCCGACGCTGATGCGGCGCGTGAAGCTCTACACCAAGGACACACCGCTGTTCGAGCAGTTCGGCATCTCCGAGGAGATCAACAAGGCGCTGCGCAGCAAGGTGTGGCTGAAGTCGGGTGGATCGATCGTGATCAACCAGACCGAGGCGCTGGTGGCGATCGACATCAACACGGGCAAGTACGTTGGCAAGACCGCGCGGCTTGAGGACACGATCGTCAAGACCAACCTGGATGCGATTCCGGAGATTGTGCGGCAGATTCGGCTGCGTGATCTTGGCGGCATCATCGTGATCGACTTCATCGACATGGATGACCGCAAGAACCGTGCGAAGGTGCTTGCGGCGCTTGAAGAGGAGCTGAAGAACGATCGTGCGCCGTCGAAGGTTCTGCAGTTTAACGACTTCGGACTGGTGGCGATCACGCGTAAGCGCGTGAAGCAGTCGCTGGAACGGACGCTGTCGACGACCTGCAACATCTGCGCTGGAACAGGTATGGTGAAGTCGCCGATCACGGTGTGCAACGAGATCTACATCGAGCTACGCAAGATGCATAAGCAGCTTGATAAGGGCGATGTGATGTTGCGCGTCAATCCGGAGGTCGTGAAGCAGCTGAAGTCGAACAACGGCAAGTGGCTGCAGGAGATGGAGGACATCGCCGGGAAGACGATCCTGGTGAAGTCTGATCCGAGCCTGCATCCTGAGCAGTTCGATATTCACTAGAAGTAGGAAGTAGGAAGTAGGAAGTAGGAAGTAGCGAAGGCGGCGATCCGAGGATCGGGTCGCCGCTTTTGTTTTGGTCGGGGTACCCCTCCCCGTACTTTTGGTCCAAAGTACGTTCGATATTGGAGTTAGGGGTGGACTTGCGCGCGGGAGTGGGTTCCCGCTCGGGTTTGGGGAGCGATGGAATTTTGTTGGGTGATTTCAGTGTAGCGATTTGGGCCTAATTGATATGCAAGGTCGGGGTGCCACTTTTCGGGGGCATCGGATCGGGCGGGAGAATCCGGGGCTAAAGCGAACGGGGTGGGCTGACGCCCACCCCGTTTTAGCTGGCGGTTTCGAGTGCGCGGATGTAGTCGACGGTGGCCTCGCTCCAGCCGTCGATGTGCTGCCATCCGTGCTCCGTAGCCGACGCCGTGCTGCGCGCTCCCTACGTTGATGAGGTACGCCTTGCCGCTGATCCCGGCGGGCGCGGCCACATTGTCGTGGCTCTGCTCGTCGGTGATGACGATCAGGCGGTCGAAGCCGTTCCGTTCGGCGGCACTTACCTGGTCGATCGCTCGACCGAGGTAGGTTCCGCCGTGGGCCTGGCTGCGCTCCATCGCGTCGCGCAGCGCGAAGCCACGGCGCGGCGCAACGTACACCGCATCGTTCGAGAAGGTGTAGATGCTCACCTTCTCGGCGACTTCGCGCAGCAGGATGGCGAGCCCGTACGCCGCGTCGGTCCGCAGCATCTCGGACTTGCGTGACAACGGGGCGACCATCGAGCCCGAGACGTCGACGAGCAGCACAGTCCTGCCGGACAGCGCCTCGGAGGTCGCCAGAGAACGCAGCATCGCGCGCTCGAGTGACTCCTCCCACTGCGGCGCGTGACGAGCCGCGGCGAGGAAGCGGAACGGCAGCACGCGCGCAGAGCTCATGCGCTCGAGTGCGGACTCGACGAGCGCCTCGTCTACGCCGGCCTGCGCGAGATTGCGCAGGTTGCGGAGCAGGGCGAGCGCACCGAGGCGGTTATCCACGAGCAGACGAGTCCAGACCTCACGCTTCTGCGAACCGTCACGACCGGCAGCGGAGAGTGCGACCTCCCAGGTGTCGGGTGTGGCGAGTTCGCCGGCGATGAGTCGCTTCCAGAGCTCGGCCTGAGCCGCGTCTAGCGGCTTGGCGTGGCAGAGGAAGAGTACGTCGCGCAGGCGAACGGCACCGGCGCGGTCGTACTTCGCGAGCGCGTACTCGTCGAAGCGGGTGAAGGCGGCTGCGAGGCCCTTCTTCACCTGTGCGGAGAGCGGGCTGCGGCCCGGCACGTCGTTGGTGGCCCAGTAGAGCGCAACGAACTCGGCGAGTTCATCGGCACGCTGGATGACGCGAGACAGAGTCTCGGCTACCAGCGAGCGGTGCGTGACGTGACGAGCCATCTCGCGGGCCAGCAGAAGCGGCGCGTGGCGCAGCTTCATCGCGGTGCGGGCCTCGACGGCCAGCGCGGCGACGCGTTCGGGGGCGACCTGCGGGACGAGGGTGCGGATCCGGGCGCCGATGGTGGCGCCGGACTCGTAGAACTCATCCTCCCAGAGCATGCAGGCGAGGACGGAGCGCCTCAGTGCCTGCTCGGGGGTGAGCACGACCGCGAGGCCGCCCTCGTGGGTGCGGGGACGCGTGAAGCCCTGGAGCGGGCTCGCGACGGTGAGGTTCAGGACGTTCAGCTTCATGGCGTACCTCCTTTCGCGGGTACGGGCGGTTGTGTGGCGTTGGAGATTTATTCGCCGGGGAATGGCGGACGACAGGGTGGTGCTGCTTTGCTGCGCTGAGCTACTACGAACGCACGTGTGCGCTCGCGGCAGGACTTGAACCTGCGACCTCCGGAGCCTTGCGGCCGGCGCTCTATCCGAAGTACCTGCTGTCCTCGCCACCGGCGAGCGGTTGGAAGGTTAGTCGTCGAAGTCTTCGTCGTCGTCATCATCCGCGGGGCGGGTGAGCTTGACCGACGGTGGTGAAGCCTGCCGCGGTCTTGAAGCCGACGGGCTTGAGAGGCGAGGGCGTGACGTCGAGTGCGAGCTTTTGCATCTGCTGCCACGACGGTCTGTTCTTGTCGTAGTAGCCGGTGCACTCGTAGACGACGAACGGGACCGCCATGTTGGGTTCCGGGTAGGTGCACATCGTCAGCATCTCGGATTCCCGATAGCCGGACAGGATGAGTGCCCTTGTACATGTACGGCACAGCGAGGCCGAGCCTACCGGCGTGCCGTTCTTTACAACTGTGTTGCCCATGACGCACGTATGCTTTCTACCGGCGCGGAGCCGGAGGTTTGGGCCGGGGAACAAGGCGAGAACAGATGGTAGGTGTCCTAGGCCGCTGGACGACATGCAGACGAGTTCTTCGTCGGCAAGGCAGGATTCGAACCTGCGTCCCCCGCGTGACAAGCGAAGTATCTGTTCTCTACGCCACCGGCGCAGATGTTGGGCGAGGTGCGGTTACCCGGGAACGAGCGAGACGAGTTTCGAAGTCCTTGTGCTGGTGCTGCTTTTCGTCTCGGGGCTACGCCCCTGCCGCACGGCACGGTGCTTCGGCAGAGTTACCCTTTCTCTGCTGGTGATCAGCGGGTGAGAAGTAACTCGGCTCTGCGCCACAGGTAACTTGGAGTTAGTTGCGGGCGCAGGTTCGCGCGAGCGCAGCTAAGTTGCACCTTCTGTCCGGGATAGGTTCGTTATGGCGATTGGGGAGTCGAACCCCGTCCTTTGCAGGATGACCGAGAAGTATCCATAACAGTCGCCACGGACAGATTTGTCAGAGCTTTCCCGAGGGAATGGATCGAACACAGGGATTCAGGTGTCGAGTCATGATCGATGAACCTGTGTTCTGCGCCACTCGGGCGAACGCTGAGCAGAATTGGGCTGATTTGCTTGGGGTATGCGGTCGGGCTGCGTAGGAGCGTCCGCTACTGTATGGGACCAGTGACGAACCAGGAGGACCGGTTCCCGAAGCACACCGAGCGATCACCTTTGAGGCTTGCGCCTTCAAGGGACCATGGCATCGGATTGTGTTGATGCTTCAGCATGGGGGTTCTCCTACGCAGGAGTAACTGTGACATAAGAGTTAGCGAATATGCAAGAGAATTTCAACTATCCGAGTAGAAACTTGTATCTCTGCATGCAAGCGAGCGTGGGAAGACAGGAGATGGCATGTCGTTTGAGAGGTCGCGGAGGCATGCGAAGGCGTGTTGTTCAGCGATGTTGGGCGAGGTCATAGACTCAAGTTGCGGTGAAGCAGTCGAGCGCGAATGGGGGACGGATGTCGATGGCCGGAACGTTTGGGGGGCTGGTGCTTGGAGTGGTGATTGGCGTCATCTCCGGGCTTGTCGGCATTGGCGGTGGGGCGTTGCTGATTCCGGCGCTGGTTTATGTGTACGGCATGTCGCAGATCAGGGCGCAGGGGACGTCGCTCGCAACGCTGCTGCTGCCGATTGGGATTTTTGCGTTCTGGACGTATTACAAGGCCGGGCATGTGGATTTTCGGCTGGCGATGGTGATCGCTGTAGGGTTCGCGGCGGGTGGATGGTTTGGCGGGTTGTGGGCGCAGCACCTGTCAGAGGTAACGCTGCGGCGGGGCTTCGCGGTGCTGCTGGTTGTGCTCGCGGCGAAGATGGCGTTTGGGAAGTGAGACGCGTCGCGGCGATCCGACTACCGATGTAGAGTTGGGCAGGACAAACGCACGAGCTTTTGAGTGGAGATGAGTGTGGATAGGCGAGATCTGATGAAGGGTTTGGGTGCGGCGATGATGATGCCCGCATTGGCGGAACAGCAGGGCGCAGCGCAAGGCGACGAGACGGTCTATGAGTTGCGGATCTATCACCTGAACGAGGGCAAGCTGCCTTTGATTCTGGAGCGCTTTCGCACGAAGGAGACGAAGATCTTTGTGCGGCTGGGGATGCATCCGGTGGGCTACTGGGTGCCGACGGATGAGCCGCTGGCGGGGAGGACGCTGATCTATCTGCTTCGGCACGCGAGCCGTGCAAGGCGGCTGACGAGAGCTGGGCAAAGTTCAGGGCGGATCCGGAGTGGGTGGCCTTGAAGGCGGAGAGCGAGAAGAATGGCGAGTTCGTGAACAAGCACGACATCACGTTTATGAAGCTGACGGATTTTTCGCCAAAGGTGTAAGCGCGGAAATTCGTTGTGGAACAGAGGTGAGTTCTGCTAGAAGCTTGGACAGGCGGTTACGCCTCTGTTCCTGCAGCTTCCTCAACTCTAAGGAGAGTTTGTCTCATGCGGTTTGCGCGCTTCGGTCTTGTGGCGGTTTTGGCTGTTCTGGCTGGTGGCGTTCATGCCGAGAGCAAGAACGTCGCGGATTATCCGCTGCGTCTGCATGTGTTCGGGCGGAGCGAAACTACGTTTTACCAGCACCATGCGATGGATGAGGCCAAGGGCGAGGGCCGGGCGAACCTGTTTGAAAACGGAGAGGCGCGCGGGGTGGACTTCAGCTTCGACTGTTCGGAGAAGCTGCAGGCGTCGTTCGGTTATGAGACCTATCCGGCGAAGTGGAAGAAGCCCGGCAAGGAACTGGTGGTGCTGCTTCCGGTGTTTGGACAGACGGGCAAGTACTTCACGTGCGATCTGAAGACGGATGTGAAGGATTTCGCGTATCTGAGACACAACGGCAGTATGGGATCGGAGTCGGTTGCGGAGTTTAAGACGTGGATGATGAAGCACGACTACGACCCGGAGCATGGGAAGAACATGCCCGTGAAGGCGAGCGCCGAGCCCGCTGAAGGCAGTGGCGCGAAGGCCGAGCCGCGCTAGTTGGAGATGCTGAGCGAGAAAAGCGGCGGCCCGAGGGCCGCCGCTTCTGTTGCTGGTGAGCGGGCGTTCTAGTGAGCGGCGACGGTTTGTTCGGCGATGGAATGCAGGCCCTGGCCGTTGGCGGAGCGGGTGTAGAACATGTGGCCGCCGGGGAAGTTGTGGATCTCGAGTTGTTTTGAGAGCGTGGCGGGGAGTTGGTTCTGGGTGAGGACGGAGCCCATGAACGGGCAGGAGAGGTCGTTCCAGCCGTGGAAGATGACGACGTGCATCTTGGGGTCGGCGGCGATGGCCTCGCGGAGGTCAGGGACGGAGCCGCGGCGAAGATCGGGGCTTTGGCGGTCCCACTCGCGGCCGACGATGCTCGATAGGGCGTAGTAGCGGTCGTCGGTCTTCCAGCCAGCGGTGTGGGTGATGAACTCGACGGCGGCCTCGGTTGTGGGGGCGACGATGGATTCGAGGATGGGGTCGGAGGATTCGCGCTCGGCGGAGTAGGGGAAGGGGTCGGGCGCGGTGACGTTGGAGTCGTAGACGGAGCCGATCTCGCCCTTTTCACGATGGACCTCGCGGAGGTAGGCGCCGGTTTCGAGGCGGCCGCCGGAGTAGCGGACGAACTGCGGATCGAGGCCGGTCATCTCGGTGACGTGTTGGATCATGGCGTCGGTTTCAGCCTTGTCCTCGGGGCCGTGGATGAGCGCGGAGGCGTAGGGGCCCTCGGTGTAGTCGATGACCTGCTTCATGGCGTCGGGGGTGAGCTTGCCCTGCGACTCGAGGTGCGCGGCGGTGATGGAGGGCAGCGTGGTCATCCACGGCACGGGGCTGAGGCTGCGGTCGCCAAAGTCAGGGTTGAGGTAGGGGCTGACGAGGAAGAGGCCGTTGACGCCTACGCCGATCTGGCTCTGGAGATAATGCGCAATGCGCGGGCCGCGGTAGCCGCCGTAGGACTCGCCGATGAGGTACTTCTTCGAGAGCAGGCGGTCGTTCTTGACGAGCCACTTGTAGATGACGAGCGAGAGGTACTCGACGTCGGGGGTGGGCGCGTAGAAGAGCTTGCGGGTTTCGGCGTCGTCGACGAGGGATTTGGAGAAGCCGGTGCCGATGGGGTCGATGAAGACGAGGTCGGTGAAGTCGAGCCACGTGCCGGGGTTGTCGGTCGCGACGGCGGGGTCGGAGGCGGACTCACCGGCGTTGCCGAAGGAGATGTGCTTGGGGCCGATGGCGCCGAAGTTGAGATAGGTGGAGCTGGCGCCGGGGCCGCCGTTGAAGGCGAAGGTGACGGGGCGGTTGGCGTTTCTATGGCCGTCTTCACCGTCAGCGATGTAGGCGATGTACATGACCTCGCCGGTGGGCTTGCCGTCGGCGGCTTTGAGCGCGATGGTGCCGACCGTGGCGGTGTAGTGGATCGTCTTGCCGTTGACCGTGATGGTCTGGGGGACGGACTTGTCGGCGGGCAGCGGGTTGGGGAGCGTCTTGGGCTCGGCGGGCTGCTGTGGGGTGCCGGCGGGCGCTGCCGGAGCGCCGGGTGCGGGTGTGCCGGAGGGATTGCCGGGCGCGTTGGCGTTGCGTTGGCCGCCTTGCCCGCGCTGCGCGAGCACGGACGCGGGCACAGCAAGGGCCAGCAACAGCAGGGTGGAGGCAAGATTGCGAGAGATCATGCCCCAATGCTATGTGTCGCGGGGCGATTTGTGTACGCGGAAACGGGAAGGGGCGTTTACCAGAGCGTGCCGTTGAGGTCTGGTTCGCAGGGCTGCGGGGCGTCTGGCGGAGGCGGGGTGAGCATCTCGGGGCCGTTGTTGCGGGCGTTGCCGACCGCGGGGTTTGCGGGTGAGGCGGTCATGTTTTCCGCAGGGAACGGACGCAGGAGATCGAGGGGCGGCTGGTGGGCTTCGCCGCGCTGGAGCCAGCGATCGTAGTCCTTGGGTTCGAGGATGACTGGCATGCGGTCGTGGACTTCGGCGGTGAGCTCGTTCGCGTCGGTGGTGATCACCGCGAATGTCTGCAGCCAGGCCCCGGTTTCGGGGTCCTTCCAGGCGTCCCAGAGGCCGGCGAAGGCGAAGGGCTCGCCGTTGCGGAGGGTGTAGGCGAAGGGCTTTTTGAGCTTGGGAGTGAGCTTTTGCCACTCATAGAAGCCGTCGGCGGGGACGAGGCAGCGGCGCTTGGCGAAGGGGACCTTCCACATGCCGCTGTTAGAGATGGATTCGGCCTTGGCGTTGATGGTGGATAAGCCCTTGAACTCGGCGGCGGATTTTGCGAAGTAGGGAACGAGGCCCCAACGCATGAGGACGATCTCGCGCTCGCCGCGTGTGGCGGTTGAGGCGGATGACGGGT
Organism: uncultured Verrucomicrobiae bacterium; assembly: GCA_963795955.1. Lineage (GTDB taxonomy): Bacteria > Acidobacteriota > Terriglobia > Terriglobales > Acidobacteriaceae > Granulicella. Next base: position 426,764 of record CAWCJK010000008.1, read on the forward strand.
TGAAAGGTGGCCGGCGCGACGTTGAAGTCCGCCGGAAGGATGAAGTCCTCCGGCAGCCTGCCAAGGTGGAAGGCCTCAGCGATGCGCTGCTTGTCGGAGCGTCGGAGGTAGCGGCCGCACATGAGGTGTTAGCGGCCGAGTTCTTCGAGGTAGCGCTCGACTTCGAGGGCGGCCATGCAGCCTGTACCGGCGGCGGTGATGGCCTGGCGGTAGCGGCGGTCCTGGATGTCACCGCAGGCGAAGACGCCGGGGAGCGGCATGCCGAGGCGCGTGGTGAAGACGTTGCGGTCGGTCTTGATGTAGCCGTCCGCGTCCAGGTCGAGCTGGGCCTGGAAGGCCTTGGCGTTGGGCTCGTGGCCGATGCCGAGGAACATGAAGCTGACGGGAAGCGTGGAGCGCTCGCCGGTCTTTTTGTTGTGGAGCTTGAGGCCTTTTACTTCCTTCTCCTCGACACCGAGGACCTCTTCGACGACGGTGTTGGTGACGAAATGGAGTTGCGGATGCTGTTGGGCGCGCTCGAGCATGATCTTGCTGGCGCGGAAGTTTTCGGTGCGGTTGATCACGGTGACCTTGGTGGCGAAGCGCGTGAGGAACAGAGCTTCTTCCATGGCGGAGTCACCACCGCCGATGACGGCGATCTCTTTGCCGGAGGCGAAGAAGCCGTCGCAGGTGGCGCAGGAGCTTACGCCATAGCCGATGAGCGCCTGCTCTGAGGGCAGGTGCAGCCAGCGCGCCGTCGCGCCGGAGGCAATGATCAGAGTGCGCGTCTTGATGACCTCCTTGCCGAGATTGAGCTCGTAGGGGGAGGTGGTGAGGTCGGCCGAGACGATGTGACCCATGCGGATCTCTGCACCGAAGCGCATCGCCTGTTCCTTCATGTTCTCAATGAGTTGCGGGCCCTGGATGCCCTCGGGCCAGCCGGGGAAGTTCTCGACGAGGGTGGTCATGGAGAGCTGGCCACCGGGTTCATGACCTTCGAGCACGAGCGGCTTCAGGTTGGCGCGGGCGGCGTAGATGGCCGCAGTGAGTCCGGAGCAACCGGAGCCGAGGATGACTGTGTCGCGAATCTCGTTCTGATCGGGCATGGCTTCGGTTTGATTGTACTGACCGGGTGGAAGATGCAGGGTTGGAGCTATGGCTTTGATCCTGCGAGAGTTCAGCGGGTGTGCCAGGCGGCGGTGCGGCGGAGAGCCTCGGCGAGTGGGACGGTGACGCGGAGGCCGAGTTCGTCGCGGGCACGGTCGATGGCGGGAACGTAGCTGTTGAGCGGGGCGGCTGGGTTCGGCATGCCGTCGATCTGGATGGGGAGAGCGGAGCCGCCGTTGCCGTCGGGGCGGAGGGTGTCGGCCGTGACGTGGGCGGCTTCGGCGATGGTGTATGCCTCGTCGGAGCCGACGTTGTAGGCGCGGTTGGGCGCGCCGTGCGTGAGCAGGGTCCAGAGCCAGGCGGCGAGGTCGCTCATGTAGAGCCAGGAGCGGCGGGGCGTGCCGTCGCCCTTGATGTGAATGCGCTCGTTCCGGAGGGCGGAGCCGATGAAGTTGCCGATGGCGAAGTGGGCATCGAGGGGGAGATGGGGGCCGACGAAGGCGAAGCAGCGGGCGATGACGGGCTGGAGCGGCGTGTTGTGCGCGTAGGCGATGCAAAGGTGCTCGGCCATGCGCTTGCCTTCGTCGTAGGAACTCGCGAGTTGGAGCGGGTCGGGGCCGCCGAGGTAGGTTTCGGGCGTGTGCGGCAGGGTGGTGCTGCGGCCGTAGACGGCGCCGGAAGAGGTGTAGAGCAGACGCTGGGCGCCGGTTTCGCGGGCGAAGTGGAGGACGCGGCGGGTGCCTTCGAGGATGCTTTCGGCTAGCTCGTAGGCGGGGCGTTCGGTCTGCGGGCCGCTGGCGTCTGTGGCGGCGTGGAGGATGTGCGTGTGGGGCTCGGCGGGGACGGTGAAGGTGCGGATGTCGCCTTCGAGGAGCGTGATCGCGGGGTGGTCGGCGATGTGGGGGGAGTGGGTGCGGAAGCGTTGCGGCGCTGCGGGTCAGGACGGTGGCTTGGAGGTTGAGGTGCAGGTGGTGGTTGGCGTGGAGGAGGGATTCGAGGAGCCAGTGGCCGAAGAAGCCGGTGCCGCCGGTGATGAAGAGGCGAGCGTTGCGGAGGTGCTCGAAGGCGGGGCGGGCGTGTTGGAGGACCTCGGCGAGGTCGGAGGTGGGGAGTGGGCGGGTGGGCACGTGTTTAGTATGCCCGTCGCTCACGTTCGGCCGATCGTGGTTGGGCCGGCGACGCGAAAAGCTGACGCTAAGGTCGCGAAGTACCGCAAAGGGGCGCGAAGGAAGCTGTGGAGGTGTATCTGGTGCGGGGGCGGTGGGACGGGAAGGATGCGTCGGAGTTGGGGTGGTGCGCGTCTGATACGGAGTGGCAACGACCTCCGGCAGCATCCAGGCCCCTGAAGGACAGCAGAGCACGCCCGCCGAGGGAGGCCGGTTTGCGCACACGTGGCGCGCGCTGCGGCACCGCAACTTCAAGCTGTTTGTCGCCGGACAGAGCATCTCGCTGATCGGCACGTGGATGACGCGGCTGGCGACGAGCTGGCTGGTGTACCGGTTGACTCATTCGGCGCTGCTGCTTGGTGTGGTGGGGTTCGCGGGGCAGATTCTGACGTTTCTGCTGGCTCCGTTTGCCGGAGTGTGGGTGGAGCGGCTGGACCGGCGCAAGCTGCTGGTGTGGACGCAGGTGGCAGCCGCGGTGCAGTCGCTGGCCATGGCGGCGCTGACGCTCTCGGGGCGGATCAATATCGCCGAGATCCTCGGGTTGAGCATGCTGCAGGGGTTGATCAACGCCTTTGACATGCCGGCGCGGCAGGCGTTCACGGTGCAGATGGTGGAGGATCGCGCGGACCTGGGCAATGCGATCGCGCTGAACTCGTCGATGGTGAACCTGGCGCGGCTGATTGGGCCGGCGCTGGCGGGCATCGTAATCGCGGCATGGGGCGAGGGATGGTGCTTCCTTATCGACGGCGTGAGTTATTTCGCCGTGATCGTGTCGCTGGAGATGATGCGCGTGAAACCGCTGGCGGTGAAGCGGCATGCGGCGACGATGATCGAGCAGATGCGCGAGGGCTGGGATTATGTGAAGGGCTTTCGCCCGATCCGGACGGTGCTGTTGCTGTTCGCGATCTTGAGCCTGATGGGCTGGCCGTATGCGGTGCTACTGCCGATCTTTGCGGGGCAGGTGCTGCATGGCGGACCGCATACGCTGGGGTGGCTGACGGGCTGCTCCGGGGTGGGTGCGCTGGGCGGCGCGCTGGCGCTGGCGGCGCGGAAGAGCGTGGTTGGGTCTGACACGGCACATCCAGGTGGCCGCAGCGCTGTTTGGGGCGGGGTTGATCGCGTTTGGCTTCTCGCACGTGCTTTGGCTGAGCCTGCTGACGATGCTGATTGTGGGCTGGGGCATGATGACGGGTCTGGCGGCGAGTAACACGATCATCCAGACGCTGGTGCCGGAAGATAAGCGAGGTCGTGTGATGAGTTATTACACGATGGCGTTTGTGGGGATGGCGCCGTTTGGGAGCCTGCTGGCCGGTGGATTGGCGCATGTGCTGGGCGCGCCGCACACGGTGATGATTACCGGTGCATGCTGCATCCTAGGGTCGCTCTGGTTTACGACCGAGCTGCCGAAGATCCGGCAGGTAATGCGGCCGATCTATCAGCAGATGGGGCTGATGAAGGATGCGGCGCTGCCGGAGAGTCGCTAAGTGCGATTTACGCGTTTGCGCTGGCGACTGACGACAATCGCGGGGCTTGATGACATGAGCGAGAGGGCTGCGTCGACGTGCCGCGAGCGTGTTATTGACAGTTTCAAAAATTATCTTGACGCCGTGAGACTTAGGCGTAGATTGGGGGAGCTGCCCGGCTCAACTTATTTCATCCAGAGGAATTCTCATGAGAGTCGCTCTACGCCTGTCTCTGCTCTGCGCGTCTTTGTCTGTCGCTGCCTTTGTGCCTGCGCACGCTGCTAACTTGATCACAACGGTGGGTTCGAGACCGGAGACTTCACCGGCTTCACCACCTCGAATCTGAATAACACGTGGCGTAAGTTCTGGATTCTCTGACCTACGTTCCTCATTCGGGAAACTATTTCGCTTATCTCGGGAACGTGGGTTCTACCGGAATGATCATGAGCCAGGCGTTCTCGGATACTCCCGGAGCGACCTACGATTTCAGCTTCTACCTGGCGAGTGATGGGGACGTTCCGAACAATTTTGCCGCTGCGATCGACGGAACCACGGTGCTGAGTCTTACAAATGTGCCGGCACAGGGGTACACGCTGTACTCGTTCGACTTTACCGGGACCGGCAGTGACACGATCAGCTTCAGCGAGCGTGACGATCCGGGCTACTTCTCGCTCGACGATGTCAGCGTCACGCCTGTAGCGTCGGCGGTTCCAGAGCCCTCGAGCCTTCTGCTGATGGCGACGGGGTTGGCAGGTGCGGCAGGTGCAATGCGCCGTCGCCTGCGGCTGATCTAAGCGACACGATACGACAACAGGCCCGGCACTCTTGTGAGTGCCGGGCTTTTTGTGTGCGGCGGAGTTGCTACCGCGCTGCAGGATCGTGCGCCTGGAGGAACTGGTTGACGACCGAGGCGTACATGTCGGGTTCTTCGTAGTAGGGCAGGTGACCGCTCTTCTCGAACCAGACGAGTTGGGCGCCGGGGATGTTGTGGGCGACGGCCCAGGAGACGTCAGGTGTGACGTTGAGGTCGAAGCGGCCTTGCAGGACCAGCACTGGGAAGCGGAACTGTGCCATCTGCGGTGTGAGGTCGAGTTGCGCGATCGCGCTCGATACGGCGGCGCTCGTCGCTGGTGTGAAGCCGAGGTCGGGGGCACCGGCCAGGTAGCGCTCGGCGAGCTGTTTTGAGTAGAAGATCATGCGCATGTGCGCGCGGAACTGGAGTTGCGCGACCGCGTTTCGGTCGGTGAGTTTGGCTGCCTGTTCCTTGGTCTCAGCGATGACGTCGGGGAAGACCTCGTCGAGGCGCGGGTGCAGGCGCGGGATCCCGGGGGCGGCGGAGTCGGAGAGGATGAGCGTGTTGACGTGCTCCGGGTGCGCGACGGCGTACGCCGAGACCAGCAGGCCGCCGTAGGAGTCGCCGATGAGGTTGACCTTGCCGGCGTGCAGCGAGGCGCGTACGGCGTCGAGGTCGGCTACCTGGGCGTCCATGGTTTGGGGCGCGTTGGTGTTGGTGAGGTGCGAGGCGCCGGTGCCGCGCTGGTCGTACATGATGACGGCGCGGTGGGCGGCGACGCGCGCCGTCCAGACGTCGTTCTGGATCATGTAGACGTGCGAAAGGCCGGGGCCGCCGTTGACGGCGATGATGGGGATGGCGGCCGGGTTTGCCGCACCGTAGGTGAAGGTGGCGAGATCGACGTCGGGGGTGTGGACGGCGGCTGTACGTGGCTGCTGGGCGAACACTGGAAAGCTTGCCGCGAGAGCGATGCCGGCGAAGGTCAGATGGCTGAGGCGGGACGGATTGGCCATGCGCCAGTGTAGGTCAGTGTCTCCAGCGCGACGCGATAGAAGTTGCGGGGTTCGGCCGAAGGCTAGCCGGCGCCGTTCGCGCGGAGGAGATCGGCCAACGCGGTATGGCCTTTCGCTGTTGCGATGCTCAGGGCGGTTTCGCCCTTGGTGTTTCGAACGTTAGCGGAGGCGCCGCTGTCGAGCAGGGCCTGTGCGATCGCGATATTCCCTTCCACTGCGGCCAGCATAAGCAGGGTCCAGCCGTTCTGATTCGTGAGCTGGGGGTCGAGGCCGGAGGCGAGAGCGGCGCGCAGGGCAGGTTCGTCGCCGCGTTTGATGAGGGTTTGGGCGGCGCGGTAGGAGATCGGCATTACTCGGCCAACTGCTGCGGCTTGGAGCCGAAGTCGGGGCCGAAGTAGCAGCGCTCTACGACCATGCAGAAGATGTGTTCCAGGGCGAGGTGGGATTCCTGGATGTTCATCGTCACGTCGCTGGGGATGATGACGTTGATGTCGGCGAGCTCGGCCATCTTGCCGCCGTTGTTGCCGGTGTAGGCGATGGTTGTGACGCCCATCTCGCTTGCGCTTGCTTGAGGGCCTTGATGCAGTTCTTGCTGTTGCCGCTGGTGGAGATGGCGAGGAGGACGTCGCCGGGGTTGGCGAGGGCTTCTACCTGGCGCTCGAAGACGTTGTCGTAGCTGTAGTCGTTGCCGATGGCGGTGAGGATGGAGGTGTCGGTGGTGAGGGCGACGGCGCGCAGGGCGGGGCGGTCGACCGTGAGGCGGGAGACGAACTCGGCGACGAGGTGCTGGGCGTCGGCGGCGGATCCACCGTTGCCGCAGACCATCAATTTCTTCCCGCTGTGCATGGCGTGCGCGGTTAGTTCGCCGGCGCGGACGACCGCGTAGTGGATCTGCTCGTCGTTGAGGACCTTCGTGAGTGTTTCGAGGGATTGCTGTAGCTGACGGCGGACTAGATCAGTCATGCGGAGATGCGAGCCTTTTCGCTGGGTGAGGGCACGGCCTGTGCGCTGGGTGCGGGCATGGTGAGCGGGTTGCCGGCGGTGAGGCCGCGAGCGCGACGGGCTCCGTGCGTGGGTAGCCGAAGGTGTGGTCGAAGTTGATGCGTTCGAGTTCGACGGCGTAGGGGCGGTGCTGGAGTCTGGGTGTAGATGGCGCCGATGTATTCGCCGACGATGCCCATGAAGACGAGCATGATGGACTGGATGAAGAAGACGCCGATGATCATGGGCGCGACGCCGACCTGGAAGGTGTTCCAGAAGGCGAGCTTGGCGACGAGGTAGCCGATGGCGATGAGGAAGCTGAGGAGCGCGCCGCCGAAGCCGGCGAAGGTGGCCATGCGCAGGGGCACCTTGGAGTAGTTGATGACGCCGAGCATGCCGATGTCGTAGAGCGTGTACCAGTTGTTCTTGGTGACGCCGAACTTGCGGGCGGGCTGGTCGTAGAGGAGCTTTACGGTGGGGAGGCCGATCTCGGCGATCATGCCGCGGAAGTAGGGGTATGGATCGTCGAACTGGCGGACGAGTTCGACGACCTTGCGATCGTAGAGGCCGAAGCCGGTGTAGTTCTGGATGGTCTCGATGGAGCGAGAGGCGCTCGGCGTACTTGTAGTACTGCTTGCGGAGCCCAGAACATGAGCGAGTGTTCTTCGCTGGTGCGCTTGATGCCGAGGACGCAGTAGGCGCCGTTTTCCCACTCGCGGATGAGGTCGGCGATCATGGGGGGCGGGTCCTGAAGGTCGGCGACGATGCCGATCATGGCGTCGCCGCGGGCCTGCATGAGCGCGTGAATGGGGGAGCGGATGTGGCCGAAGTTGCGGGCGTTGACGATCACCTTCACGTTGGGGTCTTCGGCCGCGATCATCTTCAGGATGGCGACGGTGTTGTCGCGCGAGTGGTTGTCGATGAAGATGTGCTCGTACTCGTAGCGGCCGATGCCGGCCATCACCGCGCGGACCTGGTTGTACAGGTTGAGGACGTTGGCCTCCTCGTTGTAGCAGGGCGTGATGATGGAGATGGTCTTCTTCGAGGTCACTGCGTCGTTGGCTCCGGGGAGGGCTGTTGAAAGTTTAGCCTCGGGGGGCGGCCGCCGGGCGGGAGACCGCCAGGGTCGCCCCTGGGGTACTTTTCCGCAAAGTCTTCGAAAGAAGCCACTTAGCCTTGGACTTCGATAACCGCACGGACTCGGCTGCCGGTTCAAGGGGCGAACTGCACAGCCGATGAGGTCGCTCCAGTTCCAATGCTACAGGAACGGGTGGAATTCATGCGCAAGCCGTCGGCTGGAATGTTCTACGACTCTCGGCGGACGTCTGGTTGACGAACGTGGGTCAAGCGGATGGTCTCTCGGGGGCCGACGGGCTCCTTGGAGAGCCGCGTCGGCGATAGCGCCCCCCTGCCGGGCGCATAAGTTAGCCATGAGGCGCTGACGGACGCCGGCGGCGTATCCGTACCGCAGAGCGACTTTGCCCCACAGCGTACCGTCCCGATCCGCGCTCGCGGCGCGAAGACGCATGGAATCCGTACAATGGCTCAGTATCGATGACGACTGACCGTAAGATCCTGAGCGGCTTTGCCGGTGGCGTGCTGTTCACGGTGGTCAGCATCGGCGTTGGGATCTTTCAGCTTCGGTTTCTGCTGCACTATCTGTCAGAAGAGGCGGCCGGCGTCTGGATCCTGTTCACAACCTTCGGCAACTACGTGGCCCTGTTTGATCTCGGGGTGGGGCCAACGCTCGGGCGAGAGATCAGCTTTGCGGTAGCAACGCACAAGCCCGAAGAGAGTGGCGAAGCGGTCGGGTCGCTGGTGCGAACGGGAACGTTTGCGACCTCCGCGATCGCCGGTGCGGTGTTCCTGGGCGGATTCTGGGCCGGATGGGCGTATCTCCGGACAGTGATTCCGCACGCGCTCACGTCTGCTTCGCGGCCCGCATGGATCATCTTTCTGATTGGCGCATGCATCAACCTGGTTGGCCAAAGCTGGCTGGCGGGGATCTTCGGGCTGGGCGAGACGCTTCGGGAAAAGCAGATCCGCACGTTCGGACTTGCCTTCGGGTTTGCGCTGTTTGTAGTGGCGCTGGTGGTGCATCCCGGCCTGGTTGGTATTGCGATCGCGTTCGTTCTGCAAGCGCTGGTCACCGTCCTGGCAGCGCGCGCGTCATTGCTTCGAGCAAGGATGAACCTCTTCGGCAAGGGGAAGCTGGATTTTGCCACGCTGCGGCGACTTGCGATTCCCAGCCTGAAATATGCCGGGACAGTGCTCGGCGGAATTCTGATTCTGCAGACGGACAACCTGGTCATTGCGTCGAGGCTGGGAACCGGGCTCATCCCGAACTACCAGGCGGCTTCCCGGCTGGTCACCACGATGATGGCGCTCACCAGCATGCTTGCCGTCACGGCCTCTCCGTTCCAGGCGCAGGCACATGCACAGGAGAATGTGCCTGAGATCAAGCGACTGCTTGCGCGAACGCTGAAGTACAGCCTGGGAATGATGGCGATCTTTGCCGCGATGCTCGCCTGCTTTTCAGACCGCATCATCGATTTGTGGCTTGGACCGGGGCACTTTGTGGGCTTTCCGGTGGTCTGGGCTTTGCTTGTGGTCATGCTGCTGGAAGCTCACCATACCTCGATGGCGACGGCTACCATGGCGACGGGCAGAATCGTGTTTACTGTTCCTGCGTTGCTGGCGGGGGTGCTCAACATCGTGTTCTCGGTGTACCTGGCAGGGAAGCTGGGTCTGTTCGGGGTCGCGCTGGGGACCTTTTGCGCGCAGATCGTCACGAATAACTGGTACGCGCCGTGGTACACGATGCGCCAGTTCCACATCTCGCTGCGCGCACACGCGATTGGGGTGCTACTGCCTGTGCTTTTGCTGCTGGGACTCTTACTCGCCGCGGGTTATGGACTGCGCATCCTGGTCGCCGGATTATCGGCATTTCCCGCCGTGGTGGTGGGTTGCGGAGGCGTTGCGCTGGCCGGGTTGGCAGCGTCGCTGGTTCTCATCCTTTCGCCGGGGGAGAGGACGTCGCTCGCTGCGCTGCTGCCACGAAAGACGTAGAGAACCGCCGCTGCGGACGGGGTCAACCTTTGCGCTTGAGGCGCAGGAGCTTCCAGCCGTCGAGGATGAGGCGTTTCGCAACGAACGGAGTGAACATGTATTGCCGTGTCCTCCACGATTCGCGCGCGACTGCGCGCATCCAGCCGGGTTTGCCGACGAAGCGAAGGAGCACGGTGATAATGCTGTTCGCAATGGTATGTTTGCCGGCGCGAATGAGGCGTTGGGCGCCCGCTTCGTCACCCTGGGCGCGAAGCAAAGACACATATGCCTCGATCTCGCGCTTTTTCGCTTCGATCCAGAACGTGATCGCCCCGGTGGTGGTCATTCCGCCGGAGTGTACGGCGTAGAGCATGAGCGGTTCATCAACGCAAAGAGAGTACCGGTGGCGTAGAGCGACCTTGCCCCAGTTTGCGCTGTCGGCGAGAGGCCCCGCTTCGGGGTCATAGCCGCCGATGGCAAGGCTCTGCTCCGTGCGCATCATCACGCCAGAGATGAGGGGACCACGGGTTCCATTGAACAGGCCCTCAATGAGGTCAACGCTGGTTTCGATCGCAGGCCCTCCGCGTACGGCCCACAGGTGTTCCCCTTTTTCATTCACGTTGATGAAGGGAACCCAGACGACCCCGACCTCATGGGAGGGAACGGAGTTCGGAGGCTGGAGGAACGCGCGAACCATCTTTTCGAGCGCGGTGGGCTCAAGCGCGTCATCGTCATTGAGCATCAGGAAGAATTCGGAGGTTGCGCCTCGCAAGGCGGAGTTGAAGTTCGCAACCATGCCTCCGTTTTGAGGAAGACGTATCTTCACGATGCGAGGGTCGGTCAACTGAGAGACATAATCCCAGGTGTCGTCGGTCGAAGCATCGTCGGAGATAACGATCTGGATATCCGGGTACGTCTGAGCAAGAACACTTGCAAGTGCTCGCTGCAGCAGAGGCCGCCGATTCCAGGTAGGAATGCCAACGGTTACAGCGCCTGCGCGGAAGGTCGGCATCAGACTGAATATCTCTTAGAACGTGCCCAGCGAGCAAGGGCGGGGAAGTGTGTCGCGAAGTAGCGCACGCCCACCTGTTCGCGTAGCGTGGTGATATGCAGATCGCAGCAACAGGCACTTTGGAGGGGTAACGGCCGGTGAGCGCAAACAGATTGGTGACGATTGCGATCCCAACGTTGAACCGGGCCGCGTACCTGAAACTTGCGGCCTCGTCTGCGCTTGCCCAGACGTACAAGAATTTTGAGATTGTTATCTCGAACAACGCCTCGACCGACAACACGGCCGAGGTGATCGCGGAGATAGCAAGAGATCCCCGCGTGCGTGTGCTTACACAGACGAAGACGCTGGAGATGGCCGATAACTGGAACGCGTGCGTCGCCGCCACGACGGGCCATTATTTCCTGATGCTTTCCGACGACGACATCCTTGAGCCAGAGGCCATTGAGGCCCTCGTCTCAGCATTTGAAGACGGGCCGGTGCCGGAACCAGAGGTGGGGATGGCCTTTTGCCGTGGCAAGGTGATCGACGAGAACGGGAAGGTCTTTCGCACGGGACCTGCGTATCCGGAGTTTGAGCCCGCGAGCGAGACCATACTGCAGTTCTTCGACGGCAAACGTCTGATCTGGCCCTGTTGCATCCTTTATCGGCGTTCCGACCTGGGAGAGGGCTATGCGAAGGAGTATCCGCTCGCGAACGACGTGGCGAAGATGGTCAGGATTCTCGCGAAGCGGGGGCATACGGTCTTCGTCAATCGGATTCTCGCGCAGTACCGCATGCACCGCAGCGTCACGAACAAGGCGGTCATCGAGGACTGGCACCGCGACCTGATCGAGATTGCGGAGCTCGCGATAGCGAGAGTTGCGGGCCAATGGCCGAGGCGATGAGGGGAAGTATGCGCAGATTCGCGAGGCTTGCCGCAACGGCTGAACACCCGGATGATTCCCGATGTGCTGAACCAGCGCTACCGGAACAACAAGCGTCAGGCTCTGAAGGCCTACTTCGCTATACGCGGCACTTCCTGAGCCCGTTCGGGTTGTTCATGCTGGGGGTTGGTTTTACGGATCTGTTTGCGCCGAAGCTGGCGCCATTGGGACGGAAGGCTTATCGGACCTTGCGTGGGCGGAAGTATTAGCTTGCGGCAGGCGTTGTGGCGGCCCAAGTCCGGATGGCTTCCCGGGTGGGGCGCATGCGGGTTTGTTGGAGCGTGGCGCGGAGCTTGTCGGTGAGCAGGCCGGCGAGGAGCGGGCGAGGGGCTTTCTGGTTTAGCTCTGCCGTGGGCACGGGTGAGAGCAGCGCCGCGTCGAGGCCGAGGATGTCGGCGGCGAGCAGGGCGAAGTCGTAGCGGGACAGAAGCTCGGGGCCGGTGACGTTGAAGATGCCGGTTTGGCCGAGATGGACGAGTTCGGCGGTGGCGGCGGCGAGGTCTTCGTTGTAGGTAGGCGTCGAGACCTGGTCTGAGGGGACGCGCATGCGCTGTCCGGAAGAGAGCAGGCGACGCAGGGTGTAGAGGAAGTTCTTGCCCTGGCGGTCGGGACCGTAGACGACGGTGGTGCGGACGATGAGAGGGCTCGGATGGGTGTCGAGGATGCGGTGTTCGGCCTCGAGCTTGGACTTGCCGTATACGGACAGTGCGTTCGTGGGCGCGGTCTCGTCGTAGGGGCCGTCGTTGCCGTCGAAGACGTACTCGGTGGAGAAGTAGACGAACGGCAGATGGCGGGCTGCTTTAGCGAGGGCGACCGGGCCGTAGCAGTTGGTGTTCATGGCCCAGTCGAGGTCGGACTCGCAGCGCTCGACGTCAGTGGCGCCGCCGACGCAGTAGACCGCGCTGAGGTTGAGGGGCGCCAGGATCTCGGCGGCGAGCGAGGGGTTGGCGGCGAGGGCTACGAGGTCGACGTGAACGCTGCCGTCGGACCGGCGGAGCGGCCGGCGGGAATCGCGGTCGAGCCGAGATGGTTGCAAAGAGCGGCGCCGACTTGGCCGTAGGCGCCGACGATGAGCGCGCGGGGGTGTCGGGGCGAGTGGTCACGCGGGCACCTCGGTGGGCGCGTAGACGAAGGGGCTGTTGAACTCGGGGAGGCCGACGAAGCCTTGATCTCGCGCGGAGAGTTGGGGCCGGCGTGACGGGCCAATCGAAGTCGAAGGAGTCCCAGCGGATGCCGCTGTCGAGCTTGGGGTCGTACTCGGAGGAAACGCTGTAGACGAGGGTTGCGGGGCCGCGGGTGGCGAGGAAGCCGTGCGCGACACCGCGGGGGATGTAGGCGGCCATGGGGCGCTCGGGGCACAAGGTGAGCGCGATGGCTTTGCCGAACGCGGGGGAGCCGACTCGGAGATCGACCGCGACGTCGAGCACCTCGCCCCAGAGCGCGTAGACGAGCTTTGCTCCGTCCGCCGGCGGGAGTTGGAAGTGCATGCCGCGCACGACGCCCTCGGCTGAGGTGGAGTAGAAGCTTTCGGTGAATGCAGACTCGAGGCCGAGTTCGCGAAAGGAGGTTGCGCGAAAGGTCTTGACGAAGCTTCCGCGCGTGTCCTGAAAGGCGTTGAACTCGATGCCGAAGCAGCCCGGGATGGCTGTGGGACGCAGCTTCATGCAGGGCTACTCCTCGAGCGGTTTGACGATCATGTTTTCGAGGAACTCTTCGCGGCTTAGGAAGGGGAACATGTCTTCGAGGGGCTTGGAGACGAAGCTGCCGTCGGGCTTCTGGTAGGACTGCAGGCGTGGGGCGCGCTGCTCGTCGGGGATGACGTGGACGTCGATGACTACGGGGCCTTCCATGGCGAGGACCTTGCGGACCTCTTCGCGGAGGTTCGTCTGGTCGTGGATGACGACGGCGGGGATGCCGTAGGCGTTGGCTACGCGGGAGAGGTCGGGGACGGTGAGGCCGGTGGCGGCGTCGGCGCCGATCTGCGCGGAGCCGAAGTAGGCCTTTTGCGAGGCGCGGATGGAGGCGTAGCCGTCGTTGTTGAGGACGAAGAGCTTGGTGTTCAGGTTGAGGCGGCGGACGGTTTCGAGCTCCTGGATGTTGAACTGGAAGCCGCCGTCGCCGTCGACGAGGATGGTCTGCTGGTTGTTGGAGCCGATGCAGACGGCGATCGGCCATCGGCAGGCCGTAGCCCATGGAGCCGAGGCCGGCGGTGTGGAAGATGCGCTGGCCGGCGCGGGTGGGGCAGGCGAGCAGGAAGATCTCGATGCCGGAGCCGGAGGAGCCGGAGACGAGCTTGTCTTCGGGCTTGGATTCGGTGCCGATGACCTCGGCGAGGTTGAAGATGGAGACCAGGCCTTCGGGCTTGCGGTGCTCGTCGGTGACGACGTCGTAGCGGGTCTTCCACTGGGCGGCGCGCTTGTTCCAGTCGGCCCAGCGGCTGTGGTCGATGCCTTTGAGGGCCTTGAGCTGGCGCAGGAGTTCGTCGAGGAAGGCGCGGGCGTCGGCGACTACGGGCTGCTGAAGGTGTGGGTAGAGCTTTTGAAGCTCGGCGGGGTCGATGTCGACGGCGACCTTGTGGGCTTCGCGGGCGAGGTTCTGCGGGGCGTAGCCGGTGAGGGCCATGTCGAGACGCGAACCGAGGACGAGGAGGAAGTCGCAGTTCTGGAGGGCGAAGTTGGCTCCGCGGGCGGCGACGTTGCCGGGGCGGCCGACGAAGGTGGGGACGTCCGAGGGAACGAGGTCGGCGGCGCACCAGGTGGCGACGGTGGGGATGTCGAGCAGCAGGCGCAGCTCGGTGAACTGCTTTTCGGCGCGGGCGAGGCGGGTGCCGTTGCCGACGAAGAGCAGCGGGCGCGTGGAGCGCTGGAGCTCCTCGACGACGCGGCGGACCTCGTCCTTGAGGTTCTCGTTGGCCTGGGCGGCCTCGATACTGGGTCGGGTCGAAGCTGCGGAGCGTTTCGGGGTCAGGGATCGGGGCGGCCTGGACGTCGAGCGGGATGTCGATCCAGACGGGGCCGGGGCGGCCGTTGAGCGCGAGGTAGTGGGCCTTTTCGAGCTCGTAGCGGATGTCGAGCGGGTCGAGCACGGTGACGGCGTACTTGGTGATGGGCTCGACGATGGAGACGATGTCGACCTCCTGCACGCCGAGCTGGCGCATGCCGAGCGGCTTGCCGGTGAGCGGCGTCGAACATGCGGTCGGGGCGCTTGACCTGGCCGGAGATGAAGAGGGTCGGCGTGGAGTCGAGCCACGCGCCGGCGACGCCGGTGATGGTGTTGGTGCCGCCGGGGCCGGTGGTGACCAGCGCGACGCCGAGGCCGTTGACGGCCTTGGCGTAGCTTTCGGCGCACATGGCGGAGGCCTGCTCGTGCGAGTTGCAGATCGGGGTGATGCGGGTTTCGGTCGCGAGGGAGGCGTCGAGGTGCATTGCGCCGCCGCCGGTAACAAGAAAGACGTGCTTCACGCCGCGATCAGCGACGAACTTCAGGACGTAATCGGAGAGCTTCATGTACCCCATCTATGCTAACGGTAGACTGGTCCCCACAGCAGGTTCTCGTGTGCATTAAGCGTCGGGCAGGCGGACGCAGGGCGCGCGGACCTCCGCACGCGGGACAAAGCAGAGGTTTTTGGAGTCATGGGTCGGGTTCGGACAGCGGTTTTATCAGCGGCCGGCGCAAGCTGGTTTGCGCGGCAGTGGGCTAGCCGGAGTTGCAAGGCGCATGGGATCACGGTGCGGTCCCGGGGCGGCGTGGTCGACCTGCAGAGGAACGATCGTGTTCTGCGGATTGCGGCGAAGCATCTTTTGTATGCGCCGACGCTTTGCGCGCACTTTGACGAGCTTTCAGGCGTGCTGCTGGCCCGCGAGGTCGAAGGGGTCGCGCTGGTCGACTTTTCCACGCAGCCGGACCTGCTGAACCTGGCCCGGATGTGCCTGCCGTTCGGCGCGGTGATTCAGCAGAAGGGCGAGGACACATACTGGTTGCGCAAGGGCAACCGTGCGATGAGCATTGCTCCGCGGCACCTGATCTACGTTGTGGACATGGCGGAGAAGTTTGAGATTTATTTCTCGCCGTTGGTGCCGACGGAGCTCGATGGCGTGCAGGTACTGGATTTTTCGCGTCCGGGGATTCTGCAGACCTATGCGGCGTCGGGGCTGCAGTTTGAGATGGCCTCGTTTCCGGAGGAGGAAGAGGCGCTGGCGGAGTATCTGCGCTGGTATCGGCCGCAACCGGGCGACCTGGTCTTCGATATCGGCGCACACTGCGGGGTCTCGACGTATCAGCTTTCGAAGCTGGTGGGACCGGAGGGCCGGGTGATCGCGTTTGAGCCGGATCCGGGCAACTATCGAACTTCTGCGGCGCAACCTGGAACGCCACGGGCTGCACAACGTGACCGCGGAGAACGCTGCGATTGCCGGGCGGTCGGGGAAGCTGGCGTTTAACGCCGAAGGGACCATCGGATCGTCATTGAGCACCCTGCTTCTGCGGGAGTCAGTGGGGTCGACCGTGATGGTGGATGCGCTGACGCTGGATGAGGCATGCGGGCGGTGGGGCGTCCCGGCGTTTTGCAAGATCGACATCGAGGGCGCTGAGATGGAGGCGCTGCATGCGGCAGGAGCCCTGCTACAGCAAGGCAAGACGCATTTCGCGCTGGACACGAATCACCCGCAGGCGGACGGGAAGATGACCGACAAGGCTGTTGAGGCGATCTTCCGGCGCGCAGGGTACGAGACGGCGTCGGAGGCGCGACCGCTGTGGACGACGTGGGCGAAGCCCACCGGAGCGGCTACTCGGGCGGCCTCATGAGGAAGACGTCGCGGCCGCGGAGCTTGCGCGCTTTGAGGAGTTCGTCGGTGAGCTGACGGACGGCACCGGCGCCGCCGGGCTGGTTGCTGACGAAGCCGTTGCGTCCCGTGACGTACTCGAGGACCTCGGTGGCGGCGTTGGCGGGGCAGGCGGAGAGGCCGGCGATCTCCATGGCGAAGAGGTCGTTGACGTCGTCGCCGAAGAAGCAGGTGTGCTCGAGCGGGATGGAGAATCGCGCGGCGAACTCGCGCAGCGCGGCGGCCTTGTCGCGCGTGCCTTTGACGACGTGATGGATGTGCATCTTGGCGGCGTAGCGGTCGACCAAGGGCGAGGGCTCGCCGGAGACGAGCGCGAGCTTGAGGCCGAGCCGGCGCAGCAGCGAGACGCCCATGATGTCGGCGAAGGAGAAGCGCTTGATCTCTTCACCTGACGCGGACGACCAGCCGAGCATGCCGTCTGTGAGGACGCCGTCGACGTCAAAGGCGATGGCCTGCAAGCTTTGCAGGCCATCTGTGAGTTGCTGGGATGAGAGCGGCATCGGTTAGACAGCCGCGCCGACGCGGCGCAGCTTCTTCATGACCGGGATCTCTTCCTCGTAGACGCGCTTGACGCCGTCGCCCATGGACTGCTCGCAGAGGCGGATGTCGCGGACGAGGCGGGAGATGCCGTTGGGCTCGAGCGAGGCGGCCTGGTCGGAACCCCACATGGCGCGATCCATGGTGATGTGGCGCTCGACGCAGCAGGCGCCGAGCACGGCGGCGGCGACGGAGGTCGGGATGCCGGTCTCGTGGCCGGAGTAGCCGACGGGGACGTCGTAGCGCTCGATCATGGTGGGGATCGCGCGGAGGTTGAGTTGCTCATACTTCGCGGGATACGTAGAGGTGGTGTGCATCAGGATCAGGTCCTGCTTGCCGAGGACCTCGGCCGCATGGTCGATCTCTTCATAGGTGCTCATGCCGGTGGAGGCGATGACGGGCTTGCCGGTCTTGCGGACGTGGCGCAGCAGGTTGTCATCGGTGAGCGATGCCGAGGCGATCTTGTAGACGGGAGGGTTGAACTGCTCGATGAAGTCGACGGAGGCCTCATCCCAGGGGGAGACGAACCAGTCGATCTTGACCTGCTTGCAGAACTGGCTGATCTCCTGGTATTCCTCGCGCTCGAACTCGAGACCGCGCTTGAGGTCGCCGTTGGTGTCGCCGAACGGATTGGGCCGGGGCTGGGCGAGTTCCGCCTGGGTGTAGACGACGTCGACGGTGCGCTTCTGGAACTTGACGGCGTCGCAACCGGCGGCAACGGCCACCGAGATCAGTCTCTTTGCCAGGTCAATGTCGCCGTTATGGTTGATGCCGATCTCGGCGATGATGTAGCACGGCTGTCCGGGGCCAAGTTGCTTGTGTCCGACTTTGACAGTGTTCATAGGTACTCCAGAAAGAAAGCGTTAAGGGAAGCAGAGGGAGGAGATGAGCGCCTGTTCATTCTGCCAGAGGCCGCGCGGGCCCGTCTACGAACGACGGCATGAGGATGGTGCAGATACTAGTGAAACAGATGGCGGGCGCGGTCGGTGTGGCATTTTGCCACAAAAGAAGAACGGCTGGTCAGGGTTTCTGACCAGCCGTTCGTGGTTAGGGGTTGAGAGTTACTGGTTGCCGCCCTTTGCCGCGTGGTGGTGGTGATGACGGCGGCCGCGACCTTCGCGACGGGCTGGGGCGTTCCGCGGAATCGGCTTGATGTTCGCCTCATCCACCGGGGTGTCGCCGGTCAGGTCAGGCTGCGTGGCGCCAGCCGGAACCAGGGTGTTGGTTACGGTCTTGGCTCCGGCAGCGCCGGTGTAGACCGCGATGCGGCTCGCATCGATGCCCTTGTCAGTGACGAGGTAGGCCTTTTCGTTGACGGCCCGCTCGGCGGCGCGACGATCAGCCATCCGCTCGTCGCTGGCAGCAGTGCCAACCACGATCAGCTTGGACTGAGGATCACGGCCCAGTGCGAGGGAGATGTCGTCCAGGCAGGCCTTGGCTTCATTGTCCACACGGGTCGGACGCTTTGCGTCGCGATCGAAGGAGATGGAGCAGAGGCTCTGGGTGAGGATCTGCGGCGGCGGCGGCGGCGCAGCAACGGTCACAGTGGTTGTGGACGAAGCTGTCTGGTTCTTGTCGTCGACGACGTTGCAGGTAACGGTGATGGTGCCAGGAGCAACGCCCGTGGTGTCGAGGGTTGCGGTAGCGGTGTTGCCGTTGATGGCGCCGGCCGTCGCGGTGTAGCTATACGTCAGCGGGCGGTTCTGCGGGCTCACACCCTGCGAGGTGATGGTGGCCGACTGACCGGGGTTCACGGAGCTCGGGTTGGCCGAGCAGGTGATGGTAGGCGGCTGGAACTGGGTGACCGTGACGGGGACCGTGCAGTCAGCGAACTGACCGGGCTTGCTGCCCTGCATCACGTGGCCCTTGACGTTGTAGCTGCCGGGGTTGAGGCTCTTGGTGTCCAGAGCGGCGACGTTGGAGGTGCTGCCGACGGGACCGGCATCCGAGGTCCAGCTATAGGTGACCGGCTTCTTCGGATTGATGTTGGTGGCCGTTCCGGTGATTTCGACAGGATCGCCGGGATAGATGGTGGTGCCAGCCGCCGGTGTGGTCAGGGCGCAGGTGTAGCCGATGGGCGGCGGCGGGATGATGTGGCCGAAGTGCACCAGGATGCCGGCGCTGAGTTCAGCGGCATTCAGGTTCGCGCGTCCGCCGATCGCGCCACCGGTAGGAATCGTGGCAACGGCCGGACCATAGTTGGCGTGGATGTAGCGGTAGTCTGCCTCGAAGATGCGGAGACCGAACCGGCCGTCAAACCAGGGCAGGTTGTAGTCCATGCCGCCGCCCGCGGTGAGGGTCACGCCCCACTGATACGGGTTATGAGCGAGGGTTGCAGGGTTTTCGCTGTTCGGGCCACCCATCTTCACGCCGCCCGCAAGGCCATGGGCGAAGAGCGTGAAGTTCTGCATCGGAGCGCGCACGATCGGACCGAGCGAGCCGCTGTAGAGGCCATCGTTGCGACCGTCCGGGTTCGCGAAGCCCTCCACCTCAGCGCCGAAGTACTTATTGAAGTAGTACGCGCCGCTGAGCACAGCGCCTTCGTCGACCGAGGAGTAGCTGATGCCGTACGGCTTAAGCGTGCCATGCGGCCCAAAGTAGGAGTAGCCCATGAAGATGTCTACGCGGGAAGGATTGGGTCCGCTATAGGCGGCCGACGTCGCGGCTGTTCCTGCTGTCGAGGCAGGAGCAGGCGCTTGCGCACCTAAGGTTGCAGTTCCAAAGCTGACCGCACATGCAGCCAGCATGAACCGGCCGAATTTGCGAAATGGGCGATAAGACATTCGACAATCCTCCACTAGTGAGTCCTGAAGCACGAACGCGGGTTGATAATGACCCGCTAATCTTTTTTGAAATCCCGAAAAGTGTACCGCAAGTTGCAACAAACTATGCAGAAATTCATCGCGGCAGGGTATTGCTGATATTCGAGCTTGTTGCCTCATCGGCAGCAAGCGCTAAATCCGTTAACTGAACCTCCAGAGTTACTGTAGAGAACGGCAACGGGAGCTTTGTTTATGAGAGGTTTAGGGCTTGGCGGACGGTGCCGCGGCTGGCCTGTATCTTCTCCTGCAACAAGGTGATGGCATACAAAAGTTGTTCTGGGCGTGGCGGGCAGCCAGGAACATAGACATCTACGGGAATGATCTGGTTGACTCCCTGTACAAGTGCATAGTTGTTAAACACGCCACCTGAGGTCGCACAGGCGCCCATGGAGATAACCCACTTGGGCTCGGGCATCTGTTCGTAGAGTCTGCGGATGACCGGGGCCATCTTTTGCGAGACGCGACCGGCGACGATCATCAGATCGCTCTGACGCGGCGAGGGCCGAAACACCTCGGCGCCGAAGCGCGCGATGTCGTAACGCGAGCCGCCCATCGACATCATCTCGATGGCGCAGCAGGCCAGACCAAAGGTCATCGGCCAGATTGAATTTTTGCGGACCCAGTTGATTGCAGCATCGAGAGAGGCGAGCACGACACCTTCCGGCTGATCGTTGCCCCAGTCCACCTCGGCTACCTTGTCACGATTTTTCCCGAAGCTGTCCAGAGTGCCGAAGACATATCGGTCGGTGCGCTGGGGAACGGTGACAGGGCGGCCGTTGCTGCTCGTTTGCGGTGAATCTTTGCTCATGGTCTCAGTATAGGAGTCCGCTCACGGCGGGAGATTGCGCTTTCTAGGTAGCCCGCCGGGAACATTCATTGCGATGCCCTCATGTGGCATCTGGTTGGTCGAAGTGCCCCGAATTCAAGCGAATGAGAGCCCAGGAAACAGGGAAGCCCGACGGGATTACGCGGCCCGGACGGAAGCTCTACACTGCCGCCTCAGCGTTGGCCCGGATCCACTGGGCCAGTTCAACGGCGAGGGCCTCGGCTTCAGCATCTTCTAACTTACGCCCCCCGCGTGTGACGTAGAACACATCAATCGCCATCTCGGCTTCGGTATCGATCAATGCGACCTCGACACTGCACCCCGCGTGGCTGAGTGCGAGGGCCGCGGTACGCAGGACTCCCGGCACATTCTGCGCGATGAGTTGCACCAGCGTGGAGTGCGACGAGGCGGCGTTATCGAACTCGATACGGGTTTCTACAACGCGGCGGCGGACGGCACGCCGGGCGCGGCGACGGCTCTTCCAGTGATCGGCGGTGAGGCGACCGTCCATGGCGGCGCGCAGGTCCTCGAGAAAGCGCTCGCGCTCCTCGGGGTTGAGTTCGAGCGTGCGGTAGCTGTCGACGAAACGAAAGGTATCGACGACGCAGCCTTGCGAGTTGGAGAAGGCTTCGGCGGTGGCCACGTCCATGCCCCAGCCGGCGAGCGCGGCGGCGAGGTCGGCAAAGAGGTGCGGGCGATCCGAGGTGACAAAGGTGACCTCGTGAACGGCGCCGCCCGGGCGGAAGAGTACGGCGGTCTCGACGCCACCGGCGGCAGCGGCCATATGACGGGCGATCGCGTCGGCGGAGTGGATGCGGAGGTAGCGCTCGGGAAATCCCTCGAGATATCGCTGCACGGCGGCGCGCTCGGAGCGGGGTACGGCCGAGGGTGCTGGCGAGGGCTTCGGCGGCTCGCCCGGCGCGGGTGCCAGTGGCGTGCACGCGGTCTTCGTCGACGCTGCGGTCGAGTTGATTGCCTGCCGCCATCGAGAGGCGCCACAGGTTCTCGGCCTTCCACGGCGTCAGCGCGTCCGGGTGAACCGCGGAGATGTCCGCATAGGTGAACAGGGTCAGCATGCGAAGCAGATCGTGGGTCTGGACCTTGTCGGCGAAGACGCGGACGCTTTCGGTGTCGAAGATGTCGCGGCGCAGCGCGGCGGACATTTCGAGGTGGTTTTCAATGAGCGCGATGACGAGACCGGCCTCATAGCTGCCCAGATCGAGGCGGGCGCAGACGTCGCTTGCGAGAAGCGCGCTCGAGGCGGAGTGATCCGTGCCCGACGCGTCCTTTGCCGGTGTCATGCAGAAGCGCGGCGAGGTAGAGCAGTTCGGGGTTGGGAAGCTCGAGCAGGATGGCGCGGAAGCGCATGCGCCACTCGGGGGCGTTGGCTGGCAGGTCTGCGGCGAGACCGTGGAGAAAGTCGATGAGAACGAAGGTGTGTTCGTCGACGGTGTAGCGGTGGTAGGCGTCGCGAATCACGAGCGCATCGATGCCGTGGAACTCGGGGAGGATGAGCTCCAGAACGCCAAGTGCGTGCATCGCGCGGAGAGCGTTGCCGGCGTTTGCGCCGTTGAGGATGGAGCGCAGCCGCAACCAGAGCCGGGGGCCCTCTTCCAGCGTGGAGGAGAGCATGGGGATGGCGGCGGCGATGCGCTCTTCGGTGGCGGGCGCGAGTGTGACGCCGGTCTCGGCGACCAGGCCGAAGGCGGCGAGTACGACGTCGGCTTCCTGGGCGTTGTCGAGACCGGGCTTTGCCGGGGAAAGGTCGAGGACGCCGTCTTTCAGGTAGAAGCCGGCGGCTTCGGGCGCCTTGACGCGAAGCACGGAACGGGAGCGCCGGGGCTGGTGGCCGTTGCGCTCGAGCTCGCGCGCGAGCTGATGCTGCACCGCGCGGGCGTGCCGGAAGTAGGCGCGCATCCAGGTGGCGGCGTCGGGTGCTGGAGTCGTTTCGGAGCTGCGCGACCGGAAGCCGATGGAGGCTGCCGCGGCCTCATCCTGGGCGTGCCAGTCGAGCGTGTTGTCGTCGCGCCCGTGGCGCAGGTGCAGGAAGACGCGGGTGGCGGTCAGGAAGGCAACGGCTTCGTGAAAGCGCGCAGCGTCGTGATCGTCGGAGGGTGCGGATGCAAGTTGGCGTAGCCAACCGCAGACGTTGGCGTCGCGGAGACCGCCGGGGGCGTCCTTCACATTGGGCTCGAGGTGAAACAGCGTGTGGCCGAAGCGTGCGTGGCGCTCGCGGGTGAGTTCGGCGGCAGCGGCGCCAAGGGCAGAGGCCTCGCGTGCGGAACGGCGGTCGTGAATTTTGTTCTGCAGCGCGTCGAAGGTTTGCTGGCTTCCGGTGACGAAGCGAAGGTCGAGCAGGGCGAGGCCGAACTCGGGGTTAGCGGCCTGGAAGCGTTCGCATTCCGCGAGGCTGCGGGTTGCCGGCGCGAGCTTGAGGCCGCAGTCCCAGAGCGACTGCGAGATCTGGCGGATGATGTTCTTGAGCGCGTCGGTTGCGCTGTTGCGGCCGGTGCAGAAGAGCAGATCGACGTCGGAGCATGGAAAGAGATGCCGGCGTCCGAAGCCGCCTACCGCAGCGATGCAGAGATCGTCCGCGGCGGCGGGGTGAGCGGCCCGGTGATGTTGCCAGACGGATCGGATGACCTCGTCGACTGCAGCGGACCGTGCGAGACACGCGGCCACACCGTCGGCCGTCGCTTCGAACGCCTGCTGCATCCCCTGCATGCGTTCGGCGTACAGGGCGCGGGGGTCCTCGGGTCCGGTGTTTGCGTCGGCGGTCATGGCCATCGGCCTCGGTTAGAGTGCAATCTCGCCGCGCTCGTCGTTGCGGATGCGGATGGCATCGTCGATGCGGGAGATGAAGATCTTTCCGTCACCGATGCGTCCGGTGCGTGCGCTGTTGATGATGGTCTGCACGGCGGTTTCGAGCATGGCGTCGGCGACGACGATCTCGAGCTTGATCTTGGGCAGCAGATCGACCGCGTATTCGCGCCCGCGGTAGAACTCGGTGTGACCCTTTTGACGACCGTGTCCGCGCGCCTCAAAGATGGTCATGCCGAGGATTCCGGCTTCGACCAGCGCGTCTTTTACGGCGTCCAGCTTCGATGGCTGGATGATGGCTTCAATCTTTTGCATGCCAACTCCTTGCTTCCTCTCGGGCGTGTGTGCGGGACTGGCCCGGTGTCTGGGCGCGTGCTCAGGCCGTCTCCCAGTCGTAGCCTTCTTCCCCATGTTGGCTCAGATCAAGACCCGTCCGTTCGTCATCTTCGTTGACACGCAGCCCGATCAGCTTATCGACAACGACGAGGATGATAAGCGTGCCGACGATCGAGAGACCCCACGCGATGGCGATGCTGACGAGTTGGTTGAGCACCTGGGTGTGGTTGCCCTCGAAGAAGCCGGTGGGTTTGCCTGCGCCGAGCAGCGGGTTGATGGCCGAGTTGGCGAAGAGGCCGGTGAGGATGGCGCCGATCGTGCCGCCCGCGCCGTGCACGCCGAAGGCGTCGAGCGAATCGTCATAGCCGAAGATGTTTTTCACGACGACGACCATGAAGAAGCAGAACACGCCGGTGATGAGGCCGATCCAGAGCGCGCCCATGGGGGTGACGAAGCCGGAGGCAGGCGTGATGCCGACCAGGCCGGCGACCGCTCCGGAGATGCCGCCGAGGGCGGAGGGTTTGCCGTTGCGGATCCACTCGGCCGCGAGCCAGCCGACAGCCGCGGCCGCTGCAGCGAAATGAGTGTTGACGAAGGCGGAGGTGGCAAGACCGCTGGCGCCGAGCGCCGAACCGGCGTTGAAGCCGAACCAGCCGACCCAGAGCAGGCAGGCACCGATGAAGCTGAGCACAACCGAGTGCGGCGGCATGGGACGTTGCGGATAGCCGAGCCTCTTGCCGAGATAGAGCGCCGTGACCAGCGCACTGACGCCGGAGGTGACGTGGACGACCGTGCCTCCGGCGAAGTCGAGGCAGGGGAAGCGGCCGCCGAGCGCGGCGTTGAGGAAGCCGCCTTTGCCCCAGACCATGTGGGCCATTGGGCTGTAGACGAACACCGCCCAGAGCACCATGAAGACGAGCATGGCGGAGAACTTCATTCGCTCCGCGAAGGCGCCGGAGATGAGCGCGGGCGTGATGATGGCGAACATCAGTTGGTAGACCATAAAGGTCTGCAGCGGGATGGTGCCGGCGTAGTCCTTGTCCGGCGCAAGGCCGACGCCGTGGAGGAACGCGTTGTGGAGGCCGCCGATGAACGGGTTCCCCGTGCTGAAGGCCAGGGAGTAGGTGACGAACGCCCAAAGGATGGTGATGACGGCCATCATGGCGAAGGTCTGCATCATGGTGCCGAGGATGTTCTTGCGCCGGACGAGGCCGCCGTAGAACAGCGCGAGGCCCGGGCCGCTCATCATGAGAACCAGCGCGGCGGAGGTGAGCATCCAGGCGTTGTCGCCGGCGCTTTGGGCGGCGGCGATCGCAGTGGCGTTCGCGGCGGACGCTTTTTCGAGCGCGGCAAGCCGGTCGGTGGAGGGCGTGCCGGGCATCTGCGCCGCCGCGGTGAGCGCGGGCAAAAGCGTGCAGAATGCACCGAGGAGGCAGCCGGCTAGCTTGGTCGCGGTGGACCGCCGCCGAAGAGTCGGAACCAGGTGCATCCGTCCGTCCTTTCGCGTTGAAGGGCCAGAAGAAGAGACAAAAGGTGGCAACCAGGGCAGAGATACACGGATGCGTCGCGCGCTGAGCGCACCCGAGCAGCTGAAATGTGTTGCAGTTCCGTTTACTTTACAACAAGGTTTGACCCCGGAGACGCGGAAATTTGCGGGTTTAGCGGCTAAGCTAGATGCATGTCGAACGTTGTTTCTTCCTCTGCTCGAGCTGTTCACACGCGCTGGTCTGATGTTCCGGCGGAACCGATGAACCCGCTGCTTTCGCGCAAGTTCATCACAGGCGAGCAGGCGATGGTGGCGCGTGTGGACCTGAAGAAGGGCGCCATCGTGCCCCGGCACTCCCACGCGAACGAGCAGATTACGTGGATCACGGAAGGCGCGTTGAAGTTCACGCTGGATGAGAACGGCGGGCAGACGGTTGTTGTTGTGGGCCCGGGCGAGGTGCTGGTGATCCCGGCCAATGTGCCGCATATGGCGGAGGCGCTGGAGGACACGGTGGACTACGATATCTTCGCTCCGCCGCGGCAGGACTGGATCAGCAGGGACGACGCATATTTGCGCTAAAGAGTCCTGAGCTTCTGCCGATAAGAGCGGAGGAGGGCCGGTTATGGGCGCCGGTCGTTGCCGTGGTTCGCGGTCGTGTTTTGGGCTGCGATCGACGGCAACGGGGTGGCGTCGGGTCTGAAGGTCGCATCAGAAATGGAAGCGAAATGAACCAGAGCCGGTGCGCTTTGCGCTGGGCGGGCTGGGTGTTTGCTTTAGGCTGAGGCTGGAGTTCGAGGGACATGCGCGTCTTTTTATCAATCCGGGTGGGCTGTGCCCTGTTGGCCGCGAGCCTTATGGGAGGTGTAAGCCGGGCCGCCACATGGTTCCCTTTGGGGCCGTACGGCGGTGACGCACGCTCGCTGGCTGCTGACCCGGCCGACTCCAAGCACCTGTTTCTCGGTACCGCGACGGGGTGGTTGTACGACTCGCATGACGGCGGCACGAGCTGGGCGCGGGTGGCGCAGATTGCGCAGCCGCAACGACCTTGTGATCGACCATATTGTGGTCGATGAGAAGAACCCGAAGCGCCTGATTGTTGCCGCATATACCGCCGATCAGCCGGATGGCGGGATCTTCATCAGTGAGGACTACGGAAAGAACTGGTACAGCCAGGCGGAGATGCGCGGCCAGTCGGTACGCGCGCTGACCCGGTCTTCGTCCGATCCGCAGGAGCTGGTTGCGGGCACGCTGAAGGGAGTCTTTCTATCGAAGGACAACGGCGTTCATTGGCAGCAGATCAGTCCCGAGGGAAGCGGCGAGATCAAAGAGGTGCAGTCGATTGCCATCGATCCGGTTGACCCGCAAGTGATCTATGCGGGCACGTGGCATCTGCCATGGAAGACGACGGATGGCGGCACGACGTGGCACAACATCAAGCAGGGAATCATCGATGACTCGGACGTGTTCTCGATCATCGTGGACCCGACAGCAGCCGAACGTCGTGTACTTGAGCGCATGCTCGGGCATTTACAAGAGCGAGAATGCCGGTGAGCTATTTCACAAGGTCCAGGGGATTCCGTCGACGGCACGCCGGACGCGGAAGCTCGCGCAGGATCCGGAGCATTTGAACACCGTCTTCGCGGGGACCACGGAAGGTCTTTATCGCACGCTCGATGGCGGCACGCAGTGGGACCGCATCACGCCTGCGGACGTGATTGTGAACGACGTGTATGTGGATCACTCGAACGCAAACCATGTGGTCATGGCGACGGATCGGGCGGGAGTGTACCGGAGCGAGGACGGCGGGACGACGTTTGAGGCGTCCAACACCGGTTTCTCGGCGCGCCAGGTGACCGCGTTCGCCTCCGATGCCCAGAACGCCAGCACTCTTTATGTCGGGGTGGTGAACGACAAGCAGACCGGTGGTGTTTTTGCGAGCACGGACGGTGCGGTGCACTGGCAGCAGCAGAGCGACGGTCTTGGCGGGCGCGATGTGTTCAGCCTGGTGTCTCTGCCGGACGGTACGCTGCTGGCTGGCACGGGTCACGGAATGTTCCGGATGAGCGGCGGGACCTGGGCAGACTCGAGCCTGATGGATGTGCCGCTCCCGGGCCGCTCCAGCAACCAGACCAGTGTGGTCGTGGCGAGCCGGGCTGTGCCGGCAGATCATGCTCGGGCGGTAGCGACGCCGCATCGGCAGGCCTAAGCCCGCTCTGCGTGACGGCTCACACGGCTAAAAAGCCGGCACGCAGCTCGCGACGAGTGAAACCTGTTGCCTATCACGGGCGCGCGCACCTGTCGGAGGTAAGCCTGACGAGTGTACGGGCGAGCGGGCATCGGCACGGTGCGTCCGTTCCCAGTCGCAAGGCCCAGACGGCACACCCGACGAAGCGTCCGGCGCCTAAGGCTGCGAAAAAGGACCCTCCAGCGAAAGAGCAGCCGAAGGTGGCTCGCGTCGACTCAGTCGTGTACAGCCTGACCCGCTCGGCAGATACGCTGTTGGCCGGGACCGGTGAAGGGCTGCTCCGCTCGACCGACGGCGGGCAGCACTGGGCAGCGATCAGCTCGCTGGCGATGCCCGATGTGCACTTCGTCTCGGCCCTGGACCCGGCGAAGGGTGCGACCGAGCCGAATTCGGCGCCGATCATCGTCGCGGCCGGCCTGCAACGGCTGTCGATGTCTCCCGATGGTGGTGCCACGTGGGACACGGTGGCGTTGCCGGCCGACCTTACGCAGATCGGAGCGGTGGCGATTGACGCTGAAAAGAACCTTTGGATCGGCGGACGGGAAGGCGTGTGGCTGTCCAGCGACTTTGGCGCGAACTGGAAACAACTGCGGAACCTGTTTGTGACCGAGGTCGATAGCCTCTTTTACGACTCAGCAGGGCAGCGGATCCTGGTTACGTCGTCGGTCTCGCCTGTGGCGTTCAGCGTGTCCGTCCCTGACCACAAGGTGACGTACTGGGATACAGGGTGGCGGCTCCGGTTCATTCGACCGGTTGGGAACCACCTGGTTGGAGCGACGTTGTTCGACGGGATGGTGGTGCAGCCGGAGATGGTCGACTCGGCGCCGGTTTCGGCTCCGCAGGCGCTGCGGTAGGCCGGCTGAGCTGGCGGTCAGAGGGGGACTCCGAGCGCCAGCCGCGGGGTACGGAGCCTATTTGGCGAACAACTGCCCGAGGTCGGCGAAGGCCTTGAACTCGAGGGCGTTGCCGGCAGGGTCCAGGAAGAACATGGTCGATTGTTCGCCGACCTCGCCTTTGAAGCGGGTGTAGGGCTCGATGATGAACTTGACGCCGGCGGCGCGGACGCGTTCAGCGAGTGTCTCCCAATCTTCTTGAGTCAACACCACTCCGAAATGTGGAACGGGAACGTCGTGGCCGTCCACCGGATTGCTGTGTGCTGAGCCGTTTGCGGCGGCCCGGGGCTTGTAGTGGGCGACGATCTGGTGCCCAAACAGGTCGAAGTCGATCCAGTGCTCGGCGCTGCGGCCCTCCGGAAGCCCGAGAACCGTGCCGTAGAAGTGGCGCGCGGCGGCGAGGTCGTCGACGGGGAAGGCGATGTGGAAGGGGCGCAAAGCGGACATAACTCGATGGTAGCAGCCACCTCAGAAGAGAAATCTGCACTGTCTCCTGATGCGACGAAATGTCCCAAACCGAACACCCGGAAGGGTTTTCCGATCAACTTTCGTGGGATGGTCGTGCGCTACCCCGAACGATTGTAGTTGGTTGCGAGAGGACTGCGGAGTTTTCGGGTTAAACCGCAGCAGAGGTGAACGGGTGACAGAGATCATCCTCGCAGACAATCAGGCCGTGTTTCGGGCGGGCGCAGCGCGCGTTTTGGCGCACGAGAATGACCTCAGGGTTTCGGCGGAGTGTACCGACGTTCAGCGGCTGCGGGAGTTGGTTCAGGCCTGGCGACGTCCGATCGTTCTGTTCCCATCCAGCTTCTGCTCTGACGTCGAAGAGTTGCTGTTGTGGATTCGTGGCCAAGGCGGGCGTTCGATCGTGATCCTGGAGCATGGAACGACGCTGCCGGATCGTGTAGCCCGGTTGGCAAACGGGTTTATGACGCGATCGGTCACCGGGCCCCAACTTCTGGATTGCCTTCGTCGTGTTGCAGCGGGTGAGAACCTTCCGCAACGCACGGGCATCAAGGCCATGCCGTCGCCGGATCACGTAGGCCAGCAGGTTGTTCAACGATTGACTCCAAAGGAGTTGCAGATCGTTGCGCTGGTCTCAGAGGGCGCGAAGAACCGGGAGATCGGACTTCGGCTCGGAACCAAAGAGCAGGTGGTCAAAAACTACCTTCGAAGCATTTACGACAAGATCGGCGTTTCGGACCGGTTGGAACTTGCACTGTACACGGTGCATCACCGGACCTTGGCGGAGGCGGTCGAGCGCGTGCGGGCTACGCTGGCGCGCTCGGCGTAAAGATCTGAGAGTCTGGCAAGCCAAACAGCTGTAGACGTTCAGAACGAAATGGGCCTCGTTAGAGGCCCATTCGCTGTTCTTCCTCCTCCGCCTGCCGGGAGACGTAGCCGACCTTTTCGGCGACCGACTTGGCCTGGGTGAAGTGGAGCAGGTAGTCAGGGCCGCCGGCCTTGGTGTCGGTGCCGCTCATATTGAAGCCGCCAAACGGGTGCGCACCGACCATGGCGCCGGTGCACTTACGGTTCAGGTACAGGTTGCCGACGTGGAACTCGTTGCTGGCGCGGTTCAGGTTGTCGCGTGAGCCGGAGTAGATCGCGCCGGTGAGACCGTATTCGGTGTTGTTGGCGATCTCGAGCGCGTGATCGAAGTCGCGAGCGCGGATGACCGAGAGCACGGGGCCGAAGATCTCCTCCTGGCCGAGACGTGAGTTTGGGTCGATGTCGCTGAAGACGGTAGGGGCGATGTAGAAGCCCTTTTCACCCGTGTCGACGGGCTCGCCACCGTTCAGCAGCCGGCCTTCGCACTTGCCGAGTTCGATGTAGTTGAGAACGCGCTGGTAAGCGGCGGTGTTGATGACCGGACCGGAGTAGAAGTTCTGTGCCGGGTCGCCGGTCTTGATGGCGGCGACGCGCTCGCGGAGCCGGTCGCAGAAGGCGTCGTAGACCGCATCGTCGACGATGGCGCGGGAGCAGGCGGAGCACTTCTGGCCGTTGAAGCCGAAGGCGGAGGCGGCGACGCCTTCTACCGCGGCGTCCATATCGGCGTCGGCGGCGACGATGATGGCGTCCTTGCCGCCCATCTCCAGGATGGTGCGGCGAATGAACTTCTGGCCGGGCTGGGTACGGGCGGCGCGCTCGTGGATCTCGAGGCCGACCTTTTTGGAGCCGGTGAAGGCGATGAAGCGGATGGCGGGGTGCTCGACGATGGCGCGGCCGATCTCGGGGCCACCCTGGAGGAGGTTGACGACGCCGACGGGCATGCCGGCGCTCTCGAGGATGGCGAGGAAGCGGGCGGCGATGGTGGGGGCGTCGGGGGAGGGCTTGAGCACGACGGTGTTGCCAGAGACGATGGCGGCTGTGGTCATGCCGGCCATGATGGCGAGGGGGAAGTTCCAGGGCGGGATGACGGCACCGACGCCGAGCGGGATGTAGCGGAGTTGGTTGTATTCACCGGGGAACTGGATGGGCGTGGTGGCGGAGTCGAGCTGGAGGGCCTGGCGGGCGTAGAACTCGAGGAAGTCGATGCATTCGCCGACGTCGGCGTCGGCCTCGGCCCAGTTCTTGCCAACTTCGAGGGTGAGCCAGGCGCAGAGGTCGAGGTGCTGCTCGCGGATGAGCTGCGCGGCCTTGAGGAGGACCTTGGCGCGCTCCCCGGCGGAGGTGTGGCTCCAGGCAGGGAATGCTTCCAGCGCGGCGGTTACGGCGCGGTCGGCGAGGCTAACCGGTGCGGAGAAGTGGGTGCCGATGATCTCGGAGGTCCGTGCGGGGTTGGTGGAGTGGAAGGTTTCGCCCTCGCGGACGCGGTGGCCACCGATGATGAGGTCATAGGTGCGGCCGAGCTCGGAGCGGACGCGGCCGAAGGCTTGTTCCAGCGCGCGCTTGTTCTCGGAGGTCGAGAAATCGGTGAAGGGTTCGTTTTTGAACGGCGGCAGGTTGCTGATATCCATCGGGGAGGCCTTTCGAGTGTGTCCGTGGATTAGAGTAGCGGACCTTGCGTACGGTCGCCGCGCCGGAGGGCTGGGACTGATGTCGATTGTCGAAAAAGCTGACGCGAAGGGCGCGAGAGGTGGCGCTAAGGGACGCGACGTGAGGGACGCGAGCGCGGGAGACGCGAGGGCGCGGGGCGGGGTTCCGGCCTGGTCGAGGTTGGGGACTCGGGCGGGCGGTGAGTCTGTGCGGCGCTTCGCTGGAGTTAGTGCTTGAAGGTGTACGCGATGCCGCTGGTGAAGGTCACGGAGTTCTTCTTGAAGCTCGGCGGAGCGTTGTTCAGGTAGTCGTCGGTGACGCCGAGGTTGAAGGCGAAGCCGCGGTAGACGGGGAACACAAGGCCCGCACCGAGTCGCGCGGAATAGGCGTTGGTGTTGTTCCATGCAGGCGAGACGGAACCGAATTCGGTCAGCAGCATGCCCCTGGGTAGCGTTCGGCGATAGTTCTCGGCGAAGGTGGAGCCGAAGAGGCTGAGGTTGGTGGGCGGCAGGAAGAAGCTCTGGCGCTCGTAGTGCACGTCGCCCTTGACGTCGAATCCCTGCGCTTCGGTTTTGACGACGGTGAGGCCGAGGCCGCCACCGTATTGCTGTTGGAGATCCAGACCCTGGGAGAAGTTGTGATCGAAGGCTGCGCCGCCGAAGACGTAGAGGCGAGCGCTGAGGTATTCGTCGCGTTCCAGGGCGGCGTGGAAGATGTTGGTTTTCACGGTCGGGGTTAGAGGTTGCGAGGTGGTGCCGTAGGCCTGGCTGTAGTTCAACTGCGTGCGGTTGCTGGCGCGCAGCCAGTCTACGGACGGCATGGCGCGGACGAGATCGATGCTGCCGGTGAAGGTGGTCGAGTTCTGTGTGGCTCGGACGAGGCCGACGCCGGCGGCGGCGGCGCCAGTCCAGCCGTGGAAGAGGTTGGGCGGATGGTTCACGATGCGGTCGAAGTCGGCCGCGTTCACGACCTGGTCGACGTTGGCGATGGGAACGGTTTTAGGGCTGCCTGAGGCCGGGGTGACTTGCACGTCCGTGGCCGTGACGGCGAGTTGCCCGCGTGGGACGACGGCTTCGGCGTTGCTTCGAGAGACGGTCTGGTGCTTGGCGAGGACGGCGAAGGGCTTGTCGGAGCGAAGTTCCTTGATGCTGGCCCATTTCACCTTGATCTCACCGGCGACCGGGCTTTTGAAGGTGATGCCCGCGCTGTCGGCCTTGAGTAGATCGCCACTTAGGTGCTCGTCGGTGGTGAAGACGACGGTGTCGGGGCCGGGCGCTTGCTGGAAGGCTTTGGCTTGGCTTCGCAGGGCCAGGACGATCGCGAGAGCCAGGAGGACGCGGTGGCAGATCGACTTCAGGGGCTTGCGAGCGACGTTCATCGTGCTTCCTCGTGCGGTGCAGGTTGGTGGCTTCGGCCGGCGGACGGGCCCGATGGCACGCTGAAGCGAGATGAGAAGCGTGGACGAGATAGGTGTACCCCAGGGTCGGTTGGCTGTCCAGGACGAAGTGAAGGGCTTTGCGGGCGGTAAAAGCGAGGTGTTGGTGGGGCGGTCGGAGGGCAAAGCTGACGCGGAGGGCGCGGGGGACGGGCGGGCGCCGCGACTGGGCGGACGCTCGGTGGTCTATGCGGCGGAACCCACCTTCGCGACGATCGAGCTGTCGCGAAGGTCGGGCCGCCGGAGGTTGCCGGCGCGCTACAGGGCGGTGCGGTAGCGGCGGAGTTGGACGGCTGCGGCGAGGAAGATGGCGGTGATCAGGAAGCCGATCCAGAGGCCGGGGGAGGCGAGGTAGTGGCCGAGGCTGATGTGCATGGAGGGGTCGAGCGGCCACATGCCGGGCGTGTGCGCGGTGAGCCCGTCAGAGCCGCCGGCCAAGCGATTGCGCAGCATGTAGGCGAAGTGTGAGGTGTTGAAGATGAGCTTTTCGAGAACGATGACAGCGAAGGGCGGAAGAAATGCCCAGAGAAACGGGGTGCGGCGCGCCCAGGCGGAGACGAGCTAAAAACCAGCCGAAGAAGGGTGCGTACCAGAGCGAGTGCACGGCGAAGAGATGCCAGAAGAGCAGCAGCCAGCGCTTGGAAAGGTAGAGATCGGTCCAGAGGGCGGCGGGGCTGTGGCCCTGAAACAACATGGAGGCGCTGAGGATCGAGCAGAATGCAGCATTGCGTGACAACAGTGACGGCGAAGGCGATCAAGGGGAGGATCAGCAGCGGGATGGCTGGCCTTGGCGAGGACGGCGGTGAGGTCGGAGACGGGCAGCGACTTCCAGAAGAGGATCGTGCGGTCGCGGCGTTCGCCGTAGAGCGCGTCGAGGCAGTAGAAGATGCTGACGATCATCATGACGCCATGAAGAATGCCGGCAGTGATGTTGAGCGGTATCGCGATGGGTGGTGTGTTGCGCGAGGACTGGCCGGTATCGAGAACGATGCTTTGCGTGCGCCAGGTGAAGGGCGCCGAGAACAAAGCCGAAGAGGAGCACGCCGGCGGCGGCGAGGAAGGCGATGTAGAGGGAGCGGTTCTCCCAGAATTCGCGGCGAATGGACCAGATACAGACGCTGGAGCTCTGTGACGCCAGACGATGTGGTCTCGCGGGAGTTGGGCGAGGAGTCATACAAGGCGGTGGCTTGCGTGCTCATTGAGCGGCTCCTTGGGACGGGCGGAGCTGGTCGCCCATCATGGCGATGAAGAGGTCGGCGATGCTGGGCGTGCGGAGGTCACCGAGGGCGTTGAGTTGCTGGCGGTCGGCGCGATCGAAGAGCAGAATGCCGCGGCCGAAGACCTCGCGCTCGTAGATGGGCTTGAGCGCGCGGGCGGCGGCGATCTGTTCGGGGCGGACGGCCAGCTCAAGGTAGCGGTCCTCGAACTCATCCATGGAGGCGCTGAAGACGATGCGGCCGTGGTTGATGAACATGATGTCGGTGAGCACGTTCTGGATCTCTTCGACCTGGTGGGTGGTGACGACGATGGTGCGGGTGTGGTCGAAGTAGTCGGTGAGCAGGGAGTCGTAGAACTGCTTGCGGTAGAGGATGTCGAGGCCGAGCGTGGGCTCGTCGAGGACGAGGAGGCGGGCGTCGATGGCCATGATGAGCGCGAGATGAAGCTGCGTGACCATGCCCTTGGAGAGCTCGCGGACCTTGCTCTTGCGCTTGATATTGGTCTTTGCAAGCAGGGCGTCGGCTTTCGCGCGATTGAAGCGGGGATGCACGCCGGCCATGAAGTCGAGCGCCTGCGAGACGCGTAGCCAGCGAGGGAGGACGGCGACGTCGGCGATGAAGCAGACTTCGCGCATGAGCTCGTCGCGCTGCGTCCAGGGGTCTGCGACCGAGGACACGGAAGCTGGCCCTGGTACGAGGTGAGGCCGAGGATGGCGTTGAGCAGGGTGGTCTTGCCGGCGCCGTTGGGGCCGATGAGGCCGAGGATGCGGCCTTCTTCGACGCGGAGGTCGACGTTGTCGACGGCGACGGTTGGACCAAAGCTCTTACGTAGGCGCTGCGCTTCAATGCAAGCCATGGCTCAGCGTTCCTCCTGTGCGGGTTTCTTGCGGCCGTTGGTGTTGAGGAGATCGTCTGGTGAAAGGCGCAGGCGCTGGATGGTGGCGTAGATCCTGGGCCAGTCTTCCGCGAGGAAGCGTTCGCGCTCGCCGCGCAGAAGAAGGGCTGGAGCGTCGGCTTTGACGAACATGCCGAGACCTCGTCTTTTCTCCACCAGATCGTCATCGACGAGTTGCTGGTAGCTTTTCAGGACTGTTAAGGGGTTTACGCGGTACTCCGCGGCGACGTTGCGCACCGAGGGCAGAGGATCGCCTTCCCTGAGCACGCCGTCAAGGATCAGCGCAACGACGCGGTCGCGAAGCTGGCGGTAGATCGGCTGATTGTCGTGAAAGTCATCCATCGGGTTCCCGGGTTTCGTTAACGCTGCGCCGTGAGGCTTTTGCGGGTGAGGTCCATGTGGGCGTGCATGGGTTTGTCACCGGGCATGATGTAGGTCCAGTCCTCGGTGTGGTGATTGGCGTCGACGAGGGTGAAGACGGCGTGGTCCATGTGCCCGTAGGTGAGCGGGCCGGAGACGTCGAGGAAGCTGAACTCGATGGTTTTGCCGTCAGGCGAGGCGTGCGCGACCATGCGGGGTCGATTGCCGGCGTCGCAGTAGTGGGTGAGGAGCAGGCGGCCGTCGTCCACGTAGAGCATGGTGACCGGGTGGTCGTAGCGTGCTGGATCGTCGGGCGTATCGGCGCCTTTCATCTCGTGTACAAGCGCGTTGCCTCGGGAGGTGACGCGTAGAGAGGTCTGGACGTGGCTGCCATCACCCATGCTGGCGTGGGGGTCGGTCGTGACGGTGCCTTCCCAGGAACCGGCGAGGGACTTGAGGGTAGCGAAGGACTTTTCGGCGTCGGCGGGGGTGGCCGGAGACGGTCTTGGGTTGCGACTGAGCGACCGCAGAGATGGGGATGGCGAGCAGAGCGGCGGAGAGGATGAGGCCGGTGAGGTGCATGGTGGATCTCCTTGGCGTACAGCCTTGCGGTGCGGGCCCGGAGATGGCGGTTTGTGTGTCCGGCGAGAGTGGATCGCCGGAGTACGTCATCTGGTGTTGTACTAGACTACAACACCGTAGCGGAGTCAAGTTCTTTTTGTGAGAGGTAGAAGGCGTGCGTTGTCTAGCCTTGCGGGATGCGGAGGTGAGGTGTGCCTTGATTTGGGGCGGGCGGCGTGAGGCGGGCGCGGGAGAAAAGCTGACGCGACGGTCGCGAAGAGTGCGCTAAGGAGCGCGACGGTAGGCAGGCTCGTCGCTTGCGGAGTCCAGCGTAGGACCGTCACTCGCGTCCAGGTGGGCGATTCGTAGCTAGATGGCGTGGCGCAGGGCGGATCTGACGGTTCTGTGTGCGGTTTTGAGGGCGCCGGCGACTGTTCCGGCGGCGGCGACTGTGTGTGAGAGCGCGGAGGTGCGGCGTTGGCCGGGATGGTCGACGGGGGCGGTCTCGATGGCGCCGCCGAAGAGGGTGTGGTGCTCTTCGAGGTGGTCGAGTGCGGTGTTGAGGTTCGCGATGACGGCGTCGGTCTCCTCGGCGAAGACGATGAGTTCGACGTTGATCTTTCTGTAGGTCATCGGGGTTCCTCTGGACCCACTGTAGACCTTTGCGGCTTCGCCGATGCCTCTAACGTCTGTGGCTGGCAAGCAGAAAGCAGATCCCTTCCGCTGCGCTGCGGGATGACAAGCCAAAGCGGGGCTAGGTTGTGAGTTGTTCTGTGCGGCGGGACATTTGGGCGGTGCGCTCGAGTTTGTCCCAGTTGAAGGGCTTGCCGTCGATGGCGCGCTTGACCGTTTTGAAGAGGACGTAGCTGAAGAGCTGGCGGTAGGTGAAGCGCTGGACCCAGATGTGGACGAGGAGCCAGGCGTCGCCTTTGCTGGCGGGGTGTTTGCGCTCGAGCAGGAAGGCCAATGCGGAGGCGGCGAAGTCGACGACCAGGAAGGTGATGAAGAAGGTTAGGAGCTTGATGAGGTCGGCGTTGTTGGCGGCTTCGGGGTGGAAGTACTTGTCGACGAAGTAGTGGATGATGCCGAAGACGAAGAAGAGGTCGATCAGCGGCGACATCAGCGGCAGCAGGATTTGGAAGATGAGGATGTTGGGCAGGGCGAAGAGGCCCATGGCGCGGCGGTTGCGGATGGCGGCCTTGTGTTTGAAGAGGGCCTGGAGGATGCCGAAGCTCCAGCGGAAGCGCTGGCGGGCGAGGCCGTGAGGCGTTGACGGGGGCCTCGGTGAAGGCGAGCGCCTGGTCTTCGTAGATGACGGCGTAGCCCTGTTCTAGCAGATTCATCGTCAGGTCGGCGTCTTCGGCTACGGTGTCGGGGTGGTAGCCTCCGCCGGCCTGCACGGCTGCGGTGCGCCAGGCGCCTATGGCTCCGGGGACGACCATGACTACGTCGAAGAGGTCCAAGGCGCGGCGCTCGAAGTTCTGGCTGGTGATGTATTCGAGGGCCTGCCAGCGGGTCCAGAGGTTGACGCGGTTGCCTACCTTGGCGTTGCCGGCTACGGCGCCGATGTGCGGGTTGGCGAAGTGGCAGACGAGGCGGGAGATGGCGTCGTGGGCGATGACGCCGTCGGCGTCGATGCCGACGTAGACCTCTTCGTCGACGTGATTGAGGGCGAAGTTGAGGGCTTCGGCCTTGCCTCCGTTGGGCTTGGTGAGGACGGTGACGCGGCCTTCCTGCGATCTCCGCGGCGTAGGTCTCGGTGGCTACGTTGAAGGTGTTGTCCTTGGAGCCGTCGTCGATGACGATGATGCGGATGTTCTTGTAGGTGGACATCAGCACGGAGCGGACGGTGCGGGCGATGACCTTTTCTTCGTTGTAGGCGGGGATGAGGACGGCGACGCGCGGGCAGTAGTCGGGGGTGGAGAAGTCCTTGCGTTTGCGGAGGCGGTCGATGAGCGCGCAGACGCCGATGATCAGGAGGCGTGCGGTCATGAGGACGTCGCCGACGAAGAAGAGATAGACGACGAAGTGGTTGAAGAAGGAGATGAAGAAGAAGGCGACGGAGTCGATGAGCGCAAGGTGACGCTGCTTGGCTGTGAGCGCGGGCATGACCTCCGCGCGGGTTTTGCCGATGAGTGCGGAGACGGGGACGAGCTCGTAGCCGTGAGCGCGGAGCGACTGGATGAGCACGGGAAGGGCGGCTACGGTGGCGGAGCGGTCGCCGCCGCCGTCGTGCATGAGGATGACGGAGCCGCGCATCCAGGTTTTGGTCTCGGCGAGCTTGATCTGGGCGAAGACGCTGTTGACGATCTCGTCGGGCGTTTTGCGGGGGTGCTCGTCCCAGTCGTTGGTGTCGATCTTGTCGCCGAGGATGATGTAGCCGTGGGATTCGATGTGGTGGATGGGCGCGGCCTGGTCGTTGGTGTCGGGCTCCTGGTCGATGGAGTAGGGCGGACGGAAGTAGACGGGCTGGACGCCGAGCTTGGCGGCGAAGAGGCGCTCGGTGGCGTTGAGTTGGAGGTCTACGGCGCGATCGGAGATGTCGGAGATGTCGGGGTGCGTGAAGGTGTGGTTGCCGATCTCGTGGCCTTCACGGTAGACCCGCTGCATGACGCCGACGTTGTCCTCGGCGACCTCGCCGATCATGAGGAAGGTGGCCTTGACGTTGTACTGCTTGAGGATGTCGAGGATCTTCGGGGTCCAGATGGGGTCGGGGCCGTCGTCGAAGGAGAGCGCCACCTGCTTGGGGTGGTACCCGTACTGCGTGATGGTGTAGGGCAGCGGGTAGGAGTCCATGGTTTCGGAGACGACGGAGAGGTACTGCGGAGGGATGGTCTTGTCGTCATCCATCTGCAGGGTGCGGTGGCCGTTCTGGGGCAGGCCGGTGACGCGGAGGATGTCGCCGTCGCCTTCGGTGTCGACGTCGTAGCCGGGACCGACGTTGGCGAGCTGGGTGGTGGGATCGGTGCTGAGCGGGTTATCCCAGATGCGCCAGACGGATTCGTCTTCGGTGCCGAGGCGCCAGAGGGCAAAGGTCTGCAGGCCGAGGGCGCGAGCGACGCGCATCTGGTTGAGCGCGCTGACGGCGTCGAGGAACCAGACCTGGTGGCGGACCTTGGCGTCTTCGTCGTCGTAGGCGAAGTGCGGATTGAGGGAGGTGTCGTCAAGCTCGACCTTGGCGCCGGCGTCGGAGGCAGCCTGCCAGGCCTCCTGGGTGGAGATCATGGAGACGGAGAGGGCGTCGTCGGCGGTCTCGGGCTGGGGCGGCGCAGGCTTGGGCGCGGGGTGGCCTTTGCGGCCGGGGATGGGCAGCTTGGGCCAGGGGAGGATCCAGTCGTAGCCGTAGTTGCCGATGGAGACGATGATTTTTTCGCGGGGGACGACCTTCATGACGGCCTTGAGGTTGTTCTCAAACCAGTCCTGGCCGGCTACGGGGCCGGAGACGGTAGTGGCCTGGTGCTGGTCGTAGTCGGTGACGATGAGGCCGTCGCAGTTGGCACCGAGGAAGCCGAGGTCGTAGCCGGTGTTGTTGACGGGACGGTGACGTAGAGCTTGAGATTGCGGCCGTGGAAGTCGTTGTAGAGCTCTTGGATCAGCTGGCCGTAGCCGGCGAGGGCGTCGGGTGGGATCTCCTGAAACGAGAGAGTGATGCCGCGGTAGCGGGTGTTCGCGGCCATGAAGGTGTCGATCTGCGAGATGAAGTTGGCGCGCGCGGAGGGGTTGGTGAGGAACGGACCGACGGAGTCCTCGAAGGTGTTGGTGAGGAGGTTGTAGTTGTTGACCAGCGGGAAGATTTCGGTGTCTTCCTTGGCGGCAGTGATGGTCCTGAGGAGCTTGTTTTCGCGGTCGACGCCGTGTACGCCGGTCTTGTCGACGACGGCGAAGGGCGTGTTGTCGCTGGAGTAGGCGGTGAGGGAGCCGTCGGGCGAGAGGACGTGCAGCCACTCGGGGAAGACCATGTCGATCTGCTTGACGTGCTGCTTGAAGGACGCGTAGCTGCCGGGGTCGGCGTCGGTGTAGAAGGCCGCGCGCAAGCCTTCGCCGGTGTTGAGGACGACGTCAGAGGGCTTGAGATCGGTGTGACGGTGAATGGAGTGGTTGAGCTTTTCCTTGGAGCGGAGCTCAGGCGCGGGCGGTTGGGAGAGAGCGCGGTAACGCTTTGCGACGGAGCGGAGGTCAAGCGCCTGGATGGGGCGCATGCGCACGAGGCCGATGACGAAGAGGATGCCGATGACCGCACCGGCGAGTGCGAGCGAGTCGAAGACTCTCCGCAACCGCTTCCAGCGTTTGCGTTGCGGGTCGTAGAAGATCGGCTTGCTCATTCAGAAGGCGCAGAGCTTCGAGCGAACGTGCGTCAAAGCGGGGGCTAGGGTCATGCTATGAGGGCTGAGGGTGCGCGTCAAACATCGCAGGGACTGGAAGTTGGTGAGGGTTGAATTGCAAACGCCGAGTACGCGGAGGGAGCGGGGTTTCCGCGGCGGATGGCGACGTATGATGCAGTGACGATGCGAGGTTCGAGGTTTCGGGCAGGATGGGTGCTTGCGCTGCTCGCCGGGCTGGTGCTTCGCGTTGTCTTTGTACTGCACCATCCTCGGTTTCTGGGTGATCCGCTGATCTATGGCGATCTTGCCCACAACCTGCTCAAGCACCACATTTACGGGCTGACCGAAGATCATGTGCGTTCGACGCTGATCCGGCTTCCGGGTTATCCGCTGTTCCTGGCGGCGTGCTTTGCGGCGTTTGGTGATGGGAACTACATGGCCGTCCTTTGGGTGCAGGTGGTTGTGGACCTGTGCGGTTGTGTGTTGCTGGGGCTGTTGGCACGGAGAATCTTTGGGGAGCGCGCGGGAACGGCGGCGGTGTGGTTCAGTGCGCTGTGTCCGTTCACGGCGAACTACACGGCTGCGGCTTTGGCTGAGACGTTGAGTATCTTCTGCGTGACCTTCGCGTTATGGGGTTTGGCGGAGTGGTATGCGCGGGTGCGCTGCGGGCGTTGGGGGATTGGCTGGGCGTTGGTGATTGGCTGGGCGCTGATGTGGGGGACGTTGTTGCGGCCGGACGGTGGATTGCTGGCGGCGGCCGTGGTGCCGGTGATGTTGTGGGTTGGGTGGAGAGCGAGAACGCAGATCCCCTTCGGGGATGACAACAAGAGAGGCAACGGCAAGGGCAACAGCGAAGTGGCGCGGGCGGTTGCGGGGGCGGTGGTGGCGTCGGCGGTGTTGTGTTCGGCGCTGGGGGTTTGGGCGGTGCGGAACTGGCGGGTGTTTCATGTGTTTCAGCCGCTGGCGCCGAAGTATGCGAATGATCCGGATGAGGCGGCGCCGTTGGGGTTTGCGCGGTGGTATCGGACGTGGGCGATTGGGTTTGGGGACAGCGTGAACGTGTATTGGACCTATGACGGGTCGCCGCTGGCGTTGAGCTGATCTGCCGAAGCGGGCGTTCGACAGCCCGGAGCAGCGGGATCGAGACGGCTCGACTGTACGCGGAGTACAACGATCTGAATTCGGCTACGCCGGAGATCGATGCGTCGTTTGCGCGACTGGCGGCGGAACGGGTGCGGGCGCACCCGGTGCGGTATTACGTGCTGGCTGCCGGTGGCGAAGCTGGCCGATATGTGGCTGCGGCCTCGGACGGAGTTGATGAAGATGCCGGTGGACTGGTGGCGCGTCGCGTGCGCATCCGTGGCGGTCGTTGGTTGAGGTCGCGTATGCGGGGTTGAATCTGGGGTTTCTTGTGTTCGCCGGGGTGGGGCTTTGGCGGTGGCGCGGGTTGCGCTGGCGCGGCTATGGGCCGATTGCTGCGGCTTGCGTTGTGTTTGTGGTGTTGCGGTGTGCGTTGTTGTTGACCATCGATAACTCCGAGCCGCGCTACACGCTGGAGTGTTATCCGGTGGTGTTGTTGCTGGCGAGTGTGGCTGTGGCAAGACTGTCGCACAGCCGCGAGCGAAATGCGGGGGTCTCTCCACTGCGCGAACGGTCAGACTGTTCGCTTCGGTCGAGATGACACGGCGTGGGGTTTGGAGAGCGGGAACTGCAAACGCAGTGTTCGCGGAGTACGCGGTGTTTGCGCGGCGTGTTTTGGTTAAGCGCGAAACGCGGGGTAGCGGGGTTCGGCGTTAATGCTGGACTACGTTGGCGCTCTTGGGGATGTTGTAGGGGGAGGTGTTTACTTTGCTGTTCAGGCGGATGTTGGAGTAGAAGGCGGTGCGGGTGTCGCCTGAGGGGGTTTCGAAGATCTGCTTCAGCGAGACGTCGCGTGTGGGGTCGATCCAGATGGTGACGCGGGTGAAGGTGTTGCGGACGTTTGGGTCTTTGCTGACGAGGACCAGCTTTTCGGTTTTGACGGGGTGGCCGTTGTCGGAGAGCGTTTCGGGGCCGCCGTCGGTGACCTGCCAGGCGTTGGTGAGGGCCTGGCCGCTGCCACCGAAGCCTAGCGATAGATAGCCTTCGTAGCTGGACTGGTTAGCGCCCGCATTGAAGCGGTCGACCTGGTTCGTGCCGGGGTTGTAGACGCGGAGGGCGCCGTTGTTGAAATCGATGATTTGTGCGGGCTTGGGGTCAGATTTGCCGTTGGCGTCCATGTTGTAGACGTCGGCGCCGAAGGCGGTGCCGCCCTTTGTGCGCTGGAGGTACATGGTGCCGCGCTGCTTGGAGGTGTCGCGGACCACGCGCTGGTAGAAGTCCCACTCGAAGTTGGCCGTGGCGCTTTGGAAGGACTTGCTGGCGGTGTCCATCTGGGAGAGGACGGCCGAGAGTTGCGGCGAGGGCGCCTGGGCACGCGAGGCGAGTGCAGGCAAAAGAACGGCCAGGCCGAGTGAACCAGAGAGCGCGAAGCGGCGGAGGGACATCGTTGGGGTCCTTGAGGAGGTTGGATTCAGCGGCGGACGGTGGCGTCGTATGCGACGATGTGGCCGCGGGGATCGGTGACGGGTTTGATCCCGATGATTTGGGCGTCGCCGGCGATGTTGCCGATGATCTGGGCGATGCGGGCCTCCCGGGCATCGTCCGAGTTGGCGCCGCGGAGGTCGTCGGCGCGGATCTCGTAGACGAAGCGATGGCCGTTATCGCCGCTGGTGCGTACGAGCACCTCGCTGGCGCGGCCGGGGACGGCGGGGATGGGCCGGTCGTGGAAGTCGATCAGGTGGGGCGAGATGAAAAGGAAAAGCAGGATGAGCGTGACCATCACGTCGTAGTGGAGGCTGCCGCGCTGGTAGGTCCAGAAGACGTAATTGCGGAGGACCCCAAGCGGATGGGAGGGCTGGCTCACAGCGCACGTCCTGCGGGCTCAAGAACGCGGCCGAGTGCCTGCCTGGAGATGACGGTTTCGCCGCCCATGTACGGAATCAGGACGTCGGGGATGCGGACCGAGCCGTCGGGCTGTTGGTAGTTTTCGAGCACGGCGACGTAGGTGCGTCCAACGGCGAGGCCGCTGCCGTTGATGGTGTGGACGAACTCGGACTTCTTCGCACCCTCGGGCTTGTATCGGATGTTGGCGCGGCGGGCCTGGAAGGCCTGGAAGTTGGAGCAGGAGCTGATCTCGCGGTAGGTCTGCTGGCCGGGGAGCCAGACCTCGATGTCGTAGGTTTTGGAGGAGCTGAAGCCCATGTCGCCGGTGCAGAGGAGCATGCGGCGGTAGGGGAGGCCGAGCAGTTCGAGGACGCGCTCGGCATGGCTGGTGAGGGCTTCGTGCTCGCGGTTGGAGTCCTCTGGGCGGGTGAATTTTACGAGCTCGACCTTTTGGAACTGGTGCTGGCGGATCATGCCGCGGACGTCCTTGCCGTAGGAGCCCGCCTCGGAGCGGAAGCAGGGCGTGTAGGCGCAGAAGGAGATGGGGCCGTCGGAGAGGTCGATGGTCTCGTCGCGAAAGATGTTGGTGACGGGGACCTCGGCGGTGGGGATGAGCCAGTGGTCGTTGTCCTGGAGTTCGCCGGTGAAGGGGCCCTTGTCGTCGCAGTGGAAGAGGTCTTCGGCGAACTTGGGGAGCTGGCCGGTGCCGAAGAGGGAACGCGAGTTGACCATGAAGGGCGGGAGGACCTCGGCGTAGCCGTGCTCGCGTGTGTGGAGGTCGACCATGAAGTTGGCGAGGGCGCGTTCGAGGCGGGCGCCGGCGCCGAACTGGACGACGAAGCGGGAGCCGGAGATCTTGGCGGCGCGTTCGAAGTCGAGGATGCCTAGCTGCTCGCCTAGCTCCCAGTGGGGCTTGGGGCTGAAGTTGAACTGGGGGATGTCGCCCCAGGTCTTTTCGCAGCTGTTGTCGTGCTCGGAGGTGCCGGCGGGGACGTCGTCCTGGGGGAGGTTGGGGAGGGCTTCGAGCAGGGTGCGGAGGCGGGCGTCGGCCTCGGCGGCGTTGGCTTCGAGGGCGTCGATGCGGGTCTTGAGGTCGGTGGACTGCTGGCTTAGGAGGGCGACGTCCTTGCCTTCGCGCTTCAGGCGGCCGAATTCTTGCGAGACCGCGTTGCGCTGGGCTTTGAGAGTCTCGAGCTCGGTGATGGCGGCGCGCCGCTCGGTGTCGATCGCGGAGAAGTTTTCGAGGAGGGCGGGGTCTGTGCCGCGCAGGCGGAGCTTTTCCGCCACCAAAGGGAGGTTTGCACGGACAAATCCGAGTTCAAGCATGTCGAGGTATTTTAGCGTGCGCCGGCTGTTGGTCGAGGGTGGAGCCTACTGTGGCTGGTGCAGGTCGATGTTGAAGGATGCCTTCGGGGATGACAGCCCGAAGCTCGAGAGTACCGCCGAGGGCCTCCAGCGTACTCTCGGAGGGCTGCTCCGGTACATGTCTGTGCGGCTCCGAGCTCGAGATACGGAACCCTGGTCAACGTGCAGTCGTTCGGCGACAGCGGTCTGGGTCGAGACTGGCGCTTTACGTAGCTTGTCGAGCGGCATGGATGCGATGGCGCTGTTCAAGACTAGCGTCCATGCGAGCCGCATGTTGTGGGCGCGGCGGTGGAGAGTTGGTGCTGAGGCGAGAAGCAGGTGCTGCTGTTGACTGGCGGCAAGGCTCGGGCGTTAAGA
Organism: uncultured Verrucomicrobiae bacterium; assembly: GCA_963795955.1. Classification (GTDB taxonomy): domain Bacteria; phylum Acidobacteriota; class Terriglobia; order Terriglobales; family Acidobacteriaceae; genus Granulicella. The sequence goes on from CAWCJK010000008.1 coordinate 471,510, forward strand.
GCATTCGCAGGCAAAGCAGTTGCAAGTCAAGGCAATCTGCAGCGCACGAGCCTGCTGGAAACGTTGTGACTGCGTGCGTGCGCGGAGTCTGCAGCAGCGAGAGGGTTCGGGCGCGAGTGAACCATAGAATCGAGGGGTGATGAGCGAATTGAAGGTGGTTCGGCGGGCGCTTTTGTCGGTTACGGACAAGAGCGGGTTGGTGGAGTTTGCGCGGGTGCTGGCGGAGTTTGGGGTGGACCTGATCTCTACCGGCGGGACGGCGCAGGTGCTGCGCGAGGCCGGGTTGCCGGTGCGGGATATTTCCGAGCTGACGCAGTTTCCGGAGATGCTGAGCGGGCGGGTGAAGACGCTGCATCCGGCGGTGCATGGGGGGATTTTGCACCGGCGGGGGGATCCGGAGCATGTGGCGGCGGTGGAGGCGCATGGGATTCAGCCGATCGACATGGTGGTGGTGAATCTTTATGCGTTTGAGAAGACGGCGGCGAAGCCGGGCGTGGGGCTCGAGGAGCTGATCGAGAACATTGATATTGGTGGGCCGTCGATGCTGCGGTCGGCGGCGAAGAACTTTGAGGATGTGGCGGTGGTGTCGAGCGCGGGGCAGTATGAGGCGTTGACGGAGGAGTTGCGGGCGAATGGTGGGGCGCTGAGCGGGGAGACGCGGTGGCGGTTGGCTCGGGAGGCGTTTGCGACGACGGCGGCTTATGACTCGGCGATTGCGTCGACGTTGGAGGCGCGCGAAGCCGGTGATCGCGATCAAGCTGCGATGAATGGGGCACCCGGTTCTGCGGCTGCGTTGCCGGAGACTTTGCGGATTGTGGCTCCGCGGAAGATGAGTTTGCGGTATGGCGAGAATCCGCACCAGGCGGCGGCGCTGTATACGGATGGGTCGGGGCTGGGGATTGCGAATGCGGAGCAGCTTCAGGGTAAAGAGCTTAGTTACAACAACATCGTCGACCTGGATGCCTGCTGGGCGCTGGCGAGCGAGTTTGACCAGACCGCGGTGGCGATCATCAAGCACACCAACCCTTGCGGGGTTGGGTTGGGGGCGTCGGTGGCGGAGGCCTACGGGCGGGCGCTGGCGGCGGATCCGGTTTCGGCGTTTGGTGGGGTGATTGGGGTCAACCGCGAGGTGGACGGCGCGGCGGCCCGGGAGATCGCGAAGCTGTTTGTGGAGGCGATTGTGGCTCCGGGGTTCACGGCGGAGGCGCTGGAGGCGTTTGGGGCGAAGAAGAATCTGCGGCTGCTGCGGATTCAGCCGTCGGCGCCGGGGCAGGTGGTTAAGTCAATTTCGGGCGGATATCTGGTGCAGAACGAGGATTTTGCGCCGGTTTCGGCGGAGTCGGTGAAGGTGGTGACGGAGCGGCGGCCGAGCGCGGAGGAGATGAAGGCGCTGCTGTTTGCGTGGCGGGTGTGCAAGCACGTGAAGTCGAACGCGATTTTGTATGCGCGGCTGGATGGCGGGTTTGGGCAGACGGTGGGTGTTGGCGCCGGGCAGATGAGCCGGGTGGACGCGGCTCGGTTTGGGGCGATGAAGGCGGTGCTGCCGCTGGAGGGAACCGTGGCGGCGAGTGATGCGTTTTTCCCGTTCCCGGATGGGTTGGAGGCGGTGGCCAAGGCGGGCGCAACGGCGGTGATTCAGCCGGGTGGGTCGGTGCGGGATGCGGAGGTGATTGCGGCGGCTGACCGGTTGGGCGTGGCCATGGTGTTTACCGGGATTCGACACTTCCGGCACGGGTGAGAGGTCGATCTGGGGTGACGCTTGGCGGGGATGGGTTGATCGCATCCAAAGCGTGTACAGTACCGTCTAACAACCACGCTGTCTTGCGCCTCTAAGCCGTATAGGACCAATTGATGACCGACCGCTTTCGTGCTGTTCCCGCCCTTTTGACCGGCTTTTTGTTCTTGACCCCGTGTGTATTCGCGCAGTTGAAGCCGCGGCCCTCCGTGCCTGCGGCGGACTCGGCCACGGCGTCCACGCCGGACCGCGCTTCGGCGTATTACCACTACGGGCTGGCGAAGATCTATGAGGACCAGGCGGTGGCGAACGGTCGTCAGGATTTGGCGACGCAGGCGATTGAGCAGTACAAGCTGGCTTTGACCGCAGATCCGGATTCCGCGATGCTGCAGGACGGGATTGCGAACCTGTACTTCCGGCTGGGGCGGATTCGCGAGGCGGTGAGTGCGGCGCAGGAGCAGATCAACAAGCATCCGGACGATGTGGACGCGCACACGCTGCTGGGGCGCGTGTACCTGCGGTCGCTGGACGACCGGCAGGGCCAGGGGCCGCAATCGCAGGAGATGCTGGCCGCGGCGATCAAGGAGTACGAGACCATTGCGCGGCTGAAGCCGAAGGATCTGGAGACGCACCTGCTGCTGGGCCAGCTTTACGGGTTGAATCACGACAGCACGCGAAGGCGGAGCAGCAGTTCAAGGCGGCGCAGGCGATCGACCCGAACTCTGAGGAGGTCGTGCTGAGCATCGCGCGGCTGTATACGGAGCAGGGCGATCTGCAGAAGGCTGCGAAGGTGATTGCGGATGTGCCGGAGGATGACCGGTCGTCGCGGATGGACTTTGCGCTGGGCAATGTGTACGACCAGTTGAAGGAGCCGAAGCTGGCTTCGAAGGCGTACCAGGATGCAGTGAACCAGGACCCGGATAACACCGAGGCGAAGCGAGCGCTGGCAGCGGCTTTGCAGACCTCTGGGCAGATGGATGCGGCGGCGAAGATCTACTCGCAGCTTGCCGGGCTCGAATCCGCAGGACGCACAGGCGCTGATCCGCGAGGCGGACATTCAGCGGCAGCAGGGGCACTATGAGCAGGCGCTGGCGACGCTGAAGAAAGCCGAGACGCTGGTCTCCGGGAACCTGGAGTTGAGCTACAACGAGGCGCTGGTGTATGACGCGCTCGGCCGCTTCGATGATGCGATCAAGACGTTGAAGCAGATCCTTGTCTCGACAACGTCGGCGACAGGGAAGTATGAGGACGCGGATCGCAGCAACCGGGCGCTGTTCCTGGACCGGCTGGGGATTGTGCAGCGCGAGGCGCAGAAATATGACGATGCGGTTGGCGACCTATAAGCAGATGGCGCAGCTTGGAGGGGACTTCGCAGGCGCGTGGGTATGAGGGCCAGGTGGACGCGTACCGCGACGCGCACCAGTGGAGCCGCAGCGCTGAATGCCGCGAAGGAAGGCGCCACGGCGTTGCCCGCGAATCGCGATGTGCAGCTTACGTATGCGCGTCAGCTGGCGGATAACGGCAAGCTGGACGAAGGGCTGAAGGTGGCGGAGTCGCAGCTGAAGGGAACGCCGGATGATCGTGATGTCTTCATCACGATTGCGGATATGCAGGCGCGTGCGAAGCGCTGGAAGCAGGCGGTCGAGGCGGTGGACAAGGCCGAAGGTTTGGCGGCGAAGCCGGAAGACAAGCTGTTTGTGTATTACTTCCGCGGCTCCATCGCGGAGCGCGAGAAGCTGTTTGACCAGGCCGACGAAGAGTTCCGCAAGGGGCTGGCGATCGATCCCAACTATGCAGCGATCCAGAATGACTATGGGTACATGCTGGTGGATCGCGGCGTGAAGCTGGGCGAAGCGACCTCGATGCTGCAGAAGGCTGTGCAGTTCGATCCGCAGAATGGGGCGTACCTGGACTCGTTGGCGTGGGCGTACTACAAGCAGGGGCAATATGCGATGGCCGAGGACTATGAGCGGAAGGCGGTGCTGCGGCAGCCGAACGATCCCTCGGTGCTGGCGCATATGGCGGAGATTTACGCGCATGCGGGCAAGCTTTCGATGGCGGTAACGGCGTGGGAGCGCTCGGTTTCGCAGTATGCGACGTCGCTGCCGGCGGATGTTGATCCGGCGGATGTGGCGAAGACGCAACATGACCTGGAGAGCGCGCGGCTGAGATTGGCGCATGCGGGCTCGGGGCCGGTGAAGTGATCGGCGTAGCGGCGATGCGCGAAGGGATCTGCAGCTAGACTCAAGAGGGAATGCGCTTCGATCTGCATAGCTGCGGTGTGTTCGGGATAGAAGAAGAGCGTCTCGCGAAGCGTGCGTTTCCGGCGCCGTCGCGGGATGGCCGCTCGCCGTTTGAGCGGGACCGCGACCGTGTGGTTCAGTCACGTGCGTTCAGGCGCCTGGCCGGCAAGACGCAGGTGTTCACGAGCCGGGCGTCGGATCACTTTCGCAGCCGGCTTACGCACACGATCGAGGTCGCGCAGGTGGCCCGGCATGTGGCGTCGGCGCTGGGGCTGAACGTGGATCTTGCGGAGACGCTGGCGCTGGTGCATGACATCGGCCATCCGCCGTTTGGGCATGCAGGGCGAACGCGCGCTGGATCGGTGTTTGCAGCGGTATGGGGCGCGGTTCGACCACAACCTGCATGCGCTGCGTATTTGCGAGAGCTTTGAGCAGCGGTATGCGGCCCATCGAGGGTTGAACCTGACGCTGGGCACGCGTGAGGGCATCATCAAGCACTCGCGGGATTACATCGCGGCCGAGCATCCTGAGTTGGCCGAGTATCTGCTGGATGAGAGGCCTCCGCTGGAGGCGCAGATCATTGATCTGGCCGATGAGATTGCGTACCTTACGGCGGACCTGGACGACGGTGTGGAGTCAGGGCTGCTGGAGGTGCCGTTGATTTGCGAGCATGTCTCGGTTCTGCGGCGCAGCTTTGAGGCGGTGCGCCAGAGTCATCCGCATGCGGAAGAGAAGTATGTCTTCCACGACGCGCTGCAGGCGATGCAGAAGACGCTGGTGTTGGACCTGATCGCGACCACAGCGCGCAACGTGCGCGAGAGCGGAGCGGAGACCTTGCGGGATATACGCGCGTTGCAGGAGCGCGTCGCAGTGTTTTCGCCAGAGGTGGAGGCGGAGCGGCTGCAGGAGAAGCAGTACCTTTACGACGCACTGTATACGTGCCCGGCGCTGGAAACGGAACACGTGAAGGCGGAGACGGTCGTGACGGAGTTGTTCGAGTTCTGGGCGAGCGAGCCGGAGGAGTTGCCGGAGTCGTACTTCGCCGAGATTGAGACCGAAGGACTGGCGCGCGTGATTGCCGACTACATCGCGGGAATGACAGACAATTTCATCCTGCTGCAGTATGCAGATGTGCGCCGGAAGCTTCGTGCGGGGGCGGGACGGGTTCGGCTGGCCACGTAAGTTTGTCTGCCGCTGAACGACGCCGCGAGTTCTCGCGGTGTTTCGATTCACTTTGACTGCGCACGTCGGGGTTGTTAGCCTAAGAGACGTGCGCTGCTTCGCCTCCTGCGCATGCGTCCCCGTCGTCCAGTGGCCCAGGACATCGCCCTTTCACGGCGGTAACACGGGTTCGAATCCCGTCGGGGACGCCAACAACTTCAAGAGCATGCAAGTAGTTCGAGGTTGAGAGCGGTGCTGTTCCTCCGGATGTGTTGAGTTGATCCTGAGTTGAGCTAGCCGTCACGCAGGCCAAGTCCCTGGGGAAAGACGTCTTCGTCGGCGACGAGAGCATCGGCGTTCAGGTGGCGGAGCGAGCGGATTTGCAGCCAGCTTATGCCGATGTGCAGCGCCGCGAAGACCGCAGTTACCTCGGCCAGATGAGCCCAACTGCGTTCAAAGCTTGGTTCTAAACGCGACGATCAGCATTATACCTGCGGGAAACAGCACGAAGTTTCGGAACAGCGCCAACGGAAGGTCGCTGACGGAGGTGTGTTTGAGCTCGGTAAACGGGAGGCTCTCCTTGCGATACAGATGGAGATCCGTAAGGACGAGGGCGAGACCGCAGGGCAAGAGGAGCTGATCGGTGAACACGCGAGGGCTGCGCAGGGCGTGTGGCGCGACGAAGTGTAGTGCGGAGGCGACGGCCACTCCTGAGAGCGCTGCCCACGAACAGACCCAGCGGCGCGTTCCACTGAGGTGTGCGCGTCGAGGCCTGCCGAGGATGGAGCGAAATAGCCAGTCACCGCGGCGGTCTACGGGCGTCCAGGTGGCTCCGGTCAGGGCAAGGACGACCAGGTAGACGGTGATCGGGACGGCCGACCGGATCCCGCCGGGGAGCAGCGCAGGCTGCACATGCCGGTTATGGACACGGAACACGAGCATCTCCGCAAGCAGGATTGCAAGTATCAGGCCTGCATACAGCGCGATCATCAGGCGATGCTTCTGTGTCCTGAGGACCGTCTGATTGGCGAGGTGAAAGGTTGCGCGGTGCGCCGGTTTGCGCAGTAACGAGCTGTGCAGAGCGAAGCGCCAGGAACGCGTGTAGCGCTTTGGCATGGAGGCCGCTTCGCCCTCGATGAGCTGGCGGACGCGCCTGCGATAGGCCAAAGGGTACGTGATGGCCACACAGACCACCGCGATGCAAAGTGCGCAGACCCCACGGCGTGCAAAGTCAGCGAAGATGGCTGGCGCCTGCGCGCCATGTAACAGCCGCTCATAGATACCGAGAAACCAGAATGGGGGAGCCCATTGCACCGCTGCGGTTGAAGCAGTAACGAGGCCATGGATGTCGCGGTTTACGGTGGGGGTGAGCAGCAGGACGGCTAGCAGCAGCATCACGGCGACGCCCTGTATCAATGGTCCTAAACGCCGAAACCACCGCTCGCCGAAGAGGTTCAACAGCACTCCCTGAAAGGCAAGGAAGCAGGCGGCTGCGAAGGCTCCGCTGGCCAGCACGGCGACGGCGTGCGCAAAGAGATGATGCCAGGGCGCGGGTAGTCCGGCCAGCAACGGGAAGAAGACGGTTCCGAGGGAGCTCGTGCCCACCAGCACGACTCCGAGGAAGATGAGCACAGCCACGATGCGGGCGGTAAACAGCCGCATACTTCGGATGGGCAAGACGGACAGGACATACACATCGAGCAGATCCGGAAACATCAGGTCCCACTCGTAGACCGTGGCGAGCCCCATCAGCACAAACGCATACATGACAAAGAAGTAGTGATCGGAAACCTGCGACCAGAAGGGGCGTGGATGCGGCAGCGGGGGGACCGCATGGTACGGCAGAAACAGGAACAACGAGACGACCAGCGTAGGCAGTGCGACCGCATATGCGGTCAAGAGCACACGGTTGGTTTCGTTGGCGGATGCAAGCAACTCGTGGTTGAGGAAACGGTGTAAGAGATGCCTCACCAGCACCTCAAAGGGGCTACGGCGCCGGCGCACTTCGCCACGGGCGGCTTCAGCCTGCCACGACAGCACCGGCGGCCTGCGAGCGAATAGCATCTCGAACGCGTTAGGCATGGGGCACCGCGATGGTTTGGATCAGCTCCTTTGCGACGGAGCGCGTGTCCTGCTGCTGCACGAGCCGTGAGAAGACGCTTTCAAGATTCGCCAGCTGTGCCGATTGCTTGAGTTCGCTGGGGGAAGCATCGGCGAGGATCTTTCCTTTTGCGATGATCAGCACGCGGTCGCACACCACCTCTACGACCTCGAGCACGTGAGAGATATACAGAACCGCCTTGCCCTCCGCGGCGAGCTCGATGAGGAGGTCCTTGAAGAGCCGCGCCGAAGCGACGTCGAGTCCGGACAGCGGTTCGTCAAAGATGAGGAGTTGGGGGTTATGCATCAACGCCGCGGAGATCAGGACTCGCTGCTTCATGCCCTTCGAATAGAGAGACATCTGGGTGTGTTTCCAAGGTTCTAAAGCCAGGAGAGCCAAGAGCTTTTCCGCGCGGCGCGCGATCAGAGCCTCCGGCATGTTCCGAAGCCTGCCGATCAACTCCAGGTATTCCAGGCCGGAGAGGTGGGTGTAAACGTGGGCTTCTTCAGGAACGTACCCAAAGGCGGCGCGGTAACTCTCCAGCCGATTGCGGATGTTCTCGCCTTCGAAGGTGACATAACCGCGCGTGGGTTCGAGCAGCCCGGTGACGATCTTTACGGTGGTGGACTTGCCTGAACCGTTTGGCCCCACATAGCCTACGATCTCGCCTCGGCGCACGGCGAAGCTGACGTCGTCGAGCGCGGTATGGCCGCGGTAGCGTTTGGATATTCCCTTGACTTCGAGCACGCGGAACTCCTCTGCACCCTATGTAGCATTCGGCATTGGTCTAGTCAAGTAGCTTTCTACATAGGTAGACTGACGCGCATGGAAGCCGCTGCCCCGAAGCTTTCCCATACCGCGGCCATGATCCTGCAAGCCATCAGCGTGGGTTTTGTGTACGGCTTCAGCATCATGGAGATGACTGGGCTGCCTAGCGGCACGGTTTACCCAGCGATGCGCCGGTTGGAGCGCGATGCTCTGATCCGCTCCAGTTGGGAGAAGCAGTCCATTGCGGACGCCGAGCAGCGACCTCCGCGCAAGTACTACAAGCTGACACGCTCGGGCGAGGTGACGCTGGAGGCCTCACGCAAGCGGTACCCGCTGCTGGCCAATCTGAAGCCGGCGCAGCAGGAGCAATCGCTATGAGCGCCGCGGTCTGCCGTCTCTGCGACATTGCGCTGCAAGCTCCTTCTGAGGATGGCTGCGCTCCTGGTGCCGACGGCGGAGCGCGCTGAATGGCTTGCGGAGTGGCGATCGGAGCTGTGGTACGTGGGCCGCGCAGCGCGTCCAGATAGCTCGCAGGGATGTTCAACGCAGCTTGTGCGCTTCTGCCTCGGCTCCTTTGAGGACGCGTGGCTGCTCGCAGCCGGCGCGAGACGAGCAACGCTGCCGGTGCCCCGCGCTAAGGGCTCTGCACGGGAGTGCGTGACGCTTCTGGCAGCGCTTCTGGCGCTCAGTGTTGTTGTTGCGATCACGCTGCCGAACGTGCGCTTGCGCCTCGCACCTTCGCGCGCTTCACACCCAGAGCGCCTGGTGCTTATTGAGGACCCACTCGGGGCCGAGCATGGGCAGCATACGCTTTCTGCAGCGCAGTACCTGACCTGGAGCGAGTACCGGCAACACATCTTCCAGAGCTTTTCGTTTTATCGCGTGGGCCACGCAACGCTGGCGGCTGATTCGGGGCCCGTGAACATCCGTCTTGCGAGGGCGACAGAGAACACCTTCTCGACGCTCGGGCTGACGCTCGAAGACGCCGAATTTCCCGCGTCGAAAGCGCCAGGCATCATTCTAAGTGCGGAGCTTTGGCGAACGCGCTTTCATGCCGACGCTAGCGTGATCGGCCGCACCGCCCGGCTGGACGACAAGGGAGTTCACAGTCCAAGCCATCGCGCCCGCAAGCCGCGTCGCAGGTTCCGGGTCACCCGGATGCCTGGGTGACGGTGAATCAGCACGATCTGCGCGGGCGATGAGAACGGCTATGTGCTCGCGCGGGTCAGCCCTGCGTTTCACGATGCGTCGTGGGGGAATGCGTGGCAGATGACGGCTCCGCGGCCTGATGGTTCGAACGCTGACTTCCATTGCGTTTCGCTCAGCGAGGCTCTTCGTCAACCCTGGGACATCTTCGTCTTCGCGGTGTTTCTGGCGCTGCTTGCGCTGCCCGCGACGACGTCGCTGCCGCTGGGTGAGTATCACTCTGGCCCGCGACCGGCGGCGCTCAGCGCACGCCTTCGCCGCTGGCTGTTTTTGATCACGAAGGCCGTCCTGGTTCTTGCGATCGTGTATTGCACATCGCTTGATGTTGCCTACGCCCAGGCACACACGGCGTCCAATACCCGCGACACGCTCCAGCTTGGTGTCGTGCTTCTGCCTTTGCCTGTGGGGTCTTCGCTGGGCACTGCGCGACCAGCGCCAGCGCTGCCCGGTGTGCCTCGGCAAGCTCACGCATCCTGCACGGGTGGGGCACCCGTCACGCAACTTCCTTGCGTGGAATGGCACGGAACTGATGTGTGCGGGCGGTCATGGGCTGTTGCACGTGCCGGCTCTTCCGACGAGCTGGTTCAGTACACAGCGGTGGCTGTATCTGGACGCATCGTGGAGCGTCCTGTTTTCTGACCAGACACTGCTCTCGGATACATACTTCTGAGGCTTCCGTTGATTCCGTTCACTGGATAGCCGCCGATCTGGAGCAGAGATCAGCCGTGAGCCCAACAGAGTGAATGGGTTAACGTTAATGAGGCATGTCGCAAGCCATCCATGATGATCTGTTCGCGGGCGAATCTTTGGCGAGCGCGGTTTTGCGGCGCGTCGATTGGTCGCGGACCCCGTTAGGACCCGTCGATGTTTGGCCCCAGAGCCTCCGAACGTCGCTGAGCATCTGCCTGAACTCTGCGTTCGCCATTCTTGTGTGGTGGGGACCGGATCTGGTGATGCTTTACAACGACGCCTATATTCCCCTGATTGCGAAGAAACATCCGCACGGGCTTGGGGCGAAGGGCAGCGAGGTGTTCCCGGAGATCTGGAACACCATCGGACCCATGCTGGAAGGCGTGATGAGGACCGGACGACCGGTGCGCGCGGATGATCTGCTGCTGTTTCTGGAGAGGAACGGCTACCCCGAGGAGTGCTACTTCACGTTTTCGTACAGCCCGATCCTGGACGAGAGCGGCGGGGTGGGCGGTGTGTTCACGCCGGTGCAGGAGACGACGGCGCGCGTCATCAATGAACGCCGGCTGCGGACTTTGACCGACCTCGCGGATGTCCGGACAAAGCAGGCGGACAGCGTGGAAGGCGCGTGCCAGGCGCTCATGAGCGTGCTTTCGGCGAATCAGATCGACCTGCCATTCACGGCGATTTACCTGTTTGAGGGCACGGGGGACAGGGCTCGGCGATGTGCGGCATCGGGGGAGTGCAGCGAAGGCCTCGCGCCTGCACAGGTGAGCTTCGACACGGCATGGCCGCCGCTGGACCGGGTGTTGAAGGGCGAAACGGTCCTGCTGACACCGAAGCCTGTGGAGAATGGGGAGTTGCCGACGGGCTTCTGGGGTCTGCCGGTGGACGAGATGATCGCTCTTCCGATCCGGCAATCGGGATCCGAACGCGCCAAGGGATTCGTGCTCGCGGCGGCGAACCCGCGCAAACGATTGGATGACGAGTACCTGTCGTTTCTTTCGCTGGTCGGGGAGCATGTGGCGGGCACGCTCGCGGATGCGGAGGCGTTCAGGCATGAGCGTGAGCGCGCAAAAGCCCTGGCGGAGATCGATCGCGCGAAGACGATGTTTTTCAGCAATGTCAGCCACGAGTTCCGAACACCGCTCACCTTGATCACGGGACCGCTGGAGGAGGCGCTGGCTGACACTGCGCTTTCGGCGGAGGCGCGAGAGCGGCTGGAGCTGGCGCAACGAAACACGCTGCGGTTGCAGAAGCTGGTGAATAACCTGCTGGACTTTTCGCGGATTGAGGCCGGTCGCGTGCAGGGCATCTTTGAGCCGGTCGACCTGGTTGAGCTGACGGAAGATCTTGTCAGCAGCTTCCGATCGACGTTTGAGAAGGCCGGGCTCGCGTTGAACGTGCGTGCGGCCGGGCCGGTCGATCCCGTGTATGTGGACCGGGACATGTGGGAGAAGATCGTCCTGAACCTGCTTTCGAACGCCTTCAAGTACACATTGCGGGGCGGGGTGGAGGTGACGCTGGCGCCCTCGCCCGGTGAGGTACGCCTGGTGATCGAGGACACGGGGGTGGGAATCCCGGCAGGGGAACTGCCGAAGATCTTTCAACGCTTTCAGCGCGTGGAAGGCGCGCCGGGCCGCAGCATCGAAGGCACGGGGATAGGGCTGGCGCTTGTGCAGGAGTTGGTGAAGCTGCACAAGGGAAGCATCCAGGTCCAAAGCGAACTGGGGACGGGCAGTCGATTCGAAGTCGCTATTCCCGTCGGTTCAGACCATCTCGAGCCGTCCGATCTGCAGGGACGCCGGCAGATCTCGACCACAACGGCACGCGTGAATGCCTTTGTGACCGAGGCGTTGCGGTGGATTCCTGAGACTGCGGCGAAAGAGGTTGTTTTTAGCTCGCTGGAGGTGGCTGAAGGGAATGCTGGAGCGGCCCTTGCGCCGAGTTCCGAGCGGAAGCGCGTGCTGCTGGCGGATGACAACGCGGACATGCGTGAGTACGTGACACGGCTGCTGAAGAACGCCTACGAGGTGGAGGCGGTGAGCAACGGTGCGGAGGCGCTTGCGGCGATCCGTGCACACAGGCCGGACCTCATCATTTCCGACGTCATGATGCCGGTCATGGACGGCCTGCAACTTCTGGCGGCGATCCGAGGCGATGATTCATTCGCGAGTCTGCCGTTGATCCTGCTTTCGGCGAAGGCCGGCGAGGATGCCCACATCGAGGGCCTGAGCGCCGGCGCCGACGACTACCTGGTGAAGCCGTTCTCGGCCCGAGAGTTGATCGCACGTGTGGGCTCGGCGCTGAAGATCTCGGAGATCAGGGCGAATGCGGAGAAGAGTCTTCGCGAAAGCGAGCAGGAGCTTCGCTTCACGCTGGAACTGAACCCACAGATTCCCTGGACGGCGGCGCCGAACGGCGCTGTCACCCACCTGACGGAGCGGTGGTTGAAGCTGACAGGGCTGAGCCGTGAAGAGGCGCTTGGGAGAGGATGGGAGGCCATCCAGCACCCTGAGGATTTGGTGGAGGTGGTGAAGGCGTGGCGCAGCAGCCGTAGAGACCGGAGGCGTGTACGACCTCGAGCACCGGATCCTGACGCGTCAGGGAACGTATCGCTGGGTGCGCTCGCGTGCGTTCCCGCGTGTGGATGAGCACGGCAACATCGTGAAGTGGTACGGGACGACGGAGGACATCGACGCTCGCAAGCGCGCGGAAGAGGTGATGGCCTCGAGCGAGCGCCGCATGCGGGTGGCTCAAGAGGCCGCCGGCGTAGTGGTTTGGGAGTGGCGGTCCGGGCAGAGCGAGATCACGTGGGGCCCGGGCGTGGAGCGGCTGTATGGCCGGCCCGCGGAGGAGTTAAGCATCGAGTTCTGGGCCGCGGAGGTTGTCCACCCCGAAGACCGCGAGCGCACGGTGGGGGCGCTGGAGCGCGCATTGACGGGCGAGACGAACTACGACGCCGAGTACCGCGTCATCTGGCCTGACGGTTCGGTCCACTGGCTGATTGCGAAGGGTGAGGTGTTCCGCGACAGCGCGGACGCTGTCCCGCGGATGATCGGCGCCAGCATCGACATCACGCTGCGCAAGCAGGCGGAGCAGGAGATACGAAATAGCGAGGCGCGGGTTCGTGAGGTCCTGGAGCGTACTTCGGATGCGGTGTTCACGTTGGACCGCGACTGGCGATTCACGTTTCTGAACTCCAACGCGGTGGCGCTGATCGCTGCCGGGCGAGACCTGATCGGGAAGAACATCTGGGAGGAGTTTCCGTCCGCCCTCGATCGCACCTTTTACCGCGATTACCACCGCGCCATGGATGAGGGCGTACCGGTGCAGTTTGAGGAGTATTACCCGGAGCCGCTGGATGCGTGGTTCGACGTCCACGCGTATCCGACGGAGCAGGGAATTGCGGTCTTCTTTCGCGACGTAACGGTGAGGCGCAGATCAGAGGCTGCGATCCGGCAGAACGAAAAGCTGGCCGCGGCGGGGCGCCTTGCGGCGTCGATCTCGCATGAGATCAACAACCCTCTCGAGGCCGTGACGAACCTGCTGTACCTGTTGGAAGGCGAGGATCGTCTGTCGGCGCATGGGCGGGGCTGGTTGGAGACTGCGCAGAGCGAACTTGCCCGCGTTTCTCACATCGCCAATCAGACGCTGAAGTTTTACCGCCAGAGCACCAGGCAAACTTCCGTCGATCTCGCGGAGGTTCTGGATTCCGTGCTGTCTTTGTATCGTTCCCGGCACCTGCACGCGGATGTGACGGTTGACCGGCAGTATGGTCCGGCTCCCGCGTTTCTCGCTTCAGAGGGTGAACTGAGGCAGGTGTTCGCGAACCTGGTTGGCAACGCGTCGGATGCGATCGGGCAGCGAGGGCGCATCGCTCTGAGGATCCGAAAGGGTCGCAACTGGAAGACGGGAGCAGAGGGCCTACGCGCCAGCGTTTCGGACGACGGTGCAGGGATGAGCCCCGAAACGATGCAGCGGCTGTTTGAGCCGTTCTACAGCACGAAGGGACTTACCGGAACCGGGCTCGGTCTTTGGGTCAGCCGAGATCTGATCAAGAAGCACGGCGGGTTCGTGAAGGTCCGGTCCAGCGATAAAGGACCCCGACGTGGAACAACGTTCTCGGTCTTTCTTCCGTTCGCGCCGCCGGCGAACTCGTGAGAGCTGCGCTGTCCCGTTCGGCGTGGCGCGCAGATGACAGCGACGTCATCGTTGTCCGTCATCGCTGGCTTTCGCCGCATCCAACGCGTCAGAACTCGTGAACCTGCGCCATGCAACCGCGGTGGCTGTGCCGGCGATACCGGCGCCGTTGCTGGTGAGTGTGGTCGTCATCAGGTTTGCATGGTAAGGAGTCCTCGGGAACGATGCGGAGGGTTTGGGTAGGAATTATCTGCTTCGCCGCTGGCATTGCGGCGGTGTTTGTGTTCGGCGCGCTTTACCTGAAGTTCGGCGTGCCACCGGTCGCGGTTACGGATCCGGCGTTTCCGTTTGAGCAGAGCATCGTTCATGTGCCGCTGCAGGCGCGCATTGATCGGGAGATGCCGAAGTCCGTGCCGATGCAGCCGACGCCGGAGAATCTCGCTGCGGGTGCGGGGGTGTATCGGGACCATTGCGCCTTCTGCCACGGTCTGCCGAACAAGCCGTCGCCGTACGCGCCGCACATGTATCCTCCGGCGCCGCAGCTTTGGAAGAGCCATGGGCACGGCGTGGTGGGGGTCAGCGATGACCCTGCAGGCGAGACCTTCTGGAAGGTGAAGAATGGAGTCCGCCTGACCGGGATGCCCGCATATGCGGACCTCCTGAGCCAGGAGCAGATGTGGCAGGTGACGCTGCTGCTCAAGTCCGCTGATCAGCCGATATCGCAGCAGGTGCAGGCGGAGTTTGCGCGCTGAAAGGTCCTTTGGAGGTCGTTTCCTTGTTGTTTTCGGGTAAAGCCGCTTCTGCCGCTCGTCTGTTCATTGTGCCGACGGCTGCGGCGCTTCTCTTCGTAACAGTTCCGGGCCGGGCACAGCAGACGGAGACTGCCGGTTACAGTTCGTCAGCGACGATGCCGGATGCACCGCAACCCACATCCGCCGACCTGAACGGCACGGCAGCGCCCACGGACAGCACTGAACTGAGCATGAGGCGGACGCCGCAGCGGCTTCTGACGAACGAGTGGGCCATCGTCAAATCGCCGGCGCAGGTTCGCGGTCACGACATGCGCTGGCTGCTTCCGCTGGCTGGGGTCTCGGCGTTGGCGATCGCAACCGATACAAGAGCGATGCGCGATGTGGTCAGCCATGATCCGGGCATCAACGACGCCAGCAACACGGCGTCGGGCATCCTCCGCGACCTGTTTATCGCGGCGCCGATCGCCATGTTCGGTGTGGGCCAGATGACGCATCAGCAGAACACGCGGGATACCGGCCTGCTGGGCGGTGAGGCGATGCTGAACGCGTTCGCGACCGATTACGCGATCAAGTACGTTACGCTGCGTGAGCGGCCGGCGATCGCCAATGCACGCGGGCACTTCTTTGAGACCGACTCGGCGTCAGACCCGTCCTTTGTCTCGGGGCACTCGATTGTGGCGTGGTCTTCGGCTGCGGTGTTGGCGGAGCATTACTCCAGGCCGTGGCAGCAGGCGGGCATTTACACGCTGGCAGGCGGTGTGAGCTTCACACGCGTACTGGCTCAGGACCACTTCCCATCGGATGTCGTACTGGGGGCGGTGTCCGGGTGGTTGATTGGGCATTACGTGTACAGCGCGCATCGATCCGTCCAGGCGCACGCGCATGTTGCGGTCTACGTTGTCCCATGTGACGCTGTCGCAGTAGAGCAAGCTGGTGAACGGAGATGCTCTTAAGTGGCGGACGGGCTGCGCGGTTTCCTTGGCGTGGGCTGGCGATCGCCGCGCTCCAGTTGCTTGCGATCCCAACCGGCGAGGTTTGCACCGGCAGTGTAGGTGGACTGCAGAAAGCGCATCAAGGCAGCCTCCGGGTCAGGCGCGCTTCGCAGAGTGTCGTACGGAAGGATGAACTCGCCGAGCGCCTGGTTGAAGCGCGCGCCTTCAGGCTCGATGATCGCCTGCGCGAGACCGGACGGAGCGGGAACCGTGTACGAGTAGAACGCAGCCTGGCCGAAGCCGCCGTTGCCGGGCCAGAAGCCGGCGCTGATGACCTCCTCGGAGTAGGCCTCCTTCTCGATCGCATCTGCGCCTTCGCGAACGGGGGCGGGGTGACCGGAGTAGCGTGAGACCGCAAGATCGAAGCTGCCCCAGAAAAAATGCACCGGGCTGATCTTGCCCACGTACTCGGACGAAAACTGCTGAAACACCTTGTCTGCGGCGATCAGCACCCGCCAGAAGCGATGCGCCGCATCGGCGTCGTAGCTGCGGTGGGTCGTGTCCTGCGCGAAGGGGATGGGATCTTTCACCTCGACGGGCACCGGATGGATCGGCACCGAAAGCTGCAGGTCCGCGAGCTGCGCCTGGAAGTCGCGATAGAAGTCGCTTACGGTCTGCGGGCGCAAAGGCATGCGGGCTTCGGCGCCGGTGCTCACGCGGAAGTTCAGATGATGGTGGGTGAAGTCGAACTCAATCTCCAGAAGCTCCGAGCCGATGGGCATGGCCGACGTGCCGAGGCCTCGGGCTGTTACATATAACGGGACATTCCACCAGTGCTGCTGCATCGGCGAGAGCGCGAGGCGAACCTTGCCGACGATCTGAGTCCACATGTGCAGGGTGTCGGCGGTGTCCTGCCATTCGGACCAGACCAGGGGTGGCCAGCTTTGCGACTGGGTCATGTGCGTTCCTCTCGTGAAAGCCAGAGCCCCGAGTTCGCCCGCCTCCGCTGTGTATGGGAGGAGTTCAATGCGCTGATGGTATATCGCGGCCGTGTATGCGTGGAAAAAGCGGGCCTTCGCCATGCCGGACGAAGACCCGGAATCGGGTTGCCAATTGATGCGTTCATCGGCAGGGCCAAGCGAGGAATCAGGCGCGGCGCAAATTGGCGCACAAAGGGCGGAACGGCCGGGCATCGGTAACCCCCGGGTGTGCCCGTCGCGCATGCCCACAGACAACAAGGCCCCGGAGTTTATCCCCGGGGCCTTGCTGCATGGTGGACTAACGGCCTAGAGCGAGGTCGATCAGGGTCTTCTCTTCGAGTTCGTGCGCCTTGGGCGATCCGGTTGCGGGGCTTGCGGACGCGGTGCGCTTGACGGAGATGACGGGGCGATCGTGCGCGATCTGGCGCAGGCGCGGCATGACGTAGGTGAGGGCGCCCATGTTGGCCGGCTCCTCCTGGACCCAGACGATGTCCTTCGCGCCGGGGTGCATGTCGAGCGCGGCGGCGAGCTCGTGCTCGGGCCACGGGTAGAGCTGGTCGACGAAGACGATGGCGACATCGGTGATCTTGCGCTTGGCGCGCTCGACGCGAAGATTGTGGCCGATCTTGCCCGTGCAGACGAGGACGCGGCGCGGGTTCTGGACCGTGGTGTCGGCCAGCACCGGCTGGAAGCGTTCGGCTCCGAAGTCAGCTACCGTCGACATCGCATCGGGGTGGCGCAGCATCGATTTCGGCGTGAAGACGACCAGCGGCTTGCGCCAGCGCTGGAGCACCTGCCGGCGGAGCAGATGGAAGTACTGTGCGGCGGTTGAGGGCTGCGCGATCTGCATGTTGTCCTGCGCGGCAAGCTGCAGGAAGCGCTCCATGCGGGCGGACGAGTGCTCGGGCCCCTGGCCCTCGTAGCCGTGCGGGAGCAGCAGGACGAGGCTGGAGAGCAGGCCCCATTTCGCCTCGCCCGCGGCAAGGAACTGGTCGATGATGATCTGCGCGCCGTTGGCGAAGTCGCCGAACTGGGCCTCCCAAAGGACAAGGGCTTCGGGGTAGTCGCGGGAGAAGCCGTACTCGAAGCCGAGGCAGGCGGCCTCGGAGAGCATGGAGTTGTAGACCTCCCAGCGCCCCTGGTTTGGCCCGAGGTTCGACAGCGGCGACCAGCGCTGTTCTGTTTCGGTATCGATGAGGACGGAGTGGCGCTGGTTGAAGGTGCCGCGTTGCGAGTCCTGCCCGCTCAGCCGAACGGGCGTGCCGGCTCTTTAGCAGGGAAGCATAGGCCAGCAGCTCGGCGAAGCCGTAGTCGATCGGCTTCTTGCCTGCACCCATCTCCTGGCGCTGCTCCAGCAGTTTGGCGACCTTGGGGTGGACGTGGAAGCCTTCCGGCGCGTGTGTCAGCGTTGCCGGTGAGGGACCCGATCTCCGCGGCATCCACGCCGGTGCGTGGGTTGTCGTTGGGGTCGTGCGGCCCGCCGGTATACGGGTCCCAGTATTCCGGGAGCTTGTGCAGCCGCTTCATGATGAAGACGGTCTTATCCGCGTTCTGCGAGTCGTGCTGCGCGGCCTTGCGCTGATCCTCGGAGAACTGGTTTTGCAGCGCCGTGACTTCGGCGGTGATGTCGGCGCCGAGCTTCTCCGCATAGAGCTTGTAGAGCGGAGGATGGTCCTTGACCTTGGCGTAGCGGCGCGGCTGCGTGACCGTCGGATCGTCGACCTCGGAGTGGCCGTGGCGGCGGTAGCCGATGAGATCCACGACTACGTCGGACGCAAAGGTCTGGCGGTAGTTGGCGGCGATCTCGGCGACGCGGACTACGGCGTCCGGGTCCTCGGCGTTGACGTGGAAGATCGGGAATGGGTAGCCGCTTCGCGAGATCGGTGGCGAAGCGGGAGGAGTTGGACTCCTCGGGGTTCGCGGTGAAGCCGAGGAGGTTGTTGACGACCACCTGGATGGTTCCGCCGACGTTGTAGCCGTTGATGGTCGCGAGGGTCAGCGTCTCCGCCCAGATGCCCTGGCCGGCGAAGGCGGCGTCGCCGTGGATGATCATCGGGAGGATGGTCTTCGCGCCATCGGGACCGACGCGCTCCTGGCGGGCGCGGGCACGGCCCATAACGACGGGGTCGACGGCTTCGAGATGGCTGGGGTTGGAGGCGAGGTGCAGCGCGACGACCTTGCCGGTGGCGGTCTTGAACTCGCCGGTCGCGCCCATGTGGTACTTCACGTCGCCGCCGCCGAGGGTGGTGTGCGGGTTCACGTCCTCGAACTTCGAGAAGATCTCGTAGCGAGCCGCGCCCGACGGTGTTGACCATCACGTTCAGGCGGCCGCGATGGCTCATGGCGAAGACGG
Organism: uncultured Verrucomicrobiae bacterium; assembly: GCA_963795955.1. Lineage (GTDB taxonomy): Bacteria > Acidobacteriota > Terriglobia > Terriglobales > Acidobacteriaceae > Granulicella. The sequence goes on from CAWCJK010000008.1 coordinate 490,574, forward strand.
AACGCGTGACGCCGGCCTCGGCCGCTGTGGTGAATAGCTGGTCGAGGAAGGGGATGAGGACGGTCAGGCCCTCGAGCGAGAACCGCTTCGTGCCGAGGTAGCGCTGCTGGATGACCTGCTCGAAGATGTCGGCGCGGATGAGGCCGTTGAGGATGCGCTGCGGGTCGGCGGCGGTGTAGGGGCGCTCAAGCTGCTGCTGGATCCAGGCCCGCTTCTCCGGCGAGGCGATGTGCATGAACTCGGCGCCAATGGAGCCGCAGTAATAGCCGCGGGCCTCGGCGGATTCGGGGCCGTCGGGCGCGGGGGTCGGGAAGGGCTCGGCCGGCAGGTACTGGCCCAGCGGATCGAGCGAGGCCTGGAGAAATCCCCAGCGACGAAAGATGTCGAAGACGACCTCGCGCTGAGGGCTCTGGCCCGCTCCGTTGGTGGACTCAGAGGGGGTGGAGGGCTTGCGCGAGAGCTTTGTTTCGGGTGCGGTCTTCGTGGCCATATTCCCTCTTATGCTAGTCCCTTCGGCCGGGCCGTGGCGGCCAATGTTCGGTTATCGGCGAGCCCCGGAGTGCCTATTTCGGGTCAGCGGCCAGCTCGGCCGTGCGAAGAAATCCGAAGCCTCCGCCGGGCTCCAGACGGACGTTCTTCAGCCGTGTTGAATGCACGACCACGACGTCCGGGTACCAGAGCGGGATGCTGGGCAGATCGGTCGCGAGGATCTGCTGGAGGTGGACGTAGTCGCTGCGTCGGGCGGTTTGATCGGTCGCGGAGGCGCCCTGCTGCAGAAGCGCGTCGACCTGCGGGTCCGAGAAGCGGCCGCGGTTGCCGCCCTTGGGCGGGAAGCTGGCCGAGGAATAGGCGTAGCGAAAGATGTCGGGGTCTTCGTTCGAGCCGGTCCAGCGGAGGATGTACATCTGGAAGGCGCCGCGGGTGATGTCGGAGTAGAAGGTGCCGAACTCGGCGCTGCGGAGGTCGAGCTCGATCCCGACGGCGCGCATTTGCTGCTGCAGGACCTGCGCGAGTAGGCGGGTGGTCTCGTCGGTGGAGGTCTTGAGGGTGAAGCGGAGGCGAACACCGTGGGCGTTCGGCTTCAGGCCGGCGCTTTGCAGCAGTGTGCGGGCGCGGGCTGGGTCGTAGAGGTACACGGGCAGTTGCGCGCTGGTGGCTGCGGCCCAATAGCCCGTGGGCAACAGCGTGACCGCTGGGACGGCGCGGCCGCGCCAAAGCGCAGAGATGAGCTCGTCCTTGTTGATCGCGCAGGCGATCGCCTGGCGTACGCGGACGTCGCGCAGTGCGGGGTCGTTGACGTTGAAGTTGGCGTAGTAGACGTCGGCGCCGGGGCGGGTGTCGGTCTTGAGGTGCGGGACGTCGGCGAGGGCGTGGACCTCGTCGGGGGTGATGGCGTTGCTTTCGACGTCGGCGGAGCCCTTCTTGAGTTCCAGGGCCATGGAGATGTTGTCGGGGACGACCTCGAAAGCGTACGCGCGCGACTTTGGGCGGGCCGCCCCACCAGTCGGGGTTGCGGTCGAGGAGGACTTCCTTGTCCTGCACCTGGTCGACGAACTTGAACGGGCCTGTGCCTACGGGGTGCAGGCCTTCGTCGCGGCCGGCGCCGTTTTCGACTACGCCGAAGAGGCCGTCGCTCAGGTTGAAGAGCAGCGCTGGGTCGGGGACGGCGGTGTGGACTGCGACGGTGAGCGGGCCTTGAGTTTCGATGGACGTGACCTGGGCGAACGAGCCGCCTTTCGAGGTGACGAGGGTGCCGTTGGTCATGCTGCGGATGGACCAGGCGACGTCGTCGGCGGTGAGGGGCTTGCCGTCGTGGAAGTGGACGCCGGGGCGGAGGTGAAAGACCCAGGTGAGCGGGTCGGGGCGGTCCCAGGAGGTGGCGAGCCAGGGTTGGAGGTTGAAGTGCTCGTCCTTGTGGACGAGAGCGTCGTAGATGAGCGCGCCGACGCGCTCGGATTGGGCGTCGGTGCCCTGGCGCAGGTCGAGGTTGTTGGGCGAGCTTTCGATGAGGAAGCGGACGGTGTCGGGGTCGCTCGGCGTGCCGTGGCAGCCGGCGAGCGGCAGCAACGCTGACAGCAGCAGCGGAAGCAGGACGGCGGAGGGCATTGCTGCTCGTATCGGCAGCCGGCGCGAAAACATTAGCGGATCGACCTAGACACGAGTGATTCGTCCCAAGGTGACGGGCCGCGAGGCGCCGGTGGCGGCGGGTATGTTGCCCGGCAGGCCGTGCCAGTGAGCCAGCCGAGCAGGGCGAAGGCGGCGGCCTCTTTGGCGTCGATGGCGAGGCCGGCGTCGTCGGTCTTCTGTACGGAGACGTGCAGCGGCTCGAGGCCTTCGCGCAGGCGGCGCAGGAGGGTGAGGTTGTGGGCGCCGCCGCCGGAGACGAAGAGTTCGGTCGCTTTGGCGAGCGGGGCGCGCTGGCCGAGGTGCGCCCAGACGAAGCGGCGGTAGGCGTCGAGGATGCTGTCTGCGGTGAAGGCGGTGGCGGTGGCGATGATGTCGCGCTTTTCGGCGCCTTCGCGCCTGGCAGCGAGCGATGAAGCGCGAGACGAAGTCGGCGCCGAACTGCTCGCGGCCGCAGCTCTTGGGCGGGGCTGCGGCGAAGTAGGGCTCGGCCATCAGCTCGCGCAGGACGGGCTCGATGCACCTTGCCGCGCGCGGCTACCGCGCCGCCGCAGTCGTACGCGCGGCCGGTGAGGCGCTCCATGCAGCCGTCGATGACCATGTTGGCGGGGCCGGTGTCGAAGGCGAGGACAGCGTCTGGCGTTGCAGCTTGCGGGCAGGGCGGTGAGGTTGGCGATGCCGCCGAGGTTGAGCAGGATGCGGTTCTTTGTCGCGTGGCGGAACAGGCAGAGGTCGAGCATGGGCACGAGCGGCGCACCCTGGCCGCCGGCGGCGAGGTCGGCGGTGCGGAAGTCGCTGATGACGGGCAGATGCAGGCGCTCGGCGATGACGGCGGGCTCGCCGGTCTGCCAGGTGGAGCGCACGGTGGCGCCGAGGTAGTCGGCCGGCGGAGGTCTCGTGGAAGAGGGTCTGGCCGTGGACGGCGACGAGTTGCGGCTTGAGGTCTGTGCGCTGGATGGTTTCGGCGACGGCATCGGCGTAGAGCTCGCCGAGGCGCCAGGAGAGGCGGGCGAGTTCTGCGGTTGAGGTCTGCTGGGCGTTCATCGCGGCCAGCACCGCACCGCGTACCTCGGCGGCGTAGGGGAAGGCGCGGTGGGCGAGGACTTTTAGCCTGGGCAAGCCGCCTTTCAGGCCCGGTGAGATGCGGCAGATCGCTACGTCGATGCCGTCGGCGGAGGTGCCGCTCATGACGCCGGCGACCGTCATGGGCTTAGGGCTCTCAAGTTTCTTCTTCAAGGCGCTCAGGCGGCACCGCCCTTGAGTTCGCGTTGCAGCTCGGCGAGGAGGGTCAGGGCTTCGCGCGGGGTGAGGCCGTCGACGTCGAGCGAGTCGATGCGGTCGACGATGCGTTGCGAGAGCGGGGTGAACATGGTCATCTGCAGGGCGGGCGCGCGCTCCGCGGGGGTGGGCGTAGCTTCGCGGATGCCTTGTGCTTCGGCGCGTTCATGTACGCGTAGCACCTCGCGTGCACGCTCGATGACAGCGGTGGGCAGACCAGCCAGCCGCGCGACTTCGATGCCGTAGCTCTTGCTGGCGGCGCCCGCCTCCACGGTGTGCAGGAAGACGATGCCGCCGTCGCGCTCGCGTACGGTGACGCGGGCGTTCTTGAGGCGGGCGAGGCGATCGGCGAGCAGCGTGAGCTCGTGGTAGTGGGTGGCGAAGAGGGTGCGGGCGCCGATGCGGTCGTGGAGGTGCTCGACCGTGGCCCAGGCGAGCGAGAGGCCGTCGTAGGTGGCGGTGCCGCGGCCCATCTCGTCGAGCAGGACGAGCGAGCGCTCGGTGGCGGTGTTGAGGATGGCGGCGGTCTCGGTCATCTCGACCATGAAGGTGGAGCGGCCGCGGGCGACGTTGTCGGAGGCGCCGATGCGGGTGTAGATGCGGTCGACGAGGCCGAGGCGCATGCGCTCGGCGGGCACGAAGCAGCCGCACTGGGCCATGATGGTGAGCAGCGCGGCCTGGCGGAGGAAGGTGCTTTTGCCGCCCATGTTGGGGCCGGTGATGAGGCAGGAGCGAGGGGCTGTCTGGCTGGCCGCTATCTGGGGCGTTCGCGGCGGCGAGGCTGAGCGAGTTGGGGACGAAGCGGCCGGCGCCGGCTTCTTCGAGGCGGCGCTCGACGACAGGGTGGCGGCCGGCGACGAACTCCAGGACAGAGCTGTCGTCCACTTGCGGGCGGGTCCAGCCGCGGAGCGCGGCGAGGTGGGCGAAGCAGGCGAGCAGGTCGATCTCGGCGACGCGCGCGGGCGGTTTCGCGGACGCGTGGCGGCTTCGAGCGAGCAGCTGGCGGCGGAGCTCGGCGAAGAGGCGGCGTCTCGATCTCGCCGCGAGCGCTCCTGCGCGGTGAGGATTTTGCCTTCGAGCTCTTTGAGCTCGGGCGTGGTGAAGCGCTCGGCGTTGACGAGGGTTTGCTTGCGTTCGTAGTCGGCGGGGACGGCTGCGGAGATTGGCGCGGGTGATCTCGAGGTAGTAGCCGAAGACGGAGTTGAAGCGGACTTTGAGGCGAGCTGATGCCGGTGCGCTCGCGCTCGCGCTCTTCGATGGCGGCGATGCGCTGGCGGCCGCTGCGTGCCGAGCTCGCGGAGTTCGTCGAGTTCGGGGTCGACGCCGGGGCGCATGGCGCCGCCGTCGGTCAGGATGGCGGGTGGCTCGTCGACGAGGGTGCGCGCGATGAGGTCGTGCGAGGTCTGTCGAGGATGTCGAGGCGGGCGAGATCGGCCCAGCGGGTGCTTTCGCGCGAACTCGGCGACGGCGGCGCGCAGGCCGGGGAGGCAGCGGAGGGTGGCGCCGAGGGCGACGACCTCGCGGGGGCCGGCGGAGTCGAGCGCGATGCGGCCGAGGAGGCGTTCGAGGTCGAGGACGCCGCCCATGGCGCGGCGGACGCCTTCGCGGCGGCGGAGATCGCTGGCGGCTGCGGCGACGGCGTCGAGGCGGGCGTTGATCGTCGGCGAGGTCGCCGAGGGGCCGAGCAGTTGCGCGCGGAGGAGGCGCTTGCCCATGGGCGTGCAGCAGGCGTCGAGGGTGTGGAGCAGGGTGGTGTCGGAGCCCTCGCCGGAGAAGAGCGGGTCGACGAGTTCGAGGTTGCGGACGCTGACGGCGTCGAGTTCGAGGCAGTCGCGGCGCTCGTAGAAGCGGACGGTGTCGAGGTGTTCGAGCGCGCCCTGCTTCGTCGCGCGGAGGTAGTGCACGAGGGCGCCGGCGGCGATGGCGGCGGCGGTGTGGCCGCCGAGGCCCATGCCGTCGAGCGAGTGGACGCGGAGGCCCTGGCGGAGCAGCGGGAGGGCGTAGTCGGCGGTGAAGACCCAGTCGTCGAGCTCGGTTTTGGCGCCGCCGAAGTCGGTGCCGGGGTCGTCGCCGCCGGGCGCTTCGCGGGCCACGGACGCGGCGTTCGCGGCAGGGTGGGTGTCTGTAAAGGATTTCTGGCGGCCGCGAGCGCCGCCGAAGGTCGCGCCGCGGGGATAGAGGGTCTCGGCGGGGCGCATGCGGGCGAGTTCGTCGAGGGCCAGCGGCCAGGCGGCGGGGCCGGCGAACTCGGTGGCGCGCATTTCGCCGGTGGAGAGGTCGACGGAGGCTACGCCGACGCAGGCTGCGGTGCCTGAGCCGGCGGTGGCGACGCGGCGAGCCATTGGCTTTGCCCGGCGTCGAGCGCGGCGTCGAGGGCGGTGCCGGGCGTGAGGACGCGGGTGACCTCGCGGCGGACGATGGTCTTGGCGAGCTTGGGGTCCTCCATCTGCTCGCAGATGGCGACCTTGAAGCCCCTGCGGAGCAGGCGTTGGAGGTAGGCGGCGGCGGCGTGGTAGGGGACGCCGCACATGGGCATGGCGCGTGCTTTGTCCCGTGCGGTGAGTGTGAGTTGCAGCTCGCGTGCGGCGACGACGGCGTCTTCGTAGAAGAGCTCGTAGAAGTCGCCCATGCGGAAGAAGAGCAGGGCGTCGGGGTGCGCGACCTTGGCGGCCTGGTATTGCCGCATGGCGGGCGACAACTGCGCCTCGAGTCCCGGATTTTGCGGTGCTGCCATGCCGTTCAGGAAGGCTCAGGATACCGTGCGGGGGCCTGTGGCTATCTGGTCATGAAACGGGTTCGGGCGTGGTTTTGAGGTCAAGACGCCTCACGCGGGTGCTGCGTGGCAGCATCTCAGGTTGCAGGAGCGACAGCCAGATGATCGAGATCCCCATGACAGACGCGCAGTTCGCGGAGGCCTCTCGGCGGCTGCAGCAGCGGGGCATTGAGCTGAAAGGCCCTACGGGCACGATGAGCCGGCAGGGCATTACGGCGCGGTACGAGCACGCGAACGGAGTTCTGCGGGTCACGATCGTCGAGAAGCCGTTTTTGCTGCCTGAAAGCATGATCGAGGGGCAAATGCGCAGCTATCTGCAGCAGGCCATGGCGAGCCTGGGGCAAGAGGAGCGTACTTAGACCATCGCAGGCGAGCGGGCCCCGTGTGTAAGTGAGAGTTTCAAAAGGAGGCGAATGCAGCCGCCGCAACTGGACGTTGGCAAGCTTGTCGGGGCGGCGTCAGCGCCCGTCGCCCTGATCATTGCGACTTCGATCTTTCTCGGCAACCTGGGCGGCAAGTATGCCGCCATGATGGCCGTTTTCCGTGATCTTTGTGGGCAGTACAGGGGCATGGAGGAGCGCGGTTCCTCGCGGGCGCGCAGCCTGGAAGGGCAGATTGCGCTGTACTCCCGCCGTTTGCGAAAGCTGGTGCGGGCAACGTTCTGGCTGAACCTGTCGATCCTGTCGTTCATTCTTACGGTGCTGTTTACGAGCGTGGGTGTGGTGTTTCCGAAGAGCACCGTCTGGACGTGGGTGACCGGGATCTTTGGGCTGCTTGGGCTGCTGTTGTTGGCGTATTCGAGCTTCATCGAGATGCTGCAGAATCATCGTGCGCATGAAGAGTTGACGCTGGAGACGAACGACTGCTCGGCGCTGGGAGGTGACCGCGACGAGGAGGAGATGACGACTTTGTTTGCGGGGCCGGTTGGAGGGGAGCGGCGGTAAGGGCGTCCATGCGAGAGGTGGAGGCGGCCGGAATAGCGGACGATATACTGTGATTTCGCGCATTCGTGCGCCGATTTGTCCTGTATGTCGCTGCATCTGGCTCCGAGTCGCGGTCGCTTTGTACGCCCTTGCCGCGCTCGCGGTGTTGCCGGCCGCGCTGTACAACCGGCCGCGGTGGCGGTATGCGGCGATGCCCGCGGCGCTGGCGGGCGTGTTCTTTCACTTCGTTGCGCTGACGGAGACCCTGGTGGCCGCGCATCATGCGCTTCCGGTGGACACGCACGAGACTTTGTCGATGCTTGGCTTGCTGCTGGCGGCGGCGTTTCTGGGCCTCGCGGTGCGGTACAAGACGGTGTCGTTCGGGATCTTTCTGCTGCCCGGGCGCAGTGCTGTTCACGCTGGCGCCGGCGTTTCATCCGGGCTCGGAGCGGATTGCTTACCCTGACCTGCCCGCGGGGTGGCTGTTTCTTCATGTGGCTCTGCTGCTGGCTGCGTATGCGGCGCTGCTGGTTTCGCTGGTCGCGAGCGTGCTGTACCTGATCCAGGAGCGCGGGTTGAAGCAGAAGCGGGTGGGCAATGCGGGGGGCGGGAAGGGCTGGCTGCCGCCGCTGGAGACCACCGACCAGATCGCGCTGAAGGCACTGTTGTTTGGGCTGCCGTGCATGACCGCCGGGCTGCTGATCGGGTCGGTTGTGGCGCTGCAGACGGTGGGGCCGACGTTTTTTGCCGACCCGAAGGTGCTGCTTTCGCTGGCGATGTGGATCGCCTACATGCTGATGATTTTTATCCGTCAGCACTCGGGGCTGCGGGGGCGGCGCGCGGTGTATATGTCCAGCTTCGCGTTTCTGTTTGTGCTGGCGGTGTGGGCGGCGAATCAGCTTTCCGTTGTGCACAGGTTCAAGGCGCCATGAGCGAGACCAACGGCGCGAACTCGCTTCTGCTGGTCGGGGTGAATCACACCACGGCGCCTATTGCTGTGCGCGAGCGGCTGGCGATCCCGTCTGATCGGCTGGCCGAGGCGACGCGCATGCTGGCGCATGAGCCGGGCGTGCGCGAGGCGATGATTCTTTCCACCTGCAACCGGGTTGAGCTGCTGACGGTGTGCGAGCCCGCGGACGGCGCGCCGGGGCTGATTACGCCGGTCAGCTTCCTGCACCGGTACCTGGATCTCCGCTCTGCTGATGTTGAACCGCACCTGTACCAGTTTCGCGAGCGCGAGGCCGTTCAGCACCTGTTTCGGGTGGCGAGTTCGCTGGACTCGATGGTGATCGGCGAGCCGCAGATCCTGGGCCAGGTGAAGCAGTCGTTTGCGGTGGCGCGGGAGGTTGGGCGATCCGGTCGGCTGGGGGCTTCAGCTCGATTCTGGATCCGCTGCTGCAGCGCGCGTTTTCGGTGGCCAAGCGCGTGCGCACGGAGACGCAGATCGGGGCGTCTACGGTTTCTATCGCGTCGGTCGCGGCGGATCTGGCGCGGAAGATCTTCGGCACGCTGAACCGCAAGACGATCCTGCTGGTCGGGGCGGGGAAGATGAGCGACCTGGCCGCGCGGCACTTGATTCAGCAGGGCGCGAACACGCTGCTGGTCTCGAATCGCACGGAGGCGCGGGCGGAGAGGATTGCGGATGCGCTGCGCACGCCCTCAATCACGACCGGCGTGATCCCGTTCGACCAGCTGCATGAGCAGGCGCATCGTGCGGACATCGTCATCACGTCCACGGGAGCCGGGCAGGTGTTTACGCCGGTGCACACGCGTGCGTTGCTGGCACGGCGGCGCAACCGGCCGATCTTCTTCATCGACATCGCCGTTCCGCGCGACGTCGCGCCGGAGGTCAACGAGCGTCGAAGGCTGCTTTGTGTATGACATCGACGATCTGCAGCAGGTGGCGCAGGAGAACCGCGCGGGCCGCTCGCGGGAGGCCGACGCTGCCGAGCAGATTATCGAGATGGAGGTCGCGCGCTACAGCGAGCGGCTGCAACAGGCGCCGACGACGGAGGCGATCAAGCAGTTGCTGGCGGAAGCCGAGAGGACTCGGCAGGCAGAGGTGGCCCGGTCGCTGGCCCGGCTCAACGGGTCGCCGCTTACGTCCGGAGCAGCAGGCGGCGATCGAAGCGCTGACGCGCTCGCTTACGGCGAAACTGCTGCATCCGCAGATTGCTGCGCTGCGCTCGCCGCGCTCCGGCGACGAGTCCCAGTGACCTAAAGGGCACAATCGGGGGTTCGCACAAAAAAGAGTGCAACCCCTAGACAGCGCCCGGGCATCGCTTTGCCATCCCAAGCCACTGAAGGGCTCCAAACTCCAAACGAAGGTTCAGGACGATGGCAGGCAAAACGACACGAGACCACGACGAGATCCGCGAGTGGGCCGAAGCGCGCGGGGGAAAGCCCGGCGCAGTTCGCTCCACCGAACGCCCGAACGACCCGGGCATCCTCCGGATCTGCTTCCCGCACGCCCCGCACCACAACAACGAGGCCATCGAGGAGATTGGTTGGGACGCCTTCTTCGAGAAGTTCGACGACCAGGGTCTGGAGATGGTGTACCAGGACAAGACCGCCGACGGTAAGCTCTCTGACTTCAACAAGCTCGTGTACCCGGATCCCGAGTCGAAGGAGGGCAAGGCCCTGCTGCGCAAGACGGCCGCCAAGAAGAAGTCAGCGGGCAAGTCTGCGTCGAAATCTGCCGCAAAGAGCGCATCGAAGTCTGCCTCCGCGAAGTCGTCGTCGAAGACCGCGGCCAAGCAGTCCGGAAGCAAGTCTGCTGCGAAGAAGTCCACGGCCAAGAAGTCGGCGAGCAAGTCCGCTTCGAAGAGTTCCTCTTCCGAGCGGCCGGCGCGCAATTATCCCAAGCCGGATCACGGCCACGGTGGCCACGGCCAGGTGTTTTAGGGACAAGCAGGACCCTCAATCTGAGGCAAGGGCGGCGACGCTCTTGCCTTTCTTTTTAGCCGTCTTCAGCGCTCGCGGCGCGGTTGATGGATGGGGCTCGAGGACGGGCCCAGTTGCCACGATCTGACGGAGCTTAGGGTGAGGGGTTTTCAGGCTGTGCCGCACCGGCGCAACCACCTCGCTGACCGCTGCTGACCGCAGACACTCACGCAGAACGCCCTGTCCAACCATCCCAGTCGCGCCGAACAAAAGCACACGCATCCGACCAGCCTAGTCCTGCTTATCCCGCCTGTACCGGCAGCGTATTCTAGACCGGATGAGCACGAACCCCATTCGCATCGGCACACGCGGCTCGCAACTGGCGCTTTGGCAGGCGAACCATATCGCCGACGAGCTTCGGAGTAAGGGCCACACCGTCGCTGTTGAGGTGATTCGCACCACCGGCGACCGCATGCAGGATCCCTTCTTCACCGCGCCCGCCACCTTCGATGACGGCACGCCGCTGGACGCGAAGGGGATCTTCATCAAGGAGATCGAGGACGCGCTGCTGGACGGCCGCATCGATGTCGCGGTGCACTCGCTGAAGGACCTGCCGACCACGCTGGACCCGCGCTTCAGGCTGGCCGCGATCCCCGCGCGGGCGGATGCCCGCGATGCTTTTGTGTGCGAGCAGTTCTGGGGTCTGCACATGCTGCCCATGGGCGCGCTGGTCGCGACCACGAGCCCGCGCCGGCAGGCGATGCTGCTGGCGCTTGCGGCCGGATCTGGAGTTCATTCCGATGCGCGGCAACATCGACACACGGCTGCGCAAGTGGGCGGCCGGCGAAGCGGATGCGCTTGTGCTTGCCGCCGCGGGGCTCGATCGTCTGCGGCGCACGGAGCACGTGCATCAGCGCTTCTCGGTGGACGAACTTTGTCCTGCGCCAGGGCAGGGTGCGCTCGCGCTGGAGGTGCTCAGCGCACGCAGAGACACTGCGTCGCAGGACGGCACCGCGGCGCACGCGAGAGACGCGACCCTGCTGTCGAGGCGCTCAACGACGCGGAGGCCGCGTTTGCGACCAGCGCCGAACGCGCTGTGCTGGGGGCGCTGGGCGGCGGCTGCAATCTTCCGCTCGGCGCGTTCTGCCATGCCGTGGATGGTCAGTGGCACCTGCACGCGATGGCCGTGGCGCCGGACGGCGACGGTGTGGCGCATGTGCTGCACAAAGCAGCGAAGGGGATCTCGCCCATCGAGTTCGGGAACGCAGCCGCAGAGGTTCTCAAACAGCGTGGCGCGCTCGATCTGCTGGCGGGCGATGTGGATACCGTGCTCGGAGCGCGGGCGCTGGAGTAGATAGCGCCGCTTGGCGAACGCGAGCGGCCCGCGCGGCACTTGCAGCCGCTGAACAAATCTAGCGATCTTGTTTGATACAGCCCTTGCAGGGCAATCCTTCATCTCACCCATCCAGCACGCAACCCAAACGGGGAGACGCTGGATGCCACGGCGAAGAAAAGAGCGCCCGGGAGGCCTGTTTGACAGGCCTGTGCAACTGCTGACGATCACGTTTCTGGTGCTCGCGATTGGCTGGATTTACTTCGTGGGCAGTGTGCATCTGCACGAGATGATGCTGGGTGCTGTGGTGGTGGCGCTTTCGACAGCGTTCTGCTGGCTGATCTTCAAGTCGCAGACGCTGCCTTTCGACGTCCGCGGCCGCGACCTGCTGCAGGTCTGGCGTGTTCCCGGCGAGATCGTCAAGGACAGCATCAGTCTTATCGCCGCTCTTCTGCGCGATCTATTCGGCGGCGAACGCATCGGTTCCTTCTACCGCGTTTGCGGCTTCAAATCCAGCAAGCGTGATCCCATCCTGGTGGGTCGCAGCGCGCTCGCGGTCATGTACAGCACCATGTCGCCGAACATGATCGTCATTGGCATTGATGTCGTCACAGAGCCATATGTTGTTTCACCAGGTGAAGCGCGATCCGGTCTCGACCCTGACCCGGGAGTTAGGAGCCGAGCAGTGAACGTTTGGCTTGCCGCTGGTTCGGCCGTTGCGGCCGGCCTCATCCCGACGTGCGTGGATCACGCTGCGCGGCCCCGCCGAGTGGCGGCTGGTGGGTCTGCAGATGGCGGGGATTCTTATCACGCTGACGCTGGTGCTGTTTACGGTGGGCTTTGGCCGTGCACCGTTTGTCGACCTGGCGCTGACGCTCGGCATCCTCTCGTTCGGGGGCGGCCTGGTGTTTGCGCGCTTTTTGGAGAAGCACCTATGAGCGTCCGCGTGATCGTCGAGGCCGTGCTGCTGGCTTTGACCGTGCTCAGTTGCTGGATTGGCATTGTCGGCATGTTGCGCATGCGCGAGCCTATGCAGGCGCTGCACTTCCTTAGCTTTCCGGCATGTGTCGGATCGGTCCTGCTCACGGTCGCGGTCTTCATCGAATCGGGCAGCAGCAACCTGGCCTGGAAGACGTTGCTCATCAGCGTCATGCTGCTTACGGCCAACTCGGTGGTGACACATGCGGTCGCGCGCGCCTTTCGCACCCGCGAGTTGGGCCATTGGAAGCCCCAGCCGGGCGATCCGGTCGAGTTCGTTCGTCCACCTCGCGACTCGCATGAGCAGCAGACCGCGCGTGCGCAGGGAGGCCGCGCATGATGTGGGTTGGCGCAGCCCTGCTGCTGCTGATGGCCGTTGCCGGTGCTCGCGTAGTGACCACACGCGATACCACCGAACAGGTGATCACGTTGTCCTTTTACGGGCTTGTGACGGCGCTGATGTTTTTCTTCTACCAGGCTCCTGATGTGGCGCTGTCGCAGATCACGGTGGGTGCCGTTGCGCTGCCGCTGATGGTGATGCTGGCGATCTCGCGCATGCGTGCCCGTACGGAGGCGCGCGGCGGTGACAAGGAGAAGGATTAGCCATGACCGAGCGTGGACGCAAAGCGCGTTTTCGCGATCGCTGGCCCGGTGTTTTTCGGGCTGTTCGCGTACGCCGCGATGGACATGCCAGCGTTTGGCAGTTATCGCGGACCTTACGGCGACGTCATCTCGCGGGTGGGCATGTATGAGCGACATGCTACCGACGTGGTGAACGCGATCAACTACGACTACCGCGGCTTCGACACGTTGGGCGAAGAGTTCATTCTTTTCACCGCCGTGGTTGGCGTCATGATGCTGCTGCGGCGCGAAGAAGGTTCCCGCACGATCCCGACGGGAGAGACGGCCAAGGTGCACGATCAACCGATGCTTGGGCCAGCGGTGCGAGCGATCACAATCCCTGTCATGATTCTGACGATCGTGTTTGGTTTCTACATTGGGCTGCACGGTGCGCTGACGCCGGGCGGCGGCTTCCAGGCCGGCGTGATTCTGGCGTCGGGGTTGCTGCTGGCGTATCTCGCCGAAAACACCGGAGCCTTCAAGCGCATCACCTCGCATACCGTCGTTGAGGTGGTGGAGTCGATCGGCGCGGGAGCGTATGCGCTGATTGGGCTTGCGCCGCTGATGCTGGGTCTTCCTCTGCTTACGAACTGGATTCCGCTGGGCCAGACCGGGGATGTCTTCGGCTCCGGCAACATTCAGATCATCTCCGCGACCGTTGGTGTCGAGGTCACGGCGGCGTTTCTGCTGGTGCTCTACACGTATCTCCAGGAGATCATCACGGGCGAGATCCCGGAGGAGTGAATCCCATGCCTCATGCGCTCCATTTGCTGCCGTATGTAGTCGCTGCGTGGCTCTTCTGCTGCGGGCTGTACGGCCTGATCTCGAGTCGCGATCTGGTCCACTCGGTGATGTGCCTTGCGATTCTGCAAAGCTCCACGTATGTGTTGCTGCTTGCAATCGGATATCGCGTAGGTGGCTCGGCTCCGGTGTTTGCTGACATCGACAACACCAAGCTCACGGTGGATCCGGTGGTGCAAGCGCTGATGCTGACGGACGTGGTGGTGGAAGCGGTCGTGGTCGCCTTGCTGCTTGCGATTGTGGTCAAGGCGCACGAGAAGTCCGGCACGATCTCGCCCGACGAGTTGAGGACGCTGCGCGGATGAGCGACAGCATGGCTATAGGTGCGTTTGCGCGCTCTGCCCGAGGCACGAGAAGGCTTTTTATTTTGCACGCCACCAACATAAGTCAAGAGACGAAACGATAAATGGCGACCACCGTTCTTCCGCCTTTGCCTGTTGCTGTCCCTCTGCTCGGCGCCGCTACGCTGGCCGCGCTGCGCAGCTGGCTGAGCCGACGCGTGATCGATTCGCTTGGCATTCTGATCTGCGCGATTCACGTTGCGATCTGCGTGGTTCTGTTGCGCGAGGCGAACGCGCACACGCTGGTGTACTGGTTCGGCGACTGGTTCCCGCGCGGCTCGATGGCGCTGGGTATCGGCTTCGTCGTGGACCCGACTGCCGCCGCGCTTGCCCTGCTGGCGGGCGTGCTGTTTCTGTTTGGGTTCATCTTCTCCTGGCGATTCACTGACGTTGGCGCCAAGCACTACCACTCGCTGATGCTGGTGTTCCTGGCGGCGATGAGCGGGTTCGTCCTTACCGCCGATCTTTTCAACCTGTTCGTCTGGTTCGAGCTGATGAGCACCGCGGCGTTTGCGCTCTGCGGGCTCAATACATCCGAACCCGCACCGTTGCAAGGCACCTTCAACTTCGCTGTGACGAATACCATCGCGGCGTTTCTGGGGCTGACCGGCATCGGTCTGCTGTACTCGGTGACAGGCGCGTTGAACATGGGGCAGATCGGGCTGCTGCTGACCAACAACCCTGGCGGCCCGCGTCATGATCCGCTTGTGCTTTTTGCGTTTACGCTGCTGGTGTGCGGCTTCTTTGTGAAGGCCGCGATTGTGCCGTTTCATTTGTGGCTGCCGGATGCACACGCGGTGGCTCCAACCAGCGTGTGCGTGCTCTTTTCCGGTCTCATGGTCGAGCTTGGGCTGTACGCCGTTGCGCGTCTGCACGCGGTGATCTTCCTGCAAGCTCTCGGATCGCATAACAGCGCACTTCGGGGCATTATGCTGGGCTTTGCGGTTGTGACGGTTCTGCTCGGCGGGATCATGTGCTACGCCGAACACCATCTGAAGCGGCTGCTCGCCTTTTCTACGATCTGTCATGCGGGGTTGATGCTGGCTGCGCTCGCGGTGCAGGGGACTGTCGCGTCTGCTGCGTTCCTGACCTATGTCATCGGCCATGCGTTCGTGAAGGCTTCGCTGTTCTTTTGTGCCGGGATCGTGCTGCATCGGTTGCGTTCGCTTAGCGAGCAGTTCCTGTGGCAGCGCAAGCGGGTTCTGCGCTGGACTGGCGTGCTGTGGTTTCTCGGCGGTCTGGGCCTTGCGGGTGTTCCGCCGTTCGGCACATGGATGGGTGAAGCCATCGCGGATTCGGCCGCGAAGCAGAACGGCGTCCACGGCATAGCGCTTTTGTTCATCGTCGGCGAAGCGCTGACCGCTGCGGCTGTGTTCCGGGTCGGATTTCACGTGTTCGCTGGGCATCGGCTCCGCTCCGCTTACCGATCCCTCGGCTGCGGTCGACGAGTCGCCGGAGACAGACGAGGAGCGGCGGATCGTGCACGCGTACCAGTTCCTGATGCCGCTCACTGCGCTTGTGCTCGGTGCGGGCTTGTTCCTGCTGCCGAAGTTCATGCCGTGGGTGACCGACGCGGCGGTGCGCTTTGCGAATCAACCCGGATATTGGCACACGCTCTACACCGGCCAGACCGTGCAGACGCCACTGACACCGCTGCCCGATGCGGGCGTGATTGCCACAACGGACGAGCGGCTCAGCGCTGCGCTTCACGGGCTGATCGCGACGCTGATTGCACTGGGTATTGCGCTCACGAGCGTGTATCGCCAGAAGCTGCCGAAATCGGTTCGGCTGGGCTCCTGGATGGAAGGCCGGATGTACGGGCTGCGTGCGTTTCAGAGCGGACACCCCGGCGATTATGTTGTCTGGCTCACGAGCGGGGTCGCGATCTTTGGCCTGCTCACATGCCTTCTGTTGCGGAGGTAACGCCGACAGTCTGCGTCCAGTCACACGCATCGTGCACCATCTCAGTGCTAACGAAGTCGATAGAATCGGAGTCAGAACCGTGAAATCCGGTTTCCGCTGAGCTCGCCGCGGGGACACAGACCGGTTCACGGACGAGGTGTCACATCCCGGTTCGATCGCACCTTCGCCATCACAACCTGCCTATCTGGTTGCTTTCGCTCATTGCGGCCATGCTTATCGCCGGTTGTGGATTCCTCGTGGATCACCTCATCCACAAGTCCGAGCGCCTATATGCGTCGGACTTCTACACGCTTCTCATTGCGTTCGTGTTTTCGTACGCGTTGCTGTCCTATGAAGCGCATCGGCGCGCGGTGCTCTCGCGGCGCATGGAGATCGTGGCCGAGGCCAATCATCACATCCGCAACGCGCTGGCCGGGGTGGTACTCACGGCGGCCGTGCAGAATGATGCCGCGCTCGAGGAGGTGCTCCGCGACGCTACCGCGCGCATTGACTGGGTGCTGAACACCGTACTTCCGGACGGCGCCAAGGATCTGCAATGGCCGGTGCAGTCGGCGAACTGGCGCCCCTCCCATTGGCGGAGCGACCAGCGTGCAGACTGACGCGGGGCGAGCTATTCGCCGTAGGGTACCCAGATGTTTTTCACCTGCGACGCATGCCGCAGGAACCAGCGTCCCTCAGCCTCGGCGGGGTTGAACCAGTCGACGGTGCGGCCCTCGTTGGTCCAAACCTGTTTCAGGTTGCCGATGGACGCTGTCTTCACGAGCGCGGAGGCGGCCTCATCGCGGAAGCTCCAGATCGCATCCACATCGTCGTGTTCGGCGAGCGTCTTGCCCAGTTCCATCGGCTTGCCGGCTACGAGGTTCACGACACCGCCGGGGAGATCGCTGGTATCGAATACCTGATATAGCTCGCCCATCAGTGTTGCGGCGCTTTCGCTGGGCACGGCGACCACAGAGTTGCCCATGGCGATCGCGGGCAGCAGCAGAGACATCAGCCCGAGCAGCGGAGCGTCGTCGCCGGCCAGCACGCCGACCGTGCCGATGGCCTCGTTCATGGCGATCGCTACCATGCGGAAGGGCGGGTTGTGCACTGTGCCTTCGTACTTGTCGGTCCAGGCTGCATAGCTGAAGGCGCGCTCGACTGAGAAGTCGAACTCCACCGCGGCTTGCGGTTCGCCGACGAACTTGGCGAGCTTGCGGACGATCTCTTCGCGGCGCTGGACGAGGTTTTCGGCGATGAAGTAAAGCACCTGTGCGCGGCCATGCGCTGTTTGCCTCGCCCACTTGTTGCCGGCGGGGCGTGCGGCTTCTACGGCGTTGCGGATGTCCTTGCGATTGCCCAGCGGGGCGTGTCCGATCAACTCACCGTCGGAGGCGTAGACAGGGAAGCTGTAGCCGGAATCCGGCCGGGCCTGCTTGCCGCCGATGTACTGCTTGACCGTGCGGTCGATGGCGAGGGTGGCATTCTCGACGGAGGCATAGATATCGATTGCTGCGTTGCTGTTCCCTTGGCTGTCAACGCCGTTCAGTGTCGGACTAAACTCGCTTCCGGCCTCCGGTTCGGGGAACGGCGTTACGGGCGGAGCGCTCTCTTCGGCTTTCATCCACACGGGTTCGAGGTACTCGAACATGCCTTCCTTGCCGCCCTCGCGTCCGTAGCCGGATTCGCGATAGCCGCCGAAGCCGCAGGCCGCGTCGAAGAGGTTCGTCCCGTTGACCCAAACCACGCCGGCCTTGACCTGTGCGGCGACGTCGAGGGCGACGTTGATGTTCTCGCTCCAGATGCAGGCGGCGAGCCCGTAGGGCGTGTTGTTGGCGAGCTCGACTGCCTCAGCGGGCGTGCGGAAGGTCATGGAGGCAAGCACGGGGCCGAAGATTTCCTCCTGCGCGACGGTGCTTGCGGGGGAGACTCCGGTGAGCAGCGTCGGTTTGAGGAACAGGCCTTTGTTGGGGAGCGTCATCTCGGGCTGCCAGCAGGTTGCGCCCTCGCGCACCCCGATCTCCAGGTACCGCTGGATGCGGTCATATTGCACCTTGTCCGCGATGGCGCCGATGTCTACGGCCTTGTCGAGCGGCGAACCGACGCGCAGCGTCTGCATGCGCGCGCGGATCTTGTCGTACAGCTTCTCCGCCACGCGCTCCTGCACCAGCATGCGGCTGCCCGCGCAACAGACCTGGCCCTGGTTGAACCAGATGCCATCCACCAGGCCCTCAACGGCGGAGTCGAGGTCTGCGTCGTCGAAGACAATGTACGGCGATTTCCCACCTAGCTCGAGGCTGAGCTTTTTCGCGCTGCTCGCAGTGGACTTGCGGATGATGCGGCCGACCTCGGTGGAGCCGGTGAACGCGATCTTGTCCAGGTCGGGATGCTCGACCAGCAGCTTGCCGGTGCGGCCATCGCCTTGGATCACGTTCAGCACGCCCTTGGGCAGGCCGATCTCTTCTGCGATCTCCGCCATCATCACTGCGGTGAGCGGCGTGTACTCCGCCGGCTTGATGACGACGGTGCAGCCCGCCGCGAGGGCCGGGGCGACCTTCCAGGCAAACATCAGCAGCGGGAAGTTCCAGGGAATGATCTGGCCGACGACGCCTACCGGTGCATAGCCGCGAAACTCCTCGCCAGCGAAGCCCTCATCGCCCAGCGTGCCGAGCAACTGCGCCCAGCCTGCGTGGTAGTAGAAGTGGCGAGCGGTCAGCGGAATATCGATGTCGCGGGACTCGCGGATCGGCTTGCCGTTGTCCATCGACTCGAGCACAGCGAGCTTGCGCGAGTGCTTCTGGACCTGCCGTGCGAAGGCATACAGATAGCGCGCGCGCTGGTGGCCGGTGAGCGCCTGCCATGCGGGCAGAGCCCGGCGCGCAGCCCGCACGGCAACGTCCACCTCGCGCGCATCTGCCTGCGCCACGACAGCCAGCAACCTCTCCTGTCGCAGGGTTGCGCGTCTCAAAGGTGCCATCGCCGTTGCTGTTGTCCGCTGGTCCGTCGGGCACCGTCCACGTGTTGTCGCAGAAGCTGCCAACCTTGCGCCCACGGTTGTCCAGCCAGCGCATAACTTCGCCCGCATCCTCCGGCGCCGGCCCATATTCCATCGACTCAAACTTCTCCATCACGCTGCTCGCCATAGCGATCTCCGCTGCACTCCCCGACCCTTAGGTGGACTGCTCCATCGTACTCGTTGTGATGGTGGTGAAAACGAGTTTGCATCGGTTCGGCAGGTGCCGCATCTGAGGCCCAGAGGATAAGCACGATGTTTCTAATCACCGGTATCACAGGCCATGTAGGCGGAGCCGCCGCACGGCGTCTTCTGGAGCAGGGCAAGCAGGTACGTGCGCTGGTGCGCGACGAGGCCAAGGCCGCCGAATGGGCCGCCAAGGGCGTTGAGCTAATCAAGGGCGAGTGGGAAGACGCCGCGGCGATGACGCGTGCGCTGCAGGGCGTTGAGGGCGCGTACCTGATGATGCCGCCGATCCAGACGCCTTCGCGCGACTTCCGCGAGGCCAAGGCAGTGATCGCGGGCTACAAGCAGGCGCTTGCAAAGGCTGCGCCGCCGAAGGTGGTCGCGCTTTCATCGATGGGCTCGGAAAAGGCAAGCGGACTTGGCCTGATCACGTCGACGCATCTGCTGGAAGAGGCGCTGGCCGATGAGCCGTTTCCTATTGCGTTCGTTCGAGCCGGATCGTTTTACGAGAACTACCTGTACGGGCTGCAAGCGGGCCAGGGCGGCACGCTGCCGACCTTCTACGCGCCCACGGATCGCAAGGTGCCGATGATCGCCACCGAGGACATTGGGGCCGAGGTCGCGAAGCTGCTTACAACGAACTGGACGGGGAAGCGTTACATCGAACTCGGGTCGAGCGTGAGCGTGGATGAGCTTGCGGCGGAGTTGGGTGAGGTGCTTGGCCGCGAGGTGAAGGCCCAGGCCGTGCCACGCGAAGCCTGGGCAGGCGCACTGGAGGGCATGGGGCTGCCGAAAGGACAGACGTGGGCGTACGAGGAGATGATCGACGGCGTGAACTCAGGCTGGATTGAATTCGGGGTTGAAGGCACGGAGCGCGTGGAAGGGACGACGAGCGCGAAGCAGGTATTTGCGGCCGCGAAACAGGGCTGATTTGCCGTCAGCTTTGCTGATCGGAGGAGCTCAGCTCCTGCCCGGGAGCCCTGCTGGGATAGGCGCGCAGAAGCGGCAGGGTCTTGACAGCGAAGCGCAAGCAGCGGATACTCCACGCGGCTAGTCGCTCTCGCTGCTTCAAGACTACCCGGCGAAGCCCCGCCGGACTTGAACGTCGACATTGAAGTGAGAAGCTGTCTTCGCGCGTGCACGAGCAGCATGCCGTGCCGATGACAGCATGCACGTCATGCTCTTCTTCCTCGAGCTGGTCCTCGGCCGTCGATGTTCTGGCGGATCGCTCACGCCATGGCATGCCGGTAGCCCGCGGAGTACCGTCCAGTGACGTGGTGCTCCAACTGACGTTCGATGTCGTTGAGCATCGAGCTTGCGCCGAATCGGAAGAGTGAAGGTTCCAGCCAGGGGCGGCCTAATTCGTCCTTCATGACGCTGAGCCAGTCGAGGGCCTGTTTGGCGGTTTTGATTCCGCCGGCGGGCTTGAAGCCTACGGCCATGCCCGTGCGCTCGGCGTGGTCACGGATGGCGCGCACCATGACGAGGCTGACTGGGAGGGTCGCATTGACGGCTTCTTTGCCAGTTGAGGTCTTGATGAAGTCCGCGCCGGCCATCATGGCGACGTGGGAGGCGCGCGCTACGTTGCGCAGGGTCAGCAGATCACCGGTGCCGAGGATGGCCTTCATGTGGGCGGGGCCGCAGGCGTCCTTGAAGGCGGCGACCTCGTCGTAGAGCGCGTTCCACTCGCCGTTGAAGACGTGTGCGCGGGTGATGACGATGTCGATCTCGCTGGCGCCGGCGGCGACGCTGCGGCGGATCTCCTCAACGCGAGTTTCGAGCGGCGAAAGGCCGGCAGGGAAGCCTGTGCTGACCGCGGCGACCGGGATGCCCGAGCCCTCGAGCGCCTTCACTGCGGTCTCGACAAACGCGTGGTAGACGCACACCGCGCCGACTGTCAGGTTCAGCGACTCAATCCCCAGCGCCTTCACGAGGTGCTCCGCGAGTGGGCGGCGAGCCTTGGCGCACAGGCGCTTTACGCGCTCCGCCGAGTCGTCGCCGCTGAGCGTGGTCAGGTCCATGCACGCGATCGCGCGCAGCAGCCAGGCGGCCTGGAAATCCTTTTTGACGCTGCGGCGAGCGCCCACCGTGCCCGCCCGCCGTTCCACGGCGCGAGGTGTTCACCCGAACCTCTTCCACCACGCTGAGGTCCAGCGGCAAGCGGCGGTTCGGGATCAGCTCCCGCCCGTGCAGCGCGATGGGTACATGCGCGCCTGTGGCCCGAATCGTCTCCGCGACGCTGTCTGTTACCGCCATCTCTCCACTCCTGTTCACGCCGCGGTTGCACCCGGCACACACCGATGAAACGCTACCTCCTACCCGGAACGCAAGCTCTCACGAATGCCGGCCCTTCGCAGCAGGTAGAGGCCTGTACGCGAGCGGCAGAGGTGGCGATGCTGAGGAGCCTGCTTACGTTTCACGCGCAGGTCCTTACCGCGATGGGCAAGCCGGAGGAAGCCCAGCCGAAGGCGGACCAGGCTTCCAAGCTTTAGCCCGGGCAGATCCCTGATGCGGCCGTAAGCCGAACGGGAATGCGAGTCGTGGGCGGGCCGGATTCGGTGGTAGCGGCGCAGAAGATTCGTCGTGTTCCGAACAGACGTGCCGCAGCGGAAAGGGTGCACAAACGGCTCGGAAACTTTGGTTTGTGACTTCCTCGCGCAGTACCGGACGGGCTACTCTGGACTGATGGACCACAGACAGGGCCCCCTACGAATCGACACGGGAGTGGACGGCCTGGACAACATCCTCGGCGGCGGACTTCCCGCCGGCCAGATGTACCTGCTGGAAGGCGACCCGGGTACCGGCAAGACCACTCTCGCGATGCAGTTCATCATCGCCGGCGTACGCAGCGGCGAATCGGCGCTCTACGTGACGCTCTCGGAGCCGCGCAGCGAGCTCGAGGCGTCCGCGCGTTCGCACGGCTGGACGCCCGACGAGCTGCCCATCGCGGAATTTGTCCCTGCCGAGGCCAGCCTGCGGCCGGAAGAGCAGTACACAATGTTCCACCCCAGCGAGGTGGAGCTCTCGGACACGATCCAGCGCCTGATCCGGCTCTTCGACGAGAAGAAGCCGTCGCGGATCGTCATCGACTCGCTGTCCGAGCTTCGTCTGCTGGCGGATGACACCATGCGGTATCGCCGGCAGCTGCTTGCGCTGAAACACTTCTTTGTGGGCCGCGACACCACCGTGCTTGCTTATCGACGACCGTACCTCCAACGGCAGCGACATGCAGCTCCAAAGCATCGCGCACGGGGTCATCCGGCTGAACAAGGTGCCGCGCTCGTACGGCGTCAACCGCCGCCAGATGGAGATCATCAAGCTGCGTGGCAGCGCGTTTCGCGAAGGCTTCCATGACTACACCATCGAGACCGGCGGATTAAGCGTCTACCCGCGTCTGATTGCGGCCGAGCACGGCGACAGATTCGATGCGGAGCGTGTAAAAAGCGGAGTCGCGTCGTTGGACAGCATGTTAGGCGGCGGCCTCAGCCGCGGCTCGTCGACGCTGATCACCGGGCCGACGGGAAGCGGCAAATCTACGCTGGCCGCGCAGTACGCCGCGACTGCGGCCGCTCGCGGCGAGCGTGCCGTCATCTACAACTTCGACGAGGTACTTCGGACGGCGCTTGATCGCGGTGACGCGCTGGGGATTCCGCTACGCAAGCACATCAAGCGAGGGCATGCTTTCGGTGGTCCAGGTGGACCCCGCTGAGCGCGCTCCCGGCGAACTCGCCTGGAGCATCCGGCGTGAGGTCGAAGAGAACGGAATGCGGGTGCTGGTGATCGACAGCCTCAACGGCTTCCTGAATGCCATGCCGGGCGAACGCGACCTGACGCTGCATCTGCATGAACTGCTGGCGTATCTGAGCCAAAAGGGCGTGCTCAGCTTCATCATCCTCTCGCAGCATGGGCTGGTCGGGAGCATGCAGACGGTAGTCGACGTCAGCTACCTGGCGGATACGGTGGTTCTGCTGCGCTACTTCGAGGCGGAAGGGGGTATTCGGCAGGCCATCTCGGTGCTGAAGCAGCGGGTCGGCGTCCATGAGCGCACGCTGCGTGAGTTCCGCCTCGACGAAACGGGGATCTTTGTTGGCCGGCCACTGTCGAAGTTCTCGGGTGTGCTCACCGGAGTACCACACTTCAGTGATCTCAAGGACGAGGACCTCGATCCTGCCAACCCGGTGCATCTGACTTCAAATGGCAAGTAGTTTTCGGCCGAGCTCCCACGCATGAGTCTGGTTGTGCGCATCATCGCGCCTACGGGCCGCGATGCAGATCTCCTCTTTTCGGTCCTCTCGGAGCACGGCATCGCGTCGGCGGTGAGCCGCAACGTCTCCGACCTTCTGGAAGAGAACGCGCTGCATCCGCTGGGGCCGCTGCTTATCGCGCAGGAGGCGCTTACACCGCAGCTCACCGTCTGTGCTTCGTGGTTTTGTGCAGGGCCAGCCGGCGTGGTCGGACATCCCCATCCTCATCGTGCTGCGCGGCGGTCGTGAGCTCGGCGTGGCGCGGACGCGGCAGGAGACGCTCGACTTCGCGCTGCCGGTGTACCTTGAGCGCCCGCTGCGCGCCTCCACGCTGGTCAGCAGTGTCAAGGCTGCGTTGCGTGCACGCGCGCGGCAGTACGAAAATCGCGACGCTCTTGCAGCGCGCGATAAAGCGCTCGCGGATCTGAAGCAGGAGCGCGCGGCGCTTATCCGCAGTGAAAAGCTGGCCGCGGTCGGCCGCCTGGCCGCGTCCATCTCGCATGAGATCAACAATCCGCTCGAGGCCGTCACGAACCTGCTGTACATCGCCCGCCACACGGAAGATGTCTCGCCGGAGGTGCAGCACCTGTTGCAAAGTGCTGACGAAGAACTCCGGCGAGTGTCACAGATCGTCACGCATACGTTGCGATTCCACCGCCAGGCCACCAACCCGCGATTCATCACCGCACGCGAGCTGCTCGAACCGACGCTGGGAATCTTTCGCGGACGTCTCGGCGATGCTGGCGTGGAACTTCAGGTAGAGCACCTCGACGACAGCCCTGTACTTTGCTTTGAAGGCGATGTGCGCCAGGTGCTGAACAACCTGGTCGGAAACGCTATCGACTCGATGCGACACGGTGGCCGGCTGCTCGTGCGCACCGGGGCGACGCGGCTGTGGCGCACCGGCGCCCCAGCGCAGCGCATCACCATCGCCGACACAGGGCAGGGCATGTCCCCTGAGACCCGCAGGCGCCTGTTTGAGCCCTTCTACACAACCAAGGGCATGAACGGTACCGGGCTGGGGCTTTGGATTTCGCACGGTATTGTCGAAAAGCACCAGGGGGCGTTGCAACTCCGCTCTTGCGCCGGCCCCGGCGCCACGGGCAGTGTGTTTCGCCTGCTGTTGCCGGCCGAACCGAACCTCGCCTGAACCATCACGGGGCTTTGGCTGGCTTCGAACTCACTGCGCTGCGGCGACATTGCCGCATAACAAACCGGGACGTCTGCGGCTTGCATTTGCTACCTTTCTGCAATGCGTCAACGCGTCGTTCTGCTCGCCCTTGCTCTTGGACCTGCCCTTGCGTCCGCCCAGTCCTTCACGCCCGTCCGCGAGATCAAGAATCTTTCTCCGGCGGCGATTGAAAAGCTGCACACGCTGGAAGAGCTGAACGCGCTTCCGCCGGGCGACTGGCGGTTCCACGCCGGAGATGTTCCACACGGCGAATCGCCCACGCTTGACGACAGCTCGTGGCAGCTGGTGCACGCGCCGACGAACCGCAACGAGAATGTAAAGGCGCCGAAGGAGGCGGTCTGGTACCGCCGTGAGATTACGATCCCTCGCACCGTGGACGGGTATGACATCACGGGGTCGACGATCACGTTCCAGTTCCGCGCGGACGCCAATGGCCCCATGCCGGAGATCATCTACTTCAACGGCCGCCGCGTGGCGTTAGGGCGATGACCTCGAGCCGATCATCCTTGCCGAACCGGCGCATCCCGGCGACAAGATCCTGGTCGCGGTGAAGCTGTTGCACACGGTCGACGAGAAGACCTTTACCGGTGTGGTGATGAATATCACGCCGCCGCTGGATTCAAAGCGCCCCAGCCCTAACGACATCCGTGTTGAGTGCATCAGCGCCGCCGACCTGCTGCCCGCGCTGCCTACGCCGCGCAAAGGATCTGCTGCCGAGAGTCGAAGAAGCGGTTGCCGCGATCGACACGCAGGCGTTGGCCAAGGCCGACCAGGCGGCGTTCGACAGTTCGCTTCGCAAAGCGCAATCCATCCTCGACCCGCTGCACCCTGTGCTTGCGCAGGCCAATATCACGGAGGACGGCAACGCTCACATCGACGCCGCGTGGCTGTGGCCGCGCAGCGAGACGATCGACGTCGTGAAGCGCACCTTCTCCACCGCGCTGCAGCTGATGAACGAGTACCCGGACTACGTCTTCACGCAGTCCGCCGCGCAGTACAACGAGTGGATGGCCGACAAGTACCCCGACATCAACAACCAGATCAAGCAGCGCATCAAGGAAGGCCGCTGGGAGATCGTCGGCGGCATGTGGGTCGAGCCTGACCTGAACATTCCCGAGCGGCGAATCGCTGGTGCGCCAGCTGCTCGTCGGCCAGCGGTACTTTCAAAAGGAGTACGGCGTAACGGCGCGCATCGGCTGGAACCCCGACAGCTTCGGCTACAACTGGCAGCTTCCGCAGATCTATAAGCGCAGCGGCCTGGACTACTTCGTCACGCAGAAGATGCACTGGAACGACACCAACCAGCTTCCGTTCCGGCTCTTCTGGTGGGAGTCGCCCGACGGCAGCAAGGTCCTGACGTACTTCCCGACCGACTACGTCCAGGACCAACGTCAATCCCACGCGCATCAGCGCTGACTTCGCCGAATCCGCCGAGCGCAACCCCGGCACCACGCACATGCTCGACCTCTACGGCATAGGCGACCACGGCGGCGGCCCCACGCGCGCCATGCTCGATGAGGCGCGACCACTGGATGGCGTGCTGGCAGAAGCGGGGCGCAGGCCGCTGCCCACCATGCACTACGGCACCGCCCAAAGCTACTTCACCGACGTCGAGCAACACCTCAATCCCGACTCGCCCACCTGGAACTACGACAAACTAGCCCAGGGCTGGACACGCGCCGCCCGCCGACTCCAACGGGAGACATGGGCCTGCCCACCTGGAGCGACGAGCTCTACTTCGAGTACCACCGCGGCGTCTACACCACGCAAGCCCAGCACAAAGCCAACATCCGCCACAGCGAAGTCGCCACCCTCGACACCGAAAAACTAAACTCCTTCGCCTGGCTCGATGGGCGCCAGCTACCCCGCCGACGAGATCACCGAAAACTGGAAAAAGATCACCTTCAACCAGTTCCACGACCTCGCCGCCGGCTCCGGCATAGCGGTCATCTACCGCGACGCGCAGAAGGACTTCACGCAGGTCTTCGACACCGACAAGCTGATGAGCCGCGCCGCGATGAACCACGTCGCATGCCAGCATCGACACATGCCGCGTCGACACGACCGACAGCGTCCCCGTTCTCGTCACGAATCCGTCTGCATGGCCGCGCAGCGAAACCGTCGACGCTGAAGGTTCAGCTTCCGGAGCCATCCGCGGCCGACGTTCGTAGTGCTCGATCGACAGCACTGGCCGGATCTTGCCGTCACAGGTCATCTCGCGCAGATCGCAGCAACGCATCATGTTCACACGTTCTGGCGCGCGTAAACGACGTCCCGCCGCTTGGCTACACGGTTCTCCACGTCAGTCGGCGGCAGATGGCGTCAAGCATGAGCCGAACTGAGCTGCACGCTGATCAGAACGGCGAGCTCATTCACACTCGGCAACAGTCATCTCCAGTTCGCCATCGATAAGACGACCGGCTGCATCAGCTCGCTCACTGATACATCGGAACGATATCCCGATCAACTACCTCGCCCCGAACAGCCTGCGGCAACCAACTCCAGACCTACGCCGACAACCCCAAGCAACTACGACGCCTGGAACATCGACCCCGGCACCCTCGACGGCCCCATGACCCCCATCAGCCAGGTCGACTCCATCAAGCTCATCACCGACGGCCCGCTGCGCAAAACCGTCCGCATCCAGCGCACCTGGCAGCACTCCCACTTCACCCAGGACATCTCCCTCGACGCCGACGCCGACTTCGTCCGCGTCGACACCACCGTCGACTGGCACGAGACCCACGTCCTCCTCAAAGCCGCCTTCCCACTGGCCGCCAGCTCGCAAAAGGCCACCTTCGAGATCCCCTACGGCACCATCGAGCGCCCCACCACCCGCAACAACAGCTTCGAAAAAGCCCAGTTCGAAGTCCCCGCGCTCCGCTGGGCCGACCTCGGCGATGAGCACCAGGGCGTCTCCATCCTCAACGACTCGAAGTACGGCTACGACGCGCTCGGCAACACGCTGCGCCTTACTCTGCTGCGCTCGCCCATCTGGCCTGACCCCGATGCGGACCGCGGCGTGCAGCACTTCAGCTACGCCATCTATCCGCACACCGGCACGTGGAAGCAGGCCGAGACCGTCCATCGCGGCTACGAGTTCAACGACCCGCTCACGGCGACGCAGGTCTTCGCGCACACCGGCACGCTGCCGCCGACGCACTCCTTCGCGAGCGTGGATGAGAAGAACGTCATCCTCACCGCGGTGAAGAAGGCCGAGGACGCGGACGCGCTCATCTTCCGCATGTACGAGGTGAACGGCACACCGACGCAGGTCCACCTGCACGTCCCGCGCGGCGCGACCTACGCTGTAGAAACCAACCTGATGGAAAAGCCCGAGCAGGCAGCACCTGCCGCTTGCGAACGACACGGTCACGGTCTCGATCAAGCCCTACGAGATCCTGACGCTGTCGGTCGCGTATCCGCACACGAACGCGCGCGCAGCGGAGAGTGCGGCCAGCGTGCAGTAAGCAACGGAGCCCGGTGAGCAGGTGATCACCGGGCTCCGTTGCCGCCCATCCATTGCTGCATCACCGACGCCGCGTCGAACTGTATCGAGTGCTGTGCAGCTTGACGTCGCAAGCCTATAGAACGCCACGGCCGCGGCTGGTCGCTGTATACGAGTAAAGTCGTATAAAATCGAGAAATGGTCTATTCTCGACTGTCTCCCTCGCCTGAACCTCCGGCCCGCGCTCGTCCTCGCCCTGGGCGTAGTCGCTCACGCGCAGGCCGGCCGGCAGCCGCCCGTCGGCGATAACTGGTGGGACCGGTACGAGGCACGTGTGACCGCGACCCAGAACCAGCAGCCGCACTGGGCGACGCCGCTGGTGACGGTTACGCCGCGGCTGGAGCAGGAGGTCCGCACGGACTTTGTGTACCAGCAGAACAACAACCGGACTTACCAGTGGAACTATGACAACGGCAAGGGGCTGGAGATCATCCCCGAAAAGCACACGGAGCTGCTGTTCAATCTGCCGCCGTTTATCAACCACCACAACGGCGGGAACGACGGGTTCGGCGACGTTTCGTTTCTGCTGAAGGAGCGGTTTTTCTCGCGCAACGAGGAGAGCGGAAGCGCGATCATCACGGGCTTCGTGGGGGCGTCGGTGCCGACGGGGAAGAACGGTAACGGAAGCTGCTGCGCGGTGATCACACCGACGCTCGCGATGGGGAAGGCCTTCGGCTTGTTGGACTACCAGACGACTGCGGGTGGAACGCTGCCCGTCACGAACGCAAAGGGCCTTGGCCATACGATCACCTGGAACAACACGTTCCAGTACCACATGGCGCGCAGCGGTTTCGGCCGCTTTGTGTGGCCCGAGTTCGAGTTCAACAATCTGTTCTATAAGGGCGGCTCGAACGACGGCCACATCCAGAGCTTCGGCACGCCCGGGATCGTCATCGGCCGCATCCCGCTGGTGCACAACGCGAATGGCACCCCCGGCCGGCTGGGCATCACGTTTGGCGCGGGGGAGCAGATCGCGCTTACGCACTTCCACACGTACACGCACGCTACCGTGATCACCGCACGAATACCGTTCTAGCGCTTGCGTCAGGTGGTCAGCGACTGGTCTAGCCGGTGCAGATGAGTGCGCTCGCCCATGACGATGAGGAAGTCTCCCGCCGAGAGCTTCTCGTGGTCCCTGGGCCTGAAGAGGGTTGTTCCTTCTCTTCGGCGCAGCGCGAGAACGATGACGTCGGGCTGGCAGAGCGTGTGTACCTCGGCCATGGTGGTGGCGCCGCTCCCTGTCTTTGGGCCGATGCACACTTGTTCCATCACGATGCTGGGGCCTACATCGCCGCGCGCGAAGTCGAGGAACTCCATGACCTTGGGTCTTAGCAGGGCATCGGCGAGCTGTCTTCCCGCGACCGAGTACGGCGTCAGGACGACATCTGCGCCGGCGCGCCGCAGCTTCTCGCCAGCTTCTTCTTCCGAGGCCCGCGTCACCACGGTGAGGTTAGGGTTCAGGGCCTTTGCGGACAAGATGATGAACAGGTTTTCCGCATCGGTCGGAAGCGCGGAGATCACACCGCGGGCCTTCAGGACGCCGGCGTTGCGGAGGCTTTCATCCTGCGTGGCGTCCGCGACCATCGCGGCCATTCCCACGGCTGTGGCTTTGGCCACGCGGTCCGCGCTGCGGTCGAGCACCACGAATCGAGCGCCCGCGGTCATGAACTCAAACGAGGCGTTGCGCCCTACGCGTCCGTATCCGCAGACGATGTAGTGGTCCTGCAGCCGGTCGATCATGCGTCGTCGCCTCCTTTGGCCGAAGAAGTCCTGCAACTCGAACTCGATGATGGTTTGGGTCATGGCGCCCACCGCGAGAAGCGTCGCAGTGACACAGAACAGGACGGTGAGCAGATCGAATACCCGCTGGCCGAAGGTTACGGCACGGCTGCTCTGGTGACCGACGGTGGTCATCGTGGTGACGGTGAGATAGAGCGCGTCGAACCAGCCGTAGTGCTCGATCCGCGCAAAGCCGATGGTGCCGAAGAGCAGGGTCCCGCCAAGCAGCCCGGCCACAATGATGAGGCGGCGCACCAGACGGCTTTGCAAACGAAGCTGCAGGGCCTTCCTCCGACGCGCGCGGGCGCTTCAACACTCTACCGGGAAAGCTTGGTTGTCGCGGCCGAAACTGCGCGTTGCGTGCATACGTGAGGCGCGGCGAGCGGAGCGCGGGAACGTGGCATCGCTGGACGCATTCCCGCTCGGGTTGCGGACGTGTTCGCTCCGGGCGTCCGCGTCCGTGTTACTTCTTCGGGGGGAACTTGTAGAACATCTCGTCGATTGCCTTTTGCATTTTTCCGGTGTTCTTTTCCATGTTGCCGGACTCGGTTTCGCGCGAGGTCCCGCGCCACACAAGCTGGTGCGTGTGGCTGTCGTACAGGTCCACGACGAGCGTTCCGACCGGGATGTTTTGCTCTGTCGTGGTGGTCGTGCCGCCGCCCCAGCCCATGCCCCACCAACCGCCCCAACCTCCCCAGCCGAACCCAGGGCCGAGCCCGTTATAGAAGGTTTGGTATTGGCGCTGCTCGGTCTGGCCGCCTACGAGCGTGATCACAACGTCGCCGCCCTGCGGCACCTCGCGCCAGCCGTGGAAGGTCAGATCGCGCACAATCTCGCGGCGCAACACAGACTGGTCCAGCGGATTCAAGGTCTGTACCTTGTGGAAGGAAAACGTGCGGTAGTCGCTGAACGGCGCGTTGTGATCGTAGTCGGTGTGTACATGTTGTGCCTGTGCCAGCGGTACTGCCAGGGCGAGCGCCAGAGCGCCCAATGCCAGTTTGCGTTTCGTCATCACAACTCCTCCGGGGAGGAGGATCCGTCGCTCACTCCTTGTGAGGCTCCGGCCGCCGTCCGCTCCCGCCTGCATATGATAGGTGTGACCGCGCCCGCCGTGGTCCTGAACTTCGATGACCGCTCGTACGCCGCAGGTTCTCGTCACCCGCTCCAGAACGCAAGCTTCGGAACTGGGAGAGCGCCTGCGTGCCCTCGGGACAGAGCCCATCCTGGTGCCCACCATCGAGATTGTGGAGCCCACGTCCTTTGCTCCGCTGGACGCGGCACTGGCGTCTTTGGACCACTTTGAGTGGCTGCTGTTCACTAGTGCCAACGCCGTAGAGGTGTTCGGAAGGCGTTTGGCGTTGAGTCCCGGTGTGAGCGTCAGGGCGAAGGTGGCGGCGATCGGTCGCGCGACCGCAGCAGCGCTTGCGGAGCTAGGGCTTGTGCCCGACCTGGTACCGAAGGACGCAGTCGCCGAATCGTTGACGGAAGCGCTCCTGCCCCACGCCCGTCAGGCGGACGGTAGGGCAACGCGCTTTCTGCTGATCCGTGCGGAGCAGGCGCGCGAGCACCTCCCCGAAGCTCTGCGTGCGGCCGGAGGCGAGGTGACCATCGCGCCAGCGTACCGAACGGTGATTCCCGACGGCTCGCTGGCGCTCGTTCGTGAACTGTTTCGCCCGGTGCTCGCCGGTGCGGCAGGGTCTGCCTGGAATATGCGGGCGCGTTCTGCGGGGGAGGGCCCAAAGCTGATCGAGGCGATCACGTTCACAAGTTCCTCGAGCGTTCGCAACCTGCTTGCGCTGTGCGAGGCTGCGGGTGTGACGCTGCCCGAAGGAGCGCTTCGGGTCTCGATCGGGCCAGTCACAAGCCAGACGCTTCGCGAGGTTGGCCTGCCACCCCACGCGGAAGCGCGCGAGGCGACCGCCGCGTCGCTGGCCGCGACGGTGGTGGACGCGCTGAGCTCAAACAATAAGCGCTAGCGCGTTGCGAGCACCCTTCGATGAGGTGTCATCAGCGGAGAGTACGCGTCAGTGCGAGGTCCAGGTCTTGTCGCCGGAGTTGCAGAGGGTCTCGAGCGAGCACTCCTGGCAGCGCGGGTTGCGGGCGACGCAGATGCGGCGGCCGTGGTGGATCAGTTCGTGGGAGAAGTCGATCCAGCGGTCTTGCGGGATGATCTTCTGCAGATCCTGCTCGACTTTGACGGGATCGTCGGATTTGGTGAGTTCGAGACGGCGGGAGAGGCGGAGGACGTGAGTGTCGACGACGACGCCGGAGGGGATGCCGTACCAGGAGCCCAGCACGACGTTAGCTGTCTTGCGCGCAACGCCTGGAAGTTCGAGCATTTCTTCCATGGTTCGCGGCACTTCGCCGCCGAAGCGCTCGGTGATGACCTTGCACGCGCCGATGATGCTCTTCGTCTTGTTGCGGAAGAAGCCGGTGCGCCTGACAAGCTCCTCGATGACGGCTGGGTTGGCGGCGGCGAGGGCCTCCGGGGTGGGGTACTGGCGAAAGAGCTCTGGGGTGGCGAGGTTCACGCCAGCGTCCGTGCTCTGTGCCGAAAGGATCGTTGCAACGGTTAGCTCCCACGCGTTGCGATGATTCAGCGCGCAGACCGCGTCAGGGTACGCCTTGCGAAGCGCGTCGAGGATCGCCGCAATGCGATCGGGCGCTAGCGGACTTGCCGTGCGGGTGCGCTTTGCTGCTTGATCGCGGCGCTTGGCTTTGTCAGCTTCTTCGGCGGCGACAGGCTCGGAGGCGGCGATGGCGCGAGCCTTCGCCGGCGAGGCTGCCTTCGCGCGCAAGCGCTTGTCACGGCGGTTGGTTTGCAGTGCCTTCGCGGGCATGTGCGGTTATCCGAGCTGGTCCAGCATCTCCTGCGGGCGCAGGCGCACACACGAGAAGATCGGGTAATCCTTCAGCGTGTAGACCGAGATCTCCGTTTCGCGCAACTGCTGGACGAGATCCAGGAAGTCCTCGGGGAAGTTGGTCTCGAAGGCCACGACGAACTCCTGGTCATCGAGCCCGAAGGAGAAGGTGGTGTTGAGCTTCACGCGGGGGAACTGCAGTCCGATGCGGATGTGCTCGTCCATGAGGCGCTTGCGCTCGGCCATGGAGAGCAGGTACCAGGGCCGCGTCTTCCAGAAGGGGTAGATGAAGATGTACTTGTGGCCGCCAGGACGAATGGCACCGCGGCCTTCGCCTTCGCTCTCGTCCTCGCGATCGATCTGGTACAGCGAGCGCTTGGTCATGGAGAGGAAGTTGTGCGGGATCTCGAGATAGCCGCCTAGCGGCGTTGCCATCAGCTCGCTGCGCATCTTGTTGATCGCCTCGATGGAGTAGCCGATGGACCAGACGCAGAAGTCGCAGTCGCCGCGCGCGCCGGTGGTCGAATAGGTCAGCGAAAGGAACTCGCCGGGCTTATTCCAGCGGTTCAGCACCTCGACGAACGCGGCTTGTGCGCGGACTTCTGGTCGGCGGGTCAAGCGGCGCCACTCGGGCAGCACCTTGTAGAACGAGAAGCAGACGAGCTGGCGCTTGACCGGCGCGCGCACCGTGCGCGGCCGGCGAGCCGTAAGCGCTGCTCTGCGGGCGCTGCCGTCGCCGCGGGTTCAGTGGCTGCAGCGGTGGCGGACGGTGTGGCAACGGCGGCTTCAGACATGGCTCTATGGTAACGCCCGGACCCGGCTGGAGCAGCCCGCGGTCGATATACTGGGACGGAATGTTCACAAAACTCAGCGCAGTGTTGCTGGGCCTGTCCGCGGGCGCAGCGTACACGATTGTCTTTCTTCTGATGGCCCTCCAGTCGGCGTGCATTCCGATCCCGTCGGAGATCATCATGCCGTTTGCGGGATACAAGCTGGCGCACAACATGGTGCAGCTTGTGGTGCTGGCGACGGTGGCTTCGATTGCTTCCAACCTGGGGTCGATTCCGGCGTACTGGCTGGGGGCCAAGGGCGGCCGGCCGATGGTGGAGCGATATGGGCGCTACATCCTGCTGAAGAAGAGCGATCTGGACCTGGCGGACCGGTTTTTCACGCGGTTTGGGGCCGTCGCTGTGCTGCTGGGGCGGATGCTGCCGATCATCCGGACGTTTATTGCGTTTCCGGCCGGGATCGCGCGGATGAACCAGGTGCGGTTTCACGTGTACACGTTCATCGGCTCGTGGCCGTGGTGCTTTGCGCTGGCGTATATCGGGATGAAGCTGGGCGATCGTTGGGACTCGGACCCGCAGTTCAAGGCGGTGTTTCACCGGTTCCAGGTGGGCGTCGAGGTCGTGCTGGTGGTGGGGATCGTGTGGTTTGTGTGGACCCACTGGAAGAACCGGACGGGCACGGAGACGGCTTAAGGAACGCGACTCCTGGCGCTGAGGTCGCGAAGGAGCCGCTACGGTTCGCGACGGCTTCTGTGGCCGGGTTGGGGCTCTCGCTTGCCCGGGGTGTTTCCCGTGCGAGATACTTGTCTGTCCGGCATTACGGAAATTTGTTTCTAGAAGGGTACGCAACAGCAATGTCCACACCCGACGCCGCGCAGCAACCTGCCGCGGCGAGCATCAAGCCTCACACTGGAAAACTTGGCATCATGATCCCCGGCATGGGAGCGGTCGCGACCACGCTGATCGCCGGGGTGGAAGCCGTACGTCGCGGGTTCGCAAAGCCGATCGGATCCATGTCGCAGATGGGCACCATCCGGCTCGGAAAGCGGACCGAGGATCGCACGCCGCTGATCAAAGACTTTGCGCCGATCGCGCCATTGAGCGACCTGGTGTTCACCGGCTGGGATATCTTCGGCGGCAATCTGTACGACGCCGCGAGGACGGCCGGGGTGCTGGATCGCGATCAGCTCGACAGCATGCGGCCGTTTCTTGAGTCCATTGAGCCGATGCCCGCGGCGTTTGAAGAGCGATACGTCAAGCGGCTTACGGCGAAGAACAAGAAGAGCGGTAAGAACAAGTGCGATCTTGCGAACCAGATTCGCAATGACATCGCCGAGTTCAAGACGAAGACCGACCGGCAGGTGATGATCTGGTGCGGGTCTACGGAGATTTATCTCGAGCCGAAGGCTGTGCATCAGTCGCTGGAGGCGTTTGAGAAGGGTCTGGTCGAGGACGATCCGGATATCTCGCCGTCGATGCTGTACGCGTGGGCTTGCCTGAAGGAGGGCATTCCGTTTGCGAACGGCGCGCCGAACCTGACGGTCGATATCCCCGCGCTGAATGAGTTGTCGCGCAAGATGGGCGCGCCGATCTGCGGCAAGGACTTCAAGACCGGGCAGACGTTCCTGAAGACCGTGCTGGCGCCGGCGTTCAAGACGCGTCAGCTTGGGCGTGAGTGGATGGTACTCGACCAACATCCTCGGCAACCGTGATGGCGAGGTGCTGGACGATCCGGACAACTTCAAGACGAAGGAAGTCTCGAAGCTGGGCGTGCTGGAGCACATCTTCCAGCCGGAGAAGAACCCCGATCTGTATCGCGACCTGTATCACAAGGTGCGGATCAACTACTATCCGCCGCGCGGGGACAACAAGGAAGGCTGGGACAACATCGACATCTTCGGCTGGCTCGGATACCCGATGCAGATCAAGGTCGACTTCCTTTGCCGTGACTCGATCCTGGCGGCGCCGCTGGCGCTGGATCTGTGCCTGTTTATGGACCTCGCGGCTCGTACGCCGGCGCTGCGCGGGCTGGGGATCCAGGAGTGGCTGAGCTTCTACTTCAAGGATCCGGATTCTGCGCCGGGCGTTTATCCCGAGCATGATCTGTTCATCCAGTCGATGAAGCTGAAGAACACGCTTCGCCACATCATGGGCGAGGATCTGATCACGCATCTTGGGCTGGAGTATTACGGCGAGTAGTTGCGGCGGAAGGATAAAAAGGCCCTGCGGTTCGCCGCGGGGTTTCTTTTTTCAGGCGAGGACGCTGAGGATCTCTGGCCAAAGCGCCTTGACGCCGTTCTCTGACTTGGAGGAGACGGGCAGAATGCGGTCTTCGCCGAGGCCTTTCTTCAGGGCCGCGAGAGACTTCGCGAGCGTGTTGCCGGAGAGGCGATCTGCCTTGGTGGCGACGACGAGATGGGGCCGTTGGATCTCGCGCAGGAAGGCCAGCAAGTGTGCGTCGGACTCCTGTGGAGGGATGTAGGAGTCGACGAGGCAGACGCAGAGTGCCAGCTGCTCGCGTTCCAGCAGATACGGGTCGATGAACTTGGACCACTCGGCCGAGATGGACTTCGAGATCTTGGCGTAGCCGTATCCGGGCAGATCGGCGAAGAGCAGCGAGGGCCTTTCTTTCACCTTGGCTCCGGTGCCCTCATGCAGCGCGAAGAAGTTGATGGCGCGGGTGCGGCCTGGGGTGGAGGAGACCTTGGCGGCGGCTTCTCCGAGGAGCTTGTTGATCAGCGAGGATTTTCCTACGTTGGAGCGGCCTAGAAACGCGACTTCGGGGGCATCTCCTGTCTTCGTGGGAGAAGGGAACTGAGCCGGGCTCATCGCGGATAGCAGGAATCGCGTGGTGAAGTGCACGGCTCAAGCGTATCGCGTTCAACGCGATGCGAACAGCAGTGGATACAATGTGTGCTCTCGAGGAGGACATCGATTTGGCGGCACCAAGCGCACCCTACGCGCACGCGATGTTGCAGGAGATGTGCGAACAACCTGAGGCGCTGGCACGAACGCTGGAGCAGTACGTGCAGAATGGCCGGCTTCGCGAGGACGCATTTGGCGGCGCGAAAGAACTGCTAGCGACGCACAATGAACTGCTGATTGCCGCTAGTGGATCCAGCCGGCACGCGGGGCTTGCAGCCGAGGTGATCCTGGAAGATGAGGCCGAGCTTCTGGTCGATGTGGAATACGCCAGTGAGTTTGTGACGCGTCCGGCGGCGGCATATCCCGGAGGCTCCGGTGCTGGTGGTTTCGCAGTCGGGCGAGACGGCGGACACGCTTGCGGCGCTGCGTGTGGCGCGCGAGTCGGGGCATGCGACGCTGGCGATCACGAACGTGGCTCACTCGTCGATGGCGCGGGAGGCTTCTGTATCGTTGCCGACGTTTGCGGGTGTGGAGAAGGCCATTCCGGCGACGAAGAGCTTCACTTGCCAGTTGCTGGTGCTGCGGCTTCTGAGCTTGCTGGCCGCTGAGACTCGCGGCAGGTTTAGCGCAGAGCAGGTTGGGAGTGCGCTTGTCGATCTGAGCAGGCTTCCGGAGATGATCTCGGTCCAGCTCGAGGGCTGGTTAAACCGGACGCAGGCTTTGGCGGCGCGATATGCGGATGCGCATACGTTGCTGTATCTGGGGCGTGGCGTGCACTATGCGATTGCTCGCGAGGGCGCGCTGAAGCTGAAGGAGTCGTCGTACATCCCGGCGGAGGGGTACCCGTCTGGCGAGTTGAAGCATGGTCCCAACGCGCTAGTTTCGGATGCGTTGCCGCTGGTGGTTCTTGCGACGGTGGACCGGGAGGATCCGGGGTCGGTGCTGCGGTACGAGAAGACGGTTTCGCTGCTTGCGGATATGCGCGCGCAGGGAGCACGCATCCTTGCAGTAGCGAACTCAGGAGATGCGGAGGTCGCTGGGCTTGCCAGCGATGTGATCGAGGTAGCACCGTTACGTGAGGCCGTGTTTCCGATCGCGGAGGTGATTCCGCTGCAGATGTTCGCGTACTACATGGCGCTGGAGCGGGGCGTCGATGTGGACCGCCCCCGCAACCTGGTGAAGTCGGTCACGCGCGAGTGAGGCACCATGGACGCTTCGGCCGGAGAGGAAGAACTCGCTGACGTTGCCGGAGGCTCGCCGCATGTAGAAGAAGCCGATGGCGAGGTTGGAGCGAAATGGAGCGCGACAACGATCGAGTCGATTGCGCTTAACTGCATGGTCTTCCTTGCGGTTGAGTTGTCTTCGGCTTCAGTCGTGTGCGGCGAAGAGCGCTGCGCTGTAAAGCGGAAAGCTCCGAAGCCCAACGCAATGACTCGTTTGCGGTACCTGAAGGTCAGTGGAAGACCGATAAGATGAGGGGCGAATCCGTACGCGCCATCGGACGTCCGGCGCACGTCGAGGAGGATTCTGCTTGCGCGGCTTGCGGCCGTTTGCTTCACGACGAGTTCGTCGCATGTGCGCCGTTGTGGTGCTTGCGGCGTTGTCGCTGACATGGGCGCACCCTGGTCGCGCGCAGACGAGCGATGCGCAACTGCAGATGCCGTCCGCGCTGGCCTATGACGCTGCTGGGAATTTGTACATCGCGGACGCGCGCCGGCATCAGGTCGTCGAAGCGACCGTGGCGGGAACGCTTGTGGTGGTCGCAGGGACCGGAACGCAGGGGTTCTCGGGCGATGGTGGGCCGGCGACCTCGGCAGAGTTGAACAGCCCCTCAGGGTCTCGCCTTTGGGCCCGATGGCACGCTATACATCGCGGACACGGGCAGCGCGCGTATTCGCCGCGTCAGCAACGGAGTGATCTCGACGTTTGCGGGAACCGGTGTGTCCGGGTTTGGCGGAGACGGTGGGCCGGCAATCGCGGCAAAGTTTCGGAGGCCGACGGCGCTGGCGTTTGATGGAAGTGGCGCTTTGCTGATCTGCGATTCCGCAGACCAACGCGTACGGCGGATCAGCAACGGCGTTGTCAGCACCTTTGCGGGAACGGGCGTGCAGGGCTTTGCCGGCGATGGGCAGGGTGCCGCGGTTGCTGAACTCGATTCGCCGTCTGGAGTGGCGGTTGCGGCGGATGGGCGTGTGTTCATCGCGGATAGTCACAATCATCGGGTTCGTGTTGTCACGACCGATGAGGTGATTCACACCTTTGCGGGGACCGGGACCGCAGGGTCCGCCGGCGATGGAGGTCCTGCGACAGCCGCTCAGTTGTTCGATCCGCAGGGTTTGGTAACCGCACCGGACGGCGGGATCCTGATTGCGGATAGCGGGAACCAGCGCATACGCAGCGTCAGTGGATCGGGGATCATTGCGACGGTTGCGGGCTCTGGCGCGGAGGGGGCAGCGGCAGACGGGATGAACGCCGGGCTGGCTGCGTTTCGGTCGCCTCGGTGCTTGGCGGTGTCTCCTTTCGGAGCGCCCGTGATCGGCGACACGCTCAACAAGGCTGTGCGGGTGCTGGCCGCGCAAAGCCTGTACCTGCCTGCAGCGTTCGTGCCGACACGGGTGTCCAGTGTGCAGCCGATCTGGGCTGGCGCGCAGACGTACGGGCAGGCTGGGGGTAGTGTCGGTGTGTCAGGCGCGGTGGGAGTTCCGCAGGGAAGCGTGGACGTAGTCGATGGAGGCTCAAGGATTGCGAGTGCCACGTTGACTGCGGGTGTCGCCGGGATGAGTGCGCCTGCGCTCGGTGCGGGCGTTCACAACCTGACGATTGCGTATTCGGGTGATGGGCTGAATCCGGCCGCCTCCGTGAACAGCGTCGTCGACGTGAGCCCTGCGACCGTGGTGGCGACAGCAGATTCCATCTCCGTCCCGTTTGGAGCGCCTTTGCCGGCGCTCACGGGTCAGCTCACAGGTGTGCTGGCGCAGGATGCGGGGCAGGTAAGCGTGGCGTTTTCGGTTGCCGGACCGGGTCCGACCATTGTGGGGACGTATGGAATCAGCGCGTCCCTGCAGGGGCCCAAGAGCGCGAACTACGTGCTCACGCTAAGCCCGACCTCGGGCGCGCTACGGGTGGTGCAGGCGGCGAGCAAGGTGGCGCTTGGCAGCATCGCCCAAGGGTATGCGGGGCTACCTCTGCGCTTGAGCGCGACCGTGTTGTCGACGACCACCGGGCAGCCGACGGGGACGGTGCAGTTCCTCGACGGGGCGAGCGTCGTTGGTACCGCGCCGGTGGTGAACGGCAGCGCCTCTGCGGTTTATCTCTCGGCGCCTGCGGGAAGTCTTTCGTTGACGGCGCGGTACCTTGGCGACGCGAACTTCGCCGCGAGTACGTCTCCGGTCGAAACGGCGTCGGTGAGCGCGATTCCTGACTTTCTGCTGAGCACCCCTGCGTCCAGCAGCGCGACGGTCGCTGCGGGCGGCGCGGCCACGTTCGCGGTGCAGGTGCAGGCGCAGCCGGGACCCTTCACTGGGGTTGTGGCGTTCAGTGCGACGGGTCTGCCGGCCGGGGCGGTGGCGAGCTTCTCGCCGACGCAGGTGGTACCGGGCGCCGGCGCGGCGAATGTCACCATGACGGTGCAGACGCCCGTGCCGCAGGCGTTGCTGCGGACGAACGTGGTCTACACGGGTCGAACTCTTCGCGGGTGCTGGCGTTTTCCTGGCGGGACTGGTCAGCAGACGGCGCAGACGCTCTATCTGGTTCTGCGCCGCTACTTTATGGCTCTGTGGCTGTGGTGCGCGGACCGTAACCGAAGGCACGCAATCCCTCGTTTCGCAGAGCTATTCGCTGACGGTTACGGCGACTTCGACGAATTTACTCGGCAATGTGGTCACGCATTCCATGCCGCTCAAGTTAGTCGTCCAGCAATAGGATCACCTGGTCGGAGCGGGCTGGCGGCAGCTAAAAGCAGTACAGAGGCCACTTTTCAGCATCTACAAGGTTTGTCCTCGAAATTGCTCGATTGAGCGCGCCGGTCGACCTGCGCCCTGACTACCCTAAGGAAAAGATCTGATGTCTCGAACACTGCTGCCTGGAAAACCGTATCCGCTCGGCGCTACGCCGATCTCACTTGGAACCAACTTCGCCCTGTACTCGGAGAACGCAACCGCGGTGCACGTGTGTTTCTTCGACGAGAACGATGAACAAACCGATTGCGTGAGACTGCAGGAGGTCACCGCGTTCGTGTGGCACGGCCTGGTTCGCGGCATCAAGCCTGGGCAGCGGTATGGGTACCGGGTCGAGGGGCCATGGGAGCCGGAGCAGGGTCTTCGGTTCAACTCGGCGAAGCTGCTCGTTGATCCGTATGCGAAGGCCATCACCGGACAGCATCCGGATGAGACCAAGCCGACGCTGCCGGACTACCAGGGGCCCATCTTCCCGTACGACGTGATGTCCGGCGACGACACCAAGAAGGAAGAGACGGACGACGCGAAGTTCGTGCCCAAGAGCATCGTGATCGACGGCCACTTTGACTGGGAGGGCGACTGCCCGCCTGAGACGCCGATTGCGGACTCGATCATTTACGAGGTCAACGTCAAGGGCTTCTCGAAGCTGAATCCTGATGTGCCAGAGGAGTTGCGGGGCACGTATGCGGGTATGGCGCACGAGTCCAGCATCGCGTATCTGAAGAACCTGGGCGTGACTGCGGTTGAGCTCTTGCCGGTGCACCACTTCATCGATGAGGGACACCTGCTCGATCGCGGGCTGCGGGACTACTGGGGATACAACACGCTCGGCTACTTCGCTCCGATGTCGCGGTACAGCTCGAAGGGCGATACCGGCGAGCAGGTGAATGAGTTCAAGGAGATGGTGAAGCGGCTGCACAAGGAGGGTATCGAGGTCATCCTTGACGTCGTTTACAACCACAGCTGCGAGGGCAACGAGAAGGGCCCTGTGCTGGCGATGAAGGGCATCGACAACACGACGTACTACCGCACGGTGCAGGATAGTCCGCGGCATTACATGGACTACACCGGAACCGGCAATACGCTGAACGTCTACCATCCGCAGGTGCTGAAGCTGTTGATGGACAGCTTGCGGTACTGGGTGACGGAGATGCACGTTGATGGCTTCCGCTTCGATCTGGCCTCGACGTTGGCGCGTGAGTTGGCGGATGTGAACAAGCTCGGTGCGTTCTTCGATACGATTCACCAGGATCCGACGCTGGCGGACATCAAGCTGATCGCGGAGCCTTGGGATGTTGGTGAAGGGGGGTACCAGGTCGGCAACTTCCCGATCCTGTGGGCGGAGTGGAATGGCAAGTACCGCGATACGGTGCGGCGGTTCTGGAAGGGCGATGCGGGTCAGTTGTCGGACTTCGCGTATCGGATCACGGGATCGAGCGATCTGTACAAGAGCGATGGGCGTGCGCCTTCAGCTTCGATCAACTTCATCACCGCGCATGATGGGTTCACGTTGTGCGACCTGGTGAGCTACAACGAGAAGCACAACGAGGCGAACGGCGATAACAACACCGACGGCGCCAACGATAACGACTCGTGGAACATGGGTGCGGAAGGACCGACGGACGATCCGAACATCAACCGCGAGCGTGAGAAGCAGATGCGGAACTTCCTGGCGACGCTGATGCTGAGCCAGGGTGTGCCGATGCTGGCGGGCGGTGACGAGTTTGCGCGCTCGCAGCGGGGCAACAACAACTGCTATTGCCAGGATGACGAGCTGACGTGGTTCGACTGGAACCTTGACCCCGCGCGGAAGCGGCTGCTGGAGTTCACGTGCAGGTTGATTGAGCTGCGGAAGAACCATCCGAACCTGCATCGCCGGCGCTTCTTCCAGGATCGGAAGATTCGCGGTGAGGTGGTGCGGGCGGTGGCGTGGTACGGGACCGATGGGCAGGAGGTCTCGGACGAGGTGTGGGACAACGCCGGCAACAAGTCGATCAGCGTTCGTCTTCAACGGCAAGACGCTGCGGAGCATGGACGAGGAGGGCGAACCAGGTGATCGATGACAGCTTCCTGATCCTGGTGAACGCTTCGGACAATGGCGTGGAGTATGTTTTGCCGGAGCCTCCGAACAAGACGCCCTGGCGGCAGGTGCTGGACACCGAGAACATCGATGATCCGTTCTACGAGACCGAGGTTCACGACAAGGTGATCCTGGGTGGGCGGTCGGTGCGGGTGTACAGCGATGGCATGGAGGCGTCGGCTAAGGCGCCGATCAAGCAGCACATCGGCACGGACGGTTTAGCGGCAGTGCAGGGTGGGGAGGGTACCCCTCCCCCGTACTTTCTCCCCAAAGTACGTTCGAATAAAGAGTTAAGGGTGGACTTTGAATTCAAAGTCCACCCTTAACCGCATCTGGTCGAGGCGACGGATGCCGGCCGCTTCTCGGAATCTCTAAATCCAGTTTACGAAACGCGCCGAATTGATGTGCAATTTCTGAGCGAGATTCAGTGCGTTTAGCGCGCGGGGCCGAGCTGCTCGTACGCGCCGATCTGTTCCAGCGTGAGTTTTTGGACGTCGTCGCCCGCGGCTTGTGCTTTGTACCAGCGGACGAGCCAATCGAGGGCGGTTTCGAGGCGCAGGCGGGGTTGCCAGGCTAGTTCGGCGCGGGCGCGGCTGGCGTCGAGCTTTAAGTAGCCGGCTTCATGCACGCCGGGTTCGGGGTCGCGGACCCAGCTTGCGTTGTCGCCCCAGAAGTTGACCATCTTTTCGACAATCCAGCCGACGGTCTGCGTGTCGTCATCGCTGGGACCGAAGTTGAACGCGGTGGCGTAGCGCGGCGTCGCCTGTGAGGAGCTTTTCGGCGAGCAGGATGTAGCCGTGGAGGGGTTCGAGCACATGCTGCCAGGGGCGGATGGCGTTGGGGCGGCGGATGAGCGCGGGTTTGCCTTCGACGAAGCCGCGGACGAGGTCGGGGATGAGGCGGTCGGTGGACCAGTCGCCGCCGCCGATGACGTTGCCGGCGCGCGCGGTCGCGACACCGCAATGGTGCTCTGCGAGTTTGTCGACGGGGAAGTAGCTTTGGCGGTAGGCGGCGGAGACGATCTCGGCGCAGGCCTTGGAGCTGGAGTAGGGGTCATAGCCGCCGAGCGGATCGGTCTCACGGTAGCCCCAGACCCACTCCTTGTTCTCGTAGCACTTGTCCGTGGTGACGGAGACGACGGCGTGGACGGAGGGCGTGCGGCGCACGGCGTCGAGGACGCGCGCGGTGCCGATGACGTTGGTCTCGAAGGTGCCGATGGGGTCCTGGTAGGAGTAGCGGACGAGCGGCTGCGCGGCGAGGTGGAAACACGACCTCGGGCGCGAAGCTGCTGAGGGCCTGTTCGAGCCGGGCGCCGTCGCGGATGTCGCCGCGAACGTCTTCGATCATGGTGCCGATCCGGGCTTCGTCGAAGAGGTTTGGCTTGGTGTAGGGGTCGAGCGCGTAGCCACGGACGATGGCGCCTTTGGAGGCGAGCCAGAGGGCGAGCCAGCCGCCTTTGAAGCCGGTGTGGCCGGTGAGGAAGACGCGGCGGTTTTGCCAGGAGAATGGAGGCTGTATCGGGCATCGCTTTCAGGATAGCTGGTTACCGAACGACGAAGCGTGCCGATCGGGTTGCGTTGCAGCAGACCTGCAATGTAGGATGTCGGGATTCCGAGGAGGCCTGTAGGTGGAGATCGAAGCAGGCGCAGCGCGATGTGCGGATGACGTTTCTTGGCGGGTCTGTGGGGCAGCTTGTCTCGGGGCTGATATGGCTGGCGTCAGCGGTGGTGGCGACATGGGGATCGCATCGCGCTGCGGCTGTTTTGCTGGTCGTTGGTGGGGTGTCTTATCTTTCCGCTGACGCAGTTGTGCTGCGCGTATGGGGAGGACTTGTTCGTTGCCGAGGGACATCCGATGAACGCGCTTGGGATGCAGGTTGCGTTTGTGCTTCCGTTGAG
This sequence comes from uncultured Verrucomicrobiae bacterium, assembly GCA_963795955.1. Lineage (GTDB taxonomy): Bacteria > Acidobacteriota > Terriglobia > Terriglobales > Acidobacteriaceae > Granulicella. The sequence continues at coordinate 534,901 of CAWCJK010000008.1, forward strand.
TTTGCCTGTGGTGTTTGCGGCGTCTGATCCACCATCACGCGTGGTTTTATCCGGCGTTCATGATCGTGCTCGGCGCTCATTATCTGCCGTTCATTTTCATGTATGGGATGTGGCAGTTTGGTGCATTGGCTGGCGGTGCTGATCAGCGCGGGCGTTGTGATTGGGCTGTGGTTTCCGGGGAGGTTCAGTTTGGGGGCGTGGGTTACGGCTGCGGCGTTGCTTGTGTTTGCTGTGTGGCGTGGCGGGTGGTTCGTCGGGAGGCGTTCATCACGCGCGAAGCCGCTCGAAATCTGGCAGGCATGGGTGGAAGCATGCGTGGCCTGGAGGATGTTCCGCGGCGGCGGCCTGCTTTGTAGGCGAGTTCTGGGGTGCCCAGGCTTGGTCGAGGCGCATGACGAACGATTTCGCTCAGCGCACGGCTGATGGAGATTCGCACAACCCACGTCTCAGAATCGAGACGTGGGGCACCCGGCAGCACCGGCTGCTGGCGAATGAAAAGCAGGTTCCCTTCGGGAATGACAGAAAGAAAGGCAAAGGCAACCGCAGGTTCCCTTCGGGAATGACAGAAAGAAAGGCAAAGGCAACCGCAGATTCTCTTCCCTTCGGGAATGACAACGAAGAAGGCAAGAAGCGAAGGCGAGTAGCGTCTTACCAGGTCTTCCAGGGGGCTTTGCCCTTGGTCCAGAGGTCTTCGAGGTGTTGTTTGTCGCGGAGGGTGTCCATGGCTTGCCAGAAGCCGTGGTGGAAGAAGGCGTGGACTTCGCCTTCGGCTACGAGCTTTTCTATGGGTTCGCGCTCGAACATCTCCCCGTCGTCGGTTACGGCTTCGATGGCCTTGGGGGAGAGGACGAAGAAGCCGCCGTTGATCCAGCCGCCTTCGTCTTTGGGCTTTTCCTGGAAGGAGTAGATCTGGGTGTTGTTGAGGCCGAGGGCGCCGAAGCGGGCTACGGGCTGGACGCTGGTGAGCGTGACGGTCTTGCCGTGTTGCTTGTGGAAGGCGATGGAGGCGGTGATGTCTACGTCGGCTACGCCGTCGCCGTAGGTCATGCAGAAGGTGTCTTCGCCCTGGAGGTACTTGGCGACGCGGCGGAGGCGGCCGCCGGTGCCGGTGTCGTCGCCGGTGTCTACGAGGGTGACGCGCCAGGGTTCGGCGACGGAGTTGTGGACGATCATCTTCGGTTCGGTCTGGCTGGCGGTCATGTCGAAGGTGACGTCGGAGGTGTGGAGGAAGTAGTTGGCGAAGAACTCCTTGATGATGTAGCCCTTGTAGCCGCAGCAGATGATGAAGTCGTTGATGCCGTGCTGGGAGTAGATCTTGAGGATGTGCCAGAGGATGGGGCGGCCGCCGATTTCGACCATGGGCTTGGGGCGGAGGCTGGTTTCTTCTGCGATGCGTGTGCCGAGGCCGCCGGCGAGAATGACTGCTTTCATTTGCCCGGAAACAATCCCTTCAAAGGGCGCTGGAACTCCCTGGCCGAGGTGCGTTGCGAGGGGCGTACGCGCGTAGGTGGACTGGCCCATGATAGCGCAGGGCGGGGCCGGACTTGGTATCCTTAGGTCATCTATGAGCCAGCGTTCCGACGAGCTTCGTCAACAGATTCTTGCCCTTGTCCATGAGTTTCACGCGGAGCAGTTTCCGCAGCGCGCGTTTGTTCCGGGCGAGTCGGTTGTGCCGGTCTCGGGCAAGGTGGTGGACGGGAACGACATCGGCGCGGTGGTGGAGTCGGGCCTGGATGCCTGGTTTACGACGGGGCGGTGGGCGAAGGAGTTTGAACGCAAGCTGGCGCGGTTTGTGGGCGTGCGGTCGGCGAGCCTGGTGAACTCGGGGTCGTCGGCGAACCTGGTGGCGCTGAGCGCGCTGACCTCGCCGAAGCTGGGTGAGAGGGCGCTGAAGCCGGGGGATGAGGTGATCACGGTTGCGGCGGGCTTCCCGACGACGGTGAACCCGATTCTGCAGAACCGCTGTGTGCCGGTGTTTATCGATGTGACGCTGCCGAACTATGAGATCGACGTGACGATGCTGGAGGCGGCGCGCAGCGAGAAGACCAAGGCGGTCATGATCGCGCACACGCTGGGCAATGTGTTCGATGTCGATGCGGTTACGGCGTTCTGCAAGAAGTACAACCTGTGGCTGGTGGAAGATACGTGCGATGCGCTGGGGTCGGAGTGGAAGGGCCGCAGGGTGGGGACGTTTGGCGATATTGCGACGATCAGCTTTTATCCCGCGCACCACATCACGATGGGTGAGGGCGGCGCGGTGCTGACCGATAAGCCGCTGCTGAAGACGCTGATTGAGAGCTTCAGGGATTGGGGCCGCGATTGCTGGTGCGAGCCGGGCATGGACAACACCTGCGGCAAGCGGTTTGACTGGCAGCTTGGGACGTTGCCGTGCGGGTATGACCACAAGTACACGTACTCGCATGTGGGCTACAACCTGAAGGCGACGGATATGCAGGCGGCGCTGGGTGTGAGCCAGTTGGAGAAGCTGCCGCACTTTATTGAGCGCCGGAAGGAGAATTTCCGGTATCTGCGGGCGAAGCTGGAGCCGCTCAGCGATGTGCTGATGCTGCCTGACGCTACGCCGGGTGCTGATCCGAGCTGGTTTGGTTTTCCGATCAGCGTGCGCGAGGATGCGCCTTTCAAGCGGGACCAGTTGACCAAGACGCTGGAGGCGAACAAGATCGGCACGCGGCTGATCTTTGCGGGGAATTTGGTGCGGCAGCCGGCGTATGAGGGCTGGGAGTATCGGGTGGTCGGCGATCTGAAGAACGCGGACTTCGTGATGAACCAGAGCTTCTGGATCGGGGTGTTTCCGGGGCTGACGACGGAGATGCTGGACTTCATGGTGCAGGTGATCACGGAGTTTGTCGCGAGGGCGAAGTCCGGGTTGAACGTCCTGGAAGAGGCGGTCGCAGCGAAGTAGGGCGGCGGCTGACGCCGGTGTGCGTAACGCGAAGGTGTTAGGCAGCCGCGGCGGGGTGTCACAGGCGGGTCCCGGGGGTGGGATCTGGCGGTGGTGGCAGTGCTTTGCTGCTGCACAGCGTTGAGGTTTTGGCCGTATCAGGACGAAACACTGCATGGAGGCAAACGCTGCCATGCGGTTTTGGAGACGCTTCGGATCTGGGTTTTTGAGCGCGGGTCTTGCGCTGGGTTTCAGCGCGGGGGGTGCGACCTGCGCGTTCGCGGATACGGGAGTTGCGGCTCCGGCCACGAGCCTTACGGGTGAGCTTCAGTCGTTGGCGACGCGTGCCGGGGTGATTTTCTGTGGCCAGGTGGCTGCGATTCAGCGCCGGGGCGGGGTCGTTGAGATCACGTTCAACGTGGAGCAGGCGGTCGCGGGCGACGTGGGCGCGACGTACACGCTGCGCGAGTGGGCGGGGCTGTGGCCGCAGGGGCAGGTCCGGTACACGGTCGGCCAGCGTGCGCTGATCTTTCTTCACAATGCGAGTCCGGCGGGCTTGGGTTCGCCGGTGGATGGCGCAGAGGGCGTGGTGCCGATCGTGGTGCAGGGTGCGGACGCGCCGGCGCTGCTGGATGTGCGGCGGCTGGCGGCGGCCGTAGTGCGGCCGCTCGGGTCTCCGCTGGCGACTGAGGCGGATGGCGCGATTCAGCTGCCGGAGGCGATCGCTATTGTCGCTGGGGCGCGCGCGCCGAGGCAGAGGCCGGTCACGGAGCCATTGCGTGTGATGCTGCCGGGCCGCGGGCTGCCGCCGCGGGGCGGTGCCGTGATCGGTGGCGGTTCGGGCGACGCGCTCCCCACCAGCGGCGGCCCATTGCGAAGTGTACTGGCCGGTGTCACTGAGGTGCGCGATGGCGCGCGGTAACGGGCGGCGCTGCGGTCACGGGTGGGCTCGGGTTGCGGTGCTGTTTGTGCTGGCGGTCTGGGCGCAGGGCGTCGCGGTCGCGGGTGGGCCGAGGTTCGTGTCGGGTACGGGGATCTGGGTTCAGGCGGGCAGCCCGGAGGGCTGGGCGGTGTCGCAGCTCTCCTACTTCACTGATGCGGGCGATCTTTCGGCCTCGGTGTCGCACGCGCAGGCGGATGCGATGGTGGCGGCGGCAGCGGCGGTGTGGAACGTGCCGACCTCGGGCCTGACGCTCGCGCAGGGAGGTGAACTGGCCGAGCACGTCAGCGGGGCGAACACGTACTTCGACGGGACCGGAGTGGTGTTTCCGAGCGATGTGCAGACGAGCAACGAGTCGGCGATTCCGGTTGCGGTGATCTATGACACGGATGGGAGCGTTACGGACCTGCTGCTGGGCTCGGGTGCGAGCGATCCGGAGGGATGCCGGCAGACCGGCGTGACGGAGAGCGTCGATGACATCGGGTATGACGGGGTGATTCACCACGCGATGGTTGTGCTGAACGGGCGGTGTGTGGGCAGCGCGCCGGAGCAGATGACGCAGATGCAGTACCAGCTTGCGCGGGCGTTTGGCAGGGTGCTCGGGCTGGCGTGGTCACAGACGAACGACAACGTCTTTACGGGGGTTTCGACCGTCACCGCAGAGCAACTGCAGTATTGGCCGCTGATGCATCCGCTGGATGTGATCTGCGGGACGTATACGTATCAATGCATGTCGAACCCATTCACGTTGCGGGTCGACGATCTGAGCGCGCTGGCGTTCCTGTACCCGGTGGGCGGGTGGAATCTGACCGCGGGCAAACAGGTGAGTACTACCGATGCCGTGACGGTGACGGGATCGGTGAACTTCCCCGATGGGCAAGGGATGGCGTGGGTGAATGTCGCCGCGCATCGTGTGCACTTTGGGTACGCGGAGGCGTGGCAGACGGTGTCGGGGGTCAGCGGCTATGCGTATATGCAGGCGGTGAGCAACCCGATCTCGCAGGTGCAAGCCACGAACCAGGGCACACCGTGGGGGCCGAAAGAGGGGTACTTTTCCATGCCGGTGGTGCCGGTGGACTCGCTTTCCAACATTTACCTCACGTCGGAGCCGATCAATCCGCTGTACACGGGGGAGTTTGCGCTCGGTCCGTATGTTCGGCCGCCGGTGACGCCTTCTGGATCGGCGCAGACCTCCGTGGACTGGTCGGCGACGGGAGGATCGTATTACGCCGGGATGACAGCGTATGACGCGCCCGGGACGTGTAACCCGGGCGGAGGCAGCGAAGGCGCGCCGGTTGGATTTGACCCGAGCGGATGGGAGAACGGATCGCTGTGCTGGTGGGGTGCAAGCTCATGGACGAGCGCCAGTGTGCGCGCGGGGCACTCCTGGACGCTGGAGGTGACGGCGACGGATGAGGCGGGAGCGGCGTCGCTGTACAAGATGCAGCCGGTGGTGGGCGTCTGGGGTGCGTCGGATCCGACCGGGACGTTGCCGACGGTGGCGAGCCAGGCTGTGCCGTTCAACTCGATGAGCCTGGGAATGACGCAGTTGCGCATGGCGTCGGCGACGACTGATCAGAGCTTTCGGTTCGCGGTTGCGGACCAGTTTGGAACGGGCAGGCCGGATTTCACCTACACGGCCCGGATGCTGTACGCGGATAGCGTAGCGCCGGCTTCGGTCGGGGCGGGTGGAGGCTCGATCACGATCACGGGAACGGGCTTTCGGCCGGGGAACCTGGTTCGGGTAAATGGGATCACGGCGCAGGTGAAGAGCTGGACGCCGACCCAGATCGTGGCGATGGCTCCGGGGCTAGCGATGGCCGGGGCGACGGCCGGGGCTCCGGTGGCGATCGCGGTGATCGACCCGGCAACGGGCGGCTCGACGAGCATCGACGACGGGTTGACGTATACGAATGCACCCGATCTGTTGCAGGAGGTGTCTGCGCCGACGGTTCTGGAGACGGGAGTGACGGCCAGTGTTCCCTTTGCGGTTCGGGTGTTGGCGTCGGACGGCGTGACGCCGCTGCCCGGAGCGACGGTGTCGTTCAGCGGTTTAGGACCGGTAGCCCTGGGGACGTGCAGCCACGACATGACCTGCGCGGTGCAGACGGATGCAAACGGCATTGCTCAGACGACCGTGACCGGCGTGAGTGATGGGGCTGTGGTGGTTACGGCGACCGAGGTCAGCGGAGGAGCGGCGGTCCAGGTGAGCCTCGTGGACACGGATCCGGTGCGCGCGGCGACGCTGACGCAGAGTGATGTGTATGTGGCGGCGGGTTCGGGTGGAAGCTGGAACGTGCAACTCGAGGCGACACAGGACGGGGTCGCTGTGGCGAATGTGCCGGTGGTTTGGACCGCGAACGGCGCGATTTCGTTGGGTGCGGTGATGGCGGCGACCGGGGCGAATGGTCTCGCGAGCGTTGCCGTGAGTGCAGGGACCGTTGGCGCGGGCGCCACGAGCACCTTGACCGGCTGTGTGTGGGGAGGTGTCTGCAGGACGTGGACGCTGCACGGTGTGGACCCGAGCGAGTGGAGGATCACCGCCGTGAACGGTGCGGCGCAGACCGTGTCTGCCGACCTGCCGCTTGCGCCGGTGGGCCTGCTGGTGACGGATCCGCTGGGCGATGTGATCGAGGGAGCGCCGGTGACGGTGTATCAGCGTGTGCTTGCGTGGGAGCAGGCGTGCGGCGCCGGCGGGAGGTGTGCGGCTGCGCCGGTGCTGGCGACTTCACAGCAGGACGAGGTCTCCGACCCGACGGGGATGGTGACGATAACGCCGATGGGAGTAGCGGGAGTGCCGCAGACAGTGCAGATTGCCGCGTCGACCGGAACCGAGGGGTTCACGACGATGACGCTGGTGAAGGCGCCGTAACGGAGTCTTGAGGGGGACGGCGAGGCTTAGACGGGTTCGACGGGGACCAGCGTGTCGTGCGCCGGGCGGCGGCGAATCGCCGCCAGCCCGAAGCAGGCAATGTAGACGTAGCAGATAGCGGGGATGAAGAAGCTGGGATGAAGGCCGATGTGATCGGCGATCTTGCCCTGGATCTCCGGGATGATGGCCCCGCCAAGGATGGCGGCGATCAGGAGGCTGGAGCCCTTGCTGGTGAGCGGGCCGAGGTCCTGAATGCCGAGGGTGAAGATGGACGGGAACATGATGGAGTTGAACAGGCCGACGGCGAGCAGGCTCCACATGGGAAGGGAGTGCGGCAGAACGAAGGTTCCGTTGTAGCCGAAGAAGTGGAAGGGGTGCATCGTGATCATGCCTGAGGTGAAGTGCGAGGTCAGGCTGATGAGTACGAGGATGCAGGCGGTGATCGCGAAGGCGCCTAGCAGGATGCCGGTTTTGACCTTCTGCAGGATGGCCGAGCCGATGAAACGGCCGATCATGGCGCCGCCCCAATAGACCATGAGGAAGTTGGCGGCGATGGCCTCCTTGATGCCGGCGACGTCGGGAAGGCCCATGTAGTTGACGAGGAGACTGCCGATGGAGACCTCGGCGCCGACGTAGGTGAAGATGCCGAGCGCGCCGAAGAGCAGCCAGGGGTGGTGCCAGATGCTGTCCTGCGGCTGGAGCGCTTCGGCGAAGGCGCCGGGGCGGAAGTCCTGGGTGTGCTGCGAGACGCCGGTGGTGGTCTTGAGCTTGATGAGCGCGAGCGCGGTGGCCAGGATGACGAGCGCGACGGTGATGAGGATGTAGGGCAGGCGAACGGTGGAGGCCTGCTCGGCCCGGTAAAGCTGAAGCTGAACGGCGGACATCAGCTTGAGGCGCTCGGGGCTGGCGGGCGGGGCCGCGTTGCCGAGGATCAGGATGCCGCCGAGGAATGGCGCGATGAAGGTGCCCACTGAGTTGAACGCCTGCGCCAGGTTCAAGCGGCTGGAGGCTGTTCGGGGCGGACCGATGACCGTGACGTAGGGGTTGACCGCGACCTGCACGACGGTCATGCCGGCAGCCAGGATGATGAGGGCGATGAGGAAGACGGGGAAGATGGCGAAGTGCGCCGCCGGGAGGAAGCCCGCGGCCCCGCACGCCATGACGAGCAGGCCGACGACCATGGTCCGCTTGTAGCCGTACTTGTTGACCAGCACACCGCCCGGGTAGCTGAAGACGAAGTACGAGGTGAAGAAGGCGAACTGCACGGTGAGCGCAGCGGCGTAGCCGAGCTGAAAGATGGACTTCAGGTGCGGGATGACGATGTCGTTGAGGCAGGTGAGAAAGCCCACCATGAAGAAGAGGGCCGTAGCGACCGACATTGCCCGGGTGTCGGTTTTCAGTTCAAGGCCGTCGTCGTAACCGGGCGCGCTGACGTTTTTGACAAAGACCGCCAAGGAAGCTCCTTTGCTTGCGTTTCCGGACAGGAGTTGTGGATGCGGGAACGCCCTACAAGAGTAGCTGTTTTCGACGGGTTCTGGAGCGGGGTGCACCAAAGTTCCGCAGCGAGAGGCGGGTGGACCCGGCAGGCGGGCGAAGCCGCTGGGCCGGAGCCGCGACAGCCCGATTCAGCCGGTGTGCATCTCACGTGATGGACGCCAAACCACCTGGGCGTGGAAACGGATGTTTATCTCGGTTGAGTCGGTGCTGCGTGCACTGTTTGGGTACTTCTTCCTCGTGTTCATTGTGCGGATTGTGGGCCGCCGGCCGGGGAAGCAACTTACGCCATTTGAATTCATTCTGATCTTCTTCCTGGGCGGCGTGATGCTGACGGCGATCGTGGCGGATGAGGCTTCGCTGACGAACGCCTTCTGCCAGATCATCGCGGTGGCCGGCGCGCACTACATGCTCGCGTGGTTTCGGCAGCCGGTCAGACACGGTTGCCAAGGTGCTCGACGGCATGCCGCTGGTGCTGCTGGAGGGTGGCCGCTGGCGGGCACACACCATGCGGAAGATGCGCATCCAGGACGATGACGTGATGGCGATGGCGCGCGACAAGGGGCTTGAGTCGCTGGAGCAGATCGACACGGCGGTGCTGGAACGGAACGGCGAGATCAGCATCATCAGCAAAGAAAGCTAACTGCACGACCTGCTCCGAACGGCGAGCGAGGAGACGATCATGCCGAGTACGGCTGAGTACAAGAAGCTTGGGGATGATGTCCCCAAGGTGGACAACAAGGTAGCCGTTGGTGAGGACCTTGAGTTCCAGCGACGGTGGTGGAAGTTCGAGAAGTTCGTCTGGACGTTCTTCACGCTGGTGCTGATTGCGGACCTCAGCGGCATCCTGGGCCGCGGGCCGTTGGCGAAGGCGGAGCGCAAGGCGCCGGATGGGACGCTGGATGTGAAGTACGAACGCGTGCTGCGGTCCGGCACGTCGTCGATCATCACGCTGCTGCCGAACGGATCGGCGATCCGCGACGGCAAGGTTCAGATCTTTGTGAGCGACAGTGTCTTGAAGCAGCTTGGGGCGCAGCGAGTGATTCCGCAGCCGGCGACGTCGGTGGTGGGCAACGGAGGCGTTACCTATACGTTTCCGGCGACGGGTCTGCCGATGACCGTGCAGATGGAGTTGAAGCCGTCTTTCATCGGGATGCATCAGTTCACGATCTCTGTCCCGGGCGCGCAGCCGGTGCAGGCGAAGTCCTTTGTTCTGCCTTGAGGTGAGCTGTGGGAACCATTCTGCATGCGATTGCGGGATATTTTTTTCTGGTGCTGGTGGTGCGCGTGCTGACACGGAGGCCGGGCGGGCAGTTGACGCTGGGCGACTTCGTGCTGGTGTTTCTGATGGGCGGCGTGATCATCCTGTCGACCGTGGGCAATGACCGGTCGTTGACGAACTGTACGTGCGGCGTGATCACGGTGGGACTTCTGCACCGGGTGGTGTCGTACGCGAAGGTGCGCTCGCCGCGAATTGGCGCGATCATCGACGGCACACCGGTGGTGGTGATGCAGCGAGGCGAGTGGAAGGACGACGCGGCGAACAGCCTGAGCGTCGGCCGCGCGGACCTGGAGGCAGCGGCGCGGGTGGCCGGCTTGAGGTCGGTCGACGAGGTGGATTACGCGGTCGTGGAGCGTAACGGCGGGTTCTCGATTATCAAGAAGGACAAGAGTAAGTGAGCTAGACATCCGGCGCGCCGGGAGATGCCGTCTGTAGAACAGCCGTGCGATGCTTCCAGCGCTTGCCTGGTGACCTGAGCAGGTTGCCATGATCGGGCGCCCCGTTCGATCGTAAGCGCGCCGTGCCACCAAACAGGAGCGGGCCATGAGCGAGGGCAAGGACGGGAACGGCGGCGTTGCGGTTCAGGAGAAGCCCAAGGGGCAGGGCGACGGCCCAGTAATCGAGACGGATATTCCGCAGCGGCTGGACCGGTTGCCGTGGTCGGGCTGGCACATGCGGATCATCACGGCGCTGGGAACGTCGTGGCTGCTGGATGGGCTTGAGGTCACGCTCGTCGGGTCGCTTTCGGGCGTGCTGCAGAGCCAGCAGGGTCTGAAGCTGACGGACCCGCAGGTGACGGGCGCAGCGACGACATACCTGATCGGTGCGGTGTTTGGGGCGTTGCTGTTTGGCTATCTGACGGACAGGCTGGGGCGGCGCAAGCTGTTCCTGGTGACGTTGGCGACGTATTCGATCGCCACGGTGGCGAGTGCGTTTTCCTGGAACTTCTGGTCGTTTGCGCTGTTTCGGGCGTTTACGGGTGTGGGCATTGGCGGCGAGTACGCGGCGATCAACTCGGCTGTGGATGAACTGATTCCGGGCAAGGTGCGCGGGTCGGTGGACCTGATTGTGAACGGGACGTTCTGGGTGGGGGCGACGATCGGGTCGTTGGTGGCGATGTTCCTGTTGCACGGACACGGGCTCGCACCAAATCACGGCTGGCGGTATGCGTTTGGGATCGGCGGCGCGCTGGGGCTAGGCGTGCTGGTGCTGCGGTTGTTTGTGCCGGAGAGCCCGCGCTGGCTGATGCTGCGCGGCAAGGAAGAAGAAGCGAACCGGATTGTGACGGACATCGAGAACCGCGCGAGTAAGGGGAACCCGGAGAGCCTGCCGCAGCCCGAAGGCGAAAAGATGAAGATCACGGTGCGCGACCATACGCCGTGGAAGGACATCTTCGGCAACATGCTGGGGGAGAACCGGCAGCGGTCGTACCTGGGGCTGGTGCTGATGGTGGCGCAGGCGTTCTTCTTCAACGCGATCTTCTTCTCGTACGGGCTGATCGTGAAGACCTTTTACCATGTGCCGGATCAGAACCTGCCCCAGCATCTGCTGCCGTTTGCGATTGCGAGCTTCTTTGGACCGCTGACGCTGGGACGGCTGTTCGACAAGGTTGGCCGCAAGCCGATGATCACGGCAACGTATGGGATCGCGGGCGCGCTGCTGCTGTTTACGCTGTTCCCGTTTGGGATGGGGCGCCTGGGCCCGAGGGGCATGGGAATCCTGTTCTCGATCATCTTCTTTGTGGCCTCGTCGGCGGCGAGTGCGGCGTATCTCACCGTGAGTGAGATCTTTCCGCTGGAGATTCGGGCGTTTGCGATTGCGATCTTCTATGCGATTGGAACGATGGTGGGCGGGGCCGGAGCGCCGCTGCTTTTTGGTGTGTTGATCAAGACGCATGAACGCTGGGCCGTGGCGGGCGGCTATGGGTTGGGCGCGGTGCTGATGCTGGCGGGGTCGCTGTGTGAGTGGCGGATTGGGGTGGAGGCCGCGGGTAAGTCGCTCGAGTCGATCTCGAAACCTTTGCAGAGTGCTTGATTTGATGACGGAAGAACGGATGTGCTTGTGTTCGATAGCGCACGGAGATGCCGTCGCGGGCGGGTAACCAGCCGCAACGGTCTCCATTGGCCGTGCATCAAAATTACGAACGTCGTCATTGGCGAGGATCATCCGAACCACCGCAAGAGTGGGCGGAGTACGCAATCGCGAACGCTAGCCATTAAACAGAGAGCCGTTCCTAGAGACGGCCCGGAGCTGCGTATGGGTACAGTTGCTGTTGAACCACAGAAAATTTCCGGGGAGATGCTGCTGCAGTGGGAAGTCACGAGCACAGACAGCGGATCTCTTGTGCGTGCACATTCCATGCCCTTCGGCGCCGAGGTACAGCCAGACGGCCGGGTGCGGTTCCGGCTGTTTGCGCCGAAGGCAAACGAAGTAAAGATCGCGATCGAAGGACAGCGCGAGCCGCTGGCCATGGACAGCGTCGGCGAAGGCTGGCACGAGCTGGTGACGGACCAAGCGTCCGCGGGTACGCTGTATCGCTTTGTGTTGCCGGATGGGACGCAGGTTGCTGATCCGGCGTCACGGTTCCAGCCACAGGACGTGAATGGGCCGAGCGAGGTGATCGCGCCGGGAAGTTACATCTGGAAGGACGCAGACTGGGGCGGGGTGGCATGGAAGGACGCCATCATCTACGAGCTGCACCTAGGGGCGTTCACGCCAGAGGGAACGTTCCGAGCGGCGATTGAGAAGCTGGATCACCTGGTGTCGCTGGGTGTGACGGTGATCGAGATCATGCCGATCGCGGACTTTTCGGGCAAGCGCGGCTGGGGGTATGACGGCGTGCTGCTGTATGCGCCGGACTCGGCGTATGGCCGGCCTGAAGACCTGAAGGCCTTGATCGAAGCGGCGCATGCGCGTGGGATCGCGGTGATGCTGGATGTGGTCTACAACCACTTCGGGCCCGAGGGCAACATGCTGCCGTCGTATTTCCCGAACATCTTCACAGAGCGGCACAAGACAAGCTGGGGCGCGGCGGTGAACTATGACGGCGAGCAGAGCGAGATTGTGCGCGAGCTTGTGATTCACAATGCGCTGTACTGGATTGAGGAGTATCACTTTGACGGGTTGCGGCTGGATGCCGTACACGCCATCATCGATGAGAGCCCAAAGCATGTGCTGACGGAGCTTGCGGAGCGGGTGCGTGCGCTGGAGACGCCGTATCCGGTGCACCTGGTGCTCGAAAACGAGAAGAACGAGGCATCACGGCTGACGCGTGATGCAGACGGGAATCCCGAGCACTTTACGGCGCAGTGGAACGACGATGTGCACCACGTACTGCACACGGCGGCGACGCATGAGGATGCCGGCTACTACGCGGATTACGAGGGCGATACGCAGTTGCTGGGCCGGGCACTGGCGGAGGGCTTTGCATACCAGGGTCAGTCGATGGCCTGCACGGGCAAGCCGCGTGGAGAGCAATGTGCACATCTGCCTCCGACGGCGTTTATTGCCTTCATTCAGAACCATGATCAGATCGGGAATCGGGCGTACGGCGAGCGTATCAGTGAGATCAGCAACCCGGATGCGCTGAAGGCGCTGGTCGCGACGTACCTGCTGCTGCCGCAGATTCCGATGATCTTTATGGGCGAGGAGTGGACGTCAGGACAGCCGTTCCCGTACTTCTGCGACTTCCATGGAGAGCTTGCGGACAAGGTGCGCGAAGGGCGCCGGAACGAGTTCAAGAGCTTTCCGGAGTTTCAGGACCCAGAGAAGCGGGACAGCATCCCTGATCCGCTGGCGGAGGAGACGTTTCTTTCGGCGAAGCTGGACTGGGACAAGATCGGCGAGCCGCAGAACACGGAGTGCCTGTCGCGGCACCGGAACCTGATCCAGATTCGGCGCGAGAGCATCGTCCCGCTGTTGGGCTCGATCACGGGGAACGCGGGAACGTTTGAGGTTCTTGGGCCGGGTGCCGTGCTGGTGAAGTGGAAGGTTACGGACGGGCGCGAGCTGCGGCTGTATGCAAACTTGTGCGATCGCGCGCGGGAGGGCTTCCCGGAGACGGAAGGACGCATCCTTTGGCATCAGGGACCACAACCAGAGGGCAACAAGTACGGCCCCTGGACGGTAAGGTGGACCCTAAAGGACGCGTAAGTGCACGGTGCAAGGGCTGAGACGGTACGACATTACGTTTTGCCCTTTGGCGCCGAGTTCGAACCGGGTGCGGGCGTGCGGTTTCGGTTCTTCGCGCCCGCCGCGGATGTGGTGAAGCTGGCGATTGTTGGGCGCGAACCTCAGACGATGAAGGCAGACGGGCACGGTTGGCATGAGCTGACCGTGCCCGATGCTTTTCCGGGTGCGCTGTACCGGTTTGTGTTGCCGGACGGCAGCGACGTGCCTGATCCGGTCTCGCGGTTTCAGCCGGAGGATGTGGCGGGACCGAGCGAGGTGATCGACCCCGAGGCCTATGAGTGGGCGCCGAGCGAATGGCGCGGGCGGCCCTGGCACGAGACCGTGCTGTACGAGCTGCACGTCGGCACGTTTACGCCCGAGGGCACGTTTCGTGCGGCGATCGAGAAGCTGGATCACATTGCGGCGCTTGGCGTGACCGGGATCGAGCTGATGACGATCACGGAGTTTGCGGGCACACGGAACTGGGGCTACGACACGGTGCTGTTGTATGCGCCGGATTCGGCGTACGGCCGGCCGGAGGACCTGAAGGCGTTTGTAGACGCGGCACATGCGCGTGGACTGATGGTGATCTTCGACATGGTCTACAACCACTTCGGCCCTGAGGGAAATTTTCTGCCGAAGTACTTCCCGCAGATCATGTCGACGGAGCACACGACAGCCTGGGGCGCGGCGTTGAACTTCGACGGCGAGTGCAGCGCCGAGGTCCGCGAATTGATTCTGCAGAACGCGGTGTACTGGCTGGAGGAGTACAACGGCGATGGCCTGCGGCTGGATGCGACGCACGCGATCATCGACAACAGCCCGAGGCACCTGCTGGATGAGCTTGCGGAGCGCGTGCATACATACGCGGGCGACCGGCACGTGCACCTGATCCTGGAGAACGAGAACAACATCGCCAAGCGGCTGACGCGCAGTGGGCGAGGCGATTGCGAGCGCTACACGGCGCAGTGGAACCACGACATCGACCATCTGCTTGGGGCAGGGTTCATGGGGTCGATGGACGATCGCAAGCAGGATGACAAGGGCGAGACCGACAGGTTAGGGAAGGCGATCTCGGAAGGGTTTGTGATCGCGGCCGATGAGAACCGTGAGGAGTACGAGGACGGATGCCATGTGCCGCCGAATGCGTTTGTGGCGTTTCTGCAGAGCCATGACCTGATCGGGAACCGCATCTTTGGCGAGAGGGTTTCTACGCTGCTGCCCGATGAGGTTGTGCGTGCGCTTGCGGCTACGGTATTGCTACTGCCGCAGGCGCCGATGTTGTTCATGGGTGAGGAGTGGGGTGCGTCGACGCCGTTTCCTTACTTCTGCGACTTCCATGGCGATCTCGGCGAGGCTGTGCGCAAGGGCCGATGCGAGCAGATCAGCAAGCTGCCCGGCGTGTCGAAGGAGGACCTGGACAAGGCACCCGATCCGCAGGCGGAGTCCACGTTTCGCTCCGCGCAGCTTCGGTGGGAGGAGATGACGCAGCCCAAACATCAGAGCTTGTTGAGCTTTTATCAGCGAATTCTGGCGGTGCGGAAAGAACGTGTGGCAGGGCTGCTGCAGGGCTTGTCTGGACGTTGCGGCACGTATGAGGTGGTGGGGCCCGGCGGTCTGAAGGTGGAGTGGAGCTTGAGGGATGGAGCCAAGCTGCATCTTGCGGCGAACCTGTGGCATGAGGCGCGCGAGGGCTTTGGGGCGATGCAGGGTGATGAGCTCTGGACCGAGGGATCTGCGACGGATGCGCAGCTTGGGGCGTGGACGGTGCGGTGGTCGCTGGAGCCGAGCGCTTAGCGCCGATTGCTGGACTAAAGCAGAAATCGAGCTCTGGGCTGTATACCTTGGGGCTATGGTGACATCCAAGCGTGCGGAGACCGATGTGTAATGTCCACGTTTGCGCTGCTCAGCACGCTGGTGACGATTGGTGCGCTGTTTGGCGTGCTGAGCATTCGCGTGCTCCGTCTGCCCACGTCGATTGGAACGATGGTGCTGTCGCTGTGCGCGTCGATTCTGCTATTGGCCGGTGGGCACTTTGCTCCGGGGCTGCACAATGCGGCGCAGAACATTGTGGGAGGCATCGACTTCAACGCGGTTGTGCTGCATGGGATGTTGTCGATCCTGTTGTTTGCGGGAGCGTTGCAGCTTGACCTGTCGCAGCTAAGCCGCGAAAAGCTGCCGGTGATGACGCTGTCGATCGGAGCGACCGCGCTTTCTACGGTGCTTGTGGCGGTGCTGTTCAAGTATTCGCTTGCGCTGGTGCACATCGAGATCAGCACGATGGCGGCGCTGCTGTTTGGCGCGCTGATCTCGCCGACGGACCCGATTGCGGTGCTGGAGATGCTGCGGCGGGTGGGCGCGGCGCCTGCGCTGGAGACGCAGCTTGCGGGCGAGTCGCTGTTCAACGACGGTGTGGGCGCGGTGATCTTTCTGGCGCTGTTGAGTGCGGGAACGGGAACGGGCGCCCCTTCGGTGAAGGCGTTTCTGATGATGCTGACGCTGAAGGCAGGTGGAGCGATTCTGCTGGGGGCTGCGCTGGGATACGTGACGTATCGCGTGCTGCTGCTTGTGGATCGCTATCGACTGGAGATCATGATCACGCTGGCGCTGGCGATGGGCGGGTATGCGCTGGCGGATCGGCTTGGGCTATCTGCGCCGCTGGAGGTGGTGACGGCGGGCATCCTGGTGAGCGGGCGGGCTCGGCGCCTGGCGATGAGTGAGGAGACGCGGGAGCACGTTGCGAGGTTCTGGGACTTCGCGGACGACCTGTTCAATACGGTGTTGTTCCTGCTGCTTGGGTTGCAGTTGGTGGTGTTGCCGATCGAGCGGCGCTATGTGTTGGCGAGCCTGCTGGCGATCCCGGCGGTGCTGCTGGCGCGGTGGATCAGCGTCATCGTCCCGGTGGCGGTCCTGAATTCCTTTCGCGAGAAGATTCCGGGCACCGTTGCTGTACTGACGTGGGGCGGACTGCGCGGTGGACTGGCAGTTGCCCTTGCGCTGTCGGTGCCACATGGCGAGGGTTTCGAACGCAACCAGCTATTGGTGGCGACGTATGTGGTTGTGGTGTTCTCGATGCTTGTGCAAGGGCTTACGATTTCGCCGCTGTTGAAGCGGCTGAGGCTTACTTCCGAGGATGTTGCGTTGCATCCAGCCGCGTGAGACATGACGGCGGCTGGCTCTAGAAGAGGGTCTGTATGTGCGGCTGCGATCGCGGCGTGCAGGGCGTCCTCGTTGTTGGTGTCTGGGACGTTTACGTCGGTGAAGAGATGCCAGTCTTCGACGAGCGTGAGGGATTCGCCGGGGTTGACTACGGTGCGCGGGCCGAGGAGTTCGAGCTCCTGGAAGGGGCCTTCGGTGTAGGCCTCGGTGTTGACGCCGTAGTCGGGGTAGTGTGCGCGGTTGAGGTGCGTGAAGCGCTTGACGAACAGCATGTCCTTGGCGAGGTGGGCGCACCAGTCCTGCTTGTTGCGCAGGCCGATCTTTTGCGCGTCGGGCTTGGCGGGGTCGCAGCGGAGCAGGATGTACTTCATGCCCAGGGTGAAGCGCGAGTCCTGCAGATCGGTGAACGCGTTCAGTGCGAGAGGTTGCGCTACGGGGACGTAGTCGTCGTGGGAGCGGAACGGGACGCGCGGGAGGATGGAGCAGCCGGGCTCGACGATGCTGATGGCCCAGGCGGCGATGTCGACGGGCCACAGGTTGCGGCTGGTGACGGTCTGCTCGAGGTGGACGTGCGTGCCTGAACGCGTCGAGGGTAATGCGGAGTTCCTTTTCGATGCCGGCTTCGTCTTCGGGGCGACGCAGGCGAAGGGAGAGGTCGCCGGTTGAGGTGTGCTCGATGGGATGGTTGTCAGGCGCATACGTGGCGGGGAAGAGCTCGGGCCAGACCCAGAGGCGATGGCCGCCGTAGGGCCTCCAGATGCCGAGTGCGGTCTCCTTCGAGGCCTCGGGGTGAAGCGCGAGGATGCTGTCGCCGCCGCTGGGCCCGTAGAAGAGGATGCGTGGCCCGACCTCAGTCGTTGCGATCAGGTCGACGGTGCCGTTGGACAGCTTGATGCAGTTGTGGAGCCCCATGTACGTCAGTTTTTCCATGCTCACCTTTGATCGATCCCTCCAGAGTTGGTTTGACGCAGATGTGTCCCGATGGGGCGCGGTGGATTGAGCTTCGCGCTTTTACAAGCGGACCTGAGCGGCTTAAGGCGCGTCGCAAAGATGGCACTTACGGCATGGCTGACGCCATGCCCTTACGGGTCGGTACTCAGCTCCAGCGAGTTCCTCGGGTCAATCGCGGTCGCTGCCGTAGACAGGGATCCCCTGGTTGACGCGGAAGGCGATGCTTTCCGCGCGGGCCGTGAAGTCGGATTGCGGGTAGTCCTTCTGCATCCTGTCGGCGATGGCCTGGCAGTTCCTGGCGGCCTGTTGTGCGCGGCGGGTGTCCTCGTCGACCGTGTACATGGTGACGAGCACGCCCTGGCGATAGGCGGCTTGATACAGCGCTTCGGCTGATTTCGGACCGCCGGGGTAGCGATCGGCGTACTTGACGTAGAGATTGGTTTCCATCTCGGGGCACTTGGGGAGCCCCTGCCAGTCGCCGCAGACCTTGTTGTCGATGAGATCGTAGGCGGCTTTGGCGGCTTCTGGGGTGTTGCCGTAGTTCTTCATGACGCGCTTGAGTTCGCCCTCGTAGATATGGGGGCGAAGGACGGGGTCCATCTCGTGCGCGCTGGGGAGGGTGCTGTTGTCCTGCTTGTCGAGCTGCCAGCGGATGTCAGCGGAGCGGAAGGCGGCTTCGGGCGCGAGCGGGGAGTTGGGGAAGTACTCCCAGACGCGGCGATAGAGCAGTTCGGCGGACTCGGCCGCGCCTTTTGGGGCGTGGGGCTGGGCGGCCTGGCTTTCGAGATCAGCGGCGGCGCCGTAGAGCAGGATGTCGCCCTGCGGGGTTTTGGGACTGACGATGCCCTTGTCGCGGATCCAGCCGGAGGCGGGCTGGGGCCGGGTGTTGGGGTCGGTGAACTCGGGCTGCTGGTCGGGGTCTTCTTCCTTGGTGTCGGTGTTGGCGAAGACGTTTACCCAGGCGCCGTTCTTCTGATTGACGACGATCTCGTGGCCGGGCGCGACGGTGGAGATGGGCGGGTCGGCGGGGTCGGCGACGGCGTAGACGTTGGCGGTGTGGAGGATGGTCGCGCGATTGGCGTTGTCCATGGCGCGCTCGGGGTTGCGCTTCTGCGCGGGGGCACTTATCGGGAGGCACAAGACGAGCGGCAGGGCGGCGCGGACGAGCGGATGACGAAGCATGCTACGGAGTTAGACGTGTGGGGTTGAGGCTTCGGTCGCGTTCTCGGCTTCCAGTTCGGCTTTGAGCGCCGGATCGAGGTTGCCGCCGGAGACGATGACGATGATGCGGTCGGCCTTGGGCAGGTCCGGGCCGTGGAAGAGCGCGGCGGCGAGGGTGACCGCACCGGAGGGTTCGGCGACGATGTCGGTTGCGGCGAGGATGAGGGCGGTAGCGGCGCGGATTTCGGACTCGGAGACGGTGACGATCCCGCCGACGAATTTGAGGATGTGGTGGAAGTTGAGTTCGCCGAGCGATTGGGTGCGGAGGCCGTCGGCCATGGTGCGGGTGGTGCGTTCGGCGGGCCACTCGATCAGCTTTTTGGCGTAGAAGGACTCGCAGGCATCGCCGGCGAGTGCGGGCTCGCAGCCCCAGACGGGTGGGGGTGTGGTTCCGGCGGCCTCGCTGGCGAGCGCGACGCCTGTGGCTACGCCGGAGAGCAGGCCGCCGCCGGAGACCGGCGAAAGGATGAGCGTTTGGAGGCGCGGGTGAGGCAGATCGGCGATCTGTTCGACCAGTTCGAGGCCGCAGGTGGCCTGGCCGGCGATGATGAGCGGGTCGTCGTAGGGCGGGACCATGGCGTAGCCGTGTTGCGCGACGAGGGCTTCGGCCTTCCGTTTGCGCTCGGTGCTGGCGGGGCCGACGGTGACGATCTCGGCGCCCAGCGCTTCGGTGGCGCGCGCGCTTGATGGTGGGCGCGTTCTCGGGCATGACGATGACGGCCTTGGTGCCGAGCGCGCGGGCGGCGTAGGCGACGCCCTGGGCGTGGTTGCCGGAGGAGTAGGTGATGACGCCGCGGCGGAAGGCCTCGGGGTCACGCTCCTTGAGGGCGGCGACCTTGTTGTAGGCGCCGCGAAGCTTGAACGAGCCGATGGGCTGGGCGGCTTCGTTTTTCAGGAGGATCTCGGGGGTGTGCGGGCCAAGGTGGAAGCCGGCGTCGTGGACGTGTTGCGGGTCGAGCGGGACGAGCGGGGTGCGGACGGCTACGCCGGCGATGCGGTCGCGGGCGGCGAGGATGTCGGTGAGGGTGATGAGGTCCATGGCATCCTGTTCGCCGGTTATCGTTCAGTGTCAAGTACTAGGTTTTTGCGTGAGGAGGGTGCGCGTGAAGCTGAAGGTCCAGCGTCGCGGGGTTGTGACGACTTCGCCGAGACCATGTTGGCGCACCTTGGGCGTGCAAGGCGGGGGGCAAGATTGAATATGAACTTGCTACCGAACGGCGCGAGGTCGCTTCGCACTCTGCGAGGGCTGCCAGGTCTGGGTGGCCAACGCAAGGCCAAGAAACGCAAGCGGCCGAAGCGGATACACTTCGGGAACGGCGTTGAGACCCGGTCGGCATGTTAGCAGCAAGAGCTCGGCTTAAAGATACGGAGACGCTGGTCGAGTTTCGCTCTCGGCCGCCTGAAGAACAAGCGCGAAGAAGTGGACGAGCTTGAGGTTGTCGGTGACGCCGGGGCCGGCGCCGTCGAGGTCCAAGTGCGAGAGCACGGGGCTGATCAGGGCGGCCTTCAGGGTGGTGGTGGGGAGTTCGCTTTCCATCCAGAGGGTTTCGGCGGCGGGGATGATGTTGTCGCCTGCGCCGTGGAGCAGATAGACGGGGACGGTGAGGTTGCCGAGATGGCCATGGGGGCTGACGCCGGCCATGTCGGCTACGTGGCGGGCCTCGGCCTTGGCAAGCAGCGCGCGGGTGGTGGGGGATTCGGTGTCCATGAGGGCTTTGGCCTCACCGGCCTGTTGAGGGCTGAGGCGGGCTAGCGCGGTTTTCTCGGCGGCGACGTCCTCGTAAAGGTGGGCGCGGAGGACGGCGCGGAGCGGGGCGACGTCGGGGCGGGGACGAAGTCGCCGAGGTTTTCGTACTCGAGGACGAGCGGGCCGTACTCGTGCGGCGGAAGGAGCTCCTCGGTGCCGTTGGGGCGGATGTCTTCGCCCGTCCGGTAGTAGGTGGCGACGCGCTGCATCTCGTCCTGAGAGCCGACGGCAAAGACGAACTTGATGCTGTGGCGGAACTGCGGATCGGCCGCGGCGAGGAGCGAAAGGCCGCCGGAGAAGCTGAGGCCCATGACGCCGACGGGCTCGCCACCGAGGTGGTGGGAGAACCACTCGGCTGACTCGCCGATGGTGGCGATGGAGTTGGTGCCGATCCGGTAGTCCTTGATGTCGGGCAGTTCGGGGGTGAGGACGCGGAGGCCGCAGGCGCTCATAGCGGTGGCGAAGGCGATCAGCCGGGGTTCGTCGATGCCGAGGTGATGGACGCCGTGGAGCACCATGAGCGCGGGCGCGTTGGGGTGCTCGAGCGGGGTGTAGAGACGGGCGCGCACCGGGCCGGTGCTGGTGTTGAAGGAGAGGTCGTCGACGGCGACGCGGTCGTGAACTGCCCAGCGGAGGTACTCGGGGACGGGCTGGTTGGCGACGAGCTTGAGTACGGCGGCGGCCTGGAGGTCGACGCGCAGGATGGGCCAGAGTGCGAAGCCGACCCCGATACCTACGCCGATCGCCGCAGCTGTTGCGAGCAGGCGATAGGGTCTCCGGCGGATTGGCGGAGCCGGCGGGGGTGTCTGTGCTTCGCGCTGGCGGCGGAGGTTGCCGGCGAGCTCAAGCAGGCCACCGCGGCGGCGGAGCTGTGTGTGGTGGGCTTGGGAGGGGTCGGGCATCGCTGGATCAGCGGGCGTGCAGGAGGCTGAGTGCCTGGAGTACGAGGACGAGCACCAGGAGGAGCAGCGCGACCCCGACCAGAAGCTGCGAGCGGCGCTGGCGCGCTTCGATCGCGCTGAGTCTGCGGTCCAGGGCGTCGGTCGAGTGCTTGACGGCGTCGCTGGAGAGCTTGGCGGCGGCAGCATCGGAGCTGAGCCGCTGCACGGCGCTGGAGAGATCGCTCATCTGCTCAGAAAGGCTGGCGTGGGCGACGGTGACCTGGTTCAGGTCGGCTCGCATGCGGTCGCCGAGGCCCTCGATGGCCTTGCGGTTCGCATCGTCGTTGACGGACTTGCTTTGGAAGAAGCGGTCCGCCATGGGGAGCAGACGGGATATGTGCGGTGCGAGCTCGATGAACTGCGCGAAGGCCTTGGGCCACATGAGGGACTTTCGTTGCTAGTTGCTAGTGGTTCGTTGTCAGCGGCTGGAGATTCAGGGCTGTGGGGGTTCAGGACGCCATCGCGGCTGAATCGGTCAGGTGGGCGTTCCTTTTCCGGCGGTGCTCGAGGATGAGCGCGATGGCCGTGCAGAGCAGGATCGCCGTGATGAGGACCTGCGACCAAACGCAATAGATGCACCACTTTTCGAGGATGTAGGCCTCCATGAAGGAGAGGAAGGCGGCGAAGGCGAAGCCGATCTCCGCGGCCTGGAGGGTGGCCCAGAGCTGGTTGGTGAGCGCGAGCACAGCGATGAGCGCGTAGCCGACGATGCCGAAGATCGCGACCGGGATGTGGTGGCCCTTTGGGGTGGGGGTGCCATCAAACGAGGCCGCGGGCTCGGGTGGGAAGACGGCGAAGCGGGAGTGGTTGACGGCGCCGCAGTCCCAGTTGGCGGAGACGGCGCAGGGGGGTGCGGCGGCGGGATCCTGCAGGTGAATGCGAAGCGCGAGCGCGGAGTCGATGAGGCCGGCCAGCGCCAGCAGGGCGATCAGATAACGCATACAACGTTAGTGTAGCGTTGGCGGTGGCCAGCGATTTGATTGCGACCGAAACCGCGCTGCGGCGTCAGAACAGAAGACAAAAGCGAGATAGCCGGGAACGGAAAAGGTAAGAAAAGATGGCGGTTGAAGTGGCGGGCGGAGCAGCAGTCGAGAAGCAGGCAGGCGCGGGCGCGCCAGGGGATCCGCTCCACATCTGGAGCAAGTTGAAGGAACCCGAAGACGCTGCGAACTGGGTGGAGTGGCATCTCGAGAGCGCGCGGGAGACGGTGCAGCGTCTGTTGAACGTTGAGGGGTCGCGGACTGTCGAGAACACGTTGGCTCCGTACGATCGGGCCGTTTGGCATCTGCGCATGGCGGGCAGCCAGGGGCACGTGATGTTCATGGTCCACCCGTTGGCTGCGGTGCGTGATGCGGCGCAGGCGATCTCGCAGCAGGTGAGCGCGGAGGCGGTGGCGTTGGGCCTGAACCGTGAGGTCTACGAGGCGCTCGCGGCTATCGATGCGAGCGGCGAGGACGAGGCCACGCGGTATTACCTCGAGCGGACGCTGCTGGCGTACCGGTTGGCGGGTGTCGACCGGGATGACGCTACGCGGGAGAAGATTCGGGCGCTGGCGGATCGCATGACGCAGCTGGGGATGCAGTTCAGCCGGCGGGTGCAGGACGATGTGCGCCGGATCGAGGTTGCGGACCCGAATGAGCTGAAGGGGCTTCCGGCGGATTACCTCCTGCGGCATGGCGTGCGCGAGAGCTGGCGAGGCGCTGGTCGCGGATGGGCCGGTGGTTGTCACGACGGAGCCGCCGGATATGAATCCGGTGATGAGCTATGCGGCGAGCGCGTCGCTGCGGCGCAAGCTTTACCTGGCCTATAACGACCGTGCCTATCCGGAGAACAAGCAGGTACTGCTCGATCTGCTCACGGCGCGTGAGGAGATGGCGCAGCTGCTGGGCTTCCGAAGCTGGGCCGACCTGGCGACGGCGGACCAGATGATGGGGTCGGCGGCGAACATGCGGCGGTTTCTGGCTGAGGTCGAGGTCGCGGCGCGCGAGACGGCCGCTCGTGAATGGGCGGAGCTGGAGGCGTTTGTTCGCGAGCGTGAACCGCGAGGCGCTGCCGCTGACGCAGGCGGATGCGCGGTTCTGGGACGAGCAGTTCCGGCGCGCGCGGTATGACTTCGATTCGCAGAGCGTGCGGCCGTACTTTCCGTACGCGCAGGTCGAGGCCGGGATTCTGGCGACGGCTGGCAAGCTGTTCAACGTGCGCTTCGAGCTCAATGAGAGCGCAGGGGCTTGGGATCCCGCGGTGAAGGTGTTCGACGTCTTCGAGGGTACGGAGGAGGTCGCTGGCGCTGGGCCGGTTGGGCGGATCTACCTGGATATGCATCCGCGCGAGGGCAAGAGCAAGTGGTTTTCGGAGTGCTCGCTGGTGCCGGGCGTGCGCGGTCAGCAGTTGCCGGAGGCTTCGCTGGTGTGCAACTTCCCGGAGCCGACTGCGAGCGATCCGGGGCTGATGCAGTACGGCGAGGTGGTGACCTACTTCCACGAGTTCGGGCACCTGATGCACGAGGTGCTGGGCGGCCGGCAGCGCTGGGCGGGGCAGAGCGGGATTTCGACGGAAGGCGATTTCGTCGAGGTGCCCTCGCAGATGTTGGAGGAGTTCTTCGACGATGCGGACCTGCTGCGGACGTTTGCGCGGCACGTTGAGACCGGAGAGCCGATTCCGTACGAGACGGTCGAGCGGATGACCAAGGCGTCGGCGCATGGCCGGGCGTCGGCGACGCTGACGCAGGTGATGTACGCGACGTATTCGATGGAGACGCACGACCAGCGTGCCGAGGCGCTCGATCTGGATGCGCTGCTGCGGGCGGGTTATGACCGGTTTTCGCGCTACGAGTTCCTGGAAGGAAACCGGCTGTATGCGGCGTTCACGCACCTGGTCGGTTACACCTCGAACTACTACACGTACCTGTATGACAAGGTGATTGCGTTGGAGTTCTTCCGGCGCTTCGCCGCGGGTGGGATGGAGAACATGCTGGGCGGCGAGATCGGCAAGGTGTACCGGCAGCAGGTGCTGGAGCCGGGCGGATCGAAGCCGGCGCGCAGCCTGGTGAAGGCGTTCCTGGGCGAAGAGGACGTCAGCATGGATGCGCTGAAGGCCTGGATCGGGCGCGAATACGCGGCCGGCTGAGTGGTAACGCGCTAGGGCTGGAGTGCGCGCATGACGACCTCGCGCATGAGGCTGACGGGAGCCGGGGTGCCTGTCCAGAGTTCGAACTGGCGGGCGCCCTGGTGAACGAACATCTCCGCGCCGGAGATGGTGGGGATGCCGCGTTCGCGTGCGAGCCGAAGTAAAGGCGTTTCGAGCGGGTTGTAGACGAGGTCGAAGACCAGGTTGGCGCGTAGCTCTTGCGGATCAATCGGGAGTTCGGTTGCGTTGCCGCGCATCCCGGCGGGCGTGCTGTTGATGAGGACGTCGAAGGCTGGTGTGGAGCTGAGTTGGTCCATGGGGACGGCCTCTGCGCCTGCTTCGGCGGCGAGGGCGTGGGCCTGCTCCGGTCTGCGGCTGGCGATGGAGACGTGCGCGCCGCGATCGAGGCAGCCGAAGACGGCGGCCCGGGCGGCTCCGCCGGCGCCGAGGACGAGTACACGGGCGCCGCGCAGGTTTGTGCGCTCTTCGAGCGGCGAGACGATGCCCGCCGCATCGGTGTTGAAGCCTTCGAACTGACCGGCGGCGTTGCGGCGCATTGTGTTCACGGCGCCGATGCGGGATGCGAGTGGGTCGACGGAGTCGAGGAACGGAAGCACGGCCTGCTTTAGCGGCATGGTGACGCTGAGGCCTTGAAGCGGCAGCTCGCGGGCGAGTTCGAAGAGCTCTTCGGGGTTCGTGTGTGAGCAGCGGAAGGTAGACGGCGTCGAGGCTGCGGTGCGCGAACGCCGTGTTCAGCATGAGTGGCGAGAGCGAGGAGCGGATGGGCTCGCCGGCGACGCCGTAGATCTTTGTGGCCGGGCTGATCGCGTCGATGCGGTACAGGTCGCGGAGAGTGCGGGCGTCGACTTGGCCGGGCGCGGTGGCCTGGCTTGTGGGCGCGGAGGCGAACGTAAACGCTGAACCTTTCGAGGGTCCGAGCACTCGGGTAGGGAGGCCTGGTTCGCCCATGGAGACGGCGACGATGCGAGGTGCGCCGGGGCTTTGGTCGCACTGAAGGAGGTGGAAGAGCGCGAGGTTGTCGCCGAGGGAATTTGCGGTGGGGACGATCTTGTACAGGTCCGGGGTGAACGAGCGCATGCGGTCGAGCACGGCCGCGAGGTTGCCGGTTTGGTGGAAGTCGTGCCAGCTGAGGATGACCGCGGCGCCAGCGCTTTGGAGTTCTGCAACCGCGCGCTGGCCGAGCGCTTCGGCGCTTTCGAGGCTGAGGTCTATGAGTTGGAATCCGGCACGCGCGGCTTCGAGCAGGACGCGCGAGTTCGGCGGCGGGTGCGGCGGTGAAGTGGCCGCCGCTGGCTTCGGTGCGACAGGTTGCGAGGAAGATCCCGGCACGGCGGGCCTGGATGTGCCCGCGGAGCTCGTCGAGGCTGCTGGCGGGGTCGGGGAGGTAGTCGAGGCGGAACTCCTGGAACGGGAACTCGTGCAGGAGCGCGGCGGAGTGGCGGGCCAGTTCTGCAGCGGAGGCGCCTGCGAGGGCGACACAGATCTTCGGGAGCGATGCGCCGGATCGCAGGAGAAAGGGCGGAGAAACGTTCATCTTCGTGCTGATGCTATCGCAGGGCGTAGCTGAGAAGTGTGGCCTGGCAGAAGCCGGAATGTCGATGGAAAGAATGTGCCGATTAACGGAACGCGTTGTTGATAAGAAGAGCAACCCATGCGTCTGCCGGGCGTCTAATCCTGTAACTGAGAGGCATTCCTTACTGTCCCACCCTGCTTTTGCTTCCTCTTTTTGCCCTTTTGGGCACCTTTCCTACCTCCCCCGTACCTCCTCCCTATAAGCCTCTCTCGGGCCCGCTGGAAAGCGGGCCCTAAGTCTTTCTGCGCGTGCTTTCGTAGGATGGAGGCATGGCGGAGTGGCAGGGAGATGGTGTGGCGCGCGTGAGCGAAGCGGCGCAGTTTGAGGCTGCGGTTGAGAGTCGCCTGCACGCGAAGCCGGGCGATGGCGCCGTGGGTTCGAGCCCGGGCGTGGTGCGCGTACCTGCCTGGAATGGGTTTGCGTGGTTGAGGGCTGGGTTCAGCACGCGCCAGGGCGGCCGGTCCTCGATTTACGGCGCAGGGTGAACAGAACCTTGGGTGGACGCGTGACGACGATCCCCGGATTGTCGCTGCGAATCGTGCGGCTTTCGTGCGCGAGGTGGCAGGTGGGAGCGCGATGGAACTGGTTACGGTGCACCAGATTCACAGCGGCCTGATCCGCGATCTTGAGACCGAGGCAGCGCCGTTCATGACGCCTGAAGGAAAGGCGGCGAAGCGCGGCGATGGAATGCTGAGCTGCGAGCCCAGGACGGCTGCTTGCGATCCTGACCGCGGATTGTGTTCCTGTGCTGGTGGCGGACACGCGGACACATGCGGTGGGGGCGTTTCACGCCGGCTGGCGCGGGACGTTGGCGCGGATCGTGGAGCGCGGGATCGGCAGCATGCGGCTGCGCTACGGCTCAGAGCCTGGGGATCTGGTGGCTGCGATCGGACCGTGTGTGGGTGCGTGCTGCTATTCGGTCGGGGAAGAGGTCCGGTCTGGGTTTGACGGCCAGTTCGCATATGCCGCAACGCTGTTTTCAGAGCGGGCCGAAGCGGACGTGGTGCGCGAGCGGTACCCGATGATGTTTATGAATGTACGCGCGCCCGGGCACGGGGATTCTGAGATGAAGGCGTATCTCGATCTCGTTGAGGCGAACCGGCGGCAGTTGCTGGATGCGGGTGTTCCCGCGTCGAACATCAGCGTCCTGGCGGAGTGCACGGCCTGCACGCGATTGCCGGATGGCAGACGCAAGTACTTCAGCCATCGTGATGAGCACGGGTTCACGGGACGCATGCTGAGCGCTATCGGGGCGGTTGCGTAGGGGTTCTAGATCTTCTTGCCGAGTTCCTCGAAGAGGGTGTCGCGGCGGTCGAGGGCGTAGGCGTCGATGCCTTCGAGACCCTTGCTGTAGACGACGGCGGCAGCCGCAGCGAAGGCGAGCATGATGGCGCTTGGCAGCCAGGGCCGGTGCAGCCAGGTGCCGAGAACGGCGCAGCCGAAGCCGAGGCCAGCACAGGAGAGCAGGATCCCCATCGCGATATAGGCACTGACCGGTGATTGGGCCCTGTTGATCGTCTTGCCGGGGTTTACTCGTTTTGGGGCGGAGATGGAGCGCAGGTTGCCGAGGGTGGTGTTGAGCAACAGGGTGCCCAAGGCCCAGAGCAGGGCGAAGAGGCAATCCCAGAGGCTGGGCCGACCCGCTACGTAGCTGGTGATGGCGACCACGACCAAGACCTCCACCAGTGCAAGAAGCGTGGTGAAGACGTTCTTGGCGAAGAGGACCTCGCGAAGCGGGACGGGCGCAAAGAAGTAGAACTGGGCGCCGGTGCCCTCGAGGCCGAAGGAGTTGTAGCTCATGGGCGCGATGCCGAGCAGCGCGTACGCGACCGCGGCGAGGACCACCCAGTGCGATCCGCCGCGCAAGGACATCCTGCCAGCGAAGAGGAACACCATGACGGCGGGAGCGACCAAGCCGTAGAAGAGCCCGACGTTCCGGCGCAGGACAAGCAGTTCTTTCCCGAGCAGCGGAGCGAGAGTGGGAGGAAAGAGTCCAGCGGTCGCGGCAGGCTGGCGGACAGCAACGGAGGTGGGCGCAGGGGTGGGCGAGTGTGCCGCTTTGGGTGTGCTGGGCCGGACGGGTTGCGTGGCGTTGGCGACATCACTGAGGTTTTCGCCACGAAACTCGGTACGCATGCGAACCGCGTACACCGCAAGGAAAAGCAGCCCAAAGCAGCCGCTGGCGACGAGATCGCCGAGAGAGCGTGCCGGAACATGGCCGTTTGCGGAGGCGATCGCATCCGCGGTGAGGTGCGGTGGCAGCCAGCGTGGTGTAGTGCTGAAAGAGGTGCGCGCGTGTGAACAGCGGCTGCACATTGGCGGCGGGGTCGTGGCGGTGGCGGCCGTGCTGGAAGCCCGGGTTGAAGCGGACGTTGATGTACTGAACGCTGAGAGACCCGATGAAGATGAACGCGGTGAAGATCTCGCGGGCACGCCGGGTGGAGAGCCAGCGGTCGATCCAGGCGAAGACCATGCGGGTGAACAGCACGTTGGTGAGGCCGAAGATGAGCATGGCCGCACACACTATGAAGGCGAGGTCGGGGCGCGCGAAGGATACGCCGACCGCGACGGCTAGCGAGATCAGGCCGACGATGATGTTTCCGGGGCTCAGGAGGCCGAAGCAGAGCCGGACCAGCACGAAGCGCCTGAGCGGCATCGGGAACCGGATGAGCTCGACTGGATCGAAGGTGGTGCCGGGTTGGCCGAGGTTGATGTTGAGCAGTTGCGTCAGCCCGAAGGCGGCCCAGAGAATCCAACTGATCTGCAGGAAGTGAGCCGTTCGCGCGAGTTGAAACGAAATGAAGCCGGCGGCGGCCGTGGGCGCGAGCGCGAGGGCAGCGAAGAGCGGCAGGAGGAGGATGCGGCCGATCAACTCGCCGGCCCCGCCCTTGCGGCGGAAGCCATTGGCGAGGATCCGCCAGCGAAGCCAAAGGATCGCTGTGAACTGCTGCGACGCGAGCCGCGGCCCGGTGACGTGCCCGGCCTCTGCGGTTAGCTCAGCCATGCGAGTTCGCCTTCCGCATGTTGCGGGGTGGCTTCGCTGCCGACGACGGAGAGGAAGATCTGCTCGAGGGTGAGCCTGCCGTCCGTGCTGCCGAGAGCGCTTCCGTTCTGTGCGTGCTCCGCGCTGCCCACTCGGGCGCGCACACCGGCACGGAGTTCCTCAAGGGACCCGTGAGCTACGAGGTGTCCCCGATTGATGATCGCCACGTGAGTGCAGAGGCGCTCGACAATCTCGAGCACATGCGAGGTGAGGAAGATGGTGGCGCCGCGGGCGATCATGCCCTGCAACATGGACTTGAGGAGGCCAGCCGCGATCGCGTCAACACCTTCGAATGGTTCGTCGAGGAAGAGGAGCTTGGGGCCGTGGATGACAGCGGCGGCGAGGGCGAGCTTCTTGCCCATCCCGTGCGAGAAGTCTGCGATGAGCTTCTTGCGCTCGTTGGCGAGGCCCATGAAGTCGAGGAGTTCGGCGGTGCGCTGCTGGGCCGTGGAGCGATCGAGGCCGTACATGCGACCGACAAACTGCAGGTATTCGGGTGCGGTGAGGCGGCCGAAGAGGGCCATGCCCTCGGGCACGACACCGATCTGGCGCTTGACCTCGACGGAGTTCGCTATGAAGTCCTGGCCGAAGATCCTGATGGTCCCGGCGCTGGGTGCGAGGAGGCCGGTGAGCATCTTGATGGTGGTCGATTTGCCGGCGCCGTTAGGGCCGAGGAAGCCGAAGAACTGCCCACTCGCAACGGTGAGATCGAGGTGGTCAACCGCTTGAAAGGCCTGGAACGAACGCGAGAGCCCGACGGTTTCGATGGCAGGGGGGAGCATTGCTCACAGTTATACACAGGCTCGCAGCCTGGGTCGCAGCGGCGAAGGTAGCAGGAGAATGGCCCGACCGGGGAGGATGCTCAGGCTTCGACTTCGTCGGTCGTCTCTGCCGCGCTGGAGCTGCCGTCCATCGACGGAGCCGTCGAGCCGATCAGCTCGCGAAGTTCCTTGCTGGGCTTGAAGTAAGGGACTTTCTTTGCGGGGACGGCGACGGAGACGCCTGTCTTCGGGTTTCGGCCGGTACGCGGGTTGCGCTGGCGTGTTCTGAAGCTTCCGAAACCGCGTACTTCGACCTTGTCGCCTGCTTTCAGCGCGCCTACGATGGCGTCGAACATGGTCTCGACGATCACTTCGCTATCACGTCGGGTGAGATCGCCCAGAGAGGTGACACGGTCGGTGAGATCAACCTTTGTCATGGCTTGCTCCTTCCCAGCTACGCGGTCCGTTCAGTGTAACGCTCGCCATGCGAGGCGCAGCGGAGGAGTTTTCTGTGCGTTTCGTGCGGCTGAGGACAAAAGAAGAGCCCGCCGAAGCGGGCTCTTGTAGGGAGTTACGGTTGGCTCACTGGGGACGCTGGCCGGGACCGAGGCGGGTTCCGAGAACGATCTGGGCGGAGACCGGATCGATGGTCGGATTGCCGGCGCCGATGATCTCGGTGAGGACGAAGGGCGAGGTGGGCGTGCAGTTATCGCCGTGGCAGCCGAGGTTGCTGACCCAGACGTTGCCGGTGTTGTCGATGCCGATGCCACCGGGGTTGGTCATGGTGCTGCCGTTGCCGGGGCCGTGGACGAAGACGTTGTTGTTCGGGACGTTGCTGACGTCTAGATACGAGCCTTTGTTGTACGGGATCAGCTGAACGTCAGGAGTCTTGTTGTCGGCGATCCACAGCCCGGCTCCGCCGTCGATGGACATGCCGCTGGCGTAGCGAACGGCCGTCTGGTTCTGCATGCTGTAGCAGGCCTGCGGTGCTGTAGAGGCAGAGGCCGTCACCCTGCACGGTGTTGTCGCTGCTTCCACGAGCCACGGCGAAGTTGCTGAAGGTGCCGGTGAAGACTTCCTGGTTCATAGCCTCGTTCTGCGAGATCTTGAACTGGAGGTTGTTTGCGGAGGTCCAATAGAAGCCGAACGAGTAGCCGGGTGCGGGCGTGTAGTTGGCGTCAAAGGCGAAGCCACCGATGTTGTCACCGGCGAGGCTGGATATAACAAACCCGGCGTATGCAGCGTTGGGGTTGAGGATTTCCGCGTAGGTATAAGGGCCGGCAGCAGTGTGCGATTGATTGTTGATCGCGGCGAGAGTGGCATCGGTACTCTTGGTCTCCACGAGACCGACGCGAACGTCGCTACTGCTGAGGACCGTGACCGACGATGTGATTGTTCCGGGCAGGCTCACCGTTGTGGGTGTGCTTGGGCTGGAGGTGGGGAATCCGGCGACGACACTGGACCCGATATCGCTGACCCAGGCGTTCCCGTAGCCATCGATGGCGACCTGTTCAGGACGGACCATACCGGGCGCGGTGTAGACGGAGCTGAAGTTCAACGTGCCGGGGTCGAAGTAGGCGACGCCGACCGCACCGGGCTTGTTGCTCGGGAACCAGACGCGGCCGGAGGTGTCGATGTCGAGAGTTGTGACATTGCGGGTGTTGATCCCGAGGCCGAGGCTGGGGTTGTTGTAGCCGACGGCGATCGTCCAGTCTGTCGGATACGCGGTGAGTCCGCCACTGAATGGCACCGGTTGATTTGCCGGGTAGTAGGAGAGGGCGAACTCCTGGTCGATGGTGTTGCCGGACGGTTGTGGGTAGAGGGCGAGGTCGACCATGGCCTCGAGGACGTTGGTCGGAGCGGTGCCGGTCGGAGGCGTGGTGTCGGTGAAGAGCACCTGGCACTGATAGGAGGTCGGGCCGGCCGAGTTGACGCAGGCGGCGAGCAGATTGCCGAGGGTGATGATCTTGCTGCCCTCGATGGTCATGTTTGCGGTTGAGCTGTTGGGATAGCCGTTCTGGACGTTGATGACGGCGGGGATGAGCGTGGTGTTGACGCGGGCGAGTGACGCCTGGACGCCCGCGTTGGCGGGGGCGCCGAAGAAGTCGGTGGCGGTGCCATCGCTTCCGCCGATGGTGGCGAAGTGAGAGAAGGCGGTGGCGAGCATCACGGTTGTGATCTCGTTGATCATGACGAACGGCGCCGCTTCCGCGGTGGCGCAGTTGCCGAGTGCGGCGCCTTCCACGATGGCGGAGTTGGGTGTGGTGCCAAAGCCGTTGGTGCCGCCGATCGAGAGCGCATAGACCTGGGTGGTCGGGGTGGGGCAGGTGTAGGAGAAGGAGAAGTCGCCGTTGCTGTCGGTGGTGGTGGTTCCCAGGAGCGTACCCATCGATCCGTAGCCGGTTGTACCGAAGGTGTACACGGCGATGGTGGCACCGACGACGGGCTGTTGGCCGCCTTTCGCCTTGCCTGTGATGGTCCTGGCCAGGCTGCTTGTCGCAGCGTTACTAGTAGCTCCCATGGGCGCCATAGCGCATCCGGTGAGGAGTCCGGCCATCGGCACAAGTGCCAGGAGAGTCGGAAGAGAAAGACGCATGGAAGCCTCCGCGCAGCAATTCAATACAACAAAAGTGGTGATACCTATCGGGGATGATACAACGGCGGGGTGAAGTTGCACCGACGTTGGTGGTACATGTCGCTTGCCGAAGGTAACGGGACCCGCTGTTACTGATGGCACGGGGCCTTGGGATGCGGGTAGCGGGTTCTTTTTCACACGGCTTTAGCAAATGGTCTCAGGCCCGCCGCTAAGGTAGGAGCAAGCGAGTCGGCCAGACCGCACGGAGCGCTATTGAGCCAGACTATCGTCGTGCTTGAAGACGACGCCGAGATTCGGCGCCTGATCCAGTACCGGCTGGAGAGCGCCGGGTATGCCGTTCGGCTGTATACGACGCCAGGCACGATGGTGGCGGATGCGGAGCGGCAGCGGCCGGCGCTGTTTCTGTTGGACATCATGGTGCCGGGCGGAAGCGGGCTGGATGTGTGTCGCCAGCTTCGCCGGACGCCGGCACTGGCCAGCGTCCCGGTGATCTTCCTGACGGCGCGGGCGGCGGAGGACGATCGCGTGCTCGGCCTTGAGTTGGGAGCGGACGACTATATCGTCAAGCCGTTTGCCGTTCGTGAGCTGCTGGCGCGGGTGCGGGCGGTGCTGCGCCGCTCGGAGGCCCCGGCCGACAGCTCGGCGCCGGTGTTGACGGTGGAGGATCTGCAGATCGATTCCGGCTCGATGCAGGTGCGGGTTCGCGGAGAGCTGATCACGACCACGACGACGGAGTTTCGCCTGCTGGAGTACCTGGCGCGGCATCCGGGACGTGTGTTCAGCCGGGACCAGTTGCTGGACGCGGTTTGGGGTGATTCGCGGTTTGTGACCCCGCGGAGTGTGGACGTGTATGTGCGTCGGCTGCGGGAGAAGATTGAGGCCGAGCCGGAGACGCCGCGGTTTTTGAAGACGCTGCGCGGCGCGGGGTATCGCTTCGATATCCCAGCCGGGCGGGCGGCTTCCGTGCCGGAAGACGCGCCGGCAGCCTAGACTGCAAGGCATGCGCCATCTGCGATCGAGCCTGTTTCTCGCGGTGCTGAGGTGGGCGGCGGCTGGTTGTGCGTGCCTGATTGCTGTTTCAATCTCGCACAAGGGCCTGTGGCTGACGACGTGTGTGGGAGCCGCGATCGCCCTGGCGCTGGCGTCGTTTGTCTCGCGATCGGTCTCGGACCACTCGGATTATCTGCAGCGAGGGATCGATGCGTTGCCGGCTGCCGTTCCCCGTGTCCCGGAGTCGGAGGCGATGCGTGGAGCTGGAGGATGTGGCCGACGCTCTGGCTGCTGCGGCGCCACGAGTTTCCGCGCAGATCGAAGCGGCGGTTGAGAGCGGGCGCAAGCTGGAAGCGCTGCTCGATGCCATGCAGGATGCGGTGACCGCGGTCGACAATGCTGGACGGATCGCCTGGGCGAACCGCCCGATGCAGCAGCTGATGCGTGCCGCGCACGGATCGGTGCGGACCGGGCACTCGCTGGTGCAGACGATTCGCGCGCCGGAGATCCTGGAATGCGTGCAGATCGCGCTGGACACGCGGGAGCTGGTGGAACGGCGTCCGGTGACGGTTCTGCCGGGGCGGACGGTGGAGGTCACGGCAGCTCCCATGCCGGCGGGTGGCGCGGTGATCGTGATGCATGACATCACGCGCATTGAGCAGGTGGAGCGCACGCAACGGGAGTTTGTGGCGAACGTATCGCATGAGCTGCGTACGCCACTTACGTCGATCCAAGGGTATGTGGAGATGCTGCTCGAGGAGACGGAGGATCCTGCCGCATTGCGATCGGCCGGTTACGTGGAGCGGCAGCGCGAGTTCCTGGAGGCGATCCTGAAGAGCGCGCGGCGCATGACGCGATTGACGGACGATCTGCTGACGATGGCGCGCGTGGAGAGCGGAGAGAAGAAGCTGCAGCCGAAGCCGGTCCCGGTGGCCGAACTGATGGAAGAGTGCCTCGAGGCGGTGTCGGGGCTGTTCCGGGAGCGGCACGGGACGTTGGCGATCGCGGGGGAGAGCCCGGCGGTCGAGGTGCTTGCGGACGTGGATGCGATTCTGCAGATCGTGGGCAATCTGATTGAAAACGCACTGAACTATGGACGGAGCGAGAACGATTGGGCCGTGGTGGAGCTATCGGCGCGCCTGGTGAGTCCGGCCGCGCAGGACGGCGAGGCCGAGGTAGAGTTCCGGGTTCGCGACTTCGGCCCGGGCATTCCGTCGGAGCATCAGTCGCGCCTGTTTGAGCGGTTCTACCGTGTGGATAAGGCGCGGTCGCGGGAGTCTGGGGGAACGGGTCTGGGACTGGCGATTGCGCGCCACATTGTGGAGCAGCATCGCGGACGCATTTGGGTGGAAAGCGAACTTGGGCAGGGCAGCAGCTTCCTTTTCACGCTGCCGTGCGCGCATTTCGCGGAGTCCAGCCCCGAGGCGCTTACGGCTGAGGCCTCGTAAGGGGTTGAGGACCAGCGGCGCGAAGGTTACAGATTTCACCGTCCTTTAACATTCGCTTCTCCTTACGTTCAAGTGGGGTTGGGAGCATGGCTCGTAAAGAGAGCTAAAGACCTTGCAGCGCGGCCAGGCAGTTGGTCGCGCGGAGGGCGGCTATCTCTACGAGGGTGGATGAAACAACACAGAAGACTGATGACAGCGCTGGTTGCAGCGCTGCTGGTGGGTTCTGGTGGAGCACAGACGAGGGCGACAGCAACGCAGAAGCCTGTGCACAGCAAGCACAAGGCGACACGGACACGCAGGACTGCAAAGAAGGCTCCGGTGGAGAGTGAGACGAGCCGGCGAGCTGCGTGAGCTCCGCGAGCAGATCAGCGGCCAGCAGGTGCAGATCGATGCAGCTGAAGACGCAGTTGAGTACGGCGAATCAGCAGGCCGTGCAATCGCAGGAGAGCCTGGCGCAAGCGCAGTCGACGGCTGCGGCGGCGAGTGCGGCGACCGCGGTTGCGGCGCAGCAGAGCGCGCAGAATGCGCAGGACGTGCAGCAGTTGAAGACGTCGGTGACGGATCTGTCGACACAGAACACAGCCCTGCAGACGACCGTCGTCCAGAACCAGCAGCAGGTGCAGGAACAGATCAACTCGCCGACGACCATCCACTACAAAGGCGTGACGATTCAGCCGGTGGCCTTCTTCGCGTTTGAAGGTGTGTGGCGTCAGCGGTCGGTGAACTCGGATATGAATACACCGTTCAACAGCATTCCATTTCCGAGCGCGGTGCAGGGACATACGAGCGAGTTGAACTTCTCAGGGCGGCAGAGCCGTCTCGGGCGCGTATGTCAGCGGGGATGCGGGCAAGCTTCAAGCTCTCCGGCTACTTCGAGACGGACTTCCTTGGAAGCGGAACGACTTCGAACAACAACGAGAGCAACAGCTATGTGTTGCGGCAGCGGCAGTTCTGGGGCCAGGCAGCAACGAAGGGCGGATTTGCTGTGACCGCCGGCCAGATGTGGTCGCTGGTGACCGAAGACCGGCGCGGAACGGACAACCGCACGGAGATTCAGCCGCAGACGATCGATGCGCAATACCTGGTCGGCTATAACTGGACGCGCCAGCCGGCGTTCAAAGTGCAGCAGCGCTGGGGAAGCTACGAGACCAGTGCGGTAACGCTGGCGATGTCGCTGGAGCAGGCGCAGATCACGAACTTCACGGTGAACTCTGCGGGCAACGCACCGGCGGACTACTTCTTCGCGGGTCCGGGCCAGAATGGCGGCTTGTATAACGCGGCGGAGGGTGCCGGAGCCGGCAATGCGGCCGGAACGTCCGCGCTGACGACGTATGCGAACAATGTTGCACCGGATCTGATTGTGAAGGCGGCGTTCGATAAGCCGAAGCTTCATGTTGAGATCGGTGGGCTTGCACGGTTTCTGCGTGATTTCTCTTACCCGGTCACGGGTCTGAGCTCGACGGGGACGTACAGCTACGGCAATCAGTACGTCAGCAACACCTCGGCAGGCGGCGGTGTATTTGGCAGCATCCGGGTGTATCCGTCCAAGCTGGTCGAGGTAGGATTTCAGGCGATGGGCGGACCTGGTGTCGGTCGCTATGGATCGTCGCAGTTAGCGGACGCGACGCTGCGTCCGGATGGATCGCTGGAGCCGATCAAGAACTACCACGGGCTATTCAGCCTGGAGACGCACCCGACACCGAAGCTGGATGTGTTTGCCTACTACGGTGGCGAATACGACCAGCGGACGGTGTATGCGAATGCCAACGGAGCGCAGTTCGGGTATGGCCCGCGGAATCTGAACAACGCCGGGTGTTATGCGCTGCCGCCGGCACCGTCCACGACGTCTGGTTCGGGCGGGGCGGTCGCATCGCCCTCGACCTGCGCCTCGCCGACGCGGTATATCCAGGAGCCGATGTTTGGCTTTGTATACCGCGTGGTCAGCAGCCCGAAGTATGGGCGTCTGCAGTATTCGGCGACGTACAGCTATCTGCAGCGGAACTTGTGGTCGGGGTCGGTGACACCACCTGTGGCGACGGCTCCGAGTCCCACGCCAACGGGGCCGCGTGCGCTGGATAACATGATCCACGTGAGTATGCGGTACTACATCCCGTAGGTCCGAGTGCGCCGTCCTAAAGCCGGGTGTCTCGTCCGCGAAGCACCCGGCGACCCACATGAAGCTTTGAATGTCCCTCAGGAGAAACTCTGTGCAAGCCAAACTTTTCGCCGCGGTGTTGATGGCCGCCTCTGCTGTTATCCCTGCGGTCGCCCAGAACCTGACGGGCGCCGGCGCAACCTTCCCGAACCCGATCTATTCACGCTGGTTTTCGGAGTATGCAAACCAGCACCCAAACGTGCACATCAACTATCAGTCGGTCGGGTCGGGCGCGGGTATTCACCAGCTGCAGCAGGGGACTGTCGATTTCGGCGCGTCGGATATGCCGACCACGGATGCGATGGCGAAAGAGTTCAAGGCGCCGGTGCTGAACATCCCGACGGTGCTGGGCGCGGTGGTGCCGGTGTACAACGTACCGGGTGTCGCAAACCTGAAGTTTGCGCCCGAGGTGATCGCGGGTATCTACCTCGGCGTGATCAAGAAGTGGGACGATCCGAATATCCAGCACGACAATCCGGGCGTCAAGCTGCCGGACCACGCGATTCTGCCGGTGTATCGCTCGGACGGATCGGGTACGACGTTCATCTGGACGGACTTCCTGTCCAAGGTAGTGCCGCAGTTTGAGCAGCGCGTCGGGCCGCGGCACGAGCGTGAAGTTTCCGGTCGGCATTGGCCAGAAGGGCAACGAAGGCGTTGCCGGCATGGTGCACGGCAGCCAGTACACGTTCGGCTACGTGGAGTTGATCTACGCGGTGCAGAACCATATGGAATTTGGTCTGGTGCGTAATGCGGCCGGGAAGTATGTGAAGGCGTCGACGGAAGGCGTGACCGCCGCGGCGGCGGCTTCGGCGAAGAGCATCCCCGCAGACTTCCGGGTATCGATCACCAATGCGCCCGGGCGCGGATTCGTACCCGATCTCTTCGTTCACGTATCTGCTGATCCCGACGCAGTGGCAGGATAAGGGCAAGGAAGCCGCGATGGTGGACTTTCTGCACTGGATGTTGCAGCACGGGCAAGCTGAGGCAAACGCGATGAGCTACGCTCCGCTGCCGGCGGCGATTGCGCAGCGGGTCGCGCAGGCGATCAACCAGATCCACTAGGCGAGAAGGGGAGCGGGTAGTGCCG
This sequence comes from uncultured Verrucomicrobiae bacterium, assembly GCA_963795955.1. Lineage (GTDB taxonomy): Bacteria > Acidobacteriota > Terriglobia > Terriglobales > Acidobacteriaceae > Granulicella. Next base: position 573,380 of record CAWCJK010000008.1, read on the forward strand.
CTCCCTTACGGCCTCCCGGTCATTAACAGTACATTCACATTCGGTCCCTAGCATCGGCTGCAGACACCCATGCCTGACTCCAGCTCCATACCCGTGCGGGCACCGAGGCCCGAACCGCCGTCGCAGTCTGACTTGTCTCAGGCGACGGCGAGTGCGGCACCGGTCGACGGGACCGCGCCACAGCCGGCCCCCGCGTTCTCGGAGATCCGGTCCTTTCTTCGGGCGCGCGGCAGCGGCAAGACGCGTGGACTCCACATTCGCCGCGCTGATGGTGGTGTGCGCGATCAGCGTGATCTTCATCGTTGCGCTGATTGTGTTTGTGCTCATTGGGCAATCGAAGCTGTCGATCCACGCGTTTGGGTGGAAGTTCTTTTCGAGCAGCAACTGGGACCCGGTGAATGGAAGCTTTGGGGCGTTTCCGTTCATCTACGGCACGCTGATGACCTCGATCCTCGCGACGGCGATCGCGCTGCCGCTGTCGATTGCGGTGGCGATCTTTGTGCTGGATATCTGTCCGGCGCCGCTGCGTGGTCCGATCGCGTTCTTGACCGAGTTTCTGGCAGCGATTCCGTCGGTGGTGTACGGCCTGTGGGCCATCTTTGTGCTGGTGCCGATTGTGCGCGACAACCTTGGGCCGGTATTGGAGAAGAGCCTGGGCTGGACCGGCTTTTTCACGGAGCCGAACTTCGGAGTCGGCATTCTTACGGCCAGCTTGATTCTGGCGATCATGATCTTTCCGGTGATCTGCTCGATCTCGCGCGATGTGATGCGCGCCGTGCCGACGTCGCAGCGGGAGGCGGCGCTGGCTTTGGGCGCGACGCGCTGGGAGATGATCCGGATGAGCGTGCTGCGCAACGCGCGGATCGGGATCGTGGGCGCGGTGATCCTGGGGCTGGGCCGGGCGCTGGGCGAGACGATGGCCGTGACGATGGTGATCGGCAATCACCCGGATATCAGCAAGAACCTGTTCAATCCGGCGTACACGCTGGCGAGCGTAATTGCGAATGAGTTTTCCGAGGCGACCGGGGATTTATACGTGAGCGCGCTGATTGAGATCGGGCTGGCGCTGTTCCTGGTGACGATTGTGGTGAATGCGATCGCGCGGCTGCTGGTGTGGGCTGTGACGCGCGGCAACGCCGCGCGGGTGGGCGCATGAGCACGGATCCGAGGGTTCCAACCGCAGTGCCATCGCCGCCTGTGCCTTCCGCGCCTGTGCCGGGTGTGACGCCGCCATCGACGCCCTCCTCGGGGCGGACGGGGAATGGTCTGCCGAAGCGCTCGGCGGCTTCGGAGTTGTGGCGAGACCGGCGGCGCAGTGCGGTGGATCACCTTGTCAGCGGGCTGGCGGTGTTCAGCACGGCGCTGGTGCTTTTGCCTCTGGTGGTGATCCTCGGGTACCTGATCTATAAGGGCGCGAGTTCGCTGAACCTGAGCGTTCTTCACGAAGATCCCGGCGCCGGTGGGTGAGCAGGGCGGCGGCATGGCGAACTCCATCGTGGGGTCGGGTGTGATTCTTGGGCTGGCCAGCCTGATGGGCATTCCCGTGGGCATCGGCGCGGGTGTGTACCTGGCCGAGTATGGCCGCGGGAAGCCTGTTCGGCAACGTGGTGCGGTTCACGGCGGATGTGTTGAACGGCGTTCCGTCGATTGTGATGGGACTCGCGGCATATGCGCTGATCGTGGCGAAGCAGCATCACTTTTCTGCGTTTGCAGGAGGCGTGGCGCTCGCGATCATGATGGTGCCGACGATCACCCGGACGACGGAGGAGATGCTCGCGACGGTGCCGTCTTCACTGCGCGAGGCGGCGTTTGGCTTGGGCGTGCCGAAGTGGCGGACGATCCTGTCGGTCAGCTTGCGGACCGCGTCACCGGGCATTATTACGGGGTGCATGCTGGCGTTTGCGCGTGTGGCGGGTGAGACGGCGCCGCTGCTGTTTACGGCGTTTGGAAACCAGTTCTGGACTCTGAAGCTGAACCAGCCGATTGCGGCGCTGCCGCTGCAGATTTATAACTACGCGCTGTCGCCCTATGAGGAGTGGCATCGTTTGGCGTGGGCTGGCGCGCTGGTGCTGATTGTGCTGATTATGGTTTCTGTGACGCTGGTGCGTGTGTTTGCGAACCGCGGGATGCTCAAAGGGGGACAGTAAGTGGGAGTCGATATACGGGTCGAGAACCTGAACGCATGGTACGGACCCGTGCACACACTGAAGGACGTGACCCTCCATATCCCCGCCAACAATGCAACGGCACTGATTGGGCCGTCTGGCTGCGGCAAATCAACGTTTGTACGGTGTCTGAACCGCATGCACGAGACCACGCCGGGCGCCCGGGCGGAGGGGACGGTGCGCATGGGGGATGTGGACATTTATCGCCAGGCGTCTCCGGTGGAGATTCGCCGGCGGATCGGGATGGTGTTCCAACGGCCCAACCCATTTCCGACGATGTCGATCTATGACAACGTGGCGAGCGGGCTGAAGCTGAACGGCTATCGCAAGAAGCGTGTGCTGGACGAGGTCGTGGAGCGCTCGCTGAAGCAGGCGGCGTTGTGGGATGAGGTAAAGGACGATCTGCGGAAGAAGTCCGGGGCGAGCCTGTCGGGTGGGCAGCAGCAGCGGTTGTGCATTGCGCGCGCGCTGGCTGTGGACCCCGAGGTGCTGCTGATGGATGAACCCGCGAGCGCGCTGGACCCGGTTTCGACGTCAAAGATCGAGGACTTGATCTTTCACCTGAAGACGCAGTACACCATCGTGATCGTGACGCATAACATGCAGCAGGCGGCGCGCGTAGCGGAACAGACTGGATTCTTCCTGATGGGCAAGCTGGTCGAGTTCGCCTCAACACACAAGATCTTTACCAGCCCCTCCGACAAGCGGACGGAGGATTACATCACAGGGAGATTTGGCTGATGCGCACACGCTTTCATCAGGCCCTGGATGGCCTCAAGGAACGTCTTCTCGTGATGGCCGGACTGGTCGAGCAGGCGATACAGCGGGCCACCGCGGCGTATTCGGACCGGGATGCGGAGCTATGCGATCTGGTGCTCTTGTCGGAGCCGGCGATCAACCGGATGGAACGCGAGATCGATCAGCTTGCGCTGGATCTGCTGGCGATGGAGCAGCCGATGGCGGTGGATCTGCGGTTCATCATGGCGGTGATCCGGATCAACGCCGACCTGGAGCGCGTGGGCGACCAGGCGGTCAATATCGCGAACCGGGTGAAGGAGCTGGGCACGCTTGAACGGGAGCGATCTGCCGGTGGATATCCCGAAGCTGGCGCAGCTTTCGTCGGCGATGGTGCGCAAGGCGCTGCAGTCGTTCATTGAGGCCGATGCGGATATGGCGCGGTCTGTGCTGCTGCTGGATGACCAGGTGGATGAGATGAACCGGAACGCGTATCACCTGCTGGGCCGTTACATCCAGGAGCGTCCGGAGTGCACGAGCCAGGCGCTGAATGCGCTGGTGATCTCGCGGAACCTGGAGCGCGTGGGCGACCATGCGACCAATATCGCGGAGGACGTGATCTTCTGGGTCCGCGGGGACGATGTGCGCCACGGTGGAGCGTAGTGCTAGTGGCCGTAGTGCGCTTAGCGGATGGTGCCGCCTGGGAGGTCGTAGGCGACGATGCCGAGGTCGTTGAGGGTGCCGACTGTGGTTTCCATTCTGCGGCGGACGACGGGCTCGACGGTCTTGGGCGTGTTGTGCGCCTCTTCGACAGCGACGACGCGGCCGTAGGGCCATGAGCTCTGCGGGATGGAGCTCATGGCTTCGCCGAGCTTTTCGGGGCTGACGTTGACGTCCTGGCGTCGAGCGCCGATGGGACGCAGCATGCCGCCAGCGCCGTAGGGCGTCGGGTTAGCGTCGGCGAGCAGGATGTGGATGGTCAGCATGCCTGGCTGGACGGTGATGTAGGGGTTCTCCCAGGAATCGAAGCTGTGCACGGCCATGTAGCGATTCTTGCTTGGCGGCGGGATCAGTTCGAGTTCCTGCCGCTCGGCGGCGATCTGCGCGTGCAGTTCGGCGGCGGCTTCGGCGTGGTGCTCGGCCGAGACGACGTGGCTGGTGCAGCCGGTGGAGAGAAGCGGGCGCGAGGCCAGCGAGAGCGAGCCCAAAGCGGAGAAGCGGACGCACGTTCACACCTCAAGGATACCGAATCGAGAAGGCCCGCAGGGGTGTCCTACACGACCTAGATGCAGGCCGGGGCACACGCGGAACGTGGATTGCGGCGCTTGGGGTTCCGTACTGAGCACGGAGTTACCAACGATACAATCGGGAGATGATCAAAGGGATTACAAGCATCGCGCCGATGCCTTCGCAGGAGAGCTTTGACCGGCTCGGAAGCCTGCTGCGCGCGCTGGGCTTCGAAGAGGGCAGAGGATGGGACGATGGCACGGGCCGCGGTGCGGCTTTTCTGGCGCCGTTGGCGAATTTGGAGCTGGTGGCGGGCAGGGCTCCGGCGGTTCCGCTCTTGTTGATCGAGACGACGCAGCTTGAAGCGGTGCACGCCGCGGTGCGGGGCTGGATGGGAACAGGTCTGCGTAGCGACGAGATTGCCGGCAAGCTGGGCGAGATCAACAGCACGCATTGGAACTCGCGGTTGTTTACGGCAGAGCTTGCGCCGGGGCTGCAGGTGGGGTTCTGGGAGTCGGAGAACCCGCTGCATGGGCGTCCGGTGGCGATTGAAGGCGATCTCTCGGCCGCCGGCCGGCGGTTCGCGATCGTGGTGGCGCGCTGGAATGCGGTGATCACGGACCGGTTGCTGCAGGGCGCGCTGGACGCGCTGCACCGGTCGGGGGCGGCCAAGACGGACGTGGAGATTGTGCGTGTGCCGGGGGCATGGGAGATTCCGTCGGCGGCACGAACGCTGGCGGAGACGGGGAGATTCGACGCGATTATCACGCTGGGCGTGCTTCTGCGCGGCGAAACGGCGCACTATGAGGCGATCTACAACGAGGTTTCGCGCGGGATCGGGCAGTCGCAGCAGGATACGGGAGTGCCGCACGCGTTTGGTGTGTTGACCTGCGAAACGCTGGAACAGGCGCTGGATCGTGCCGGATTGAAGGCGGGAAACAAGGGATTCGAGGCAGGGATTGCGGCGATCGAGATGGCTTCGATCCAGAGCAAGCTGAGGGTGGGCGGCGACCAACGGCAGCAGACGTCGGCGGCGGTCGCAACTGCAGGAGCGGGGCGCTGATGGGCAGTCGCAGGAAATCGCGCGAACTCGCGATGCAGATGTTGTTTCAAGGGGATCTGGGCAAGCAGAAGCCCGGGGACGTGGAACGTCTTTTCTGGGATTCCCGTGACGATGTGGACGAGGAGACCAGGGGATTCGCGGACGATCTTCACCGGCTCGCCACGCGGCGAGAGGACGAGATCGACGCGCTGATTGTGAAGCACGCGCAGAACTGGCGGCTTGAACGGATGCCGGTGGTGGATCGGAACCTGTTGCGCACCGGGACGGCAGAGATGCTCGGGTTTCCGTCGACGCCGACTGCGGTGGTGATCAACGAAACGCTGGAGATCGCGCGCCGCTATGCTGCGCCGGAGAGCCTGAACTTCCTGAACGGTGTGCTGGATGCGATCGGGCGGGAGTTGCTGGAGCAGAGATTGAAGAAGGGCTGAGTCGCCCGCTGTGACGGCTTCAGCTTCGAGGCCTTGAAGCTGAAAGACCCCAGGTTCGATATGAACCTGGGGTCTTCTGTTTTGGTGGCGATGCGCGGGTTAGGACTGTGCGCGCAGAGGCCGCTGGACGATGAGGTTGGGGGTGGCGATGCCGCCGTTGAGGCCGGGGAGGTTTGGCGTGATGACGCCGGTGTCCTTGGCCGTGGTTCCGGTGACGGTGATCAGGTGGACGTTGTTGTCGCCCGACGTGCCTGCGTAGAAGGTCTTGTTGTCGGTGCTGAAGACGCCGGCGATGGGGGCCGTGGAGCTTCCACCGCTGAGGGCAACGTCGGTGAGGCTACCGCTCGCGGGCACGTACAGCGGGAGCACGCCGCCGGAGCCCGTGTAGGTTACGAAGGCCACGGAGGAGTTGCTGGCCGGGACGACGCCGGTGATGGAGCTCGCCGTCAGCCCGTTCAGCGGATGCGAGGTGCTAGTGCTGGTGAAGTAGCCCGGGGTGATGGGCGAGGGGGCCTGTGGGCAGGCGGCGATCGTCGTCGTGCCGTTCACGTTGGTGGTGGGCAGGTTGACGACGACGTCCTGCAGTTGCGCCGGGTTGGTCTGAGCGGTGGCGCCGAGCAGGTGCTGGCCGTTGGTGGTGTAGGCGAGGCGATCCGTGGGAGCGTTCTGCCGGTCAGCCAAGGGGAAGAAGGACGGGTTCGTCGACGGAGGGGTGACCGCGGTACTGAGGCCTGTGGAGGGGCAGACCGTGCGACCCTCGGTGACGTTTCCGGCGAAGTAGGCGCCCGCGTGCGGGACGGTAACTGCGACGTCGGTATAGACCTCGTCGAGGTCTGTGCGGCTTTGCCAACCGGTGAAGGTGGTGTACGTGAGCAGCTGGTTGGTGCTGGTGGTGACGTACAAGGTGTTGCTGTCGGGCGACCACGCGGCGTGTGTGCCTACGCCGTTGAACGTGCTGTTGACCGCGCCGGCCGAGGTGACCAGGGAAACGGTCTGCCGGGTGGGATCGGTGACCACGGCATAGGTGTTATCGGGGGCGACCGAGAGCACCAGGCCCTGGACTGTTTGGAACGTATTGGTGACGCTTCCGCTCGCGGTGTTGAAGATCATCAACCCGCCGCTGCTGCCCATGTAGATGGTCGAGCCGTCCTGCGAGATGACGAGCGAGTTGGGAGCGAACGGCAGCTTGATGGGGGAACCGATCTGGCCGGTGTTGAAGTTTTCACTGACGATGTATTGCGATCCCGTGCTGGCCATGTAGAGCACCTCGGACGCGCTGCCGGGTGCGGTGACGGTGATGCCGTTTGAGGTCACAGGCGTGCCGTTGCCGAGATAGGCGATCTGGCTGAAGGGGGCGGGGTTGCAGCTTGGCGGGACGCAGGCGGCAGTGATGGTCGCGGCGCCGGGGAAGGCCGGAGTGACGGTGCCGGAGCTGGTGGGGAAGTTGACCGGCAGGGTGGAGTTGAACTCCAGCGAGAGCCCGTTGATGACCTTGCCTTTGGTGTCCGTCACCGTTGCGGTGAATGCCTGCGGTGTGTTCAGTCCCACGTTGATGTCTGTGGAGTTAGCAGGCTGGTTGACTGCGGACAGCGAGATGGAGGCCGGCGGGCAGGTGGAGAAGAAGCCGGCGTTCACGCCCGAGGAGGAGTTCGACACGGTTGCGGTCACGACCGCTGACCCAGGCTGGTTGGCCGTGATGAAGCCATTCGCGTCGATCGCACCGATATTGCTTGATCCTTGCAGGCCGTAGGCCAGCGGACCGACCTGGCAGGTGATGTTATTCGCCGGACTGGTGTTGCCGTTGGCGTAGACGCGCGCCACGAGTCGGGCCTGTACGTTCTGGGACAGGCAGGAGGCTCCGGCATACGTGGGAGGCAGCGGGTTCGGCAGAGGCGCGCCGGTGAGATTCGGTGTGCAGGCGACTCCGTTGCGGGTGCAACTCGAGTCCGGATCGTTGACGCAATCGGAGGTCGGGCCGAGGACGATGCCGCTGACCGTGGGGTGGATGAAGACTGCGATCTGATTGCTGGTGGCGCCGCTGGCAGCGGCTGTGATGAACGCCGTGTGGTTGGTCGGGTTCACCGCCGGCGTGCAGATGGTGTAGCTGGCGACGTTTCCGCCGGTGTTGCGGTTCCAGGTGCCAGCGCAGACCGCACCGGTCGCGGGGTTCACGTCGGCGATGCTCATGTCCGTCGTGGAGTAGGTGTAGCTCGAGATACTGACGGCGTTGTTGAAGCAGTCCACCGAGGTGGCGCTGAGGCCGGGGCCGATCTGGCCGTAGTTCAGCGATTCCCCGGTCGCGATCAGGTTCTGCGCCAAGGTGATGGACTTGACCTGTCCGGCTGTAGGACCGAAGCCTGAGCCGTTGCAGTATTGCACGGGAGTTGCATGGCCACATCCGGCCACGGAGAGACCCAGAGGGATCGAAAAGAAGAGAACAACCAGGAGACCAACGAACTGCCGCATTCCACCTCCCCGCTCCACCGGTAACCCAATGGAACGGTGCAACACGCCTACCCTCGGGGTAGTGACAACCCAGTGTAGAGTTTGGCGGATTGCACAAGCAACTCACAGCCGGCGTGTCGGAGGGCGATAAAGCGCGCGGGATGTGCAGATGGGCAACCGAAAGGGCCTCACGAGGAGGCCCTTCCCGGGTGCTGCTGTGCTGTGCGGGTTACTGCGCGGTGGACGCCCGGGATGTGCCGGGCGCGTGGTTGCCAGCCGGCATGTTGTCGGCGAACCACTTGGCGGTGCGCTCGGCGCGATCGCGGATGTGCTCCGGATCGCGGAAGCCATGGCCCTCGTCGGGGTAGACCACCAGTTCGGTTTTCACGCCGAGATCGCGGAGCGCGTGCCAGAACTCGAAGCTCTGCGGGGCTGGGCACTCGCCGTCGCGATCGCCGACGATGACCAGGGTCGGGGTCTTGACGTTCTTGATGTAGGTGATGGGGGACGCCTTGGCGTAGACGGCCGGGTCGTCGTAGACCGAGGCGCCGAAGAACGGGATCATCCACTGGTCGATGGAGTTTTCGCCGTAGTAGCTGAGCCAGTCAGAGAGGCCGGCGCCGGCTACAGCCGCGCGGAAGCGGTGGGTCTGCGTGACGGCGAACATGGTCATGAAACCGCCGTAGCTCCAGCCGGTGATGCCCTCGCGGTTCTTGTCGATGGGGAACTTGGCTTCGAGCATGTCCATGCCGGCGAGGATGTCCTTGAGGTCGCCGTCGCCGAAGTCCTTGCGGTTGGCCTGGGTGAAGGCCTCACCCTGGCCGAAGGAGCCGCGCGGGTTGGGCTGGAACTCGAAGTAGCCCTTATCGGCCCACTGACCGCCGCCCCAGCGTGCGGTCACGGAGGCCGACGGCCCACCGTGGACGGTCACGATCAGCGGGTACCTGGTGTTCGGGTCGTAGTTGGAGGGATAGGTGAGCCAGCCCTGCACGTGGAAGGGGCCGTTGCTCCACTCGACGGATTCAGTGCGGGCGACCGGCTTGGCGTCGGCGTTGAGATGGGTGAGCTGTTGGAAGTTGCCCGGGGTGCCGGTCCAGATCTCGGGCGGAGCCTTGAAGCTCTGCTCGACGAAGGCGAAGGTGCCTTTCTTGGTGGCTGAGATCGCGTCTTTGACCTGACCGCCGGAGACCGAGACCTCGCCCAGGTCGATGGGCGTGCCGGGCTCCGGGGATTTCGTGCTGACGGAGTACTGGTTGAGAAGAGTGTGGCCGCGGCGGTCTTCGACGAAGCCGATGGTCTGGTTTTGGAACCAGCCCTCGTACACGGGGGTTCCATCGATGCCAGGAGTGATATCGACCGGCTGACCGCCTTTGGCGTCAACGACGTAAACGTCACCGCCGGTGGAGCCCTGGTCGGACATCAGGCCGCCGATAAAGGCGATGTGCTTGCCGTCCGGGGACCAGCGTGGGACGGCGACCTGCAGGCCGTGAAGGCTACCGGCAACCTTGGGGGGATCGACGATGAGGCGGGGCTGTTGTGGAACGTCGTCGGGTCCGATTTGAGCACTGCCGGCCCAGATCTGGGCGATCCACCAGTTGTTTTCGCCGGGGGCGTCGGCACCCACATAGGCAATCTCGCGGGAGTCGGGCGAAAACGCGAACTCATAGATATGGAGCGTCAGCGGAGTGAGGAAGTGACCCTGGCCGGAGTTGGAATCGACCGCATAGACGCGCTGGACCTCGACGCCGTCTTCGCCGATGACGCCGGACCAGGGCTTCATAGCGTCGAGGGCACCGGCGGTCCGGGTCGCGTTCTCGACGAAGAGGAAGCCAATTGCCTTGGCGTCAGGCGACCAGGCGGGCTGGTTGATGTCGCCTTTGACGTGGGTGAGCTGGCGGACCTCGCCGGAGTTGCGGGACCAGAGATAGATCTGGCCCTGGCGGGGGACCGTGGGGTCGGACGACGGTGGGGCGCAGGTGCCTACAAAGGCGAGGGTCTGGCCGTCCGGGGACCAGATCGGGCTGCTGTAGCCGCAGCCGGTGCTTCCGGAGACGGTGATGAGCTTCTCGGAGGCGGCGTCGGGGTGGTCGACCGGGGTCAGATGGATACCGGCGCCCTCATGGGCGTCACGAAGCGTCCAGGCGACCAGGGCACCGTCGGGCGAGAGCGCGACGCCGTTGGGCGTGTGGATACGTTCGCGGTTGGCGGAGGCGGCGCCGCTGCGATCGCGCTGTTGCTGCTCCTGGGTTTGCGGAGCGTCGCGGGCGACGGGGTCCTTCGGATGCGCTGCCGGCGGCCTGCCCGGACGCGGTCGCGGCGGAGATGAGGAGGACGGCAGCAGAGCAGGCGAGGGAGCGGAGGCGAGCGGCGGACCGCCGCGGATGGGGCTGATGGATCATGCTCCGCAGCGTACACCAGCGGGTCGGGAGCTTGCCCGGAGGAGTTGAAGCAGGCGTGCGGGTGGAAGCCTGATATTCGAGGTGGTGAGGTCGACTGCGATCCGCATCCAAGGTTGACTCCCCGGCCCGCCATTGCTACGATGAAAAGGTTCCGCTTGTCACGGGAACTTGCCTGTCTGAGTGCCTGCGACACCCTCCTCCCTCGATGCCTTGAGGAACCCATGAGGACGGGCTATGCGGGCCGGAGCAGACGAAACGGAGCTGGGCCGGGTGCAGCGGAAGCGCCCCGAAACCTCGGCCACCGTCGCCTCTCCTAAGCCTGAGCAGTTTTGTAGTACTGGCGTGGTTTGCCGAAGTTAGGTTTGGCCGCGTGCAGGATTCAGAAGTTCACCGGGGCGCCTATGTGGGCTCCGCCTTTTGCGTGTGCGGTGATTCCGGTCCGCAGCGTGGGAGCAGAGTGAATGTGCTGCCCTGTAACGCGTTCGACAAAGGGAAGTCGGATAGCTCCGGGGGTGGTGAAGAGCCATCGGCCGGACTGGCAACAAGGAGTTTTGAAGTGCCTACGTTTCATCAGCTCGTCAAGCAGGGTCGCACGGCGCCCCGTTACAAGACCGCCTCGCCTGCGCTGCAGGGTTCGCCCCAGCGTCGTGGCGTTTGCACCCGCGTGTACACGCAGACCCCCAAGAAGCCGAACTCGGCGCTGCGCAAGGTCGCGCGTGTTCGCCTGACCAACGGCATTGAAGTCACGACGTACATCCCGGGCATCGGCCACAACCTGCAGGAGCACTCGATTGTGCTGATCCGCGGCGGCCGTGTGAAGGATCTGCCGGGTGTTCGGTACCACGTGGTTCGCGGCACGCTGGATTCGGTGGGCGTGGCGAAGCGCATGCAGGGCCGGTCGAAGTACGGCGCGAAGCGTCCGAAGGCCGCTGCCAAGTAGATCTAAGTCGCTGACCGGAGCGGGGCTGAAAAGCTGCTTTTCGCTCCGTCGGTCATCGAATCCTTAAGCCAAGTAAAAGAACAGGCCCGGCTCGTGAGAGGTCACCGCGCCGGGGGAAGAAGAGAGAAGCAGGATGCCAAGAAAAGGTCACATCGCCAAGCGTGAGGTCGCAGCCGACCCGATTTACCAGTCCACCCTGGTCACGAAGTTCGTCAACAGCATGATGTGGGGCGGCAAGAAGTCCACCGCGCAATCCATCTTCTACGAGGCGATGACGAACCTCGAGCAGAAGGGCGGCGACGAGGCGCTGAAGCTGTTCAAGAAGGCTGTCGAGAACGTCAAGCCGATGCTGGAAGTGAAGAGCCGCCGTGTCGGTGGAGCGAACTACCAGGTGCCGATCGAGGTGAACCCGGAGCGCCGCACGTCGCTGGCGATCCGCTGGCTGGTGACCTACGGTCGCGCCCGTGGCGAGAAGGGCATGGTCGAGAAGCTGAGCGCGGAACTGCTTGACGCGGCCAATGGCCGTGGCGCCGCGATGAAGAAGAAGGAAGACGTCCACCGCATGGCTGAGGCAAACAAGGCCTTCGCGCACTACCGCTGGTAGGACGGCAGTTGTTCCGACAGCTGGAACAACGAATAACGAACACCGAGTTTGCATCACCGCGAGCCTGAGGCTCGCAGAAAGAATCACCGTGGCACGCACAATCCCTCTCGCAAAATGCCGCAATATCGGCATCATGGCGCACATCGACGCGGGCAAGACGACGACGACCGAGCGCATTCTCTTCTATACGGGTGTGAATCACCGTATCGGCGAGGTGCACGAGGGCACCGCGACCATGGATTGGATGGAGCAGGAGCAGGAGCGCGGCATCACCATCACGTCCGCTGCGACGACCTGCTCCTGGAATGGCATCCGCATCAACATCATCGACACGCCTGGCCACGTGGACTTCACGGCCGAGGTGGAGCGTTCGCTGCGCGTGCTCGACGGCGCCTGCGCCTGCTTTGATTCGGTGCAGGGCGTTCAGCCGCAGTCTGAGACGGTGTGGCGGCAGGCGAACAAGTACCGCGTTCCGCGTATCTGCTTCATCAACAAGATGGACAAGGCGGGCGCGAACTTCGAGTACGCGACGTCGACGATCGTAAACCGGCTTGGCGCGCGCGCTGTGCCCATCCAGATCCCGATCGGCGAAGAGGCGAAGTTCGCCGGCGTGGTTGACCTGGTGGAGATGCGCGGGATCGTGTGGCACGACGAGACCATGGGCGCGAAGTACGACGTCCAGGAGATCCCGGAGAACCTGAAGGCCAAGGCCGACGAGATGCGTCAGCACCTCATCGAGGCGGTGGCTGACTCGGACGACGAGGTCATGAACGCCTATCTCGAAGGTGAGGACATCAGCGTCGAGCAGCTGAAGCGCGCGATCCGCAAGGCGACGATCTCGATGAACATCTTCCCGGTGATGTGCGGCACGGCGTTCAAGAACAAGGGCATTCAGACCCTGCTTGATGCGGTGGTCGACTACCTGCCGAGCCCGCTGGATGTTCCGGCGATCGAAGGCATCGATCCGTATGACCCGGAGAAGAAGCTGGTTCGCCACGCGGACGATTCCGAGCCGTTCTCGGCACTTGGCTTCAAGATCATGACGGATCCGTTCGTCGGCCAGTTGATCTTTATCCGCGTGTACTCGGGTTCGCTCAAGACCGGTGATTCGGTGCTGAATCCGCGTACGGGCAAGACGGAGCGTATCGGCCGTCTGCTGAAGATGCACGCCAACAAGCGCGAAGAGATCACCGAGATCCTCGCGGGCGACATCTGCGCGGCCGTCGGCCTCAAGAACCTGGTGACGGGCGACACGATCTGCACGGAGAAGGCTCCGATCGTGCTCGAGTCCATCGACTTCCCGGCGCCTGTTATCGAGGTTGCCGTCGAGCCGAAGACGAAGGCCGACCAGGAGAAGATGGGCATTGCGCTGGCGAAGCTTGCGCAGGAAGATCCCACCTTCAAGGTGCGGACCGGATGCGACGAACGGACAGACGATCATCGCCGGTATGGGCGAGCTTCATCTCGAGATCATCGTCGACCGCATGATGCGCGAGTACAAGGTTGAGGCGAACGTCGGTAAGCCTCAGGTGAACTACCGCGAGACGATTCGTTCGGCGGCCGAGGCGGAGGGCAAGTACATCCGTCAGACGGGCGGTTCGGGTAACTACGGACACGCGAAGATTCGGATTGAGCCGAACGAGCCGGGCAAGGGGTACGAGTTCTCGAACGACACCAAGGGCGGCGTGATTCCGAAGGAGTACATCAAGCCGATCGACCAGGGTATCCAGGAAGCGATGGCTGGTGGTGTGCTCGCGGGTTACGAGATGGTCGACATCAAGGTGAGCCTGTACGACGGCAGCTACCATGATGTCGACTCGAACGAAATGGCGTTCAAGATCGCCGGTTCGATGGCCTTCAAGGAGGCTGCGCGTAAGGCGAAGCCTGTTCTGCTGGAGCCGGTAATGGCGGTTGAGGTCACCGTTCCTGAGGAGTACATGGGCACCATCATCGGTGACCTGAACTCGCGGCGTGGACGCATCGAGGGCATGGAGATGGTTGGCGGTGTGCAGGCGATCAAGGCGACTGTGCCGCTGTCGAACATGTTCGGCTATGCCACCGCGATGCGTGGATCGACGCAGGGTCGCGCGAACTTCTCGATGGAGTTCAAGCAGTACGAAGAGGCTCCGCGCTCGGTGAGCGAAGAAGTGATCGCCAAGGTGCAGGGCAAGGACGGCAACAAGTAAGGTTTCGCTTTGTAGGCCGCGCGCTGGAGCCGGTTGAGATCAACCGGCGCGCGCAGAACGAAAACCGCAGGATTCTGAGCAACTTCCACACGGAGAAGGAGCTAGGAGACAGAGATGGCGAAGGAAAAATTTGATCGTAGCAAGCCGCATGTAAACGTTGGGACGATTGGTCATATTGATCATGGCAAGACGACGTTGACGGCGGCGATTACGAAGGTGTTGTCGAAGCACAACCCGAAGAACGCGTTTCGTTCGTTTGACACGATTGATAACGCGCCTGAGGAGCGGGAGCGTGGTATCACGATCTCGACCTCGCACGTGGAGTATGAGACGGCGAACCGTCACTATGCGCACGTGGATTGCCCGGGCCACGCTGATTACATCAAGAACATGATCACGGGCGCGGCGCAGATGGACGGCGCGATCCTGGTGGTCGCGGCGACCGACGGCCCGATGCCGCAGACCAAGGAGCACGTGCTGCTGGCTCGCCAGGTTGGTGTGCCGTACATCGTGGTGTTCCTGAACAAGTGCGATGCGGTGGAAGACGACAGAGCTGATCGACCTGGTCGAGATGGAAGTCCGCGAGCTGCTGAGCAAGTACGACTTCCCGGGCGACGACGTGCCGGTGGTTCGTGGTTCGGCGCTGGGCGCGCTGAACGGCGAGGCGCAGTGGGAGGCCAAGATCGACGAGCTGATGGAGGCGGTGGACAAGAATGTGCCGCAGCCGGACCGCCTGGTCGACCTGCCGTTCCTGATGCCGATCGAAGACATCTTCTCGATCTCGGGCCGTGGCACGGTGGTGACGGGCCGTATCGAGCGCGGGCGCGTGAAGGTGGGCGAGCCGGTGCAGATCGTGGGCTTCCGCGATACGCAGGCGACCACGGTTACGGGCGTGGAGATGTTCAAGAAGCAGCTGGACGAAGGTCTGGCGGGCGACAACGCGGGTCTGCTGCTGCGCGGTACGGCCAAGGAAGACGTGGAGCGCGGCATGGTGCTCGCCAAGCCCGGCTCGATCACGCCGCACACCGCAGTTCAAGGGTGAGGTGTACGTGCTGAGCAAGGAAGAGGGTGGCCGTCATACGCCGTTCTTCAACGGCTACCGTCCGCAGTTCTACTTCCGGACGACGGACGTGACCGGATCGGCGAAGCTGCCGGAGGGTACGGAGATGGTGATGCCGGGCGACAACATCCAGCTCGAGGTCACGCTGCATACGCCGGTGGCCATGGAGAAGGGTCTGCGCTTCGCTATCCGTGAGGGTGGCAGGACGGTCGGCGCGGGTACCATCGCCGAGATCATCAAGTAGTTCTGCAACAACAGCACGAGGGCTGCCGGCGCGCCCAGAATGATGACGCCCGGCAGCTACTCCCAACCGCTCTTTGAGTACAGCGTTCCGACGCAGAAAGCAGTTGCAGCATGGCACAGCAACGTATCCGTATCCGCCTGAAGGCGTATGATTACCGTGTGCTCGACACCTCCACTGGAGAGATTGTCGACACCGCCAAGCGCACGGGCGCCCAGGTTGCAGGACCTATTCCTCTGCCGACCGTCAAGAACAAGTATTGCGTTCTGCGCTCGCCCCACGTGGACAAGAAGTCGCGCGAGGCGTTTGAGATCCGCACGCACAAGCGGCTGATCGACATCCTCGAACCCACGCAGCAGACGGTGGACGCGCTGATGAAGCTCGACCTGCCGGCGGGTGTGGACGTCGAGATCAAGACGGTCACGAAGTAACAGCAACACCTACAGTGCTCTGGGTAATGCCCTGAGCATGATGAGGAGAGAAAGCAATGCCAGTAAACGGAATTTTGGGCAAGAAGATCGGCATGACACAGGTCTTCGACGCCAACGGTGAGGTTCACCCGATCACGGTGCTGAAGGTTGGCCCGTGCGTGGTGACGCAGCTCAAGACGCAGGCGAAGGACGGCTATGACGCCGCCCAGATCGGCCTGGTTGAGTTTGTGAAGGCCTCGAAGATCAACAAGCCGATGACCGGTCACTTCGGTAAGGCGGATGCGCCGCCAGTGAAGTTCATCAAGGAGGTCGCGATCGACGCGGCCGCTGATGGAACGGATGGGGTCAAGGCGGGCGATCGCGTTCTGGTCGACATCTTCAACGACGAAAAGTTCGTGGATGTGATCGGCACCAGCAAGGGACGTGGCTTTTCGGGCGTCGTTCGCCGGCACGGCTTCGGCGGTGGACCCAAGTCGCACGGTCATATGTTCCAGGTCCAGGGTTCGATCGGTGCATCGTCGTTCCCGTCGCGCGTGTTCCCGGGGCAGCGCATGCCCGGTCACTACGGCACGGACCAGGTGACCGTTCGCAATCTCCGGATCCGCGGGATCGACACTGAGGACAACCTCCTGATGGTCGAGGGAGCTGTTCCCGGGGCCTCGTGACGGCTACGTGATGATCTCGAAGGCCAAGGCTCCGCCGCGCGAGCGTCGTGGTTTCGCCGGTTCCGGTACGGTCGATCCGCTGAAGGCCTCGAAGAAGGCTTCAGCAGGCAAGAAGAAGTAGTCCTGCGCGGACGGCGGGAGGCGCCTTCGGCGCACCTCTCGTCGGCCGCCAGAAGCTAGATAGAACAGCAACCTCTGCGCGGGGAACAGACCGGGAACGCAGACGAACACAGGAAGGGCAGACCGCACCGACGGCTCTGCAGGAAAGCGATACAACGATGGCAAACATCGACATCCGCAACCTCAACGGAGAGACGACCGGCAGCTTTGAGCTTGCCGACGAGGTCTTCTCCGGTGAGGTGAATGAGGCGCTGCTGTGGGAGGCCGTGAAGCACTACCGCGCGGCACTGCGCCAGGGTACACACGCGACCAAGAACAAGAAGCTGGTCTCCGGTTCGGGCCGCAAGCTGTGGAAGCAGAAGGGTACGGGCCGCGCCCGCGTGGGCAGTGTTCGTTCTCCACTGTGGCGGCATGGCGGCACGGTGCACGGACCTCAGCCCCGGTCGTATGACTATGCGTTTCCGCGTAAGAAGCTGTTCGGCGCGCTGCGTTCGGCGCTTGCGGCCAAGCTGGCCGATGGCAAGCTGACGGTGGTGGACAACTTCGATGCCGCTGAGGCGAAGACGAAGATGTACCGCCAGGCTCTCGATCGCTTCGAGGCGAAGAAGACGGCGCTGCTGGTGGAGAGTTCGCAGCAGTTGAACGAGAAGGTGTATCTCGGCACGCGCAACCTTGCGGGTGTGGAGCTTGTGCTCTCGTCTGAGGTTCACCCGTATGACCTGCTGCGCTATGAGCACGCGATCTTTTCGCGGGCTGCGATCGAGGCTCTGCAGGAGACGTTGAAGAAGAATCTGCCGAAGCGTAAGGCTGCGGCGAATCAGGAGGCTGCATAATGCCTACTCTGTACACGACGATCGTTCGCCCCCTGATCACCGAGAAGGCGCTGACGAACCGCGAGACCGAGGGAACGCTCGTTTTCGAGGTTTCGGCGAGCGCGACCAAGATCGAGGTCAAGCAGGCGGTTGAGAAGCTCTTCAACGTGAAGGTTGCGTCCATTCGTACCTCCAACGTGGAGGGCAAGGAGCGCCGCCGGGGCAAGTTTTCCGGGTACCAACCGGATTGGAAGAAGGCGTATGTGCGGTTGAAGGCGGGCGAGAAGGTGCCCGACTTCGCTGCAGAGATCTAGATGAGGGCCCAGGGCACAGGGCCCAGGGCACAGAAAGCGAGTTCGCAGTCGTAAGCAGCGAACCCGAGCAGCAAGAACTATGTATCGCGTTCCGGCGATCCGGAGCGCGGCAGGCAAGGACAAAGAGATGCCGATCAAGAGCTTTCGACCGATCACCCCGACGCTTCGCTTCCAGACGAAGCTGGTGAACGACGACATCACGACCGACAAGCCGCACAAGCCGCTGCTGGCACCCAAGCAGCGGACCGGCGGTCGTAACTCCACGGGCATGCTGAGCATCCGCCACCAGGGCGGAGGCCACAAGAAGCAGCTCCGGATCATTGATTTCAAGCGCGAGAAGTTCGGCGTTCCGGGCACGGTGGCGACGATCGAGTACGATCCGAACCGCTCGGCGCGTATCGCGCTGATCCACTACCGCGACGGTGAGAAGCGCTACATCGTTCAGCCTGTCGGGCTGAAGGTGGGTCAGGTCGATCATGAGCGGCCCTGAGGCTGACATCCTGGTTGGCAACGCGCTTCCGCTACGGAATATCCCGGCCGGTACGACCGTGCACAACATCGAGCTTCGGCCCGGCAAGGGCGCGCAGATGGCGCGTTCGGCGGGTGCGCAGGTGCAGCTGGTCGCGAAGGAAGGCGACTACGCACTGCTGAAGCTGCCTTCGGGCGAGACGCGCCGCGTGCTCGTGGATTGCATGGCGACGATCGGGCAGGTGGGCAATACCGACCACGAGAACGTCACGATCGGTAAGGCGGGCGCGAACCGCTGGCGTGGAATTCGGCCAGCAAACCGCGGTGTCTCGATGAACCCGGTGGATCATCCGCACGGCGGTGGTGAAGGTAAGACCTCGGGCGGCCGTCACCCGGTGACCCCGTGGGGTCAGCCGACGCGTGGCTACAAGACCCGCAACAACAAGCGCACGGATGTTTTCATCGTGCAGCGCCGTAACAAGGGTAAGTAACAGGTGTAAAGGCGGGGGCGGTTTTGCCTTCGTACACATGGCCGAGGTTGGGCTAGAGCAGCGCCCGGAAGGGATCTTCGCAGAGGCAAGGCGAAGAGAAGTAGGGCAGAACCAAGTCGCGACGCCTTTCACGCGATTCGTTGTATCGAGTACCTGG
The DNA here is from genome assembly GCA_963795955.1 of uncultured Verrucomicrobiae bacterium. Taxonomy (GTDB): domain Bacteria; phylum Acidobacteriota; class Terriglobia; order Terriglobales; family Acidobacteriaceae; genus Granulicella. Next base: position 592,331 of record CAWCJK010000008.1, read on the forward strand.
AGTTAGACAATGGCACGCTCTACCAAGAAGGGCCCGTTCATCGACACGCACCTGATGGTGAAGATCGAGGCGATGAACGCGGCCAACGACAAGAAGGTCATTCGCACCTGGTCGCGGCGTTCGACGATCCATCCGGATATGGTCGGCCACACGATTGCAGTACACAACGGCAAGAAGTTCATCCCGGTGTACTGCACGGAGAACATGGTCGGGCACAAGCTCGGCGAGTTCTCTGCGACACGCACGTTTAAGGGCCACACGGCGAAGGCCGGGGACACCTCGAAGGCTAAGTAACCCAAGCAGAACGTCTTCTGATTTTGCTGCTATGGCCCGAGGGGGCCGATAAGGATCGCAAATGGCAAACACAACCACAACACCTGAGTTCCGCGCCGAGGCGCGCTTTCAGCGCTCGAGCCCGCAGAAGGCCAAGCTGGTGCTGGATCTCATCAAAGGCAAGCGTGTCGAGGCTGCGCTGACTACGGTCACGTTTACCGACAAGCGGATTGCGTCAGTGATCGAAGCGACGCTGCGCTCTGCCGTGCAGAATGCGGTGTATCTCTCCGACGAGCGCGGGCTGGACGTCGATGTCGACAACCTGTACGTGAAGACGGCTGTCGCGAACGAGGGACCTCGCCTGAAGCGGCTTCGTCCCGCGCCGATGGGCCGTGCCTTTCGGTATCAGCGCCGTTTGACGCACATCGTGATCACGGTGGCGGAGAAGAAGGCGGCTGAGAGCACAGGATCCGGCGAGAAGGGCACAGCGGCGACGAACGCAGGCCGTGCGGCTCGCAAGCCTGCGGTGAAGAAGGCTGCGGGCAAGAAGACGGCTGCGAAGAAGGCTGTCGCCGCGTAACAGTTTTGAACCAAGCCGCGCCGGCTCAACCGGTATACGGCAGAAGAAGAAGGAAGCTATGGGACAAAAAGTCCATCCGTATGGATTCCGCCTCGGCGTAAACAAGCCGTGGAAGTCGCGCTGGTTCATCGAGCGTGGCTATGACAAGCTGCTCGTCGAGGACGTGAAGCTCAAGGCTGAGCTGCGCGAGAAGTTGAAGCAGGCCGGCGTCTCGTCCGTCGAGGTCGAGCGTCCGGGCAACAAGCTGCGGCTGATCATCCGCACTGCGCGTCCGGGTATCATCATCGGCCGCAAGGGCGCCGAGATCGACAAGCTGAAGGCCGACCTGCAGAAGCGCACGAACCGCGAGGTGTTTATCGACATCCTCGAGGTGAACAAGCCGGAGCTGGATGCGCAGCTGGTGGCGGAGAACATCGCGCTGCAGCTTGAGAAGCGTGTTTCGTTTCGCCGTGCGATGCGTAAGAGCGTGGATTCGGCGCTGCGCTTTGGCTGCAAGGGGATCAAGGTGCGCGTTTCGGGCCGTTTGAACGGCAACGAGATCGCTCGCTCCGAGTGGTACCTCCAGGGCCGTCTTCCGCTGCATACGTTGCGCGCGGACATCGACTTCGGCTTTGCCGAGGCGAAGACCACGTACGGCGTAATCGGCGTCAAGACCTGGATCTATCGCGGCGATATTTATGAGCAGCGCAAGCGCCGCGAGCAGCAGCCGGCAATCACCACGGGTGCGTTCTAAGCAGGAACCGGGTGCGGGGCCCGGAGGAACCGGGATCGGCAGCGATGCCGCGTTCGGCCTCTTGGCCCATGTGCCCACTGAATTTGGCAGGACGGCTTCGTTCTGTTAAACTTTTCTAGTTTGGCCCTGAGTCTGTCGCTTCGGTGACAGAGACCCCGGTCAGCGTTCTCGCGGTTTTCGCGATTTGGCCTCCCAGCCGACTCCGATCCACGTCATCGCCTACCTCAGCGCCGCATCTGTTTGGCTTGAAGGCGCCCGACCAGGGCCCGTAAGGAACACATCATGCTTCTGCCCAAGAAGGTCAAATACCGCAAGCAGCAGCGCGGCCGCATGCGCGGCAAGGCGTGGCGCGGCTCCGAGATCGCCTTTGGCGACTACGGCTTGAAGGTCCTGGAGTGCGGATACATCACGGATCGTCAGATCGAAGCTTCCCGTATCGCGATGACGCGGTTTATCAAGCGTGGCGGCAAGGTTTGGCTGCGGCTCTTCCCGGATAAGCCGATCACCAAGAAGCCAGCCGAAACCCGTATGGGTAAGGGCAAGGGAGCGCCGGATCATTGGGTGGCGGTGGTTCGCCCCGGCAAGCTGCTCTTCGAGATGGAAGGTGTGCCGGTGGACATCGCGAAGGAAGCGATGCGGCTCGCCAGCCACAAGCTACCGCTGAAGACCGTCTTTGTGGTGCGCCCCGGCGCCTCCACCGAGGTTTCGGCCAAGTAAGTCCTGTAGGATCGCCCGGCGACGAAGTGTACGCGCTTCGTTCGGCTCAGGATGACAGCTCCAAGGGGTTGCGGGCACTAACGTTCTAGGAAGTCACTGATATGGAACTCGACAAGATTCGCGATCTGAGCGAAGAGGAACTGAGGAGCGAGGAGGCCAAGACGGCCGAGCAGCTCTTCCGTATTCGCTTCGCCAAGAGCCTGGGCAAGCAGGAGGGCATCGGGAAGATCCGTGGCCTCAAGAAGGATGTTGCCCGCATGAAGACCATCGCCCGCGAGCGTGCGCTCGCCCAGCAGAAGGCAGGGAAGTAACCATGGCCGATACCACTGTGAACCCGACGGCTACCCAGGGCGCAACTGACGCGCAGCCGGCCGCCGCCCCGCGCCGTAATGAGAAGGTCGGCCAGGTCGTCTCGACCAAGATGCAGAAGACGATCGTGGTTGAGATCGAGATGCGCAAGGCGCACCCGAAGTACAAGCGCGTGATGAAGTCGAACAAGAAGTTCTACGCGCATGACGAGCAGAACTCGGCGCGTGTGGGCGATGTGGTGCGTATTCGTGAGACTCGCCCGTTGTCGAAGCTGAAAAGGTGGTCTCTGGAAGAGATCATCCGCCGGTCGTCGCTCGCCAACCTCCCGGACGAGAAACCCGTCTCCGCCGAGCAGCAGGCTTAACACTCTAGGTATTAGCGCCGGGCTTGACGTCCGGTTGAACATTTCAGGAGAAGCACCATGGCAGTTCAAATGCGCACGATGCTGGACGTCGCCGATAACTCCGGCGCGCGCAAGCTCCAGATGATTCTGCCCCTGGGCGGCGGCCTCGGGAAAAAGGCTGGTCTCGGCGACGTGGTCACCGCGGCCGTCAAGGAAGCCTCGCCCGACGGAACCGTGAAGAAGGGCAAGGTTGTGAAGGCGGTCATCGTTCGGACGCGCAAGGAATATCGCCGCCGCGACGGAACCTATATCCGCTTCGACCAGAATGCGGCGGTTGTGATCAACGACGCCAACGAGCCGGTTGGAACCCGCGTGTTCGGTCCGGTTGCGCGTGAGCTCCGCGAGAAGAAGTTCCTGAAGATCGTCTCGCTCGCGCCTGAAGTTATTTAACTCCGCAGCGGGTTCCGGCTCCGACAGATCGCCGAGGCAAGAACAAAAGGATCAAGCATCATGGCAAAGATTAAGCGTAACGATCAGGTCATCGTGATCGCGGGCAAAGACAAAGGTAAGCGAGGCCGCGTGTTGCGCGTCATCGCGGACAAGAACCGGGTGCTCGTCGAGGGCGTCGGGATGGTGAAGAAGCACATGAAGCCCAATCCGCAGCGGAACATCGCAGGCGGCATCCTGGAGCAGGAAGCGGCGATCAACATCTCGAACGTGATGCTGGCTGATTCTGAGGGCAATCCGACTCGGGTGGGCTTCCGGATTGAAGGCGACAAGAAGGTTCGCGTAGCGCGATCCAACAACGGCGATATCGCCGAGAAGAGCGGCCGGTAATCAAAGGGTTGGTCATCGGCCAAACTGAGCACCCCACGCAACGGTATACGGTACAGGTCCACTCCGGCACCGTGGAGAAAGAAGAAGAGCAATGGCAGCAAGACTGAAAGACAAGTACGCGAGCGAGATCAAGGGGCAACTCCAAAAGGAGCTCGGGATCGACAACGTGATGGCGGTGCCCAAGATCGAGAAGATCGTGATCAATATGGGCATCGGCGAAGCGACGCAGAACAACAAGATTATCGATCCGCTCGTGTCGGACCTCGGTGCCATCAGCGGGCAGAAGCCGGTGGTGACGAAGGCGAAGAAGTCGATCGCCGCGTTCAAACTGCGCGAGGGCATGCCCATCGGCGCCATGGTCACGCTGCGTGGTGACGCAATGTACGAGTTTCTCGATCGCCTGATCTCGGTAGCTTTGCCTCGTGTGCGTGACTTCCGTGGGGTCAGCTCAAAGAGCTTCGACGGGCGTGGGAATTACACGCTCGGATTGCGTGACCAGCTGATCTTCCCGGAGATCGACTACTCCAAGGTCGAGAAGACGAAGGGCATGAACGTCACGATCGTAACGACGGCCAAGGATGACAACGGCGCGCGTGCGCTTCTGCGCTCGTTCGGGATGCCCTTCCGCCAAGGCGCGTAAACAGGTTCAGGAACCAGAAAGAGCAGACGAATGGCAACCACAGCAAAGCGCGTCAAAGACGCCCGTAAGCCGAAGTTCAAATCTCGCCAGCACAACCGCTGCCAGCTCTGCGGTCGTCCGCGCGCGTTTCTGCGCAAGTTTGGCATCTGCCGTCTTTGCTTCCGCGGGCTCGCGCTCAAGGGAGAGATCCCGGGCGTCGTCAAGTCGAGCTGGTAGCAGACAGCTCACCTGCCCGGCGACTGCAGCATGGTCGCCCTGCATGAGGTCCCGGCGCGATAACGAGCGCCACAACCATTTCCGCTGGTTCTCCCGGCTGGCTGTTGAGCCCGCCCGGAGCGAACGGGGAATGAAAGGAAATCGATGAATCTCACCGATCCAGTAGCAGACTTCCTCACCCGTATTCGCAACGCGCACGGCGCACGGCACCAGAAGCTCGACGTCCCCGCCTCCAAGCTGAAGGCGGAGATCGCCCGCATCCTGAAGGAAGAGGGTTACATCGCAAACGTGAAGCCCGTCGAGGAAGAGGGACGGCAGCTTTTGCGCGTGTACCTGAAGTACGGCGCGAACAATGAGTCCGCGATCCGCGACCTGAAGCGCGTTTCGAAGCCAGGCTGCCGTGTCTACATCGGCAAGGATGAGATCCGGCGCGTACAGGGCGGTCTTGGGATCTCGATCATGACCACCCCGCGTGGCGTGATGACCGGCCGGCAGGCTCGTCGCGAAGGTGTTGGCGGCGAGATCCTCTGCGAAGTCTGGTGATCAAGAACATTTAAACCAGCAGAGATTGGATCTGCTCGGTGTACGACGGCGGTTTGTCGCCGGGGCTGCAGTGGAACGAACGTACTGAGTTGACTCAGATTTCGCGACTCGCAAGCCACAAAGGATTCAAGAATGTCACGTATTGGATTGAAGCCGATCACGCTGCCGAAGGGCGTCAAGTACACCGTCAACGGCGGGACCGTGCTCGTTGAAGGGCCGAAGGGCAAGGTTTCCGCGGTGGTGCCCGAAGGCATCACGCTCAAGGAGACCGACGGTGTTCTGAACGTTGAACGCCAGAACGACTCGCAGAAGGCTGTTCACGGCCTGGCGCGCGCGCTGGTCTTTAATGCCGTTGAGGGTGTGACGAACGGTTGGAAGAAGGACCTGGACGTCGTTGGGATCGGGTACCGCGTCGAGATGAAGGGTAAGAGCACGGTGGTGTTCACGCTCGGCTACTCGCACGTCATTGAGTTCCCGCTGCCCGCTGGCATTGACGTAGCGATCGACCCCAAGCAGACGCACGTCACGGTCTCGGGTATCGACCGGCAGAAGGTCGGCCAGGTCGCGGCGGATATGCGTTCCCTGCGCAAGCCCGATCCGTACAAGAACAAGGGCGTGCGGTACTCCGACGAGAAGCTCAAGAAGAAGGTCGGCAAGACCGGCGCGAAGTAACAAGGCAGGGAGTAGGGGGTTAGGGATCAGGGATTAGCGAACTCGCTCCAGCCCTAAATCCCTGTTCACCTGAACCCCGAGAAACCGAACGTCGTCAGAGGCTGACGACGCCACTAGGAAGGAAGAGACAAATGATCGCGACTCCCCAGCGCAACGCAATTCGTCAGCGGGTTCACAAGCGGATCCGCACCCGGATGACTGGAACGGCTCAACGTCCGCGGCTGAACGTGTACCGCTCTTTGAACCACATCTATACCCAGCTTATCGACGACGCGAACGGTGTCACCATTGCATCGGCGTCCACCGTCACCAAGAAGGGCGAGGACAAGAAGGCCGGCGGCAACATCGAGGCGGCGAAGACCGTGGGCAAGCTGATTGCGGAACGGGCGCAGGCTGCGGGCGTGAAGAAGGTGGTGTTTGATCGTGGCGGGTACCTGTACCACGGTCGCATCAAGGCGCTGGCAGACGCGGCTCGCGAGGCCGGACTCGAATTCTAAGTAGCCCACCCGGCGAAGACCGGGAGGCGGGCTCCTCCCGGAGCCTCAACCCAAAGGCAACAAGAGATGTTGCGGCCCCGGACCGGTGTGCCGGGGAGAAATACACAGGATGGCGATGGCTACGAAGAAGAGAGTGGATGGAAACCGGCTGAACCTGAAGGATGAGGTTGTCAGCATCAATCGCGTGACCAAGGTGGTCAAGGGCGGCAAGAACATGAGCTTCGCCGCGCTGGTCATCGTCGGGGATCCCGGCGAAGGCGTTGTTGGTTACGGCTCGGGCAAAGCGAAGGAAGTGCCGCAGGCGATCCGCAAGGGTATCGAGGCGGCCAAGAAGAACCTGATCAAGGTGAACATGACGCAGACCTCGATTCCGCACCAGGTGCTTGGGCATTTTGGATCGGGTGAGGTGCTGTTGAAGCCGGCGCCGGAAGGTACGGGCGTGATCGCGGGCAAGACTGTTCGTGCGGTGATGACGGCCGCTGGTGTGCAGAATGTGCTGACCAAGAACATCGGTTCGGCGAACCCGCACAACGTGATCAAGGCGACCTTTGACGCGCTGACGCAGCTTCGCGATAAGCAAGAGGTTGCGACGCTGCGTGGGAAGTCTATCGACGAGCTGTAAAGATTACAGGCTGAGGCCCGGCAGCGATGGGCGGCAGCGGAGAAGGCAATGGCAAGCGAAAACAAGATCAAGATTCAGTATTTCCGCTCGCAGATCTGCACGCCGGTGAAGCACAAGCTCGTGGTGAAGGGCCTCGGCTTTACTCGGTTGAACCAGATTGTGGAGCGCGAGGACACTCCGTCGATCCGCGGCATGGTGAAGAAGATTCCTCACCTGGTCCGGATCGTCGAGTAGTCGAACTGTTCTCTGCGGAGAACCCTAAATGCGAGTCGGATGAGCCATCCGGCGTTGAGCGAGGAACAGAATGGCAACAAATCTCAGCAATCTGCGGGCACCCAAGGGTGCGAACAGCAACAAGAAGCGTGTCGGCCGCGGTATGGGCTCGGGCATCGGTAAAACGTCAGGTCGTGGTCATAAGGGCCAGGGATCGCGGTCGGGCTCGCGCCTGATGCGTGGTTTTGAAGGCGGCCAGATGCCGTTGCACCGGCGCTTGCCGAAGCGCGGCTTCACCAACATCTTCCGCACCGAGTACTTCGTGCTCGGACTGGACAAGATCGCGGAGTTGGGTGAGAGCGAGCTCACGTTTGAAACGCTGAAGGCGCGTGGCGTCGTGAAGGGCCGGAAGCTGGTCAAGGTGCTCGCGAACGGCGAGATCAACACCGCGGTCACTGTTCACGCGCACAAGTTCTCCGCTGCGGCGCAGAAGGCGATCGAGGCGGCCGGTGGCCGGGCGGTCGTGATTGGTGCCGAAACGGCTCCCGCTGCTTAGTTTTCCTAAAGGGCCGGGGCAGCGATGCTCCGGCCCTTCGTGTATTCCGGTAAAATAGTCGCGAACAGCCGCCGAGTTCAGGCAACCTTTGTACGGGTCGGCTCCGTTAGCTTCGCATCCACTGAAGGCCACCTCTTCGATGCTCGAGAATTTCGCCAATATCTTTCGCCTGCCGGACCTGCGCAAGCGCATCGGCTTTACGCTGGGGCTGCTTGCGGTCTACCGCATCGGTTTCCACATCCCTACGCCGGGTATCAACGCTGACATGCTGGCGCAGTTCTTCAACCAGAACGCCGGCTCGGCACTGGGGCTGCTGGACCTGTTTGCGGGCGGCAACCTCCGCAAGCTGACGATCTTTGCGCTCGGCATCATGCCGTACATCACCGCGTCGATCATCTTCCAGTTGCTGACGGTGATCTATGAGCCGCTGGCGAAGCTGCAGAAGGAAGGCGAGGTCGGGCGTCGCAAGATCACGCAGTGGACGCGTTACGTGACGGTGTTGCTGGCCATTGTGCAGAGCTTCTTTATCGCGCTGACGCTGACCGGGCAGAACATGGTGACGATTGCGAAGCCGGCGTTTGTGCCGCTTTGCATCATTACCCTGACCTGCGGCACGGCTTTCATCATGTGGCTGGGCGAGCAGATCACGGACCGCGGGGTCGGCAACGGCATGAGCCTGTTGATCTTTACGGGCATTGTCGTCGGGCTGCCCGGCGGCATTATGGAGCTCGTCAACAAGGCCAAGACGAACGCCTGGGGCGGGTTCACGCCGCTTGCGATTCTTCTTCTTGTGGTGCTGATGATCGCGGTGGTTGCGTTCATCATCTTCGTCGAGCGTTCGGAGCGCCGGATTCCGATCCAATCGGCGAAACGGATGGTTGGGCGCTCGGTACAGCCGTCGTCGAACTCCTTCCTGCCGTTAAAGGTGAACTCGGGTGGCGTTATGCCCGTGATCTTCGCGGCCTCGATGCTGTCGGCACCTCTGCTGCTCGCGAACGTGAGCCTGTTCGGCTCTGGGCCGCTGCGCGATACGAGCTTCCTCGGACCGATCTTCCGGGCGCTGGCACCGGCCGAGCCGTGGTACGAGGTCATCTACATCGCGGCGATCGTGTTCTTCGCATACTTCTACATCTCGATCATCTTCCGTCCGGACGACATCGCCGACAACATGCGGAAGTATGGGTCGTTCATCCCCGGCATTCGGCCGGGCAAGCGGACCTCGGATTTCATCAACGACGTGCTGACGCGAATCACGCTCGTCGGTGCACTGTACCTGTGCGTGATTGCGATCATTCCGCAGATGATGATCTCGGGTATTCACTTCAATCACCTTTGGCTGGTGGGCGGGTTCTTCGACCGGCTGCCGACGTGGGTGACGAACGGCCTCGGCGTACGGTTCTACTTTGGCGGCACCAGCCTGCTGATCGTGGTCGGTGTAGCGATGGACACGGTGCAGCAGATCGAGGCGCAGCTGATCATGCGGCACTACGAGGGCTTCTCTCCGAAGGGTGCTCGCCGTTTGGCGCGACGCTGGTAACGTTTCTTCGCTCTTGACCCCTACGCAGGCGCGAGCGAGATTGCTCCGCCTGCGTCTTCACGTAGGCCCGCCCTAGACACATAGAAAGACGCAACCTCCGGTGACTGACCAAATTGCAACTGAGTTCCTGCCCGGCCCCGTCCTTCTGCTGGGAGCCCCGGGAGTCGGGAAGGGAACGCAAGCCAAGCGACTGATGGAAGAGTTCGGGATCCCGCAGATCTCTACGGGCGACCTGTTGCGGGAGCATCGGAGAAATCACACGAAGCTGGGGCTCCTGGCGGATGAGCTGATGTCGCAGGGCAAGTTGGTGCCGGATGACCTGGTGAATGACATGGTCGCGGACAGGCTGACACAGCCGGATACCCGCCGCGGCTACATCCTGGATGGTTACCCGCGCACGCTGAACCAGGCCGAGTGGCTGGACGAGTACATCACCCGCGAGCAAGGTGTGGCGACGGATGGGGCCGAAGCGGAGCGGGGGCCAAAGCCGAAGCTGCCCGTAATCGCGATTCACCTTGTGGTGAGCCAGCGTGTGCTGCTGGAGCGCATCACGGGCCGGCGAATCTGCCCTAGCGGTGACATCTATAACATCTATACGAACCCGCCGAAGTCGCCGGGCATCTGCGATATCGACGGTGCCACGCTGATGCAGCGGGTGGATGACCGTGAAGACGTCTTTTACGAGCGGATGAAGGCTTTTGAGTCGCTGACGGAGCCGGTGGTCGAGTATTACCGCACGCATGGGAACCGGTTCGCCGAGGTGAATGGTGACCAGCCTCTGGATGAGGTCACGGCTGCGCTTCGGCAGACGCTGCTGCGGATGCGTGAGCTCTCGCTGCGGTCCGAAGGCGCGCAATAGGAACGTATGGCGATTCTGATCAAATCCGCTCAAGAGATTGAGAAGATGCGCGTGTCGGGCGCGGCGCTTCGGCAGGTGCATGAGGCGGTACGCGGGGCCGTGCGCGTCGGCGCGTCCACGATGGACCTGGAGCGCGCTGCGGTAGCGAAGATGGACGAGCTTGGGGCGGTGTCCGCGTTCAAGGGGTACCACGGGTATCCGGCTGTCCTGTGCACGTCGGTGAACAAAGAGGTGATTCACGGTATCCCCAGCGAGCGCACGGTGCTGAAGGACGGCGATGTCGTCTCGATCGACTGTGGAGTGGTCGTGAACGGGTTTTACTCCGACTGTGCGGTGACGTACGCCGTCGGCAAGGTAAGCCCGCAGGCTGAAAAGCTGCTTCGCGTAACGGAAGCTTCGCTGTATGCCGCGATCGACCAGGCAAAGCCTGGCAATCGGCTGGGTGACATCGCGTGGGCGGTGCAGAGCATGTGTGAGGCCGAGGGGTACGGCGTGGTGCGAGAGTTCGTCGGGCATGGGATTGGAAAGAGCATGCACGAGGATCCGCAGGTGCCGAACGTCGGGAACCCGGGGAAGGGGCCAAGGTTGAAGCCGGGCATGGTGCTGGCGATCGAGCCGATGATCAATCTCGGGTCGGCGGACGTGAAGGTGCTCGAGGATGGCTGGACGGCGATCACCGTCGACGGCAGCATCAGTGCGCACTTTGAGCACACGGTGGCGATCACGAAAGATGGACCGCTGATCCTGACGCAGTAGGCTCTGCTGGCCGTTGTGCGGCGTAATCGCAGCCCTTGCGGATAGGGCAATGCGAGCACCGCGGCGCCTTCTCCTTGCACAACATCTTTCCGTGCTCGCGCAGAAGTCGATGGGCGAGTGAGAGCGTGGAAGCGTCTGTCGGCAGATCGGGTCGTAGATCGTCCTGAACCGAGCGATACATCGCTCCATAGGCTTTTTGGGCGCGACCGTAGCCTACACGCAGCAGCACCCGAAGGCCGTTGGAGTCTAGCGGAAGGCCGGCGGGCATGCCACACAGCAGCAGGATCTTCTCTGCGCCGGGGTCCCCGATCGAGGGAAATTGCTTGAGGGCCCGCTTTGCCGCGGCATACGGGAGGCAGAGGATCGTGTTCAGATCTCCGCCGAACTGGCTAAGGGTGATGCGGGCGATCTCTCGCCAGCGAAAGACGCGAGTTTCGGGGCGCATGCCGCCCCGTTGCGCCAGGGCTTTCAGGACTGCATCAGGGGCGCTTGCAATCGCAGCGGCAGTTAGACCGACCTGCTGCTGCAGCGCCGTGAAGACCTCCAGACGGCGCGAGTCCGGCAGGAGGTAGCAGGCGTTTTCCCAGAGGATGTGTTCGAAAGGGCCGATCGCCGGAGGCAGGGCGGGTTCGCCATAGTTTTCGTGCAACCGTTCGACAATCGACCCTATCGGCAGCATAGAGGACCCCGGAGCACGAAGGATAAACCTACTTCGGGCCGCGCTGCCATGGCTGCTCTATTGAGGGTCGTTCAGGAAGCGGTTGATCTCGTTGAACTCGTCCTCGCTGAGGCGGAAGTCGGCTGCGGGGAGCACGCCTTCTACCTGCTTCGCGTTCCGGCCACCGACAATTGCGGCGGTTACGGCGGGGTTATGGAGGGTCCAGGCGATGGCCACTACGCCGGCTTGGACGTTGTGACGTGAACCGATCTGCTTGAGGAGGTCGGCGAGTGCGAGATTCCGCGAAAGCGCAGGTTCCTGGAACTCCTTGCGATTGCGGCGGTGATCGTCTTGCGGGAATGCTTGCACGCGTTCGCGGGTCATGGCGCCGGTGAGAAGGCCGCTCTGCATCGGCGAATAGTTGATGACGCCGATGTTGTGCTGCTGGCAGAAGGGCAGTATCTCGGCTTCTACATCGCGGCGAAGCATGGAATACGGCGGCTGAAGGCTGGTGATGGGAGCGATCTTCTGGACGCGTTGCATCTGTGGCACGCTGAAGTTGGAGACGCCCAACCAGCGGATCTTGCCTTCCTTTTTGAGGTCGGCCATGGTTTGCCAGCCCTCTTCGATCTCGGCCTCCGGGTTGGGCCAATGAATCTGATAAAGGTCGATGGCCTCTACGCCGAGACGCTTGAGACTCGCTTCGCACTCCTGGCGGACCTTTTTGAGTGAGTTGCTGATGTTGCGGTCGTTGTCCCAGATCAAGGAGCATTTGGTGAAGACATAGGGTTTGGTTTGGGCCTGCTTCAAGGCGCGGCCGACGACCTCTTCGGAGTGGCCGAGGCCGTAGACGGCGGCAGTGTCGATCCAGTTCATGCCGCCTTGCAGGGCCCGCTGGATGGCGGCGACCGAGTCGTTGTCGTCCTGGGGGCCCCAGGAGAACTGCCAGTCGCCGCCGCCGATGGCCCAGGCGCCGAAGCCGATCGCGGTGAGGTTCAGATCAGAGTTGCCGAGCTGTTTTGTACTGCCGAGTGCGGAGGTGGGGGCTGATGCTGTGCTCATGACAAGGTAGGATGCGGGGCTGCGGGAGCGGTTTGCGGGCAGGCGTTGGCAGCTTTCTCACGTGAACCCAAGCGTTCTCGGCTAGCATCGAAGCGACAGCATAGGCACGTGTGGAGGTGAGCTTTGCCCGTTGCACCTAGCGGTAGTTCGCAGGAAATTGCGGGACGCCGTCCGCGTGTGGTGGTGATCGGTGCGGGATTTGGCGGCATCCGCGCGGCGCAGGGGCTGGGTAAATTGCCGGTCGATGTGACGGTGATCGATCGCCGAAATCACCACACGTTTCAGCCCCTGCTGTACCAGGTCGCGCTGGCGGTGCTTTCGCCGGGCGATATCGCGCAGCCGATTCGCACGATTTTGCGCGATAACCGCAATACCGAGGTGCTGATGGACGAGGTGGTCAGCATCGACACGGCGCTGCAGCGCGTTCACCTGAAGAGCGGTGCCGAGGTGGTGTACGACTACCTGATTCTCGCGACGGGAGCCACGCATAGCTACTTCGGGCGGGAGGACTGGGCGAAGTTCGCGCCGGGGTTGAAGAGCATCGAGGACGCGACCGAGATACGCCGCCGCGTTCTGCTGGCGTTTGAGCTCGCCGAAAGGCAGAAGCTTGAGACCGGCACGCATCCGCCGCTGAACTTCGTGATTATCGGGGGAGGGCCTACCGGCGTCGAGTTGGCGGGGGCGATCTCGGACATTTCGCGGCTGTACATGACGCGCGACTTCCGGCATATCAACCCCGGGATGGCACACGTCATGGTCCTTGAGGGGTCGCCGAATATTCTGGGCGCTTATCCTGAGGACCTGCAGCGCAGCGCGGTGGACCAGTTGGCCAAGCTGGGCGTTGTGTGCCGGACGCACGCCCATGTGACCGATGTTGGACCGGGGCACGTGATGGTCGGAGATGAGCGGATCGAGAGCGTCTGTACGCTGTGGGCGGCGGGCGTGAAGGCCTCGCCACTGGGCGGGATGCTCGGATTGCCTACGGATCGGCGAGGCGCCGTCCCTGTTGACGGGCATTTGAACCCCGAGGGACATCCCGAGATCTTTGTGATCGGCGACCTGGCAAACTTCCAGCAGGATGGCCACCAGGTTCCCGGGGTGGCGCAGCCGGCGATGCAGATGGGAGATTACGCCGCAAAGCGGATCAAGCTGCTGGTCGAGGACCCCGCGGCTGCGGTGAAGCAGAAGCCGTTTCGCTACTTTGACAAGGGAGACATGGCGACGATTGGGCGAAAGGCCGCGGTGGCGCGGATTGTATGGCCGTTTCATGCGCACTGGGGCGGCTTCATGGCCTGGCTTACGTGGCTGGTGGTGCATATTTTCTTCCTGATCGGCTTCCGTAATCGCATTTCAGTATTTGGCAGTTGGGCGTGGACGTACGTTTGGCTGCAGGACGGTGTGCGGCTGATCGTCGGGTCGCAAGAGCTGCCCGGGTGGGAGGATCTGGCGGCGAGTCCTGCGCCGGATACGTCCGATCGGCTGCCCGCGAGCATGCGTGCACCGGCGCCGGCGAGCAGTTCGGGCCAGTCGGTGGCGTGACCCTCGCTCGGCGTACACCGTGTTCGGCTGCAACCGCATCCATCGGTTGGAGCGGAATCACGCGTCAGCAGGGGTGAAGAAGCGATGGGCCGTGCAGTTGTGGTTGAGGGCCGAAAGGTTCGTTACGCGGTTGTAGGAATCGGCTGGATCTCCCAGACGGCGTTCCTACCGGGCGTGGAGCATACGGGTAACAGCGAGGTGGTCGCGTTCGTGAGCGGCCATCAGGAGAAGGCCGAGCGTGTAGGCGAGAAGTATGGCGTCTCGCAGCTGTATAGCTATGAGGAGTACGACGACCTCCTCGCGTCAGGCACTGCCGACGCGGTCTATCTCGCGACGCCGAATTGGGATCACGTCGATCTGGCTATTCGAACGCTGGACGCTGGAATTCATCTGCTGCTTGAGAAGCCGATGGCGATCTCTGTGGATCAATGCCAGCGCATCATCGATGCGTCCGAGCGCTCTGGCGCGAAGCTCATGGTGGCGTACCGGCTGCACCATGAACCTGGGACATTGAGGGCATTCGAGGTGGCGCGGTCGGGCCAGCTTGGCCATCTTCGCTACTTCACGTCCTCGTTTTCTCAGCCGGTGAATTACCAGAACCATCGCGCAAAGAACGGCTTCTGGGCGGGTCCGGTGCCGGATATGGGGCCGTATCCCATCAATACGGTTCGAAATCTCTTTGCGTCCGAGCCGATTGAGGTGAGCGCGATCGGGCGTTCGTACGGACCCTGGGCGCTTCCGCGACTTCGACGACCAGGTCGCGGTGAGCCTGAAGTTCCCGGGCGAGCGCATTGCGACGATGCTGATGAGCTATTCGGGCGCGGATGCGGAGGACTACCGCATTGTGGGCACTTTGGGCGATCTGTACTCGAGCCCGGCGTTTGGGATGAACACGGCGATGAAGCATGTTCTGACCGTCGGGAAGAACAAGAGCGAGGAATCTTTCCCGAAGACCGATCACTTTGGCGGGGAGTTGAAGTACTTTTCCGATTGCATTCTTCACGGCCGGGAGCCGGAAGCGAACGGCGAGGAGGGCCTGCTGGACATCCGGGTGATTGCAGCAGTAGAGCGCGCACTCGAGACCGGCAAGCCCCAGGAACTGGAGCCGTACGTCCGTAAGCGTCGGCCGGTCGGGAGTCAGGCGATGGATCTAGGCGCCGTGAAGCAGCCGCAACTGATTGACGCGCACAAGCCGCAAGAGGGAAAGTAACGCGTTTGTAACAATCGTCATCCGACCAAGTACGCCCAGACAGCTCCTCAGCAGCACGTCTCGACCAGACTGAGGCTTCATCCCCCCATCGCACATATTCCGTCCGAAGGAGCCCGCCAGACATGGCCGACAGCAACGAATCAAACCTCAGCCAAGCTGCACTTTCTCGTAGAAACTTCCTCCGCAACACCGCCGCTGCGATGGCGGCCACCGCCGCAGTCGTTCCGCTTACCGCAGGCGCTCAGAGCAACCAGGCTCCCCAGAAGGTCCGGGATCTCAGCCAGGACACGCATACGGGCACCAATGAGAAGGAGCTTGGCCCGCAGAACCGTTCCATAGAGGACCAGAATCCGGACTCGCTGTTTCCGCCGACGACAGACGCGGGCGGCCAACCCCCGTTCAAGTACCCGTTCGGCTTCGGTCATCGCCGCGTCGAGGAAGCGGGCTGGACGCGCCAGGTGACCGTGCGCGAATTCCCGCTTTCAAAGAAGATGGCGGGCGTCGAGATGCGCCTGATCAAAGGTGGAATCCGCGAACTGCACTGGCACGTCGGCGCGGAGTGGGCGTTCATGACGGCCGGCTCTGCCCGCATCACGGCGGTCGACCAACACGGTCGCGGCTTCGTCGAGGAGGTGAACGAAGGCGATCTCTGGCTATTCCCCGGAGGGGTTCCGCACTCGATCCAGGGAACGGGGACGGACGGCTGCCAGTTCCTCCTGGTCTTCAATGACGGGAACTTCAACGAGTTTCAAACGTTTCTTCTGACGGACTGGCTGCACCATACGCCGAAGGAGGTCCTGGCCAAGAACTTTGGTGTTCCGGAGACCACGTTCCAGAACGTACCGAAGCATGAGCTGTTTATCTTTGAGCGCGAGTTGCCGAGGCCACTGGATGAGGAGAAGCGTGAGGTTTCGGCCGGCACAGGATTTGTGCAGGACTCGATGGCATTCTTCACGAACAAGATGCAGCCCACCAAAGTCACCGCAGGGGGCAGCGTCAAGATTATCGACCGCAAGAACTTCCCGATCACAAACATCGCCGCCGCCGTGGTCACGCTGAAACCGGGCGGCCTTCGCGAACTGCACTGGCACCCGAACGACGATGAGTGGCAGTACTTCGTGAAGGGATCGGCTCGACAGACCGTGTTTCGCAGCCGGTGGACACGCGCGCACGATGGACTTCCAGCCCGGCGATGTGGGGTATGTCGAGCAGTCGACTCCGCACTACGTCGAAAACATCGGCGACGAGGACGTGGTCTTCCTTGAGGTGTTCCCGACGCCCTTCTACGAGGACATCTCGCTGGCGGAGTGGCTGGCGCATACGCCGTCGCGGCTGGTGAACGAGCATATCGCCACGGGCGAGGAGTTCCTGCGAGCTATCCCGAAGCAGGAGATCGTGATCGATCCGAAGTAGGACGGATACACAGCACCAAGTCGTCGTTGAGGCTGGTACAAAAGCGGGTGCTCCTTTGCGGAGCACCCGTTCGTTTGTGAGCGAAGGAGGGTCTGCACCAAAAAAGTTGTCTGCCGCAGGTCTTTCTACACCTCGGGCCAACTCCGCATCAGGGGATTCTGTCTGATTGTGAGAAGCCCCGAGTGTGTACCAGTACGTGTGTCGAGGGGGCAGCAGGGCACAGGTTTTTACAGGAGACGTTTCATGGCGCTGAAGGATGTGTTGATCGATGAACTCCGCGATTTGTACAGCGCGGAGAACCAGTTAGTGAAGGCGCTCCCCAAGATGGCCAAGGGTGCGGAACACGATGAGTTGAAGCAGCTGTTCAAAGAGCATACCGAGCAGACGAAGGGGCATGTCCAGCGGCTACGCCAGGTATTCGAAGAACTGGGTAAGAAGCCGACCGGCAAGCATTGCATGGGCATGGAAGGCGTCATCAAGGAAGGCCAGGAGGCGCTCGAAGAGGACTTGGAGGGCGCCAGCTTTGATTCCGGCCTGATCGGTGCGGCGATGCGAGTTGAGCACTATGAGGTCGCGGGCTACCATGCGGCGATCTCGATGGCCAAAGCGCTGGGGATGAGCCAAGCGGCGGGTCTGCTGAAGCAGAACCTCGAGGAGGAGATCGAGACCGCCAAGAAGGTCCAGGCCGCCTCGAAGGGCATCTTCAAGCAGGCTCTGCAGGAGGAAGAAGAGGACAAGGATTCAAAGCCGGCGTCGAAGAAGTCGTCGAAGGACAAGACCTCTGAGCGGAAGAGCAAGGAAGACGAGCGCCAGGCACAGGCAGACATGGGCAAGAGTGGCGGCCGGAGTGCGAAATCTGCACAGAAGAGCAGCGGCGGCGGCTCGGAGTCGTCAGGCGGGCAGCAGACCGAAGAGTAGATCGGGTGCAAAAAAGGAAAGGCTGGGCACGCGTGCCCAGCCTTTCTCTTTGTACTTTGTGGGCCCGGGCTATCGGATCCGAAACACAAGCCCGGTGGTGAAGCTGAGCAGGGTAGCCGACGGGATTGCGCTCGGGACGTTGAACTGCGAGCTGCTTACGGTCGTGAGCGACCCGTAACCGACCTCGACGACACGCCAGTCGAGGTGCTTGCCCAGGCCGTAGTCCACGCCTCCATAAATTTTGTACATCGCTTTGCTGACGCGGGCGGGGCTGAGACCCGAATGCGTGGTGCCGACGCCACCGGAGAGCTGGAGGTACGGCTTCAGCACGGCCTTCGGAGCTTTGGCCTCGATGCGCGCACCGACCAGAAAGCTATTCAGCAGGGCGCTGTTGCCGTGCTCGAGCTCATCGCGGACGTCGACGCCAAAGGCGAACTTCGGGTCATGGCCGATGTCATAGTAGCCGCCCATGGATACCCCACCGAAGATGCCGGAGGTGTTGCCCTGTCCGAGGAACGCGAAGGGACCGGAATCCGGCTGCGAAATCCCCACGTGGGTGACGATCGGGTTGAAGTAGAGCCCAATCTGGGCGTGGGCGCCGGAGGGGATGAGCGCGAGCCCGAGCGCAGCCAAGAACAACCGCAATTTCATCAATGCTTTCCTGAGCGGAGGTGCCGACCAGCCGATGGGGGCTGGCCGGCTTCGCGCGGTGTGTGGGGTTGAACGGACAAGGTTAGGCGTTGATGGTCTCGCCGACGGCATCCAGGGTCTCGACCTTGACGGGCGTGAGCCAGTTGAAGCGGTCGGGCACGATTCCGTGCACGATGTCGAAGAACGCATTGTGTAGCGCGCGCGTGACCGGCCCCATGCTGCCGTCGCCAATCAGGATGCGGTCGACCGAGCGCAGGTGGGTGACCTCCGCCGCTGTGCCGGTGAAGAAGGCCTCGTCACAGATGTACAGCAGTTCGCGCGGAAGTGCCTGCTCGACGACAGGGATGCCTTTTTGGCGGGCAAGCGTGAGGATGGAGTCGCGCGTGATGCCGTTGAGGACCGAGTTCGCCAGCGGAGCGGTGTAGATCACGCCGTCGCGGACGAGGAACAGGTTCTCGCCCGAGCCCTCGGAGAGGTAGCCGTTGCGATCGAGCGCGATGCCCTCGACGTAGCCGTTGGTATCGGCTTCCATACGGATGAGCTGGGAATTCATGTAGTTCGCGCCGGCTTTGGCGAGCGCGGGCATGGTGTTCGGAGCAAGGCGGTTCCAGCTCGAGACGCAAACATCGGCACCGGCTTCGCCCTGCACATACTTGCCCCACGGGAAGTTCGCGATGTAGACCTCGACCGGCGACTTCAAGGGATTTACGCCGATTTCGCCGTAGCCGCGGAAGGCAAACGGACGGATGTAGCAGGGTGCGACCCCGTTCGCCTCGACCACTTCAACGACGGCGTCATTGAGTTGCTCGATGCTGAACGGCAGCGGCATGCGGTAGATCTTTGCCGAGTCGACCATGCGGCGCATGTGCTCGGAGAGGCGGAAGATGGAGGCGCCATGGTTGCCCTGGGTGTAGCAACGGATTCCTTCAAAGACGGACGAGCCGTAGTGGATCACGTGGCTCATCACGTGCGTGGTGGCCTTGTCCCACGGAATGAGTTGGCCGTTGTGCCAGATGTTGGCGGTGGGTTGAATGGGCATTCAGGGCGCTCCTTGTGCGCGGAGCGTGGTTCGAACACCCACGGCTCCCAAGCTAGTATAGCGATGTGCCGCAGTCTGTTTGGAGCGTGTGCCCGAGGAACCCACGCGCATGTCGGCCGCGGGCGTTGGGGCTGTAGTCCGTGGCGCCGGGAGATGGGTTGCAGAACTTCACTCAAGTGGATGTCCGCGGGATTTTGCGGGCGGTTCCGTTCTTCAGTCTGGTATTTTT
The DNA here is from genome assembly GCA_963795955.1 of uncultured Verrucomicrobiae bacterium. Lineage (GTDB taxonomy): Bacteria > Acidobacteriota > Terriglobia > Terriglobales > Acidobacteriaceae > Granulicella. Next base: position 611,953 of record CAWCJK010000008.1, read on the forward strand.
GGCTCCCGGATACTGCGTTGGCCGTGCAGCGGACGTCCTGGGGTTTCGCCGCCGCAGCGGTTCAGAACAGTGGCTGATGTCCCTGGGGCTGTCGGTTGCCGTGTCGCCGATCTTATTCAATCTGCTGAGCAGGGTTCTTGCGATCCAAGCCGTCCTGGCAGTCTGCTGGATGGTGGGTGGCGGAGCCATCGTCGACCTGGCGCTCCGATGGCGGCGAGCTGGATGGTCGATGGCAGGTCCGGCTGCGCCGATCCACAAAGATTGCGCTGCTGCTCGCTGCGGCATGGCTGATCGTTTGTCTCGTGTCGCTGCCGGACATGCAACTCGGACACCGGTTGTATTCGACGGCAGCGGTGGCGGACTTGGGCGTGCGCAGCGCGTTTCTTGCTGCGGCGATGCATGGCGGCGCTCCACCGGCCAATCCGTTCTTCCATCCCGGGGTGGCGGTTCCGCTGCGCTACTACTACTACTGGTATGTGGTTTCCGCGCTGCCGGGCAGGGCCGCAGGCGTGGAACCGCGGGCGGCCCTGTTTGCGAGTTCCGTCTGGTCAGGTTGGATTCTCGCCGCTTGCATTCCGCTTGCGCTTAAGCACCTGATGGGAGTGCGGCAGGGGTTGCGTCGCGCCAGTGTGGTGGGAATCGCCCTGCTGGGTGTCACGGGTCTGGATTGCTTACCGGTTGCGTGGCTGTACCTGCGGTACCACATGGTGCTTTCGGACATCGAGGTCTGGGACTCGGATGAGGTGTCGTCGTGGACGAACGCATTGCTCTGGGTTCCGCATCACATCGCCGCGTTGGCGGCATGCGTCGTCGGGTTCTTGCTGCTGTGGCACGCGGCGCGTGAGCGAGTGCGACCGGCGCTTGCCGTGCTGGCTGGGTGTGCGTTTGCGAGCGCGGCCGGGTTGTCGGTGTATGTGACGTTTGCCTTTGCGCTGTTTCTTGCCTTGGCGGCGATCTACTGGTTGATCACCGGCCGGTATCGCACAGTCGCTGTGTATGCGGCTGTCGGCGCTCTGGTGCTGCTGCTGTCGGTTGGTTACCTGCACGATCTGTTGAGAGTGGCCGCAAGTAGCGCCGGTTCGGCATCCGTCGGGATCCGGGTCCGGGCCGGGTGGCTTCGCGAAGATTGCGTTGCGGCAACTGCCACCGACCATGGTGGGAGCGGTCCAGAGGGCCGTTCACCACAACAAGCTTGCGAATATCGCTGTGAGACCGTTTCTGCTGGTGCCGGTGCTCTTTATCGAGTTCGGTTTTTTCGCGCTCGCCGGGATTCGCCAGGCGCGCATCGATTGGCCCCGCATGAGATCCGCGCGCGCCGAGAATACCGGCGATCGCGAGTTCAAGGATCTGCGCTGGATGACGTGGCTCATGTTGGGAGCGAGTCTCTGGGTCGCGACGATGATGCATTCCAAGGTGATTCAGAACAACGATCTCGCCTTTCGCGGTGTGGAGGTCGCCCAGTTTGTGCTGCTGCTGTGGGGAGCGATGCAGCTTGCTAACGCCGAGCCGAGCCTCGCCGCAGCCGGTAGTGCACCCGTGCGGCTTGCGAGCCCGAAGTCGGCGCCTGTGGGTTGGATCGCCGGGTCGCTGCTCGCGCTGGGATTCCTGACCGCCGTTGGGCAACTCGCCATGCTGCGGCTTTACCTCTGGGGATCTGACCGGTATGGATGGACAAATCCTGTCATACCCGCGTCGGAGCTGACACCGCATGTTGGGGCGCTCAGCTACGAGGTAAGGCAGACGTATGCGGCGTTGGGACGTGTTCTGCCCGCGTCGGCGATCGTGAACTTCGGCGCGAACCCGAAGCTGAACCTGCAGCTTCTGTATGACTCGCGTTTTCAGCAGGTGGACGGTATGGAGCCGGGTTGCGGAACAGATTTCGGCGGAAGCCCCGACCAGTGCCGGAGCACCGAGGAGCAGCTAGCGCCCATCTACGGGACGCCGTTTCCACCTCTTGCCGGAGGTAGCCAGTTAGCGGCTTACCGGAACAGCCCCGCTGACCGATCCCGCGCAGGTGGGGGCTATCTGTCGTGCGCTCGGCATCGACGCGATCATTCTCACCGGCGAGGATCCGGCGTGGCACGACGCGCACGCATGGGCGCGACGACAGGCTCCGCTGTTCAGCTCCGACTTCGTTGCAGCGTATAGATGCGATCCGCGCTAGCCGGCAATTCGGCCGAGCCGCAGCATGGGACAATGAGCACATCCGATGTTTGCTCCGCATGCGGTTTCGCTCAGCCATCTCGAGGGCTCGCCCTATGTGCGGTTCTCGCTGCTGGCGCTCAGTTCCATCTTCTTCCTGGTGGACCCGTTCGCGGCACTCCCAACGTTTCTCGCCGTTACCGCGGGGCAGGAACCGGCCAAGCGGGTGCGAACCGCCCGGAAGGCGTCACTCACGGCGTTCGTGATCCTGTGTGCGTTCGCGGCCGCGGGCCAGATCATCTTTCGGCTGTTCGGGATCACCCTGCCGGCATTCGAGATCGCCGGCGGGATCATCCTTTTGCTCATCGGCTTAGACATGCTGCAGGCGAAGCGTTCAGCGACGCAGGAGTCGACGGGCGAGACCCAGGAGGCCGCGACCAAAGACGATGTCGGGATTGTGCCGATGGGAATTCCGATGCTGGCAGGCCCGGGCGCCATTACCAGCGTCATGGTGCTGGTTGGACAGGCGATCGACCTGAAGGAGCGACTGGCGATCTACAGCGCGATTGTGATCACCTGTGCCGCTTCGTTTCTGGTACTTGGTAGCGCCGTTCGGGTCGCCAGGATCATGGGGGACACGGGCATCCGAATCCTGGTGCGCATCATGGGACTGCTCCTGGTGGCGCTGGCCGTGCAGGACTTTGTGAACGGCCTCGCCGACCTGGGTGTTCTGAGCAAGCCTTGAACAGCCTTTAGTGGATGAGCCATGCGGACGCGGCCGACGCCAGTCCACCCAGGCCCAGCAGCAAGGCCACGACCACGTAACGCCATTGCCGCGTCAGCAGCGTGATTGACGCTAGCACAACCGCAATCTGAAGCAGCGCTTCGCCGAGGTCGAACCTTGCAGCGCGCTTTTCTGCGATCGCGACCTCGGCCTCGAGCTCTTTGGCTTCGCGGCTGTCCTCGTCCAGTTGCTGCTGGAATTTCTCCTGGCGCTGCTTGAACTCGTTTACCTTCGGTTGGACCACGGCTTTATTCGCGCCGGCCTGGGTGATGAGCATCTCGGCCGCGACCGCGAACTGGGACTGGCGAATGCGGCGCGCCTGGTATTCGTTCCACTGATCCGACGCCCTGGCCTGTGCAAGTACGGCCTCGGTGTGCTCGCGATGGCCTAAAACCGTGACCATCGCGACCAGTACGGCCAGCACGCTGATGATCAGCGAAACGTGCGTCAGGCTCTGCTCGCCGGCCTCACGCATCTCCTTGGTGAACTCCGCTACTTCGTTCGGTTCCAAACGGCCACTTCCTTCCGCTAGGGCCGCCAGGAGCCTGCTGGGCAGCCAATGATACGCACCGTCGAGTTTGCCACGAGCGGAGCGGCGGTCCACACCCAAGAGTCCGGCTTGCGCCAGATCGAGTCGGTAGATTCGGCGATAACGGCGCGCAGCCGGAGGTGCGCACAGACGGCCGCGAGGTCCGCGGAGGATGCGACTCTGGCTGCCGCGCCATCCTGCCGGTCATTCTGGGCGCGGCCGTTCAGCACACCGGCATCGGTGTTCCCGTACAGGAAGAGAAGGCTCTCGTAAATCGGATGGCAGTCCTTTGCCTGGCCACCATAGCTGGTGCCGCAGCCGGTGTCCCATGACGCAATCTGATGGTCGTTGAAGTAGACCTCGGCCGGCATCATCGCGCCGACGGGGTTGAACTGGACCGCCTCGGTATCGGGTTGACTCGGCGGCACCTCTGCGTCGAACTGCCGGAGCGCGGAGCGAATGTTGAACAGCCGCTCGGCGAGATGATCTTTCGTCAGCGCATCCATTTGCTTGTTCGCGAACCCGGACGCGATCACGGGGAAGTAGAAGCGAATCCCAAGTATCTGGTAGACCTGGGCCGCTAACCCAAGCCCGATCAGGAGCCCAGCGGTTGCGAACAGGAAGGGCCGTTCCGCGGCCAGCGTGCGGCGCGCGTGCCAAGCATCCCAGATCCACTCGACCGCTCTGAGCTGGAGCGCAAACCGAAATAGACCGGCCGCATCGACACCGAGATCGTTGGGGCCGCTGGTCGCGGTGGAGGTGAGGAACAGGGCGGGGACCGCCGCCCCGAGGAGGATCGCCCACCAGGCACACAGGCCAGGGCTGAGGCGCTGCTTGGAGAACAGATCCCGGCGAACCACGTGCACGAGGATGAAGAGGTAAAAGCCAAGCTCGAAAAAATCGAGCAGCAGCACGAGCGGTTGCCGGGTCAGGAAGGAGACCAGGGGACCGTGGCCCGCGAACTTGTGAAACCGTGCGTACTGCATGGCGACGAATCCGTCGTTGCGCCATGCGAAGTTGGCGAAGCCTCCGGCGGCGCTGGAACCGGAGCTGAGCTCGTGCAGATACGGGCGGGCCAGAAGGAGGGATAGGATGCCCGCGACTGCGAGGCTTGCGATGGTAAGCCAATCGCGGCGCCGCAGCAGGTCAACAGCCCAGAAGCAAAACACGAAGACGAAGCAGAACGCCGGAAAGAGAGACAGGCCGGCGGTTGCGGCGAACGCGCAGGCCGCAAAGAGGGATGTGAAGACTGCCCGGCCGAAGGCGTGCGGAAGGCGCCGTTTGCTCCCGGTCGAACGCGAGCTTCTGGAACAGCAGAAAGGCCGCGAACAGGGCGCACCAGGCCGCCACGTGATGCGGCCCGTACACCAGGCCATAGAAGGACGTGGTGCGATCCTGGCGCCACCACTCCATCTCCGGGTACGGGTGGTGTGTACGCGACAACCAGAGCCAAACAGTGGGCAGGAGATCCAGGCCATGGATCGCCATGACGCCTAAGAGCAACAGGCACTTGGAGCGAAGTCGGTGGTTGATGCCGAGCGTGTATTTGAGCGTCAGAAAGGCGCTGGCGAGCAGCCCCCAGCCCGCCCAGACGCAGCTTGCCGCAAATGCGGGCTGTGCCGTGAGATGGAATGTGCGCGCAACCTGGGCCGTTGCGACGTACCAGAAGTAGTAGTAGCGCAACGGCGGGGCATACCCCAGCCCGGTCGCCGACAGCGTCGAGAGGCGGTTCAGTGGGGGCACGCCGCTATGAATTGCGGCGTTCACCATCGCGACGCGCACGCTCCAGTCTGGCAGCACCGTGGTGACGTAGATGCGGTGACCGATCTGGATGTCCGCGGTTTGGGCGATGCAGTAGAGCGCAAGTCCCGCCATCAGCCAGACCATCGCGGTGGTCGCGCGCTTTGGTCGGGCAGTCCTCCGTGCTTCGTCCGCGATTCGATTGCGATCTCTGAGCCAGAGCCAGGCGGCGAGCAGGGCTAGGGCCGCAAAAAAGCCGTTCACCGCTGAAACAGACACAAAACGGCGACCTAGCTCAATGAGCAACACAGCCGCAGGAACTCCGAGGGCAGTGGACCAGAGGAGCTGCTCCGCCGCACCTGAGTTCTCCTCACCTCTGACCAGCCGGAAGGACAGGAACCCGGCCGGCAGTATGTACGGAGCGAAAGCGAATACACCTACGAAGGCCTGAAAAAGACTGGATGAGGTAGGATTCGCCTCAGGGAAAAGCATCTTCCGAGTGTATCCGGGCACGCAGCGGGGCACCTGGAGCTAGTGCCGCTCTAGAGCTGAACGTTGGAAAAGTTGAAAAGCTGTGGACTTCGGGGGCTTGCACGAACACTTGGCCGTTGCTACTATCAGGAAGTCGACGCGGCTGGTTAAGAGCGAGAGACAAGGCCGAGAGGCGAAATCGTGGGATCTTGAATCCTTTGTGGGCTTCAGGTCATCTTACGAAGTGGGAGTTAGGTCGGCAGTAGAGGCCAGCTTCATGACAACTTGAATCCGATGAGGATTTGAAGTAGTCTAGAGAACATCAAGGGAATCCGGTCGGCAGTTGGGACCGAGGCTTGAGAGCTTGAACTAAAGTTTGGTTTAGGGTACTCTCAAGGAAGTACAGCTCTTCCGGGCGGGAAACGGCCGGGAAGGCGCAGTCCAAGCGTTTGTTTTGCGGTTGTGGTTCAGACCCCCGCGCAAACCCAAGTCACTGCTTTAAGATTTAGGAGCTCAGAGCTCCGCGACCCGTTCAACGGATCGTCACGCTGTTTGGTTTACATGATTTCGGATCGGACGCCTCGCGTCTGTAGCCCCGAAGCAGAAGAGCTTTCGTTCGCACGCCCTGGCGGGTATGGATGCTGAACGGCTCGCTTCTGCCGCGAAATCCGCTAACGCGGGACGGGGTTGACAAGAGGACGCGAGATTCGGTATTCTGGGTGAGTCGCGCAAAACACTGCGGCGAGGCCGAAAGGCGACGACAAGCGTCGCAAGAGCCCTCCCAGTACAAACAGCGCAGCAAGTTCGAGGACACATGGAAGTGGCTTTGCCCTCCTGAGTCCTTGATCCAAAACTGCCGGCTAAGGCCGATGCAGTCAGGATCTTTGACAACATAGTTGAACGTGCCAGTCGTGAGATGACGCGAATATTTGGTTGAGTCATTCTCACACAGTTATACCCTCCGCTCCTTTCGAGCGAGTGGAGGCGCTCATGAGTCCTCGGACCTCCGTCCTGAGGCTCGGAGCAAACCAAGATTAAACGAGAGTTTGATCCTGGCTCAGAATCAACGCTGGCGGCGTGCCTAACACATGCAAGTCGAACGAGAAAGGGGCTTCGGCCCTGAGTAAAGTGGCGCACGGGTGAGTAACACGTGACTAACCTACCCTTGAGCGGGGGATAACCTAGGGAAACCTGGGCTAATACCGCATAATACCTACGGGTCAAAGCGAGCAATCGCACTTAAGGAGGGGGTCGCGGCAGATTAGCTAGTTGGTGAGGTAATGGCTCACCAAGGCGATGATCTGTATCCGGCCTGAGAGGGCGCACGGACACACTGGAACTGAAACACGGTCCAGACTCCTACGGGAGGCAGCAGTGGGGAATTTTGCGCAATGGGGGAAACCCTGACGCAGCAACGCCGCGTGGAGGATGAAATCCCTTGGGATGTAAACTCCTTTCGATCGGGACGATTATGACGGTACCGGAAGAAGAAGCCCCGGCTAACTTCGTGCCAGCAGCCGCGGTAATACGAGGGGGGCAAGCGTTGTTCGGAATTATTGGGCGTAAAGGGTGCGTAGGCGGTTTGATAAGTCTGATGTGAAATCTATGGGCTCAACCCATAGTCTGCATCGGAAACTGTCAGGCTTGAGAATGGGAGAGGTGAGTGGAATTTCCGGTGTAGCGGTGAAATGCGTAGATATCGGAAGGAACACCTGTGGCGAAAGCGGCTCACTGGACCATTTCTGACGCTGATGCACGAAAGCTAGGGGAGCAAACAGGATTAGATACCCTGGTAGTCCTAGCCCTAAACGATGATTGCTTGATGTGGTGGGTACCCAATCCCGCCGTGTCGAAGCTAACGCGATAAGCAATCCGCCTGGGGAGTACGGTCGCAAGGCTGAAACTCAAAGGAATTGACGGGGGCCCGCACAAGCGGTGGAGCATGTGGTTTAATTCGACGCAACGCGAAGAACCTTACCTGGGCTCGAAATGTACAGGAATCCGGTAGAAATATCGGCGTCCCGCAAGGGACCTGTATATAGGTGCTGCATGGCTGTCGTCAGCTCGTGTCGTGAGATGTTGGGTTAAGTCCCGCAACGAGCGCAACCCTTATCTCCAGTTGCTACCATTTAGTTGAGCACTCTGGCGAAACCGCCTCGGATAACGGGGAGGAAGGTGGGGATGACGTCAAGTCCTCATGGCCTTTATGTCCAGGGCTACACACGTGCTACAATGGCCGGTACAAACCGCTGCAAACCCGTGAGGGGGAGCTAATCGGAAAAAGCCGGCCTCAGTTCGGATTGGAGTCTGCAACTCGACTCCATGAAGCTGGAATCGCTAGTAATCGCAGATCAGCACGCTGCGGTGAATACGTTCCCGGGCCTTGTACACACCGCCCGTCACATCACGAAAGTGGGTTGCACTAGAAGTCGGTGCGCTAACCGCAAGGGAGCAGCCGCCCAAGGTGTAATTCATGATTGGGGTGAAGTCGTAACAAGGTAGCCGTAGGAGAACCTGCGGCTGGATCACCTCCTTTCTAAGAGAGAACGCTCTGGCGGATTCTCGACGCCCTGCGATTGCAGGCAGCTTCGGCTGAGTCCTGAATTGACGCCAGACAACTTGCCGCTCCGGCGGCAAGATCCTGAACTCAACCTTCTCTTAATCGCTGTCATCAAGAGCCGATGGTCAGAGATAGCGTAGCTATCTCGCACGTTCAACTGTGTCCTCGAAACCCTTCGAGAGAGCTCAAGCGCCCCACCTGCAGAATCGGTGGGGCAGCCGAGCACGCAAGCCGCTGGTTACGGCCTACGGCGATGCCCGGGCCTGTAGCTCAGTTGGCTAGAGCGCACCCCTGATAAGGGTGAGGTCGGAAGTTCGAATCTTCCCAGGCCCACCACTTCACAAACTACTCGGGTATACTCGAGCGAGTGGGGCTGTAGCTCAGCTGGGAGAGCACCTGCTTTGCAAGCAGGGGGTCAACGGTTCGATCCCGTTCAGCTCCACCAACTTCCTGAAACCTCTCGGAAGGTAAGATCATCAGAGACATGTTCGATGTTCAGCGGTTGCGCTGAGCCTTGGGCGTGAGCTCAAGCGCGCTCTAGAGCGCGTAGCGACGCAGATGCGATCGCGATACGATTTTTGACAACTGCATAGATTGGGTAAATAACTACAAGGCTGAGCAGCCACATTGCTTCGGTAGTCTCGAAGCGGTGAGCTGATCATGCGTAAAGAGTGTCTTTAGATATAGGAACAATGATCCATTGTTCCAGGCGATTTACATGGACGCTTCAGCGGCAGGTTGATTCTGCTGCGCTGGAGTAAATTCTATGGTCAAGCTACTAAGGGCGCACGGTGGATGCCTTGGCAGAAACAGGCGATGAAGGACGTGGCAAGCTGCGATAAGCTTCGGGGAGCCGCACACAGGCTTTGATCCGGAGATTTCCGAATGGGGAAACCCAGCATGGTAATCCCATGTTATGTCTCACTGAATACATAGGTGAGAACAGGCGAACGGAGGGAAGTGAACCATCTCAGTACCTCCAGGAGAAGAAAGAAACCTCGATTCCGAAAGTAGTGGCGAGCGAAATCGGACATAGCCCAAACCCGTGATATTTCGGTATCTCGGGGGTTGTAGGGCCTGCAACAGTAGAGTTACCAATCCAGTTCTCTAGCTGAAGACCTGTGGAAAACAGGTCCCAAAGAGCGTGACAGGCGCGTAGGCGAAAGGGATACGGACTCGAAGCAGGTACCTGAGTAAGGCGGGGCACGAGAAACCCTGCTTGAATCCACGGGGACCATCCCGTAAGGCTAAATACTCGTTTCTGACCGATAGTGAACCAGTACCGTGAGGGAAAGGCGAAAAGAACCCCGGAAGGGGAGTGAAATAGTACCTGAAACCGTGTGCCTACAAGCAGTGGGAGGACTATGCCCGTAAGGGAATGTCTGACCGCGTGCCTATTGCATAATGAGCCGGCTAGTTATTCTTGTCAGCAAGGTTAAGCGTGAGCGAGCCGCAGCGAAAGCGAGTCTGAATAGGGCGTTAAGTTGGCAGGAATAGACGCGAAGCGGGATGATCTACCCTTGGCCAGGTTGAAGGTGGGGTAACACCCACTGGAGGACCGAACCGGTGTTTGTTGAAAAAAGCTCGGATGAGCTGAGGGTAGGGGTGAAAGGCTAATCAAATTCCGTGATAGCTCGTTCTCTCCGAAATAGCTTTAGGGCTAGCGTCGGGTGATTTGGATCGGTGGTAGAGACATGGATAGACTAGGGGGCTTTCCGGCTTACTGAATCTAACCAAACTTCGAATGCCGATCACAACCAGCCCGGCAGTCAGACTGTGGGGGCTAAGCTTCACAGTCGAGAGGAAAACAGTCCAGACCGCCTGCTAAGGTCCCCAAGTTACAGTTAAGTGGGAAAGGAAGTCGGAACGCTCAGACAGCCAGGAGGTTGGCTTAGAAGCAGCCATCCTTTAAAGAAAGCGTAATAGCTCACTGGTCAAGCGGTCCGGTGCCGACAATACAACGGGGCTAAAACTGTATACCGAAGCAGCGGATGCATACATAAGTATGCGTGGTAGGAGAGCATTCTCTCATCATCGAAGCGTAACTGAGAAGATACGTGGAGCTGAGAGAAGAGACCCTGCCGGCATAAGTAGCGATAAGGAAGGTGCGAACCCTTCCCGCCGAAAGTCTAAGGTTTCCTGAGGAAGGTTAATCCGCTCAGGGTTAGGCGGTCCCTAAGCCGAGGCCGAGAGGCGTAGGCGATGGACATCCGGTTAATATTCCGGACCTCCCGATTTTTCGTTATTACGATGGGGTGACGCAGAAGGATAAGCAGGTCGTCATATGGCTATGGCGGTCGATGCGCGTAAGCTGGTTCTGATAGGCAAATCCGTCAGGGCTTAACAGTGAGGCGCAAAGCAAACCCGTATGGGTGTAAGCTGCTGAGTTCACGCTGCCAAGAAAAACCTCTAAGGAGAGAGATTGGGAACCGTACCCCAAACCGACACAGGTAGACGAGGAGAATATCCAAAGGCGCTCGAGTGAAAGCTTGTTAAGGAACTCGGCAAATTAGACCCGTAACTTCGGGAGAAGGGTCGCCTGCCGCAAGGCAGGCCGCAGTGAAACGCGTACGGCGACTGTTTAACAAAAACACAGGTCTCTGCAAAGTCTAAAACGACGTATAGGGGCTGACTCCTGCCCGGTGCCGGAAGGTTAAAGGGAGCGGTTAGGCGCAAGCCGAAGCTGCGAACTGAAGCCCCGGTGAACGGCGGCCGTAACTATAACGGTCCTAAGGTAGCGAAATTCCTTGTCGGGTAAGTTCCGACCTGCACGAATGGAGTAACGATCGTACGACTGTCTTAACGAGTTGCTCGGCGAACTTGTAGTACCGGTGAAGATGCCGGTTACCCGCAGCTAGACGAAAAGACCCCGTGCACCTTTACTATACCTTTACAGTGGGTTACGGCAATTGCTGCGCAGGATAGGTGGGAGGCTTTGAGACCGGACTTTCGGGTTCGGTGGAGCCAATGGTGAGATACCACCCTGCGATTGTTGTGATCCTAACCTCCTTCCATGATCTGGAAGAGGGACATTGTAAGGCGGGTAGTTTGACTGGGGCGGTCGCCTCCTAAATTGTAACGGAGGCGCGCGAAGCTACACTCAGGTCGTTTGGAAATCGACCGTCGAGTGCAAAGGCATAAGTGTGGTTAACTGCAAGACCTACAAGTCGAGCAGATGCGAAAGCAGGCCTTAGTGATCCGGTGGTTCTGTATGGAAGGGCCATCGCTCAACGGATAAAAGGTACGCCGGGGATAACAGGCTGATCATTGCCAAGAGTTCATATCGACGCAATGGTTTGGCACCTCGATGTCGGCTCATCGCATCCTGGAGCTGTAGAAGGTTCCAAGGGTTAGGCTGTTCGCCTATTAAAGCGGTACGTGAGCTGGGTTCAGAACGTCGCGAGACAGTTCGGTCTCTATCTGCTGTGGGCGTAGGAGATTTGAAGGGGGCTGTCCTTAGTACGAGAGGACCGGGATGGACGAACCTCTTGTGTTCCAGTTGTCCTGCCAAGGGCACGGCTGGGTAGCGAAGTTCGGTTATGATAACCGCTGAATGCATATAAGCGGGAAGCATGCCCTGAGATGAGATCTCCCAACCCGTAAGGGTAATGAAGGGCCCAGGAAGACGACCTGGTTGATAGGCTGGAGGTGGAAGCGCAGTAATGTGTGCAGCTTACCAGTACTAATCGCCCGTTCGGCTTGTCCATAGAATTTACTCTGCGCAGCATGAACGCTGCTCTGGAGTAACTCTTGCGCAAGCCTCGTAGTTATCAAGCAAGACGTATATGTCTACTCCAATCTATGCAGTTGTGAAAGATCGCCCACGCGGTCTTGAACAAGTTTGCCGGTGAGTTTACCGCGAGGGTCCCACCCGTTCCCATCCCGAACACGGAAGTTAAGCCTCGTTGGGCCGATGGTACTGCACGCGCAAGTGTGTGGGAGATTAGGTGATCGCCGGCATAACATCGAAAAGCCCACCAGCATAGCTGGTGGGCTTTTCTCATTGCTGCATGCTTAAGTGTGACGCAAGCATGCAGAGGATATGATCCTGAGGTGAGTTCAGGATCTCCGGACGAAGTGGCACTTACGCGGCGGTCAGCTGCGCTCTGGTACACGGTGCTGGTGGTCGTCGTCGCTTTTGTGAACGATGGCTGGTCTGGCCGCCCGTCACCATTGCTGCATCAGTTGCTTCTCATCCCGGTCACTTTAGCGTTTACGACTTGCGCTCTCTTGCTTTTGAGGGCCCCGTGGCGATCGGACCTCACCGGCTTCCCGTTCAGGACGTGTCTCGGCATTTGCGTTGCGTTCGAGGCGCTCTCCTGGGTGTCGATCCTCTACGAACGGCACCATTTTTCCCGGTTCGGTTATGGCTTCGGGCTCGCGCGCTTCGCCGGACTCGTGGGAATCTGCGCGGCCGCTGGAACGTGGGCGCTTTGGAAACGTACTCCGGTCGCAGTATTTGCGGCGTGTTTGAGCGCTTACGCCGCCGACCTGGTGTTCTCAATCTGGTCGTTCCCACTCAACTACCTTCGCTCGGACATGCTGCCGGTGATCTTGTGGGCGGACGATCGGCTGGTTCACGGTGCAAGCCCGTACGGCACTATTCACGTCGGGGCGCGGTTATACGATTTCCCGTACCTGCCTGGGATGCTGCTGGCCTACCTGCCGGCGGTGGCGGTTCACATCGATGAGCGCACGGTGAACCTCATCTGCATGCTCGTGTTGAGCACGGTGCTGTTCTGGGCTGCTCGGGCTGATCGCCGGTTGGAAGCGGCATTGCTGATCGCTGTCTTCCTGCTCTCGCCGTTTCTGCAATATAGGCACGAGCTTTACCTAGCACCCCATTGGTTGCTGCTGGTCGTCAGCTTCGTGCTGATGCAGAGGGGGCGTTTCGGGTGGGGCGCCCTGATCTTTGGATTCAGTATGGCTGTCTACCAGCTCAGCTGGGTTCTATTCCCGTTTATGGTGCTCAATGCGCTGTGGCGCCGGGGCTGGGCGGAGACGCTGAAGATCGCGGCCATAGGTCTAGTCGGAATGCTGGCAGTTCTGGGGCCGTTCCTTGCCGCGGCGACTCGCCGGATCGCAAACAATACCGTGGGGCAGTGGAGTCAGCTGCCGCACGCGCTCGCTGATCCGATCAATGTGTCTTATTGGCTCACGTTTGCGGTTCGTCCAGACCACCTCAAGTGGGTGCAACTTGCGGAGATGTCGATCATCTTCGCGTACTGCGTGCTTCGGCGCCGGTGCGAGACGCTGACCGACATGTTCCGTTGGATGACGGGGGCCCTGGCGGTCTTCATTGCAAGCAACGTCTTGGTGGATGGCTATTTCTACCTGACGTGGCTGCTGCTGGCCCTGGTGTACACGATCTCCGTGACCGGAATCTGGACTGACCCCGCCCTGGTCGGGGCGCAGCAGCGGCTACGCCGGACGTCGGGGCCGGGCCTCGCAGTTAGCAGCTCATAGGCCGATTACGGGGTGGGAGGCGCTGGTGCTGCAGGTGGCGCCGGGTGTTTCGGGCTGGCAGGGGGCTTCGGTGCCTCCGGCGTGACGGTCAGTTTCTGAGGTGTGTCGGTCCATTCCGCGAGCTCGTCCGAGCTGGCGCGCCTCAGTGTTACGTCGCCCTGGGTGGTCTGCAGAGTCGAGCAGAGGACCGCCGCCGCCGATCTTTCCGGTCACGTGCGAAACTTCGCCGTTTTTGTCCGCGTCCAGGCCGAAGTCGTCGTGAATGTCGCCGTTTTCGGTACGAGCCTGGACCGCGAAGCCTTGAGTTCCCGGAACTGCGAGCTCGACCGAACCGTTCGCATTGTGGATTCGGACCGGTTGCGGCGCACCCACGACCGAAAGCGTGACAGACCCGTTTCGATTGTTGACGGTAGCGCCGCCACGAATGGCGTTGAGTGTGAGGTTGCGGTCGCTGGTGGTGAGCGTCACGGGACCATCGATCTGATGGGCGTCCAGATCGCTTCGGCCTTCGATGTTCAACTCGCCGGGTATGCCGGCACAGGCGAAATTGGTGAAGCTGCTTTGGAAGGTGACATTGCCCTGGATGCGTTCCAGGTGGCTGGTCCCGAAGAAGTCGCCATGGAGGACGACCGGGCCTTGTATGTCACTGAGACTGATATCTCCGGCGTGCCCGTCGAGGCTCATACCTGAGGACAGGCTGTGCGCGGTCACGGTGCCGTTATCGTCCTGCGTCCGGACGTGAACAGGCCCGGTAAGACCCGTAAGCTTCACGTCGCCGTTGTGGGATTCGATCTCGGAGCTGCCGTGCAACTCTTCCAGGCTCACGTCGCCGTGGCCGCTGCGCACGATCACCGCGACTCCGTGTGGGACTTCGATGGACAGATCGGCGTCGTCCTGGTCCTGCACAGGAGCAGTTAAGGTGAGGTGCGTGCGATCGCCGGAGAATCGAGGCACTTCGGCACGCCGACGTGCGTCGACCTCCTCGTGATGCCAGGTATACAGGTGTTGCTGAATGTCGACATGTACCTGGTCGTCCTGGCTTGAGCCGGTGACGGTCACGTCGCCTCGAGGGTTGTCGATCACCAACGTTCCGTCCGGAGCGACCGGGGCGGAGAGGGTGTCACTGAACTCGCTGCGAGCGCCAAATACTTGCCGCCAGTCTTTGAAGCCGTTACCCGCGAAGTTCTCTCCCATGTTGCGCCGCGCCCATGCGGAGCCGTGCTCGCCAACCATGACGCATGCGCCGAGAAACGCAAGGAAGATCAGGAGAGCCACTGTCCCGCCGCCGAGCGTGCGCCGGGGTGCGAGCGGTGTGCCGGCGGCGGTGATCTGCTGACGATCGAAGGCCCATTCGGCCGCCATCACCACGCCTGCGAGGATAAGGACCGCGGGCCACCAGCGGCCGAGCCATTCCAGGGTGTCGGGCCAGTGCAGTTGCCCGGTTTGGAGCAACAGGAGGATGACGCCGATGGCGACGAGCAGTACCGGGCCGACAATCGAGGTTCGGCGAGCGGCACGCATTTGCATCCGGATCTGCTGGCGCTGCCAGCGCGCCTGCGCGGCGGCCGCCTGGCGCTGTGCACGGAGGGTTCGCCGGTCATAGGCCCCCGCCGGTGGGATGGGCCCAGGAGCCTGTCCGAAGGGGGGTGGCGGAGGTGTGGTGCTCATGCTGAGTCCTTTCTTGCACGCGCCGGTTACCAGCGCAGGGCGGGTGTGCGGAGCTTTCTCACGCGATCGGAGGCGTGTTACTGCCGAAAGGCGCCGGGCTGTCCCTTCCAGGGGGGATGGGAGGGGTCGCCGCTGCCTGGGCACGCTGAACCAGCAGGAGGGCACCCCAAACGATCAGCAAGATGGGCCAGCTATGGCGCAGAGGCACCCAGTATGCATTCTGGAAGGCCAACAGCACCGCAAGGGTCAGCAGCACCGCCGGGCCCAAGAGGGAACTGGCTAGCGAGGCGCGACCCATGCCGGGCAGGGTGGCGAGTGAAGGCTCCTGCAGCGCAACGAGGCGTCGGCCCCCGATCCAAAGCGCGATTCCGGCCAGAAGGATTGGGACCAGCCACCGCCCGGTCACGCGCCATTCGGGGACGATGTTGCCGATGAGAAACAGCACGCCGAGCGCAATGAGCCAGATGGCCCCTGCAGGAAACCGCTGCGGGCCCGGTGTCACGACAGGGGCCGTGGCTGCCGCAGGGAAGCCAGTGTACGTAGCGCTGTACGGCACATTGGTATACGAGGCACCGGCAACCGGAGGCGGCGCGGAGGTACCCGGTGCGTGCGGAGCGTCCTGGAACGGGATTCCAGGTTGAGGCGTGGCCCCTGGAGGCGCTGCCGGGGGCACGACCGGCGGCGGGGGCGTGAACGGCGCGGCAGATGTCGGTCTGGGTGCTCGCGCGGCCGTTGGCGCAGGCCTGCTGAACCCCAGGCGTTCGCCCAGCTCATTCCAGCCAAACGGATCGGGGACGGGCAGACCGTCACGTCGTGCCTGGGCGGTGTGGTATGCCTCGAAAGCCTGGTAGAAGATCCACCCCCAGACGAACCACCAGAACACCCAATTGAGGTTGTCTGCGAGGCTGACCAGCACTACAAAGACGATCAGGTGGATGACACCCTTCGCGTACTGACCGTTGTACATCGCACCGACGCCCGGGATCAGGCCGAGGAAGCCTGCCAGCGCAGGATTGGGTTCGGCTGCCGCGACCGGGGCGGAGCCGGGCGCATAGGGGCTGCTGCCTGCGTTGACGGGGTTCCATCCCGGCGCCTGCGCCTGTTGCACGGCCGCGCAGGGCTCGCAGAAGGTCCCTGCCCCTACCTGCCGACGCGTTGTGGCGGTTAAAGGGCGTCCGCATTGCTGGCAAAAGGCAACCACTGCGTCCGAGGAGCCCTCGCCGGGGTTTGTGGTTCCTGGGTCTACCGATGGCGTTCCTGTTTCGTCGATCATTGCCCCGCTCCTCTCCGCGGCTCGCCGTTGGCAAGCCGCTGCTGTGCTGCTGCTTACGTTTACCTGCCTGAGTTGGCCGGCTGTTGATCCTGTGCGCTTGCGGTCAACCACTCGTTTACCCTTGTTTCCATGCGATACACGGCCCGGAAACCCTGCAGTGAACGGAGCAGCGAGGCGCTCTTGCCGGCCACCACCCGCTGCAGACCGCCAGGGCGCAGCGTCTGGGCATGAACGCTCTGCGCCGACAACCCCACGAGGTTGAGCGTGAGGCAGATGGAGAAGAACGCCATCGCCGCCGTCATGGTGAGCCGAGGCTGCAGTGCGGGAACGTAGACCTTGTCCAGCCCGAGCCAGCGGCCAAACCGTGTACGTGCCAGGGAGAAGCCGCCGAGCGCGCTGGCGCTGCCAAGAACAGCCCCGGGTGGCAGGGCGACTCCGACTCCTACAGGTGTCGCGGCGATCGCGCCGGCGGCCGGGTGCAGCGTTGCCCCTTCCGCGCCGGTGGTCTTCGCAAGAATGCTTCCGAGCAGTGCGGCCGGAGGCTCCGGCGTGTGGTCCTTCAGCAGGCCCAGCCACGCCACTCCTCTCCGGGCGTCCGCAAGCTCCTGCGCGCAGCTGGCACAGCTTGCGACATGCATGTCCAGCGCCTTCGCCTCCGTCTCGTTCAGGAGGCCTTCGGCGGCATCGGGCAGCAACTCGGCCCAGGCGATACACGCCGCAGGTCTGCGCTCCCGGCCCTTCTCTCCCAATCCGAATTCGTTGCGGTCCAGCACGTTACATCACCTGCCCTTCCATGCCCTTGAGAAGCCGGGCGAGCTCCGCCCGACCCCTGCTGATGCGGCTCTTCACCGTACCTTGTGGGATGCCGAGAACCTCGGCAATCTCACGGTAGTCCAGGTCCTGCAGGTCGCGGAGAATAACAGCTTCCCGCAGTTCCGGCGAGACCTTCGCAAGCGCCGCCTGCACCTTCGCTCGCAACTCCAGCCCGGCGACGTGGCGCTCCTGGCCGGAGCGGTGGTCGGCCAGGCGATCTCCGCGGGTAGGGCCCTCTTCTTCGCCGCTCATCGGCTCGTCCAGGGAGTCAGTTGCGCGCTCCAGCCGCGACCGGCGGTAGTGGTCCACGAGCAGGTTGCGCGTTAGCGCGGTGAGCCAGACGGAGAAGCTGGCCCTGCCTGGGTCGAAGCTCGCGAGATTGCGGTAGACCTTCAGAAAGGTCTCCTGGGTGAGGTCCTCCGCCTCTGTGCTCGAGCCCGTAAACCGGTAGCACAACCCGTACACCCGACGCTGTTCGCGCCGGACGAGCAGCTCCCAAGCCCGTGCGTCGCCTTGCAGGCAGGTTGCGGCGAGATTCGCCAGGTGGGCCTGCTCAGCCGCAGCCGCCACGGAAGCCGGCGTAGCGGGGCGGGCGGATGTCTGAGGCGGTCCCGGAAGAGGCACTTCGGAGTGCACGATAGGTCTTGGCAGCGGAGGTTGCGCGGCTGGCTTAGGCTGCACGGGAGCGGCGGCTCCGAAGATGCTTGGTCGGTCCTCAGGCACGGGAGCCCGCCTCGTCCGTTCGGCTGGTTCGGTCACCCGCCACATCGCCGGATTGATGACCATCGATCCCATGCACTCCCATACGCAGGCGATCCCGTCCCGGTTCCCGGCCCGATGCACTGCAATGGGTGCAACTGTGCAAAGTCTCTACTGCCGGATGAGCCCGCAGGCGATCCGGTTTCCGGAGTTCCCGCTGGGATCGGTCTTCATGTCGTCCGCGTGCTCGTGAACGACCAGGGAGGTACCGCCATTCGCGAGGAGAGAGTTCGGTGCGCCCGGCTGCAGGGTGACCGCCGTCAGCGTCCAGGTCGCGGAACCCATATGGTTTTCCCCCACGCTGATGTTTGTGGGCGTGTCGCCGGCGTGGTGGCCCATCGGATTCTGAAAACCGTGCTGTTTCGCGTCGGGGTTGAAGTGCGGTCCGGCGGACTTGAAATCAGGAGCATCACAGGACGCGTTCTGGTGGATGTGCACCCCGTGCTCGCCAAACGGGATGTTCTCGAGCGACGACCTTCACCTGTACGCCATCCTTTTTCTGCTTGAAGGTGGCGGTCCCTGCGGGCTGGCCCTGGCTGTTGGTCAGTTTGATCTTGATCTCTTTCACCGGCTGCGTGTTCTGGGCCAGCGCTGGCCCGGCGAATCCACACAGACCTGCGGCCACGATCCAGCCGTATGTGTTCCGTTGCATGCGCGTTCTCCTCTGGAAGTTCCGAAGACAGGGCCAGCATACGCTGTGGCGCTATGTCTTCCAGATTGAAGAGCGTGGAAATGTGCTGTCATTTCCACCGCGCCCTAGCGGCTACCATCGTCTGCAGCATGCATTCAGGAAGCTCCAATGCAAACCCAGCTCCAGGCGTCCTCGAGGTCATCACCGGACCCATGTTCTCCGGTAAGAGCGAGGAACTGATCCGGCGACTGAAGCGCGCCCGCATCGCGCGTCAGCGGGTGCTCTGTTACAAGCCGGACATCGATCTGCGGTACCACCGGACTCACATCGCGTCGCACTCGGCGCAGACGCACGAGGCTCGCCCGGTCAGATCGGTCGAGGACTTGCGGGCGGCGCTGTTTCCGCAGCTTGAGGACGTCGAGGTGATCGGCGTCGATGAGGTCCAGTTCCTATCGCCGGAGGTGATTCCGCTTGCGGCGGAGCTTGTGGCGCTGGGCAAGCGCGTCATTGTCGCCGGTTTGGACATGACCTACTCCGCCGAGCCATTCGGTCCCGTACCTGCGCTGATGGCGTTGGCGGACAAGGTGACGAAGCTGTCGGCGGTGTGCATGATCTGCGGCCAGAGCGCCATTCACACGCAGCGGCTCGGGCAGTCACAGGAGTTAGTGGTCGTGGGAGCGAATGGCATGTACGAAGCGCGGTGCCGGGCGCACTTTCACCCACACCGGGATGAGTACGGCTCCGAACAACTGGAACTTTCCGGCGCGGTATCGGCTATTCCGGTGGGGTAGCTTCGTCGGGCGAGATCAACGAGCGGTTGCCAAAGCTCCAGGCGGTTGCCATCGCAGTCCTTGATCCAGGCGAAGCGGCCGTACTCGGCGTTTTCGCGCTTGGGATCGATCCAGACGCCAGCGGCTGCCAGCTTTTCCAGCAGGGCATCGAGGTCATCCACCCGGTAGTTGATCATCGCGCCCTGCTCGGGCGCGCCCATATAGGCGCTATCGGCCGGAAACGCCGTCCAGACGGTCTTGCCGGTGCCGGGCGGGATTTCGTCGGTCCACTGCAGGTCCGCGAAACCATAGTCGTTGATCTCCAGCCCGAGATGCTCGCGGTACCACGCTGCCAAGCGCTTTGGGTCCGCGGAACGTAGGAAGACGCCGCCAATGCCGGTCACACGAGCCATGCTGTTCCCCTCAGATTTCTTCCACGATGACTGCGGTCCCGTAGGCCAGGACCTCGGTGACGCCCTGCATCAGCTCGTTCGCGTCGTAGCGCGCGCCAATGACCGCGTTTGCGCCCAGTTGGCCAGCGTGCGCCAGCATGAGGTCGAAGGAGTCCTCACGGGTCTTCTCGCACATCTCGGTGAACAGGCTGATGTTGCCGCCCACAAGGGTCTGCAGGCCCGCACCGAGCGTGCCGAACAGCGAGCGCGACCGAACCACGATGCCGCGCACCAGCCCCAGGTTCCGCGTGATCTTGTATCCGGGCAGATCGAATGCGGTAGTCACCATGGCGTGGCGAACGGGTATCCCGGCCGGCGTAGGTTCGGTTGGCACGTGAGCGTCTCCGGTGAATCGGGACCACGCTAACACACCAGCGCTGCGATCAAGTCGGCCACCGCGCCGGAATCGACGGCCTCGGCCGCAAGGCGCAGGCCAGCGGCGATATCGGCTACGCGGTCCGCGACGACGAGCACCGCCGCGGCGTTCAGCAGCACGATGTCGCGCCTCGGCCCCTGTTCTCCGGCGAAGATCGAGCGCAGGATCTCGGCGTTGTCCGCCGCCGTCGACGCTCCGGCGAGCGCGCTGAGCGGAGCGCGCTTCAGGCCAAACTGCTCGGGAATCAGGGCGCTTTGTTCGAGCGAATCGCCGGACGCATTTTCGCGCAACGCAATGAACTCGCTCGGACCGCCCAACGCGAACTCGTCCAGACCACCCCATCCGTGCACGACCAGCGCTCGCCGCACGCCGAGGTGCGTCATCGCGCGTGCCACCGGCCACAGTAGCCGGTTGCTGTAGATTCCCATCAGCTGCCGGCGTGCGCCGGCCGGGTTCAGCAGCGGGCCGAGCACATTGAATATGGTGCGTACGCACATGGCCCGGCGCACCGGCATGACGCGGGCCATGGCGGGATGGTGCGCCGGCGCATGCAAGAAGCAGAAACCGTGCCGGCGCAGAGCGTCAGCGGCCTCAGCCGGATGCAGATGAACAGGCACACCGAGGGCCTCGAGCACATCGGCGGAGCCGCATCGGCTGGTGACCGCACGATTGCCGTGCTTGGCGACCTTCACTCCGGCGGCCGCGGCCACCAGCGCTGCGGCAGTCGAGATGTTGAACGTGCCGCTGCCATCGCCGCCGGTTCCGCAGGTGTCTACCAGCTGGTCCCGTTCCGCATCGGTGAGCGGCAGTGTGGTGGCAACCTCGCGCATGGCGAGCGCGAACCCGGCGATCTCCTCGGCGGTCTCGCCGCGGGCGGCCATCGCTCCCAAGAGCGCGGAGAGTTCGACGTCGGAGGCCTCGCCGGCGAGGATGCAGCCCATAACCGCATGCGCTTCGGCGAGCGTGAGCGTGCGCTGCTGCTCGACTACGCGCTTCAACTCAGACGTGATGGGCATTCCTTCCGAGCGTACATGAGCAAGGGCAGGGAATTGAATGTGGCGCGCCGGCCGGAGACACGGCCCGTCCGCGCCGGATGACCGTTTTCGGCCATTGTCGCCGAATACCGAACGCAACCGCTTGCCCGGTGTTTCCGCGACTCGCTACCATGGCTGCGAACCGCGGCAGAACCCGGACCGCCCCAGGAGCGCGCATGAAGATCCACGAGTACCAGGCCAAAGATATCCTTCGCCGATACGGCGTCACGGTGCCCGACGGGCAGATGGTCGCTACCTTTGAAGAGGCGGATTCTGCGGCGCAGCAGCTCTTTGGGGCCGGGCACGGCGTGGTTGTGGTGAAGGCGCAGATTCATGCGGGAGGTCGCGGCAAGGGCGGCGGCGTCAAGCTGGCGCGTAGCCGCAACGAGGCGGAGGAACACAGCAAGAAGATCCTCGGCATGCAGCTCATCACGCACCAGACCGGGCCGCAGGGGCAGAAGGTTCAGCGGTTGCTGATCGAGGCCGGGTCAAACATTGCTCGCGAGCTGTATCTCGGGATCGTGCTCGACCGCGCGACCTCCAAGGTGGTGTTTATGGCGTCGCAGGCCGGCGGCATGGAGATCGAAGAGGTCGCGCACGAAAACCCGGACGCGATCTACAAGGAGACGATCGATCCTGCCATCGGGCTTGCGCCATACCAGGCGCGGCGTCTGGCATTCAAGCTCGGGCTTGAGCCCGCGCAGGTGCCGGAGGCGGTGCGCTTCATGATCGGCCTGTACAAGGCGTACATGGAGACGGACTCCTCGCTGATGGAGATCAATCCGTTCATCGTCACCAAGGAAGGCAAGCTCGCGGCGTTGGATTGCAAGATCAACTTCGACGACAACGCGCTGTTTCGTCACAAGGACCTGAAGGACCTGCGCGACCTCGCGGAAGAGGACCCGCTCGAGGTTGAGGCCTCGAAGTTCGCGCTGAACTACATCAAGCTCGACGGCAACATCGCCTGCATGGTGAATGGTGCGGGCCTGGCGATGGCCACGATGGACATCATTCAGTACGCGGGCGGCTCGCCTGCGAACTTCCTCGATGTCGGCGGCGGCGCGACTCAGGAGCAGATCGAGAACGCCTTCGGCATTCTGCTGTCCGACAAGAACGTCAAGGCGATCTTCATCAACATCTTCGGCGGCATTCTGCGCGTGGACGTCCTGGCGACAGCGGTTGTCGCTGCCGCGAGGAAGCTGAACGTGCAGATTCCGATCGTGCTGCGGCTCGAAGGCACGAACGTTGAAGAGGGGCGCAAGATCCTCGCCGAGTCTGGCCTGAAGTTTCAGGTCGGCGAAACGATGAAGGAAGCAGCTGACCTGGTAGTCAAAGCGGCAAAGGGCTGAAGGAACCGATGGCCCTCCTCGCGAAAGCCTCGACCAAGGCGTTACTTTTCGACACGTTCGGGACCACCGTCGATTGGTATTCGAGCATGCTGGCGCATGCCGAGCGCATCGGCGCGGAGACGGGCATCAGCGCCGATTGGCAGGGGCTCGTGCGCGAGTGGCGCGCGCATTACAAGCCGGCGATCAAGCCGGTGCGCGAAGGCAAGCGTCCGTGGACTGGGTTCGATGAACTGCATCGCGAGGAGCTGGATAAGATCGCGAAGAAGTATGGCGCGGGCAATCTGACTTCGGATCAACGTGACCGGCTTACGCATGGCTGGCATGAGTTGAAGCCGTGGCCGGATGTGACCGCCAGCGCTGCTATCGGCTGAAGAAGCACTTCATCATCGGCCCGCTTTCGAACGGCACCACGCGCCAACTTATCGACATCGCGAAGTACGCGAACCTGCCCTGGGATGTGGTGTTCGGTGCTGATCTGTTTCGCACGTACAAGCCCGCGCCAGAGCTTTACAAGGGCGCTGTCGCGTACCTCGGGCTGAAGCCGCGTGAGGTGCTGATGGTTGCGGCGCACAACCAGGACCTGGAGGCAGCACAGAAGCAAGGTCTGCGGACCTGCTTCGTTCGCCGCTCCACGGAGGACCCGGAGCCGAAGGGTAGCTTCGACTATGTGGTCGATGATTTTGAACATCTTGCACGCACGCTCGGCGCAGTCTGAGCATTAGGAACGGGAGAAACCGCAATGGCAGTTCTGGTCGACAAAAACACACGGCTCATCGTGCAGGGCATCACGGGACGCGAGGGCACCTTTCACGCGAAGGGCTGCGCCGAGTATGGCACGCAGGTCGTTGGCGGCGTGACGCCGGGTAAAGGCGGCACCACGCACGAGGGCTGGCCGGTCTTCAACACCGTCGAAGAGGCCGTCAAGGCGACCGGTGCGAACGCGACGGTCATTTTCGTTCCGCCTCCGGCTGCGGCCGACGGCATCCTCGAGGCCGCGGACGCCGGCATTCCGCTCATCGTCTGCATCACGGAGGGCATCCCGGTGCTCGACATGGTGAAGACCTGGGACCTCGTGAAGAACACGAACTCGCGTCTGATCGGGCCGAACTGCCCCGGCGTGATCTCGCCGGGTAAGGCCAAGATCGGCATCATGCCCGGTCGCATTCATAAGGAAGGTAATGTGGGCATCGTGTCGCGCTCGGGCACGCTGACATACGAGGCGGTGTATCAACTGACCACGCGTGGCATTGGCCAATCGACCGCGATCGGCATCGGCGGCGATCCCATCGTGGGCACGACGCACATCGACGCACTGCGGCTTCTGAACGAGGATCCCCAGACCGAGGCGATCATCATGATCGGCGAGATCGGCGGCACCAACGAAGAGAAGGCGGCCGAATACATCAAGGCGAACGTGAAGAAGCCGGTGGTCGGGTTTATCGCGGGGCAGACAGCGCCTCCGGGACGCCGCATGGGCCATGCCGGCGCTATCATCTCCGGCGGTGAAGGAACGGCCGAGAGCAAGATGGAGGCGATGGCGGCGGCGGGCATTCATGTCGTGAAGTCGCCGGCGGAGATTGGCGAGACGATGGCACGGGTGCTGAAGCGCTAAGTGAGTTCGGAATACCGGTTACGCAGAGATAAGCGGCCCTGGCGCCGCTTTTCTTTGCGACTTCGACCTGTGCCCTGACATCTTGTCTGCAGAGAATCCAGCCTGGACAGGAGCTTTCGGGTGCGGCGATGCGTCGCAACGTCTGTGGGCCGATCTCGTACGAAAGGACAGCCCATGCAGATATTCAAGCGTGCTATTTCCGCCACCGTCGTCATCACCGGAACGCTGCTGCCAGGTTTTCAGGCGCATGCACAAAGCGTTTCCTACATCATCGACCCCGCGCACTCCGCGGTGACCTTCGGGATCAAGCACATGGGTATCTCTACCGTGCACGGCCGATTCGGGATCAAGGATGGAATGATCCAGATGGATCCCAAGAATCTGGACGGCTCGTCCGTGGTGGCGACGATCGATGTGGCGAGCGTGGATACCGGTGTGGCACAGCGCGATACGCATCTGCGGACGCCAGAGTTCTTCGATACCACCAAGTACCCGACGGCAACCTTCCGGAGCACCAAGGTGGTTGCAGCCAACGGCGGCTATGACGTCGTTGGGGACCTCAGCCTGCACGGCGTCACGAAGCCGGTGACGCTGCACATGGACCCGCCCAGCAAGGAACAGATCGGGATGGACAAGAAGCCGCACCGCGGCTTCAGCGCAACGACCACCATTCATCGGCAGGACTTTGGGCTCACGTGGAATGGCACGCTGTCGTCGGGTGACTCCATGCTGGGCGATGACGTGAAGATGGAGTTCGACATCGAGGCGGCGCAGAAGTAGGGCGGAGGCGGACAGGGACCGGGGGGCGTGTGCGTCGTCCGGTTCTGCCTAACGGCGCAGCCCGCGATAGAACAGCCAGGCGATCCCGAAGAGCAGCGACACAAGGAAGGCGAGTTCCGCATGCTGCGGCGCGTGTAAGCGAACGTTGATCAGGCCGTCTACGGCCCACGCAATACACCCCACCAGCCAGATCCACGCCGTTCGCCGCATACCGCATTGGACGCGCAATCCCGCCGGAATTGTTCAAGAAGCCGCTACTCTGCGCTATCCGGCGCCCAGAGGCCAGGATCGAGACGAGCGCGCCGCCTGCGGCCCCCGACACGACGGACTGGAAGGATCAGGCGAAGCCGGGCGGTGAGGCCGCGCTGTCCGTTAGACTGGAAGAACTGTCTCAACAGGGAGAATTTCGTGTCACAACGCACCTTCAGCATCATCAAGCCCGACGCGGTCCGCAAAGGCTACACGGGCGCCATTCTTTCGCAGATCGAAAAAGCGGGTTTCAAGATTGTCGCCATCAAGAAGCTTCATATCTCAGAGGAGCAGGCGAAGGGCTTCTATCATGTGCACGCCGCGCGTCCGTTTTTCGGCTCGCTCACGCAGTTCATGTCGTCCGGCCCCATCTTTCCCATGGTGCTCGAGAAAGAGAACGCGATCTCTGAGTTTCGCAAGCTGATGGGCGCGACCAACCCGGCCAACGCCGACGAGGGAACCATCCGCAAGCTGTTCGCCGGCTCCATCGAAGAGAACGCGATCCATGGATCCGACGCTGAGGATACCGCGCAGTTTGAGATCGGGTACTTCTTCGCGGGTTACGAGCTCAAGTAAGCTCAGCACGAGAGGCCCATCCGCCTGGCACGAAGCGCCGGGGTGGATGGGCCTTTTCTATTCCTCACTCTCGATCGGCTTTCTTTTGCAGTTCGATTGCGTTCGGGTCCTGCTGCATCAGGTACTCCTGGACGAGCACGCCGATCAGCGCGGCGGTTGGAACCGACACCAGCGCTCCAACGACACCGGCGATCGCTGTTCCGGCGAGCAGCGCAATCAGTACCGAAAGGCCCATGAGGTTGACGCTGGTCCGCATGATCTTTGGGGTCAGATAGGCGTTCTCCACCTGCGCATAGATCAGGTAGAAGATCAGCACGCCGAACATCTTCGGCCATGAATCCAGGGCCGCCGCTCCAGCGGCCAACAGCACCGTGATCACCGCGCCAATCACCGGGATGATGTTGAAGATCCCCATGAGCGAACCGAGCAGGAAGAAGTACCGCACGTGCAGAAAGCCAAAGACAATCGTGCTGCTCACGCCCAGGATGAGCATCAGCGAGGCCTGGCCGAGCAGCCATTTGCTCATTCGTTCTTCCGCGGTCAGCAGCGTCCTCGAGAGGCGATCGCGCTTCTCCGCGGGGACCATCGCAAGGGCGTAGAAGTAGGCTGACTCGCCCTCGAGCATGAAGTAGATGCAGAGGATGAGCGCCGTGACTACGTCGAAGATGTGGCCGACCCACTTCGGTGCGCTGTCGACGAGGTAGGTCGCGAGCGACGCAAAGAACGCCTGCGCGCGCTGGGCGATGTTGTCCAAGCCGAGTTTGCCGAGCAGCGGAAGCTTCCTGATGCGCGCGATAAGGATCGGCGCTCGCTTCGGGAGGTCCTCGGCGAAGTGCTGCATGTCACGGAAGACGGGCGGCAGGCCAAAGAAGAACAGCAGAAACAAGAGGCCAAAGACCGTGATCACCAGGCCGACGATCGCAACCACGCGCGACGGGCGGTATCTGCCGATCCGGATGGTCTGGATGCGCTTGACCAGCGGCATCAGGACCACAGCGAACAGCGCACTGACGTACACGAGTTCCAGCACTTCGCGAAGCCGCCATGCGAGCGCGAGCAGGAGCAGGATCGCAATGGTGAAGACGATGTGACCGCGCACAGTCCGCTTCTTTTCCACGCTTGGCGGGGGTGGGGTGTGCGTAACAACATCGTTTGGCATGGAAGCCGGCATGCTGGAGGTCCTTTGTGGGGTCCTCCTTACGATGCGCGGTAACGCTGCGGGGTCGTAGCTAAACGGCCGATTCCGGGACGAACTGTAGAGTCCGGAGGATTGCTTCAGCGATCTGTGCCGGCGAATCCGAGCCCGCTTCGATCGCATGGTGCGCGACGCCGGCATATAGCGCTCGCCGTTCGCGTATAGCGTTGTTGTGCGCGCGAGCGTTCGCCGAGCAAAGGCCGCTCAGTCGAGTGCGGGTCTTGCGCCTGGGCAACGCAGCGCTCGTACAGCACCGGGAATGGCGCGTCGAGATGAATGACCGCTGTCCCTGAGGCCGCGGCGAGCATCTCGCGAACGGCGGGAGTGCCGGGCGCGCCTCCACCAAGAGCAATCACCACGTGGGCACGTTGGAGCACCGCAGCGAGCGCGCGTACCTCGGCTTGCCGGAACGCAGGTTCACCCGATTCCGCGAAGATCTGCGGTACGGTGCGGCCTTCGCGCTCGGCAACCGCGTCATCCAGATCCAGGAATCGCCAGCGCAGCCGTTCGGCCAGAACTCGCCCGACCGTGGTCTTTCCCGACCCCATGAAGCCAGTCAGGACGACGCGCTCAAGTTGCTGTGACGGGAACAGGGGCTTGCATCAGCGGCGCCGCGCCTGAAGGTTGCGGCCTCCGCCGCACAGGACGCGGGGTCCAGCGTGGCGGAGGCACTGCAGAAGCAAGAGATTAGCCGGCGATGTCGGTGACGCCGCCATCGTTCTCTTCGCGCAGCTTGCTCGCGATGTTGGACCAGACCTCATCGCTGGGGTCGTGCGTCGGCTCGAAGAGGCTCTTCGCCGTCTCGGCGATGGTCTCCAGGTCCCGCACCAGCGCGGCGCAGTCCGGGTTCGCGGCGAGGAACTTCGCGAGCCGGGGGTCCTCGCTGAGCTTGCCAGCGGTCTGGAAGAGGTCAGGCAGGTACTGCTCGAACTCCCCCGGGGTGAGGTGATCGAAGTTAATGCTCGTCAGATCGTTCATTGCACGAGCTCCCGTGCGCCGTTGATGGCGGGTAGTTGTTCCGGGTGCCGCAGCAGCTCACGCAACCGCAGCCTTGCCTTGTGGAGTTGGCTCTTGCTGTTTCCGGTCGAGCACTCGAGCATGGTGGCGATCTCGTTGTGTTCGAAACCTTCGACATCGTGCAGCACGAAGACCATGCGATAGCCGGGAGGGAGCGAGGCCACGGCGCGCTCCAGCGTCACGCGATCGACCGAGCCCGAAAGCTGCGGATCGCGCGAACCGAAGTCGCGCTTCGGTGCGTCTTCTTCCGACGGATTGATGGTTTCTTCGAGCGAAACGAGCTGAAGGCCCTTCTTGCGCAGGTGCATCAGGACCAGGTTCACCGTCAGCCGGTGCAGCCAGGTTGAAAATGCGCTCTCACCGCGGAAGCTGCCGAGCTTGCGGAAGAGGTGCAGAAACGCCTCCTGGGTCATGTCCTCGGCTTCAGAGACGTTGCCGAGCATGCGGAGGCAAAGGGTGTAAACACGGCGCTTATGGAGCGCATAAAGCTTCGAAAAGGCATCCGGGTCACCAAGCTTGGCCCGTTCGATCGCCTCGGCTTCACCGGCAATCGGGGGGTTCCGCTTGAACAGCCCCGGTGTCGTTTTAGTTTGCATTGAGTGTTGGCCTTGACCTTCCATGGCGAGCGCCAGTTCCTATCTACGATCTCTTCCGGCGTTCTTGTCTCTTCCAGACTATCGCACTCGAAAAGCGACGTGCCCGTAGTCCCCGAAGACGCAAGACGGCCTAAGGATGTTCGTTATGTAGCTTTGATGCAATTAGCTGCCGATGAAGCGGGCGTAGAGGGAGCGCGCAAGTCCAATATCCGTGGTGCCTTGGACCAATGCTCTGCCGTCGGGGAAGACAGTAATGGTGTGCGGTGGCCGGGAGAATCGCAGCAGCAGCCCATTGGAGCGCACCTCGCCGAGCGGTTCGAGCCGGCGCTGCAGCGTAGCCAGGTGCAACGGACGCCCATGTTCATGGATTTGAACGGAGTTCCGGCCGCACAGCGTGATATGCGGCCGGCCTTCGCCGCCCAAAGCCCGAAACTGGCGCTTGCCGCAGACCTCGCATGTGGGTACTGGATTCCCAGCATGAATCTCGGAGCGCTCGCCGGTCCAGAGATCGTGCGATATAAGGGTGCGGCGCATCAGCGCGGGCTGGCCCGTTAAGAACTTCAGCGCTTCTGTCACCGCGATCGAGGCCGCTAGATTGACGGCTGTCCCAAGGATTCCTGCCGTCTCACAGGTCTCGACGTCTCCGGTGGGTGCGGCCGGAAACAGGCAGGCCAGGCATGCGGTCGGCTTGGTCGTGGTTGCCCAGTTCGGAGTCGCTGCGCTCGGAGGCGGCACAGGAAGAATGTTCATGCTGGCGGCGTAGGCGCCGACGGCGGCGGTGTAGATCCAGGGGCGCCCGTCCCGAACGCAGAGGTCGTTCAGCAGGTACCGCGTCTCAAAGTTGTCCGTGCAGTCCAGAACGATGTCGGCGCCGGAGAGCAACTCCCCTGCGTTGGCGGGTACGAGATCCGCGACATGGGATTTGATCTCCACGTCAGCGTTGACGGCGTGGAGGTGGCGTCGCGCGGCTTCCGCCTTGGGCAGAGACTGCCGTGCATCCTCCTCGTCGAAGAGCACCTGCCGCTGCAGGTTCGAGGGTTCGACGAAGTCGCGATCCACCAGCGTGAGCCTGCCTACACCCGCACGCGCCAGCAAGCCCGATGCCGCCGCGCCCGTTGCGCCCACGCCCACCACCGCGACATGTCCGCGCCGCAGGTGCTGCTGCCCGGCGGCGCCAATTCCTGAGAAGAGCACCTGGCGCGAATACCGCTCGGCCGGGTCAATAGGCGCGGGCGCGGAGGCTCCGGCGGGCGTGTGGTCTGTTGTCGTGTCCGCGAGGCCGGCGTTCCCGGGCACGGTGGCATGACTCATACCATCAGTATAGGGACCGCAACTCCTGTCGTTATGCTGGGTACATACGCTTGGGTCGGCCCCGCGCAGCGGGCCAACCCGGACGCGAGGGAGCGCGTCTTTTGTCTGTACTGTATCCGTGGAATCAGGGCTAAAGGTTATTGCAGTTCTCCGTGCGTGGTTTGAGCCGGACCGTCGTTGGTCCACAGGGATGGAAGGACGGGCGGTGTCGGTTGAGGTGAGCGCGACGGAGGGTCAAGCGCCGGGCAGAGGAACGATGCTCTGCCGGTCGCTTTCGCGTTCTCTCAGGTACATCGCACCCGCCGCGATCTCTCTGGCGCTGTCCATGGCGGGTGCCGTTTCTCGAGGCCAAGCTCCCACGACGCTGAACTCAGGTTCGGCCAGCCAGGCTGCCACGCCCACGCCATCGGTGAACCCGAACGCAACGCAAGCGGTCCCACAGGCGAGCCAGCAGGCGAACCCCGCCAGCCCTACCGTCCCGCAGGCTCCCCCGGTCGTCACAAATCCGCTGCCGGCGCTCGCGAACTCCATCTGGAACGAAGCTGGTCAGCAGGTCGCTGCGATTCGTTTTGACGGCGTGCAGTTTTCAACGACGGACCCCATCGTTGCGCAGCTGACGCAAAAGGCGGGCCAACCGCTGGATCCGCAGAAGGTCCGCGCCGATCTGAACCGCCTCTTCAAGAGTGGACGCTACCGCGACATCAGCGTGAATGGTGTTGCCGGTGCACAGGGGCTGACGCTGATCTACGCCGGCGTGCCGCGTTTCTATATCGGTCGGGTTGAGATCCTGGGGGTCGGTTCCGAGCGGTTGACCTCGCTGCTGCAGTTCGCAACCAAACTGGACCCCGGCACGCCGTACACGGAGACCGAGGTCCCGGCCGCGCTTGACGGCGTCAAGGCATCGCTTGCGGAGAACGGCTACTTCCAACCGACGATCAACGTGGCGAGCGGAAGGGACGATCTCGGGCATCAGGTGAACTTCACCTTCATGGTGCAGACGGGACCACAGGCCCGTATCGGCACCGTGGCGGTTACCGGTAATGACCCCGGCATCACGCCAGAGCAGTTCCGGAAGAAGGGCAGCATGAACTGCTCCCGGCTTGTGCTGCTCTTCCAGAAGGGCTGTGAGCCCAAGGTAACCCGTGAGACTGCGTCGAACGCGCTGGCAGGGGTCCGCTCGTTCTACATCAAGCAGAATCGGCTCGAGGGCACGATCACGCTGCAGAAGGAGACCTATGAGCCGCCCCGCAAGCAACTCGACTACGACTTCCTCGCGAACCAGGGCCCGGAGGTCAAGGTCATCATCAACGGGATCAAGGTCTCCAAGGCGCGTAAGAAGCTTCTGATCCCTGTGTACGAGGAAGGTGCGGTCGACAACGATCTGTTGAACGAGGGCGCGTTCAACATTCGCGACTTCGAGCAGCAGAAGGGCTACTTCAATGTGCAGGACTCGGTGAAGCTCCTCGGAGCCGGAACGAATCACGTCACGGTGCAGTACGACGTTGTTCCCGGGGAGCGGCACAAGGTGGTCGCGGTCAACATCGTAGGCAATCACTACTTCGATACGGAGACGCTGGAAGAGCGGCTGCGCGTAAAGAAGGCCAGTCTCTATGTCAAGAACGGCACATACAGCCGCCAACTCGTCGACGCGGATAGCCAGTCGATCCAGGCGCTCTATCGCGCGAGCGGGTTCACGAACGCAAAGGTGACTGCGTCGACCAAAGACATTGACGTAAACAAGAAGGGCAAGCCGGTCGCGGAGATCTCGGTCACGTACACGGTGGATGAAGGTCCACAGGAGAAGTTCGGAAGTGTACAGCTCGCAGGAGCCGACCCAAGCCGCGAAGACAAATTGCGTTCGCTGATGAGCGCGGAGACCGGGCAGCCGTTCTCTCTGATCACGCTCTCCAACGACCGCGACGCGATCCTGAGCTATCTGATCGCGCACGGCTTTGATCACGCACGGGTCGAGGTAAATCAGAAGATCGACCCGAATGAAAAGACGCGTACCGATGTCACCTTGAACGTAGTGGAGGGACAGCAGGTCAAGGTCGACAATGTTCTGCTCTCGGGCATCAAGCGCACGAAGCCTTCGCTGGTTGAGGACCAGATTCTGGTACATGCCGGCGACCCGCTCGATCAGGCGGCGCTCCTGCAGACGCAGCGCAACCTGTACAACCTCGCTCTGTTCAACGAGGTGAATACCGCAGTGCAGAACCCCACCGGTGATGCGCCGCAGAAGAATGTGCTCGTGCAGCTTACGGAGGCGAAGCGCTGGGACGTAACGTACGGGTTCGGCTTCGAGGTGCAGTTGAACCAGCCGGGCTACATTCCCGGACAGACGTTGCAGAATGGCGCGAGCGGCACCGCGGCGCAGAATGGCCGGGCCGGGCGCCAGCCCACGAGTGTCGGTAGATGTGTCCCGCATCAACCTGCGGGGCACGCAACAGTCCCTGACCTTGCACACCACCTATGGTCTGCTGGAGCAGCTTGCGCAGCTCAGCTATAACGACCCGGACATGATTGGGAACCCGGCGTTCACGGCCACGCTCTCGGGCGGCTACTCGAACGTGCAGAACATCACGACGTTCCAGGCAAAGACCTTGCAAGGCGACTTCCGCGTGACCCAGAAGTACAAGCTTGCAGACACCTTTATCTATGACTTCCAGTTCCGGCGGATCAGCGTCAACGCGAACAGCCTGGAGATCTCGCCGAACCTGATCCCGCTGTACTCGCAGCCGGTGAGTGTCGGCGGACCGGGGCTGACCTACTTCCACGACACTCGCGATCCCAGCCCGCTGAACGCAACGCGCGGCCAGTTCCTGTCCGTTCCAGGAGTTTCTGGCGGCCGGCGTCCTGGGTTCGGACACCAATTTCAATCGAGTCGATGTCTCGCACTCGTCCTACTACACGTGGGGCAAGCGCCACAAATACACCTTCGCGCGCAATCTGCGCGTTGGCTTTGAGAACACGTTCGGCAAGTTGAGCAACGCCGCGAACGGTGCCATCGGCATTGAAAACTGCCAAGGTATCCTGCTGACCACGAACGCCTCCTGCAACCCCATTGCGCTGCCGGAGCGCATGTACGCCGGCGGCGCTACCTCGCATCGCGGTTTCGGCATCAACGACGCCGGCCCGCGCGATCTGACGACGGGGTATCCAGTCGGCGGATCGGGTGTCGTGGTCAACCAGTTTGAGTTGCGCCTTCCTCCGACAACACTGCCGTACGTCGGCAACAACGTCTCGTTCGTTCTGTTCCACGACATGGGCAACGTGTTCCGCTACCCCGGCGACATGTTCAAGTCGATCAAGAACTTCCATCAGCCGGATGAGTCCACCTGCCGCAACCTCACGGTGCCGCCGGGCCAATCGCCCGCGACGGCAACCGGCACTTGCAACTTCAACTACTACTCCCATGCGGTGGGCCTGGGTGTGCGCTATAACACGCCTGTCGGTCCTATCCGTCTTGATCTGGCGTACAACCTGAATCCGCCGATCTACCCGGTCTTTGACGACTACACCAACCACCCGCCGTACGTCGGGCAGGCGTCCCACTTCCAGTTCTTCTTCAGCATCGGACAGGCGTTCTAAGCACGATGAAGCAGCGGCTCCAACTCGGTGTCACCTCTCGCCTGGCGAGCGCGCTGTGCTGTGTCGCACTGTGCTTTGCGATCCCGCGATGCACGGCGCAGCAGACCCCCGCTTCAACGCCGCAGCCGAATCAGAACTCTACGCCGCAGACGCCGCAATCGGAGCCAAAGCCTGGCGTTCCCGCTTCAGCGAATCCGGCAGACCAGAAGCAGACGCCTGCGAGCGCGCAACAACAACCGGAGACCCCAAGCTCGAAGCCTATCGCGCTGGACCAGGCGACGCCGGGCAAGGTGACCGTGCCCAAAGCCGTGCCGTCGATGATGCCTGCGGAGCCTGGGCAGGAGTTGGATCGCGATCGTCGCGATCGTGAACGGGGAGATCGTTCTCGATTCCGATGTGAACGAAGAACATCGGTTCGAAGCGATTCAGCCTTACCCGAACGCAGGGGGGAACCCCAGCCGCGATCGCGAAATCGAGCGGCTCATCAATCGCGACCTCATCAGCCAGCAGGCAAAGCTGCAATCGGATATCGACATCACCGATGCGGAGGTGGACAAAGAAATCGAAGGTCTGCGCAAGACGCTGCCCGCGTGCAAGAAGTTCGACTGCGCAACCGATGCGGGCTGGGCGCAGTACCTTGCGTCGAACGGTTTCACGCCGGCCGAGTTCCAAACTCGCTGGAAGCAGCGCATGCAGGTGCTTGCGTTCATCCAGGAGCGCTTCGGTGCGGGGGCAACGGTCTCGGGCGCGCAAGTTCGCGAGTTCTACAACAACAACATGCTCCCGCAGTACAGGAAAGCGGGAGTAAAGCCTGCGCCCTTTGCTTCGGTCGAGGGCCGCATCCGCGAGGTGCTGGAGCAGCAGCAGGTCTCGAACCTGCTCCGCGACTGGCTTCAAAGCCTGCGCGCGCAGGGCAGTATCACCGTCCTGCATCCAGGGGAGGAGGCGCCGTGAGCACAACGCCGCAACCTCCAACTCCCCCGCCGAATCCGCCCGCGAGCACCCGCGCACACAACTCGTCCGGTCGCGGCCACCGTGTCCTGCGATTCTGTTGGCTGGACCTTCATCTCGCTGGTTCTGCTGTTGATCATCGTCTGGTTCGGTCTGAACTGGTATGTAACCACGCCTGACTTCCAGCGGCGCGTGGGTGGTCAGGTGCGTACCGTCCTTGAGGACTCGACCGGCGGCAAGGTTGACATCGGCCACATCGCTATCAACCTCTGGCACCTGGCGATCGAGGTCGATGACCTTGTCATTCATGGCACCGAAGGCCCGGGGGAAGCGCCGTATCTCTCCGCGCAGAAGATCCTCGTCCACCTGAAGATCAACACCGTCATCTCGCACACGGTGGGTAAGGGCGCGCAGTCGCACATTGGGCTGAACTACCTTGAGGTCGACCAGCCTCACGCGCACCTCATCATCTACAAGGACGGCAACACCAATCAGCCCGTTCCCAAGAAGCCCTCCACAAGCACCGAACCTGTGCAGGACTCATTGCTCGATCTGCAGGCCAAGCAGGTGATGCTCAACGACGGTCTGATTCTTGTGAATGACAAGGCGATTCCGTTCGATGCCGCCGCCCAGGACCTCAATGCGAAGGTGTTCTACCTCCCCAGCACGGATCGTTACGGGATCGGCATCGACCTCGCGAACCTGCAGACGCACATGCCGAAGCAGCCGGTGGAGCAGTCCCGGCTCCATCTCGATGTCCAGCTTGGGCGGGATATGGCGGAGCTTCGCGATTTCGACTTCTACACCGGCCTGAACAGCCATCTCGCCGCGAACGCGCTGATTGAACACTTCGCGAAACCAGCGTGGCAGGCCAGCGTCAACGGTTCGGTCGCGTTGAAGCAAGTGGGCTACCTGGGCGGCGTCGAGGGCTTCACCTCCGGCGTCGTCGACATCGACATCCACGGGCGCAACTGCCAGGTCACGCCCCAGACCGCGCAGAAGAACCCGAAGTTCTGGCAGCACCACGACAACAAGGCCCACGCCCCCGCGAACGAGCAGATGTTGCCTCCCGATACCGATTGCAAGGCGGGTTATCTGCTCGTAGGCAATGTCCGCGCGCGCGATGCCGGCTTCCGAACGCCGGACGTCGATCTGCACAACGTGAACGCCAACGCACAGCTCAAAGTGACGCCCACGGAACTGCTCTTCGGTGCACTTACGGGCTATCTGCCGGGCGGTGGGTCACTCGCGGGCGAGTTGAAGATCGAGAACTGGCTGGGCGAGGTGCCGCCGAGCGCGCCCGCAAGCTCGCCCACCACCGTTGCTGCGGCGAACACCGCAAACAAGGCGGCCGTTGGCGTCAGCGCCAAGCCTCCAGTCCAATCCGTCACGATCACCCCGGTGGCGCGTGCGCATGCCTATGCCAAGGTCACGCTGAAGGGCATCACCCTTCGTACCGTCCTCAACATCACGGCGCCGAACAAGATCGGCGATCTGGGCCTGGACACCGCGGTGAGCGGTCCGGTGACCGCGGAGTGGGGCGGACCGGCGACCGACATCGCCAGCACCGTGCAAGTCGGCGCTGATCTCACGTTGACGCCCTCTGGCGAGCGCCGCCTGAACACCAGCAACGTGCCCGTCAGCGGCCGCGTGCAGGCGCACTATGACGGACGCACGCAGGTTGTAAACATCCAGACGGTGAACCTGCAGACCCCCGGGACCACGCTCTCGGCCAACGGCGTTCTGGGCGTCAATAACGGCGACCCGCTGACCAATCTGCATGTCAATCTCCAGGCGCGAGACCTGGGCGAGTTCGACCGGACACTGCAGACTCTCGGAGTTCAGGCCAACGGCAAGAAGGGGAGCGCTGCGCTACCGGTCGTGCTTCATGGCTCGCTCTTGTTTAACGGCACCGCCAAGGGCGCGATCCGGAACATCGACGTGAAAGGGCATCTCGAGGCGAACGCGATCGAGGTGAAGCTCGGAACCACTGCAGACGTGCAGCTTGATTCCGTCGTTGCGGACGCGGAATACATGCCCGAACGCGGTATCGCGGTCGCAGACTCCACAATCCGGCGCGGAACGGCTGTGCTCAACATCGCGGGTTCCGCCGTACCTCACCGCGTTGTATCCCGTCGCCATGTGGTCTCGTACGTTTGGGATAACGACACGGCCGTGAACGGGACGGTCAAACTTGCCAACGCGCAAGTGACCGATCTGCTGCAGATCGCCGGCCAACAGAACAAGATCCAGGTGACCGGAACGGCGAACATAAACGTCCATGTGGCGGGCACGCTCGGGAACCTCAACGGCTCTGGCAATGTCAGCCTTACCAACGGTGTAGCGTATGGCGAGCCGTACAAGACGATCTCCGTGGACGCCGTTGTACAGGGCCAGCAGATCAATGCCACGCAGTTGCTGGTGCAGGCGCAGGATGTACAGGTCACCGGCGCCGGCAGCTACAACCTCACCACCGAACAAGCCACGGCAACGCGGTTGGTCGTGCAATCCGGCGGCATGCAGGTTAGCGGATCGGGCAGCTACAACCTGAAGACCGAGCAGGTGACCGCCCAGCTCTCAGGCCAGAACATCCGGGTTTCGAAGATCCCGTACCTAAACAAGAAGTATCCCGGCTACGACGCGGTTCTGGATCTGAATCTCGCCGCAAACGGCACGGTGAAGGAGCCGAACCTCAAGGCCCAGGTCAGCGCCAAGGACATCGTGGTTCAGGACAAGCCGATCGGCGACCTGAACCTCACCGCATACACGACCGGATCTACTGCGTTCTACGATCTGCATGCAACCGTCATCGGTGCGCAGCTCGCGGCAAACGGGCAAACTTCGTTGACCGGCGACTACCAGACCAGTGCCCGGATGACCCTGACCGGTGTGGACGTCTCCAAGGCCGTCGCGCTCTTCTCGCCTGGTTCGACCAACGCCACGTCCCAGATCTCCGCCACCATCACCGTCAATGGCCCTGCGGCAAAGCCGGCGCTGCTGACCGCGGACGCCGAGTTCAACCAATTCAGCGTCACCGCGCAGGGCATCACCTTGCAGCAGACGCAGCCCATCCGCATCGCGCTCCGGAGCGGTGTTGCAACCATAGAATCGCTGAACATCACCGGGCCTGACACGGTACTGCGCGCGCACGGCACAGCCCAACTGTTTGGGGATAACAATCCCAACGGCGGCATCATCGATCTCCACGCTGACGGAAGCGTGAACCTCGCGATCGTGCACACAATCAGCCCGCAGCTCCTCACCTCGGGCATGGTCACGTTCAACGTGGGGGGCACAGGCCGGCTTAAGAATCCGGCGCTGACCGGCCGCGTGCTCTTTGATAACGCCAACCTCGCCATGGATGGCATTCCAAATGGCCTGAGCAACTTAAAAGGCTCGATGGTCTTCAACGAGAACCAGCTCCAGGTGGAAAACATCACCGGCGACATCCGGCGGCGGCAAGATCACACTGAGTGGCTTCGTCGGATACCAGCATGGGCTCTTCTCGGACCTTACCGCCACGATCGATAACGTCCGCGTCCGCTACGCGGGTCTCAGCACCACGACCAACGCGAAGATTCGTCTGCAAGGAGGCCAGCAGGCGCTCTTCCTCTCCGGAAACGTGCTCATCACGCGCTTCGGTATCGGTCCTGACGTCGACTTCGCGCAGTTTGCGGGCGCCGGCGGCGTCTCCGTTCCGCCCGACCCGACGTCGATCACGAACAAGATCCGCCTGGACGTCCATGTGGCCAGCGCGCCACAGCTCGATTTCCAGAACTCCTACGCCAAGATCTCGGGCACGGTCGACCTGAACGTACGCGGTACGGTGGCCCAGCCCAGCGTGCTCGGCACCATCCGCATCACGGATGGCAGCGCCACCTTTGCGGGCACCAACTACGAGCTTGAGCGCGGAATCATCTACTTCTCCAATCCCGTGCGCATCGATCCCACCATCGATCTCGACGTGACGACGCGCATTGAAAACTACGACATCACCGTAGGCGTGCATGGCGACATGACGAACCTAAAGCCGACGTACCGTTCGTCGCCGCCGCTGACCGAGGCCGATATCTTCAACCTG
Source organism: uncultured Verrucomicrobiae bacterium (assembly GCA_963795955.1). Classification (GTDB taxonomy): domain Bacteria; phylum Acidobacteriota; class Terriglobia; order Terriglobales; family Acidobacteriaceae; genus Granulicella. Next base: position 650,729 of record CAWCJK010000008.1, read on the forward strand.
CTTGCGCTCGGCAAGACGCAGGAAGAGTCGCAGATCAGCAGCCAGCAACAGACCCAGGCGGGCACGGATCCGACCACCAGCGCCATCCTGAGCGGCGCCCTCAACGCTACCGTATCGAGCCGCGTCAGCAAGCTCTTCGGTGCCGGTTCGGTGAAGATCGACCCTTCCTACGTCGGCACGCTGGGCAACTCGAGCGCTCGTATCACCGTGCAGGAGCCACTTTCCAAGCAACTCACGCTGGTCTTCGCGACCAACGTAAACGAGTCCGCGCAGCAGCTGATCCAGATCCAGTACCAACTCAGCGAGAACAGGTCCATCGTCGCAACGCGCGACGAGGCGGGCGTCTTCTCCATTGTGTTCAGGGTACGCAAGCGCTACCGCTAAACTCCCGGGCTAGTAGGCTTCCGGGTTTCCTCGCGCACTCATTCTGCGTCTAAAGAGAAGCGGCCCAGGCTGCAGCAGGGCTCGTCGGGTCGACGGAGCTTAGATAAAGATCATGAAACGGATCGTACTTTGTATGCTTCTGGGCGTCGCGCTCACGGCGTCGGCCCAGCAAAAGGGGTCTGCGCCGGACGCGCAGATCCAGTCCGATGCTCAAAAACAGCTGCGTGGCAAGGACTTCCGCGACGTACAGGTGCAGGTCGCGAACGGCGTCGTTACCCTCACGGGACAGGTGGACAGGCTTTCGCAGAAGCTCGACGCCGAGAAGAAGGTGGCCAAGATGCGCGAGGCTGCCTCGATCAACAACGAGATCAAGATTGCGAACGTCGCCAACGTTAGTGACCAGCAGCTCTTCCAGAAGCTCGGGAAAGCCCTGGCATACGATCGCGCGGGTTACGGCACGCTTCCGTTCAACGCCATCACGCTCGATGTACACAACGGAGTCGTCACCCTCGGCGGGGAGGTCGTGGAGCCCACGGACAAGGACTCCGCGATCGGCATCATCACCAACACGGCGGGCGTGCGCGGGCTGGTCGATCATCTGAAGGTCGCACCTGTGTCCCCGAACGACTGGCGTCTAAGGCATGCCCTCTTCAACGCGGTGTATGGCGCACCGCAGCTGAACAAGTACGCGATCGATCCGGCCAAGCCGATCCGCATCGTGGTGGATAACGGCCACGCTACGCTGGTGGGCGTGGTGCAGAACTCGGGGGATCGTGAGGTGGCGGGCATACGCGCAAACGGCGTTCCCGGGGTCTTCTCGGTCACCAATGATCTTCAAGTGCAGGGAGCGGCGCCCGAGCGATAAGCTGGTATCCGGGTACTGACCTCCTTCGCATGGAACGAGTTCTACACAGCACACGCGTCACCCTGGAGATGATCAAGTGGGAGCACTCGATCTTTGCGCTCCCCTTTGCCTTGACTGCCGCTGTGCTCGCCGCAAATGGCTGGCCCTCGATTTGGGCTCTCTGCTGGATCGTCGTCTGCATGGTCAGCGCGCGCTCGGCGGCGATGGCCTTCAACCGTCTCGTTGATGCCGAGATCGACGCCAGAAACCCGCGCACCGCAAATCGCGCGTTGCCCGCAGGGCACCTCAGCCGCGCTTTCGTAGCGCTGTTCGTGGTCATCGCTTGCGCGATCTTTGTGCTGGGCGCGGCGATGCTCAACCGGCTGACGTTGCTACTCTCTCCGCTCGCCTTGGGAGTGGTGCTCGTGTACAGCTACATGAAGCGGGTGACCCGGTGGTCGCACCTGGTCCTTGGCCTTGCGTTGGGGATTGCACCCGCCGCCGCCTGGATCGGCGTGCGCGGAACACTGGATCCCCGCATCATCGTCCTTACGGCCATAGTGTTGCTCTGGGTGGGCGGCTTTGATGTGCTGTACGCCTGCCAGGACTACGAGCACGATCTCGGGGCAGGGCTGCACAGCGTGCCGCAAGCCTTTGGGCTCGAAGGAGCTTTTTGGATCGCGCGCGGCATGCACCTGCTCATGGCCGTGCTGCTGTTTGTCTTCGCCCACCTCTTCGGGATGGGGACCATCGCCCTGGTCGGGATGGGGCTCGTTGTGCTCCTGCTAGCTTATGAGCACTCGATCGTGGCGCCGACCGATCTGCGCCGCATGAACGCAGCGTTCTTCACCCTGAACGGGGTGATCTCGGTTGTGTTCTTCCTGTTCGTGGCGGCGGATGTGTTCTACAGGCGTTGATTCGAGCGGACCAACGCGCAAAGGGCTCGCCAGAGGCGAGCCCTTTGCTGTCCTGCAGCAGATTTACCCTTAGTACTTGTCTCTGTCTGGTTCCGTCGCCCGCTTGATGCTGTCCTTCACGTTGGCAGCCGTCGAGGTAATGCTCTCGCGAATGTCGTGGCCCGCGGTTCCGTGCGTCGTTCCGGTGGTCGTGGACGTCCCGGTGGTCGTGTGAGTACTTGAGTCGTGAACGGCTTCCTTCACTGAGCCCCACGACTGTTCGGTATGGCCCTTGACCTCTTGTCCTGCGCCCCTGTTCGCGAGCGAATCGTTCCCAGTCGCTTCGCCGATAGCCTGCTTCGCTTTGCCGGCGACCTCGTTCAGTTTTCCTTTTACCGTGCTATCGCTGATGCTCATAAGAGCACCTCCAATCTGTACTGCAATGGGATATCAGGGACCTAAAGGCATTTGGGGTGCCCGTCTGGGCACCCCGCAATCCCTGAAAAGCCCTGTTACACCCGGCGTCCGCCCAACAGGCTGAAGATCAGGAAGACGAGGGCCAGCACCAACAGCAGGTGGATCCACCAGGCAACGACGTGGAAACCTATGAAGCCGATGGCCCAGAGGATAACGAGAATAATGGTGACGGTCCAAAGCATGTGCTTTCTCCTGACGGTGCGCCCGCCGCAGCGAGGCGCAGTACTTTAGAAACGTCGCGAGCTTGTCGCGCCATTTGCTAAGTTAGGTTGCGGTACAAACACCCTAGGTTGTCCTCCGGCGGCCCTTTATTAACGAATCAGGGTGCATACTCGTCTAAGTCCTTTGCGGGCAACTTCGCCGATGCAGCAAACCGTTGCAATTCAGGGAGAACGGGGATCAAACAGTCACATCGCGGCTCTGCAGATGCTTGGCCGTGATGTGGAGATTGTTCCGTGTGGCCTGTCAGCCGATGTCGTTGAACGACTCACGTCCGGCGTCGTGGATGTTGCGGTCCTCCCCATCGAGAACAGCCTGCACGGATCCGTCGCCGAGCACTACGATCTTCTGCTGGAACATCCGTTGTGGATCGTCTCGGAAGGGCTCTTGCGCATCGGGCATAACCTCATCGCGGCACCCGGTGTGCCGATTGAGAACATCCGTACCGTTCTTTCACACCCGGTTGCGCTGTCGCAGTGCCGTCGATTTCTGGCCGCGTTCGGTCAAGCCAGGGCGCTGCCGTTCCACGACACTGCCGGAAGCGTGCGCCACGTGGTCGAACAAGGGCTACGAGATACGGCCGGTATCGCGCCCGCGCCTGGCGGCCCAACTCTACGGCGGCGAGATCCTGGCCGCAAACATCGAGGACCATCGCGAAAACTTCACCCGGTTCCACCTTCTGTGCAGGGCGGCTGACGCGGCAGCCCACCTGGCTGGGGAGCCGAACAAGCTCAGCATCGCCTTTTCGGTGGAGCATCGGCCGGGCACGCTGGTGCGCGCCCTTGAAGGGCTCGCCAACGCCGGAGCCAATCTCACCAAGATCGAGTCGAGACCGGTGCAGGGAAGGCCCTGGGAGTACGTCTTCTTCGCGGAACTGCGATACGAGGGTGAGGCTATGGCCGACGCCGTCCTGCGCTCGCTTGCTTCGCACGCGAGCTTCGTCAGGGAACTCGGCCGCTACCCCGCAGCCTGAACCGCAGTCGCGGTGCCGGACTGCCGACTGTGCCAACGCGCGAGCGCTACGGAAGCTGCCCGTTCACACACACAAGAGGCGCTGCGCTTTTGCAGCCGAGTAACAGAAAGCGGCAACGCGGAACGCGACGGCCGGCGCCTCCCGCGTGGAAGGCGCCCAGCCGTTCAGCGGTTTTTAGTGCTGGGGGAGGAAGTGAACGTAGGGCCAAACCTGCACGATGTAGATGCCAGCGATCACGCCCGAAACCGCGACCGTCGCAAAGAGCAGGACCTGGTACATCGGCTTGATGATGGAAACCACCTTCAACAGGCGGTGATGTTCGCGGTTGTTCAGGCTCATGCCATCTTCATCGTTGAGCCAGAGCTGATCGGTTTCGTGCTGGGTAACGGTGCCGCGGCAGACCATGACGATTGCAGTCGAAAGCAAAAGGGCGAGCCAGATGATGGTAAGGGTCGGATAAATGTGCATTGCTTTTCCTCGGCGCTTGAGTAGGCCTCCAAAGCCCCACAAGAGACTTCACGACGAACACGAAGGGAAGTTTGGCCTGAAGACAAGCTACCTTGGTTTGCCCAAGTGGAGAAGGTATCCTCCGTGCAATGAAGGGGTACCATTACTGGCGCGGCGGCTCCCACCTTCGTCCGCTGCAAGTCCCCCATCGGGAACCTTCAGCCGGGTACCTTGCGCGCGTTCGTCGTCGCTCCAGCCACCATCCATGTGGTGCGCTGGGCCACGCTGCCCCAGTCTGCGGGCAAAGCAGACTGCTTGAGTGCCTTAGGGAGCTTTGGGCTGGCGCTGCGCGCAGGTACCTCCCGCGCACAGGCGGACGCCTATGGTTCGTGTTGCGACTCTTCGCGCAGGTTTAGAACTGCGGCAGGACCTGGGCGATGTACAGACCCGCGATCAGAATCGTGGTCAAAATGGTCGCGCCCCAAAGTCCATTGCAGATCGGACGGAGTTTGTTGACCTTGGCCACGATCTCGTCGTGCTCGGCGTGACTGGCCGAGACGGTCTGCTCATCATTCAGGAACAATTGGTCGGTCTCGTGCTGCGTAAGCGTTGCGCGGTAGATGAGAACCGCAATCAGAGCAAGGGTCAGGACGCCCCACAGGATCAGCAGTGCCGGATGGATGTTCATCTACTTCCCCTCAGATAATTTCGCGCTAGTTTCGGCCCAGTTTACCGGTCTTTTCCGTTCGCGACGGATCTGAAACGGCAGGCAGGGTCGCGAGCATCCTACTCCTGCTCTGTCAATTCCGAAAGGGCGTTTGGGCGTACACAAAAGGTGTCACAGGCCCGCATTTCGCGCTCGTTTAGCGGTGCAGAGCACTGTAAAACGCGTATCCAACCACAGTTACGAGAGCGAGCGTCAGGACCATCATCGCGAGGATGAACCACGCCGCCTTGCGCCGCGTCTCGTCCGTCGGTTGCGTTATCCCGAACGTGTTGATAAAGGCCGCCGCCAGTGCTTCCAGAAGCCTCATAGCAGTCCCAGTGTACAAACCCGGTGCATCGACCGCCGCCGGCGGGCATCTTAAATTCTGAGCGCGCGTGGTGCTTGCTGGCCTGTCGTCGCGAGCTTAAACTAAGGTTTTACCGGTCGCGCTGTAGGCTCCCCCGCGCGGTAAGGATTTTCAGGAGAATACCCATGGCATCTGCCGCTGTTCCTACACCCGAGGTCGTGACGGGTCCCGCCCCGGTGAAGTCGAATCCGGTCAACCTGACCCCGGCCGCTATCACCAAGGTGAAGGAGATCATGGCCACCCAGGATCCGCTTCCCGCCGGTCTCCGCATCGGCGTCGTCGGTGGCGGTTGCTCCGGGTTTCAGTACTCGATGAGCTTCGAGAACGCCGCCGGCATGATGGACAAAGTCGTCCGCTTCGACGATCTGAAGGTCTTCGTCGACGCCACCAGCGCCATGTACCTTAACGGCTGCACGGTCGACTACGTCGAAACGCTCGAAGCTGCCGGTTTCAAGTTCGACAACCCCCAGGTGAAGTCCACCTGCGGCTGCGGCTCCAGCTTCAGCGTCTAGTTCACACATCCAAGCAACAGAAACGGCCTCGCGCTGGCGAGGCCGTTTCCATTTGTGTCAATGTAGGCGCGCCTGTGATGCGCGCGCCGGTCACCTTGGTTCCAGTGCGAGAGCGAGCTTTTCCAGCGAACCAGACCAACCCTGTTGATGGCCATTCCGCGAAACGTCGGTGTTGAACCGCTCATGCCGGATCGTGACCGCGGTTCCGCCGTCGGCATCCCGCAACGAGACCGTGACCAGCGACTCCTCTCCGGGCTGCCAGGACGGAATCCACGTGAACTGGAGCAGCTCATTCGGTACCACCTTTGTATAAATGCCCTCCGCGATCGAGCTGTGCTGTGCGGAGCCCAATTCGGCGGAAGATTGCGCCGGATCCGGCTTCGGACGTACCTCGATCCGGTAGGCGCCACCCTGCCTCACGTCCAGGCTGGCGGCCGGGCAGATCATATTCGTTGGCCCAAACCACTGCTGCAGGATCTCGGGCTTCGTCCAGGCTTCGTAGACGCGTGCACGGGACGCCCGGATCACCCGCGTTTGTTCGACGGCGGGAACTGTGGGGCTGGTGTGAGCGGATTCAAGGGTCGGCATGTTTACTCCTCGTGCCGCAGGGTGGAGTCTGCGCCCTGCGGTTGCTCCAGTTGTTCCTGGAGCCGATCGAGGCGATCACTCCAGAAGGCTTCGTAGTAGGCGAGCCATTCCTGCGCTGCCCGAAGTCGGTCTGCGTTGAGTTGGACCATGCGGCAACTCCCACGCCGTACCCGCCGGATGAGGCGAGCCCGCTCCAATACGTCCAGGTGCTTCGAAACGGCCGCAAGGGACATGCTGAACGGCCTGGCGACCTCGCCCACCGGCTTCGGCACCTCCGCTGATCTGGCGAAGGATGTCCCTGCGGGTTGTGTCCGCCAGGGCGTGGAAGAGGTGGTCCAGCGAGGCTGCGGAAGATTCAACCATACGGTTGAATATATCCTCTCTGCCAGAAAGCGTCAACCATTTAGTTGAATGATTTCTCGGAGCGCGCCGTTCGGCTCCCTCGAAGGTGTCATAGGACCGCCACGGCGAAGCTGGCCGCGAAACGTCTAAAATGGGGGCGCACCCCAGAAACCTGAGTCTGCATGACCGAATTCCTCATACGCCTGGCCGATGAACGCGGCCGAGTTCTGGAACAGACCCACGCCGCCGCCACGGCCGAGGAGTTGCGCGCGCGCTTCACCCACGCGGGGTACCTGGTTTACTCGGTCAAGCCGCGGTCGACCTTCGCCGGTTCCGGCAAGAAAAAGATCAAACTCGACACATTTCTGGTGTTCAATCAGCAGTTTCTGACGCTAATCCGTGCAGGTTTGCCGATCCTCGGCTCGCTGGAACTCCTGGCGAAGCGGCAGAAGGACGCCAACTTTCGCGCGCAGCTTGAAGACGTGGGCGCTCGTGTTCGCACTGGCGAATCACTCTCTTCCGCCTTCGAAGCGCAGGGTAATGTACCGGTCGTGTACACGACCACGCTGCTCGCCGGCGAGCGTTCCGGCAACCTCGAAGAGGTGCTGCAGCGCTTTCTAGACTTCCAGCGGGTGGCGCTCACCTTCCGCAAAAAGCTGCGCGCGTCGCTGATCTACCCGGTTCTCCTGATCACGATGATGATCGGGTTGCTCACGTTTCTGATCACCTTTGTAGTACCCCGGTTTGCAGAGTTGTACAACCAGCTTGGGACGCAGTTGCCGAGCCTCACCCTGTTTCTTCTCTCGCTGGGGCAGACTGCGCAGCATGATGGCTGGTGGATCGCGATCCTGGTCGCGGGGTGCGTCTACCTCGTGTACCGCTGGGCCAAGACCGAGGCCGGCGCCACCTTTCTGGACCGCGTCCGGATCGGCATTCCCGGGCTGGGCTCCATCTGGCTGAAGTACCAGGTCGGCTTGTTCTCGCGCACACTTTCGACGCTGCTTACGGGCGGCCTCCCGCTCGTGCCCAGCCTGGAAACCGCAGCTCGCGCCATCGACTCACGCCAGATTAGCCGCGCCGTGGGCGAGTCGGTGGAGGGCGTACGAGAGGGCAAAGGTCTCTCCCGTTCGCTCGAGGCGACCAGGATCTTTCCCGAACTCTCGATCGAAATGGTCGAGGTTGGTGAGTCCACCGGCGCGCTTCCGCAAATGCTGAATTCCGTGGCGGAGTTCTTCGAAGAGGACGTCCAGACCTCCATCGCCGCGCTCATGAGCCTCATCGAGCCCGCGATTCTGATCGTGATGGGCATCGTCGTTGTCTTTATCCTGATCGCGCTGTATCTGCCGATCTTCAGCCTGAACGGAGTAGGGGGCGCCTAGCGCCGCTTCTCGGAGTCCAACACCCATGGCCGCCACCGCACCTCCTGTAGCGAACCTCTACTCGAATGACCAACTCACTGAAGTCGAGCGGGCGCAGCTGCTTGCCCGCCGTTACCACGCCGAGTTCGTGGACCTCAAGAACTTCAAGATCCACCATGAGCTCTTCAAGTCCGTGCCGGTGGACATGATGTTCCGCTACAACTTTGTGCCGCTGGAGCAGATTGGAAGCCGGCTGGCCATCGCGGTGGCGGACCCGTCCAAGCTGATGGTGCTGGATGAGATCTCCGGGCTGCTGGGCACGCGGCTGGTGACGCGGGTCGCTACGCTTGTCGCAGATCACCGATCTGCTGAAGAAGACCGAGCAGTCGCAGCGCGTACTCGACGAGGCCACCGAAGGCCTGGCGTTCGACGTCATCGGCGCTGACGAAAACACGGACGAAAACATCTCGATCGAGAAGCTGACCGGGGACGACGATATCTCGCCGATCATCCGGCTCGTCGACACCACCGTCTACACGGCGCTCGAGCGCCGCGCGTCCGATATTCACCTTGAAACCTACGATGATTCGCTGCTGGTGAAGTACCGCATCGACGGCGTGCTGCAGCAGGCGATGGCGCCGATCGCGCGCGAGCATCACCAGACAATTCTGAGCCGTATCAAGGTCATGAGCGAGCTGGATATTGCTGAGCGCCGCGTTCCGCAGGATGGCCGCTTCCGGGTCCGGTACAAGGGCCGGCTTATCGACTTCCGCGTGTCGATCATGCCGACGGTTCACGGGGAAAACGCCGTGCTTCGCGTGCTCGACAAGGAGTCGATGAGCGAGAAGTTCCGCAACCTCTCGCTGGACGTGGTCGGGTTTGCCGCAGAGGACCTGCGCCGGTTCCGCCGCTACATCAAGGAGCCCTACGGGATGGTGCTCGTCACAGGGCCGACCGGCTCCGGTAAGACGACTACCCTCTACGCCGCGCTGAACGAGATCAAGAGCGAAGAAGACAAGATCATCACGATCGAGGATCCGGTCGAGTACCAGATCCGCGGCATCACCCAGATTCCGGTGAACGAGAAGAAAGGGCTGACCTTTGCGCGCGGTCTGCGCTCGATTCTGCGCCATGACCCCGACAAGATCCTGGTCGGCGAGATCCGTGATGCTGAAACGGCCCAGATTGCGATCAATTCCGCGCTTACGGGCCACCTGGTGTTCACAACGGTGCACGCAAATAACGTCGTCGACGTGCTCGGCCGGTTTTTGAACATGGGCGTTGAACCGTACAACTTTGTCTCCGCGTTGAACTGCATCCTCGCGCAGCGATTGGTGCGCCAGGTCTGTGACTTTTGTGCCCGTGAGGTCTCCTATACCGACGCGGAACTCGTAGAAAACGGGTTGGATCCCGCCGAGTGGCACGGCTTCCGGTTCCGCGAGGGCACAGGCTGCATCGAGTGCGGTGGAACAGGCTACCGCGGCCGCTCCGCGATCCACGAACTGCTGGAGCTGGATGACGAGATTCGCGACATGTTGCTGGAAAAGCGCCCCGGCTCCGAGATCCGCAGCAAGGCTCGGGAAAAAGGGATGAACTTCCTGCGCGATTCGGCGCTACAGCGGGTCCGCGCAGGGCTGACCACCTTGAAGGAGATCAACAAGGTTACATTCATCGAGACTGGGCGCTAAGCTCCCGGCATGCCCCAAACGGGGCAGACGGGGTCGGTTGCGGCGCAGGTAACCAGCTTCTTTTCTGCCCGTCCAAGCTGCAGCACTGCCCATTTGGCCGAGCCTGCACGATACTCTAGAAGAGCACGAATGAATCTGTTGCCCAAAGCCTCTGGAAGCCGCCCACGCGTGGCCTGCGAAATCGCGGCGGCCGGTGTGATCGCAGCGTGCTCTCCGGAGCCGGGCATGCCGTTGGCGTCGGTCGCCAAGGTCGATCTGCCGGAAGCGGCGGTGATCCCCAGCCTCAAGCCGGGGAACATCCTTGACCGGGTTTCGGCGATCTCCGCGGTGCGACGGGCGCTGGAGCAGGTAGGTGCGCGCCCGAATGCACGAAACGCCGATCTGACGCTGGTCATCCCCGATGGCGCAGTTCGCGTCCTTCTGTTGGAGTTCGACAGTCTGCCGAACAAGCTCTCCGAAGCCTTGCCGCTGGTCCGCTTTCGGCTGAAAAAGCTCGTGCCGTTCGAGTCGGACGACGCGATGGTGAGCTTCCAGGTGATGAGCAGCGCGCGAAACCTGATCCGGGTGCTCGCGGTGGCGGTGCCGCGGGACGTGCTGACCGAGTACGAATCGATCGCCCGTGAAGCTGGCTTCGAGCCCGGCGCGGTGCTCCCGAGCACGCTGGCGGCGCTGGCCAGCTTGAACGAGGGCGAAGGCGCGTCGCTGGTCGTCAACGCGCACAGCTCGGGGGTCACGACCGCCATTGTGCGTGCAGGCATCCTGCTCTTGCACCGTTCTATTGAACTCGCGGAGCCTGCGCCGGCCGTGCCGGCGAATCTACCGCCCGGCGCTGTTTGAGCCAAGCGGCGAACCCGGTGCGATGACGCTGCCCTTGGTGGATCGTGACCAAAGCGCGGCCGAGTGGGCGGCGCAGCAACCGCTGCCGCAATACGGTCGCGACCCATACGGCGCGGGCGCGAGCAACGAGAGTCCCGGGCCGGACCCCTACCGTGGGATCGGGCTTGCGGGCGCGAATGGGGCCCCGACGGACGACATGTACTTGCGCCGTGCGCAGGCCTACCGGACGGCGGCGAACGAGGGGTTTTACGACCGTGGCGAGCCGGCTCCGGTCAGCGAATCGCCGTACGTTTCGCCCACCTCGTCAGCGGACCTCGACGCTCAGTTGCACCACGCCATTCTCGTGGCGCCGACCTCTCCGGGTACCTTCACTGACTCTGCTGCGGCGGTTGACAGTCGAAGACCGGGGACGTTCAACCGCTCCGATTCCCGCGATATGCCGGTTCATGCGCTTTCTCCCGATGCGCAGGCCGAAGAGATAGCCGGAGCGGTGTCGGTCGCGGTGGCTTACTTTGAGGACACGCTTGGCGCGGCACCCCAGGTGCTTCTGAACGCAGGTTCGCTTGGATGCAGACGAACTGCAGCGTATTCTGCGCGAGCAGGGCATGGCGGAGCAGGACGGGCTTCGCGTCCGTGAGCTGATCGACTCCGCCCAGTTGAGCGCAGCGGCAACCAGTGCGTCGGTTTCGCGCAGCTGGCTGGCCGGGGTTGTGGGGGCGCTGAAGAGCTAAACATGCGCGTCTCTGTCAATCTGGCCACACGGCCCTTCGTTGAGCTCAGGCCGTTCTTCCTTCGGCTCCGGCTTCTGATGATCGCGCTGGTCATCTCGGGCCTGGCGCTTGCGGTCGGCGCGCATGTGCTGAGCGTCAAGGCTGCCAGGCAGAAGGTCGAGCTGGACCATCTGCGCGAGCAGACGATTGCTGCTCAGCAGATGAAGTTGCACACCGAGCAGCGGTTGCGGCAGCCGGCGAACGCGGCCATTCTGGACCGTGCGCACTTTCTGAATACGCTTTTCATTCGAAAGAGCTTCTCCTGGACCGCGGTGATGATGGATCTGGAAAATGTGCTGCCGAGCGGCGTCCAGGTAACCTCGATCGAGCCCGCGGTGACAGCTGACGGCCAGGTCCTCATCCGGTTGCGGGTTGCCGGCGAGCGCGACCGGGCAATCCAGCTCGTCCGCAACCTGGAGCGTTCGCGGCGCTTCCTGCAGCCCCGGCTTGGAAGCGAGGCTGCGCAGAACCGCGAGCAAGCTGCAGCGAACGGCCGACCAGCAATGCCCGGCCCGGGAGCCGCGCCTGCGGGGCCCGCCGGGGTGGAGTTTGAGATCCTGGCGAACTACAATCCGCTCCCGCCCGGAGAGCCGTACGTCGTCGGTCATCGAGCCTCTCGGGCCACCGAGACAACCGATGCGGCTCCCGTGCCCGCTCCTACTGCCGCGCCCGAGGCTGCACCGACGTCGATTGCGGAGCGCAGGCGTGAGCTCGAGCGGCAAAGGGCGGCGAATCTTCGCAGCGGATACCCTCCGAATGGCGTGGTGCTGCTCGCCGTACCCCGGAGGCGTGGGTGCAGGGCCGCGGCCGATGCCGCCCGTAGGAGCGCGGCAGGGAGGTGGCCCGCGATGAGTTCTGTCGCTGTGATTCCGCCTCCGAACAGTTCTTCAGTGCTGCGCCGTGTACCCCGGCTTACGGCGCGAGCGCGCCAGCTCTTAACCGCGGTGAACCTGCATTTCGCAGGAGTTGCCGCACTGATCGTATTGAACGTCTACCTGCTCGCCCATTTGCTTGTCGTCTGGGAGGCGCTCAGTTCGACGGGCCAGGATGCGCTCGCGCAGCAGCGGACCATGTTGACGGCCGCTCGGATTGCGGACCGGCCGCTGCAGGGAATCGACGAGAAGCTTTTGGTCTCGACGGAGCAGGCGAACGCGTTCTACCAGACTCGCCTGCCGTACGCCACCTCTCAGGTCGCCGCGGAGCTGGGCGCGCTGACCTCGCACGAGCATGTTCGACTCGGGCGCGTGCAGTACACGTATGCGCCGGCCCTGGCTGGGCAGTATGCGCTGACGCAGGTCAGCATGGATGCACTCATCGCCGGTGATTACCGGCCTGTGGTTGGCTTCATCAACGCGTTGGAGCGGGACCGGGTGTTCTTTGTCATTACAGGCATCACCCTGACCGGCCAGCAGACCGGGCAGGTGAACCTCCGTTTGCGATTGATGACGTATCTCCGTTCGCCCAGCACCGACGAGATCTCTGCGGAGCTGCCGCCCAGGCCTGCGGAGACGCTTCCAGCGCCGAACCCTGGAGGTGCGCCATGAAGACTGGCGCGGAGAATCGGAAGAAGACGATTCTGTTGGGAGTGCTCGGCGGGGCGGCGTTCTGCGGGATTGTTTACAACCTGTACGGGGTGCTTGGCGGGGGTTCCAGCACACCGCCTCCCGCGGTGGCGCCGCTTACAAGCGCGCCTGCACCTCCGCGCAATCCGGCTGCGAGTACCGCGGCCGCCCGCAACGGAAACGGCATCGGCGCCATGGCCGGGGTCGATGCGCAGAAGCTTGCCAGCACCTCGGCAGGGCTGGATCCGACGCTGGATCAGGCCGCGATGCTGCGAACCGAGGGTCTGGTTTACGCAGGTTCAGGCCGGAACATCTTCTCCGCAACGTACACTCCTGCCGTGATGGCGATGCCGACGCATGTTCCTGCGGCGCGTCCGACCCCACGCACTCCGGCCCCACCTCCGGTACCTCAGGGTCCGCCACCACCGCCGCCGATCCCGCTGAAGTTCTTCGGAACGGCGCAACGGGGCCGCGGTGTGAAGCAGGCATTTCTGCTCTCAGGCGATGACGTTTACCTCGCGACAGCGGGAGATATTGTCGCGAAGCGCTACAAGGTGGATCAGATCCTGCCGTACGGCGTGCAGGTTACCGATCTGCTGAACAACAACACGCAGACGCTGCCGTTGTTGCAGCAGTAAGTTCTTCCATGCAGCTCGAACCACAACCCGGCAGTGCGAGCGAGCAGGTGAGCGGCCCAATCCGGTCTCAGGAGGCTGAGGCGGGGTACATGCTGGTCGCTGTGGTGGTCATGGTCGCGCTGGTGCTGATTGCTTTGTCGGTTGCCGCGCCCGTGATCGCGAAGGACGTCCGCCGCGACAAAGAGGTTGAGACGGAGCAGAGGGCACAGCAGTATGTGCGCGCAATCCGGCTCTATTACCGCAAGTTCCACAACTATCCGCCGTCGATCGATGCGCTGAAGCAGTCCAACAACATCCGCTTTCTGCGGCAGGAGTACACGGACCCGCTGACCGGCAAGGCCGATTGGAAGATCATCCACCTTGGCGAACAGAAGACCACCATCAAGGGATTCTTCGGGCAGGAGCTTGCGGGAATCGCCGCAGGTGGACTGGGCTCGAGCATCGGATCCGGCTTGGGGTCGGCGGCCGGGATGAATTCGGGGATTGGCACGTCGCCCGGCGCAGCGGCCAGCCCTGCTGCTGCGGGGACGGGCTCGACACCGGGAGCCTCCAGCACAATCGGGACCACGTCGCCGCTGACCAGCGGGTTCCAGGGCGCCACGATCGGCGGTGCAGGGACGACCACCACGGGTGGCACCACCACCGGCGGCACAGGGACGGGTCTTGACAGCGCTGGAGGCGGCGGAGCCATCGTCGGCGTGGCGCCGGGCGCAAGTGGAGGCTCGATCCTGACACCGAACCAGCAGACAAGCTACGAGACGTGGGAGTTCTGGTATGACCCCCGCATTGAGCAGCTCTACCAGAAGGGCCGCATGAATGCAGGCATGGGCGGCGGGACGCTCGGCTCGCAACCCGCGTCGAGCTTCGGCACCAACCTGAATGGTCAGCCTAATAGCGGAACGGCGCCCACGACAACGGCTCCCGGCTCGACCACACCGGGAACGACGACCACACCGTCAACTCCCACCACACCGCAGTAGCGTCTGCGTTCGGCAAGCGATGCCGATGAGGCTGCGCGTTGCGATGGCGCTGCGTTGGACTAGTGCTTGATGAAGTAGAACAGCCAGCTTGCCGCGATCACGCCGCCGGCGAAGAGCACAAAGCAGAAGACCCCGAAGCGCACCATCAGCTTGGGCTGCGCGCGCTGCGTGATGCCGAACACCACCGACGTGAATAGGGCAAACAGCAGGGCCGCACTGAACTGGGTAAGCTGCATCAGGCTGCCTTTCTTCCGCTGGCGAGCGAGTGCGCGTCCACCGCTGCGATGAGGTTCAAGAGGCCGCAGGCGACCAGGTACTTCGTGCCGTAGTCATTCAGCGTGGTAGCCGCGGAACTGGCGCCCAGACCGAACCAGCGGGCGATCAGGTACAGGAGACCCATTCCTAGTTGGCCTACAAATCCGAGCATGTCCAGCACCTCGCCGGTGTTGGGCTGGTAGATCTTGCCGACCAGGCCGATGCCGATCAGGTACATACCGAGGATCGAGACGAAAAGCAGCGCGGCACGGCCCCACTTTCCGAGCAGAGCATGTCCGGCGCCCGGGATCAGCCAGCCAAGGAGCAGCGCAAACGCAGGCAGGCTGGAGCGCTCGCCAGGTATGGGACGCGCGATCTCGCGCTGGGTGTCGGTCGTTGTTGCAGCTGCCATTGCGTCGATTTTACCAGTGCGTACGTTCGGGCGATGATGGAACTTCGGTCAGCCAATGCGAAGCAGCGCCGTTTGGCGCGGCCCTGTGACGACGGCCCGGCCCGGACGCGTAATCATGTTGACTTCGCTGCGAACCCCAAACTCGCCGGGGAAGTAGATGCCGGGCTCGACTGAGAAGCAGGTATTCGGCAGCAGCAGCCGTTCGTCGTGAGTCTCGAGGTTGTCCAAGTGCGCTCCGTTCCCGTGCAGCGAGGTCGCGATGTTGTGACCGGTGCGATGCGTGAAGAACGGGCCGAAGCCGGCGTTCCGAATGACCTCACGGGCGGCATCGTCGGCCTGCCAACCGGCGATCGGCGTGTTCGACCCGTACGCTTGTTCGACGCGGGCAATGGCGGCGTCCCTGGCGTCGCGAACGGCGACGAAGACCTGGCGTTCACGGTCGGTGGGTTCGCGGCCCACGACGCCGGTCCAGGTGATGTCGTACCAGATAGCGTCCTCACGGTCGGCCAGTTTCGCCCAGCAGTCGATCAAGACGAAGTCGCCCTTGGCGATCGGGCGAGAGGAAGCGGCGGTGGGCTCATAGTGCGAGTCGGCTGAGTTCGGACCGGCGCTGACGTTGGGCCCGTGATCGGTCCAGAGACCTTCCCGGTTCATGCCGTCGAGCAGGAAGTTGATCATCGCGAACTCATCGGTTCCACTGCCGGAGCCCACAGCGTCGCCGATCCTTGCCCAAGCAGCCTGCAGCACGCCATCGAGACGTCGCTGGGCTTCGAAGTGAGTCTCGATCTGCGCTTCCGTGAGCACAGCTTCAAACTGGCTGACGAGATCGGCTGAGCTGACGACGTCTTTGCCGAGCGCACGAACAAGCTCCACGGTTCCAGCATCGACCATGGAGACGTACATGATCGCGTTGCGGGGCGAGTACTGCATCGCCACTGTGTTGGCGCCGCCGAGCATGGCGGCGAGTCCGGCCTCGAGTTCCTGCCAGGACGAATATTCGCGCTTTGTTCCGGGCAGGGGATCCAGCTTGCCTGACTCGATGCGGTGTACCAGCTTGCGGGGATCTCCGAAGGCGGGCACGAGGTAGTACCACCTGCGCGAAACGAACATCTGCGGGTCGAGGCCAAGGATCCGGTAGGCGATGGGGTCGCGATGGTGGTGGTCGTAGAAGAGCCAGCCGTCGAGCCCGGCCTCGCGTAGCGCGTGCTGAATGCGATCGAGTTGCATCCGAGTATGGTACCGAGACGCATGCCACTCTGCGAGAAACAACTTACCCCTTCTTTATGGGAGGGGTCCGTACTGTAGTGGCGGAGCTCTTGCGGGCTATTGATCGCGAAGAGGGAGTCCCCATGAAAAGCGTTGCCGTTGTGCTCGCCGCATTTTTGGTCGCCGGTCCGGCTCTTGCCCAGGGATCAACCGGGCCGGCCGCTGTAACGGCCCCCACTGCTCGTGAGCACGAGATTCAGGAGCTTCGGGCGGAGTTAGCGCGGATCTCCGCACGGCTGGACGCGCTCGAACAGAGTGGCAGCGCAAGTGACGCGGTTGCGACCGCCGCGGCGGACGAACCGACCACTGCTGCGAGCGCTGAGCCCCCAGAGCCAGCGCTGCCTGTCGCTGCGGTTAGCGCAGCGCCGCCAGTGGCGACCGTGCAGACGCAACAACCTTCGCCGTCACCGCTTGCGGGAGTGCTGCCTGCGAATCTACCGGGTGGCGCGACGCTGAACTACACGTTCGACGGCTACTACGAATACAACTTCAACCGGCCGCCAGGTCGCGCGAACCAACTGCGAGCGTATGACGTGCTCAGCAATGCGTTCAGCATCAATCAAGCGGATATCATCCTGGATCTCGACCCCGACGTTGAAAAAGGCCGTCGCTATGGCCTGCGGCTCGACCTGCAGTTTGGACAGGCGACCGCGACGCTGCAGGGCAATCCGGCGAACGAGCCCCGCCCGTCCATCTACGCGAACATCTACCAGGCCTATGGCAGCTATGTGCTTCCGGTTGGCAAAGGGCTGCAGGTCGACTTCGGAAAGTGGGCGAGCTCGCTGGGCGCGGAGGGCAACTACACGAAGGACCAGATGAACTACACGCGGTTCTTCAACTTCTACTACTTGCCCTTCTACCATGAGGGCTTCCGCGCGTCGTACCACTTCAACGACAAGTTCGCGGTGAACTACTGGCTGGTGAATGGCGTGAACCAGACGGAGCCCACGAACGGGTTCAAGGATGAACTGTTCGGGTTCGTTCTGTCGCCTGCGAAGTCGGTGACCTGGACAAGCAACTACTACTTCGGACAAGAGAACCCGGACTCCGTTTCGGCCACGAACTGTACCTATCTGCTTCAGCCGGGACTTTGCCTGAAACCCATCATTCCTACGCCTGACGGCAAGCTGCACATCCTCAACAATTACGCCACGTGGCAGGTGAACCCGAAGCTTACGTTGATGGGTGAAGGCGACTATGTGATCCAGAGGACATGGGCCAACGCCGCGCCGGGCCAGTCGTCCGCGCCCTCGCATGTAAGCGGTGGAACTGTATGGCTGCAGTACCAAGTGGATCCACGGACCTGGATTGCGGGCCGCGCAGAGTATCTGTCCGACCGTAACGGCCTGTTCAGCGGAGCGTCACAGGCGCTGAAAGAGGCAACGGTCAGCTATAAACGCCAGGTGGGAGATGGGCTGGATGCGTTCATCGAGTTCCGCCGCGACTGGAGCAACGTCCCGTATTTCCAGACGCATAACGCAGGCGGGCCGTCGGAGCATCAGGACACGGCGACTCTGGGCCTGGTTTGGTGGTACGGAGGCAAGCAGGGATCGTGGTAACTGCCGTGACTGGACGTAGTTGAGATGCGATGAAATGTTCGATTTTCGTTTCGGCGCGCTGATGTTTCGTTTGAAGTTGCCGATATGCTCTGAGGCATGCTGAAGCGCAGATCTCTTTTCGCGGCAGCGCTGGTGCTAGCGGCCATCGGCCCTGCATCGCGCGCTCAAAGCAATGTTCCGGACACGGCTATCGATCTGCCCAGCAGCAAGCAGCTCACGCGCTCTGTGCCCGGCCTGCCCTCGAAGACAAACAGCCTGCCGATGTCGCTGGTCGTCTCGCCCGACGGGCATTACGCGGCGACCCTGAACGCGGGCTACGGCACCGCCGAATCCGACTACGACCAGTCGATCCTCCTGGTGGACCTGAACACAGGGAAGCAGGTGGACTTTCCCGACGTGAGGACGAGAATGCAGGTCGCACACCAGACCCTTTTCGAGGGGCTGGCGTGGAGCAGTGACGGGCACCGGTTGTATGCATCGCTCGGCTCGCTGACCGCCCCGGTGGGTGGACATCCAGGGGAGACGGGGAATGCGATCGCCGTTTACAGCGTTTCGGACGCAAAGCTTGTCCCCGAGCGCTTGCTCCCTGTTCCGCTGCAGACGCTGCGTGCTGGACGGCAACAGAGCGTGTTCGAGAAGCCGCAGGCGCCAGGCATGGCGATCCCATACCCTGCGGGTCTGTGGGTTGTGCCTGGCCCAAACGGCAGCGGTGACCGTCTGCTGATCGCAGACAATCTTTCCGATGACGCGCTGCTGATGGATGCTACACAGTGGCTCTGTGCTGAAGCGCTTCGACCTGTCAACGGTTGCCACGGTGCCCGCCGCATACCCGATCACGGTGACGGCGACGCGGGATGGCACGCGGGGGTTTGTGGCGCTCTGGAACGGCTCGGCGGTGGTGGAACTGGATCTGGTCGGCGGTCGCGAGACCGGCCGCGTCTCCCTGCTTCCACCCAGGACAGCGACCGGGGCGGGTTCACACCCCGCGGCACTCGCGCTCAGCCCGGATGAGCGCACCTTGTATGTTGCGCTGGCAAACCGGGACATGGTGGCCAGCGTCAGTGTTCCCGTATCACGAAGCGGCGCGATGCGGGTAGCGGGCTTCTTCGATACGAAGCTGCCGGGGCAGACCTACTTCGGTGCGGTTCCGGACGCATTGGCGTTGTCAAAGGACGGCACGCGGTTGTTTGTGGCGAACGCAAGCTCGAACGCGGTCGCCGTGTTCGACACCCGAAACAAGGCCGATCACAAAGGCACGATGACGGCGAATCGTCCGGTGGGCTTCGTTCCGACGGGCTGGTATCCCACTGCGTTGGCCGCGACTCCAACCGAGTTGTTGATCGCAACCGCCAAGGGCGAAGGCACTGGTCCGAACAACATGCCACAAGCCAGGAACCCGAAGGTGAGTCATCCCGAGCGCACCTACATCGCAAGCCTGCTGTACGGGTCGTTCGCGCGTGTGCCGCTGTCGCAGCTCAGCAGCAACCTCGCCGGCTTCACGCAGCAGGTTGTTTCGGATAACCGAGTGAAGGCCGCGCACGAGACGATCGCGTTCCGAGCCGGCCACAACCCCATCAAGCACGTCATCTACATCATCAAGGAAAACCGCACCTTTGATCAGATCCTGGGCGATGAGCCCGTCGCGAACGGCGACCCGGGTCTTACGATGTACGGTCGCAGCATCACGCCGAACGAGCACAGACTAGCCGAACAGTTCGGCATTTTGGACAACTTCTACGACTCGGCGGAAGTCTCGGGTGACGGACACGTGTGGTCCAACGCGGCGATCACCTCGGACTACACGGAGAAGACCTGGCAACAGAGCTACCGCGGCCTGGAGCGCTCGTACGACTACGAAGGCGTGGTCTCCAACGGCTTTCCCGTGCTGCAGGGAATCCCAGATGTGAACGAACCGGCGAGTGGATATCTCTGGACCAACCTCGCCGCGCATGGGAAGACGCTTGTACCACTTCGGCGAGTACATTTCGACCAAGTTCTGCGCCGAAAGAGCCCCGGCCACGCGGCAGGCATCGCCGCTCGAAGGAACCCCGGAGGGTGAAACAACCGGATGTCCGCGTCCCGCTATTCACAAAGGTGAAGCCATCCCCGCCAACTACGGTGGGGGCACCAGTCCGTATCCGTGGCCGATCCCGATGATCGCGTCCAATACTGCCACCAAACCCGAACTGCAGGGGCATTTCGATCCGCAGTATCCGGACTTTCAGCTTTCGTTTCCGGACCAACTGCGCATGGAGGAGTTTTTGACCAAGTTCCGCGGGTGGGTGGCAGAGAAGCAGGCAGGGAAGGACGTGATGCCGAACTTTATTCAGCTTCGATTCCCGAATGACCACACTGCCGGAACTCGTCCAGGCATGCCTCGTCCGCAAGCGTCGGTCGCGGATAACGATCTTGCCGTTGGCCGGGCGGTAGAGGCTATCTCCCACAGCCCATTCTGGGACGATACGGCGTTCTTCATCCTCGAGGATGACGCGCAGGACGGTGCTGATCACGTCGATGCACACAGGAGCGTCTGCCTGGTGATCAGCAAGTACTCGCCGCGGGGGCCTAATGGGACACCGTTCGTCGATCACCGCTTCTACACCACCGTGAGCACCGTTCGCACGATGGAGACGCTGCTTGGTCTGCCGCCGATGAACAACAACGATGCGTTCGCGTCGCTGATGTCACCGCTGTTCAGCGGCGCCGGCGATCAGGCACCATACACGGCGGATACCACAAACCGTGACAACGGGCTGATCTACCAGGTGAACACGGCCCGCAGCCCAGGCGCGCACCAGTCCTCGAAGATGGATTTCTCGCACCCGGATCAGGCGCCTACGGCCGAGCTGAATGTCATTCTCTGGAAGGACGCCATGGGGAACAAGCCCGTGCCGGCGCAGCTTCGGCACCCGCCCAAGCCGGGAAACCGCAAGGACGACGACGACGATTGAGCACCGATCCACAATATGGGAACAGAGAAAAAGGACCTGCGAGGCGCAGGTCCTTCTGTTGTGGGTTCGACTCGGCTTAGGGAAGGACTGCTGCCCTGAAGTGAGGCGCTTGTTGAACATCCTCGTCGCGCCATGCCGTCTCCGTCTGTTCGTCCAGCTCGGGACGAATGCCCGATGTCGCCTGTGCGATCAGTTCGAAGGGAGCCTTCGGTGTGCGGTCGATGTAGAGCAGCCCGTTCACCTCCTGGTAGGTGTCCGTGAACTGCGTGTAGCAGAACCCCGCGAGCGCGGGAAGGCTGCGTACCGTCTCGAGCAGTTCGCGGTAACGCTCCAGGAAGTCCTCGGAGGTCTGCGAGCGTGAGTACCCCCAGGTCGTCTTTCGGTCGCCGCCGAATGCGATCCCGCCGAACTCGCTGAGGATGATCGGCTGGCTTGTGGTGAAGTCCTTGCCGCCGAGGGTCAGGATCCGGCCTCCCGGACGCTCACGCTTCAGCAGTTTGGTCTCGATGTCGTTGAGGCCGTAGCGCAGTGCGATGCGAGCGGGCTGATCGTCGTAGTCGTGAACGCCGATGATGTCGGTCGCGATGTTCTCCCACCCGTCGTTCCCGATCACAGGCCGACTCGGGTCGATAGCCTTGGTCAGATGATAGAGACCCTGGACATAGTGCCGCTGCGCGGGGCTGTCCGGCAGGTCCGGAACACCCCAGCTCTCGTTGAACGGGACCCAGGCGATGATGCAGGGGTGGCTGCGGTCACGCTCGAGCACCTCCAGCCACTCACGGGAGAGCCGGTGGATGGACTTGGTCGTGTACCGGTAGGCGCTCGGCATCTCCTCCCAGACAAGCAGGCCGGCGCGATCTGCCCAGTAGAGGAAACGCTGCGACTCGATCTTCTGGTGTTTGCGCACGCCGTTGAACCCGAGCTTCTTGACGAGCTCGATGTCGCGCTGCAACGCGGCGTCGTCGGGGGCAGTCAGGCCGGTCTTCTCCCAATATCCCTGGTCGAGTACGAGGCGGAGCGTGAGCGGCCGTCCATTCAGAACGAAGCGGTCGCCCTGCGTGGCAACGGAGCGGAGCGCCGTGTAGCTGTGAACCGTGTCGAGGATCTCGCCACTCGCTGTGCGCAGCTCGATCTTCGCCTCAATCAGTGTCGGTGAGGTCGGCGACCAGAGCAGGGAGTTCCGCGAATCGTCGATTCCCGGATCGGAGAGCGCGATGCGACGGTGCACCTCGCCCGGCGATCACCGCGTAGGCATCTTCCGCAATCAACTGATCCCCGACGGACAGTGAGACACAAAGCTTCAATGGCTGTTGCTGCGATGTCTGCTCGAAGCCGGTGATGTCCGTGTCCGCACGGCCGTCTTCGAAGACGCGGACTTCGATGCCGATGTCCCAGTGCTTCAGGCTGCTCGACCAGTGCAGGGAGCCGATCCGGGTGGCGTTCACTGTCTCGAGCCAGACCTCCTGCCAGATACCGGTGGTCCGCGGGTACCAGATCGAATGCGGTTCGAGCTTCCAGTCCTGCTTGCCGCGAGGCTTTTCAAGGTCGTGCGAGTCGTCTTCGGCCCGGACCACAATCTCCTGCGTGGCACCCTCGACGAGCGCATGCGTGATGTCGGCGCAGAAGGGTGTAAAGCCACCCTGGTGCGAGCACACACGCTTGCCGTTCACCCACACCACTGCCTGCCAGTCCACCGCTTCGAAATGCACGAGCAGACGTTCGCCTGGAGCGAGCGGCTGCTGCTCCCACGTGCGGCGATACCAGACAGCGGTGTAGAACCCACTATCTGCTACGCCGCTGGCCTCGGTCTCCGGGCTGAACGGGACGAGGATGTTGCAATCCCATGTGACCTCGTCAGGCAGCGCGGCGACCTTGTCGCGCCCCTTTGAGAACTGCCACTCCCCGTTCAGGCTCCGCCAGTTGTCTCTGCGCATCTGCGGCCGCGGATGCGGCGAAGCGCTCTCGTTCATTGTGCCGAAGATCGATTTGTGCCCGTTCGTACTGCTCATTCCAACTCCAATGCCGGTTCAGATGCCTTCGAAATAGGCATGTGACAAGAAGACTCTTTTTGGACAAAAGCGTCTCTGCCACTTTCGGTCATGATCCTTCTCGGGTACGTGGAAAAGCGTCCCTCCTTTGCAGATTCATGTACCCGGGGAGGTGACGCATCTTGTCTCAAAAGCGGAAGGGCCGGGATTGCTCCCGGCCCTTCCGTTGTCGTTTGCGTGCGTCCGGCTAAACACCTGCGCCGACCGGCTCGTGATCCTTGGCCGCGGCAAGCTCAGCCATCTGCTGCCGCTTCTTCTCGGCGGTATTCTGCCCGAGGTCAGCGGCCATCTTCTCGGTGGTGAAGGCCTCGATGAGATCTCCGACGCGGATGTCCTTGAAGCCCTGGAGATCGATACCGCACTCCATGCCCTGACGGACATCGGCGACGTCGTCCTTGAACCGCTTGAGCGAGGCGATCTTGCCCTTCCAGACCTCTTCGCCTCCGCGCAGAACGCGAACCTGCATGTCGCGCTTGATCTGACCGTCGCGAACCGTGCAACCGGCAACCTGGCCGACCTTGGTGATCTTGAAGACGTTGAGCACCTCGGCGCGACCTTCGTAGTTCTCCCGGTATACGGCGTCGAGCAGACCGAGCATGGCCTTGGTCATCTCGTCCTGCAACTCGTAGATGATCGAATGCAGGCGGATTTCCACGTTCTCGCGCTCGGCCAGATCTTGCGCCTTGCGCTCAGGTCGAACGTTGAAGCCGATGACCACCGCGTTGGAGGCGGAAGCGAGCAGGATGTCCGTCTCGGTGATGGCGCCGACACCCGAATGCAGCACTTTGACCCGTACCTTTTCGGTGGACATCCGGACCAGAGAATCGGCCAGCACCTCGACCGAACCCTGCACGTCGCCCTTGAGGATGAGGTTGAGATCCTTGACGCCCGCCTGCTTGATCTGTTCGGCGAGACCTTCCAGAGACACGCGCGAGCTCTTGGCAAGCTGCGCCTCGCGCTCCTTGAGCTTGCGGTACTGCGCGATACCCTTCGCCTTGTCGCGGTCAGCCATGACAAGGAAGGTGTCGCCCGCGTCGGGGATCGACTCCAGGCCGAGGATCTCGACCGGGGTGGAGGGACCGGCTTCGGTGATGGCGCGTCCACGATCGTCGAACATGGCGCGGACCTTGCCGAAGGTGTTGCCGACGATATAGCTGTCGCCGATCCTCAGGGTTCCGTTCTGGACGAGGATCGAAGCAACGACACCGCGACCGCGATCCAGCTTGGCTTCGATCACGGTTCCGACCGCAGGACGTTCGGGCGTGGCCTTCTGCTCGTTCACGTCGGCGACCAGGCAGATCATCTCCTCGAGTTGATCGAGATGCAGCCGCTTCTTCGCGGAGACCTCGACGAACTCGGTGTCGCCGCCCATGGACGTGGCCTGCACACCGCGCTGCGCGAGTTGCATCATCACGCGGCTCGGATCGGCCTCGGGCTTGTCGATCTTGTTGACCGCGACGATGATCGGCACCTTGGCCGCCTTGGCATGGTCGATCGCCTCAAGCGTCTGGGGCATCACGCCGTCATCGGCCGCGACCACGACCACGACGATGTCCGTGATCTTGGCGCCGCGGGCACGCATGCGCGTGAAGGCCTCGTGACCCGGGGTGTCGAGGAAGACGATCTGCCGGCCGAAGGCGGGCGAATCGGGCTTGCTGACGTGCACCTTGTAGGCACCGATGTGCTGCGTGATGCCGCCGGCTTCGCCGCCCGCGACGTCCGTCGAACGGATGGCGTCGAGCAGGGAGGTCTTGCCGTGGTCGACGTGACCCATGACCGTGACCACCGGGGAGCGTACGACCTCGACCATGTTCGAGGTGTCTTCCAGCAGACCCTCGATCGCCTCGTTCTCAAGCTGCTCTTCCACCGAGATGATCTGCGCGTCCGCGCCGAACTGGCGCGCCACATCCTTGACCAACTCGCTGTCCAGCGATTGGTTCACCGTCACCATGACGCCCCGGATGAGCAGCGTGGCGATCAGATCCTTGCCGCGGACATCGAGCTTTTCCGCGAGATCCTTCACCGAAATGCCTTCGGTGACGGTGATGGTCTTGGTGATTGGCACCTCGCCCATCGGGATCTGCGCCGCGCCCATGCGCGGGTTATACCCCTTGATGGCGACTTCCTTGTTCTTCTCGTACCGGGGTCCGCCGCCGCCACGCTTCGCGTTGCGAGCTGGACGGCCCGGCGCCGGAGCGCCTTCCGCGGGGGGCAACAGCCCAGCGCCAGGACCACCCATGCCAGGGCGGCCGCCAAAGCCGGGACGTGCGCCAAAGCCGGGGCGCTGACCAAAGCCAGGCCGTCCGCCAGGACCTCCGGGTCCACCAGGACCGCCGGGGCCGCCAGGGAAGGTACGGGTCGGGTGCATCGGACGACGAGCACCAGGGGCCATTCCAGGACGGCCACCGGGTCCACCAGGACCACCAGGGCCGGCTGGGCCGCCGGGGCCGCCCGGACCACCAGGCCGAGGACGCTCAAAGATGGGCCGACGGGCGGCGTTCGCCGCTCCGGGAGCCGCTGTGTAGGTCGGGCGCGGCCCTGTCTGCGGCATCACGACACGACGGACCGGGGCTGCGGGCACGGCAGGTGCAGCGGCAACCGGCGCAGCGCGTGGGCTCTGCTGCCGGCGCGGGCGTCGGAGCAGCGCTAGCAGCGGGCGCTGCAGCCGGAGAAACGGGTGCAGCCGCGGCGACCGGCGGAGCTGGAGGCGCAGCAACTGTGGCCTGCGGTGGGGCAGAGGGCACCTGAGCTGGCGCGGGTGCAGCTGGCCTCATCGCCGCGGGCGATGTCGGTGCGGCGTTTGCCACGGCCGGAGTTGCCGGCGCGGCATTTGCCGGGGGACGCGCGACCACTGGACCCTGAACCGGTCGGCTGGCAATCGCGGGCGGCGGCATAACCACAGCCGGAGCCGGACGCGGCTGGGGCATGACGATGCGGCGCGGAGGGGTGGATGGAGCGGGGCTCGAGGGTGCTGCAGACGCGACCGGCGCTGACGAACTGGGTGTTGCGGCCGCTGCAACTGCCGGGGTCGCCGGAGGTGCGGGGCGGTTCGCCGGGGCGACAACAGCCACAGGACGCGGAGCTCCGGGCGTCGGCGAAGCGGTCACCGGGCGCGCGACGGTCGCGGGCGGTGCGACCGGCGGCCGGACGGATGCCGCAGCCGATTCGGCTACCGTTGCGTGCGGCGCATTCGCTGCGGGGCGGGCCGAGGCTGGCGCGACCGTCACCGGGGGGCGGGGCGGGGGCGTCGAGCGTGCGGCGGCCTCGGCTTGCTTACGCTCGAGAATCGCCTTCAACGCATCGCCCGGCTTGGACACGTGCGAGAGGTTGAAACCCTGCCGGGTCTCGGCGGGGGCGGCGCTGCGCGCGCCTGCAGGACGGGAGCCGCGGTTCACGTATCCGCGAACCTTCTCGGCCTCATCCTCTTCGATGGAGCTTGAATGCGTCTTCTTTTCGGTGACGCCTACCGCGGTCAGAGCATCCAGAATGGTCTTGCTCTTGACCTCCAGCTCTCTTGCCAGATCGTTAATACGAACTTTGCTCATCCGGTCCTTTTCTGAAAAACTTCCCTTCGCGCCTAGCTGGTCATAGCAGCCCCATTCGTGTTCGGGATAGAGGTTGGTTCAAGGGTATTATCCCCCGAATTCGGAAATTTACCAGCCCTTCTCCCCAGGTCCTTGGCTGCACCGCCTGGCAAGAAGGGCTGACGCCGATGTTCCGGACTACCGCGCGCGACGCGAATGACACACCGCGCGCGCGTTTCGTGCGACTACCTTCGGTCGTGCTCGTCGGATTCGATGCCCTCGTCCGAGTAGTTCTGAGCCTGTTCGACTAGCTCATCCATCGTATCGTTCTTTACCTCGATCTCGGATTCGCGAGCGTCCGCCGCGTCGTTCGCGTCGACCCGCGACAGATCATCTTCGGCGGCCGCGATGTCCTCGGTCGAGAACTCCCGAACTTCTTCCAGACCGCCTGCTGCAGCAGCCTGCTCGGCCAGGATCTCCTCCGGCGTTCTTGTCATTGAGTGCACCTCATCTCCAGCCTCATCTGATGCGGGCGCCGCAGCGACGGCTTCTTCGCCGGCCTCCAGGACAGGCTCGGGAAGAGCCGCGTCCGTCGCGGGCGTTCCACCCTCGACGGCTCCTTCCGCTTCGCCCTCAAGCTGGCCGAAGTAGTGACGAACGGCTGACGCGATACGCTCTACCGAGCGCTCGCCGATGCCGGGCACCTCGCCCAACTCTTCTTCCGTCATGTCAGCAAGCTGCTCGACCGTGGTGATGCCCGCGGCGATCAGCTTCTCCATCACGCCTTCGCCAAGCTCGGTGACCTGCTCGATGGGAGTCTGGGGAGCGCCCTGCATGGCCTGCATCTGCTGCTCGACCTCCTGGCGCTTCTCCTCTTCGCTCTTGATGTCGATCTTCCAGCCCAGCAGCTTGGCTGCGAGCCGCACGTTCTGGCCCTTTTTGCCGATAGCCAGCGAGAGCTGTGTGTCGTCGACGATGACCTCGAGCTGCTTGTCAGTCAGGTCGGTGATGGAGACGCGGCTGACCTTGGCCGGCTGCAGCGCCTTTTCAGCGAACGTCGTGATTTCGTCGGAGTACTCGATGATGTCGATCTTCTCGCCGCGCAGCTCGCGGATGATCGACTGGACGCGCATGCCCTTCATGCCAACGCAGGCGCCGACCGGGTCGACGTCCTTGTCGCGGCTCTGCACCGCGATCTTGGTGCGCTCGCCGGCTTCGCGCGCAATGGCGCGGACCTGAACCGTGCCGTCGTAGATCTCGGGAACCTCGCTCTGGAACAGCGATTGAACCAGAGCCGGCGCGGCCCGGCTGACGATGACCTGTGGGCCCTTGGCCGCGCGGTCGACACGAAGCAGGACTACCCGAACACGCTCGCCCACGGCGAACGACTCCAGGCGTGACTGCTCGCGCTTTGGCATGCGCGCCTCGGCCTTGCCGAGATCGAAGATCACGTCCATCGGCTCGAGGCGCTTGACCGTCGCGTTCAGCACCTCGCCGATGCGGTCGCCGTATTCGTTGAAGATCGTGTCACGCTCGGCCTCGCGCACCTTCTGGAAGATGACCTGCTTGGCCATCTGGGCGGCAATGCGGCCGAGGGGGGTGGTGTCCTTGTAAAACCGCAGCTCGGCACCGGGTTCAACCTCCGGAGCCATCTCGCGGGCCTGATCCAGGGTGAGCTGGTTCTCCTCGTCCTCGAGCAGGTCATCGTTCTCGACCACCGTCTTGAAGACATAGGCCCGGATCTCGCCGGACTCGCGATCGAGCTCACCGCGCATGTTCTCGGCGGTCTTGTAGTACTTGCGAGTCGCCAGGGCGATCGCGTCCTCGACGGCGCCGACCACGATCTCCGGATCGATGCCCTTTTCGCGGCTCAACAGCTCAATCGACTGGTAAAGTGCACTTGCCATTTGTTCATTTCCTTCTGCGGCAGCCGCTGCTGCCGGGTTTCGAATCTGCTCGTCCGCGGCGGCGGACCGGTTGCCGAACAGCTAAATCTCTGCGACCAGGTTGGCCTTCTCTACGTTGCTCAAGCCAATCTCAACCGTCGATGCGGATGGGCTGGCGTTCTTCTTGTTCTTGCCCTTCTGTTTGACGGCACTCAGATCCAAGGTCAGGGTGGTTCCGTCGAAGCCGGTGAGTCTGCCGGTGAAATGACGGTTGTTTTCGATCGGCCGTGAAGGTCTGCAACTTCACCAGGTTTCCGCGAAATCTCTCGTAATCCGCCGCCTTGGTCAGCTTGCGTTCCAATCCTGGCGAACTGACCTCCAACGTGTACTCCGCACCGGGAACAAGGTCTTCAACGTCAAGCATCGTCCCAAAGTCGCGGGCGAACGCCGCGCAATCTTCATGCGTCGTTCCGGAGAGCGCCTCGACCGGTACGCCCTTCGGCAACAGGGCCGCGCCCTCGTCGGTGGCCGCTTGCTCGGCCAGCCGGGCACGGCCGGCGGCGTCTTTCTCCACGTACACGCGGAGCGCGCGGTGTTTACCGGCGCCCTGGAACTCCACGTCCACGACGTCCAGCCCGAGGCTAGAAGCGACGCGGTCAGCGGCAGCGCGAATTGTCTCGATCGGCAGGGCCATGGCTCGTATTGCGACAGGGAAACAGGATGGGGTCGCCGAGGTTCCTCGTCGGCCCAAAGTTAGCCGCAAACAAAAAGTGGGCTCATCGCCCACTCACCTCGTCCGCCGCCTGCCGGAAAGCTCACGGCACCTGCTCGGCAGACCGATTCGTCTGCTCTAAGTAGTTTAGAGCCACACCGGTGGAAAGACAAGCTGCGCCCGAAGACGCAGCCTGTGCTCCGATCAGCGCGACGTCGCGACGACCCTGGGGGTAGCGGGCGTTTCTGGCTTCACGTACGTATCCAGCCAGCGGCTCATCTCCCAAAGCATGTGCTCGAGGCTTTCACGGGCGGCGTATGCGTGCGCTTCCAGCGGCAGGTACACCAGTCGGACGGTCGCGCCCTGACCCTTCAGAGCGGCATAGAAGCGCTCGCTTTGGACCGGAAAGGTGCCCTGATTGTCGTCGGCTTCGCCGTGAATCAGCAGGATCGGCGTCTTGATCTTGTCCGCGTAGCTGAACGGCGACATCTTGTAATAGACCTCGGGCGCCTGCCAGTACGTGCGCTCTTCGGCCTGGAAGCCATAGGGCGTCAGCGTGCGGTTGTAGGCGCCGGAGCGGGCAATTCCGGCGCGGAACATGTCCGAGTGTGCGAGCAGGTTGGCCGTCATGAAGGCGCCATAGCTGTGGCCCATCACGGCCACGCGCTTCGGATCGACGGCGCCGAGCGACGCCCCGTAGTCGACGGCGGCCTTCGCGCCCGCGACAAGCTGATCGACATAGGTGTCGTTCGGCTGGGCATTGCCTTCGCCGATGATCGGGATGCTGGCGTTTTCGAGCACAGCATAGCCGGTCTGCGTGAAGAAGACTGGCGAGCCCCACGTGATGCGCGGAAACCGGTTCTGCGAACCGGAGACCTGGCTTGCGGCGGAACGGCTCTTGAACTCGGCCGGGTAGGCCTCCATCAACGTCGGCAGGGGCCCCTTGCTCTTGTCATAGCCGGCCGGCAACCAGAGGGTGGCGGTCAGATCGACACCGTCGGCCCGCTTGTAGTGCAGCAGCTGCTTCGTTGGCAGGGATATGCCGGCGTACGGGGACGGGAAGTGCGTTACGGCCTTGTCCCCGGCGGCACCGCTGCCGGTGCCGAACCGCGACACGAAGTAGTTCGGGGCCTCGGTCGCGGACTCCTTGCGAACAAGGACCGAACCGTCGGATACGAGCGCGACCGGTTGCGCATAGAACGGGTCCTCTGAGCGGAAAAGGATCGTCTTTTCGCCGCCGTTCACCGGCAGCGTCGCAAGGAACGGATGGTCGCCTTGGGGCGAAGCTCCCTCGCCGATGAAGTAGATGCCCTGGCCGTCGGGCGTGAGTTGCAGGACGGGATGGCCGGTGCTGTTCGGCGCGGTCACCGGGCGGCCGGGGTTGTGGTACCGGTCCTGCGACGACCCCTCGTAGAGCGTTGTGGTCTTTGCGAGTTGGCCAGCGGTTGCGGACGCGGGGTCGAACGCAATCAGGGCCATGTGGCGGTCGCTCCAGCGCGATTCAGTCACGACAGCAAGATGCTCGTTGCCCCAGTCCACAGCCGAGCGCTCGGGGCCATACTGGCCGCTGCGCAGCCGCATGGGCGATTCCAGGACCGCCATCGGCTGAGCGTCGAACGGCGCAGAGGCCATCATGAGGCGATCGTGAACCGGCGTGTCCTTTCTGGGGTCGCCGCCGTCGGCCGCTTCGATCCAGGTCAGGGTGGCGGGTGCATCGGCGCGCCAGCTGTACTCACGCGGACCTGCGGGGACGGCGTCAAAGGCGATGGGCAGGTTGTCGACCAGGGGGCGATCGAACAGCACTTTGGCGCTGCCGGTGCGGAGGTTCAGCACCTCGGTCTTCAGCGGGAACATGTTCGCCGGAAGCGTGTAGGTGAAGGGCTTGTGTATCTCGGCGACCAGGGCGAAGCGGCCGTCCGGCGACGGGCTGGCCTCATCGATCAGGCCCTTCACCGCCAGCGGCTTCGGCGTTCCGGCCAGGGGAACGACCTCGAGCTGAGCTGTCGCGTAGTACTCGAAGATCGCCTCATCCGATGGCGTCTTCAGCAGGTCCTCGTAGGTGCGCGCCGGCGTCACCTTGCCCAGGTTCTCTTCGACGTTTGGACCTGTGGGCGTTTCACTGGGCTTCGGCGCGGGGCCACGGCCGGCGGGAACGGCCTTGCAAAGCAGCGCGGTGGAATCCGGCATCCAGGTGCAGGGCCGGCCCAGAACGGCGTTCAGCCGCACCGTGCCGACGCGGTGCGCCTCCGCAGCCGCGACGTCGACGACCCAGAGCTCAAGACCGGCTCCTCCGGCCGCGGCATCCTTTGCGGGGCCGGGCGTCTTCGCGACCGCACTGGCGGTTGCCTCCGTGCGCTGAACGAAGGCGATGTGCTTCCCGTCGGGCGACCAGGTCGTGAAGGAAGCCTTCAGCTTGGCCGGTAAACCCGTGATCGTCTTTTCCTGTCCGCCAGACACGGGCTGGAGCGCCAGGTGAATGGAGTAGATTTCGCGGCTTGGTCCGTTGGTGGCAGGGTTGAAACGCAGGCCCGCCAGCCGATACCGGGGCGCCGCGAGGTCAGCAATCGAAGGGAAGGAGGCGGGCTGCTCGACGAGCAGCGTGCGCTTGTCTGGCGAGATCTGCGCGAGCGGAGACGCCGGAGCGTTCAGGAGTTGCTCGATGGGTTCGGGCGGCTTCTGGTACGTCAGCGCGGTCTGCGCGGAAGCTCCAACGCCCGCCAGGAAGACTGCACACGCAACTATCGGCCATGTGGCCCCATTTGGCTTAGCCATCGATTGATCCCTGCCTGGGTGTATGTATTTGTTCGAAACAAACGATACACAGGGAGGGACGAATCTGCCAGCAAGCTCTGGGCACGAGACGGCTTACGCGAAGCTTGGGATCATCTGCACGGATTCTTCAAGGTGATGCTGTTGCGCGTGGAAGCCTGCGTCCGGAGCCGCCGACCAGTTGATCTCGGGCAGCGCCTCCAGGGCGGGTTTTGCGAAGAGATAGCCCTGCATCAGTTCCACGCCGCAGCGAAGCAGGGTTGCGCACTCTTCGGGCGTCTCCACCCATTCGCCGATGACGGTGATGCCGAGTTCGCGACACATCGCAGCGGTGGACCTGACGACGTACTCGGCCCGCGCATTGCGGTCTATGCCGCGGATCAGCTTGCCGTCGAGCTTCACGAGGCGGATGCCCTCGAGCTCGGCTAGCAGATTCAGTCCTGAATAGCCGGCGCCGAAGTCGTCAAGCGCCATGCTGAAGCCGTGTTTTGCATATTCTTCAGCGATGCGCTGCAGGTGACCGCTGTCGTTCACGCGCTCGTTCTCCATGATCTCGAAGATGATGGCCGAGAGTGGAAAGCGCGTCTCCTTGGCGGTATCCAGGGTGCGCCGGATGCAGGCAGCGGGGCTGTAGACGGCTCCGGGCATGAAGTTCATGGAGAGTTTGGCGCCGCGCTCGGCGATGCCCAGTTTGGCCGCGAGTTGGATCGCCTTCACCCGGCAACTCTGGTCGAAGGCGTAGCGGTTCTCGTCTGTGACGAGCGCCAACACCTGGCCAGCGGAGGCGCCGTCTACACCACGTACGAGCGCCTCGTAAGCGTAAACAGAGCGATTCACGACATCGACGATCGGCTGGAACGCCATCGTCAGCTCGAATCCGAATCCCGTTCCGTTGCGACATGCACCGCACGAAGCGGGCCCGTTGAGCTGCGACAGTTCAGAGGACAATCCAGAACTCCTGTTTCAGGTATCCGTGATCGTGCAGCCGGATTGCATTTATTTCACCGCGTCCGAAGTCTTCGGACAACGGACCGGTCGGGCACACGCCTGCAACTTTCGTTGAGGAGACTACAATCGCCAGAAAGGTATGCTCAACACCCCTGTACCCGAAGCCCTGACATTTGACGATGTTTTGCTGGTTCCAGCCTTCTCAGAAGTTGTCCCGACCCAGGTAAGCACACAAACGCAGCTGACAAAGCGGATCACGCTGACCACGCCGTTGATGTCGGCGGCGATGGATACCGTCACCGAGAGCCGCATGGCGATTGCCATGGCTCAGCAGGGAGGGCTCGGGGTTGTGCATCGCAACCTGACGATCGATGCCCAGGCGGGCGAGATCGACAAGGTGAAGCGCTCCGAGAGCGGGATGATCGTCGACCCGGTGACGATTGAACCGGAGCGTCCGGTTGCGGACGCGCTGGAGGTCATGCGGAGGTACAAGATCTCGGGCGTGCCGGTGACAAAGAACGGCAAACTGGTCGGGATTCTGACCAACCGCGACCTGCGGTTCGTACAGCGGACCGACATCCCGATCGGTGATGTGATGACAAAGTCAAACCTCATCACCGTGCCCGTGGGGACGACGCTTGAGAGCGCGGAAGAGATCCTGCACGAGCACCGGGTGGAGAAACTGCTCGTGGTGAATGACGCCTACGAACTGAAAGGCCTCATCACGGTCAAGGACATCCAGAAGAAGCTCAAATACCCGAATGCCTCGAAGGATGAACAGGGTCGGCTGCGGGTCGCCGGGGCGATCGGCGCAACGGGCGACTTCCTGGAGCGTGCGGCGGCGCTCGTCGAGGCGCGTGTGGACGCGCTGGCCATCGACTCCGCGCACGGGCACTCGTCGCGCGTGCTGGACGCGGTGAGCGAGTGCAAGAAGCGCTTCCCCAATGTGGACCTCCTTGCAGGGAATGTGGCCACCTATGACGGTGCGCTGGCTCTGATGGACGCTGGCGCAGATGCGGTGAAGGTGGGCATCGGCCCGGGCTCGATCTGCACGACGCGCATGGTTACAGGCGCAGGAATGCCGCAGATTACGGCGATCTCCGAAGCCGCACGCGCCGGCAGGGAACGTGGGATCTCCATCATTGCCGATGGGGGCATCAAGTACTCGGGCGACATCACCAAGGCCATCGCAGCAGGCGCCGACGTTTGCATGATGGGCTCACTGTTTGCCGGGGTGGATGAGTCGCCGGGCGAGACGATCCTGTACCAGGGTCGGTCGTTCAAGGCGTATCGCGGCATGGGGTCGTTGAGCGCCATGGCGCAGGGCTCAGGCGAGCGCTACTTCCAGAGCAAGGACGACCTGACCGGCGACTTCGCCGAGCGTGTAGACCTGACCAAGCCGGAGAATGGCGGCAACCGCCTGGCGAAGTTCGTGCCGGAGGGCATCGAAGGCCGCGTGCCGCACCGGGGACCGCTGCAGAGCATGGTGTTTCAGCTTGTGGGCGGTTTGCGCTCCGGCATGGGCTACCTGGGCTGCTCAAGTATCCAGGAACTGCAGCGAGATGCGCGGTTCATCCGGATTTCGGGTGCAGGTCTTCGCGAGAGCCATGTGCACGACGTGGTCATCACGCGTGAGGCGCCGAACTACCACGTGGAGTAGCCAAGCAGCATATCCGCTAGCTCCTGGTCGCGTCCTTCTTCCAGACCCAGGCTTCGAACCGATGGAGATTCCGGAACCCGTGCGCGTCATATAGATGGCGCGCGCCTTCGTTGCGCTCCGTCACGGTTAGCGAGACCGTTTTCATGCCATGCTGTGCAAGCTCCGAGAGGCAGTGGCTGAGCAGAACGGTGCCGAGGCCGCTGCCGCGCAGCGAGGGGCGAACGCAAAGTTGCGTGATGTGAGCGGCGTCGCCCCTCACCCGCGAGCAGAGGATCATCCCTTGCATTTCGCCGTTTACGGGGTCCCGCAGTATCCAGGAGTGTGCCGGATCGAAGACCCCGCACCCGGGGAAGTGCACGATATTGTGCAGAAATCGCTTCGCGCCCGCGAGTGACTGGTACTGATCGTTGATCTCGCTGTCAGTGTGGCCAGCGTAGGCTTCGTAGATCAACGCAGCCGCGCTGGGGTACGCCTCGGGCTTCCAGGGCTCGGGGTGGATGGCGCCGTTGCGGCCGGCAGTGGTGCTGTTCACCGCTAGCTCGCACGCCATGAACAGCCGCGGAAACGAGCGCATACCGCGCGACACGAACGGTTCCGAGAGAGCGCCGTCCGGAAACAGTAGAAGCTGCGACTCGATGCGGTCTACGCCTGGAGTGGCCTGCAGCGTTTCGAGGAGATGCTCCAGCAGGAGTTCGCAGACAGGGTTGTCGCGGCGCTCGCCTTCGCCGAAGGCGTAGACATCGCCCAGCACGGCCTTGCTCGCTTCACAGACACCGAAGGAGTAGCCGGCGACACGACCCGCACGTAGCGCGACATAGCCGGTCAGTGAGCGGCCGTCGATGTATTCCAGCAGGAGGTTTACCGAGCGGCTGTAATCCCACAGAAGGCGGCGTTCCCACACCGCAGCCTGCTCCTGCAGCAGCGGCCGGAGGGCCGCGCCGGAGAAGTGGCGGAGGTCCAGGATTTCGAGTTGCCGGGCGGTCGCCAACATCGTTTCAGAGCCAGTCGGAGTCGCAGGAGAGGAGGTGTGGTTGTATGGCCGCGTTGCGGCCCCTCAACCCTGCGGCCTTGCCTGCACCTTGTACACGGAAAGACCCTGCGTTGGATAGAGGAAGAGCTGATGGTAGCTGCGGCCCTGTAGCCACTGCTGCAGTTCGGGTGCCTCGTTTGTAGGCACGACCAGAACGTGTTCCTCGTCGGGGACGCCGTCCTCGCGGTACTGAGTGATGTCCTGATTGCGATAGAAGGCGACACCGTAGCGGAGGTCGCGGCGCACGTCCAGCATCGCTACGTCGTGGACGTCGGGGGCGTTGGCGACGATCTCTCGCGCGAGCGGGCGAGCCGAGTAGTTGAGATCCAGCACCTGTCCGTTCACGCCCAGGATGAAAAACAGGCAGATCATCAGCGGCACCAACGTCACCGCGCGCAGCCGTTGGACGCCGAATCGCCTTACGACGAAGACGACAGCGAGGGCGGACAGAAGACCCACGGCGGCGGTCCACGCAAAGGTCTTTGCCGCCGGTACGAGCTTCGAATGCACCATGTACTGCGGGCAGAGCAGCAGGACAAAGGTCAGGAATCCGGTAAGGACCGCATGGATGTAGAGCAGCCAGTTCGGGAAGCCTCTCCGGCGGGTGCGATAGAGCCAGTCGCCGGTGAGGATCGCGAGCGGCGGAATCGAAGGCAGGATGTACCCCGGGAGCTTGGAACCGGAGAACGAGAAGAAGGTGATCGGGAAGGCTGCCCAGAGCACCAGAAACTCGGGGAAGGCGTCGCCTGCGCGGATGTGACCGATGTACCGCTGGGGGCGACGGCGTGCCTTCCATTCGTCGAAGGAGATGCCGATGGCGTCCCAGAGGGCGCGGAACGCCAGCGCGGTCCAGGGCATCACGCCGAGGATCAGGACGACGAGGTAGTAGTAGAACGGCTGATGGTGCTGGTACAGGTTGGTGGTGTAGCGCTCGAGGTTGTGCTGGATGAAGAACTCGCGGAAGAAGCTTGGGTTGCGGCGCTGGACCTCGATGTACCAGGGAAGGACCATGGCGAGGTAGAGCAGGATGCCGGGGATCCAGATGGTGCGCCGCAGGGCGGACCATTCCTTCCGCAGGCCCAGAAACAGCATGATGATGGCGAGTGCCATGAATGGGGCGACGGGGCCCTTGGCAAGGGTGGCGAAGGCGCCGAAGAAATAGAGGTCGAAGAGCCAGAACTTCTTGCCGGTCTCATACCAGGCGTACCAGCCGAGCATGCCGCAACAGAACGGGGCGGCGAGCTGCATGTCGGTTGAGGCGCCTCGGGCGAAGCCGACGATCCCGACGCACGAGGCCATGATGAGCGCGGCGTCGAGGTGACCGCCGGGCCGGAATCGTCGTAGATGCAGGAACGCCAGGATGACGAGGAAGCCGGCACCGCTGGCGGAGGGCAGCCGGGCGGACCAGTCGGAGACGCCGAACTCTTTGAAGAAGCTCATGGCGCGCCAGTAGTACAGGGCCGGCTTTTCGAGCCAAGGTTTGCCGTACAGGATCGGGGTGACGGTTCCGCCGACGAGGCACTCGTAGGAGGCGTGGAGATCGTGCGGACGCAGGCTGTGCGGCGTGACCTTGGCGTGCACCTCGTGGCAGTCGTTGGAGTGTGCGGCGAGCATCTCCCGAGCGATCTGCGCATAGCGGGGCTCGTCTGCACCGACGAGGCCTAGCTGGTCGCCGCCGAAGTACGGCACCAGCCCGAAGAGCATGAAGTACGCCGTGATGGCGACCAGAATGAGGAACTCGACCCCGGCGCACACGGTTGCCGTTTTGCGCAGCTCACGTAACCAGACCGGGAAGAAGCGCGTGCGCTCCGGGCGCGGCGAGGCGACGGCGGATTGGGAGGAGGCTGTCAAAATTCCGAGATTTCCCTCGATCTGGAACCCTCAGCGGTGGCGCAGGGAAGAGCCGATGCCCGGCTGGAACTCACGCCGCGCCACTCCGGGAAGCTCTGGCTCGGAGGATGGGCACGTTCCGGGTCGCAAGCGCGGGCGGAAGCTAGCCTACCAGAGCCGGAGTCGCTACCTGTGTGGCCAATCCCTCGCATCACGCGGCACCTGCGTCGGAACACGCGGTCTGCAGGGCGCTTACGAGGCGTTCGACCGCGCGGTCGAGCGGACCGGTGAGGTTGCAACCGCTGGCGTTGCGATGGCCTCCCCCGCCCAGACCTTCCGCAACGGTTGCGACGTCGACGTCGCCCTTGCTGCGCAGGCTGGCCCGGAAGTCTCCGCTGGGCAGTTCGCGCAGAAACGCTCCGGCGCGTACGCCTTCGATCCCGATGATGTAGTTGACGACGCCCTCGCAGTCCTCGACCTCCGCCCCGGCCTTGCCGATCTCCGCCTGCGTAACCGCGGTCCAAGCGACCTGGCCACGTATCTGAAACCGGCGCAGGGCGGCGCCCAGGATCGAAAGCTTGGCGGGCCGATGCGAATGGTAGACCGCCTGGGCGATTCCGGACGCGTCAGCGCCCAGATTCAGAAGGTGCTGAGCCAAGCCGAACGTGTCCGCCGTGGTGGTCGGCAGGGTGAAATGCAGGGTGTCGGTGAGCACGGCGGCATAGAGGCAGGTAGCGAATTC
Source organism: uncultured Verrucomicrobiae bacterium (assembly GCA_963795955.1). GTDB lineage: Bacteria > Acidobacteriota > Terriglobia > Terriglobales > Acidobacteriaceae > Granulicella. Next base: position 688,909 of record CAWCJK010000008.1, read on the forward strand.
CTGGGAGATGCTCTCCCCGGAGGCCACCGCGAGGTCATAGAGCATGGCGCCAACCGCCGGGGCGTCCGGATCGATCCAGTTGACCTCCGCGAAGGGCAGACCGCTGCGATGGTGATCGATGTTGACCGTCATCGCCGCCGAAAGCTGCTGAAACCCGGTGCGCCCGACTGAATCGCATTCCAGCACCAGCCCCACCTCGGCGACCTCCGCGGGTTGATGCCGCAGGATGCGCTCGGCGCCGGGCAGCGCGGTGAAGGGCCGGGGGATGGGGTCGGCCAGCGTTACGGTGGCTTTCTTCCCCATGCGCTCAAGCAGATGCATCGCGGCGAGGGACGAGCCGATTGCGTCGCCGTCAGGGCGGGCATGCGAGGTAATCAGGAAGCTGTCGTGCTCTCGAAACAGCGGCAGCAACGCAGAGATTGCTTCCTCACGATCGCTCAACACCACAGGACCCGGAGTCAGGCCGTAAGACAAAGAGGTCGCCATTCAGTTCTTAGCGTCCACCTTCCGTTGCGCCAGCGGCTTGCGCCTTGCGCTGAAGTTTGGCCTGCCGTTTGTTCATGCGGCCTAGAAGTTCATCCATGCGGGCGCCAATCTTTTCTGACCGGTCGATCGCGAAGCTGAGTTCAGGGACGTGCCGGACGCCCATCCGGTCTCGAATCTCGGTGCGGATGTACGCTCGTGCGGCCGTCAGGCCAGCGAGCGTCTCCTGCTCGGCAGTCTCGTCGCCGATGACTGCGATCAAAACCCGACAGCTCTTTCCACCGGGCGCCAGAAGCACCTCGGTGACGTGGCACAGAGCGATGCGCGGGTCGGAGAGCTCGCCTTCCAGCATGGCGGTGATCTCCTCTTGAAAGGTGCTCGCGACTCGGTCGCGGTGGTGTTGGCGGGCTCTCTGTTCAGGCATCGACGTAACAGCTTAGTTTAGCATCGCGGCGAGCACGGCGGGGCTCCCACCCGGGGTTCCGAGCAGGACTGCGCGCCAGCGACGCCTCGGGTAACACTGTAAGCCACTGAGGCCACAGTGCTTGGTGACAAACTGGAGACTCTGCGGCACGTACGTGGCTCGATCGCAACTATACGTCCTGCAACGGCACATCGGCTTCGATAAAGCTGTCGAGGAGTTCACAGCCGAGGCCTGTCGCGATTCGCCGGGCGGCTGCTTCGACCTCGCGAAGCTGCCCGGCGACGTAGGCTGCAGAGCCAGAGATTGCGGCCACCCCGATGGTGGCGCGGTTCCAGACCAAGGCGTCGTCCAGTTCCGCGACCGAGATGTTGAAGCCGTTGCGCAGCTTGTCTTTGAGCGAGCGGACAGCCTGTCGGCGGTCCTTCAGGGACTGCGCGTGCTCAATGGCGAGTTCGAGCGTCAACGTTGCGACCGGCACGGAAGCCTCCTCGCCGAGCATACCGCGGGCCATGGTGGGTGCGATAAGCTGGGCTGCACAGGAGACAGACATGGGAAAGACGCGGCGGGAGTTTCTCGCCACGGCCTCCGCCGGGGTCGTCGGGGCAGTGATGGGTTCTGAGGCGAAAGCAGAGACGGCATCTCCAACAAAGCAAACGCCGCAAACTCCTGGTGCCCCACCCGCGTTCGGCACCGCGCCTCCGGCCGGGCCGCCTGTAAACGTCGAGACCTTTCGCGAGGCCGAAAAGCTGGTTCGGGTCGATTTCAGCGAGCCGCATCTCGCGGAGGCTGCGGGGAACTGGCCGCAGGCGATGGCACCCGTCTATGAGCGCCGTACGGGTCCCCGCAAGCTGGAGATCGGCTACGACGTGCAGCCCGCCACCGTTTGGGACCCGGAGATGCTGCCCATCGGCGAGATCAGCGCTCCCGCGTTCACGGGCTTTCAGCCGAGCACGCCGGCGGCCCCGTTGCCTGGCCGTGATGAGGACATCGCGTTCAGCACCGTCGTTCAACTGTCGGCCTGGATTCGCAGCCGGAAGCTCAGCTCTGAAAGGCTGACCCGCATCTACCTCGAGCGGCTGAAGCGCTACCAACCCAAGCTGAATTGCGTGATCACTCTGACCGAGGAGCACGCGCTCGCAGCAGGCGCGCGCGGCGGACGCGGAGATTGCGGCAGGGAAGTATCGTGGCCCGCTGCACGGGATTCCTTGGGGCGCAAAGGATCTGCTGGACACCGCTGGCATCCCGACTACCTGGGGTGCGGAGCCGTTCAGGGATCGGGTGCCGGCCAAGGATGCGGCGGTCACCGCGAAGCTGAATGAAGCCGGAGCGGTGTTGGTGGCCAAACTCAGCCTTGGGGCGCTCGCGCTGAATGACGTCTGGTTCGGCGGGCAGACCAAGAACCCCTGGCTGCTGGAGGAGGGTTCTTCCGGATCGAGCGCAGGGCCGGGTTCGGCGGTCGCGGCGGGGCTGGTTGGCTTTGCGATCGGCTCGGAGACGCAGGGGTCGATCGTGTCGCCTTCGATGCGGTGCGGTGTCGAAGGGCTACGGCCGACCTACGGCAGGGTGCCCCGGACAGGAGCGATGACCCTGAGTTGGACGTGCGACAAGCTGGGGCCGATGGCCCGCGGCGTCGAGGACACGATCCTTGTGCTCAACACGATCTCAGGCTTCGATCGCGGAGATGCGGCAAGCGTCCGGCTGCCAGGATTGAGCTTCCACGCGGGCCGAAATGTATCCGGTCTGAAGGTCGGCTACTTTCCAAAGTGGATGAAGGAGGCGCCCGCGACCGAGGTTGATCGCCATGCGCTCGAGGTGGTCAAGCAGGTCGGGATGACTCCGGTCGAGGTCTCCTTGCCCGACTGGCCGTACGATTCGCTGAACATCATCCTGTTCGCTGAAGCGGCCGCTGCGTTCGAGCAGATCACGTTGGATCACCAGGTTGACTCGCTCAAGATGCAGGTTCCGGATGCGTGGCCGAACACGTTTCGGCAGGCGCGGTTTCTCAGCGCTGTCGACTTTGTCCAGGCAGACCGGCTGCGGCGCATGGTCGCTGACCAGATGCGGCGGGTGATGAGCGAGGTGGATCTTCTGCTCGTGCCGTCATTGCGCGACGAGTTTCTCGTTATCACAAACTTCACCGGACACCCGTCGCTGACGTTGCGTGCCGGCTTTGTGCAGGTGAGCGAGGCCCGCAGCGACTGGGCGCCGGACCCGAAGAATCCTCCACCGAAGTTCGATCCGCCGCGGCGGGTTCCTCACGGCGTTTCGCTGGTGGGCCGACTCTTCGACGAGGGGACGATAGCGGAGGCTGGCATCGCGCTTGAGACGGCGTTCGGCGTCGCGGATCAGCGGCCGGCAGGATTCTAGTGTTCAGCGGACGAGGACTGCGGAACCAAGCGCACGGCGGCTTGACTCTTCTGGGGGGCCGCTATCGGTTTTGGGCGCGAGCCAGGGACGTGGTGTCTCTGTGTGGGGTCTTCGCTTCGGGCGTTTCTGCCGCGTAGGGCCTGGCACGCTCGCGCAACCACGCGCGCTGCAGATGCAGGCTGACTCGTTCGGCGGCAAACGCTGATCCCGCAACAAAGCGAAGCAGGGGGCCGAAGCTGGGTGCGGCGACTGGACCGATCAGATGGAGTCCTTTGATGGAGCTCTCGAACGATCGGGTCAGCTTCGGTGCGCCGGTTTCATCGGTGCGGACCAGGTCGCGGATCTCCGAGGAGAGGAAACGCAGCCGGTCAAGGTCGATGCGGTACCCGGTCCCGGCGATAAGGTGCGACGTAAGGTGCCGGCGCTCGTTGCCGTCGCTGTCGGTGAGCGTGAGCCGGAGCCGATCGCCGGCGCCATCGGCTCGTTCAATCGCGTGAATGCGACAGCCGAGGAGCACGGGTACACCCTGTATGCGGTCCTTCAGTGCTGAAGCTCCTGCGGGTTCAACAAGTCTCTGGCAAACGAGTGCCCTTAGCGCGGACGGGAGTGCATGAAGCAGGTCGGGCGCCGTACATGCGAGCCAGGGCCGCATGCCTGTCCCGAGCGGGGTCGAAGGGGATAGCACCCTTTGCAGTCGCGGTCGGGACTGGGGATCGCGCTGATCCTGAAAGCGGAGCTTGCGGCCGCCCGTGATCAGCGTGACGTGGGCTCCCGCGTCCTTTAGTTGTGCTGCTGCGATGAGAGAACTCGCTCCGCAGCCCAAAACAGTGACATCACGCCCTGCCAGCGATTCGAAATCGGCATGGAGCGCGGGATCGCTGACGCGGGTTGGAGGAAGGTGGCGGAACTCCGCCGGAACCTCCTGAAAGAGAGTGGCCCCGGTTGCGACAACGACCCGTGCCGTATATAGCTGCTCGCCGCTGGTGGTGGAGATTCGGAACAGCTTTTCGGCGCTCCGGATTGTGGTCACCTCCTCGGTCTCGAGGCTTGGAACGAAGCGCTTCGCGAACTCACGTCCGTAAGCGACGAAGTCGTCGACCGTGACGGAAAGGTCACCTTCCGCTTGGGCGCGACCGGTTTCGCGGCAAAACTGTGCAAATGGATAGGATCGGCCGCCGGTCGACAGATTTGATCCGAAGCCGTTCGACTGCAGCCGCAACGAACGCGGCATCTGCGTAGCCCAACTGTGGACGGGATGGCCGAAGATGCGAAACGGGACGCCTTTGGATCGCAGATGCGCGGCGAGCGACAGGCCATACGGGCCCGCGCCCACGATGACAACGGGAACCGGATTGTTCGGAGAGTTCAGCACGGCAATGTCCTACCCGCTCCATGGGAACTGATCGAGCTGTTGTGGCGTAATCGCCCGGTGGTTCAACGTCGCTCACGCCGAAGTGCTACTCGGCTTTGTGGCTCAGTGGACAGGAGAGACCCGCTGTACACCGCGAACATCTCAGGACGTGGGCTGCGGCAGCTAGTAAGCGCCTCGCCGCCGAATAACCGCCCCGACGGTTCGGAACATGATCCGGAAATCCAACAGCAGGGACCAGCGGTCGATGTAGCGCAGGTCTAGCTTGATCGCGTTGTCGAAGTCGGTGTTGGAGCGGCCGGAAACCTGCCACAGACCGGTGATCCCAGGCTTGACGGAGAAGCGGCGCATCAACCAGGGCTCGGAGAATCGCTTCACGTCGCGGGTTGGGAGGGGCCTCGGACCGACCAGCGACATATCGCCCTTGAGTACGTTGATCAGTTGAGGCAGCTCGTCAAGCGAGGTGCTGCGTAGGAAAGCGCCAACCCGCGTCACACGGGGGTCTCGCTTCATCTTGAAGATGGGACCGGAAGTCTCGTTCATGTGCTCCAGCGCGGCCTGGCGCGCTTCGGCGTCTGCCACCATGGAGCGGAACTTGATCATGCCGAAGCGGCGCTTATTGAGCCCAAACCGCTCCTGCACAAAGAACACAGGTCCAGGATCCGACACCTTGATCGCGAGTGCGATGGCAGCGAAGACCGGGCTCAGCAGAATCAGGCTCAGAACCGACAGGACGCGGTCGATGATGTCTTTGACGACCACTCGCTGGTCGCGATGGACCATCTCCAGCACCACGTGCTGCGTGCGGTCACCATCGATCTTGCGAGTTTTCGCGACCTCCGTTTTGAAAAGGTCGAGAGAGTACTGAATCTGCACGCCTGCACGACCACAGATCGCAACAACGTCCTCGACATCCCCGAAGTGACTCTTCAGGGGAAGGCCGATGATGACCTCGTCGATTGGCTGATGCATCAGCAGTTGCTCAAGGTCGCGAACGCCGCAGAGCACGGGGCCCATAGTCTCGATACCGCGATGCGGGTTGTTATCTACAAAGCCCAGCAACTGGTAGCGATATTTCGGGTGTCCGGGCAGTTCGGACGCCTGCATCCGGGCAAGCGGCCCGGTTCCACAGATTACGGCCGTGCGGGGGGTGCGGAAGGCAGGCCGAATCTGCTCTTCGTAGGTCATCACGCCGGCGCGGACGATCAGCAGCAGCGTGCAGGCGAAAAACCAGAACAGAGCGCCGGAGCGAAGAGAACCGCTGGCCGGCTCGGTATAGCGAAGCAGGGGTAGCACCGCCACGGCACACAGAAAGGTAACGAAAGGCACCTTCCAGAACAGCACTGCGGCACGGTAGTTGATCTTGGCGTGATAGATGCCGGTAGCCCAGTACAGTACTCGCCAGATGGTGAGCAGCCCCGCCGCAACCAGCAGGTTTCGAAGGGAAACCCGGACGGAAAGGTAGCTCATCAGGGACTGTCCGTCGCGCAGCGGCGAATCGAGGAGGATCAGCGCAAGGGAGGCCACGATCGCGACGCGGTCCAGGTTGCGAACAATGGGCGTCGCGAGCTGCTTTGCCAGCGGCGAAGGCTTCGCGTGCGACGCGACCTGCTTCTTAGCCTTCGCCGCGTCTGTCGTGTTCGCCGACTCGATCAAGCGTGGAGTTTGCGGCGCCCAAAGATTGCATCAAGTCTTCACTCATCGCTGCTGGTTCAGGGTCCTTGCTGTCTGCTGTATCGGCATAGCCAGCTAATTCACGAGTGATCGAGTCGAAAACATGGAAGAGGTGATCGCGCGTTCAGTCAAGGAATAGCGGATGAGCGCTACCGGGTGAATGAGACGAAGGTCTCCTTCCCTTCGCCTTTCGTGGGAGTTGCAGATGCATGTGTTCGATTTCGTTGCACCCTAGATCGGATCTCGTCGGAACTAAAGTCCTGGCCGTTGTTGTCGATAAAGCACCTGTAAGTCAGGAAACCACGGTTCATGTCGAACGCACCTCAGGCACCCAAATCGGCCGGGCTGGCAATCACGGCGCACTCTCCACCCAAGATCCGCCAGATTGTCGCCGAGGCGGTATTTCGCCACAAGCGCATCGTCCTGCACACCATGCTGGTTGTAATTGGCATCACCGCGCGTGGCGAGCGTTCTCATGCATGCGAAGTATCAGTCCACCGCCAAGCTGATCGTTCAGAACGTCCGTACGGCCGCCCAGCTGAGCACAAGCAATGTGGATCGGCTTGTGTCGCAGGGCGACATCAGTCCTGCCGAGATCAATACGGAACTCGATCTGCTGGAGAGCGACGATGTTGCCCGGCGTGCACTTGGTCTCAAGACATCAGACGGGCTTGGTTCTGCGGCGGACGATCGCGCGGTGCGCAACCTTGAGCATGCGCTCACCGTGGAGACTGTGCACCAGAGCAATGTTGTCGACCTGAAGGTACTCGCAAACTCCCCGGGGCAGGCGAATGCCGACCTACAACACGTGATCGACGCGTACTTCGAGGAGCGCGCCGGGACAGCACGAAATTCCGGAGCCGCAGGATTCTTCGATTCCCAGTTGAAGGCGAAGACCCAGCAACTCGATGACGATCAGGCAGCACTCACAACATTCCAGGTTACGCACGGGATTGCTGATCTTGAGGATCAGACGAAGCTGCAGTTGCAGCGTGTGTCGGCTTTGCAGGATCAACTCGCTCAGATCGAATCCTCGCTGGCCGCTCAACGCGCCAAGGTTGCGGCCGAACAGGATCGACTTGGCACGACACCGGCGCGATCTCAAACCGCTCAGCGAACCGTCACGAACCAATATTCGCAAGAGCGGCTGGGTACGGCACTCGTGGATCTTCAGAGTCGCCGCATCGAGCTGGCGAAGCGGTACGCCGCTTCTGACCGGCAGGTGATCGAAACGGACGAAAAGATCGCCAGAACGCAGGACGCGATCGCAACGGCGGCAGCCCACCCCGCGACAGAAGACACAACGGACGTCAACCCAGTCTGGCAGCAGTTGAGTCTCGCGGTGGCGGCTTCAGGGGGCGAGATCAGCGCGCTGGAGGGGCAAAGACTCGCACTCCGCGCCCAAATCCTCGCGGGACAGAAGCGGCTGAACGAGTTGGAGGAAGCGGCGACTGCGTATGGGGAGCTTCGTCGCAAAGTACAGCAGTCGCAAGCGGATTACACCCTCTACGCACAACGCCGCGATGAGGCACGGATCTCCGAAGCGTTGGACCGGGAAAAGCTCTTCAACGTAGCTGTCCTGGAAAGGCCGATCGCTTCGCCCGAACCTGTGCGTCCGAAGCCACTGCTCTATATCGGCACGGCCACGGTATTCGCGCTTCTCTTGGGCGTCGCTCTCGCTGTTTATGCGGACATGTCTGGGGGGCAGGTCCATAGCCCGGCCCAGTTGGAGGCCGTTACAGGCACACGAACGCTCGCCACCTTGGCGGACGAAGCGTTCGCACCGCATTTGGTGGAGGCGAACCGCGTACAGTTTCGACGCATTCTCTTTGCCATCCGCCAGAACGTCAGGTCCTATCCGCGCCCATCGCTTGTCGCCGCGCTGGTTGGCGTTGGTGGACCAGAGCGGTGGTCGGACGGCATGGACACGGAAGAGAGTACGAACGCTACGCTCGGATCGTGCATCGCCCTGACCTCCGCATTGAAAGAGGAAGGCGTGAGCTTTGTTGCGAGTCATCTTGCAACAGAAGCTGCGCGACAGGCGTCGAGCAGAGTCGCAGTCTTCGACATGGCGAAGCTCATGCGTACCTTCGAGACGACTGGCGCAGTGCGACTGGCTACCCGGCTCGATTCGACAACCGAGCACTGGACTCTGACCGAAGATCACGAGGTGTCGGCGGCAGCCCTGGACCACAGAGCAGGCGCGCAAGGTCACTTTGCTTCGGCGCTTCGGCCTGCACTGGAGGAAGCTCGTCGCGATTTCGACGTCGTATTGCTGGACTGTCCGAGTCTGCAATCTTCAACCTTGGCTTTGGAACTCGCGTCTTGTGTAGATGGCTACATTGGTGTGGTCGCTGCGAATGGCGCTCGCAAGCAGAACATTGATGATCTGCTCTCGCAGCTGGCCGCCAGCTCCGCGCCGGCGCTCGGGTATCTCCTTAACCGCAGGCACTATCCCGTGCCGCGCTGGCTCTACAGGATCCTTTGGTGACAATGACTGCCGCTTATTCCGCCCGAGCTTTCGGGATGCTCTTGCCTGCACGTATCTGCAGCTCCCGCCGGCGGCCATCAGTGTCGGACCGCACACCGCCGCCAACGGCTACGCCGACAGCTTGCCATCGGGGCCCTGTGCCTGTTGTCCGGGCTTCGACTCGCTATGGCACAGATCCCCACCGCGCCCGCAGACCGAGCCAGGGAGCCCGGCATCCTGCAAACCTCAGGGCAGATCGACCGTAGCGCCGCATATGTCTTGGAGCCAGGTGATCTGGTGGATGTAACCTTCCGCTTCACGCCGGAGTTCAACGACGAGGTCGCGATCGGTCCCGATGGCCGGGCTTTCTTCAAGTCGGCTGGCGATATCAAAGCGGCTGGACTGACGGTCTCCGAACTCAAAGCTCAGATTGTGGACGGCTCGAGGCAAAGGTTGGTGGATCCCGAAGTCGTTGTGAGCCTCAAGGATTTCGATCGGCCTCATGTCATCGTCGCAGGGGAAGTAAACACGCCTGGGCGGCAGGATCTACGTCGTCCCACGACCGTCCTGCAGGCTATCCTCGCGAGCGGCGGACCCAAGGAAGACGCCGCGCTCAGCCGCGTACTCCTATTTCGACGCATCGACTCCGCCACCGCTGAGGTGCATATTCTGCGGCTGAACGATTACAGCCAGCGCGCCCTTCAGCGCAATGATCTGCTGCTGCAGCCCGGGGACATGATCCTGTTGCGTCGCGATCTGCCTTCGCGCATCGATCGGTACGTCAAGTTGGTCAACCTGGGTCTGTACTTGAACCCGTTGCAGAATGTGAATCTGTTCTGACTGCAACATTTCCGGTGTCTGCCTCCCCCGAAGATGTCATGTCCTCTTCACGGGAACTGCCGAAGAATCCGTAGAAGGAAGACTATCGAGTGAAACTGCTGTTGATGGCGTATGAGTGTAGCCCTTACCGCGGCTCCGAGTGGGCTGCGGGGTGGGGAAGGTTGCTGGGCGCCGCCAAGCTTGCCGAGACTCATGTCGTCACTAGCGAAAAGAACTTCGCCGCATTAGAGCGCGCGCGGGCGGATGGTCTGATCCCGTCTAACGTCAGGTTCTACACCCCGGAGCCGGATGAGAAGCTGCGCGCTCTCGAGCGCAAACCCGTTGTCTTCGCCTACAACTACCACGCGTACCACCATTGGCAGGTACTCGCGCTGAAGTTGATCGAGCAGCTGCATCGGCGTGAGCGCTTCGATCTCGTTCACCAGGTCACCGTATGCACGTTCAGGGAGCCGGGCTATGGCTGGCGGCTCGGGATTCCGTTCGTTTGGGGCCCGGTGGGAGGAACGCAGAACTTCCCCCCGCGTTTCCTTTCCATGCTTCCGCCGAAAGAAGCCGTGAAAGAAGGGATACGGGGCATTACAAATTGGTTCGCGTTGCGTAAGCCCCGAGTTCGCGGTGCAGCGCGGCAGACCGCGCTGCTCATCGGTGCGAACTCAACGAATCAGCGTGATCTTGCCAATGCGCTTGGGCTTGAGACCGCGCTGTTGTTAGAGACCGGACTCCACGCGGTGGAGGACGTGGATCGGTCTCGTTTCCGGGAGCGGGTGGACGCGGCGCGTAGCGGACAGCCTATGCGCCCGCTGCGAATGCTTTGGAGTGGTGAGCTACAGACGCGCAAAGCGTTGCCTGTCCTGCTGCGGGCGCTGGCAGCTGTCGATCCCACCGTGTCCTACGAGGTTGATGTGCTCGGTGACGGGCCCATGCGCGACCGGTGGGAGGCAGAAGCGAATCGCCTTGGCTTGAGTGACAAGGTCCGGTTTGTAGGCCGCATGCCATTCAACGCAGCCGTCGAGAGAATGCATTCCGCCGATGTACTGTGCTTTACAAGTCTGCGGGACACAAGCGGCAATGTGGTCCTGGAGGCTCTCGCGGCCGGTGTACCGGTGATTTGCTTTGACCACCAGGGTGCACGCGACATGATCAGCGATCGCTGCGGAATCAAGCTGCCGGTCAGCTCCCCGAAAAGGCGCCATCCTCGACTGGGCGCGCTCGATCGAAAGCCTCGCCGGTGACCCGGAGCGCCTGTTCGAGTTGAGCATCGGTGCGACTGAGCGAGCGCGAACTTTTCTTTGGGATCGGAACCACGAAGCGATCAACGCCGCCTACGTTCGCCTCGCTAGCCACACACAAGAGACAGACATCTCCGGCAACAGTATGGCGCGCTTGCTCGAACTCGCTTCCGGAGGGGTGGCAGGAACTTCGCAATGAGCACGCTGCCAGCACCGAGCGTGGCGGACCGACTTCCGACCCTGACGATCGATGCTCCGAGTCGATGGGCGCAGCTGACCGGCCGGGCGAAAGACAGGATCAACGGTCGTCTGAGTTACGCGCTCGCCGACCAGGTTGTTTATAGCTTCGGAAACATGGTGGTTGCGGCGATGCTGAGCCGTCACTGCGGCGCAGCGGCAGTTCGGAATCTACATCCTCACCCAACGGTCGTTGGACGTTCTGATCCAACTTTCAAACGTGTTCCTTTGGGCGCCGTTCACGTTCAATCTTCCCGAAACCGCTGCTGGGCGCAAGTCCCTCTACCAAGGCAGCATCCTCAATCTTCAGGTTGCGTTCTGTCTGGTCTGCACGGTTGTTCTTGCAGTCACCAGCAACTGGGCCCATACGTCCTCGCGCGAGGTCTACTACCGTACGTTCGCGCCGCTGATCTTCACTGCTGGGGGCATTCTCTTCCGCGAGTTCACGCGTCGTATGTACTTCTGCCACATGCGCATGAAAGAGGCGTTCTGGACCGACGTAGCCACGGTTCTGCTGCAGAGTGTCGGCGTTGTCTGGCTGTATCGTGCAGGCAAGCTCACGGTCCCAAACACGCTGGCGATACTTTGCGCCGGCGCTGTCGTTGTAAGCCTCTGGTGGGTGGTGCGCGAGTGGTCGAGCTTCACTTTGCGCATGGCCAACACGATGGAAGATCTCCGGTTGAATCTGCGCCTCGGCCGATGGTTCCTCGGAAGCAATATGGTGTCGCTCGCCAGCATGCAATGCAATCCCTGGGTGTTGAGCGCTTTGGCGGGCGGAGCGTCTGTCGGTGCTTATGCCGTCTGCGAGAGCGTAGTGAACATCCCTCGCGTGGCGCTCACGAGTATGCAGAATGTGATGGGCCCGATGACGGCCAAGGCACAAGCGGAAGGGGGGGCGACAGCGTTGCGGGGAGTGGTGCGCCGCGCCGACCGCCTACTGCTTGTGAGCTCCGTTGGCTTCGCTCTGGTCATTGCGCTGGTCGGCCCGTCGATCGCGCGGCTGATCTTCCGGACGGTGCCGGGGAATGCGCGAATGGTCTTGGTGCTTCTGGCTATGAACCTGGTGGCCTATGCCGCGACGCTGGCTCCGTCGTACGGTTTGAGCGCGCTTCGCCGTGCAGATCGAACCTTCTACGCTAATGCGATCGGAGTCGTCGTCCAGGCGGCCGTGTGTCTTGTGCTGGTGCGTAAGTTTCAGGTACCGGGTGCCGCTGCAGCACTGCTCATTGGCAACAGCCTGGTTTTCTTCGTTCTTCGGGCCTTCTTCTATCGCGGCGGGACGAGTTGCGCATGAGCTCGGTGGCAAGCGTCTCTGCTCAGGAAGCCGCAGACCAGCGGCGATCGACAGCCACTGCAACGCGCCGCATATCGGTTGCGAAGGATCAAGATCGCGTGTGGGATTTTGCTGGCGATTGCGTTCTGGTTCGCGGTGCCATACTCGTTCCCGTTGAAGCTGGATACGGACCTGGTGAGCGCAGCCGGGAACGAGGCCGCGGCATACGATGGCAACCTCAGCCGACAGATCGCGTTGCCGATCGTCCTTCTTATCTGCTGCTACATGCTGTGGCGATTACCCAAGACCGGCCGATTGGCACGACAAAGCAAGCTGGTGCTCTGCAGCGTCTGCTACATGGTCTGGGCGGTTGCGAGCGCGGCGTGGAGCACCGATCCGGCAATTACCCGCAAGCGGCTGATCGTCCTTTGCATCGACGCACTGTTCATGTACACGCTGGCCCGTTGCGCGTCGGTGATGGACCTTGCGTTACTCGGATTCAGCGTCGACTGGAGCGGTCGCGGTGCTTGCCTTCATCGCTGACGCGTTCGTATTGCATACGTTTGCGCCCCTGAACCCCGATTACCGATTCATGGGCGTGATGACGGCCAACTTTCAAGCCATGAACCTGGTGGTCTGTTTGCTTTGCGGTGTGACGGTCTTCCAAAGACGGTTGCGTTGGAAAGCTTGGCTTCTTCCGCTGCTGATGATCTTCATGGTGCTGCTGTTTCTCACGCGCGCGCGAGTCGGCACCTTTCTGTGCGCAGCCATGCTGATCTTCGTTGTGCTCCGTCTCACCAAGGTCTATCTGTCTCCGCACGCGCGCGCCCTGGTGATGTCTGAGTGCCATGCTCGTTCTGGCGAGCGGTGTTGCTGTTGCGATTGCGCGCTCCGGGACTGCGGCGGTCACGCGGGTTCTCATGATGGGCAGGACGGACACGGAGAACACGGCCAGCTTGTCCAACCGCGCGCCGCTTTGGAGCGAATTGCTCGACAACGTAGAGCAGCATCCCGTTCTTGGATTCGGATTTGAGGCATTCTGGAGCGCTGAACGCGTGCAGAAGATCTCGGTTGATCAGGGCTGGATCGTCCCGCACGCTCATAACACCTATCTCGATCAGACATTGTCGCTGGGCCTGGTCGGAGCGTTTCTGTATACCTGCACGGTTGTCAGCGGATGCGTGGTGGCCTGGAGACGGTACGGGGCGCATTCGGACGAGAGTTCGCTCTTGCCCGCTCTGCTTCTTAGCTGGCTGGTGCTGTTGAGCTTGTCGGAATCTATCCCGATTGCGCCAAATCTCCCGACGCTGATCGCGTATACATGTCTTCGTCAAGGTGCGCCGCTGAGCAGGGAACGGAGCGATGGCGCGAATGATCTGTTCGAGGCTGCGGAGATCCTGCCCATGCGCACAGGGGCGCGGCGGACCTGGTCCAGTCTCATGTCCGCGAGGCAAGGAGCTGCGTTGTGAAGTCTGAGCTCAAGCGTTGTCAGCTCGTCAGCGTGATCATCCCCACTTACCGGCGACCCGAGCAGGTGCGTGACGCGGCTCGGAGTGCGCTCGCACAAACCTGGAGCAATATCGAAGTCATCGTGATCTCCGACGGTCCTGACCAGATCACACGAGAGCTCATTCAGCATCTTGATCCCCGGCTCCGTTACATCGAATTACCCCAGAATGGCGGCCCGGCGGCTGCGCGAAACGCCGGAGTGACCACAAGCCGTGGTGAATGGCTGACCTTTCTCGATGACGACGACATCATGCTCCCGGGCAAGGTGGAAGCGGAGATGAAGCTGGCGCGCGCGGACCGGCCGCAGCAGATGGTCTCTTGCCGCACGGTGTACCGTCGCGAAAAGCGCGATGATATCTGGCCAGAGCGTCAGATCCGGCCAGACGAGGACGTAGGCGACTACATCCTGCGCCGGCCGTCGCTCCTGGGGAGACCCGGCGTCGTGCCGATTCAGACCCTACTGATCCATCGATCTATCGCTGAGCGCGTCCCGTTCAGCACTCATAAGGACCATGAGGATTGGGCCTGGTTGCTGGAGGTTTGGCACGAGGCGGGTGCACGCGTGGTATTCGCGTGGGAGCCCCTGGTGATCTACAACATCGCTACGGAGAGCGTTTCGCGCTCCCGGCGGACGAATTGGGCGGACTCATTGGCCTGGGCCAAGGCTCACAGGAGATGGCTCAGCGATCGCGCATTCTGCTCGTTTTTGTCGACAAAAGCGGCGCTAAAAGCGAAGCGAGCGGGCGATTGGAGGGGGTTTTGTACGATCGCGCGTGAAGTCCTGCGCGGGGGGCCCAGCGCATTGGACGTTGCATTTCTTCTGGGCATAGCGTGCCTGCCCCGGACTCTGCTGCAATCGGCCTGGAAGCGGTCATTGCGATCCGGCGAGGGGAGCGCGGACGATGCCCGCGCTCTGCCGGCCGTCTAGTTACGCGTTCTCGAATTTGCCGCGCCAAGAGGTTGCTGCCTGCGAGCGCACGGTTGACATTGCTGATGTTCTCCACGCCCACCGTGTTCAGCCAGTCGCGGAACGCCTGTTCGCCATTACGGGCATAGATCGGAATGCCATCTTTCCAGGTCGCGCGGCCGCAAAGCACACCGTTGAACGCGACCCCGGACTCGCCCGCGAGTTCAAGTGTCTCGATGAACACTGGGTTAGAGACGCCGGCCGAGAGGTAGATGAAGGGCAGGTTTGTAACCGCCGCCGTATCTCTGAAGTGTTGGAGAGCTTCGGCGCGCGTGTACGCAGATTCGCCCTTGTACGCCTGTGCGCCCTGAACAAACTGCATGTTCACGGGAACCTCAACCTTGAGCACGTCGATGCCGTACTTCGGGTCGGAGAACTCGCGCATGGAGCCAGCTACGATCTGCGGCTTCTTTCGCGCGTATTCCACGGTGTTGTCCTTACCGCCGTCGGCGTCATAGCCCACGAACTCGCAGAAGAAGGGCAGGTCGAATGCCCGGCATTCGGCGCCGATGCGCTCGATGAACGCGTGCTTCACATCGTTGATCGAAGGCGGATCGAACGGGGTGTAATAAAGCAGGATCTTGATGCAATCGGCGCCGGCCTCGACGAGACGGAGCACGCTCCAGGTGTCGAGCAGGTCGGGGAGGCGTCCAGGCGTGGTCGCGTCGTATCCGGTCTTTTCATAGGCGAGCAACAGGCCTTTGCCGTGCCGGTGCTGCGCTGCGGGGAGGCCGAACTCTGGATCGAGAAGGATGGCCGACGCATGTTGGGTCAAGACGTCCGTAACCAACGACTTGAATGTCTCCAAATCGTGAGCATCGGCCGACGCGCCCCGCGCCTCCTGCAGCGATTTCAGCAGCGAGCCCCGCTGGTCCATTGCTGCCGCGGCGATCACGCCCCGCTCATTGGAAACGGCGTTCAGTCCCGCAAGCTTTCCTGGTGTCAGCTTCATTTCGATGTTGTTCCTTTCCTGCGCTTCGAGGAGCGGCCTCAGCCGGATTGTACACAGACCGGCGATGGGCGTGCCGTACGGATCAAGTTTCCCGTAGACGATCGTGTGACGCACGGTTCTGATGCGTCTCGGTACATCCAGCCGATCTTAGTTCCGCAGTTGGTCGCGTATCCCCGATGCGAGATCGATGACGTGCTGCAGCGCGGGCGAAAGCTCCGGCCCGGCCTGTCGAAGGGCCAGTTGCGATTCGAGAAGCAAACCGGTGAGGGATGCGTTCAGTTGATTGTGGAGCGACGCAGACGCGGCGGTGCGGGCTTTGGCTTCGTCTTGTGCTCGACGGGCGAGGGTCGAACGAACCTGGCGGATGATGCGATCCGCCCCGCACAGGCCAAAGTTGATCTCCAGCACCGGTGTGGCGCCGGCGCCCGAGTAGAGCAGGTGAGTGGCGTCCGGGTCGGCCGCGGCGAGGTTTTCTTCGAGGACAATCAGATCGAACTGCTCCCGGCGCAGTGCAGCGACGGCGCTGCGCACGGCGCTGGTGACCTCTGAGGTGCCGTTCAACTGAGTTTGCAACTCGCGAGCAAGGGTGAGGGCGGCTGGTTCAGGAGCAACCAGCAGGATGGATAGGACCATGACAGAATCTCCGAGGGGCAATCATGGGGGAATGGGTTTTATCCGCAGAGCCTATGCTTGCCAGCTCAGGCGGCGTTCAAGTCGCCTAGTCGAGTTCTTCGCTAATGCCGTACTCCTTCAGCTTCCGGTAGAGGGTGGTTTTGCCGATGCCAAGTAGCTTGGCGGCGAGGAGCTTGTCACCGTTCAACTGACGCAAGGTGCGGACGATGGCCCGCTTTTCAAGCTCCACAATGGTGGTGACGGGCTCAAGACTCTCATCTGCTGATGTGCTTCCGCGCTCCTCGGCCTCCCTCTGCAATCGGTGCTCGCGCAACTGGCTGGAGAGATCGGCCCAGTGAATGATCGGGCCAGTGGAGTACGTGCAGGCACGCTCCATCGTGTGCTCGAGCTCGCGCAGGTTGCCGGGCCAGTCGAAATCGAGCATCAGCCGAAGCGCGTCATCAGAGAGCATGTACTGCTCGCCGTGCTCTTCGCTGCAACGTTTCAGCACATGACCTGCAAGCAGCGGGATGTCGTTGCGGCGTTCGCGCAGCGGTGGGATGCGTATGTTGACCACGTTCAAGCGGTAAAAGAGATCTTTGCGGAAGCGCCCGGTATCTACGAGGGCGGGCAGGTCTCGATTGGTCGCGGCCAGAATACGGGCGCGGATGGGGCGGCTAGGGCCGCCTCCCACGGGCTGGACCTCTTTTTGCTGCAGCGCCCTCATCAAGCGGGCCTGCAACTCCAGGGGAAGGCTGGCAACCTCGTCCAGAAACACCGTTCCGCCCTCGGCTGTTGCGAGAAGGCCGTCCTTCGATCCGGAGCGGTACTGGTGACCGCCGTGCCCGAAGCCGAACAGCTCCCCTTCGATCAGCGAGGGGACTAGAGAGCCGCAATCGACCGGCACAAACGGCCGCTCCGCATTGGGGCCGTTCGCGTGAATGGCCCGCGCGACACCCTCTTTGCCGGTTCCGGGCTCGCCAACGATCAGCACAGGATGGGTGGTGAAGGCGACCTTTGAGACGATGCGAAAGAGCTTCTCCATCGCGGGATCCTGGCCGAGGAGGTTGCCGGCCGCCTTGCCGGTCCGGAGCCGCTCGTGCAACGCGCGTCGTTCGTCGAATGCGTTGCGGCGCTCGGTTGCGCGTTCAAGGACCGCGCTCAACTCTTCCAGGGTGAAGGGCTTCGGGAGGTAATCCCCTGCGCCGGTCCGCATCGCCTCGACGGCCGAGTTGACGCTCGCGAATGCGGTCATAACAACCGTGGCGATACGGGGGTGCGTTTCTCGGACCTCCTCGAGCAACGAAAAGCCGCCGATTCCGGGCAGTTTGAGATCGAGCAGCAGAACGTCCACTGCGCTGCGATTCAGCACGGTGCGGGCGGAGGGAACGGATTCGGCGGTCTCGACCGCGTAGCCGAGACTGGCTGCGATATCGGCACAGGCGTGCCGCACGAGAGGATCGTCCTCGACCACCAGAACGCGCAAGGCAATGTGGAGCTTTGGGGGATGCGCACTTTGGGCATGCGGACGTGCGATCCCTACCGGCAGCGAGGGGTGAGTGCCGGTTTCGAGGCGGGGATGCGCTTCGGCGTTTCTGCCGCGAATAGCGGTGCTCCTCGCGCTCCTGGGGGACGACAGCTCAGGCATCACGGCCTGCCTGCATTTTGGAACCGAGTCTCCGGCACGGGGATCAAACACTGCACTCTCGTCTCGCTGCTCATCGGCCCGCCTTTCGTCGGCACCTCGGAAGTTGAGGTAAACCCAATGCCAAGCTAAACATATCCAGCTTCGCTCCAGGGCAAACCCAAGTAATGACGCTCGCGCCGCGAGCCTGCAACGTTCGATGTAGAGCCCCGTTCGCGCTGTCCCGTATCGCGGCTGGAACGCCTGCGCACAGCCTGAAGTGGTACTCGTCGAGCGCGCCGGGCCGGCTGCCGCAGGGGCTCGCACTGCCTATAATCGGCAACATGTCTTTGGGATCTTTGGATTTGCTGCTGGCCCGCAGCGACGGTCGGCCCTCTACGCAGGCGCGCCCGCTGCGACTCACACCTCACTTCGTTGCTGCCGCTGAAGGTTCGGTTCTTATTGAAGCAGGGCACACGCGTGTGCTGTGCAATGCGACGATTGAAAGCACCCTTCCGGCGTGGCTTCGCAACTCGGGCCGAGGATGGGTGACGGCGGAGTACGGGATGCTTCCACGGGCGACGCTCACGCGCACGCCGCGGGAGAGCGAACGCGGCAAGATCGGTGGACGGACGCACGAGATTCAACGCTTGATCGGTCGCAGTCTCCGCTCGGTCGTCGACATGAAGCTTCTCGGTGAACGAACCGTGATCCTGGACTGCGACGTTCTGCAGGCGGACGGCGGAACCCGCACCGCCGCAATCACGGGTGCATGCACCGCGCTTGCCATTGCGTTGAACAAGTTGGTTGAAGCGGGCACCCTGAAGCGGAGCCCGTTGCGCGAGATGGTCGCCGCGACCTCTGTCGGTATCGTCGACGGCCGCGTGCTGCTGGACCTGAACTACGAAGAGGACAGCCGGGCGGAGGTCGACATGAATGTGGTCATGACGGCG
Organism: uncultured Verrucomicrobiae bacterium; assembly: GCA_963795955.1. Taxonomy (GTDB): domain Bacteria; phylum Acidobacteriota; class Terriglobia; order Terriglobales; family Acidobacteriaceae; genus Granulicella. The sequence continues at coordinate 707,892 of CAWCJK010000008.1, forward strand.
TCCGGGGGGCTGGTGGAGACCCAAGCCACCGCCGAGCGTGAGACGTACTCGCGCTCGCAGTTAACCGAGATGCTGGACGTTGCGGAGGCCGGAATTCGCGACCTCCTGAACGCGCAACAGCAGTGCCTGGAGACAGCCGGATAGGAGACGAAGATGAACTGCCATCACTTCGATGAGCTTCACCCCGTGCAGCGCAGTTCGCGGGGATGCGAGGAGTGCCTTAAGCTGGGCGATACGTGGGTGCACCTGCGCGAGTGCCTGATCTGCGGTCAGGTTGGCTGTTGCGACTCCTCGAAGAACAAGCACGCGACCAAGCACTTTCACGCGAGTGGACACGCGGTGATGCGCTCCGTGGAACCGGGCGAGCATTGGGGATGGTGCTACGTGGACCAGGTGATGGTCGGACTGCCGTGACGCAACTCGCTATCCGGGCCGGTCGGGCGCAAATCAAATTCGGCGGGCGGCTATCCGGCTCGATTTCGTATCTAACGCGTCAGTAAGCCCGAAAAACTCACCGGTCCCTGCAGCTTGGTCATTATCCATACTATTTTCGCCGTGATCAAAGCTTGCCTTGCAGCCGCCGTTGCGGCGTTGCTGGCAGGTGTTTCGTTGGTGATCACGATCGTCGTTCTGGTCGTACTGATCGGGATTGGGCTCGCGTCACTGTTCGGCGTGGGCGGCTCGAAGTTCGCAGCCCGGCGACGGGCCAAACGAGCCGGCGAGTGAAGCCGGCCTGACGAGGGCAGGTTCACTCTCCGGCGTCGGGCGAGTGGAATGGCTTCTGCATTAGCTGGCGCGCCTCGTTGATAGCGCCCTGCGTGTTGTCGTTCGTCTGGATAGCCTGACGGTACTCGTTGACCGCGCGCTCGCGTTGGCCCGTGATGTCGAAGATCTTGCCGATATTGATGTGGCTCCAGACTTCGGTCCACTTGGGGTCTCCGTCACCGCGCAGAGCGTCGCGGAAGCTGTTCGCGGCGGCCTGGTAGTTCTTCTGCATCATGAAGACCTCTGCGAGCCGATAGTTCGCGAGGGAAGAGCCGCGATTGGAGTCGAGCGCCTTCTGGTATTCGGAGACTGCGCCGATGAGGTCGCCCTGCTGGACGTCCTCCTGACCGCGGAGAACCGCCACACGTACGGCGAGATCGGGCGTGGACTTCAGCAGCCAGTTGTCGGGATCCACGGTGATCTTTCGCGGACGGCCGAAGGTCTCGATGGTGTAGGGCGACTCGGTTCCGGAGAGGTCGATGCGCCGGTTCTCGGTCTTGCCTTCCGTCTCCACCCGCAGTTCGACCGGCATCCGGAAGAGATCCAGATCTTGACTGAGAGTTCCTACTGTGCGGAAGCCTTTATTGCTGCTCAACCGGAAGACGCTGTAGTTGTCGGTGAACTCGGGCGCACCGGTGCCGTCCAGCCACTGGGAGAAAAAGGACGTCAGTTGCAGGTTGGACTGAGCCTCGGCGACCTTCTGTACCTCGGTTGTGCGGATGCCCTTGTCGGCGTACTGCGAAAGGACTCCGCGGAGGAACTTGGTGAAGGTATCGTCGCCCATCTCCCAACGGAGCATGTGGAAGACCATCGCGCCCTTCTCGAGGGTCTCGTTCTGGAACTGGGGCGAGAACGGGTCGAGACGGCCGAGGGTGGTCAGCGGCTCGGTGTCATAGGACAGGGCGCCCGCTTCTGTGTCGGTGATGGCGTTCTGCAGCGCCTGCTTGCCGCTGGCTTCCTCGAGGTACAACAGCTCGGCGTAGCGGCTCATCCCGTTGGTGATCCACGCGTCGTTCAGGGTGGCGGGAGAGACCTCCGAACCCCACCACTGATGGGCGACGGTGTTGGCGAGCAGGCGCGAGCTGGCGCGGTCCGGGCGGATGGCGACCATCTCGGGAGCCCAGGATGCGGAGACGGAGTAACTCGGAAGTTCGACGACGTTGATCGTCGGCGCTTCGGCCGTCCCGAAAGCGTTGGTGAAGAACTCAAATTGACGCGCCACCGTGGCGGCTGCGTCCAGGGCCTTCGACTTGTTCGCTTCCGTGTAATAGACGTGGATGTTGGGCGCGTCGGGCGCGCTGATGGCGGGCAGGAACTTGCCGGCGATGATCGTTCCGGGGAAGCCTGGCTTGGTCCAGTCGAAGACGAACTCGGTGCGAGCCCCCATCTTGTGTTCGCCCTTGAATCCGCTTCCAACGACGTGCTCGTCCGCGGGGACGACGACGTGGATCTCGGCGGTGAACCGATCGGTGAGCAGGCCGCTCATCGGGAACCAGCGGCCGGGGTATAGCAGGATGCTGACGGGGTCGGCTACCTGGGCGAAGTTGATGCCTTCGACGGGGCTGGTCTCGGCGGTGGGCGCACCGGCGTATGCGAACGTCCAGGTGGCGGTCGCGCCCTTGGCGAGCGGCGTCGCTGGGGTGATCCGGACCGTGGAGTCGGTCGTGTTGCGCTCGAACGGGATGGTGGCGCTCGACGCGTCGGTGAGCTTGCTGACCTGCAGGCCGTTGTTCAGCCCGAAGCTGACCATGTTGAGGTCTTGCAGCGCGGTGAACGTCACGGCGGTCGTGGCATTCAGCTTGCCGCTGGCTGGATCGAGTTCCACGTGGATGACGTAGCCGGTGACGTCGATCTGTGGACGGGTTGGGGGGGCAGCGAGGCTGTGCATCGACGCCGCTGCGGTCAGCAGAGCGGAGCACAAGGTAAGGAGACGCGCGCGCATACTCAAAGTGGACCCTTTAGCGCATCGAGAGCCGGACCGTTCATGCTTCCGTCGGTGATGGCTCGGATGGCTGTTTCTACCATGTTAGACGTAAGAGCCGCGGGTTCAGACTTACTGCGTGGCGGGCGCCGCGCTCGGTTGCAGGGCGCCCAGGACGGCGGCGGCGACGCGCTCGATGGCGGTATGACCGGAGACGGGCGCCGCGAGGAGCTTCTGGCGGACGTCGGCCAGCCCGGCGATCTGCCGTTCGCGCTCCGGGCCGTCGCGCAGGAGCATCGCGAGTTCGGCCGCGACGTTCTCGGCGGTGAAGCGGTTCTGCAGCAGCTCGGGGACGATGCGCTTCCCAGCGATGAGGTTCACCATGGCGATGGGCAGATTGCCTGAGAGGTCGCGCATGGGCGGGAACTCTTCGGGGTATTCGACCAGCTTTTTGGCGATCGCGAAGGTTAGGGAGGACACCCGGTAGACGACCACGAACGGGTTGCCGACGACGGCGGCCAGCACGGTCGCGGTGCCGCTGGCGACCACGGAGGCGCGGGCGTGGTGGAGGGCTTCGCGGGCGTCGGAGACGAGGGTGAGGCGGAGGCTGCGGGCTTCGGGGCCCCAGTAGCGGAGGTGGTCGCGGTTCAGCTCGTCGATATACTGGCGGAGCTCGGGCTCGCGGATGGTGCTGGCGACCGGAAGGAGGAACTCGTAGCGGGTGTTCGCGGCGGGGTTGCTGGGCACCTGCAGGTCGCGGCCGTTGAAGGTGGTGTTCGCCGAGGCGGAGTTGATGAGGTCGCTCATGGCGAGCTCGTGGAGGACGGGGAGGTTGGCGCGGATCTCCTTCCAGCGGCTGCCGGGGAGGAGGGCGATCCAGGTCTTGTCAGGGTCGAGGCCGTTGCGGGCGGCGTAGATGTCGCGGGTGCTGGTGGGCGGCTCGAGTTCGGCGAGCGGATGACCGACGAACTGGGCGTTGACGTCCCGGTCGAGGTAGAAGCGCTCCTCGAAGGGGAAGATGACGAGCATGCGGTCGACACGCCGCTGCACCCAGCGGAGGCGGCTGCGCTTCCAGGCCCAGAGCTGTGGACTGACGAACCAGACGACGGGGACGCCGGCGCGATGGAGGTGCTTCGCGAGGCGGAAGTTCACGTCGGGGAAGTCGATCAGGACGGCGACATCGGGGCGCTGGTCTCGGATGGAGCGGACGAGGCGGCGGTAGCTGGCGTAGATCTTCGGGATGTGGCGAAGGATCTCGGTGATGCCCATCACCGCGACGTCTTCGGCGCGGATGACGCGCTGCTGGCCGGCGCGCTCCATCTGGCGGCCGCCGAGGCCGGTGAAGGTGGCTTCGGGGAGGTGGCGGCGCAGGGTGGAGATCAGATCGCGCGCCGTAGGCGTCGCCTGAGGCCTCGCCGGCGGAGAGGAAGATGCGCGGGTTGGAGGCGGTAGCGATGCTTTCAGTCTAGACGCCGGGCCAGGTACCCCTCCCCGGGGGTACTTTTCGCGCAAAGTACGTTCGACAGAGGACTTAGGCCTGGACTTCGAATGGAGGTCCACGACATTCGCACCGTTTGACGGCTACGTCGCGTTCGACTCCGGTTCGTTTCCGAGGGACTAAGACCAGTGTATCCAGGTGCGGTAGATTTCTGTGCAGCGTCGCGGATGGAAAAAGTGAAGAAATTTCGAGCGGTGCTGGAGCAGGGTGACCGCGCACTCGGATGGACGGTGGCGCGTGTGCCGTTCGACCCTGCGGCGACTTGGCCGAACATGATCCGGCTACGGATCAGGGGCGAGATTCGGGGGCCCGCCGGCGGGATAGGGTTCAGGAGTTCGCTGTTCCCGGTGCCCGGGGGAGGTGGTTTCGTTGTGCTGGTGAACAAGGCGATGCAGCGGAGTTCGGGCGCGGTGTTGGGTCGGAGGCGGAGTTCCGGCTCGAGCCTGACTTGGAGGAGCGGCCGGCCGAGTTGCCGGAGGAACTCGATGTGTTGCTGGACGAGGCCGAGGGGCTGCGCGCGTGGTACGGGACGCTGAGCGAGTACACGCGGCGGGAGATCGGGAGGTGGATCGGCGGGGTGAGCGGCCAAGAGGCGCGGATGCGGCGTGCTGAGCAGATGGCGGAGCGCATGTTGAGCACCATGGAGGCTGAGGTGGAACTGCCACCGGCGATTGAACGGGCGTTTCGAGCGCGGCCCAAGGCTCGAGTGGGATGGGGGCAGATGACGCCGGCGCAGCGACGGAACGAGCTGATGGCGGTGTTTTACTACCGGACACCGGAGGCACGGGACAAACGGATTGGGAAGCTGTGTGAGTCAGCGGAGAAGCGCGCCGGGTGATCTGATCCGCAATCGGATGCGTGCTGTAGAGGGGGTCGATTGCGGTCCGCAGTGCGCCGGGCGCGTGTTCGGTGGAGCGTTTCTGTGAGGCGCGCAGCGGAGTAGCAACTTCTTCTGAATGCGAGGCTTGGGGCGTTGTAGTATCGGCGGAGCCATCTGCTGAACAGATCTGCACTCCTGAGGCACTTTATGGCCCGTTTCGCTCGTTGTCTGCCGCTCGCACCTGTGTTCGCGCTTTGCTTTTCTTTCGTCGTTGGATCTGCCCAGGAGCCCGCGCCTGCGGCACCGGGCCCTGTCACAACGCTGCACGCCGAGACCAAGTTGGTGGTGGTCGACGTGGTTGTGACCGATAAGGCCGGTCACGCGGTGCATGGGCTGACGCGCGATGACTTTGTGCTCTCCGAGGCGGGGAAACCGCAGACCGTCCGAAGCTTCGACGAGTACAGCGCGGCCGCGGCACCGGCGACGATTCCCGCGATGCCGAAGCTGCCGGCGGGACTGTTTACAAACTTCACGCCCGTCGCTGCACATGGCCCGCTGAATGTGCTGCTTATCGACGGAATCAACACGCCGCTCCTGGATCAGCAGTATCTCCGTCTGCAACTCCTGGAGTACACGTCGCACCTGGCCCCGGGCACGCGAATTGCAATCTTCGGCCTCGCTCCGCAGCACCTTTATCTGTTGCAGGGTTTCACCGGAGATCCTGCGGCTTTGCACGCCGCGCTTGCGGCTTTCGCGGGCCGCCAGTCCCCGCTGCTTTCGAACGAATCGAGCAGCACGTCGACGCTGATGGACGCGATGACCGATCCCTCAGGAGGACCCGCGGTTGGGGCATCCATGACGATGGACGCCGGCAGCAGCGCGTTAATGACAAGCGCCATGAGCAGCTTCATGCAACAGATCAACGTCGGCCAGGACTACCAGCGCATCGAGAGCACAATTGGGGGCTTTACGAACCTGGGCCAGTGGTTGCTCAATTTCCCGGGACGGAAGAATGTGATCTGGTTTTCTGCCGCTTTTCCGCTGGGCGTCGATCCAAACGGGTCGGTGCAGAACAACACGGACATCCCGGGAGAGGACAGCGCACAGTTTCGCGCGATGACGAATCTGCTCACCCGAGCGCAGATCTCGATGTACCCGGTGGACCCGCGCGGGGTGCAGGTCGATCCTGGGGTCGGGGCGAGTAACACAAACTTAAACCAGATCACAACGCGTGCCGCGTCGAGCTCAAGCTTCTATGCGAATGAAGCGGCCGAACACGCGTCCATGCAGGCGGTCGCCTCCGAGACGGGTGGCAAGCCGATCTATAACCGCAACGACCTAGCGCAGGCGACCGCGGACGCGGTGGACAACGGAGCGAACTACTACACGCTGTCCTATACGCCCAGCGAGAAAAAGACGGGCGGAGAGTGGCGCAGCATCCGTGTGGAGCTTGCGCATCCGGAGCAGTTCAAGGGCGCGCATTTGCAGTACCGGCGCGGATATTTCGCCGATAACCTCGCGGTCCGGGCGCAGAAGACCGGCACCGCGGAGGTAGCGCAGGACCCAAATGCGCCGCCTGTGGGGACGCGCGCGTACTTGCGGTCGGCGATGCTGCACGGCGCTCCGCCGTCGCCGGAGATCCCGTTCACAACCCGTGTGCTTCCCGCATCCACCAGCACGGAGCAGACGCTCGCAGCGGCCAACCAGGTGGCGCCGGTTGATCCCATCAAGCCTCCGTTTCGCCGCTACGATGTGGACTGCGCGGCCGCAGCGCGGTACATCACGCTGACCCAACAGCCAAACGGCCACTACGTGGGAGCGGTGCAGGCTGCTGTGATTGCGTATGACTCGAATGGAAAGTATCTGAACTCAGCGTCGCGGATGCTTCACCTGGATCTCGCGCCGGAAGAGTACGCGAATTTCAAGCGACTCGGGTTCCGGGATCATCTGGAGATCAGCGTTCCTGCGAAGATTGAGAGCTTTCTCCGGGTGGGAATTGAAGAGAAGGGGACGGGCCGGATCGGCGCGGTGGAGGTGCCGACAAGCGCCGTGGCCGGGCTCGCACCTCCGGACTACGCGTCGCAGGCGACCAACTCGAATCCAGCTTCGAAGAGTTCTTCGCCGCGATAAGACATCGATAGACCCGAAACGGACGAGGTGCCGGCGGGGCTTGAGCGGTGCGGTATAGTTCTGCCGGTCGAGAAGCGTGCGGCGGCAGAGGTGGCTTATGCGGGGGAAGGACGGACCGGCTTCGCCGCGGCTGCAGTTTGGGATCGTGCTGACGATCCTGGCCATGGTGGCCGTGCCCGCGGGGCTGACGTTGCATACGGCGAAGGTCTCGCCGCTCAGGCCGGGGCGGTGGCGAACCCGTCACCTTATGGCTATACGGTGAGCCTGCTGCTGTTCATCGTGCCGATTCTGACGGTGGGGCTGTGGCTGGTGCCGCAGGATGGCGTGCAGATCTCGAAGGCGGCGTTTGTGCGCAGCCTGGCGGTGCTGTTTCCTTCGGGAGTGATCCTGGACTTCTTCTTCGCGCACCTGTTCTTTGTGTTTCCGAACGCGAAGGCGACGCTGGGGATTCGCGCGCCGGCGCTGGGCGGGGGCGTGCCGGCGGAGGAGTACGTGTTTTACTTCACCGGGTTCGTGACGATTCTGCTGATCTACATCTGGCTGGATGAGTACTGGGTGGCGGCGTATGGCGTGCCGTCGGATGCTGAGGAGCGGGTGGATTTCCAGCGGCTGCTGCGGTTTCATCCGATGTCGCTGATGTGGGCGGTGGTCGTGATCGCGGCGGCGATCCTGTACAAGCACTTTGTGGCGCGGGAGGCTGGGTTTCCGGGATACCTGACGTTTCTGGCGGTGGGGGCGCTGGGGCCGTCGGCACTAATGTTTCCGGCGGCTTTGCCGATGATTAACTGGCGGGCGTTCAGCCTGACGCTGTTTGTGACGCTGCTGACGAGTTTGCTTTGGGAGGCGACGCTGGCGCTGCCGTACGGGTGGTGGAACTTCCAGCACCGGCAGATGGTCGGGTTGTACATCACGGCCTGGTACGGGTTGCCGATCGAAGAGGTGCTGGTGTGGGTGGCGGTGAGCTACCAGAGCGTAATGGTGTACGAGATTGTGAGGCGATGGAAGTCGTCTGGAAAGGGGCTGCGGCACGCGCTGTTTGGGATAAAGGCGGAGGCTGGCGATGGGATTGGCGCCGGTGCGCGGTGACGATTGCGCAAATGTCATTCTTTCCGCCGGACGTGGTGAATGTCTATCCGAATGCGCGTAGGATACGCGCATTCGGAAGCCACGACGCGAGCGGCAGTCTCGCCTCAGAATCCGCGCCATGCGGACCTGAACCCTGCTGGAGGACGTCATGCGGATGACACTAAGTCTCAGTGCAGCATTTCTTGGGTCGTTGCTGCTGCAAGGCGGAACGATCCAGGCGCAAACCGTTCAGGCACAGGAGCAAGGGGCGAGCGACGCCGGAGCTGAAGGCGCCGCAGAGCGAAGGTCCGCAGGGGAATGCGGATACGGCGATGCCGAAGTCGGTGTCGCAGGTGCGGATTGTGCGCCTAAGCCAGGTGCATGGGAACGTGGAGTTGGACCGGAACATCGGCCGGGGCTATGAGACCGCATTCGCGAACATCCCCATCACGCAAGGGGCGAAGCTGCGCACCGGACAAGGTGCCGCCGAGGTCGAGTTTGAGGACAACAGCAGCATGCGCGTGACGCCGCATACGGATGTGACGTTTAAAGAACTGGGGCGGAGCGCGACTGGTGGAACGCTGACCGATGTGGAGATCGGCGAGGGCATGGCGTACCTCTCGGTGAAGAAGAGCAAAGACAACTTCTTTACGGTGAACGACGGAGAAGCGACGATTCTGCTGGCGCCGGGAACGCATGCGCGGCTGTTGACCAGCAACGCACGTGCGGAGCTTGCGGTATTTGAGGGCCAGGCGAAGGTGGCGGTCGCGGCAGATCCGACGGTGATGGTGGACAAGAGCCGGACGTATAAGTTCGATCCGTCGAATCCGAGTGTGGCGTCGCTGGACAAGAAGACCGAGCCGATGCCCTATGACGAGTGGGATAAGAGCCAGAAGCAATACCACGATCAGGCGGCGAGTTTCGCGGGCGTGGGCAAAGGCATGGGCATGTATGGCGTGAATGACCTGAACTACTACGGGTCGTTTACGGATATGGCGGGCTGCGGATCGATGTGGCGGCCTTACTTTGCGAGTGCGGCGTGGAGTCCGTACTCGAACGGGACTGTGGGCCTTCTATCCGGGCGCGGGCTATAGCTGGGTGTCGCCGTACCCGTGGGGGTGGATGCCGTTCCATAGCGGCCAGTGGATGCAATGCGGATCGGGCGGCTGGGGTTGGCGTCCGGGAAGCCAGTGGTATGGCCTTGGCAACTCGGTGCTGATGCAGACGACGCTGAATGGTGTGCCGACGGTCCGACTGCGCCGATTCCGGGGCGGGTCTTTGCCGGGCAGGCCGGTACAGGGATCGGGGATCGCGAGCATGGTCCCTGTGAACACACGGCCACTGACGTACTCCGGTGCGGATAAGCAGAACACGTTTGTGTTCCGCAAGGATTCGGCTGGGCTGGGTGTGCCGCGGGAGGTGTTTGGTCATCTGCACGAGTCGTCCGAGCATGGTGCAGCGCAACCAGGAGTTGAGGATGCCGATGATGGTCGGTAACCCTGGCGGCGCGGGCAGGCCGGGAGTGGCGGGCGGCGGACAGGTGCTGTCTGCGCGGCCGATGCAGCCAGGCGGAGCACAGGGTGGGATGAACCAGGGCAATATGAACAATCCCGGCTACATGGGGCGTCCGATGCCAAACGGCGCGGCGGCGATGGGTATGCCGGCGCGTGGTACGCGCGATGTCGCCGGCTGCGGCGCCTGCGCCTGCGGCGGCACCTGCGGCGGGGGCTCATAAGTAAGGTCAGGGCAGTCGATGAAGCACAAACTGCGCCGCGCTGAAGATTCGATCAGCGCGGCGCGGCTTTGTCGGTGCGGAGTGAGGCGGTGGCTTCGTGGGATTCGAGCGCGGTGCGCGAGTTCGCTGAGCTCAGCGGTCGCGCGGCGAGCACCACAAACCTCCGCGGATGTCGTAAGTCGCTTGGTCAAGCCGCGGACTGAGCGAGAGGTGGAGCGCGATTTGAGGGTCAGGCTGTGAGGGTTTCGGCGAGGGGTGTGCCGAGTTCCTGGTCTTTGTACTGGAGGCGGTAGAGGCGCCAGTAGAGGCCGCGCTGCGCGAGGAGCTCCTGGTGAGTGCCTTGTTCGCGGAGATGGCCTTTGTGCATGACGAGGATGGTGTCGGCGCGTTGCACGGTGCGAGAGCCGATGCGCGATGAGGACGCTGGTGCGGCCGGTGATCATGCGTTCGAGGGCGGCGCGGACGCGGAGCTCGGTTTCGGTGTCGACCGAGCTGGTGGCCTCGTCGAGGATGAGGATGCCGGGGCGGTGCGCGAGGGCGCGGGCGAAGCTGATGAGCTGCTTCTGGCCGGTGGAGAGCGTGGAGCCGCGCTCGGTGACGGGCTCGTTGAAGCCGCCGGGGAGGGTGCGGATGAAGTCGGCGACGTTGACCTCTTCGGCGGCGTTGGCGACCTCATCGTCGGTGATCCATTTTGAGCCAAGACGGATGTTCTGGCCGATGGTGCCCGAAAAGAGGAATGGGTCCTGGAGGACGACGCCGAAGCGGCGGCGGAGCGTGGTGAGGTCCTGGTCGCGGACGTCGACGCCGTCGATGAGGACCTGGCCGATCTGGACGTCGTAGAAGCGCATCATGAGCGCGGTGAGCGTGGTTTTGCCGGCGCCGGTGTGGCCTACGATGGCGGCCGTGGTGTTGGGTTCGACGGTGAAGGAGACGTCGCGGAGGATCCAGTCGATGTCGACTGGAGGAAGGGAGGGAGTTGGTGGTTGCCGTCGAGGTGGGCGGGGGCAAATGCAGGTCTCTCCGCTCCGCTGCGCTCCGGTCGAGATGACACGGTATGGGAAGCGTGCTCCGGTCGAGATGACAAGTCAGAAAGAGCAGTGCGCTGCTTCTGGGGTGAGCTGCTGGTAGGTGAACCAGACGTTGCGGAACTCGATGCGGCCGGAGCGGTCGCCCTGCGTTGTGTGCGCGGGTTGGCTGAGTTCGGGTTCGGTGTCGAGGAGCTTGAAGACGCGCTCGGCGGCGGCCATGGCGGCCTGGAGGATGTTGTATTTGTCGCTGAGGTCCTGGATGGGGCGGAAGAAGCGCTGGGCGTACTGGATGAAGGCGATGAGGACGCCTAGAGAAACTGTGCCGATGAGGCTAAAGTGCACCGGGAAGCTGCCGATAAAGGGAGCAGGGCCGGAGTTGATCCAGTGGTGGGCCGAGATCCAGTGGAAGCGCTCGGTGTTGAGGACGGCGCGGCCGCCGCACCAGAGGACGAGCGCGATGGCGACGGAGGAGAGGAACTCGACGACGGGGTAGTAGAGCGCGTAGGCGAAGATCGCGTCGGTCCACGCGAGCTTGTTTTCGTCGTTGATGGCGCGGAAGTCGCTGTAGGCGCGCTTTTCGCGGTTGAAGAGCTGGACGACGCTCATGCCGGAGACGTACTCCTGCGTGAAGGCGTTGATGCGGGCGGTGGCGGCGCGCTGGCGGCGGTAGGAGTCACGCACGTGCACGCGGAAGAGGTGGGTGGCGTAGACGATGAGCGGCAGGACGCTGAGCGTGAGCAGCGCGAGCGGCCAGCTCATGGAGAGCATGATGGCAATGATGTAGGTGAGGGCGAAGACGTCTTCGAAGATGGCGAGGACGCCGGAGGTGAACATCTCGTTGAGGGCGTCAACGTCGGAGGTGACGCGGGTGACGAGGCGGCCTACGGGGTTGCGGTCGAAGAAGGCGACGTGCATGCGTTGGAGGTGGCGGAAGATCTGCGCGCGCAGGTCGAACATGATCTTCTGGCCGGTCCACTGCATGAGGTAGGTCTGGACGAACTCGAGGAGGAACGAGAGGCAGAGCGCGCCGAGGTAGAGGGCGCCGATCTCGGTCACGCCCTTGACCGGGATGGCACTGAGGTGGCGACCGAGCCAGGATGGGCGGCCGGTGGGCGCGAGATACGTGTCAACGGCGACCTTGACGAGGTAGGGGCCAAAGACGTCGGAGCCGGACTTGATGAGGATCGCGACGGCGGAGATGGCGGCCTGGAGCTTGTACGGCGCGAGATAGCGGAGCAGGCGCCGCATGAGGCGGCTGTCGTAGGCCTTGCCGACGACGTCATCGTCCATGCCGGGGCGGGATTGCTGGGCCGAGTCGGTCGGACGCAGCCTTCTCCGTGTCGGACTTCACATCATCCAGGCGCGAAGCGGCTTCGGGCTTCGCGGCCGCGCCGTTGGAGGCCGGGTCGGAGCCGTTTTGGGGCGCGTTTTCTGCTTCGGCCATGGACTCTGATTGTAGTGGTTGGGTGCAGGAGCCGGGCCTTCGGCGGCGGAATTGGGCGGGCAGATCGCATGAAAGAATAATGGTGTGGCGAGATCCGCAGACACTCTCGGGCTGTATGTTTCCGTGCCGTTTTGCCGGGCGAAGTGCTCGTTCTGCAACTTCGCGTCTGGCGTGGGTTCGGCGGAGGCGGTCGAGGAGTACCTGAGAAGGCTGTGCGCCGAAATTCGGCGGTGCGCGCGGAGCGGCGAAGGCGCAGCGGGGCAGAGGTGCCGGAGGTTGTGGATACCGTGTACTTCGGCGGCGGAACGCCTAGCCTGCTCGAACCGGAGCAGATGGCCGGAATCTTCCGGGCGATTCGCGAGGAGTTCCGGGTTTCGGACGACGCCGAGATCACGCTGGAGGCGGCACCGGGGCAGATCGCCGATCCGTTGCTGGAGGTGGCTCTTGAGTTGGGCGTGAACCGGGTAAGCCTGGGGGTGCAGAGCTTTGTGGACCGCGAGGCGCAGGCGGTGGGGCGATCGCACACGGAGGCGAGCTGCCTGGCGGAGTTCGAACGGTTGCGCGCGGCGGGGATGCTGAACGTCGGCGCGGACCTGATTGCCGGGTTGCCGTACCAGACGGAGGCGAGTTGGGAGCAGTCGCTGGACGTCGCTGCCCGGAGCGGTTTGGCGCACCTGAGCGTGTACATGCTGGAGATTGACGAGGATTCGCGGCTGGGGCGTGAGGTGCTGGGCGGGGGCGCTCGGATGCATGCGCCGGCGGTGCCGGATGATGAGCGGATCGCGGCTATGTATGAGCGCGCGTGCGAGCGACTGCCGGAGGCCGGTTTTGAGCAGTATGAGATCTCGAACTTCGCGGCGGCGGGCTTCCGGTCGAGGCACAATCTGAAGTACTGGACGAGGCGGCCTTACCTGGGCTTCGGGCTGGACGCGCACTCGATGCTGCTGGGAGCAGATGGCCGGGCGCTGCGGTGGGCTAATCCGGAGGAACTCGGGGAGTATGACGGGCGGTCGGGTTTGGGATCGGCGGAGTGGGTGAGCGAGCGCGGAGCGTTTGAAGAGACCGTGTTCCTCGGCTTGCGGCTGGTCGCCGGTTTAGAGCGCGCTGGCTTTGGCGTCGTTCAGGCCGGAGTGGGTTGGGGAGTTTGGGGCGTCGGCGGAGATGCTTACCCGTGAAGGGCTGATGCGCAGCGACGCAGATGGATGGACGTTGACCGAGCGCGGGCGCTTGGTTTCGAGCGAGATATTTGGGGAGTTGCTGGCTGGAGTGCCTGTGTGAAGCTGGCGAGAAGCAGATTGCCTTTCGGGAATGACAGAAAGAGAAGCAAGAGCACGGCAGAGAATACACAGAGGCCGCTCCCCTGCGCGGATGATGAAAGCGTCTGCGCAGGTCGAGAGGACACGCGAATACAAGGGAGTGATGGATGGGGAGTCAACGATTGATCGATCTGCGTAGTGACACAGTGACGAAGCCGACGGCGGCGATGCGGCGGGCGATGGCCGAAGCTGAGGTGGGGGATGACGTGTACGGCGAAGACCCGACCGTGAACCGGCTGGAGGAGCGAGCGGCGGAGATCTTCGAGCGCGAGTCGGCGCTGTTTGTACCGACGGGCACGATGGGCAATCAGATCGCCGTGAAGCTGCATACCCGGCCGGGACAGGAGGTCATCTGCGAGGCGCGCGCACATCTGCTGGACTGGGAGATGGCGATGGTCGCGGCGTTCTCCGGCTGCGTGCCGCGGACGGTGGCGGGGGAGCGCGGGATTCTGCGCTGGGCGGAGATCCAGAAGGCCATCGGACCGAAGATTTACTACCGCGCACAGACGGGGCTGGTGTGGATTGAGAACTCGCACAATATGGCGGGTGGCACGGTGACGCCGCTGGCGACGCTGATCGATATCTGGGAGGGCGCGCAGGCTGCGGGGCTGCCGGTGCATTGCGACGGCGCACGTGTGTTCAACGCGGCTACGGCGGCGGGTGTGAGCGTGGCGGAGATTACGCGCGGGTTCGACACGGTGATGTTCTGCCTGAGCAAAGGGCTGGGCGCGCCGGTCGGGTCGTTGCTGGTGGGGTCGCGTGAGGCGATGGCGGAGGCTCGATCGGTGCGCAAGGCGCTGGGTGGCGGGATGCGCCAGGCCGGTGTGCTGGCCGCGGCCGGGCTGATCGCGTTGGAGGAGATGCCGAGGCGGCTGGGCGAGGATCACGCGAACGCACGCATGATGGCCGAGTCGATTGCGCAGAGCGAAGCGGCAACGGTCGACCTCCAGGGCGTGGAGACGAATATCGTGATCTTCACGCTGAAGGATGGCGGCGATGCTCCGGCGTTTGTGTCTGCGCTGAAGGAGCAGGGCATCCTGGCGAGCGCCGTGGGACCGCACGCCGTGCGGCTGGTCACGCACTTTGACGTGAGCCGTGAGGACTGCAAGCGAGCGGCGGAGGTGCTCACAAGGCTGCTGGAGCGCGTTCCCGCTTAGTTGGCGAGTGCTAGCCGGTGACTCGGGGCGCCATGCGGACCTCGTCGGGGAGGATGACGGTTCCTGGCTCGTCCTGGTGTTCCGCCGCCGGGGGCGCGATGCCGCGCGGCAGGAAGACGGAGATCGCCGTGCCGTGATGCCCGGGTTCGGTGCTGGATTCGAGTTGGATGAGGCCGTCGTGGCGTTGCACGATGCCCTTGCTGACCCAAAGGCCGAGCCCGGTTCCGGCCTCGCCCTTGGTGCTGAAGAAGGGTTGAAAGAGGCGGCCGCGAATCTCTTCGGGGATGCCGGAGCCTTCGTCTCGGATGGTGACGAGGATGCCGGTTCTGCCCTCGCCCGTGCCGTTGTCGGTAGCAGGGCCGGTCACCGCTTCGGTGCTGACGACGATCGTGTTTCCGGCGGCGGAAGCGTCGGCGGCGTTGGTCAGCAGGTTCGTAAATACCTGGCGAAGTTCGACCGGGAAGCCGGTGACGATGGCGGGCGAGGCCAGGTGTGTTTGGACGTGAATTCCGGCCTGCACCAGCCGGCGCTGCAGAAGCAGGAGCACACTTTGCAGCAGTTCCGAGACGTCCAGCGCGACGGCGGTGCGCGATTCGCGATACATGCCGAGAAGTGAACGGCTGATCTGGGTGGCGCGGTCGAGTTCAGTGCGTGCGGTGTCGAGGAAGGCCTCGTTTTCCTCGGCGGAGCTGCCCGTCTTCATCAGGTAGAGCAGGTTGGCGACTGAATCCAGCGGGTTGTGGATCTCGTGCGCGATGGTGGCCGCGAGGCGGCCCGCAGTGGCGAGTTTTTCCGACGAGAGCAGGGCAGCCTGGGTGCGGCGCTGCTGTGTGACGTCGCGGAGGACGAGCACGACCCCGGCGACCTGACCGTTGCGCTCATAGACCGGAGCGCCGGTCTGGTCGACGATGACCTCGGAGCCGTCGCGCCGCACGAGGGAGAAGGGCTCGTTGGACATGATTGTCTTCAGCTCGCGACGGACGAGGGTGATCGGCGACTCGGGTACGTAGTGTGACTCGCCCGCACGCAGCGGAAAGACGTTATCGAACTGCTTGCCGGCGGCTTCGGCGAGGGTCCAGCCGCTGAGCTCCTCGGCCGCCGAGTTCATCATTTCGATGGTGCCGTCGAGGTCGCAGACGACGACGGCCTCGCCTAAGGAGATGAGCACGGCCCGGAGCCGCTGCTCGGAGTCATAGGTGGCCTGCGCGTGGCGGCGCAGAGCCTTGAGCGTCTCCTGGAAGGCATCACTGACGAGATGGAGGCGGTTGCGGGCGAAGCTGCCGATCAGCAGACCGACAACAAGCGCGGAGCCGATCAGGGCTTCGACGGTATGGCGAAGCTCAGCCTGCCAGCGTTGCACGGCCGAGACGCGGCGGTGCTCCTGGTCGTCGACGATGCCGGCCAGCAGCTTGCGCATGACCTCCATCTGGGCCTTGGCGCGGAGGTTCAGGCCTGGGTCGCGGGTTTCGCCACCCGCTTCGATGGTCGCGATGATGGGTTCGGCGATGGTGCGGACCCAGCGCGCATGCACCGCCTGGAAGGTCTCGATGCCGTGGAGATCGGCTTTCTGGGTGCGGAGCCCGTCCCGGAGGCGGTCGGTGGCGCCGAGCAAAGGGGTGCGCGCGAAGTCGTAGGGCTGGAGGAAGATCTCGTTATCTGTGGCTTGGTACGCGCGAAGGCCGGTGTCCTCGTCGAGGACGAGAGCGGTGACGAGGGTCGCCGTGGCGATGTTCGCGTCGGCGAGCTGGATGCTGCGGACGGCGCGTTGGGCGTCCAGGAGCTGCCATGCCAGGGCTCCTGCCACGAGGGCGAGCGCCACAACGGGCAACAGCAAGGTCTGGAGCAGGACGCGATTGAGTTGGCTCAGGTTCACAGGCGCTGCGGGCGATGTCAGCCGAACAGGCTGTCAAGCTTGTCAAGCAGAGCGGGTGCCCCCTCCCCCTTGGTCATGTAGACGTCCACCACCCCGGTAACGTCAGCTGGAAGTCCAACATAGGCGGACAATAGAAGGATTGGCACGTCAGGTTTTTCGGCGCGCATCTGCGCCGCCACCTGTCCGCCATGCATGCCGGGCATGGCGTAGTCGAGCACGACAGCCTCGACTGGTTCATCCCGGAATAACTGCAGGCCCGAATCCCCGTCATGCGCGGTGATCACTTTGTAGCCGGAGCGCTCCAGGAGCAATCGCCGTACCTGCAGGCCGACGTGTTCGTCGTCAATGCAGAGTACCAAGTGACCCGCTGCCGGCATGCCATACCCCTCCTCGTTTCCTCGGCTTGCTGCCCGAGAATACCACCGGAAGAGGGGCCCTGGCAGTTACCAAGGTACCGTATCCGTTGCACTCTCTATGTGTTGCGATGCCAGGAATGGGTCAAACGGCCAGTACAACAAACGGGTGATGGCGGGATAGAAGAGAGCGAGCATGATGGGCAGCGCATCGCCCGCAGCGGCGGCGCTTGCTCGTGCGTATGCCTGCATTTGCGGCCAGTATTTCTGCTTTTCGGCTTCGAGGAAGCTGTCGACTGCTCTGCCGCCCGGATCGGCGGTCTTGAAATCGACGATCCACAGGTGAGTATCCTCGCCGGTGGAAAGCGGCTGCGGACCGGCGACGAAGACCCGGTCGGCACGGATGTTGCGGACCGCCTGCTCTGGGTCGGACTCGGGCGCGATCTGCAGACCGCGTTCGCTCCGGGCGTGGGTATGGGGAGAGAGGACCCAGCGGCCAAAGGGGCTGTCGAGCGTGGCTTGGAGGAGGGTGAGCGTCCGTTCGGTGTCTCGCAGTGCGAGCGCCGGGGCGAGACCCTCGGTCCGGAAGGCCGTGAGAATCCGGGGATGCCAGCTCGGGAGCTCCGCTCGAAGCTCGTTGGGGCTCTGCGCAGCGGCCAGGCGGTCTGCGGCGAGTTCGAAGAAGCGGTGGACCACATTGCCGAAGGCCCGGGCAGCGAAGGAGCCCTCGGGCCGCGCGAAGGGAGCGCGGCTGCGTAGAAGGGCGGCCGGCGGATACGGCAGATCGGGCCCAAGCTCTGGGCGCAAGCGACCGAGCGGGTCGAAGTCGGGCGGCAGGCGCCGGAGCGTAGGGGTGTGGCGGCCGATGTCGAGGGAGTCGATGTCGGCGGCAGCCGCGAGCGCAAGCGGTGTTGGCGGGGTTGCCGGCGCGGGTAAAACGTGCAGTTCGCCGCGGGGCGAGGCGGGCACCGTTCCGGTGGGTTCAGGGGTTGCGAGCTGCGCCAGGGCGATGGGCTCCGCCGCGGCCCAGCTTGCGCGCAGCAGGCTGTCGTAGCGGGGTGCACGAAGGCTTCCATCGCCCTTCTGAGCGCAGGCGCCAAAGAGGTGCAGCTCTTCGCGGGCTCGCGTCGAAGCCACGTAGAACAGGCGTTTTGCTTCGGCGGTTTCGCGCTCGCGCTGGAGGCCGCCGAGCCAGCTCGAAAGCGCTGAGCTGTCTTCGCCCTTGCTGGCGATGGGGGCGAAGATCACTCCCGCCTCGGGGCCTTCGTCGGCATCCATCTCCAGCCAGCGCAGGAGCTCATGACGCGAGTTGCCGGAACCGCGCTCCAGGGCGGGCACAAGGACCAGATCCCACTCGAGACCCTTGGCCTTATGGATGGTCATGAGTTCGACGCACGCCGGCCCCGACGGCGGTTGCGCGTAGAGCTTGCGCAGCCGCCGTTCCAGCAGCGGGATGGTCAGGGGCTCGGGACCGAATTCAAGCTCTTTGAGGAGAGAAAGAAAGCGGCGCGCGTTGGTAGCCCGGTCGGGCGTGAGGGCGGCGTCCGCGCCGAGGGAGCGCCAGGTGCGTTCGACATGCGTGCTGAAGCCTGTACGGCCGAGCGAGGCCTGCGCCTCCGAAAGCACCCGCCAGGTCCGGCTGAGCAGGTTTTGCGATTCCGGACTGAGGAGATGTGCCCTGGTCCGGACCAGGTGGGCGACCGTGGCGGAGCGGTCGGCGCCGGGACCTTCACCCGTGAGGGTGAGGAGGTCCGCGAGGCCCAGACCGCAGACGGGAGAATGAAGCAGGGACAGCCAGGCGACGCGATCGGCGGGATGCAGCAGAGCGCGGGTGAGCGCGACGAGGTCAAGGACCTCGGGCGTTTCTGAGAGGAGTTCAATGTCGACGGCCCGGAACGGGAGGGGGCCGTTCCCAAAGTCGCGATGGAACTCGGACATCACCGGCGCGAGATGTGCGCGTGTTCGAGCCAGCACGGCTATGCGCGGCGGCTTTGGCTTTGCGCCGACCTCGACGGGGCGTTGGCGCCAGCGCCCCGCGAAATCCTCGATGATCCGGCGCATAGACCGAGCTTCGTCTTCGACCGTCAGCGCGGGTTTGTCGTCTTCGGTTTCGTGGTCCTCCGCAGTGGAGTCCTGTTCGATTCGCAGATGCCAGTTGAGGGCTGGCCGAACGCCTGCGGCACGGACCGGAGATGCGGCCACGAATGGGACATCGACTTCTTGCGACCGGAGCGATGAACTTTCCCGGGGACCGGGCAGGATGCGGCCGAAGGTTCGATTGAAGTCCTCGACGAGGGCCGCCTGGGAGCGGAAGTTCGCGGTGAGACGAAGGGCACCGAGGGCGATATGCCCGAGCCGACCTTCAGCCTGCGTGCGCAGAAATCGTTCGACGCTGGCCTGGCGGAAGCCGTAGATGGACTGTTTTGGGTCGCCGACGAGAAACACCGTTTGGGTATGGCCGTCCCAGTCTTGGGTCAGCAGATCGAACAGGTCGTATTGGCCGGCCGAGGTGTCCTGCATCTCGTCGACAAGGAGGTGCGTGAGCTGCTGTCCGGGCGTGTGCAGGAGGTCGGTCTGCCCCCTGCGCAGCAACGAGCGCGCGGTCAGCGCGAGGTCGGGGAAGTCGCAGACGCCGCGTTCCGCGAAGAGCAAGGTCAGTTCGACGAGCGCGCGCCGCAGGATGTGGAAGAGCGCCTTGGCGAGCCTCCATTGCTCCGGTGGGTACTGCGCGGGGGGAAGGCAACGGATTGCGCACAACGCTTCGCGGAGCGCGGGCTGACGCGTCTCCGCCGCGCGAAGCTGCGTGATGATTTGCCTGAGCCACTCTGAGTCGTCTCTGCTCAGATCGAAGCCGAGGTGATGGCCGGCTGTGCTGGTGCGCCAGTCACCCTCCTTTTTCAGGAGTAGTCCGATCAGGGCGAGCCAATGGGCGAGGTCGGGAGCGGAGGTTCCGGGCATCCTGGGCCGGCCTGCACAGACCGCGATGGGAGAGTCCGCGCCTTTCGTGCCGGGCTCAATCGATAACCGCGCGGCAAAGGATGCGAGTTCGTCGAAGAGGTGCGGATCGACGAGTCTTGATGCGCGGGTAAGGCCCCGGCAAATGGCGTGTTCGAGCGTCGCCTGTAGCCGTGGCAGCACGTTCTGGTCGAGGAAGTCGTCTTCCAGCTTTTCGGAGTCGAGCGGGATGAGTTCTCCCCATTGCTCGCGGTGGGCGAGCATGTCGGCGACGAGCCGAACACAGTCGTGAATCTGGGCGTCGCGATGAAGCAGAAGGTTTCGAAGCGCGCCGGAGAGCCTCCGGTCGGGGCCACCGAGTTCGCGGAAGGCTCGGCGAGCCGCCTCTTCGTACAGGGGCGTCGCGTCGTCGACGGGGTCTGTGCGTCCCGCGTTTCCGGAGAGGAGGGGAACGCGTCCGGCGAGGTCTCCGCAGAAGGAATCGATCGTCCTGATGTTGAGTTGGTGAGGGCTTTCGAGCAGCCGCCAGCCTTGCGAGCGGTCGCGCTCGAGCGCCGCGGCGGCAAGCTGCCGGGTGGTTCGCTCGTACTCGACGCTGGCGTGAGGCTTGTTTGCGGCTGCGGCGCCAAGTTGCTCAAGTACGCGCGTGCGGAGCTCGTTGGCGGCCTTGCGGGTGAAGGTGATGGCGAGGATTTCACCGGGGCGCTGCACGTCGCCAAACGCGAGCAGTTTGAGGAAGCGTTGGATCAGCAGGCCGGTCTTCCCGGAGCCGGCGGGGGCCTCCACAATCCAGGAACGATGGATGTCGAGTGCGGCGATGCGCGCTTCGGGGTCGGAAAGATCAAGCGAGTCCGTGTAGGGGTCGTATGGAGGCACCTCCGGCGCGGGCACCTCGTTAAGAAAGGGGAGTGGGAACTGGAGGAGGTCAGCCAATGGACGCCTCCGCTTCGTTTTGCGCAGCGCCCCCAACAGTTGTGGGGTTCACGCGGCAGAGCAGACGCTGATCGCAGTGCTGGCACGTCTTCGGGTATGTTCGGGGATCGACCTCGGCATTGCCGTCCGCGAACGCGTAGGCGAGGCGCTCGAGCTCGAATCGCCATTGCACGATCTCTGTGGGGAGGTCGTGCGTTGGCTCGTTCCGTTTCTTTGTGGGAAAGAGCCCGGGGCGATCCTGCAGACTGAGCCACGCCATGTCCTTTCCGGGGCGCATGCGAGCAAATGCGACGGCGCGGATCTGTTCAGGTTCCGCGAGCATGGTGTACAGGGGCAGTTGGGGTGCCTCGGGACGATCGCCCAGCCAGTGCTTTGGACTCAGGTCGAAGCCCGTCTTGTAATCGATAAAGGCGTAGCCGTCTTCCAACTGATCCACACGGTCGAGACGGACCTTGAGCTCGAGCGGACCGATGGGAATGAGCTCTTCCTGCTCGGGCGGGGAGACGGTGAAGTCGCCGCGGCGGTCGAGCTCGAGCCGGAGCCAGCGCTGGATGAGGTTTGCCAGCCGTTGCTCAAGGATGCCGAGGTACTCGAGCGTCCAGGCGTCGGCTTTCTGATAGCGGCGGCGAAGTTGCTCGAAGCCGACCGCCGCGGCCTCTTCGGCTACCCTCTTCCGCTGTTCGAGGGTGAGGTCCGCAAGGGCTTGGCGGGTCTTCAGTTCAGACCAGAGGTGCTGCATCGCGCGGTGGAGGATCTGCCCGCTTCGGCGTGCGTCGAGGCCGAGGGTCGGGGATTCGGGGGCTTCGGCATGCAGGCGCAGTGTGGCGAATGCCCGGAACCCGCACGCCGCCTGTAGTTCGAGGACACGGGCGCCGCCGGGCACGCGCGGCGATGGGAGAGCGGGGAGTGGAACGGTATCGGGTACTTCGAGCTCACGAACGGGCTCGGCGAGCGGGACGGGGGTGAGTAGCGAGTTTCCGTCGACGGGCTCAAGGCCGAGTTCCGCGGCGATAGGGGTCAGGCGCAAGGGGCCGTTCTCGTCTTCAGCGGGGGCGAGGAGAAGCAGGTCACCGCAACGGCTGAGGAGAGCTTGGAGCTGGTCCAGAGCCCGGGCATGGGTGGCAGAGGGGTCGGCACCGGGAAGTCCGAGCGCCTGTTGCAGGCTCCAGCCGAGCAGCGGATGCGCACGTTCCGGTGGCGGCAGCGTCTGATCCGTCGCTTCGAGGACCAGAGCGGCGTCGAAGATGCAGCCCTCGAGGTCGGAGAGCCGGGCGATCTGAAGCAGCGCGTCGGGCGTGGCAGACGGGGCGGTGGTGGCTGCTGCTTCGCGCTCCAGCAGCGCGAGGAAGGTGGGCAGATCGATGCGGTTGCCGTGAACGTCGAGAGTTGCGAGCCGGTCCAGGACGCCTTCCCAGGCCTCTGTGGCGCGAAACTCGGCGGCAGAAAGGGCGCGCGAACCGGGCCAGCCGACTGCGCGAAGCAGACTTCGGGTGTGCTCTGCCCACTCACCGTGGGAGCCGTTTCCACTCCGTTGGCCAGCTTCGCCCGATAAGCGGCGCAGCCGGCGGAACGGATCGAGGTTCAGGGAGTGGTCGGCGTTTCCTCCGTGCTCGCGGCTGATGGCAAGGAGTTCATCGAGGGAGAGCTCCGGACGCAGGAGGTCACGACGGCGAAGCGTGCGGAGGTCAAATGTGGCTCGGTTCTCCAGGTCCTCGGAGTGGTCTACGAAGGGGGACAAGAGGAGTTGGCTGACCTCTTCGAGAGGTAGTTTGGTGGACGTCCAGCGGAGCAGAAGGAGTGCGGTGTGGATGAGCGGAACGCCCGAGAGCGAGGAGCCTCCGCTGAAGTGCCACGGCGTGGAGGACAGATCCGCATCGACGCGTTCCAGTTCCGGGGCGAGGATCTCGCGCAGCAAGGGTTCGAGCGAGAGCTGTTGTGCGGAGGGGTTGGGGAGGACAAGTGCGAAGCTGACGTCCGGGCTGGCGGCCTCCGTGAAGCTTTGGCGGAGCCAGTGGATGGCCCAGCGCAGCTCGTCCTGCGGGCTGCCGGTCTGGACGGAGGCGCGCAACGGAGGACGCGGGTTTGCGCGCGCGAGTTGATGAAGATGGATGCTGGCGCCGAGAGCCCGGAACCGATCGAGGAGTGCGGTCGCGGTGGGCGTCAGGCGCTCGAAGCCGGCCAGGTGAAGGACGCTGGGGAGGCGTAGCCGATTCTGGGCTGCGTGGTGGACGAGCGCGTGCTCCAGGAGCGACTCCGGAAGTAGCCGGCCGACGCTGCAGCGGTCCAGAAGGGCTTTGTACCAGGCCGCAAAGGCGTGGGCGTCGTAGCTGTCCGCGGTCTTGTCGAGGCGCGATTGAATCTGCTCGAACGGGAGATGTGCGGCCGCCAGGTCGAGGGCGGAGCAGGCCAAGGCTGCAAGCTGGTCGAGCGCGCGAGGGCCCAGATGAGTGCCTGGTGCGGCGTGAGCCGCGATGATCTCCGCCCAGAGGGCCTGTTCCTGAAGGCGGTTGAGGAGCACGCGGTCGTCGAGGCCTTCGATGAGAAGAGAGCTCCAGAGGGAGCGGGTCCACTCGGTCCAGGTTTGGACCCGGGGCGGTTCCCAGGCGCGGAGTCCACGCTCGCGCTGGCGGCGGTCGAATGCTGCTCGGAGCCTGCGGGCAGCGAGATCGGTGGGCAGAAGGACGAGTTCGCCCTTGTCTGCCCTCTCCAACAGCGCGACCAGCCCGGCCATGTCCAGCGCGGAACCCATGGTTCGGTTATACGCCGTTTTCACCATTCATTCGCCCTTGAAATCGGCCTCAAAGGGTGGAAAAGAAGGGGGAAATGCCCATTTTGGGAATGGCGGCCGAGAGGGCTTCAGGGAGTGGCGGCGGGCGGTGCGGAAGGCTGGCTCCGGGTGAAGGCGAACATCGCGGGAACGAGCAAGGCAGGGACGATCATCGCGAGACGAAGCGAGCCGGAGTACGTGGAAACCGCACCCATCAACCAGGGAAACAGAGCGGCTCCGAGGCCGGAGACCGCGAGGACGACGCCGGCTATGCGGGCGCTGGGGTTGCGGCGAAGAAGCAGGGCGAAGGTGGACGGAAAGACGGGCGCGAGCGCGAGGCCGAGAAGGATGCAGGTGACCGAAATTGCGACAGCGCTATGGCACAGCGAGAGGCTGACGATGAGGAGGAGGCAGAGTAGAAGACTGGTGCGTTGGACGGCGGTTTCGGACCAGCGGCGCATGGAGGCGGAGGCGACGGCACGGCCGGCGGTGAGCGCGGCCCAGAGGATGACGAAGCCGGACTGGCCGCCGAGCAGAGCGCCGCCGGCGACGCGGAGGGTGAACGTGGTGAGCCAGGCGGTGAGGCAGGTTTCAAGGCCGCCGTAGAGCAGGAGGAGGGTGCCGAAGCGGAGGATCTCGCGGGTGCCAAGACGGGAGGCGGCGGCGGGTTCTGGCCCGGGACTGGTGGCGACGGAGCGGAAGAGAGCGCCGCCGACACCGACAACCAGGAGTAGAAGGCCGAGGCCGAGGGTGGGCTTTCGCCAGCCGAAGCGGGGCAGGAGCGCGGCGGCGAGCAGGCCGGTGGAGACGGCGCCGAAGCTCCAGAAGAGGTTGATGAGGGCGAGCGCGGAGCCGGTGTGCGCGGACCAGCGACGGCCGGCGAGGATGTTGCTGCTGGCGATGATTTCGCCGAGGCCGAAACCGCCGAGGAAGAGAGCCGGGAGCGCCTGTGCGAGCGAGTGGGTCAGGGCGAAGGCGATGAATCCGAGCGGCGGCGAGGATGTGGCCGGCGAGGATGCCAAGACGGAGGCGGCGGAGGACGCAGACGCCGCCGAGGAAGGCACCGGCGAACTTGGCGAGGAGGAGAAGACCGCCGCGCTGATCGGTGAGGGACCACTCGCGGAGGAGTGCGGGCAGAACGGGGCCGAGGAGGACGGTACCGAGCCCGGCGAGGAAGAAGCTGGCGGCGAGCAAGGGTGCGGGTGGGCCTTCAATTGTGCAGTGGCCGCCGCTGGGGGTCGACCCTGTGGATGTATTCATCGAACCTTCGCGATGGTATCAGGCTGGGACCGGGCAAGCGGGAGGCGAGAACTAGAATCGAGGACGTGGGCGTGATGTCGGGTGGAAGAGTGCGTCGGGTTGCGGTCTGTGCGCTGGTGCTGTCGTTGCCGGGGTTGATGAGTGGGTGCCACTCGGGGGCGCCGAACGGAGTGTCGACGCAGCCGGATGGGTACTTCGTTCGCGGCAAGATCGAGGGCACGAATGCGAAGACCGGGACGGTGGTGCTGAGCCACCAGGCGATTGCAGGGCTGATGCCGGCGATGACGATGGAGTACAAGCTGGTGAATCCGTCGGAGATCTCGGAGTTGCATGCGGGCGATGTGATCACGGCGAAGATGCTGGCCGACAAGACGCCTGACGGGCCGACGAATCTGCGGCTGACCGACCTGGATGTGATTGCGCAGACGAGGCAGGATGCGCTGCCTGCGTCGCCGTACCATGTGCCCGAGGTAGGCGAGGTGGTGCCGGACTTCTCGCTGCTGAATCAGTCAGACAAGAAGATCGATTTGAAGGCGTTTCGGGGCAAGGTTGTCGCGATGACGTTTGTGTATACGCGATGTCCGGTGGCGGATTTCTGTCCGCGGATGAGCCGCAACTTTGCGGAGATGAACCAGGCGCTGGCGGCGGATCCGAAGCTGTATGCGAAGACGCATCTGCTGACGGTGAGCTTTGACCCGACGTATGACACGCCGAAGGTGCTGCGCAGTTATGGCGGGGCTTATACGGGCAAGTACACGCGCGAGACGTTTGAGCACTGGGATTTCGCGGCGCCGAGTGCGGCGGAGTTGCCGAAGATGGAGCAGTGGTTCGACATGGGCGTGACGGGCGGGGCTGGAGCGTTTCAGCACTCGCTGGCGACGACCATTGTTGGGCCTGATGGCAAGGTGCTGGCGTTCTATCCTACGAATACGTGGACCGTGGATGAGGCGCTGAAGGTGATGAAGAGCGCGGCGGGTTGAGAGGATCGATGGCTAAGATTGCTTTGATTACAGGCGTTCTGCTGATTGTGTTGGCGCTGGGGTTCTTCTTTGCGACCGGGGCGGCGCATCCGACGTCGCTGATACCGGGTGGGTTTGGCTTGTTGCTGCTGATCTGTGGGGTGGTCGCGAACACCGAGGACGCGAAGAAGCGCATGTTGTGGATGCATATCGCGGTGACGGTGGGGCTGCTTGGATTTTTGATGACGGCGTTCATGGGGATCAAGGCGCTGACGCATTGGAGCACGCTGGCGGCGGTTCATCAGACGGCGGCGACCGAGCAAATTATCATGGCGGTGATCTGCGCTGGTCTTTACGGCGCTGTGCGTGCGGAGTTTCATTGCGGCTCGCGTGGGGCGGACGGCTTAGGGGCGCGTGGGAATTGTCGGGTCCTTTGCAGGATCGCGATCTGCGGCTCGAGTTGATCGAGGTAGGGCTGCACCCAGCGCATAACGTTCCGACGCACTTCTTCCGGATGGTTCATGCTGTCCGCGCTGAACAGATGGGCAGCATCAATCTGCGGCCAGGCTCGAGTGATCACGTGCGTTTGTATGCGGGGCACATCGGCTACGGCGTGGAGCCCAAGCATAGGGGCAACCACTATGCCGCACGTGCTGTGCGACTGTTGATGCCGATGGCGCGTGAGCTTGGAATGCACGAGGTGTGGATCACGTGCGATCCGGAGAACGTGGCGTCACGCCGGAGTTGCGAGCTTGCGGGCGCAACTCTTGTGGAGATTGTGGACGTGCCGGAGGATTGCATCATTCGCCGTAATGGGCATCCACGGAAGTGCCGCTATCTTCTGCCGCTTTGAGGGACCGTGCAAACGAGCGCCAGCGTTGCGGCGATCCCGCGACTTGAAACGTGTTGACAATGGTTTCCGTGGAAAGTTAATCTAGTTTCCGTGGAAACCGAACAGCGTGAGCGTGAAACTATCTCCGGCCTGGAAGCTCATCTTGGGTACTGGATGCGGCGGGTTTCGAACCACGTGTCGGGTAGCTTCGTGCGCGGGCTGAAAGAGTTGCAGACCTCTGCTGCGGAGTGGGTGCTTCTGCGTGAGTTGTACGAGCGCAGGGAGGCGACGCCGGGAGAGATGGCCGAGGCGTTGGGGATGACCCGCGGGGCGGTGTCGAAGATTGTGGACAAGCTGGAGGGGAAGGGCTGGGTGCGGAGCAGAGGGCTACCCTCGGATGGCCGCGTGCAAGTGCTTTCGTTGACGCGCGTGGGGGAACGCTCGGTTCCGAGATTGGCAAAGATCGCGGACGAGAACGATGCGGCGTTTTTTGGGTGTCTGGACGCACGTGAGCGTGACGCGCTGCGTCGGCTCCTGGTGAAGTTGGCGGAGTGCAACGGCATTCGCGAGGTTCCCGTGGAATGACGGAGCCGTCCTGGTTTGCGATCACAAACGATGGGAGCACCTATGAGCAGCGCGATAACGAAATTTGCAAGAGGTGATGAAGAGAGCGGAAGACGGCCGGCCCAAGGTTGGAGGATTTCCGTACCTTGCCGAGTGCTTGCGAGCAGCAGGAGTGAGGCGAAACCTGTGGTGGCTGCCCTCAGCGCAGAGCTTGTTTCTGACGGAGCAAGGGCCTGTGATGATGCAGGGAACGCCGCTGGAGATGGGGATGATGGACGTGCCTGTGTTCGATCGCGAGGCGTTGATTCGGGCGCTGCGCACGGATCAGGCGGGTGAAGGTACGTTTCGCAGAGTTTCTGGAGGCGTCGTGGCGCGCGGGTGTGGTGCGCTATGAGGTGGATTTCCAAGCGCGGACGGTGACCTACTTCGGCTGCGAAGGGGATGAGTATATCGAGGCGTATCCGGCGGTTGAGGGCACTGCGAACCAGCGCTGAAGGCGACACTTGCGGCGCGGTCCGCCGGCGCGCGACGTACACTGAACCGACTATGAGTAGCTATGGCCCATCGAGTATGGGAGCGGGAGCGCCGCGCATGCGTGCGGCGGATGGGCCGGTGCGTGGTGGAGCGCGGGCGCTTGCGGCCGGCGATTTGAAACGGCCGAGCCCCGAAGTTCAGTGCGGTGTGGCCGGAGATCAAGGCCCTGGTGCGGCCGCGAGTGGGGCTGCTGGCCCTCGCCTTTGTGCTGATGGTGATCAACCGTGCGGCGTCGCTGGTGCTGCCGATCGCGTTCAAGCCGCTGATCGACCTGGTGTTCACCCACGGGCGCATGAATCTGCTGCTGCCGATTGTGGGTGCGGTGCTGGGTGCGACGTTGCTGCAGGGCGTGACCTCGTATGCGCTGACGCAGACGTTGAGCAAGGCAGGGCAGCGGCTGATTGCGGAGCTGCGCGTGCGGGTGCAACGGCATGTGGGCGGGTTGCCGGTGAGCTTTTACGACGAGAATCGCACGGGCACCCTGGTGGCTCGCATCATGAGCGACGTGGAGGGCGTGCGCAACATCATCGGCACCGGGGTGACGGACTTTGTTGGCGGTGTGCTGACGGCGGTGTTTGCGTTTGCGTACCTGATGCGGATGAGCGTGCAGATGACGCTGGTCACGTTTGTGATCATGGTGGCGTTTGCGCTGGTGATTCAGAAGGCGTTCAAGACGATTCGGCCGATCTTTCGCGAGCGGTCGAAGATCAATGCCGAGGTGACGGGGCGTCTGACGGAGTCGCTGGGCGGCGTGCGCGTGGTGAAGGGATACAGGGCCGAAGAGAGCGAGTCTGCGGTGTTTTCGGCGGGCGTGGACCGGCTGTTGAACAACGTGATCAGCTCGCTGACGGCGCAGTCGCTGATGACGTTGTCGTCGACGGTGATTTTGGGGATTGTGGGCGCGACGGTGATGTTTATGGGCGCGCACGCGCATGTCGCGGGCAAGCTGACGACCGGTGGGTATTTCAGCTACGTGATGCTGCTGGCGTTTATGACGGCGCCGATTGTGCAGCTTGTGGCGATCGGGACGCAGTTGACGGAGGCCGTCGCGGGGCTGGATCGCACGCGCGAGGTGCTGAGTGAGATCCAGGAAGATGCACAGGCCGGGCGCACCGTGGAGATTGGGCCGATTGTGGGCGACGTGCAGTTCGACGATGTGAGCTTTGCGTACGTGGAAGACAAGCCGGTGCTGCACGGGATCAGCTTTGAGGCGCGGCCGGGCACTGTGACGGCGTTGGTGGGATCGAGTGGGTCGGGCAAGTCGACCATTATCAGCCTGGTGTGTGCGTTCCATACGGCCAAGCAGGGGCGCGTGCTGGTCGACGATGTCGATCTTGCGACGGTGAAGCTGGGCAGCTATCGCGCGCAGCTTGGGGTGGTGTTGCAGGAGACGTTTTTGTTCGACGGGACCATTCGCGAGAACATCCTGTTTTCGCGGCCGAGTGCGACGGCGGCGGAGTTCGACGAGGCATGCCGGATCGCGCGGGTGGATGAGTTTGCGGAACGATTTGCGGAGGGGTACGAGACGATCGTGGGCGAGCGCGGCGTGAAGCTGTCGGGTGGACAGCGGCAGCGGCTGTCGATTGCGCGGGCGATCCTGGCGGATCCGCGGATCTTGATTCTGGACGAGGCGACGAGCTCGCTCGATTCAGAGAGCGAAGCGATGATCCAGCATGGGCTGAGCTTCCTGATGCAGGGGCGAACGACGTTTGTGATCGCGCATCGGTTGTCGACGATTCGGCGCGCGGACCAGATTCTTGTGATCGAGGAAGGCCGGATCGTGGAGCGCGGGACGCATGAGGAGTTGTACGAGCTGAACGGGCGCTATCGCGATCTTTATGACCGGCAGCATGGGTTGGAGCGGAACTTGTTCCTGGCTCCGGGTGAAGGGGATGTTGTTGTGGCGTAGGGAACCCCGGTTGGAACGAACTGCAAACGCGGCGTTCGCGGCGTACGCGGTGTTTGCGCGGCGAAAAGCGTAAAGCGGAGGTCGCGCGGGGTGGTCAGACGGAGCGTTTGGCGTCGAGGCGGACGGGGCTCATGGACATGAGGCCGAGGCGCTGCAGGGCTTTGCGCGCGAGGCCGGTGAGGGGCTGTTCGGGGAGTCGGCGGATCGCGTACCAGTGGAGGTCCGATGCTGCGGCGGGAACGCTGGCGAGCAGGCGGCCGCTGCCGTTGCCTGGAGGGTCGGCTTCGAACACTCGTTCGGAGTTGTCGATTTCGGCGTTTGGGTCGGGTGATTCCGCTGCGAACGCGAGCTGGTGGGTGGCGAGGCCGGTCTCGGGGGGCTCCGGTTGCGCGGCGGTGCCGGGGGCGGATTCGGCGAAGATCTCGACGTAGTAGTTGGTGTTGGTGATGCTGTGCCGGAGGCGGAGCACGGGTTCGCGCCCTTCTACGGCGTCGAGCGGTAACGGCGGAAGCTCGAGCATGCCGGGCATGAGAGAGGCGCTCGGGGCGCGGCGCTCGAGCAGGACCTCGGTGGTGACGCCGCGTTTGCGTGTGGCGAGCAGGGCGGCGACCCGGCGGCTGCGTAACGGGGATCGCGTGTTGGTGGGGTGTTCGCCCCGGGTGCTGCAGAGGTCGAAGACGGGGCACTGCAGGCAGAGCGGAGCGCGGGGCAGACAGATGGTAGCGCCGAGTTCCATCATGGCCTGGTTGTGGTCGCCGGCGGGGTTGTTGTGAACTGGACGCTGCGGGACCGGAGGGACGAGGTCGTTCGCGGTTTGCAGCAGCGTGGAGCGGGCGGCGGCGGTCTTCTGCTCGGGGAGGCCGAGGACACGGAGAAGCACGCGCTCGACGTTGCCGTCGAGGACGGCGATGCGCTCGCCGAAGGCGATGGAGGCGATGGCGGCGGCGGTGTACTCGCCGACGCCGGGCAGGCTGCGAAGGTCGGCTGCCGTGCGGGGGAGTGCGCCGTTGAGCTCGCGGACGACGAACTGAGCTCCGCGATGAAGCATGCGCGCGCGGCGGTAGTAGCCTAGACCGCTCCAAAGGGCGAGGACGTCGTCTTCGGGCGCGGCGGCGAGGTCGGCGATGGTGGGGAAGCGGGTGAGGAACTGGCCGTAGCGTTCGACGACGGTGGCGACGCGAGTCTGCTGGAGCATGATCTCGGAGAGCCAGGTGGCGTAGGGGTCGTGGATGCCGCGCCAGGGGAGCGTGCGGGCGTGCTTGCGGTACCAGGAGCGCAGGGCCTTGCGGAAGAGCTCGGGTTCGAGGGGGGCGACAGGGCGCGGCGAAGGTTCAGATTTTGCAGCCCTGGGCATTGGTGCCCAGTGTAACTATCGGGCGTTGGGATCGGACTACACCGTCTGTTGGAGAGACAGGCGGCGGTGGCGCTGGGAGT
Source organism: uncultured Verrucomicrobiae bacterium (assembly GCA_963795955.1). Classification (GTDB taxonomy): domain Bacteria; phylum Acidobacteriota; class Terriglobia; order Terriglobales; family Acidobacteriaceae; genus Granulicella. The sequence goes on from CAWCJK010000008.1 coordinate 739,144, forward strand.
CTGTGCCGGCGCGGGCAAACTGCAGGTCTCTCCACTCCGGCCTGCGGCCTCCGGTGGAGATGAGAATGCAATGGGGGACGGCGCCCCTTCGCGAGGCCGGTTTGGGTCAGGTCAGGCGGTTTGCTCGTACTTCCAGTTGCGGCTTTTGCCTTCGGCGATCCACTCGATTGCGGTGGCGACGCGGCGGGTGCGGGTGTCTTCGCGCTTGGCTTCGGAGATCCAGTCGACGTATTCGCGGCGGCAGCTTGGGCTGAGCTGGTTGAACTTGGCGGCGGCTGCTTTGTTGGCCTTCAGCGCGTTGAGGAGCGCTTCGGGCATGGCCTGTTCGCTGCGGGGCGGTTTGGCGACGCGCTGGATGGATTTGGTCCGGGTGCCGCTCTCGATGAGCTTGGCCGCGTGGCGGATGTAGCTTTCGAGTTCGGCGGCGGGCGGGAGATCGCCGACGGAGGTGATGCGGCCAAAGGAACCCATCGCGTCGCCGGACAGGACGCCATCAGATTGAAGCGCTGCGGCCATTTCCGGGCCCCAGAGGCCGAAGGAGCAGTGCTCCTTGAAGGCGGACATGTTGCCGAGGATGACGCCGCGGTGCATGAAGAAGGGCCGCGACCACTTGATCTCTTCCTGGACGTTCGGCACGGCGCGATGGACGGCGTCGCGGAGGAAGGTGAGGACGGGCTGGGCGAACGGTTTCGCCTTGGCGATGTACGCGTCGACGGCTGGAATACGGGTGTTCACGCCGACAGCATACGCCTGTTAACCGGGTATTCATCAAGTCTTCTGTTACGTCGCAAGTTGTAGGTTTTGGATCACTGCCGTGGGGATGCGGGTGTTTGCGGCGGTCCAGGGGAGGAGGGCGGGCCAGCGGCGGGCGAGCGAGACGGCCACCGCTCGGGTGGGTTCGTGGACGAGGGCGCGGGAGATGGCCGTCGCTCGGGCGACCTGAAATCGCAGATCGCGGTGTAGCTGGCGCTGGAAGGCTTCGGCCGGCTGGTTCTCGAGGATGGACTGGGCGGCGCGCAGACCGGTGAAGAGCGCTATGGACATGCCGTCGCCGGTGAAGGAGGGGATGACGGCGGCCTGGTCGCCGACGGCCCAGAGGCCATCGCCGGCCGCATGTGCACGGACGAAGCCGTAGGGGATGGCGCTGAGGGCGAGGGGTTTCTCGAGGAGGGGATAGGCACCGGCGAGGCGCTCGCAGGCGGCGGGGCAGGTTTGCTGGATGAGATCGAAGATGGCGTCCCATTTGCCGCCGAGGAGCGTCAGCGTGGAGCGGCGCACGAGGGCGCAAAGGTTAGCGGCGCCGTCTTCCACGGGTTGAAGGCCTGCATAGCCAGACGAGTGGAGGAGAAGCTCGACGTTTCCGGCCAGTGCGGCGCTTTGGGCTGGGGCGAGGCGGAGGTACATCTTCATCGCGACGAGGTCGCGTTGCGAGCCGGCGGGGCGGTTGAGGCCGCGGAGGTCGTGTTTTCCGCAGGCGAGAACGACGTTTGGGGCGGTGAAGCGCTCGCCGGTGGAGGTGGTGGCGACCCAGCCTGTTGGGTCGGATTCGAGGGTCTGGACGGTCTCGCCGCGGCGGAGGTCGGCACCGGCGGAGGCGGCCTGGTTGAGCAGGGCCGCGTCGAGGAGCTTGCGTGTGAGCGAGATGGCGGGGAAAGGAAGGGCGGCTTGCACGGTGCCCTGCGCGGCGCAGAGGCGGACGGTGTGGATGGGAGTTCCGCCGAGGGCTTCGGGGGAGACGCCGAGGGACTGGAGCATGTCGACCGCTTCGGCGCTGAGGAACTCGCCGCAGACCTTGTGTTTGGGTTCGCGGTCGCGTTCCAGCAGGAGGACGTGGCGCCCGGCTCGGGCGAGGCGGATGGCCGCGGCGGAGCCGGCGAGACCGCCGCCGATGACGAGGACGTCGGCGGTGTGGTTCACCGTAGCCTCGAGACGCAGAGCCGGCCGGGGGCGGGTTGATCGAGGGTGACGGCCGCGGCGGGTATGCCTGCTTCGGAGAGGAGGCGAAGCCAGTCTTCGCTGCGGAAGCCGCGCCGGATGGAGACCGGACCGTCGTGCTGGACGAACGGGTGCCAGCGCATGACCCTGGAGAAGCGGCGGAAGAAGCTGTGGGAACGGGCGCTGCGGAGGAGGTCGTTGATGAACCAGCCGCGTCCAGCGGTGGATTCCATCCAGCGGAGGAACTGGACGATCTCGGGGTCGCGCATGTGGTGGGTCATCAGGGAGCTGAGGATGAGGTCGGCGCTTTGGGCTTCGGGGCTGGTGTAGACGTCGCCAGTGATCCAGCGGATGTGGGCGAAGCGCGGGTCAGTGGCGGAGAACTCGGATGCGGCGCGGGTGGCGTGCGGGTTGAGGTCGATGCCTGTGAGTTCGACGGGGAGATTGCGGTGGGCGGCCCAACGGGCGATGACGCGGAGTGTGTCGCCGCCTCCGGAGCCCACGTCGAGGATGCGCAGCGGAGCGTCGCGGCGGGAGCGGCTTTGGGTGGCGCGTGCGAGGAAGATGAGGGTGGGGCGGTAGGCGAAGGTCCAGCGGTTCACGGAGGCGAGATCGCGGAGGCACGCTCGGAACTCCTCGTAGGTGCAGGGCTCGTCCATGAGCTCGGGGAGCGTGGCGGGGTCGGCGCGGGTGGTTAGGTCGGGTTGGGTGGCTCGCGCCTTCTCCACCGGAGCGAGCAAGCTCGCCGGGGACCCCGGTTTCGGCTCTCGCGCGCCAAATGCGGGGGTCTCTCCGCGACGCGCTAGGCGCTCCGGTCGAGGTGATACGTCGTCGCTGGTGCGGACGCTTGCGGGCCGCGATGCTGGCACATCACGCGGCATGGAAGAGCATGGTTTCGGCGGTGAGGCCGGGGCCGAAGCTCATCGCGCAGCCTTGTCTGCCGGGGCGGGCTTCGGCCATGAGGCGTTCGAGGACGAACATGACGGTGGCGGAGCTCATGTTGCCGTAGAGCTCGAGGACCTCGCGGGAGCAGTTGAGAGCGCTGGGGCCCAGGCCGAGGCCGCGCTCTACGGCATCGAGGACGCTTTTGCCGCCGGGGTGCACGCCCCAGAGTGCGATCTGGTCTTTGGGGGTGTCAGCGAGGATGTCGGAGCCGCCGTGCTCGAGCGCTTTGCCGATGGAGCCCGGGACCTGGCCGCTGAGCAGCATGTCGAACCCGACGCCGCCGATCTTCCAGGTGATGAGGTTTGAGGTAGAGGGGATGAGCACGGCGCGAAAGCTGTCCAGCGCGAAGCCGGTGGGATCGGCGGAGAGGAGGCTGGCGGCGCAGCCGTCGGCGAAGACGAGGAAGCTGAGCACCTGCTCGAGGTCGGTGGTCTCCTGCAGATGCAAGGTGCAGAGCTCGAGGTTGACCATGAGGACGCGGGCGCCGGGCTCGGAGCGGAGGATGTGGCGGGCGGTTTTGAGGCCGTTGATGGCGGCATAGCAGCCCATGAAGCCGATGACGGTGCGCTCAACGTCGGTGCGCAGCCCGAGGTGGTCGACGGCTTCGAAGTCGAGGCCGGGGGCGTAGAGACCGGTGCAGGTGGTGATGATGACGTGGGAGATCCCGGAGCGCTCGGCGGGGGTGAGGGCGAGGCGGTCCAAGGCTCGGCGCATCAGGACCGGAGCGAAGCGCTCGAAGACCTTCATGCGCTCGGAGGTGTGGGGGAAGCGGCCACGGGTATAGAACTCGTGGGCGTTGATGTGGAACTCGGTGGAGGCCTCGTTGGGGGTGAGGACGGAGTAGCGGTGCTCGATCCCGGAGCGGGTAGCCATGCGGTTGAAGAGAGAGCGCGTGCGCGGGTCGGGAGCCTCAGTGAGCAGGCTTTCCGCGAAGGTGACGAAGGCGCCATGGACGTCGTGATCGGGGACGGCGGTGGCGATTCGGTTTAGGTAGGCCGTGGTCAAGCGTGCGGGGCTCCTGCGGGGTGGTATCGTAGGATGCGGCTGCCCGCGGGGGTAGGATGCCGGTGCTGGCGAACGTGATCGAGGACGCGGCGGCTGTGTGCAGCAGATCGAAAGGCTTGCGGCACAGCTTCATGTGACGCCAGCGGAGGCGGTGCAAAGGGCTGCGCTTCGCGGGAGGCTCGCGGTTCGGCTCTCGCGGGAGAGATACAGGTCTCTCCGCGGCGAGTGGTGCGCTCCGGTCGAGATGACAGGTGCGGGTGGGTGCGCTCCCGCAGGCAAAACGACTTTGGGCGAGGGGTTGGAGAAGCGGCTGCTCAGGTTCAGACTGCGCTGTGGGGTCTGATGCCTAGTTCGCGCAGCAGGAAGGCGTAGTCGAAGGCGGTCTCTTTGAGGTAGTCGTAGCGGCCGGAGGCGCCGCCGTGGCCTGCGTCCATGTTGATGTGGAGCAGGAGGGGCTTGTCGTCGTTGGTCTTCAGGGTGCGGAGGCGGGCGACGTACTTGGCGGGCTCCCAGTACATGACCTGTGAGTCGTTGAGGCTGGTTTTCACGAGCATCGCGGGGTAGTCGCCTTCGCTGAGGTTGTCGTAGGGCGAGTAGGAGAGCATGTAGTTGAACGCTTCGGGCTCGTTGGGGTTACCCCATTCTTCGTACTCGGCGACGGTGAGTGGAAGGCTGGCGTCGAGCATGGTGTTCATCACGTCGACGAACGGGACATGGGAGAGGACGGCGCGGAAGAGGTTGGGCTTGCCTTGCTCCCGCGCGATGTTGGTCACCGCGCCCATCAGGAGACCGCCGGCGGAGCCACCCTCGATGGCGACGCGCTTCGGGTCGCCGTAGCCTTCGCGGGTGAGGAACTCGACCGCTTCGATGAAGTCGGTGAAGGTGTTGCGCTTGGCCATCATCTTGCCGGCGTCGTGCCAGGGGTCGCCGAGTTCGCCGCCGCCGCGGATGTGGGCGTAGGCGATGACGAGGCCGCGGTCGAGCAGCGGGAGGCGCGCGGCGGAGAAGCCTAGCGGCAAGCGGATAGCCGTAGGAGCCGTAGCCGTACACGTAGAGCGGCGAGGTGGAGTTCTTCTGGAACTTGTCTTTGCGGTAGACGAGGGAGACGGGCACCTCGGTGCCGTCGGAGGCCTTGAACCAGAGGCGCGCGGACTCATATTGGCTCGCGTCGAAGCCGCCGGGGACCGGTTGCTGCTTCAGGAGAGTGGATTCGCCGGTTGCGACGTTGTAGCGGAAGACGGACGCGGGGCGGACGAGCGAGACGTAGGCGTAGCGATACGTGTCGGCGTTGAAGTCGCGGTTGATCTCGCTGCCGGCGGAGTAGGCGGGGTCCGGGAAGCGGATCTCGCGTGGAGCTTCGGGCTTGCCTTCGGCGTTCGAGGGAGAAGACGCGGAGGACGGGGAGGCCGCGCTCGCGGGAGTTGGTGACAAGGAAGTTCTGGAAGAGATCGAAGGCGTCGAGCGGAGCTTCGGGGTGCTCGGGGAGGAGTTCCTGCCAGTGCTCACGTGAGGGTGTGGCGACGGGCGCTCGCATCAGGCGGAACTGCTCGGCGTTGAGGTTGGTGCGGATGTAGAAGAAGCCTTCGCGGTGGTCGACGTCGTACTCTTCTTCGTCGACGCGCTCGGCGATCAGCGTGAATTTGGATTGTGGCGCGTCGGTGGGTAGATACCAGCTTTCGCTGGTGGTGTGGCTGCCGATCTCGAGGATGAGGAAGTTGCGGTCGCGGGTGCGGCCGACGCCGAGGTTGAAGCGCTCGTCGGGTTCGTGGAAGACCTCGGTGCCGGGCTGATCGGAGCCGAGAACACGGCGGAAGAGGCGATCCTGGCGCTTGGTCTGCTCGTCTTCGGTGGAGTAGAAGAGCGTGGCTGGAGTCGGCGGCCCAGGCGATCGAGCCGACGCGCTCGGCGGTGTCGGGCAGGAGTTCCCCGGTTTCGAGGTTCTTGATGGCGAGCGTGTACTGGCGAAAGCCGGTGTTGTCGGTGGTGTACGCGAGCAGTTTGGCGTCGGGGCTGATGGCGATGGCGCCGACGGACATGAACGGCCTGGCCTTCGGCGAGCTTGTTGACGTCAAGGATGACCTGTTCGGCGGCTTCGTCGGACTGGCCGTCGGGGCTGACGGGGCGACGGCAGTAGCGGGCGTACTGCTGCCCTTTTTCGGTGCGGGTGATGTACTCCCAGGCGCCGTCGCGGTAGGGGACAGAGCTGTCGTCCTCCTGGATGTGGGAGAGGATCTCGTCGTAGAGGTGTTTCTGGAGATCTTCGGTGCCGGCCATCAGGTCGGCGGTGTAGGCGTTTTCGGCTTCGAGGTAGCTTTGGACCCTCGGTGAGCCCTTGTCGCGCATCCAGGCGTAGTCGTCCTGGAGCTGCGTGCCGTGGAGGTGCGTGGTGCGTGGCTCGCGTTCGGCTGTTGGTGGGACGGGAGGCGCGGCGACGTGTGTTGGGGTCATGAAAGCTCCATTGACCAGCATAAAGGCGGGGACGCCAGAAGGATGCAACGCCTTCCGTGCAAAGGGCTTCTCACCCGATGTATCTGAATCGGCCGAACGCGGCGTGACGATGCACGACAACGCTTTGAGCCGGCCGTGAATATCGGCGAGGACGTGATCGCGGAGCCGACGAAAAGACGACAGACAAGCTTGCGAGCAAGCTGGGCGCCGCGGCTACGGAGAGGTAGATCCACCCCGCTGTTTGACGAAGACGTACGCAACCGAGGCCAACGGGCCAATCTGGAGAAGAAGATGAAGATGAAGATGATGTGTGGGCTGGCGATGGGCTGTGCGATGGTGATGGGCGCGTCGATCGCGAGTGCGCAGGGCCAGGGCAGTGACCAGGACAAGCAGTTCCTGATGACGGCTTCGCAGAGCGACTACAACGAGATTCACCTGAGCCAACTTGCTGCGCAGAAGAGCCAGAACGCGCAGGTGAAGGCGTTCGCGCAGAAGATGATCACGGACCACACCAAGCTGGACCAGGAGATGCTGCCGTTTGCGCAGAAGATGGGTGTAACTCCGGTGTCGTCGCTGGACGCGCAGCACCAGCAGATCTACGACCAGTTGAACCAACTCTCCGGCGCCGACGTTTGATAAGCAGTACATTTCCGCTATGGATACGGATCACCACCAGACATTGCAGGCCTTCCAGAGCGAGCTGAGCTCCACGACCGATAACGCGATGAAGCCTACGCTGAAGAAGGGTGAAAAGGTTGTCGCCGAGCATACCAAGATGGCGGACAGCCTTTCGAAGAAGCTCGGAGGCGCATCTAACGGGATGTAGAGCAGTGAACCCTCGTCGAGGAGGGCCGGGCCCGAAGGAAGAAAGTGAGGCGCAGCAAGCATGAACAAGAACGTCCTGATTGGCGCATTTGCTTTGTTATTCGCCGGCCTGCCCGCATGCGCACAGTCCCATAGCGACAAGGAATTTCTGGAGAAGTCGTCGCAGGGGAATGTAGCCGAGGTGGAGTTGGGGAAGCTGGCACTGGAGAAGAGCCACAACCCCCAAGTCCGTGCCTTTGCGCAGCGGATGATCCACGACCACGAGATGCTGGGGAAGAAGATGACGCCGTTTGTGGCGCAGGCTGGCCTGCAGCCATCGACGTCGCTGAATACAGAACATCAGCACCTTTACAACAAGCTGAAGGATCTGTCCGGCACGGAGTTCGACAAGCAATATGTGGAGGCGATGGACAAAGACCACCACGAGGACCTTAAGGATTTTCAGGATGAGGTCTCGTCAACACAGGATCAGAAGCTGAAGCAGGCAGTGTCTTCCGGCGAGAAGGTGATTGCAGAGCACACGCACATGATTGATGAGATCTCTCGAAAGATGGGGATGAACCCCGCAGGCGCTTGACGCCGAAGCAGTATCCCTCTCAGGACCCTCCTCAAAAAGGAGGGTTCTTTTCTGCCCGCGATTCAGTGAACCGCGGGCTGATCTTTTTCGTACCGAACTTGACGCTGGGCATAGGATGAGGCCTGTGACGTTTGTACGCCGATGTGTGATCGTGCTGTGTCTGCTGGTGGTTGCGAATCGCAGCCACGCGGAGGACGTCAAGGATCTTCCGCAGCCTACGAGCTATGTGTCCGACTTTGCCGGCGTGATCGATGCGGAGTCGAAGGCGCAGATGCAGAGCCTTGCGGCAGAGGTGGAGCGCGAGGCGCACGCGACCATTGTCATTGTGACGGTGCACTCGCTGAATGGCGAATCTCCGTTTGATTTCGCGCAGGCGCTCTTCGACAAATGGAAGATCGGGCCGAAGTCGTCGGATCGCGGCGTGTTGATGCTGTTTGCGATGAACGAGCACAAGCGCTGGATCTCGGTTGGCAGCGGGCTGGAGGGCGTGCTGAACGACGCCAAGGTGGGCGACATCGGCCGCAGCATGAACGCCCAGCTTGAGGCCGGTAACTACGGCCAGGCGATCCTGGGCGGCGAGCAGCAGGTGGCGAATGACATCGCGGCGGATGCGGGTGTGACGCTGACACCGCTGCCGCGGCGTCCGGCGCAGCGCCAGCAGAGGCATTCGAGCGGGGGCATCGGTCTGCTGCCGATCTTTCTGCTGATCGTGTTCCTGTGGCTGATCTTTCGCGGCGGCCGTGGAGGGCGCGGAGGACGCGGTGGCGGTGGGGGGATGGGAAGTGGGCTAGGGTGGTTTCTGCTCGGAAACATGCTGGGTTCGAGCCGCGGGCGCTATGACGGCGGCGGTGGGTTCGGCGGCGGAGGCTTTGGTGGTGGTGACGGCGGCGGGTCAGACGGGGGCGGAGGCGACGACGGTGGCTTCGGCGGCGGGTTTGGCGGCGGATCAGAGGGCGGCGGCGCCGGCGGCAGTTGGTGAGAAGTTCGCTGAGGTAGATCGGCGCGGCAGGACGTAAGCTTGGTTTCGAAAAACAGCGGAGCGGAAACGCAAAGAAAAGGGAAGAACAGATGAGAGGTTCAGTCGTTGCTGTTGTTGTGCTTGGTGTTGGTGCTGGTGGTGGGGCTGCTCGGTTTCGGGAGTTATGTCTCGACCAAGAATCACCTGGTGGCTTTGAACGAGGACGTGACGAATGCGTACTCGGCTGTGGATGTGCAGCAGCAGCGGCGGTTGGACCTGATTCCGAACCTGGTGGCCAGCGTGAAGGGCTATGTGAAGGAAGAGGAGACGGTGCTGACCAACATCGCGAACGCGCGGGCGGCGGTGATCGCGGCGGAAGGCAATCGGGCGAGCTCGATCCAGGCGAACCGCAACCTGGATATGGCGCTGGCTCCGCTGAACCGGCTGCAGGAGAACTACCCGAACCTGAAGGGCAATGAGCAGTTCATGCGCCTGGAAGACCAGTTGGAAGGGACGGAGAACCGCATCGCCGTCGCGCGCAACCGGTATAACCTCGCGCTGCGGTCGTACAACGTGTACGTGCAGCAGTTTCCGAACAGCCTGTGGGCCGGGATGGCGGGATATCACTCGAAGGAAGATCAGTACTTCAAGGGAAACCCAGCGAACTCGACGGCGCCTACGGTGGACTTCAACCAGTGATGGCTTGTTGCGGTCGGGCGGCGGCGTGTAGGCGCGATGGCGTGCTTGCGGTAGGTTAGAGAGGTGTTCGCCACCGGCTCCAATGCGACCAGCGCCGCTGCCCTGCTGGGAACGACTGTGCTGGACGCCAACGGCCAGGCGTGCGGCAAGGTGCAGGAGCTGGCGGTCGACGTCGGCCAGGATGCGAGCCACATCTCCGCGCTGATCGTGCGGACGCCTGGGGGTGAGAGGGCGTCGGTGCCGGTGCATGGGCTGGATTTGCCCCGGCGGACGGGTGGGCCGTTGCGCACTCCCGCGAGGCCGCGAGCCGGTGAATGGGCTGGATAGCTCGCTTCTGCTGGAGCGCGACCTGCTGGACCAGCAGATCATCGATGTGGACGGCCGCAAGGTGGTTCGCGTCAACGACGTGAACCTGACGTGGGAGTTGGCGTCGGACGGCTCGCATGCGGCGGGGCTGCGCATCGACGAGGTGGAGATCGGGCTGCGCGGCGCGGCGAGGCGGCTGCTGCATGGGCTGCCGAAGGGGGCGGTCGAGGGCGTCTCGGCGCGGCTGAGCCGCCGGACGATTCCTTGGAGCTGCGTGGACCTGATCGAGCGGGATCCGGCTCGGCGCGTGCGGTTGAAGGTGGGCCAGGAGCGCCTGGCGCAGCTGCATCCATCCGACATTGCGGACATCCTCGAGGACCTGGCGCCGGCGGAGCGCGAGGCGGTGTTTACAAGCCTGCCGGAGGAGACCGCGGCGGAGACGCTGGAGGAGATCGAGCCACGGCTGCAGAAGGAACTGCTGCAGAAGATGGACTCGGAGAAGGCCGCGGACATCATCGAGGAGATGGATCCGGGTGCGGCGGCGGATGTGCTGGCAGAGCTGTCCGACGAGCACACCGAGGCGATTCTCGAGGAGATGGAGCCGGAGGAGCGGCAGGACGTCGAGGAACTGCTGGAGTTCTCGGCGGATACCGCGGCCGGCCGGATGACGACGGAGTACTTCTGTGTGCATGCGGATGCGACGGTGGCGCAGGCGGTCGGCGCGCTGCGGGAGTTCACCGGGGATCCGGACAACGTGACGGAGGTGTACCTGTTGGACCCGCAGGATCACCTGGCCGGGGTGGTGGCGATGTCGCGGCTGCTGCTTGCGGGGCCGGATGACCCGGTGCTCGCGTTGGCTCCGCAGAGCCGGCCGGTGACATGCCCGCTGGATGCCGACGAGGCAGAGGTGGCGGAGTTGTTCGACAAGTACAACCTGCGGTCGTTGCCGGTGCTGGACCAGTTTGGCCGTGTGGCAGGCGTGATCCATGCTGAGCAGGTGATCGCGGCGCTGCGGGAGAGCTGAGTTGGGTGAGGCTCCGCTGGGCGGTTCGCGCCCCCTGAAGATTCTGTACGCGTCGGGGCTTTCACCGAACGACTCGTCGCTGTACCGGCTGTGGGCGCTCGAGCGGCTGGGGCATACCGTCGTTCCGCTGAACGCGTACAGCTATGAGCCGGGGCAGGCGATTGTGCGCAAGGTGCTGCATCGGCTGCAGGCCGGGCCGTGGGTGCAGCGGCTGAACCGGGACATCCTCGCGATGGCTGAGCGGGAACGGCCGGATGTTTTCTGGGCGGACAAGCTGCTGGCGTTGCAGCCCGCAACGCTGGAGCGGCTGCGCGCGATGGGCGTTGTGACGATCAGCTACATGATCGACAACGCGTTTGGGCCGCGGCGTGACCCGGGGTGGCGGTTGTACATGCAGTGCATCCCGCATTTTGACCTGCATGCGACGCAGCGGGACCGGAACGTCGTCGATTACCGCGAGCATGGCGCGCGGGATGTGATCAAGATCCAGACAGCGTATGAGCCTACGATTCACTTTCCGCCTCCGGTTGGATGGAGCGATCAGGAACGGGATCGGGGGGTGTCGTTTATCGGTACGCCGTATGACGAGCGGGCAGTGTTTCTGACGAGGTTGTGGAAGGACTATGCGGCGCCGGTGGTGATCTCGGGTGCGGCCTGGTTGTGGCGGCCGGCACTTGGACCGGAGGTTGCGGACGCGATCTTCACGGGCGGGGAGTTGTTTGGAAAGGACTATCGCGAGGCGATCTGGCGGTCGAAGATCAACCTCAGCTTTCTGACGCACTCGAACCAGGATGAGTTTGTGCACAAGAGCTTCGAGATTGCGGGGTGCGGGGCGTTTCTGCTGGCTGAGCGCTCGGAGGGGCATCTGCAGCGGTTTGTGGAGGGCGAGGAGGCGGTGTTCTTCAGCGATCTCGAGGAGTGTGCGGCGAAGATCCGGCGGTATCTGCCGGATGAGGCCGCGCGCGAACGCATTGCGGCGGCGGGGCATGCGCGGGCGGTTCGGGACGGGTACCACAACGATGCGCAGGTGGCGCGCATCCTGAATCGCATCCAACCGCTTCTGGGCCAAACGCCGGGTTGATGTTGCGGAACCATGAACATAGCGCAGCGCGGGTTAGTCTAGAGAGAACGGGTTCAACCTTCTGGGGTTCTGGCACGGCGATGACGCGCTGTGTTGCCCGTATCTGTGTCCGGTGGTGGCGATGTAATGCAATGGTGGCGGCGCTGGCGAAACAGCATTCTCGTGATCTTCGCCGTGCTGGGCCCCGGGTTCATCACGGCCAACGTCGATAACGACGCCGGCGGAATCTACACCTACGCCCAGGCGGGCGCGCAGTTTGGCTATGGCCTGCTGTGGACCATGATCCCGATGACGATCATGCTGACCTTTGCGCAGGAGATCTCCGCGCGCATGGGCGTCACCACGGGCAAGGGCCTGAGTGAGCTGATCCGTGAAGAGTTTGGCCTGCGCACGACCACACTGCTGATGGTCGGGCTGGTGATCTGCAACCTTTGCGACGTGGTCGCGGAGTTTGCGGGCGTGGCCTCGAGCACACAGCTCTTTGGATTGAGCCGGTTCATCACCGTGCCGGTCGCGGCGGTCCTGGTGTGGAGCCTTGTGGTCTTCGGCGACTACAAGAAGCTGGAGAAGATCTTCGTTTTTCTGTCGTTTCTGTACATCGCGTACATCATCACGGCGGCGCTGGCGCACCCGAACTGGAGCATTGCCGTGCGTTCGACGCTGCGACTGCCGCGTGTCAGCGACCTGAAGAGTTCGAGCTACCTGTTTCTGTCGGTGGGCATGATCGGCGCGACGGTGGCACCGTGGCAGCAGTTTTATCTGCAGGCGTCGGTGGTGGAGAAGGGCACGGGTCGCGGCGGACTGCGGTTTGCGCAGGCGGATGCGATCGTTGGGTCGGTGTTTTCGGTGTTTGTCGCAGCGTTCATCGTGATTGCGTGTGCGGCGACGCTGTTTGCCAGCGGACACCATGACATCCGCGATGCGGCGGACGCGGCGGCTTCATTGCGGCCGCTGGGCGGGGACTATGCGTATCTGCTGTTTGCGTTTGGGCTGCTGAATGCGTCGCTGTTTGCGGCTTCGATCCTGCCGCTTTCGACGGCATACACGGTTTGCGAGGCGCTTGGGTTTGAATCGGGGCTGACGAAGCGCTTTCGCGAGGCGCCGGTCTTTTATTGGCTGTATACGCTGCTGATTGCGGTCGGGGCGGCGGTGATCCTGATTCCACGGGTGCCGCTGGTGCGGCTGGCGGTGCTTTCGCAGGTGCTGAACGGGATCCTGCTGCCGTTTGTGCTGGTGTTCATGCTGATCCTGGTGAACAAGAAGAGCCTGATGGGACCGCTGGTGAACCGGCGTGCGTACAACATCGTGGCGTGGTCGCTGACGGTGCTGACCATCGTGCTTACGGTCGTGATGCTGGGCGGTCAGTTGTTCGGGAGCGCGTCATAGCAGCTTGCCGTCGGCGAGATCGCGTATCAGGGTGAGGTCGGCGGCGAGGAAGTCGAATTCGGGCAGGCGGCCGAGCGGGGACCACTGCATGTCGAGGAAGATGCGGTTCTGGAGTTCGCCGGAGAATCGGTCGACGACGAAGAACTGGATCTCGATGATGGACCCATTGCGGTAGCTGTGGTTCACGACGGCGAGGCGGCGGCCGATGCTGGCCTCGATACCGAGTTCTTCGTTGAGTTCACGGGCGAGTGCGACCTCGGCGGTTTCGCCGTCCTCGACCTTGCCGCCGGGAAACTCCCATTTGGAGCCCATGGGCTGGTCCGGCCGGCGCTGGCAGACGAGCACCTCGCGAGCGTCGCCCTCGCCGCGGAGGATGAGGGCCGCGACGACGTGGCGTACGGGCCTGTTTGGGGCAGGCCGGGAGGGCTCGTTCAGTTTTCGAATCGGCTGCTTCACCTCAAGCCCAGTGTATGACGGCGTGTGGTGCCGGGGTGTTACCGGCTACAGCACCGGTGGACGTGATGCGACGACGGCGTCCGGCCAGTACACAGCCCAGCCCTCGAGCGCGCTGCGCTCCTGGAGTGCGGGGGAGGGGTTTACGGGGAAGGCGCGGCGCGCGATGGCGAGCATGGCGGCGTCGTGGACGGAGTTGCCGAAGACGGCGTCCGGAGCGGTGATGCCAGCGCGGCGCAGGGCGGTCACCTTGCCTTCGTCTGTGGGGACGTCAATGACGCGATCGGTCACGATGCCTTTCTCGACGGCTACGCGGGCGGAGAGCACGCGCTCGGGCGGGATGTTGAATCGGCGGACGCCCTCTTCGATGACCCAGTCGTTGGTGGAGCTGACGGCCCAGATGTCGATGCCGCGCTGCTGCAGGCGGGCGATGAGATCGCGCATTTCGGAGAAGATGTGGGGCTCGATGCGCTCGCGGAAGAAGACCTCGGCGGCCTGGCGCATGCGCTGGACCGGGATGCCGGCGTAGACCTGCACCATTTCGCCGCAGATGGCGAGTTCGGAGACTTCGCCGCGGTTGTAGCCGTCGTAGCGTTGCCGCAGCCAGGCGGTTTTTTCGGGGGAGAGGAGGCCGGTTTCCATGCTCCACCACATGAAGGAGGAACCGGCGTCGCCACCCCAGAGGGTGCCGTCGCAGTCAAAGACGGCGATGCGGGGCGCGAGGGCGTCGACGGCGGCGAAGAGCTCGGCGGTGGAAAGGACGGGCGCAGGGGTGGTGAGGAGCGATGGGGTGGGGATGGACGACAAAGGTGTCTCCGAAACGGATCTCCCGTCCAGTAGAACAGCCGGGCCGACGTGACTCAAGCTGGGCGATTAGCGCGTGAGACGGACGTCCTCGACGTCGGAGGGCTGCTTGTTCTTCCGTTCGATGAAGCTGCCGATCAGCGCGGCTCCGAGAACTCCGATGCCGAAACCGATGCACCAGTCGTGCATGCCGGGCGACCTGAACACGGTTTGTGCGAGGATCAGGCTCAGCAGGGCGACGGCAAGCAAGCGTGCGAATGCTAATCAGCGAGAGCTGGGTCGAAGCGAGGTCGGAACGCCTGGTGAACATGCGGGTATCCTAGCAGCGGTTGCAAAGATATGAGTCTTTACTTTGGTAGCGGATCACCTACGACGGAGATGTCAGCCGACGAGCTTCGGGCAGGGCTGCACGAGGCCTTCGGGAAGATGGGCAAGCGGCAGCGAGTGCTTGCGGTTCCGCCCGACTTTACGCGCTTTCACTCGCGCGCCGGGCAGATCACCGAGATGGCGTGGGAGTACTTCGGCGACCGTCTGACCGCGGTGCTTGCCGGCGCTCGGCACGCATAAGGCGATGACGGACAAAGAGATCTCGGCGATGTTCGGCAAGACGCCGCGCGAGCTCTTTCGGGTGCATAACTGGCGCGACGATATCGTGACGCTGGGCGAGGTGCCGGGCGAGTTTATCCACGCGGTCTCGGAAGGAAAGCTGAGCTACCCGTGGCCGGCGCAGGTGAACAAGCTGCTGCGCGATGGCGGACATGACCTGATCCTGAGCGTAGGGCAGGTGGTGCCGCACGAGGTGGTCGGCATGGCGAACGGGGCGAAGAACATCTTCGTGGGTACCGGTGGCCCGCTGGGCATTCATCGCTCGCACTTCCTGGGCGCGGTGTACGGGATGGAGCGGATGATGGGGCGCGTGGACACGCCGGTTCGGCGCGTCCTGCGCTATGCCAGCGACCACTTCGCGAAGGATCTGCCGATTGTCTATGTGCAGACGGTGATCGCGAAGAATGAGGCTGGGGAACTGGTCGTGCGCGGGCTGTACGTGAGCGATGACGACCAGGCGTTTGAGAAGGCAGCGGCGCTGAGCCTGCAGTGCAACTTCCAGCGGCTGCCGCGCGAGATCAAGAAGGCTGTGGTGTACCTCGATCCGCACGAGTTCCGCTCGACGTGGCTGGGCAACAAGAGCGTGTACCGGACCCGCATGGCGTTGGCGGACAACGCGGAACTGGTGGTGCTGGCGCCCGGTGTGCGGGAGTTTGGTGAGGACGAGGCGATAGACAAGCTGATTCGGCGTTACGGCTACTGCGGGACGCCGAAGACGCTGGAGGCGGTGGACGATGATCCGGAGCTTGCGTCGAACCTGAGCGCCGCGGCGCACCTGATCCATGGCTCGAGCGAGGGCCGATTCACAATCCGGTACTGCCCGGGGCACCTGTCGCGCAAGGAGATTGAGTCCGTGCACTACAAATACGGTGATCTGGACGAGTACACGAAGCGGTACGACCCTTCGGTGCTGCGCGACGGCTGGAACGTGGTCGACGGCGAAGAGGTCTTCTTTATTTCGAACCCGGGACTGGGGTTGTGGGCGTATGAGGGACGGTTGAATGGCTGAGGTGCAGGGAATGCCGTTGGCCATTGTGCTGATGGGCGTTAGCGGATCGGGCAAGACAACGATCGGAACGGTGTTGGCGCGGCGAATTGGCGCGAGCTTTGCGGATGCGGATGATTTCCACTCGGACGCAAACAAGGCCAAGATGGCCGCGGGGACAGCGCTGACGGATGAGGACCGCGCGCCGTGGCTGGAGACCCTGAACGGTGTGCTTCGCAAATGGGTCGCAGCAGGGGCAAGCATGGCGTGCATGGCTTGCTCGGCGCTTGAAGGCGGTCTATCGCGAGACGCTGGCGAAGGGGATTGCTTGTGAGGCGATCGCGTTTGTGTGGCTGGATGGCTCGAAGGAGCTGATCGCGGGCCGGTTGGCTGCGCGGCATCACGAGTACATGAACCCGAAGCTGCTGGATAGCCAGTTTGCGACTCTGGAGCCGCCGCAGGATGCGATCCGGGTCGTGAACAACTGCGCTCCCGAGCAGGTGGTCGATGAGGTCATGACGAAGTTAGGGCGACCGACTTCAACAGCAGATTCCCTGCGGGAATGACAGAAAGAAAGGCAAGAGCAGCTGCAAACGCAACTGCATACGCGAATTCGGCGCCGTTCGCGGCTAGTGGGCGCCGGCTGGGCCTTTGCCTGGGCGGACCTTCTTGAGCAGCCAGACGACGCCGACGCAGAAGAAGCAGAGCAGCGATAGCCAGCGGAAGACGTCGACGAAGGACCAAAGCGATGCCTGCTGCTGCAGTTGGCCGTAGAGGCTGGACTGTGCGGCGAAGTGTGCGTTGGCTGAACCGAAAGAGTTGGTGAGGGCTTGTTGCGTGCCGTGCAGCGCGTTCTGGTACGCGAGGCCGGTGCGCGGAACGGCGCCGGCGATCTCTGTCTGGTGGCTGGCGGTGCGGCGGGTCAGCAGGGTCGTGGCGATCGAGATCCCGATGGAGCCGCCGACGTTGCGCATAAGGTTGAAGAGGCCGCTGGCATTGCCGATCTGGGTGTTCTTGAGCGTGCCGTAGGCGGCCGAGTTGATGGGCACGAAGACGAAGCTGAGGCCGAAGCCGGTGATGAGGATCGGCAGGAAGAGTGTGGTTGGCGAGATGCCGAGGGTGACGTTGCCGAAGTAGAGCGTCGTCAGCCCGAACACGATGAAGCCGAAGGTGAGGAGATAGCGCGGATCAATCTTGTTCGAGAGCGCGCCAATGACGGGCATGCCGAGAATGGCTCCGAGGCCGCGTGGCGCAACCACCAGACCGGCGGTGAACGCGGTGTAGCCGAGGAGTTCCTGGTAGAAGAGCGGCAGGACGGTGACCGTGGAGTAGATCCCGATTCCGAAGAGGAAGATCAGGATGCAGCCGAGCATGAAGTTGCGGTCTTTGAGGATGTGCAGGTCGACCAGCGGGTTCTTGCCCCACCACGACTGGTAGATGAACCAGATGAGCGCGACGGCGAAGGCGAAGGTGGCCCAGCGAAGCCAGACGGCGCCGAACCAGTCGACCTCCTGGCCCTTGTCGAGGATGACCTGGAGGCAGCCGGTCCAGACGCAGAGCGTGGCGAAGCCGATCTTGTCGAAGGCGGCGACCTTGGCCTTGGAGATGTAGGGCGGATCGTTGACGAAGCGGCCGATCATGAACAGGGCCAGTGCGCCGACGGGGATGTTGATGTAGAAGGCGTAGCGCCAGGAGTAGGTGTCCGTCAGCCAGCCGCCGAGCGTAGGGCCGAGGACCGGCGCGACGACCACGCCGAATGCGAAGACGGCCAATGCCTGGCCGCGTTTGGCGGGCGGGAAGCTTTCGAGCAGGATGGCGTTGGAGAGCGGTTGGAGCGCGCCACCGCCTGCACCCTGGATGATGCGGGCAAGGAGCATGATGGGCAGCGTGGGTGCGGCGCCGCAGGCGAAGCTGGCGACTGTGAAGATCGCCACGCAGGACATCAGGAAGCGCTTGCGGCCGAAGCGGAGAGAGAACCAGTTTGAGGCTGGAAGGACGATCGCGTTGGCGACGAGGTAGCTGGTGAGAACCCAGGTGGCTTCGTCGTTCGAGGCCGAGAGCGAGCCCGCGATGTAGGGCAGCGCGACCGAGGCGATGGCGGTGTCGAGCACCTCCATGAAGGTAGCGAGCATGACCGAGGCCGCGATGAGCCAGGGGTTTACGCCCTTTGTGACCTCTTTGGGCGCCGCGGCCGTGAGGTCAGACGGGTGATCGGCGGTGGCAGCAGCAGCCATCGTGCAGTTCAATCTCCAATTGCAGAAGTGAGCGGCTCTGTGGCGGCTTCCTGCGTTGGATGTCCGGCGACCAGAGAAGGTCGCGGAAAGAGTACCCAATCGGCGAAACCGAGACCGGCTGCGCTAGGCGGGTGGGGCTTCGGTCGGGGCTGTTGGTCGGCGCGGAAAGAGGCGTTTGAGGCGGAGAAACGGGCGCTCGTAGAACGTGAACGAGAGCCAGGCGAGGACGGCTGTGATGGGAAAGGCGACCAGAAAGCGCGCGAGTTGGTAGCCGGAGCCGGATGTGCTGTGGGTCAGCGCGCGGCCGAGGTGGTCGAAGAGGGGTTCGAGCAGGATGTGAAGAACGTAGAAACCGTAGCTGATGCGGCCGAGCAGGCGCAGCGGGGCGGTGCTGAGGAGGTTTCGCCAGGGGCCCGGCGCGAGAGTGAGGACGACCAGAGAGGCCGAGGCGAGGTCCACGCCGGGCAGCCCGAAGAGGAACTGCGAGGGATGGGATAGGACGAAGGTGTGGCTGGCGAGGGCCGTTGCGATGAACACGGCGAGGCCGGCGAGGAGAGCGAGCAATGCTGGCTTTCGGAGGCGGGCAGGGTCCGTGAGCAACAGGCCGAGCGCCGATCCGAGGGCCAGGCCGCCCGCCCGGGTGAGCAGGAACGCGGACCAGTCGAGGTGCGCGTTGACCAGCGGCGGGCTGTAGACGACGGCTCGGAAGACGCAGGAGAGCGCGAAGGTCCACAGGCAGAGGTGCAAGGCGCGGCGGCGGGTGCCGGCAGCGAGGAGCAGGAAGGGCCAAAGGAGATAGAACTGCTCCTCGACAGCGAGGCTCCAGAGGTGGTGGAGCGGCAGTGGAGGCGGGGAGTGCAATGCGACGCCGACGAGGCCAGGGATGTTTTGCAGGAAGCCGGCGTAGACGAGCAACGGGCGGAGTTGGGCGGCGTGAGCACCTCGGAACAGGGCGGCCAGCGCGGCGAGAATCAGCGCGCCGTAGTAGACGGGAGCGATCCGGAGCGCGCGTCGGGCGTAGAAGTTGCGGAGCGCGTGGGGTTGGCCGAGGTTGCGCCAGAGCAGGCCCGTGATGAGAAAGCCCGAGAGAGCGAAGAAGACGTGGACGCCCGTCCAGCCAGCCTCGGTGAGGTAGCCGATGCCGCGGGCAAGCGGATTGTGCGAGTGCAGGCCACCGCCGTAGTGGAAGAGGTACACCAGCAGGATCGCGACGCCGCGCAGGCCATCGAGCGCGGGGTCGCGATGGTTTTGGTCTGCTGTGGGTCCTTCTTCCGGGCTGGCAGGCACTTAGGTCAGGCTAGGGGCGGGAAGGGGTGGCGTCAATCGGTCTGAGGAGCGTAGCCATCTGGATCGTAAGCCCAGGTTCAGCGGTGCCCAGACGGGACAGCGGAGTTGATGACGGTCCGAGACGGGCATTGGCGGAGGAACGGACTTTATTGTCCGAAGACAACAGAATTGTGCCTGCTCGCGGAACCCGTTCACGTTACTACTTCCGCGTGGCCCATCATCCGCCAACGTCCGAATCACAACTGCGTTTCTCGTAATTGCGTAACCCTTTGTAGTCGCAAATCATGATGGTCAGGTCATCCTGCTGACTTGCAGACCAGGCGCTCACGGCAGCGAGTAGAGTGTCGGCCGCCTGCTCCGGGCAGTGCATTGAGCTTTCCTGCAGAACCCTGGTGATCCTTTCATAGCCGAACTCCTCTTCGCTGGCATTCGTGGCTTCCACGATTCCATCCGTGTACAGCAGGATACGGTCATCTTGCTGGAGTTTCCTTGTCGTAGACGTGTAGGTAGCAGCGGGCATGAACGCCATCACGAGACCGTTTTCCTCGATCCGGGTTACCTCGCCGTCACGCAACAGGAACATCGGTGGATGTCCTGCGGCTGCGTAGCGTAGTTCGGCAGTCCTGGCATCGAGATAGACGTAGGCCGCGGTCACGAACTGATTCTGGGCGTTTCCGCACAGCGCCTGGTTCACCCCAGTAAGAAGCGACGCGGGATCGTTCTGCATATGGCGCTGAGACTGAACGGCTACCTTGACCATGGACGCGATGAGAGCCGCGGGCACGCCGTGACCTGACACGTCGGCCACCAGCAAGCCCAAAGTCCCATTGTCCGCGTCCAGGAACTCGTAAAAGTCGCCAGCTACCGAGGTCATGGACCTGTATCGCGTGGCCACACAGAAGTCATCGGAGTTCGGGGAGCTAGCGGGAAGAATCGACATCTGAATGCGGCGAGCGATCTCGAGCTCCTGTTGAATCGAATGCAACCGTTGGTCGCGGTCGAGTGTTCGGCGAGCAGCAACATAGCCGAGGCAGCCTAAGAGTACGGCGAAGCCGTAGAACTCAAATGTGACCGGGCGTCCCAACAACTCTGAAACGTTCGTCCAGAGCACCAGAGCGACGAACGCGACCAAACCTACCCGGAACACAATCTCATCCCTGGTTGCCGGGGATTGCCGGAAGGCAAGAAACAAGAGCGATGCTGAGGCGGCAATGACGATCAAGCTATTCGCTCGATCAAGCGGGGACCATGGAAAGCCGAGGAGTGCCGCCACCATCAGGATCAAAGCGAGGATGCATACTGTGTTTACCAACGCACGCCCTGCCCGGCCCGCAGCTTCGGTTTCGCCGAAGAACAAAAACGCCGGTATTGCGACGAAGAAATTGAGAGTCAGCTGTAGCCTCCAAGCAGCGGTTGAGGCAGGCGCCATCAGCTGGTGAGTGCCAGACTGCATCCACAGGCGAGCGCCGTACACAACAGCGAACCATGCGAGAAAAGAAGGCAATCGATCAAATCTTCTGCGGATCAGTGAGAAGCCGACAATGACGATTCCGAGCGCAACCGAGGTTGCGGCAATAAACAGTCGTGGCTCATCGGCCCGGAATACACGCAGGACCTCGTTGGCGCGCCCATCAAGCCCGGTTCCTACAAACAGAAAATTGATAGGTCCCCCTTCGTGTCATGTCGAGCGCCACCCCCTCGGGTGGCTAGAAATGGGCCCGACTGTGTCACATCGTCGGAAGCGGGGTCGCCTCCCTCGAACGCACAGCAAACACATCTATGCCTCAAGCTGAGTTGGGATCGAAAGCAGAGGAACTGGGGATCGACCTGCCTAAGAATAAGGGCAAATCAGGCCGTTGCACTACCGCTTCTCGTCTTCCACAAGAGAATCGAGAAGGAGATCAACACGCTGACGAATCCGAACGTAACCACTTTGGTCCCGAGTAGTCGGCCACCCGGAAGTAACGGTGCGTTCGTCGGTCCAGCAACCGCGTCACCGGAGAGCGACAGCGTGGCTTCGGTCAGTGATAGACGAAGGTGCTGTCGAAGTCGCGCTGCACGGGTGCGGGACGGTTCAGCGGCTCGTCGGTTCGGCTCCTGGTGGGTTATTGGCGCGTCAAGGTGCCGGTGCCGGTGTCGGTGCTGCAGTTCGTGAGGGTCCACTGGCCGACGCTGAGGGTGGAGGCGTCGGGGGAGAACGTGCCGCTCGCCGTGACGGTGGCGTTCGTGACTGGGTCGGCGAAGGTGAAGGTGAACGTGCCGCCGGTGACTTCCGTGGCGGACAGCGTGAGCGTGGCTGTGGAGAAGCAGGGGTTGTTGGGCAGGGCCGCGGAGCCGGTGAGGGTGTAGTTGCCATCGCCGTTGCTGTCAGCGGACTGGTTCAGGGTGGCAGTGACGGTCGCGACGATGCCGTCGGCATCGGTGAAGGTGCCGTCGTAGTTGCCCGAGATGGGTGTGTAGGCCTGGGCGGTGGCGAGCGCGGCTTTGGCGAAGGCGCAGGTGCCGCCGGTGACGTTATAGGTCGCGTTGGAGAGCGATTTGCCGTCGGAGGCCAGCGTTCCGGTGATGGAGAGGGTGCCGCCGGCCAGGGGACCTGTGAGGGTAAGGTTGCCGGAGCTGTCGGCGGAGCCGGAGACCTCGAACGAGGCGGTAGGAGCGACGCAGGTTGAGGTGCCCTGCGCGTGCAGGATGCCGGTGATGGTGCCGGCCGAGGCGCTTACCGCGAGACGCGATTGGTCTGAATGTGCGGCGTTGGAGGTAGAGGCGCCGGCGGTGGCGATCTCGCCTGACAGGGTGGAGAGCCCGACCGCCTGGGGGGCGTTGGAGCTGAACTGCCAGTTGCCGGACGCCATTACGTAGGCGTTCGTGCGGGTGGCCGCGGAGACGCCGGTGCAGCCGGTAAGAGCGAGTGGGGCGAGGGAAAGGGCGACGACGGCTGCGGCGAGGGGGTACTGCTTCGGCATACGAGCTCCGGGCCTGGGTACGTTGGTTAGTCTCCAACGGTTTGGCCCGATGATGGCATGTCCCGGCGGGGGTTTTCCCTCCCCGGAAAGCGTCAGGAGGTGAGTGGGTGCGGACAGGGCTCACGCCCTGGTTCGAGCCGTGAGCTGAGCGCAGGCGGGGCACCTGTGCTGCGAAGCAAGACTGCACCCGCAGGGCGAATATGCGCATCATATTGGTTGACAGTAACTCACTCACATGCGAGAGTGAGGGGGTCGAGAGATTGGGTCGCCGCATCGTACTGAGGGTGGCTGCGGCCGAGAAGGGTTTCAAGACGGAGGAGTAAGACATGGCGAAGATTATCGGTATCGATCTCGGCACGACGAATAGCTGCGTGGCCGTGATGGAAGGCGGGGAGCCGAAGGTAATCCCCAACGAAGAGGGTGGACGTACTACCCCGTCGATCGTGGCGTTTACGAAGAACGGCGAGCGGCTGGTGGGGCAGGTGGCCAAGCGGCAGGCGATCACCAACCCGGAGAACACGATTTACTCGATCAAGCGCTTCATGGGCCGTCGCTACAACGAAGTGACGGACGAGATGAAGATGGTGCCGTACAAGGTGATCCAGCAGGGCGATCACATCGATGTCGTGGCGCAGGGCAAGGACTACACCCCGCCGCAGATCTCGGCGATGATCCTGCAGAAGCTGAAGAAGGCTGCCGAAGACTACCTGGGCACGAGCGTGACCGAGGCCGTCATTACGGTTCCGGCGTACTTCAATGACGCGCAGCGCCAGGCGACCAAGGACGCGGGCAAGATTGCCGGCCTGGATGTAAAGCGCATCGTCAATGAGCCGACCGCTGCCGCGCTGGCTTATGGGCTGGATAAGAAGAAGGACGAAACCATTGCGGTCTATGACTTCGGTGGCGGTACGTTCGATATCTCCATCCTTGAGGTCGGCGATGGCGTGATTGAGGTGAAGTCGACCAATGGTGATACGCACCTGGGCGGCGACAACCTTGACCAGCGGATCGTGGAGTGGCTGATCTCGGAGTTCAAGCAGGAGTCAGGTCTTGACTTGACGTCGAAGGGCAACGAGATGGCGCTGCAGCGGCTGAAGGATGCTGCGGAGCGCGCGAAGATCGAGCTTTCGACGGCGCAGGAGACGGAGATCAACCTGCCGTTTATCACGGCGGATGCGAGCGGGCCGAAGCACCTTGTGCGTACGCTGACCCGGGCCAAGCTGGAACAGTTGGTAGGCGACCTGCTGGAGAAGTCCGTCGGGCCGTGCAAGCAGGCGATGAAGGATGCGGGAGTCGACGCGAGCAAGATCGATGAGGTCGTGCTTGTGGGTGGCCAGACCCGTATGCCCGCAATCCAGGCGCTGGTGAAGAACCTGTTCGGCAAGGAGCCGCATAAGGGTGTGAACCCGGACGAAGTCGTCGCGATCGGTGCGGCGGTGCAGGCGGGTGTGTTGGCGGGCGATGTCAAGGACCTGCTGCTGCTGGATGTGACTCCGCTGACGCTGGCGATTGAGACGATGGGATCGGTCGCAACGCCGATGATCCCGCGTAACACGACGATTCCGACGAAGAAGACGGAGACGTTTTCGACGGCGGCGGATAACCAGACCGAGGTCGAGATTCACGTGCTGCAGGGCGAGCGGCCGATGGCGGGCCAGAACCGCACGCTGGGCAAGTTCAAGCTGGGTGGCATTCCGCCGGCTCCGCGTGGCATGCCGCAGATCCAGGTGACGTTCGATATTGACGCGAACGGCATTCTGAATGTGACGGCGAAGGACAACGCCACGGGCAAGGACCAGAAGATCACGATCACGAGTTCTTCAGGTCTGAGCAAGGAAGAGGTCGAGCGCATGGCGAAGGAGGCCGAGGCGCACGCGGCGGAGGACAAGGAGGCCAAGGAGAAGATCGAGGCACGCAACCAGCTCGATTCCATGGTCTACAACGTCGAGAAGATGCTGAAGGACGGCGGCGACAAGGTGCAGGCGGCGGATAAGGGCGACGTTGAGTCCGCGCTGGCTGATGCCAAGTCGACACTGGCAGGCGACCCGGGCACGAGCGAGCTGAACTCGGCTCGCGAGAAGCTGACGACCGCGAGCCACAAGCTGGCGGAGGCCCTGTACAAGGCCAGCGCAGCGAGTGCTGATGGTGGTGTTCCGCCGACCGACGGTGCGAGCGCCGGCGCAGGCACGGCGGATGCTTCTGGCGGAGCGAAGGACGAAGGCGTCATCGACGCTGAGTACGTCGACTCGGAGAAGTAAGGCTGAGTCAGCAATAGGCTGTGGCGTTATGCAGAGGAGAGGTCGAAGCTGGCCTCTCCTCTTTGCGTCCGGTGGCATGTTTGAGCGAGTGTTTGCGCATTCAGAGATAGAAGCTCTGGATGAGAACGTGACTGGAGTTGTGGGTGGGTATGTCCCGCATCTTGTGGGAGTTTCGTGGGTCTAATGAAGTAATGAGCATGGCGGCCGATTCTTTAGCGGCGCGAGCGGAAGGGACGAGACATGACAAACAAGAGAGTAAGAGAAGGAATCGATCAGGCTTGGCCGCATGGGATGCAGTGGCGTCTCGGCTTTGGCGCAGAGGGTATGGGTGAGGTGCTGTGGCGGTGCGATGCGATGCGCGGGGGCCGGGTGTACAACTCCGGGCTGTTTGCGACAGAGCAGGAGGCGCAGCAGTTTATGGCTCAGCTTCAGAAGGCGGAGCCGGATAACACGTTCAACGTGGAAGCGATCAAGGCCAGCACGGTTTGGAACTAAACGCGTAGTCTGCGATCGCGTATGCTGTGGCCGCGGCGGTTTGCTTACCGTCGCGGCCTTTCTGCATCTGAAGGAGCGGTATGAACTGGCAGGCGCTGGAAGCGATCGCGACGTCGACGCTTGTACTGACGAGTGGCGGCGCGATCACGTATGCGGCGCAGCAGCTTCGGCATGAGCGCGAGTATCGGTCGGTCGACAACCTTGAGAAGCAGTTGACGTTTTTTCTGAGCGAGCCGTTTGTGGCGGCTCGGCGGAGGTTGGCCGAGACGCGTACGGATGGAACGGTGCTGCTGCCGTGGTCAGTGGATGACCCGCCAGTTGCCGCGTTCGAAGTGCTGGATTTTTACGATCACCTGGGGCTTCTGGTACGTAAGGGACACCTGGACGTTTACGACGTTTGGCACACTTTTTATGAGTGGGCGCAGCCGGTGTATGTGGATCTGAAGGCGCTGATCGAGGACCCGGAGAGCAGTTTCAGGGACCACTACAGCGAATTGCGGAAGCTGATGCGGGCGATGGACGATATCCAGCTTGGGCGGATGCACAAGAACAAGGCGAACCATTGGGCGCTGTGGACGCCGGACCGGATTCTGGACTACTACCGGTACGAGTTGGAGGCGGGCGTGGTGGCTCGTAATGAGCGCCGAGGCAGGCTCCGTGGAGCGCGGCGACGCGCGCAGGTGCTGGACCCGACGGGGCAGGTGGTTCGCGAGACTACCGAGGAGACGACTGTTGCCGGAAGGGAATGAGGTTCACCGCTGGGCGGAACGGCATAACGCAGCGTTCGCGGGACGGAGGTTGAATGTGCTGCCGGGGCCGAACCACAGGTTCAGCGACGCGCACCTGGTCGATGGCAAGAAGCTGAAACGGGTGCATGCAGTGGGCAAGCACCTGGGCTATGAGTTCGGCGAGGACCTGATCCTGCACGTGCACCTGGGGCGGTTTGGCGACTGGACGGAAGGATGTGGGCCGCTGCCGGAGCCCAAAGGGATGCTTCGGGCGGTGCTGCAGCGCGCTGGGTCGGGACGCGCGAGCCGCAGCGTCAAAGGGCAGCCGCATAATCTGCGGTGTGCGCAAGGATGATGGCACGCAGCCGTTTCCAGCCGGAGCAGGTGGACTGGTGCGAGTTGCGCGGGCCCACGGATTGCAGTGTGTATGACCGGGCGAAGTGGGAGGCGCTGCTGGCGCGGCTGGGGCCTGATCCGCTGGGCGAGGACCCCCGAGGGCACGACGACCCGCAGAGGTATGTGGACGCGGTGAGGAAGAGCAAGAAGCCGATCGCTGAGCTGCTGATGGACCAGGCAGTGCTTGTCGGGAGTGGGGAATATCTACCGGGCGGAGATCCTGTTTCGGCACCGGGTCAACCCTTTCACGCCGGGTGAGGAGATGGATCCGAAGTTGCTGAAGCTTATGTGGAAGGATCTCGTTCCGCTGCTCAAGGCGGGCATGGTGGATCGCCGGATTGTGTGCACGAAGCGGGCGGATCGGCCTAGCCGCAAGGAACCTGCGGAGCGTGGGGAGGAGCACTACGCGTATCGGCGGCATGGGAAGGCTTGCCACGTGTGCGGGGAGCGGATTCTGCACCGGGACATTGCCGGACGGACGTTGTACTGGTGTCCCGTGGACCAGAAGACCACGCCGGCACAGAACAAACTGGCGTTTGAGCACGGGATGAGCCTGCGGGCGAGCCGGGCGGCGCTGAAGGCGAGGCGCTCGGGTGTCCTGAGTTGAGTCAGTTTGACTCACAAACTGCACCAAGTTGAGCGACTTCTCATCTAAAGTGTTGAGTACAAGCTATGGCACCGACCCAACAGAAGGACTATTACGGCGTACTGGGCGTGAAGAAGACGGCGACCCCGGATGAGATCCGGAAGGCGTTTCGCAAGCTCGCGCGCAAGTACCATCCGGACGTAAATCCGGGCGACAAAAAGGCTGAGGAGCGCTTCAAGGAGATCTCCGAGGCGAACGACATCCTGAGCGATGAGAAGAAGCGCAAGATCTTCGACCAGCTCGGGTTTTACTCGGACAACATCGACCCGGCGGCTGCGGAGGCGTATGCGCGCGGCGGTGGGGCTGCGGGCGGGGGCGGCTTCAGCGGTTTCAGCGGCGGAGCCCCGGGCGCTGGCGGTCGCGGGCAGGGTGTGCCGTTCGACTTCGGCGGATTTGATTTCTCGAACTTCAGCGGAGGCAATCGCCCGGGCGCGCAGCATGAGGCTGGCGGCGGCTTTGGGTCGAGCTTCCGCGACATCTTCAGCGGGATGTTCAACGGCGGCGGTCGCCAGCCGCGTGGGCCGCAGCCGGGTACCGACCTGGAGTACCAGGTCGAGCTCGACTTCTGGACGGCGATTCGGGGCGGTGTGACGCGGCTGGAGATCCAGCGGCAGGAACAGTGCGGAACCTGCAAGGGAACCGGTGCGGTAGGCAAGCCGATGGAGTGCCCCGAGTGCCACGGAACGGGACAGGTGACGCAGACCGGCGGGCGGATGAAGTTCAACATCCAGTGCCCGCGCTGCGGCGGCAGCGGCAAGGTGCAAAACGCCTGCCCGACCTGCGACGGCGCCGGTGTGCTGACGCGGCGGGAGCCGCTGGAGTTCCGGATCAAGCCGGGAACGCGGGATGGGCAGCGGATTCGGCTGGCCGGCAGGGGCAATGCGGGTACGGAGGGTGCACCGAACGGCGATCTCTACCTGATCATCCGGGTGGAGCAGAACAAGCTGTTCAAGCGCGTGGGCGACGACATCCACGTGACGGTGCCGGTGACCGCGATGGAGGCGGCGCTGGGGGCTCGGATTGAGGTGCCGACGATTGACGGTGAGGGCACGCGGCCGGGGCGGGCGCAGTTGAAGATTCCGCCGGGGACGCAGACGGGGCAGAAGCTGCGGATGCGCGAGAAGGGCGCGCCGATTGCGTCCCGGGATGGCCAGCGCGGCGATCAGATCGTGGAGGTGAAGATTGTTGTGCCTCGGGTGCAGGATGAGCGGTCTAAGGAGATCCTGCGGGAGCTGCAGCGGTTGAATCCGGAGGATCCGCGGGCGGAGATGTTGGCGGAGGCATGACGGGATGCGATTCCGCTGAGGTGTGAGGTACGCACGTGGCTCCACCGTTCCGCTCAGCCGGATATGCCTAGCTTCGGGGAATGGTCACAGTCGCCGCTACGGTGTCGCTGATTCTGACAACACGCGCACAAAGGGCCGCCGACAGGCCTAGATGCCGTGTGGTCTTCCATGCCCGACTTTTCCGTGCCTGACCCTCTGCCGGGGGCTTCTCTTCGTTACCTTCGAAAGATCGGCTTAGTTCTGTTTTGTGTGCTGTTGGCGCCCACCGCTGTCGTGATGGCACAGCAGCTATCGTTTTCGTCCAGCGCGGGTGAGCTTGCGGTTTCCGAATTCGCCCACGCGGACGAGAGCGCGGCGGATCCGGTTGCGGTCGCGCCTGTGTCCATCAGCGGCACGGTCAAGGACTCGAGCGATGTGAGTATCGCTGGTGCCGTGGTCACGTTGGTCACTGCGGATCCGAACGACGCGCAGCATGTGACGTCGGATGAGGACGGAGCGTTCCGCTTCGCCGGCGTGGTTGCGGGCCCTTACCGGCTGACGGTGGAGATACCGGGATTTCACGCGTGGACCACGTCTGGTTATGCGCAGCGCGGGCAGGCCGTGCAGATTTCGGACATTGCGCTTGCGGTGGCATCGGTGGACACCGACGTCGAGGTGGTCGCGTCGAGCCACGACGTGGCGGAGGCGCAGCTTGGGTTTGAAGAGAAGCAGCGTGTGCTTGGGGTCTTTCCGAACTTCTATGCGTCCTACGTCTGGAACGCGGATCCGCTGAGCGCGAGGCAGAAGTTCTCGCTGGCGTGGCGGTTTTCCGTGGATCCAGTGGCGTTCGGGATGGCTGCCGTGGTCGCCGCGGGCGAGCAGGGGAGCAGCAGCCTGAGGGGTTACGGGCCGGGCGCGCCGGGGTATGCGAAGCGCTTTGGCGCGACCTATGCGGACGGGTTTGTGAGCACGATGATCGGGCAGGCGATTCTGCCGGCGGCGTTCCACCAGGATCCGCGGTATTTCGTGAAGGGCACGGGGTCCGTGCAGGCGCGGGCGCTGTATGCGATCGCGACGGCGGTGATCTGCAAAGGCGACAATCGACGCTGGCAGTTGAACTACTCGAACATCCTGGGCAATGTGGCGTCCGCGGGGCTGGCGAATGTGTACTACCCGGCGGCGAACCGGCAGGGTTTGGAGATGACGGTGGAGAACTCGCTTGTGAGCACCGGGCTGGGTGCCGTGGGCGGATTGATCCAGGAGTTTTTCCTGCACCGGATGACGCCGAACGTGCCGGACTACGCCGGGGCAGGCGGGCAGTAGGGTCGCGATCAGGCTTTGGGGAGAAACCAGTCGTTGGTGATGCGGTTGATGCGCTGCAGCGAGCCCGGCGAGATGCCGGCGTAGCGCGTGGCGAGCAGAGCCTGCGGGGTGATGGTGATCTCGTTGCGGCCTTCGCCGAGCGACGCGTAGATCTTGCTGGCGGCGTGTTCGACCGAGGTGGAGATGCCGGGTGTTTTGGCGAAGAACTTGAACCAGGCCTGCTCTTTTTCGACGTTTCCGTAGAAGTGGGCGTGATCTTCGCCCCCGGTGCGCATAAGTCCGGGGCAGACGGTGAGCACGTGGATGCCCTTGCCCTTGACCTCGGCGTAGAGGCCTTCGGAGAAGCCGGTCATGGCGAACTTTGCCGCGGTGTAGGGGAGCATGTGCGGGACCGGGATCTTGCCGCCGATCGATGAGATGTTGATGATCGCCGCGCGGTGCTTCCATCCTGGTGCGGGCGGCTGAGTGAAGAGCCTGGGCAGGGCGGCCCAGGTGGTTTGCATGGCGGCAAGGAAGTTGATCGCGCATCGTGCGCTCGAAGATGTCGGCGGTCATGGCTTCGATCGGGCCGACGCCGATGATGCTGGCGTTGTTGATGAGGACGTCGATGCGGCCGAAGCGGGCGAAGGCCTCGTTGACCATGCGCTGGCAATCTTCGGGCTTGGAGAGGTCGGCGGCGACGAGGTAGAAGTTCTCCGGGCGAAGATGGGGGTGCTTTTCGAGCAGGGAGCGCTGCGCTTGCTGGAGTTCGCCGAAGTTGCGCGCGGCGAGCACGAGGTTGACAGGCCTGTCCTGCAGCGAAGCGGGAGGCGAGCGCGAAGCCGAGGCCACGCGAGCCTCCGGTGACGAGGACCACAGAGTCCTCGGGCACTGGGGTCGCGAGCAGACGGCGTGTAACGGCGAGGAGCGCGCCTGCCGCGCCTACGGCAGCGGCGGCGACGGCGAGAGAACCCAGCGAGTTTCGGGAGGAGCGGCGCATGTGCGTTTGGATGCACGGGCCTATGGCAGGGCGGCGCCCGGCGGGTTATGCTTCTTTCGATGGCAACAAAGCGCAAATCCAAGGGCGCGTACATGATCTCCGCGGTCGCGGAGATGTATGACATCCATCCGCAGACGCTGCGTTTGTACGAGCGCGAGGGGCTGCTGCGGCCGTCGCGGTCGGAGGGCAACACGCGGCTCTACACCGATGAGGACCTGGAGCGGCTGGAGTTCATCCTGAATCTGGCGCGGGACCTGGGCGTGAACATCGCTGGGATCGCGATTGTGCTGCAGATGCGGGAGCGCATGGAGGAGATGAACCGGCAGATGCAGGGGTTCGTCGAGTATGTGCGGACCGAGATGCTGAGCCGGATTCAGCAGGCACAGGGGCAGTCTGAGCCGGGTCTGGTGCCGATTCGGCGACCGGTGGTGATGCCGACACGCGAGAGCGCGAGCCCGCGGCCGAAGGTGCGGAGTAAGTCCTAGGGCTGCGCGGGCGGTGCGTCGGGGAGCGTCTCCGGATGGAGATCCGGCGCCAGGAGCGGGCGAAGGTCTGCCCAGGGCACACACGCCGACGGCATACCGAAGTAATAGGCAGCCACCTCGTACTGGTCGAAGTTGAAGACCAAGCACTGTTTGTTGAGGGTCCAGGAGCGGGTTCGGGCGATGCCTTTCGGTACGCCGCTTGGGAACGGCTTCCCGTCCCAGATATGGCCGTGCAGGGCGGGGTTTTCGTCGAGTTTGCGCGTGACCGGGCCGACGAGGGCGGTCTTCCAACCTGAGGCTGGGCCGAAGACATCGTCGGCTGTGAGCTCGCGGCCTTGTTGGAGCCACCAGGAAAGGTAGCGGCGGGTGGTGGAGGGGTGAGCGCCGCCGTAGCCGTAGAAGAGAGATTGCAAGCCTACGGTGAGCAGCCGCTGGTTGCGGTTGATGATCTTCCAGGTGATGTCGACCTCGCCGTCTGGGAGTGACGGCCTCTTTGAACGACGTCGCGGCACCCTTATCTGGAGGAGTGGCCAGACCGCGTGCGATCTGCTCGCTGGTGCGGTTGAAGGCGAGGGCTTCGGCGGAAGGGGAGTCGATCTGAGGGAAGCTGAAGTCACCGCGGCCGAAGCCGGGGTCACCGCCGGGTCGGCCGTGTGCGGGCTTCTGGCTGGGAACGATGACCACGACGCGGCGCGAGTAGAGCCGTTGGCCACTGGGTAGCGTGGTGGCCGTCAACTCCGCGAGGCGCTGCCTGTACTGGGCCGTGAAGCATTTGCCGGGGTCGCCCCTGTTGAGTGAGGCGGTTGAGCAGAATAGATCCAGGTACTGAGCCAGGCGCGCTGGTCCTGTTGGACGAGAGCCGAAGCTGCGGGCGAGAGGACCGAGCTGCAGGTGGGTGTAGCTGGCTGGAGTTTGTTGTCGAGCGCGGAGAGGTCGGCGGAGGCACAGACAGCTTTG
Organism: uncultured Verrucomicrobiae bacterium; assembly: GCA_963795955.1. Classification (GTDB taxonomy): domain Bacteria; phylum Acidobacteriota; class Terriglobia; order Terriglobales; family Acidobacteriaceae; genus Granulicella. The sequence continues at coordinate 771,197 of CAWCJK010000008.1, forward strand.
TCGCGTGGCGTCCGCGCGAGAGCGCAGTTGACGCTGGCGGCGCGCGCCGCGAACACAGACGTAAACAGCAGGGTGAACAGGAAGGCGCGGCGCGGCACGGCTACTCGGCTAGACTGAAGTGAGCTACGCGCGAAGTTTAGCGGCTGTTAGCGGTGGACGACGAAGTTTCTTTTATGAGCAAGATTTCACGAGGTCTGTTCTGGGTGGCAGCGATGGGCACCCTCACCTCGACTGTGTATTGCGGCATGGTGGTGGCCGCAGCGGTGCGCTTTGGGCGGCGCAGGCGCAAGGAGCAGGCAGCGGATGCGGAGTATCTGCCGCCGCTCAGCGTTCTGAAGCCGCTGCACGGGACCGAGCAGGGCATGGAGCGCAACCTCGAGACGTTTTTCGAGCAGGATTACCCGGATTTCGAGCTGCTGTTCTGTGCTCGGCAGGCGACCGATGAGGGGTTGCTGCTGGCGCAGCGCGTGGCGGCGCGCTATCCGCATGTGAAGGCGCGGTTTGTCACGTGCGGGGAGCCGATGCCGCGGTTCCACAACGCAAAGGTGTTCTCGCTGGCCAAGCTGGATGCGGTCGCGAGCCACGACGAGTACATCACCAGCGACGCGGATGTGCGGGTGGAGCCCGAGTATCTGAGCCGGATGGTGCAGTACCTGCGGGAGCCCGAGGTCGGGCTGGCGTCTTGTGTGTACATCGGCACGGCGCATCCGGGTGCGGGGCTGAGTTCGCAACTGGATGCGGTGGGCAAGAGCGTCGAGATGACCTCGGGTGTGCTGGTCGCGGACATGATCGAGGGGACCAAGTTTGCGCTGGGCGCCACGATGGCGGTGCGGCGCCGGAGCTTCGAACAGGTGGGCGGGTTCGAGGAGTTGGCGCAGTTCTACGCGGATGACTTCGTGCTGGGCAATCGGCTTGCCGAGCAAGGTGTGCGGGTGTTGCTGTCCACGCATGTGATTCGGCTGATGGTGCAGGATTCGCCGTTCTGGCTGAGTTTTCGCAACCAGTTGCGATGGATGCAGAGCACGCGACGATCGCGGCCGTGGGGGCACCTGGGCAGCGGGCTGACGTTTGCCGTGCCTTATGGCGTGCTGGGGCTCTTGTGGGGCGTGGTCAGCGGGCAAATCGGATTGGGGTTGCTGTGGCTGCTGTGGACGGTGGTGAACCGCTGGATCCAGGGCTCGGCGATCCTGATCGTGCTGGGTGAGCGGAGCTGGAAGAAGCCGGCGGCGCTATACCCTCTGCGCGACCTGCTCGGTGGCGTGCTGTGGCTATGCAGCTATATGGGCGAGAACTTTTACTATCGCGGCAAGGTGTACAAGCTGAAAGAGGGCGGGGTTGTGGAGCCGCCTGACGAGCTGTCTTCGTTGCCGCTGTAGCTCGCCTGTGGAGTGCGGGGCAGAGTTTAGCGGCGCGGCAACTCGGGCCACAGCAGCCTTGCTCAGCGGCTGAAGCCGTGCCCTTGCCGATCTTCGCTCCGCAGTCCTTTCGGCACGACTAGCGGTTTGAAAGAACGGTTTTGCCGCCGGATTCTGCGAGGGAGACCACTTTGCCGTAGTGGCTGAGGTCTGGGGCGCGCCGGTCTGGGTGATAGGTCATCAGGAAGACGCGGTGTGAGCCGGACCAGAGCTGATGCAGGCTGGCCTCGTCGAGGAAGATCTGTGGCGCGTCGGGGAAGAAGCTGCCGAACCAGGGACCGTTGATGCGGCCGTTGACGAGCAGGACCGGTTGCTGTGTGTAGAAGAGCAGCGTTGAGCCAGAGGTGAGTTCGCCGTCGATGGCGATGACGTCGCCGGGTTGGCGCTGCGCGTTGATGGCTTCGGCGAGCTGCTTGGAGCCGAGGATCGGGTAGAAGCGGACGAGGCCCTCGTGCGCGCCGAGCAGGACGACCGTCATGGCACCGGCGACGAGCAGGTTGGCGGTGAAGGTGCGGCTGGAGCGGCGGAGCAGGTGAGAGCCTGGGCCGAGGAGCAGAGCGCCGAGCGCGACGGCGGTGAGTGGGCCGCGGAAGAGACCCATGGCGCGGCCGGTGAGGTCGAAGATGTGGCCGAGCGAGAGGTTGTAGAACTCAGGGTTGGAGCTTAGGAGAGCGCTGAGGGTGTCTCCGGGATGCGGGCGAGGCGCGGTGATCGCGAAGTAGCCACAGACGCCGCAAAGCAGGACGCCGAGTGGGACGAGGAACCAGCGGGAGCCGGTGAGGGCTTGTCTGCCGGGAAGGCTGTGGGCCGGTTCGGGTGCGGCGGGGGGGCGGCGATCGGCGGCGGCGAGCAGACCGCCTACGAGCAGGCCCAGTGCGGGCAGGGCGGGCAGGTGGTAGTACTCCTGCCGTGCGGAGAGGGTGAAGAAGCCGAGGATGAGCCCGGCCCAGATGAGGAGCGCCGGAGCGGCTTCCGACTTTGCGGGCGAGCAGAGGATCGGCTTGCGCGAGGTGGGGCGAGGTGGGCTGATCGGCTCTGCGGGCCGCACGGAGGTCGCGAATGGCGTCGAGGACGGCGGCGGGCAGGAAGGCGGTCCAGGGAATGAGCCAGAGGAGCAGCAGGGCCCAGAAGAGCGGCACGGGGACCTGGCCGTAGTCGTGCGGGATGCGGCGCTGTAAGAAGCGGGCGATGTGCTCGTTGTAGAGGTAAAACCAGCTCCAGCCGGCGTGGGCGGGCAGGCCGAGGCCGGGGGGCATGGGCACGGGCGGATTGCGCAGCGCGGCGAGGATATGCCATGGCGCGGCTATGGCGAGGAAGACGGCGGTCGAGAGGGCGAGGTTGAGCTTGCGCCAGAGGCGCCATTGGCCGGTCCAGAGCAGATACGCGAGGGCAAAGCCGAGCGGGAAGACGAGGCCGATGAAGCCCTTTGTGAGCAGATTTAGCGCGGTTACAGCGGCGAAGCCTGCGCTGGGCAGCGCGGCGGAACGGCCTTGGCGGATGCGCTCGAGCGCAATGAGAAGGCAGTGGACGGCGAGCGTCAACCAGAGCCCGACGAGGACGTCCGGGATGTAGAAGCGGGTGTAGAGGTAAGGGCCGATGGAGACGGCTGTGGCCAGGGCGGCGTAGAGGCCGCCACGGTCAGGGGCGTCGGCGGGCGAGACGGAGGCGAAGAGGCGCAGGCCGAGCGCGTAGAGGGCGATCAGGAGCGCGAGAAACCCGACGGCGAGCGGAAGGCGGGCGGCCCAGTCGTGGACGCCGAAGAGGCGCATGGAGCCGGCGGCCATCCAGTACATGAGGGGTGGCTTGTCGAAGAAGCGGATGCCGTCGACCGTCGGGGTGACGAAGTCGTGGCGGACGAGCATCTCGCGCGCGATCTCGGTGTAGACGGAGTCGACGTCGTCGAGCAGACCGGGCGAGAAGAGGCCCCCGAGCTGGAGGACGAGCCAGGGCACCAGGATGAGCAGGAGCGAGGAGAGGCGCCAACGGCGCGTGGTGCTGGTTCGGGTGAGAGCTGGGGAGGCGGACGGTTCGGTGGCGATCACTGGGTCTGGATCTATTGTTCTGGACGCGGGAGTTGCTGTCCAACGGCGGCGGCGACGTCCGGGGTGAGTGGGCGGTCGGTGTAGAGGGCTTTCCCGGCGTTTGCGTACACGAGGATGGCTTTGGAACCGAGGAGGACGTCGGCGTCGGACCGGCGGTCGACGGGGACGAAGAGGAGCTTGCGGGGGCCGTGGCCCCAGTCAGCGCTGAGTTGGGCGGGAGTGAGGAAGAGGCGCGGCGCGTCGGGGAAGGTGCTGCCGAAGAGCATCGAGGTGCTGCGACCGTCGACGAGGTTGACGGGGTGACCGAGGTAGAAGGGGATCGAGGAGCCGAAGGCCTGGTCGCCGAAGATGAGGATCTCGGGCGGAGAGCCGGGTTCGGACGCGGTTTCGCGCTGGATGATGCGGGCGAAGTCGGCCGAGGAGAGCAAGGGGGCGAAGCGGACCAGCGCTATGTGCGCGGCCATGAGGAAGGTGGAGCTCATCATCGCTACGGTGAGGGTGGCTGCGGTGTGTTGTTGACGCAGGCGCAGGAAGAGGCTGAGCGCGGGAAGGGTGGCGAGTGCCGCGAGGGCGATCGATGCCGGGAATCGCAGTGCGGAGAAGGCGGCCGTGGTGAGGTCGAAGACGTGCGACATGGAGAGCGTGTAACCGGCGACGCCGCGGTGGTCGAGCAGGTTGCCGATGTCGGGGGCGGCGGGGAGTGCGCGGCTGCTCCAAAGGCCGAAGGCGATGGCGGCGGAAGCGAGCATGCAGAAGATCAGGAGGGCGAGATGCGAGCCGATCAGGATGCGTCGATTCCGGGCGTTGCAGGCCTGGCTTGGCGTCAGGGCTTCCAGTCGGGCGAGAGCGCTTGCCGTGAGGAGCAGGACGGGCACGTAGACCGGGAAGGTGTAGTACTCCTGATTGGTCGAGAGGCTGAAGAAGATGAGGACCAACGCGGCGAAGAGGACAGCGAGCAGCGTGGAGCGTTGTGCGAAGGATGCGTTCTGGGTTCGGCGGAGGGAGGCGCGATCACGCCAGAGGACGACTGCGGTGGCCGGCAGGAAGAAGCTCCACGGGAAGAGCCAGATCGAGGTGCAGTGACCAGTAGAGGAGTGCGGGGAGTTTGTTGTAGTCGGCGGGGATGCGGCGGCCGAGGAAGCGTAGGAGGTGTTCGTTGACGAAGTAGAACCAGAAGAAGCCGTGGCCGTTGGCGCCGCCCCGGTTGCGGAGGCCGGCGAGGATGTGCCAGGGGGCGGCGATGGCGAGGAAGATGCACGAGCCGATGAGCGGATGCAGACGGCGCCAGTAGCGGCGATCTCCGGTGAGCGCTAGATAGAGCGCGAGTGCGCCGAAGATGAGGACGATGGCGACGAGGCCCTTGGTCAGGACGGCGAGAGCGAGTGCGATCCACGCTGCCAGCGCCCATGAGATGGCGCCGGCGTCGAGCGCGCGCAACGCGGCGTACAGGACATAGCCGAGGAGCAAGGACAGGAGCGCGTCGGGGATGAAGATGCGCGTGAAGAGGAAGACGCCCGCCGCTGTCAGGGTGAAGACGGCTGCGTAAAAGCCGATGAGGCCGTGGGGTGCTGGGAAGGCCTTGTCGGCCCAGATCCAGGCGAGTGCGGCTAATCCAAGCACGGTCAGCGCGAGTGGAAGATGTACGGCGAAAGCGTTGTTGCCGAAGAGACGCAGGCTGAGTGCGGCTGATCCAGTAGGGGAGCGGTGCTTTTTCGAGGTAGCGGATGCCGTTTACATGCAGAGTGACCCAGTCGCCGGTGCGGAGCATGGCCTGTGCAGCTTGCGCGTGGGTGGCGTCGGCGTCGTCAAGCAGGGCGGGTGAGGTGAGCGAGCAGCCATAGATCGCGACCCAGAGAACGAGAAGGAAGAAGACCTGGAGCTTCCTGGACGCGACCTCGCGAACGCGGGAGGAGGGCGGCGGGATGGATGGCTCGACAGCAAACACGCCGCATCCAGAGTAGCAACGTGCGGTGGGATGAGGGCCGCGTTACAGGGGCACCCGGAAAGCGATGTATCTTGTTTTGGGAACGCCACCGCCAAGCTATCCGGAGATCCATGCCCACATTCGCGGCCATCGACATCGGTTCCAACTCCTGTCGTCTGGCGATCGCTTCGGTTGAGCAGCATCGGCTGGTGACGCTGCATGAAGACCGCGAGGTTACGCGGCTTGGCGAGAGCGTGTTCCAGACCGGGCTGATCTCGCCGGAGTCGATGGCGAACACGATCAAGGCGCTGAAGCGATTTCATCGCGCGGTGCAGGTGCATGTGGTGGATCGTGTGCGCGTGGTTGCGACGAGCGCGACGCGCGATGCGCTGAATGCGGAGGCGTTTCGGACGTGGGTGAAGTCGGCGACTGGATGGACGCTGGAGGTGATCAGCGGCCTGGAGGAAGGGCGGCTGATTCATCTGGGCGTGATCGCCAATGAGCCGGGGGCGCGGAAGACGGTGTTTGTTGATCGATCTTGGCGGCGGGTCTTGCGAGATCACGTTGTCCGACGGCGGCCGCATCCAGGAGATGGTGAGTCTGCCGCTGGGCGCGGTGCGGCTGCAGCAGGAGTTTCTGCGGGCGGACCCGCCATCGAAGGAGGACATCGGGCGGCTGAAGCAGTTCATTGACCGTGAGCTGTCGCGCATCGAGCGCAAGCTGGGCAAGCCGAAGGTGGACCTGGTGCTGGCGACCTCTGGAACGGCGGCGGCGCTGGCGGAGGCCGCGAATTCGCTGCCGGCTGAAGGGCCTGTCGAGAAGCATGCGGCGAAGTCGTCGCGCGGGAAGAGACAGGCGGTGGATGCGCCGACGGCGCTGCAGGCCGATGCGGCGTCTGTGCGGCGGCTGGCGGAAAAGCTGCTGAAGATGAACAACGCGCAGCGCGCCGCGGTGAAGGGCATCGGGCCGCGGCGGTCGGAGATCATCGTGGGCGGAGCGCAGGTGTATGCGAGTCTGCTGGAGCGCACGGGGCTGGGCGGATTTCGGTACTCGCCGCTGGGGCTGCGGGATGGCGTGCTGGCGCAGATGCTCGCCGATGCTGACACCCGGGCGAGTGTTCACCGCACGATGGAGGCGGAGCGCTGGGAGGGCGTCGTGGAGGTGTGCCGGCGCTATCGTGTGGACCCACCCAAGCAGGAGCCGGTGCGCAAGCAGGCCGAGGCGCTGTTTGATGGTCTGCAGCGGGTGCATGAACTGCCGCACGAGTATCGGCTGTGGCTTGCGGCGGCGGCGATGATGCGGGAGGTGGGCAAGTTCATGAACCACCAGGGGCATCATCGGCACACGCAGTACATCATCGCGAACTCGGAGATCTTCGGTTTTTCACCGGCGCAACGGACGATTGTGGCGGCGATCAGCCGGTACCTGGGCAAGAGCAGACCGGAGCCGATGGATCGGACGATGCGGTCGGTTCCGGTTGAGGAGCATTCAAACGTGACGCGCGCCGTGGTGCTGTTGCGGCTGGCGCAGGCGCTCTATGGCGAGCGGGCGAACACGGCGCTGCGGGTGAAGACGCTGGTGTATCCGAAGCGTGTGGCCATTCAACTGAATCCGTCGCGCGGCGGGGCGGAGCTGGAGGTCTGGGCGGTGCGCAAAGAGGCGGCTTACTTCCGCGAGGTCTTCCGGCGTGAGCTCTTTGTCGACGTGGTGTAGAGCGCACGGACGATGCGCGGGTCCAGCATCCATTGCAGGAGCGCAGGTCCGCGATCCAGGGAAACGCGGGCCAGGGCGCCTTTGCGCAGACGCACACGGGCGATCGCAGGGTGGCCGTCTGTCTGGCCGATGAGCTGTCCGAGGAAGTTGGTCAGCGTGGGGTTGTGGCCGACCATGAGGACGTTGTCGTAGCTGCGGCACTCGTGCACGAGCCGCTGAAACTGGGCGTAGTCGGCGTTGGGTTCGAGGGCCTGGGCGTGCAGGATCTTGGCCTCGTAGCCCATCTCGGTGCCGATGAGCTGGGCCGTCTGCAGGCAGCGCTTGAGCGGGCTGGAGACGATGAGATCGAAGCTGAGATTGAGCGCGTTGAGGACGTGCGCTAGCTGGAGGCAATGCTTCTTGCCCTCTTTGTCCAGTGAGCGTTTGACGTCCAGCTTGGGGTTGGGGCGGCGTGTACCGGCGCTCGCGTGGCGGAGGATGTAGAGGTTCAGCCGGTTCCGGTTTGGGCGTGCGAGGTGCGCTACCGAGCCCGCCGCGCCGCCTTGGCGTGAAACACGGCCGGGTCCGGTGCGGCGAGTGAGGGCGCGGGAGGCTCAGGGTTGGGCTGAGGATCGGCGTAGCCGTCGAGATTGGTTAGCAACTCGCCGGGGTCCGGTTTTTGCGGCCGAGTCGCGCCGTCTGCGTTCTGTTGTCGTTCGGGCGTCACTTACAGGTGGATGGTAGCGCGTACCGCAGCGGTTGCGCGGCGCCGGTTTCGGGCTGAGCGGGGTTCCTTTGCCAAAGTTCGGAGTAGAGAAGCCCGCGAAGCCTTTCTTTGCGGCAAAGCCGGGTGAATCCCGCGGCTCTGAGCGCGCTTTGGGAGTCGGGCAGGCGCTGCGGGCGAAGGCCGGTGAGGACGCGAAAGGCGAGATAGAGGAGCCGAATGTAGGCGGCGGCGAAGGGGCGCAGGAGGCGGTTTGTGGGGAGGCCGAAGTCGGACAGGAGCCAAAGGCAGCCGGGGCTTACCTGCCGAGGCGAGATTCGAGGCGAGGAGGTCGACCTCCTGCTGCGAGAGGCAGTCGAGGAAGAAGTGCGTGACGATGAGGTCGGTGTCGCGGGTGGCCTGCGCGGTCAGGGCTGAGCGGTGATGTGTCTGGAGCCGTGAGGCGGCGCCGAGCCGATCGCAGCGCTGTCGTAAGAGAGCGAGCATGGACGCGCTGATGTCGACCGCGCGGACGCGGATTTGCGGCGCGCTTGCGAGCAATGCGGCGGTGAAGCGGCCGTCGCCGTCACCGAGGACCAAGGCTTGTTTGGAGCCGATCACCGCGGGCAAGAACTCTTCGCGGGTGCGCTGCAGCAACGGGCCGAGCGCGAGGTATTCGGCCCATTTGTAGATGTGGGCGACGCGATCGAAGTTGGGTTCGCTGGAGCTTGCGGTGGAGCCCGGCGCCAGGGTGCTGCTGGGCGTGATCACAGCGCCCAACCGCGGTGGAACAGCAGGACGATGAGCGGTGTAAGCAGCACAAGGTCGGCACAGGCGCGGAGGCGCACCGGAGGGATGCGATGGCGGAAGAAGTGCAGCAGCAGGAGGAGAAACCCGCTCACGGCGCAGCAGACGGGCAGGGCGGCCGGGTGCATGAGTGGGCGGATGGGAGCTTCCCAGCGCAGGCAGCCGACCGCAAGGGAGCCGGCGATCAGCGCGGTGGTCAGGGGCACGAGGCGGCGCAGGGCCCACACGGTGGATGCGTGCGCGCGGGTGGTATCGCGGGGGTGCTCCCAGGCGTAGAGAAAGAGGCAGTTCAGGGAGCAGACGGCGGCGAAGAGCAGTGCTCCGGGCAGAAGCGCGGGGCGGAGAAAGGGCGCACGGGCGACGGTTGGGATGAAGACCGCGGCGGGGAAGAAGAGGCCGACCGCGAGTTCTTTGGGGAGGCGGCGCGTTCCGGCCGCAGGAGCGGGTTGCGCATGGACCAGCAACAACCAGCCGGCTAGCAGGGTCGCCAGAAGGGTGTAGAGGTGCAGTACCGGGGCGGCGAGCCGGTGGAGCAGGTACGCGAGGGGAAGCGTCGCGGCGACGAGGCTGGGCAGAAACGCGCGCCGGTGCGTGTGGTGGAAACGGTGACGCTCTTCAAGCTCGAGGCCGCGCATGCCGGCGGCGAGCGGGCGGGCGTCGAGCAGACGATCCGCCGCATAGAGGATCCAGACGGCGAGAAACATGGCGATGGGGTCGGCGATGGAGAGCCGAACACCTGCACACCACGCCACGAAGACGGTCCACGTGGCGGCCACCGCGGGAGCGTCGAGCGAGAGGAGATGCCAAAGCCCAAGCACGGAACGGTCGCTGGGCACGCGCTCTGCGCGCACGGCGACGAGTTGCAGCCGTTGCGGGGTCGCGGAGAGCGGGTGGGGCCCTGTTGGTTGGGTTCTCAACAAAGCTATTGTTCCAAAAACCGGTCGGGTTGTGCAGAACGGGCCGCGTGGGTGGGCGCGTCCACGTCAGTTCGAGGGCCGCTTAGCGCTCGTGGAGGGTGACTGGACCGTAGTTCGAGGGCTCCTCGGCGGTGCGTACGGTGAGTGGGCGGGTCAGGCGGAAGCGGATGAGGCTTTCGGAGGGGATGGAGACCTGTTGACCGCGGGTGAAGCCCTGGACGGCCGCGCCGCCGCCGCCGCCGGCGAGCGCGCCGATCGCAGCCCCTTTGCCATGTCCGAGCAGACCGCCGACGAGAGCGCCGATGGCCGCGCCGCCGCCGATCTTTTCGACGCTGTTCTTGCCGCGGTTCTTGCCTTCCTCGGTGTAGGCGTCGGTGCTGATGGGGATGAGTTGTCCGTGGCGGCGGACCGCGGTGAGTTCGATGGACAGGAGTGAGTGTCCCTTGTAGTGACCCGCGTCCTTGGCGGCGACGACGCGTCCGCTGACGGCGGAGCCGGCGGGGATGATGACCATGCCGTCGTGGATGACCTCGTGGGTGACGACGCCGTTGAAGCGCTCGCCGTCCTGCGCGGTTTCGCTGTCGAGGTGCTCGGTGATGCGGACGGGAACGACGGTTCCGGCGGGTGCGGTGATGTCACGGTAGGTGGGCGCTGGGGGCGCGGGCGGGGCAGCGGAGTTGGGCGCGGGTACGGGCTGGCCCTGCGCGATGGCCTGGCGCTCGGCCGGGGTGGTCTGGCGCGGCTGGTCCGGGGCTGTGGATGAGGTCACGGTGGGGGCGACCTGGATGCCGGCGACGGTGAGGCTGTTGACGACCTCCTTCACGCCCTTGACCTTGGCGGCGTCGACGGCAGCGACGGTGCTGGCGGTGTCGTCGGAGACGTTGCCGGTGAGGGTGACGACGCCCTTCTGAACCGCGATCTGCACGGGCTGCTGCTTGATGGCGGGGTCGGCTGCGATGGCCGCGTGGACGTTGTTGGTGAGGTCGGCGTCGCTCACCGGGTGGTTGCAGCCGCTGAAGCCCAAGCAGAGCGCGAGGGCAGCGATTCCGGGCAGGAGGCGATGGACGAAGGTCTTTGGTTTGCTTGCAGATGGCATGGTCGACACTCGCTTCGGTCAGGGGTATCGGGCCCGGTTTCTGCAGGTTGAGATGCACAGAGCGCGACGGGGAATGGCTGGAGCGGAGGCGTTGGAGGTCCCGTAAGTGAGGTGATTGGCGGACGTTTGGCGGGCGGCAGTTGATACGACGAAACAACCGGGGCAAAACCGCGTGCATCCCTGTTGCTGTAAGGCGAGCCACGCGGTTCGCAGAGTCTGTTTGAGAAAGTCAGGAGAGCGCGATGGCAGAAGATAGCGGATCGAGCAGCTTCGGTTGGTTTCTGGCGGGTCTTGGGATTGGTGCACTCGTTGGAGTCTTGTATGCGCCGAAGTCTGGTCGTGAGACGCGCGACGAGCTTGTAGCCGGAGCCCTTGAGGCACGTGACAGGGCGAACCAGCTCTATGCACAGGGTGTGGATCAGGCCAACCAGTATGTCCAGCAGGGCAAAGAGGCCGTCGGCCAGTACGTCCAGCAGGGCAAAGAGACGGTTGGACAGTATGTTCGACAAGGGCAAGGAGTACGCAGACAAGGGCCGCACCCAGTGGACCGAGTACCTAGAGAAGGGCAAGGGTGTGGTGCAGAACCAGAGCGAGGCTGTGCAGGCAGCGGTAGAGAAGGGCAAGGAAGCGTACGTGTCCAAGACGAACGAGGGGCCGCTGGGCGGGGAGGATCTACGCCTGCGCCTTCAACGACCTCGTAGGACATTGCAGTACTTTTCGGGGCCGGTGCTCGCTCACCGGCCTTTTCTATGGTTCGACCGGGCTTTGCGTTGCCGGTGATTTGAAGTGTTCAAGGAGTGTCCATGCCAACCCTATCTGCTGTTGCGATGTTCTTCCAGGACAATGGGACGATTGCCTCGGACGTTCACTCGATCATGATCGCGCAGTGGATCATGGCGGCGTTCTGCGTGCTGTTGATCCTGGCTCTGCTGGGCGCGGCGATTGCCGTGATGATGATCGTCGGCAAGGTGAAGAAGCAGGTGAATGACCTGACGAAGACGGTTGAGGCGAAGGCCATGCCGTTGATCGCGCAGGGGCAGGACATCGCGGCCAAGGTCAATGACGTTATCGGCGACCTGAAGCCCAAGATCGCCAGGGTGACCTCGGACCTGGAGCCGAAGATCGCGAGTGTGACCAGCGATGTGCAGCACATCAGCGCGCTGGTGCGGTCGAAGGTGGACGAGGCAGGGACGACGTTTACGCAGGTGAACTCGACCGTGCAGGACGTGAACACCAAGAGCAAGGCGCAGGTGCAGCGCGTGAACGGCATGGTGAGCGAGGCGCTGACGACGACGGAGCATGTGTCGCGGTCGATCCAGCATGGGATCAAGGTGCCGATCGTGAAGATCACGGAGTGGGTTGCGGCGGCGAAGGCCGGGATCGAGGGCCTTGCCGACCGGATTCCGTTTTTGCATCACGTGGCGCCTCCGATGCGGTCGGGAAGCGCCGGGACCACGCGGACTGGGTCGCGGCCGATGTCTGCACCGGGGCCGGTTCCGGTGCGGCCGGCTACGACGGGCGGGTCGGGCTCGAGTGGATCCGGTTACGGCAGCGGGACGCCAGGTTCTGGTTCCACGGGGTCGGGTTATGGAAGTGCGACTTCGGGTTCCGGTACCGGTTCGGCTGGATCGGGTCCTGGGTCGGGGTACGGTAGCGGGACGCCGGGCGCCGCAGGGACTACGTCTCGTGGGGCTGCGACTACGAGTGGAACGGGGCAGAGTGGGACGGCAGCTCCGGGTGGACCGCCGTTTGTGCCTGCGCCGGATAAGACCAAGAGTTAGGTTTGTGGTGTTGCGAGATGCCCCTCCGGTTTGGAGGGGCGTTTTGCGTTTGGGGTACCCCCCGGGGGGGTACTTGTTGCGTAAAGTACGTTCGATATTGGAGTTAGAGGGTGGACTTGGTTAGTGGAGTAAGCGGTGAGTGTGGGCCGTTGGTGAGTGTGTATTCAGGATAGCGAAGTGGGTCGGATATATGTGCAAGTCGACGCGATGGTGAAAGGTGCGGATTTTCGGCGGGAATTGGTGCAGATTGCGGTTCGGTGATGTGGAGGGGGCTTGACAAGGTTTGGCGGGGAGAGTGGCGGCAAGCGTCCGCCGCGATGAAGCCGTCGTGAGGTTGGGGCGCGCGGGGGAGGACTGGGGTGGGTAGGCCAGGCGGTAGGGGCACGCGGACGAAAGGCGGGGGTCTCTCCGCTCCGCTGCGCTCCGGTCGAGATGACGCGGTATGGGTGGGTGAGGTACTCGGGCGGTTGGGAGTTGGCTGGCGGGGCAGACGGTATGGGCATGCGGATGAAACGCGGGGCTCCCCGCTCCGCTGCGCTCCGGTAGAGATGACGCGGTATGGGTGGGTGGGGCACTCCATTGAGTTGCCGCCGGCTACGCGGTATTCGTGGCTTTAGAAGATCCAGCCGCCGCCGGCTACTTCGTCGTCCTGGTAGAAGACGGCGGACTGGCCGGGGGTGATGGCTCGCTGGGGAGCGTCGAAGGTGGCTTCGATGGTGTCTGGGCCGGTTACGCGGAGCGTGGCGGGGGCGGGTTCGTGGCGGTGGCGGATCTTGATGGCGCAGCGAATCGGCTCGTTGGGCTCGGCGATGGAGACCCAGTTGAGGCGGTTGGCGCGCAGAGTGCGGGTGTAGAGCGCCGTGTCGGGGCCTACCTCGACCTGGTGGGAGTCGGGGTGGATCTTGAGGACGTAGAGCGGGTCGGGCGAGCTTAGGCCGAGGCCCTTGCGCTGGCCTACGGTGAAGGCGTGGATGCCCTCGTGCCTGCCCATGACCTCGCCGGAGGTGGAGACGAGCTCGCCGGCGCTGTCGGGCAGATCGCGGCCCTGCTCGTCCAGGTAGGCCTTGAGGAACTGCGAGTAGCTGCCTCCGGGGATGAAGCAGATCTCCTGCGAGTCGGGCTTCTGGGCTAGCTCGAGGCCCTGGTCGGAGGCCAGGGCGCGGACCTCGGGCTTCTGCATCTCGCCTAGCGGGAAGAGGGTGCGGGAGAGCTGCTCCTGGGTGAGGCCGAAGAGGAAGTAGGTCTGGTCTTTGGAGCGGTCAGCGGGGCGCGAGAGTACCCAGCGGTTGCGGGCTGGATCGAAGTGGTTGCGGGCGTAGTGGCCTGTCGCGATGCGCTCGGCGCCTATGCCGCGGGCGGTGTCGAGGAGGGCGTCGAACTTGAGGTGGTTGTTGCAGAGGGTGCAGGGGATGGGCGTGCGGCCGTGCAGATACTCGTCGACGAAGGGGCGGACGACCTCGGCTTCGAATCTTTCCTGGGCGTTGACGAGGTAGTAGGGGATGCCGAGGTGTTCGGCTACGCGGCGGGCGTCGTATACATCGTCGATCGAGCAGCAGCGGCCCTGGACGGATTCGGGCATGCCCTCGCGGCCAGCGAGGCGGCGCTGATTCCAGAGCTGCAGGGTCAGGCCGACGACGGGGTGACCTTCGGCGTGCAGCATGGCCGCGACGGCGGAGGAGTCGACGCCTCCGGACATGGCTACGGCGATGGTGTCGGGCTGCTGCATCAACCTCTTATTTTAGCGGGTTGGTGGAGGGGTGTCGGCGCGTTGGGCGGTGAGAAGTTCTGACGCAAAGGACGCCAACGGGAGCGCGGAGGTGCGCGACGGGTCTCGTGCTTCAAGGCAGGCACAAAGGTGCTGTGGGACGTTGTTCAAGTCTGTTGGATTTGAATGCTAATTCGCAGGTTTTGTGAGCAACGCGGACCCGGGCCCGAGGCACCTTACAGACGTACGCGTTGGTGCTTGCAGGTATCGATCCGAAGAGCACGCAACGATTGAGAGTCCCCGAGCGGCGCTGAGGCCGCGAACCCCCGAAGACGTTCAATGACGATTGCTTTCTGCGTAGCGTGACTGCTGCGAAGGATGGCCTGCGCGATTTGAGCCGGTGAGGACGAGATGGCCCGTACGGAAGAGCTGATCCGCTTTGTTTGCCTGTTCGATGATGCGGAGCATGCGAGGCTCGCTGTACGCGCGCTGGAAGGCGCTGGGCTGGAGCGGGTGAGGACGCTTGACGGAAGGACGGATGTAGGCACAGCGACCGGATCACAAGCGCTGCGGGATCTGCAGGTGCCGGAGCGCGATGTGGAGCGCCTGGCGCAGGGTTTGCGAAGCGGTGGTGTTCTGGTGGCGGTGGACGCGCCGGAGAGCCGAAGAGGCGACGTCGAGGGAGTGTTTGAGCGGTATACGCGGCCGGTGGACGCGAGCGCCGCGGCGGCTCCGGTGCGTGCGACTCCCGAAGCTCCGATTCAAGCGGCGCCTGCTGCTGTTCCGGGTCGTGCGAGGTTCGCAAGTCCGCTGGAAGCGGCGCCCGCGAAGCGCGGCGGCTGCGCCCGTTCGTGTGCGGTCGCAAGAGATTGAGCTGGTCGAGACCACGGAGGTTCCGGTCGTCGACAGAATGGCGCGCGTGGTGGAAGAGGTCCACGTGGGCAAGGTGCAGACGGAGCGGACCGAAGTGGTGCATGACTCCGTTCGGCGCACCGAACTGGATGTGGAACGAATGCAGCCAGCGCAACCGCTAAGACGCCTGGAAATCGGAGGGGGACGGAGGCGGCTAAGCTGCTTTGAACTGCGCGCAGCGGTGTTGGTTGGCGTGCATTTCGGACCGGATTCCGTGATTGGTGGGCAGAGCGGTTGCGCTGCCTGTGCGACTTAACGACAACCCTCCCAAGAAACGAAAGCGAGACAGGCTATGCAGACAGTTGTGGGACTTTATGGATCGGTAGCAGAGGCGAAGCAGGCGAAACAGGCTTTGTTGGATCAGGGCTTCAACAGCAGCGACGTTCGAGTGATCGACCAAAGCGATGACGACTATGGGACGGGCACTTCCGGCACGGCTGCATCGAGCACGGGCGCTTATGGGACCACGACGGGGATGAGGGCAACCGGATCTTTGCCGGCAACGGATAACGATTCGACGGTGCTGGGGCTTACGGGCTCGAACGCGGGCGGGATTGGGCAGACCGGGACGAGCGCGTATGACCGCACGAGCACTACGGGCTACGACCAGACGAGCACGACGGGGTATGACCGCGGTACGGGTACGGGTTATGACCGCAGCAATACGGACACGAACGATACCGGCGTGGGCGCGAAGATCAAGCACTTCTTCGAGAACCTGACGGGCCATGACGAGCATACGCATCGGACGTATACCGAGGGCGTGAGCCGTGGCGGCGCGCTGGTCGCGGTGCACGTGAACGACAACGAGGTGGATCGCGCTTCGGGGTTGTTGCGGCAGTATGGCGCGACCGATATCGACCGCGACAATGATTCGAGCTATGGCTCGAGCACCGGGACGACGGGAACCCAGGCGCTTACGGATTCGGACTACCGCGATGCGGGGTATGGCTCTGCCAGCGGAACAACGGGAACCACTGCCGGGGCAACGGCGGGCTACGGTGAGCAGGGCCGCGGGTCGCTTACGGGCGAGCAGGTGATTCCGGTGGTCCAGGAAAACCTGCAGGTCGGCAAGCGCGAGGTGGAACGCGGCGGTGTGCGGGTGTATTCGCACGTGGTGAGCCAGCCGGTGACGGAGAGCGTAAACCTGCACGAAGAGCAGGTGGTGGTGGATCGCCGACCGGTGGACCGTCCGGCGACCGAGGCCGACTTCCGCGATGCGGGGCCGATCGAGGTGCGTGCGACGGGCGAAGAGGCCGTCGTGGCGAAGACCGGTCGTGTGGTGGAAGAGGTGGTGGTAGGAAAGACCGTGAACGATCGCACGGAGCAGGTGGAAGAGTCGGTGCGGCGGACCGAGGTGGATGTGCAGCCGGTTGGGACAGGCGCGAACACCCGTGGCAGCAATATCGGCGATACCGGCCGCACGGGCAGCGGTAGCGGCAACACAGGCGACAACTTCTAAACGTTGCTGTTGAGGAAGCAAATGGGGTCCGGAGCGGAAAGGCTTCGGACCCCGAAGTGTTGAGAGGGACGAGCGATGTCGATCTTGCAACTGGAAGGCGCGTACGAGAATGAGCTGGCGACTACGGGGGACTTCAACCCACATGCGCCGAAGACGGCGCTGATGTTGCCTTCGGGGCAACGGGTGGTGCTGCCGACGGAGGTGCTGCTGGAGGCGTTGAGCGCCGCGCCGGTGAACGCGGATGAACGGAATGCCGAGCGGGCAGAGGGCGCGCCGGGCCGTGTCGCGGAAGGGTGTGCCGCGGGATGTGGGGCGTCGTGCGCAGGGTGCCGAGGGCGAGGCTGTGATCCCGATCGTGGAGGAGCAGTTGCAGGTGAGCAAGCGCGAGGTGGAGACGGCTCGGCTGCGCGTACGACGCGATACGGAGGAACACGTGCAGAAGGTGAGCGTGCCGCTGACGGAGGTGCGCTGGGAGGTGGAACATGTGCCGGTTGACCAGAGGGTCGAGGCACAACCGGAGATACGGCAGGTGGGCGAGACGATCATCTTTCCGCTGGTGGAAGAGCGCATGGTGGTTGTGCGCGAGCTTTGGCTGCGGGAAGAGGTTCACGTGCGCAAGGTGACGACCGTGGTGGAGAAGAGCGCGGAGTTCCCGGTAAAGCGGGATGTGCTGGTGGAGGAGCGGACTGGCGTTGGCGGTGCGGCGCCGGCTGGCGCTGGAGCTGCGGCTGCAGCCGAGGATAGGGCGGCTAGAGGCTGACGCTGAGGGCGCGGAGGGAGCGCAGAGGTGCGCCACGGCGGTATGGGGCATGGGGCTGGCGTGCGGTGAACGCATCGCGAGCGGACCAGAGAACATCCGATGCACTTATGGCTGAGATAACCGAGGTCGCCGGGCAGGTGACTGTGCCGGGCGACAACCTGAAGGCGCCGGTGTTTGCGAGCCGATGGGCGCTGCCGTTTTTGGGGCTGGCGTGCGCGGTCGGCGTGAGTTCGATGTACTACAACCAGCCGCTGCTGGTGGTGATGGGACGCTCGCTGGGGCAGGGCGAGCGGGCGATGGGGTTTGTCGCCGTTGCTACCCAGGTGGGCTATGCCGCAGGCATGCTGAGCTTTGTGCCGCTGGGCGATGTGACCGAGCGGCGCGCGCTGATGATGCGGCTGTATGCGGGCGTCGCGGTGGCGCTGGTGCTGGTGGCTACGGCCCGCAACCTGACCTGGATGATCGCGGCAAGCGTGCTGACGGGGCTGTTGGCGTCGGTGACGCATGTGGCGCTGCCGTTGGCTCCGGACCTGGTGCCGGAGGAGCGGCGGGGACGGGCGATCGGGATCGTGATGACGGGGCTGCTGCTGGGGATTTTGCTGGCGCGCAGCTTTGCCGGATGGGTGAGCAACGCAGGCGGCTGGCGCACGGTGTTTTACGTGGCGGCGGCGTTGAACCTGGGCTTTGTGCCGTTGATGGCGAAGGTGATGCCGCGGCTGGAACCGAAGCAGCGATTGAGCTATCCGGAGGCGCTGCGGTCATTGTGGACCTTGTTTCGTGGCTTGCCGGTGCTGCGTGAGTCGGGCGTGATTGGGGCGCTTACGTTTGCGGCGTTTTCGGCGTTCTGGACGACGCTGGTGTTTGTGCTGCATGCGCATTACCGGTTGGGGCCGGGTGTAGCGGGGACGTTTGGTGTTGTGGGTGCTGTGGGAGCGCTGACGGCGCCGATCTCGGGCAGGCTGTCTGACCGGCATGGCACGCGCTACGTGATCACGTTTGCGGGTGCGGTGTTTACGGCGGCCTTTGGATGGCTTTGGGTCTCGGAGCGGCTGCATGTGTCCACCGCGCTGCACATGGTGGGCCTGGTGGTGGGCGTGATTGCGTTAGATGGCGCGATGCAGATGATGCAGGTTGCGAACCAGACGCGGATCTTTGGGCTGGATCCGGGAGCGCGCAGCCGGTTGAATACGATCTACATGACGATCTATTTTGTGGGCGGAGCGCTGGGGTCGGCGCTGGCGAGCCTGGCGTGGGATCGCTTCCAGTGGACGGGCGTTTGTGCGCTGGCTGTGGGGCTGATGCTGTGCGCAGGGCTGTTCCATGCGATGGGGCCGAGCCGGCGGATCGCGGACGTGAAGCTGGAAGGCGTGAGCATTCACGAGCTGGGCTGAGAGCGTTTTTGCCCGGTTCGGCACAGCGTCTGGTTACGCTGACGTTTGTTCGTGGAAGGAGGAGGTCATCCACAGCCAGTGCTCCCAGGTCCGAGGATGACGCAGCCTGATGCGTGTTTGCAGCCGTTTCCGTGTTCCCTGGCGAGCGTATCGGCGTGTAGCGGAGTGCGCGGAGTTGCGCGGCGTCGGTGTTCAGGTGAGTTGAAACAGGTGGTATTGCCAGGGGCCTATGTCGAGGTAGAGGCCCTGGGTCTGGAGGTCGCTGGTGCTGCGGTCGTAGCAGGCTTCGCTGAGGAGGTCGCGCAGCTTGCATTGTTTGCTGGTTGTGCTGAGGAAAGGCAGTTGCACGTAACACTGGCTCTGGTGTGGTGCGTAGTTCACCGCTATTACGTAGACCTCACCCGCCGGACTGTGCCATGCGAAGGCGATAAAAGCGTCGTTGGAGGCGTTGTCTTGCCAGGCTGGGGTGCAGTTTAGAAGCTGCCACGTTCCGTCCCGGAAGGTGGGACGACGCAGGACCGCGAGCAACGTTGTGTAGAAGTTCTGCAGTGCGTCATTCGCGGGTTCGTGTGGGGCTCGGATCAGATGGGGTGAGACTCGCCGTGTCCCTCCCGTGAGTTGGCCCTGATGGAAGAAGCGCATGCCTGGAGAGAGAAAGGTGAGCATGGCTGCGGCTTCGTGCATGTCTTGCGGGAATGCGGCGGCTGCCCTGGGCTCATCGTGGTTTTCGAGGAAGCGCACCATCTTGCCCTGGTAGTCGATGCCGCACTGGAGGTGCTCGCGGACTGGGCGGGCCTGGCCTGTGCGGAGGCGATCGTAGAGACGCTTGTCGTAGGTATAGTCGAAGCCCTGCTGCTGGATAGTCCACTCGAGATCCCAGTAGACCTCGGCCACAAAACAGAAGCCGGGGAACTGCGCGTGCAGCCGTTGTGTTGCCTTCGGCCAGAAGTGTTCGCAGGAGAGGCCCCAGGTTCGTTGGAAGACCTCGGGCAAGAGCAACATGGCCATATCGCAGCGCACGCCGTCGCACTGAGCGGCGACCTTGCCAAGCTCCGCGAGCATTCTGTCCTGTGTGGCGGTGTTGCTGTAGTTGAGCTGTAGCGTGTCTGGCCAGCCCGGGAAATAGGGGTCGCGGCCATAGGCGAGGATCAGGTCCTTCACGCGGGTGTAGTTGTGGGGCTGGAACTCAAGATCGCTCTCTGAGCCGGCGATGTAGAACTCAGGGTGTTCGTCGACCCAGCGATGGTCGGGTGCGGTGTGGTTGGCTACGAAGTCGAGCATGACGCGGAGACCTCGTTCGCGGAGTCGATCGCGTAGTCTCGCGAGAGCCGCATCGCCTCCGAGTTCAGCCGAAACGGTGTAACTGGTGATGGCGAAGCCGGAGCCGGCGATATCGGCGTCGGAAAGATCTGGGAGGGTGTCGGCGAATTCTTTGCGCCACTCCGGGTTGGTGCGCGAGATCTGCCTTCCGACAGCGCCCGTTTGCCACACGCTTAAGAGATAGATCCAATCGAACCCGAGGTCTGCGAGGCTATCCAGATCGCGATCGGGGATGTCGTCGAGTGTGGCTTGCCGGCCGAGTTGCTGCGACAGGCTCGTCATCCAAACGCGCGTGTTGAGCTGGTACAGGGACGGGTAGAGCGGAGGATGTTGCATGTGCTGAGATGAGCAGCGCGCCGACGCTGTGGGCGGGATGTGAGCGGGAGTTTGTGGGTGGTAGGCGAGACAGGGATCGAACCTGTAACCCCCGACTTAGAAGGTCGGTGCTCTATCCAATTGAGCTACTCGCCCGTGTGGGCTTTGCCGCTGCCGGGCGGGTGAAGCAGATTCCCTTCGGGAATGGGAGAGAAAAGCAACGGCAACAGCAACAGCGAAAAGCAGATTCCCTTCGGGAATGACAGCTAGAAAGGCAAAGGCAAAGGCAAAGGCAACGGCAAAGGCAACGGCAACAGCGAAAAGCAGATTCCCTTCGGGAATGACAACTAGAAAGGCAAAGGCAAAGGCAAAGGCAAAGTGCAAAGGCAAAGGCAAAGGCAGATGCAGTGCAAGTGCGGCAGCAGAGGTGCTAGTCGATTGTAGCGGAGCCTGGCGGGAGTGTCTGGTCGCGTTCGCGTAGTAGATGGACCAGGGCTTCGAGAGCAGATTCCCAGCGGCGTATGGCGGTCTCAGGGTCGGTGGCGACGCCGGTGATGTAGAGGCTGGCGCCGAAGCCTTCGAGGGCCCCGTTGAGGTCGAAGACGGCGGGGCGGAGGACGGCTTCGAAGGCGGCTTCGGTGAAGGGGAGCTTGGCCGCGCGACGGACGAGACGGTCCAGCCGTCCGCTCGAGACGTGTGCGGAGGCGAAGACGGCGCGCTCGCGCCACAGGATGTCGATGTAGCTGGAGAAGCCGAAGGCGACCTCGTCGTCGGAAAGGTCGAGATCGAGGCGAAGGGCTTCGAGCTTTTCGCCGCCGTCTTCGGGAGAGAGTGTCCAGGCGTCGCACTTGGAGGTGAGGAAGGGCGAGCGCTGGCCGTTGAGCGAACGCAACGCGCGGCGCAGGGCAGGGTAGGTCTCGGCTTCGTGGATCTCGGCGAGGTCGAAGGGCTCGGCGCGGAGGTTGATGAAACGGGCACCGCCGGTTGCGGCGGAGGGGTCCGACCATGGGACGACGATCATGGGATCGTCCGGGCCGCACTCGGCGGTCCACTCGGCAAACATAGGGTCAGAGTACAGGGGCGGAGTGCCCGCTGTGGATGTGCCCGCTGTGGTCGAGTACAAACTGTAGCGCGATCTGCTCGGCCCAGTAGCCGTCGTTGTCGTTGGCAGGCTCGGGGGTGGCGAGGAAGGCGCAGTGGCCACCGTGGGCTGTTTCGATGAAGGTCAGGTTGCGGTTGGCGGCGATGGTGGCGCGGGTCTCGGGCTCGATGCGAATGAAGGGGTCGTCGCAGGCGTGGATGAGCAGCGTGGGGACGCTGATCTGGTCGAGAACGCGGGCGGAGGAGGCGCGGTGGTAGTAGTCGTCGGCGTTGCGGAAGCCGGAGTAGAGGGCGGTGATGCGGTCATCGAAGTCGCGGATGGAGTGGATGGCGGTGGCTCGCTGCGGGTCGAAGGCGCGCGGGAAGAGGAAGGCCTTGCGACGGAAGCGGCTGAGCAGGGCCTTGAGGAAGCGACGCTCGTAAAGGCGGTTGCAGGGCAGATGCAGCGCATCGGCGGAGGGGCCGAGATCCATGACGGGCGAGACGCCGATGACGGCGCGCAGCGCGGGCGGCGCGTTCTGGCCGAGTTCGCCGGCGAGTTTGAGGACGAGGTTGCCGCCCATGCTGTAGCCGATGAGCGCGATGGATTCGAGATGCTCGGTGCGGAGGAAGAAGTCCATGACCGCGCCGACGTCGCCGGACATGCCGGAGTGATACAGCGTGGGCGTGAGTTTTTCTGTGCCGCCGCAGTTGCGCATGTTCATGCGGATGACGTTGCAGCCGGCGTTCCAGAGCTTGATGCTGTTGCCGATGACGTATTGGGAGCGGGAGGAGCCTTCGAGGCCGTGGACGATGATGACGGTGGGGCGGGTGGCGCGAACGGCGGGGACCTGCCAATGGCACTCGCAGCGGACCTGGCTGCTGATTTGGCAGCCGTGCGCGGGGGCGACCTCGACGAGTTGCGAGATGGGATCGGGCAGGGTGTTGGGGCGCGGCAGCAGGTTGCCGACGATGGTCTGGAGGTGACCGTTGGAGAGCCAGCGACGCGGGTGGAAGGGCGGCAGCCCCGTGGGGGTGGCCGGGGCCGGCGTTGCGGTGAGCGCCGCCATCACCGGGCTCCTTCGCCGGCGAGCGCGGCGGCGCGCTGCAGCATGGCTACGGCGTTCAGGGCGCCGGTGGGTTCGTCCTGGTGGCGGAAGAAGACGAAGGTCTCGGATTCTTTTGCGAGGGCGGTGAAGCGCTGGGCGAAGGTGTCGAGTTCTGCGGGGGAGTAGCCGCCGTCGCGGCGCAGGCGGTAACAGCGGAATGAGGCGGTGTGGATGTCTGGGGTGGAGAGGGCGTCGGTGTCGGCGATGCAGAGGGCGGCGCCGTGCTCGCGGAGGACGGTGTAGGTGTCCTCGGCAAACCAGCTTGGGTGCCGGAACTCGAACGCGACTTGGGGTGCCGACTTGCCGTGCAGCATGGGGTTCTGCAGAAAGGATGCGAGCCGAGGGAGGTCGGACGCGAAGTTTGGTGGGAGCTGGAAGAGCAGAGGACCGAGCTTCCCGGCGGTTCGAGCGGGTTCGAGCGCGGTGATGAAGCGCTCGAGGGGTTCGTGCGCGTCACGCAGGCGCGAAAAGTGGGTGATGCGTTGGGGGGCTTTGAAGCTGAACCGGAAGCCGGGCGGCGTCGAGGCGAGCCAGCCGGCGAGTTGGGTTGCGGACGGGAGGGTGCGGAAGGTGTAGTTGACCTCTACGGCCGTGAGTTGAGAGGCGTAGAAGTGCAGAAAGGCGCGCGAGGGCACGTCGGCGGGGTAAAAGCCGGGTTTCCATGTGGGGTAGGCCCAGCCGGAGGTTCCGCAGAACAGATTGGGGGGCGCGGGTGCGAGGTGCGAGGCAGCAGCGGCGATGTACTTGGGTGAGCGCGGCACGCGAGCGGAAGGTACCTGAGGAGATCAGCGCACCTCGTGAGGAAGGCTCGGCGATGGAGGCGCGGTTGGGGCGGCTAGTGGGATTTGAACCCACGACATCAGCTTCCACAGAGCTGCGTTCTAACCACTGAACTATAGCCGCCGTCCGTAGTCGATTGTAGCATCCAAGGGCTAGGGATCAGGGGGCAGGAAGTAGCGAGCAGGAAGTGGTAAGCAGGGCAGTACGCAGGCTTACGCGGTCGGGGGCAAGTGTTGGGTGTGGAGGTGTTGTGGCACGACGTTCGATAGAGCCGGTGATACTGCCGCCGGGAGCGCGGTTGAATGATCCTGTGTCGGGGCTGCGGCCGCGGCTGGGCGGGGCCGGTGGGACGTTCAGCAACGAGAACCTCGACATCCTGTCGAAGCTGCTGGATACGTGGTTCCGCGTGCCGGGCACGAATATCCGATTTGGGCTGGATGGAATTATCGGGTTTGTGCCGGGGATTGGGGACTTCCTGGCCGGGGCAGCGAGCTGCATCATCGTGGTTGCGGCGTACTTCCGTGGCGTGCCGCTGGTGACGGTGGCGCGGATGGTGGTCAACCTACTGATCGAGATCGTTGTCGGCGCAGTGCCGTTCCTTGGCAACCTGTTCGACATCGGATGGCGGGCGAACCGGCGTAATTATGCGCTGCTGGAGCACAGCCTGACGTATGGGCGTCGGGATACGTGGCGCGATTGGCTGTTTGTTGGGCTGCTGGTGCTTGGGCTGATGACGCTGGTGATGCTGCCGTTCTTCCTTTTCATGTGGATCGCGGGTTCGCTGCTGCACGGCGTGCGTGCGCCGGGGTGGCGGTAGAGGAAATTTGACGCGAAGGGCGCGAGGCGCCGCTAAGGTGCCCGACGGATGTGGTCGCGGCGTCTGTCGCGGTCGTTGATGCGATAACATCGGGGAAGTCGGGGCGTAGCGCAGCCTGGTAGCGCATCTGCTTTGGGAGCAGAGGGTCGGGGGTTCGAATCCCTCCGCCCCGACCATCCACCCCTCAAGTGCAAACAGTGTGTGCAGAGCCGCTACGCGGCGTGCACTGCCGGTACGTTGGCGACGTCCTGCTCTTCGGAGCCGGGGACGGCTCTTTCGCGGTGTTCGCTGAAGAGGAACTCGTATACCAGACCGCCTAACGCGCCGCCTACCAGTGGAGCGAGCCAGAACAGCCACAGTTGTTGCACTGCCCAGCCGCCTACAAAGATTGCGGGGCCGGTGCTGCGGGCTGGGTTGACGGATGTGTTTGTGATGGGGATGGAGATGAGATGGATGAGCGTGAGTCCCAGACCGATGGCTAGCGGAGCAAAGCCGTTGGGTACACGCTTGTCCGTCGCTCCCATGATGACGAGCAGGAAGAACATCGTGAGGACGACTTCGGCCAGAAGGCAGGCGAAGAGGGAGTAGCCGCCGGGTGAGTGTGCACCATAGCCGTTGGAGGCGAAACCGCCGGCTGTGCTGAAGGTGGGGTTGCCGGTGGCGATGGCGTAGAGCACACCCGCGCCTGCGATGGCACCGACGACCTGTGCGCCGGCGTAGGGGAGGAACTCGCGCGGGGGGAAGCGCCTGCCGGTGATGAGACCGAGCGTGACGGCTGGGTTGAAGTGAGCGCCGGAGATGTGGCCGAGGGTGTAGGCCATCGTGAGGACGGTGAGCCCGAAGGCCAACGCGACGCCTACGAAGCCGATGCCGAGGGAAGGAAAGGCAGCAGCAACAACCGCGCTGCCGCAACCTCCGAAGACGAGCCAGAAGGTTCCGAAAAACTCTGCGATACAACGGCGGGAGAGTCGCATGTCAGCTCCAGTACCTGAGAGTCGTGCATCTGGTACGGGCCCGTGCTGCTTGGAGATATGGGCCCAACTCTACGCCGACGAGGTCCGCGGAGGGAAGGAGAATGCGATCGGGTGAACGGAGGCGCCGGTCGAGACGCAGTGCTATGAAAGCCTCAATCGATGAAGTAGCCGACCTCGCGTAGCGTGCGGTCGTCGAGGTCTACGCCAGAGAGCCGGGCGCTGGAGCTGAAGCGGAGGGCTGTCTCGAAGCTGTCGAGAACGGAACTGGAGAGATCCGTATCGCGGAGGAGCAGTTGCAGGAGCCTGCGACTGTCGGTGACGAAGGAGTGACTTCCGGGGACACCGCGCGAGGGGCGGATCTGAACGGTGACGGGGAGGACCGAGGAGCGATGGGCATCCTGGCCGAGGGAGGAAGCAGCAACATTCACGCGCATGGGAGCCATACTGTCAGCTTCAGATGGGGCGGCGAATGGCACGAAGGTAACATGACGGCGAACGGTCAGTGCCTAAAAGGCCCTGTTTGCGGCATCGCGGGACGGCCCACTCAGCGCAATGATTGCGGCGATCGCAACGGGGTTGCTATTGTCGTGGCGTGGATCCCAGGCCTATGCTCCGTGTTTCAAACCTTTTGAAACTGTTCTGTCTTTGCTTCGCGCTGCGGGCTTCTGCTCAAAGCTCGTCTGCGCCGCTGGTGACCGTGCGTGCGGACCTGATGAAAGCTGTCCGGACGGACAGGCTGCAGGAAGGTGACAAGCTCTTCCTTCGCACCACGGAGCGGTGGCAGCGACCGGACTGCGAAGTTCCGATCAACACGACGGTTTCGGGAACCGTGGCGTCCGTGACGCGCCTAAAGAGCGGGCCGGCACGGGTTGCCGTGGCGCTTCGGTTTGAGCCGCTGGCGTGTGCGGGGTCGTCGGAGCACACGCTGCTGCCGCTCCTTGTGGCGATGGAGGCGAGGGAGTCGCCGATGATTCGGCATTGAAGCGGATGGCGACCGCGGGCTTGGAGGATCAGACGATTGCCGGTCTGTTTTCGCCGAACCGGCCGGGCGTCCCGACAGCGTTGGAACGGTATCGACCGACAAGCGGTCCCGGTGCTCAACGCGGGAATCTGAGAAACGGGTGGGGGCGTTGCAGGTCTGGGCGTCAAGCTAGAACGGCCGGCTGGCGATGCGTCGACAAAAATCGTCTCTTCGCACGACTTCGATCTGGGCGCGCGCGCGACGTCGTTTGTGCTCGCAGTGGTATCCGCGCCGGCGATAGGGCCAAAGCCGTTGGCGCCGAGAGCGCGTCTGGCGAAGGAGGCCGACCCTGATATGGCGGCCGAATCCGATCGCCAGCAGGCGTTGGAGATGGCGGAAACGGAAGTTTGTGCGGCATCCGGGTGCCAGCAGGTGGCGGCCTCTGCCACGGACGTAGGCAATGCGCAGAGTTGGACCGTTTCACTGGCGGGGTTTGGGTACCAGCCCCGGCCGGAGCAGCGGATCACAGCGCTCGAAGACGATGCGAGCGTGCACTTTCTGGGCGAGGATCAGATCCTGCTCACATTTACGCTGCATTCGCTGGTGAAGCGCTCGCAACAACAACGCATCTGGGCAGCGAAGCCGCGCCGCGTGCGAGCCGTGTTGCTCTCGCGCCAGGACGGGCGCGTGTTACTCGAGAAGGACTGGACGGTCCCGACGGATACGGGGTCGTATGTCTGGACGTATCGCGGCGACAAGGTTCTTGCGCAGGTAGGGAACGAACTTGTTGCGCTAGGGCCGAACCTTGTCGAAGAGCAGCGGTTCTCGCTGCCGGGACCGTTGGCGTTCGTGAGCGCGGCGCCGCGCGGCGAACTGGTGCTGGTAGCGACCTTGCATGAGAAGCATAGCGCGCAGGAGCAAGCGGGGCTGATGAGCTTCCTGGGGCATGACCAGCCAATCGAGAGAACTATGACCTGACGGGGCTCGATGCGAATCTGCGTGTATCGGTGCGCGCATGCTGTATGCGCAACCGTTTCGGCCGGCGATTCTGCGCTCCGCATGATCTCGGCCGAGCAGGGGCGGGCGGGGCATTGGGAACTCAATGAGACAACGTGGACAGGGCAGAAGACGGTGCTCGCCCATGTGAAGTCGGATTGCGTCGTGCAGGTCACCTCGCTGCCGGGCGATGTCGTGCTTGCGCGCGGATGCGTTCCGAACCAGAGTTCGTCGACGTGGTATCGCGTCTTCAACGAGCATGGGGCGGTGCTGTTGAAGGGAAGCTACGACCACTTCGACGCATTTCAACAGGCCGATACCGATGGCTCCGGGACGCTGTTTGCGCTCGCAACCTCGCACTTTGAACAACCGTTCAGCTTCGTGCCGCAAGTGCGCGCGGGCGACTTCAAGAACCTGGCGGTGAATGTCTACACGGCGTCGAGCGGGAAGTTGATCTTTTCGACCCATCTTGGGGCAGGGTCTGCGGAGCAACATGCGTTGCGCTGTCACTTCGGGCAGCAGTCTGAGCCATGCTGGCGCGCAAAGCCAAACGCAGTATCCCCTGCAGTCTGTGAAGTGACAACCAGGAAGGGGCTCGAATAGCGCCTGCGTGTTGTTTTGCTCGAGCTTAGAAGAGGATCTTCAGCGCGAGTTGCGTGTTGTAGGGTTCGCCGGGGCCGATGCCGGGCGCGCCGTTGTAGTCGCCGATGGTGTCCGTTACGCGGCCGAAGCTGGAGGAGCCGAAGCTGGCGCTCGGTGGTGCGAGGTTGATGTGGTTGCCGACGTTGAACATCTCGACGCGGAACTGGGCGCTGACGCGCTCGGCGAGGCGCGTGGTCTTGAAGAGCGAGATGTCGGTGTCCTCATAGCCGGGACCGTAGAAGGCGTTGCGGCGGAGGTTGCCGAAGGTGCCCGGCGCGGGTTGAGCGAACGCGGCGGGGTTGATCCACTGCACATAGCGTGAGGCGCCGTTGGGGACGAAGCCGTGGGCCGTGGTGAACGGGTTGCCGATGAGGTTGGGACGCTGGTAGCGATCGGCTGTGCCGCTGTTATCTGAAGCCGTGACGATGTTGAACGGGCTGCCTGTGTGTGCGTTGAAGGCGGCGTTCACCTGCCAGCCTTCGACGAGGCGGTGTGGACCGTGTCCGAGGCGCGGGAGGTTGTAGGTGACGGCACCGTTGAAGCTGTTGCGGGTGTCGTAGTCGGAGTTGCCGTAGTCGCCTTTGAGGTTGCGGCTGTCCTGCGGGAGACGCGCGCGGTATTGCGACATGTCATCGAGCGAGTGGCTCCAGGTGTAGTTCACCTGTGCTGTCAGGCCGTGCCACTGATTGGTGCGGATGTTGGTCTGCAGGGCGTTGTAGTTGCCGTTGCTAGCGGTTTCCACCTGGTTGATGGCGCCGTAGTTGGGGAACTGGCTGTAGAAGGGACGCTGCGACTGGATGGGTGTGGTGCTGGCGGCGTTCGGGTTGACCTGGTTGATGTCGCGCGTATCGCACCTGGTGGCGGGCCTCGCTGCCGACGTAGCCGATGGAGAAGATGGCGGCGCGGCCAAGCTGTTGCTCGATGTTGAGTGTGAAGTTCTGCGTCTGCGGCGTCTTGAAGTTCTGCGAGACGGAGAACAGGCCGACGATGCTGGCTGGAGTGCCGACGAAGAGCGGCTGGCCGCCTTGCCAGGTGTACGCGTTCTGCGTGATGGTCTGCACGGGCGCGGTGCCCGCTGGGTTGCCTTCGAAGCCGTTCGGTGCCGTGGTGCCGCTGGGGCGGTTGTCGAGGAACGGGCTGATGGGCGTGGTGTCGTAGAAGAGCCCGTAGCTGCCGCGGACGACGAGGGTGCCGTTCTCGCGAGGCTGGAAGGCGAAGCCTACGCGCGGGCCGAAGTTCAACCACTGCTGCGGGTAGAGGCTGTTGATGTCCTGGCCTTGAACGACTAAGCCGCGCGAGGGGATGAAGGTGGGAAGGTTCTTCTCGTTGTTGTAGATGGGGCCGTTGTAGTCGTAGCGCAGGCCGTAGTTGAGGTTGAGGCGGCGGGTGATCTGCCAGGCGTCCTGCGCGAAGACGTCGAAGGTGTCCATGTAGACGAGGCGTTCGGGGTTGCCGCGCGCGAGGTTGGAGGTGGAGACGAAGCCGGCCATGAAGTCGGCGAGCACGGCGACGTCGGAGTCGGTGTAGGGATTGACGGGATAGGCGACGGACCCGCCTTTGTATTGGCGCAGACCCCGTGTGCCGTCGAAGTTGAAGGTGCCCAGGCCGTTGCGATGGTAGAACTCATCGAGCTGCGCGCGGCGGTATTCACCGCCGAAGCGGAAGGCATGGCTGCCGACGTTCCAGGAGATCGCGTCGGTGACGTGGCCGGTGATGTCGCGGCGACCTTGCGGCGGGTTGACGCCGATCTGGTCGAAGCCCGAGAGGATCATGTTGGGCGCGCCGAGCAGGCCGACGTTGCCGATGTTGAGGCCGAGCGAGTTGACGTCGAAGCTGTGGTTGAAGTCGTCGAACTTCTGGTTGTAGGCGCTGACGCCGAGCAGGACCTGGTTTGTCAGGTGCGGTGAGAAGGTGTGGTTGTAGACGACGGAGTAGTTCTGGATGTGGATAGGCGCTACTTCGAAGTAGCTGTTCTGCACGACGTTGCCGCTGGGCGCGTTTTGATTGCCCTGTCCGAGGAAGTAGCGGATCGAGAGGTAGTCGTTGGGGCCGAAGTTGTGGTCGATCTTGAGCACGCCGTTGTTGCTGAAGCCGGTTTCGACGCCTGGGGTGAAGTTGCCGGAGTTGGCGGGACCGGTGAGCGCAGTCGGCTCCCAGAGCGTGTTGAGCAGTGTCTGCGAGAGCGGGTTGACCGGGATGCCGTTGGCGGCGAGCAGGGCCTTGGCCTCGTTCTGGTAGGCGACGCGAGGGCTCGGTGCCGAGACCCTGGATGCCGATGGTGAACTGCTGGCGCTCGAAGGAAAAGAACCAGAAGGTCTTGTCGTGGATGATGGGGCCGCCGATCGAGCCGCCGAAGTGCTGGTCGCGAAGCTTCTTCTTGGGAACGAAGACGGGGTTTACGCTGAGGGCTTCGTTGCGATTGAAGTAGTAGGCAGACCCGTGGAGCTGGTTGGTGCCGGACTTGATGATGAGGTTGGCTGTGGCGCCTGGATCTCGGCCGGCTTCGGCGGTGGACTGCGTCACCATCGAGAACTCCTCGATGGCGTCGACGGGCATGATGGTGCCGGCGATGCCCTGAACACCGGACTGATTCACGGCGGAGTTATTGGTCCAGAGGTCGTTGTTGTCGGTGCCGTCGATCTGCCAGTTGGTCTGGTAGGGGCGCGAGCCGTTGATGGAGCCGAGGATGCCGGAGTAGCCACCGAAGCCGGGAAGCACGCCGACGAGCTTCTTGAAGTCGCGGCCGTTGAGCGGGACGTCCTGCAACAGATGCTCGGGCAGTACGGTGGCCTGCTGCATGTTGCTGGTGTCGAGCGCGAGGGCGTTGGCGGAGACCTCGACGGTGGTGGTCTGTTCGGTGACGGAGAGTTGGATGGGCAGCGAGTAGGTGGAGCCGGCGCTGACGGTTACACCTTTGACGTTGTAAGGCTGAAAGCCCGTGACCGTGGCGGAGACGGTGTAACGGCCAAGCGGGAGGTCAGTGAAGGTGTAGTCGCCGGTGCTGGAGGTGACGGTGGTGCGTGCGATGCCTGTGCCTTCGCTGGTGGCAGTCACGGTCGCGTTGGGGACGGCGGCGCCGGTCTGATCCTGCAGGCTGCCGCTGATGGCTCCGCGAAAGGTCTGCGCGTCCATGTGGCAGGTGATCGCGGCGATGGGAAGAGCGAGGACGAGAGCCGAGACGAGGGGGGACCGAGTGCGGGAACGCGAAAACATGAGGGACTCCGAAAGGTGTCTGATGCCAGCGAAAGGAGAAAGTCTCAGAGGGGGTGCGGAGACCGCGTCGCGGGCGGCAACGAAAAAGCCCACGATGGTCTCGTGGGCTTAGGCGAAGCGAATGGCAGAATCGAGCGTCAGCGCAAGCACTTCGAAGCCCACATCAGTGGACACGAACACACCGCGGGACAACAGATGAAGCGCTTCTGCATGTAGACCAGTTTACACGTTCAGTAGAGCAAGGCGGATTGTCGGGCCTGGCGGAAGTGAGCGAGCGCGGGCTGCCATGAGGCGGCGATGGTGCGTGGGTCGTCGCCGCGCGCGAGGGCATCGATGGTGCTGCGGCTGGCGATGAGGCGCATGGCGCGTTCGAGGTCGAACTGTTTGGGGTAGAGCTTGTGCAGCGTGCTGAGGAGCTCGAGGCCTAGCTCTGAGGTGTCGAGCGCGTTGCGGGCTCCGGAGACGTGACGATGAGGCGCACGGCCTGGATGGTCTGGCCGTGGAAGGGGTAGTGGTTTTTGTCTTCGGCCACGGCCGTGGTGGTGGGTTCGAAGCGGACGCCGGGGATTTGGCGGGCGTTGAGGGCGGCGGCTACGTCGTGGGCGTTGAACCAGGGGTCGCCTGTGGTCGGGTTTGCCTCCGCCGAAGAGTTCGAAGGGCGCTTCCGTGCCGCGGCCTACGGAGAGGTTGGTGTATTCGACGAAGGCTGTGGCGGGGTAGAGGGTTTCGGCGGTGGGGGTGCTGGAGGTTGGGGCTGGGGTTGACCCAGGGGAGGCCGGTGTCGGTGAAGTACTCGGTGCGGGTCCAGTGTTGGAGGGGGACGACGGTGAGGTTGGCGCTGAGTTGCTTTGTGGTGTTGATGTAGCGCGCGAGTTCGCCGAGGGTCATGGCCGTGGCGGAGTGGGATCGGCATGTAGTTGATGTAGGACTCGGTGCCGGGGTCGGAGATGGGGCCGCCGATCTGTTCGCCGCCGATGGGGTTGGGGCGGTCGAGGACGATGATCTCGAGCGGGTGGTTGTGGTCGCGCTTTTCGGCTGCGGCGGCTTCGAGGAAGTAGCCGACGACGGTCTCGTAGGTGTAGCAGCGGACGCCGGCGTCCTGGAGGTCGATGACGACGGCGTCGAGGTCTTTGAGTTGGTCGTGGGAGGGGCGTTTGTCGCTGTCGTGGGGGCCGTAGAGGGAGGTTACGTGAAGGCCTGTGGCGGGGTCGGTTTCGGTGGTGAGGTGTTCGGTGTCCTGCGCGCCGAAGATGCCGTGCTCGGGGGAGAAGAGGGTGGTGAGCTTTGCGTTGGGGAGGGTTCTGGGGAGGTCGGTGTAGAGGATGTCTACGGTGCGGCGGTTGTGGGCGTCGAGGCCGGTTTGGTTGGTGAGGAGGCCGAGGCGGAGTTGGTTGTTGTGGGTCTTGGCGAGGTCGGTGAGGGCGGCGAAGTGGGTGGATTCGAGGACGTCGATGCCGGTTTGGGTCGGCTGTTCGGTGTGCGTTTGAGCCGGAAGCTCGTAGCTGGCACGCAGCAATGAGAAAGGCTGACGCAAAGGGCGCGAAGTTGGCGCAAGGTTCGCGACGGATTGTGTGGTGAGTGATGGTCGTTTGCGCTTCTTTGCGAGATCGTGGCGGCTGCTGCGTCAGCTCTTGGTTTTGCGCGGTCTGAGTCATAGAGGCCGAGTGCCATCGCGGAGGCGGTGGCTACTTCGCCGCGGAGGTTGGAGATGGGGGTTCTTACGTGGGGGTGGATCGCGTTCGCTAGCAGGATGACGTAGGTGTCGGAGGCGGGGTCGATCCAGAGCGAGGTGCCGGTGAAGCCGGTGTGGCCGAAGCTGCCGATCGGGAAGATGCGGCCGCGGGGTTTGGAGAAGGCGGTGTCGATGTCCCAGCCGAAGCCGCGGAGGTTTTGGTCTTTGATGGCGGGGTAGCGGGGGCGAGGAGTGGGTCGGGGGTGGGTTTGGCGTCATGCGAACCCACCTTAGTCGACGATGAGGCCATCGACGAAGGTGTGGCACCCGGTCCTGTAGCTGGTTCGGCGGCAATGGCGGCTTGTTCGGCTTCGTTTGCGGAGGTGAGTTCGGCGGGCGAGTGGCCGGGCTGCTCGGGAGCGGTCATGAGTTGCAGGGTGGACTGCTTGAGCGGGAAGGGGCCGGTGTTGCGGAGGAGCTTGTCGAGGAGGGCCTGGGCGAAGAGCGAGACGTCGTGGGCGGTGGAGAAGACGCCGGCGTGGCCGGCTACGCCTCCCATGCGGCGGGTGGTGGGGTCGTGGACGGTGCCGCGGAGGAGGTGGTTGAAGTCGGGGTTGGTGGCGGGGGTGCCTTCGTCGTCGTGGGCTGTGGGGGCGGTGAGCTGGATGGAGGTTGTGTTCCAGAGCCCTGCACCGCACGCGGTGTCGTACATGATCGTGCGGATTGAAGGTGGCGGTTGACCG
Organism: uncultured Verrucomicrobiae bacterium; assembly: GCA_963795955.1. Lineage (GTDB taxonomy): Bacteria > Acidobacteriota > Terriglobia > Terriglobales > Acidobacteriaceae > Granulicella. The sequence continues at coordinate 804,426 of CAWCJK010000008.1, forward strand.
CTGAGCCGAGGACCGTGTGTTCGCCGCACGCGCGGTCGAAGGCGTGATAGCCGGTGCCGTTCATTCCGAGCGGCTGGAAGATGTGCTCCGCGGCGTAGTCGTCCTCTCGTTCGCCGCTTAGCTTTTCGACGATGGCGCCGAGGAGGATGAAGTTGATGTCGGAATAGACGAACTTTGTGCCGGGCGTGCTTGCGAGTGGGGTGGTGAGGGCGCGGTGGATGCCTTCGGCTTTGTCGGGGGTGGTCGAGGCCCCAGGGGTCTTTGAGGTTTACGTCGGGGGCTTCGCCGGAGAAGTGGGTGAGGAGCAGGCGGACGGTGACTTTGGCGCGCTCGGGGTCGTGGTTGGGTTGAAGTCGGGGAGGTAGAGGTCGACGGGGGCGTCGAAGTCGAGCTTGGCTGGTCGTAGAGCTGCCATGGCCGAGCGAGGTGGCGAGGTTTTTGCGTGAGCGAGGCCATGTCGAAGATGGTGTCTTCGGTCATGGGTTCGGCTGGGCTGGGCTTGCCGTCAAGGCCGGGTTCGCCGGCTAGTTTGCGGTTGCCGTAGGCGTGTTCGAAGACGATGTGGCCGTTGTGGCCGATCACGACTACGGCGCCGGGGAGTTTTTGTTGGGCTATGGCGGTGGTGATGAGTTGGGAGACTTGGGAGAAGTCGGGGGCGGTTGAGCCCACGTGAGCGACGATCGGAGGCCCGCTCGGCGAGGATCGGGGCACCCGTTTGTGGGGCGCTGGGTCGTGCGCTTGGGAGAACAGCAGATCCCTGCGTCGCGGGATGACAAGAAACAGGGCTACAGCGCCAGGAGTGAGGCGACGGTAGTGGTGCTGGCCGTCTGGCTGCGGACTTGCGGAGGACGAGGCTGGCGAGGGAGCCTATGGCGAAGGTCACGATGGCTCCGATGAGGACGTACCAGGTGAAGGCGATGTGGGGGATGGTGAGGGTGCGCGGCAGTTGGCAGGTGATGATGTTGTTCGTGACGGTGCAGTTCGTCAAAGCGGTCGAGCCGAGGGTCTTGGGGAAGGTGCCTTGCCAGAGCCAGAGGTTGAGGGCGAAGCCGCAGATCATGCCGACGATGGCGCCGTACTCGGTGGCGTAGCGGGTGAGTGTCCCAAGAAGAAACACGCCTAATAGACAGCCGTAGGCGACCGATGCTATGGAGAGGCCGATCTCGACGACGTGGCCTTTGCCGCCGGCGTGGACGGAGAAGACCGCTATGCCGAAGAGGACGATGGCCCAGAGCGCGGTGGAGGCTTTGGAGATGAGGGTGCGTTCGCGGTCGTCGGCCTGCGGGCGGAGGCGGATGTAGAAGTCGACGACGGTGGTGGAGGAGAGCGAGTTGAGCGCGGCGGAGAGGTTGGACATGGCGGCGGCGAGGATGGCGGCGATGAGCAGGCCGGCGATGCCGACGGGCATCTCGCGGACGATGTAGGTGGGGAAGATGTAGTCGTTGGTGCGGAAGGCGGCGGAGGCGTGTTGGCCGAGCAGATGGCCGTAGAAGACCCAGAGGCCCGCGCCGATGAGGAGGAAGAAGGCGAACTGGAAGAAGATGACGACGCCGGAGCTTAGGAGAGCGGCCTGGGACTGGCGGAGATTGCGGGCGGCTAGCAGGCGCTGGACCATGAGCTGGTCGGTGCCGTGCGAGGCCATGGTTAAGAAAGTGCCTCCGAGAAGACCCGCCCAGAACGTATAGGACTGCGTGAGGTTGAAGGCGAAGTTGAACATGTGGAGCTTGCCCGCTGTGTTCGCGGTGTGCACGATGGTGGGCCAGCCTCCGGGGACGTGGTGGCCTAGCGTGATGAGCGCGACGACGGTGCCGCCGATGTAGATGGCCATCTGAACGACGTCTGTCCAGATGACCGCGGCCATGCCGCCCTCGAAGGTGTAGAGGAGCGTGAGGGCGCTGATGATGCCGATGGAGAGGACGTCGCCGGTGCCGATGGCGATGCCGACGACGATGGAGACGGCGAAGACGCGGACGCCTTCGGCGGCGGCTCGGGTGAGGAGGAAGAGCGCGGCGGTGACCTTGTGGAGGATGCGGCCGAAGCGGCGGTCGATGAGTTGGTAGGCGGTGAGCATTTCGCCGGCGAAGTAGCGGGGGAGGAAGAGGAACGCAACGACGACGCGGCCGACGAGGTAACCGAGGACGAGTTGGAGGAAGCCGAAGTCGCCGGCGAAGGCTACGCCCGGGATGGAGATGATGGTGAGCGTGGAGGTTTCAGCAGAGACGACGGAGAGCGCGATGGCCCACCAGGGGATCGTGTTCGAGGCGAGGAAGTAGCTTTTGAGCGAGCGGTCCTGCTTGGCGCCTTTGTTGCGGAAGCGGAGGCCGAAGAGCGTGATGGCCAGCAGGTAGACCGCGATCAGGATGAGGTCGGGTGTCCGCAGATGGCCGGTGCCCAGGGCTGGGGAAGAAAGCGGGGCGGCGCTGTGCGGCAAGGAGATCTCCTGTGTTGAATGGCGTGAGCTGTAGCGGGACGACCGCCTGGTGCTGTGCCGTTTATGATAGCGGCCACCGCATGATGTAAGCGAAGGCAGAGGAGCAGTACACAATGGGATACTTTCTCGCGCTAGATGCGGGAGGAACCAAGACGGAGTGTTGGCTGGCGGACGATCATCGCGTGCTGGCGAGGAGTTCGGGCCCGACGGTAAAGCTGATGAACGTGAGCGCGCAGGAGGCTACGGCGCGCATGAGGGCGCTGGTGGAGGGCGCTGCGAGCGCGGCGAATGTGCCGCTGGATGCGATTGCGCGGACGTGCATGGGTATCGCGGGGATCTCGAGCGAGGGTGTTCGTGCGTGGGCGGAGATCACGCTTGAGGAACTTGTCTCGGGTGAGGTGGTCCTGACAGGCGATGAGGAGATTGCGCTGGAGGCGGCGTTTGGCGAAGGCGCGGGTGTGCTGGCGATCGCTGGAACGGGGTCGAACATCGTGGGACGCTGCGCCGACGGAGCGCGGATGACCGCCGGGGGATGGGGTCCCATGCTGGGCGATGAGGGATCGGGGCACTGGATCGGCGTGGAGGCGATTCGGGCGGGGCTGCGGGCGCGCGATCGCGGCGTGCCAACGCTGTCTTTTGCGCGACATCCTGGAGTTCTGGGCGATGGACAACCTCGGTGCGCTGATCGCGAAGGCGAACTACAAGACGCGGCCGGATTTTGCGCCGTTGGCGCAGGTGGTGGCGGATTGCGCCGCGCAGGGCGATGTGCTGGCGACCAGCGTGCTGGAGCGCGCGGGGCAGGAGCTTGCGGCGCAGATCAGCGTGGTGTTCTCGAAGATGCTGGCGGCGGGGTGCTCGCACGCGGATGTGCGGCGCGTCGCGTATACGGGCAGCGTGCTGGGAAAGATCGCGATTGTGCGCAGGGAGATGGAGCGGGCGCTGCGGCAGTCGCAACCGGAGGTCAACGTGGACCAGGGGCCCGTGCAGCCGGTGGAAGGGGCGCTGGCGCGGGCTCGGCGGGGTCAGGCGCGCGGGACTTCTTCGCCGCGGATGTAGGTTGCGACCAAGCGGCCATTGGCGTCGAAGCGGTTGAGATTTGCGGGTAGGCCCGGCGCGATCGAGGCGAGTTCGGGTCTGCCGAGCATGGCGGCTGGGGTGAGCGTGGCCATGCGGACGGCTTGCAGCAGATCGGCGCCGGTGAAGAGTTGGAGGTTTGCGACGGCGCGGTCCATGGTGAGTACGGAGCCGGCGAGGGTGAGCTTGTTCTGAATGAGGTCGGCGGTCAGCAGAGCGCGGCCGTTGGCGACGGTGACGGGCAGGCCGCCGAGCAGGAAGTCGCCTTCGCCTGCGCCGGTGGCAGACATCGCGTCGGTGACGAGGATGCCGTGGTCGGGGCCCTTGCAGCGCAGCCAGACGCGGACCATCGTCGGGGCCACGTGGACGCCGTCGCAGATGAGTTCGGAGTAGAGGTGGTCGTCGTCGAGCACGGTGCCGAGGATGCCGGGCTCGCGGTGGTCGATGGCGCGCATGGCGTTGAAGGTGTGGGTTGCGCTGGTGGCGCCGGCGGCGATTCCGGCGAGCGCGTCTGCGGCGGTGGCGTTGGTGTGGCCTAGCGAGATGCGGACGCCCTGGGCGGTGGCGTGGGGGATTAGCTCGAGCGCGCCGGGAAGCTCTGGGGCGAGCGTGACGAGCAGGATGTGGCCTCGTGCGGCCTGCTGGAAGCGGTCGAAGAGTTCGACGGAGGGCTGGAGCAGGTGCTCGGTGGGGTGGACGCCGCGCTTTGAGTGCGAGAGGAACGGGCCTTCGAGGTGGATGCCGATGGGTTGCGCTTCGAGCGGCTGGGGGCCGCGCTCGATGGCGTCGGCGAGGTGTTCGAGCGCGCGGAGGGTGGTGTCGATGCTGGCGGTGACGGTGGTGGGCAGGAAGTAGGCCACGCCGCGCTGGGCGAGGAAGCGCTGCATCGCGCTGAGCTCGGCGGGCGTGGCGGACATGACGTCGTGGCCGAGCGCGCCGTGGGTGTGGATGTCGAGGAACGCGGGGGTGAGGGTGGTGGGGTTGGTTTGCTGGTCTGGCTCGGTGCTGGTCATCCCGCTGATCAGGCCGTCATCGTCGATGGTGATAGCAGGGGCCGAGAGGTGCTCTGTCCCGGTGAAGAGAAGTTGCGCTGTTTGAGTAGTTGGCACGACGTACCGAGATTACCGCAGCGTGCAGCGGCTAGTCGTTTGAGCATTCGCGTCCGCTATTGTCGATTGGGCTTGTGTGGAACCCAGCGACGAGCTTGCGGAAGACTTTCTGGTCTTTGGCAAACTCTTCGGCGGTGGTGTCCATGGTGACCGTGTATGCGATGCCCTGATCGCGACTGAGCGCAGCGAGCTCTTCGGTGATGTACTTCGTGCCGTTCTCGACGTAGCGCGTGCGAACGGTGATGGCCGGCAGGTCACCTATATGACTGTGTTCGAGCGGTGATGACCTCTGGATTTCGTGGTGCTGCTGGTAGGGGTCCCGGCCCGTGCGAGTGATGAGGGTGTACGGGTCTTTGCCGACTTCGGATACATAATCTTCGTTCACCCAGATGACTCGGTGGCGTTGTTGCGATGCTTCATCATCGATTCCCGGGGATACCAGGTTTATTTTGAAGCCGTGATTAGGGGCTGGCGGCTTGTCGCCGTGGCCGAGAACGCCCGGTGGGAGCAAGACGAAGAAGCCGTGGTCGCAGTTTCCGTATCGATCTGTCCAGATTGTCTCGTGTGGTGTTTCACGCCAGTGAGGCTGCTGGGCGAGCGTCAGCGATGGCCAGAAAAGGAGGATCGCAGCGAGAAGACTTGACGGATTGGATCGGGCATTGGAACCAGGGTTTGTGACGCAGATTCCCTTCGGGAATGACAAACAAAGCAGAGGGCATCAGAGCTGGCGCTATGGAGTTGTTGGCGCGGCGTGGTGGAGCGGGGATGCCGAGGTCGGCGGCGGGTGGGAGGGTTTTGCTGTCTTCCCATTGGCGTTGCGCGCTGCGGGCTTTGTCTACGCGGTCGTACCAGAGGTTGATGGTGTGGTCGAAGTATTGGAGGACGGGCTCGAGGCCGTAGGGGCGGTTGGTGCGGAGCCAGAGTTGCGCGTAGAGCTGGCGGATCATGGAGTACTGGTCGACGATGTCTTCGAGGCGGCCGTTGACGCCGCGGATGTCGGAGAGTTCGCGGCTGACCTGGGCGCGTGTCTTGCGGTCGGGGGAGGCGGCGTCTACCTGGGCCTGGGCGTAGCCGGTGGCCATCTCGTCGGCGAGCTGGAACTTCATGCCGATGAAGTCGAGGCGACGGGCGCCGAGTTCGAGGGCATCGATGGCGTCGGGCTCGCGGAGGCTGGTTGGGTTGGAGGGGAGTTGGTAGCGCGGGTCGAGGTAGCGCTGGGCGGAACTGCAGGTCTCTCCGCTCCGTCGCTGCGCGACTCCGGTCGAGATGACAGATCGCTGGGGAGGCCTGTGCTGCCGGGATGCGGTCGAACTGTTTTGGACCGGGGTACGCGGCGCGGGCTTCGGCGATGAGTTGCATGGCGCGTTCGGCGTGCATGCGGAGGTCGTGGGTGTAGGGGCGGATCTTGGCCGCGTAGGTCTGGCCGTCCTTGGACCAGGGATCGAGCCAGAAGAGGCCGTCGGAGCCGTCGCCGACCTTGGCGGTGAACTTGAGGACGTCGTGCGCGGCCATGAGCTCCTGCTGAGCCTCGGCGAGCTTGCCGGTGAGATCGCCGTGGAAGACGGGGCCGTAGCTGGCCTCGAAGGCGGGGATGGAGCTTTCGCCCTGCTGCCAGGCGGCGGCGGCGCCGAAGAGGATGCCGAACCAGTTGTTGCTGGCGAGGGCTTCGCCGTCGTCGTACCAGAGGGTGTTGAGCTGGCCGGTGGCGCCGAGCGACTGGCCTTCGGCGGTGAAGACCTGGATATTGGCGAGGCCGTTGTTGTAGTTGGGGTAGACGCGCGACCAGTTGTTGATGCCGGGGGCGATCCAGAAGGTGAAGCCGGCGTCGCGGAAGTCGTGGATGTACTTGGTGAAGCCATTCGGCCCGGGGAGGCCGTAGTGCCAGCTGATGGCGATGGTGTCCTGCTTGAAGCTGGCGGGCAGGGCTTTGAGCAGATCAGGGGAGTTTTCGGCGATGTCTCCCCAGAAGAGCAGCTTGCGATGGAGGGGCTGCAGGGCGGTGTTGATGCGCTGCATGAAGTCGAGGTAGACGGGGCCGAGGCCCTGGGCGTCGACGGCGGCCTTGGTGCGGCCTACGCCGAGGTCTACGGTCTCGTCCGCGCCTACGTGGAGGAACGGGCTGGGGTACAGCTCGGCGAGTTCGCCGAACATCTGCTGGATGACCTGCAGGGAGCGGGGTTGACCGGGTGCGAGGACGGCGCCGTGCGGGGTCTCGGCGACGTCCTGGTACTGCTCGTAGAGGAGGTCGTGGCGGAGATGGCCGAAGGCCTCCTGGTCCGGGATGACGGTGACGTGGTAGTGGCGGGCGTAGGCGACGAGTTCGCGGGCGTCTTCGGCGGAGATGGAGCCGCCCGGAGGCGCGGGCAGCGGGTTCGAGGCGTATTGCTGGGTGTGCTCGAAGTAGGGCGAGTAGATGTTGTCCTTGTAGGCGGCGAGGGTGCGGACGAGCTTTTTCTGGAACTCAAGCGTGTCGATCGGGCCACGGGAGAGGTCGTCGCTGAGGCCGCGGTAGCGCAGGGCGGGCCAGTCGCGGATGTCGGCGGCGTGGAGGACGAGGTGGCCCTGCTGGTCGGGGCCGATGAGCTGTTTTGCGGTCTGGGCGGCGTAGAAGACGCCTTCTGGTGTGGCGCCGGTTAGCGTGAGGGTGCCGGGGGCGTAGGTGATCGTGTAGCCCTCGGCCTGCATGGCGGCGGTGAAGCTGGGGTCAGGGTGCTGGGCGAGGCGTTGGAGCACGATGCGGAGGCCGCCGCTGTTGGAGACGGGGACGCCGCGCTCGGAGAGGGTCTGGCGCAGGTCGGTGGCAGCGAAGGTGTCGTCGGCGTCGCAGCCGGTGCAGATGATTTCTACGCCGTTGGGCAGCGGCTGGTCGCCCTTGGCGTTGACCTCGCGCGGCATGGGAATGAGGTGCAACGGGGCTTGTCCCCCGGCAGCTAAAGTGAAGACCAGCAGGGAGGTGGCGAGCGACGCGCGAAACAGCATGCTTTCTACGGTACAACTCGCGCAATGGGGTACGGCTGGGTTTCGATGTGGCTGAAGAGGGAGGAATCGCGGATGCAATCGGGCAGGGTAGCGGCGCATCCTAGCTCGCTGAGGAGACGGGAATGAGCGAAGCGAACGACAAGCACGCGCAGGACTACCACCAGTTGAGCGGTGATGAGGCTCGCACCAAGGTGGCCGAGCTGGTGAAGGGCATCCGGATCTGCATGATGGCGACGGCCGGGACGGATGGATCGATTGATGCGCGGCCGATGGCGGTGCAGAATACGCCCTTCAATGGGACGTTGTGGTTTCTTACGCGGTCGACCTCAGAGAAGGTCGGCGAGGTGCAGCAGGATCAGCATGTGACGCTGACGTTCGCGGATCCGGGCAATGCGAAGTACATCACGCTGAAGGGTCGGGGGAGCGTCACGCAGGACCGCGCGAAGGTCCACGAGCTTTGGAACGACCTGTACAAGGCGTGGTTTCCGAACGGGCCGGATGATCCTGAGGTCGCGGCGATGCGCGTGGATGTGAGCGATGGCGACTACTGGGAGGCGTCCAGCAGCCGTATCGTGCGGTTTGCGAAGTACGCCTTTGCGGCCGCGACGCACGGGTCGATGCCGGTGGGAGAGTCAGGGCACGTCAAGGTCTAGCGGGGTCACGCGAGACGCCGCCGTGCCAACAGCCACAGTGTGGCCGTGAGCATGGCGGCGATTGCGGTGAGGGCGCGGCCTAGTAGAACGTCCTGCGTAATCGGTCCAGTCGACGGTGATGTGAACGGGGCCTTGCGGGACCTCGACGGCAATGAGGCCGTCGTTACGGCGCGGCAGGGCGCGCATGCGCTGGCCGTTCACCATGACCTTCCATGCGGGATAGCTGCGGAGCCGGAGGACCATGTAGCCGGGTTCGTCGAGGTTCGCGCTGAGGTCGAAGTGCTCTGGCGTGGCGGCTGAAAGGTCTTGGCCGAAGGTGGCTTTGCAGGTTTGCAATGTCGGCGACCAGGTCTTCGGCGCGTAGAAGGCGGTAGGGTTTGTGGCGGGGACGGTGCTCAAGGGCGCTGAGGCATCGGGGACGAGGCAGGCGTCGGGCGCTTGCGCGGCGATGAGGCCGTTCTGGGCGCCGGGCGGGGTGGCGTACTCCTCCGTTCCGCCGACGCCACCGCCGCCGGGCGCGAGCGCGCGGTCCATGGCGGCGAGCGAGTAAGGGCCGGATGCTGCGGCGGAGCCGGGGCGGAAGAAGCTGGTGCTGCGGCTGGTGGCTGCGACCGAGAGGACAAACGCAACGGCACAGATGCTGGTAGCGAGCGGGCGGAGTCTCGCCCGAAGCGACCAGACGGCTGCGGCGAAGAAGATGGCCATGGGCGCTTGCAGGACGACGAGCCAGCGCAGCGGATATTGCAGATAGCGGAGCCGCGGGACGATGTTCCAGACCGGCAGCGAGATGGGCAGCATGAGGAAGAGCACCGCAGCGGGGATGATGGCGAGAGCGAGCCAATGACGGCGGGCTTCGCTGCTGGGCGGCCAGCGGCCACGCCACCAGGTCAGCGCGAGGCCACCTAGAGACATGGCGAGCATGCAGAGTTCGACAACGCCGCGCTTGCGCTGATGGGCGCTGGCGAGTTCGCGGGTGATCCAGCGGTTCTGAACCAGGTGCTCGGGGGAGGCGAAGAGCGCCTGGATGTCGACCCAGTGCTGCTGGATGGAGGCTGGGACGAGGTAGAAGCCGGCGAGACCGAGGCCAAGGGTGATCGCCACGATGACACGGGCGATGGGTGCCCACGAGCGTGTCTGGAAGGCGGAGGCGAGGGCCATGGTGACGAGGAGGTAGGTCGCCATGAGGCCGAGCGGTGTGTTGGAGAGCCAGGTGCCGCAGAGAGCGAGGGCTAGCAGGACGGCCTGCCGGTCGATGATGCTGCTGGAGATGCTGGCGCGCTCGGAGCGGCCGCCGCGGAAGAAGAGCAGCAGCAGGACGGGGATCCAGAAGCCGCCGGAAACCATGGCGAAGTCGCCGTGGTAGTAGAGCTCGTACAGGCCGTAGGCGGAGAAGACGGAGGTGCAGCCGGCGAGGAGCGCGGCGGTGCCGGGCAGGAACAGCCGGGCGAGGGCACGGGTGGCAAAGCCGGCGGCGGCGAGCATGAGGAAGGTGAGGGCGGCGGGCACCACATGCCAGGGGAGGATCGCGCCCAAGGCTGCGCCGAGCATCCAGACGAGCGGCGGATAGAAGACGAAGCGGGGTTCGCCGGCGCCGAAGTTGGGGCTGGCAGCCCAGTGCGGGTACGCGATGCCGTGACGCCAGGCGTTGAGCGCGTCGTGCCACGACGTGTAGTGGAAGATGAAGTCGGGGCCGGCGGCGGGGCCGCGCAGGAGCAGCGGAAGCGCGACGATGGCGGCGGAGAGCCAGATGAGAGCCGCGGCATAGCTGGGCTGTTGGCGGCGGGCGGAAGCCGGGGACAGCAGGCTCGCTTCGAGCTTGGGCGCGGGGCGCTCGGGTGACGTTACCAGGGTGCTCACCCCGCAAGTGTCTTGTGCGCGAGCAGGGCGCTCAATACCCGCTGTCGCTTCGGCAGCTACGTCTATTGGCTCACTGGATCGAGGCGTGGAGGTGGGATTACCCGATCGGTGCGGTCCCGTTGACGACCGCGACGCCGGGTGGCGGCGTGAAAACGAAGTCGCTGTCGGGTGCAGGAACGTTTTCGTGCATATCGGAGAAGGTGAAGGTCGTCATAGCGCCGTCGGTCTCGTCGATTTTGAGCGAGCGGATGACGCCTTCCGCGTTTACGACCAGTGACACGACGCGGATCCGCTGGGCCATGCCGTGCGGTGTGCCCGTGAGGCTGTAGCCGCCTTCGACCGGAGCGACGGAGAGGTGATCGAGTTCCCTGGAGAGTTCGGTGTGGCCCAAAAGAAAGCGGAGCGGCGAGCGGAGGTCATCGAGTTGCTTGGCGGAGACGCGGCTTGCCTGGGCGTCGCCCGGGGTGTAGCTGATAGCGTCGTGGCCGTCGAGGACAAAGACCTTGCCGGCGGGGGTGTCGTAGCTCCAGCGCATGCGGCCGGGCTTGCGGAGCAGGAGGGTGCCGGACTCGGTGCGGTCCATGCCCATGCCTTGGTAGCGCTCGGTGTAGCGGGCCTGGAGGGAGCGAAGGTGGTTGTAGTGGGTGTCGACTGTGTGGGCTAGCTGAGTGGCGCTGGGGATCTGTGCGTGCAGTGAACGGGCGCAGAGTACTGCCGTGCACAAGAAAACCCACCTTAGCCGCGATGAAGCTGCGGCGAAGGTGGGGCACCCGGTTGTGTTGGCGTTCAAAAGCAGATTCCCTTCGGGAATGACAGAAAGAAAAGCCACTGCAAGACGCGACGAGCTACTGCAGGATTTCTGTGCAGTTGGTGCCGCCCTTGGGGTCGAAGCGGATGGTGCCGCTCTCGTCGGAGCAGTAGCCGAGGTTGCCGCTCTTGCCGACGGCGATGGGTGTCGCGGTGATCTGGTAGGAGTTGTACTGGTCCTGGTTGTTGACGGTGTTCTTGGAGCAGTTGGAGATGACGAAGTTGTAGCCGGACTTGGCGCCGCTGGCGAGGTCGTCGGGGATGAGCTGCGCGGCTTCGGGGGTCGGCGTGCCGGAGCCGGTCTTTCCGCCGAGGGCGGCGAGCGAACAGGCGTAGCCGCGGCTGGGGTAGTTGGAGTTGTACTCGGCTTCCATCGAGTTCAGCATGCGCACGGAGGCGATTGCGGAGGTCTGGTCGGCCTTGATGTGGACGTGCTCGAAGCCGGGGATGGCCAAGCGTGATGAGGATGAGGATGATCGACATTACGATCAGGAGCTCGACCAGCGTGAAGCCTTCCTGTGTTTCGCGGCGACGCGCCGCAGGAGCGAGTTCGTTGGACATGCGTTTCACCCTTATATTGCCAGCGTTCTTGAGGAGTCGCATGGCGGGTCCGGCGTATCTTCGGCCCAAAGCACGGATACGAGTGGACGTCCGAAGTATAGACGGTTGAAAGACGGTAACGGTACAGACGTGTGGCACCGAAGGGGTTAGCCGCCGGTGCCACAAAGGGTGCAGTACGGGTCTGTTAACAGACCATTTCGTCGCGGGAGATGGTGAGGTCGCCGAGATTGCCCAGAAGCGTGAGGGTCAGAACCTCGGGGCGGAGCAACTCGCCGGCAAGGCGCTGGATGTCGGCTGAGGTGACGCGGTCGACCTCGGCGGTGATCTCGTCGACGGAGAAGAAGCGGCCGTAGAACATCTGCTGGCGGGCGAGGGAGCTCATGCGCGCACCAGAGGATTCGAGCCCGAGGACCATGTTGGTCTTGAGCTGCTCCTTGGCGCGGTTCAACTCTTCGGTGTGGACGGGCTCGTGCTTGAGGCGGCGGAACTCGGCGAGCGTGAGATCGAGAACCTGGCGGGTGTTCTCGACCGCGCAGCCGGCGTAGACCGCGAGGGAGCCGGTGTCGCGGAAGGGGCTGGTCTCCGAGTAGATGGAGTAGGCCAGGCCGCGCTCTTCGCGGACCGACTGGAAGAGCCGCGAGCTCATGCCGCCGCCGAGGACGGTATTGAGCAGGAAGAGGCCGTAGCGGTCGGGGTGAGCGGTGTGCAGGGCGGGAACGGCGAGGCAGAACTGCACCTGCTCGAGGGATTTCTTGCTTTTGAGCGTGATGTGCGGGTGCGCGACCGGAGGGCCAGAGCGCGGGAGCCTGGCGCCGGTGCTGGCGGAGAGTGAGGCGAAGGCCTGTTCGACGAGCGCGACGAAGATGTCGTGGTCGAGGTTTCCGGCGGCGGTGAGGATCATGTTCGCCGGGGTGAAGCGGCGGGCGTACTCCTCGAGGACGATGGCCTGGGTGAAGCTGGAGACCGTCTTCTTGGTGCCGAGGATGGGGCGGCCGAGCGGATCGCCCTTCCAGAAGTTCTGGGTGAAGACCTCGTGGACGAGGTAGTCGGGGTTGTCCTCGTCCATCTTGATCTCTTCGAGGATGACGCCCTGCTCGCGGAGCGATGTCTTCCGGGGCGAGGGTGGGGTGGAGAACGAGGTCGGACAGGAGATCAAGGGCGACTGGAACATTCTCGTCCAACACCTTGACGGTGAAGCAGATGTTTTCCTTGGAGGTATAGGCGTCCAGGTTGCCGCCGATGGCGTCGACCTCGCGCGCAAACTGCTGCGCGGAGCGGGTCGTGGTGCCTTTGAAGACCATGTGCTCGAGGAAGTGCGAGATGCCGTTGGTGGCCGGCGTCTCGTCGCGGGAGCCGGAGTCGACCCAGACGCCCATGGAGACGGAGCGGACGTGGGGCATGCGCTCGGTGATGACGAGAAGGCCGTTGGCGAGCGTGGAGCGACGGATGTCGCGGGAGTGGGGAGAGGTCAGAGCGGAGTTTTCCGCAAGAACAACGGACATATTTGTATTCTTTCATGAGCCTGTAGAAGGCTTTTGGGGGCTCTTGAGCACGTTTTGGAGCCGAATTGCGTCCCCGTTGTCGCGGGCGCATCTGGTAATTGGACTCGACGGTAGACTGAAATGATGCAGGGCGGGGAGCTGTTCGGTTTGGGGCTGGACCAGTTGACGGAGCTGATGGCGGGCTTCGGGCAGAAGCCCTACCGTGCCCGGCAGGTGTTCGACGCGCTGTACAAGCAGCGGGTCAGCTCGGTTGAGGACATCACGACGTTGTCGCAGGAGTTGCGGGACCGGCTGATGCAGGCGGGGTGGCGCGTCGGGCTGCCGGAGATTGTGCAGACGGCGGTATCTGTCGACGGGACAGAACGTTACCTGATGCGGATGGCGGATGGGGAGACGGTTGAGACCGTCTGGATGCCGGATGGGGATGGCGGCGAGCGCGGGGATGGGTCCGAGGCGGCGGAGGAAGAGGCTGGCGAGGATGTTGGGGCGGGCGACGCTGTCGGCGAAGCCGGCGATCGTGGCACTCCGACGGAACAGCAGATCCCTTCGCTGCGCTACGGGATGACAAGCCAGAGTGGGACGCGCGGGACCGGGGCGGCCAAGCAGCGGTTTGGGGCTTTGGCGGAGCGGGGGTATCGTCGGGCGACGATCTGCGTTTCGAGCCAGGTGGGGTGCGCGGTGAATTGCCAGTTTTGCCTGACGGCGAAGCTGGGCATCAAGCGGAACCTGACGGCGGGGGAGATCGCGGGGCAGGTGGCCGCGGTGCTGAACCGGCACAAGATTCAGATTGGGCAGGACCGGATCAACCTGGTGTTTATGGGGATGGGCGAGCCGTTCCTGAATTACGACGAGTTTATGGCGGCGGTTCGGCGGCTGGTTGAGGGGATTGGGATTCCGGAGTCGCGGATGACGGTTTCTACCTCGGGGATCTTGCCGGCTATCGAGCGGTTTGCGGCGGAGCCGGTGCGGCCTAAGCTGGCGCTTTCTTTGAACGCCTCCAACGATGCCGTGCGTGAGGCGGTGATGCCGATCACGCGCAAGTGGAAGATCGGGCAGCTCCTGGAGGCGTGCCAAAAGATCCCGCTGCGGACGCGCGAGTGGGTGACCTTTGAGTATGTGCTGCTGGGCGGGGTGAACGATCAGCCGGAGCATGCGCGCGAGGTGCTCGCGCTGCTGGATGGCATGCGTGCGAAGGTGAACCTGATCGTGTGGAATCCGGGGCCCGGGATTGCGTATACGCAGCCGAAGCCGGAGGATGTGGCCCGCTTTCAGGCGATGCTGATTGAGGGCGGGATTGCAACGTATATCCGGCGGCCTCGCGGGCGCGATATCTATGCGGCTTGCGGGCAGTTGAAGCGGACTGTGGCCGGGGAGAGTGTGCCGAGGCTGGTTGAGATCGGCGCGGCGGCGATCTGAGCGGATGGGCTCGCGTGTTGCGTGCGGGCGATCAGGCAAGACCTCGGGTGGCTCGGCTAGACTTCGGCCCAGAGTGCAGGTTCAGGGCTGGGCTGGAGCGCTGGGAGCTCTGGTTCTGTGGGGGTCCTCGGTCGCCCGTGCGGATGCGTAGCGCTCAAGGCTTCTGGCGTTGCAGGGCGACCCAGCAAGAAGCCCTGCAGGGAGTTGCAGCCGATACGGGTGAGGAACTCCTGCTGCTCCGGCGTCTCGACCCCTTCAGCGACGATGCTGAGATTGAGAGTTTTGCCGAGCGCGATGATCGCCGAGACGATGGCGCCGTCATCGCTGCCTTCGGTGAGCTCGCGAACGAACCCGCGATCGATCTTCAACTCGGTTGCGGGGAGACGCTTCAGATGCATGAGGCTTGAGTACCCCGTGCCGAAGTCGTCGATGGAGATTCCGACGCCGATCTCATGCAGCTCCTGAAGGATGCGCATGCTGGCGTCGATGTTCTTCATCGCGGTGCTTTCGGTCACTTCGAGGATGAGATGGCGGGGTTCGAGACGGTATTTCCGGAGAGCGGACCGGACGTTCTCGGAGAGCTGCGGATCGAGTAACTGCAACGCGGACAGATTGACGGCAACGTTCCAATGATCGTGACCCAGGCGGCGCCACTGCGCCATCTGCCGGCACGCCTCGTCGATGACCCAACGCCCGATGGGCAGGATCAACCCGGTACCCTCTGCGATAGGGATGAATACGTTGGGGCCGATGAGGCCGCGGCTTGGGTGTCGCCAGCGCAGCAGGGCTTCCACGCCGACGAGAGCGAGGTCGGTTGCGCGGAACTTGGGCTGATATTGGAGTTCGAGCTCCCCTTTTTCGACCGCGGATGGCAGCTCCTGCATGAGGATGAGTTTTTCGCGCGCTTCGGCGTGCATCCCGGGTTCGAAGTAACAGTACTGACCGCCGCCCTGGAGCTTGGCCTGATACATGGCGAGGTCTGCGTAGGTCAGCAGTTCACTTTTGCGGTCCAGGCCGTCGTTGCTGCATGAGATCCCAACACTGGCGGAGAGCCTGATGGTCCGCCCAGCGAGTTCCAATGGCTCCCTGATGACAGCCACCAGTCGTGCCGCTAGCGGACTTACGTTTTCGGCTTCGTGGTCCTCGACCAGAACGACAAACTCGTCGGCGCCGAGCCGAACAACGAGATCGTGGGCGCGGACCGCGGCAGTGATACGTTCCCCGACGGTTTTGATGACGCCGTCGCCGTGATTGTGGCCGAAGGCGTCGTTCAAGGCTTTGAAGCCGTCCAGATCGATAAAGAGCAGAGAGACAGAGCCAGCCTGGCTTTTGTTCTCAATCTCCTGAAGCCGTTGCTGCAGGAAGGCTCGATTGGGCAGACCGGTGAGCGAATCGTGAGAGGCGATGTAGGAGAGCTCGTTTTTGATGTTTGCGAGCTTTGCTGTATGCGAATCGAGTCGACCGTCAAAGGTGGATGTGAGCAACGCGACGCCCAGGACACACAGCGTGCCGGCGGTGACGAAGACGACCAGCCAGCTCTCGCTCACGCCCGAGCCCGAGGACAGGGAGGAGGCGCCGCTGGTAAACCGGGCGGCCGCCATCCCTGTGTAATGCATTCCGGTGATGGCGAGACCCATGAGACCGGCGGCGCCGAACCGCAGATTTCTGGACCGCTTTGTGTTGTCGCGAAGATGAAAGGCGAGCCAAAGAGCGGCGCCGGAGGCGACGATGGCGATGAGCAGGGAGAGGCTGAACAGGAAGGGGTCGTAGTGAATGCCAGGTGACATTCTCATCGCGGCCATGCCGGTATAGTGCATGGCTGCGACGCCGGACCCCATCAACAGCGCTCCGGTGATGAGCCTTGGCCAGCGCAAGCGCTCACTGGCTACGAGCCAAAGAGCGAAGGCGGACGACGCGACGGCGATGAGCAATGAGAAAAACGTGATGCTCGGGTCGTAGCCCATGGGCATGGAGAGCCGAAAGGCGAGCATGCCGATGAAGTGCATGGACCAGACGCCCAGCCCCATGGCGAAAGAGCCGCCGATGAGCCACCGGCGGGATCGGCTGCCTTCACTTGCACGGATTCTCCCGGCCAGATCCAGCGCTGTATACGACGCCAGGATCGCCACAACGAGTGACAGGGAAACCAGCGACGGATTGTACGAGCCGATCATCAAGTGGGATCACCAGAACGACAGGCGGGAAGGCCTTATCGCCGGGCCCAGCTTAGGGCATGGGGAGCCTTGGGGGAGATAGCTCGGGGGTGTGAGGGCAGCGACCGCGCGTTGTAGCGAACAGCAGGGGTGAGCGAAAGCTGGCCCAGATTCAGGCAGAGCCCGCTACTCCTGTTGACCTAAGCGTGCGTGGGTTCCGGGAAGAGGCTCTCGGTGCGGGTGCGGACGACCTGCAGCAGACGTTCGGCGAGGGTGTCGTAGTTGTGGCGCAGCACGTCGCCTTCGTGGACGAAGTTGCCGATGACGGGCTCGACGCCGAGGGCGCGAATGCGGGCGAGGTCGGCCTCGATGGGGGCCTGCCCTTCGGCGGCGTACTTGTCGAGCGTGTCGGGGCGGATGGGGCCGGTGTTGATGAGAGCGACGTCGATGATGGGGTGGCCGTTGGCGTGCTGCAGGATCTTCTCGATGTGCTCCGACGCGGAGAGGCCGAGGCTCTCGTTGGCCTGGGTCATGAGGTTGCAGATGTAGACGCGGGTGGCGCGGCTGGCGGCGAGGGCCTCGGGGATGCCGTGGACCAGCAGGTTCGAGATCACCGAGGTGTAGAGGGAGCCCGGACCGAGGGTGATGAGGTCGGCTTCAGCGATGGCCTGCAACGCCTCGGGCAGCGGGTGGCACTCGGGCGGATCGAGCATGAGCTCGACGATGCGGACTCTTGGAAGCGGAGATGGAGGTTTCGCCGTGGACGACGGTGCCGTCCTCCATCTGGGCGGCGAGCGTGGCGTTGGCGGTGGTGGCGGGGAAGATGCGGCCGCGGGTGGCGAGGATCTGGGAGGAGGCCTGGACGGCCTGGGCGAAGTCGCCGCGCATTTCGGTGAGGGCGGCGAGGAAGAGGTTGCCGAAGCTGTGGCCCTGGAGGTCGCCTGTGGAAAACCTGTGCTGGAAGAGCTGGCTTAGGAGGGCTTCGTCTTCGCTGAGGGCGACCATGCAGTTGCGGACGTCGCCGGGTGGAAGGATGTTGAGATCTTCGCGGAGGCGGCCGGAGGAGCCGCCGTCGTCGGTGACGGTGACGATGGCGGAGAGTTCGGTGATGCGGCCGGGCTTGGCGCGGGGGCGCCTGCGGTCTTCGAATCCGAGGGTTGTGTCGACGACGTGGACCGGCGGGGCAGAGACGAAGCGCTTGAGGCCACGAAGAAGCGTGGACAGACCGGTGCCGCCGCCAATGGCTACAACACGGATGGGGCTCTCCTGCTGCTGCTCAAACACCATTGCCCCCTAGTCTAGAGGCTTAGCGCAGGGCCGGCCAGACCAAGGGCCCGGACGAAGGTGCTATGCCTCTGGATACAGAAGTTCGGTGAAGCGCGGATCGTCTGACATGTTGGCGAAGTCGGAGTCCGACCGTGCCTGGATGCGGTACTGGGGGTTGAGCTTGATGGCCTGTTCGAGGTGCTCGAGGCACTCGTGGCTGGAGTTTGTGAGGCTGGCCAGCAGGGCAAGACCGTAGAACGCGTAGTCGCAATCGTTCTTTGCGAGGAGGAGCTCTGCGAATTGCTCGCGGGCGTCGTCGTAGTTGCCGTGGTTCAAGAGCGAGATGGCGTAGTCATAGCGCTCTTCGTGGCTGCGGAACTCGGTGGTGCCGTGATCGATCTGGCTGACGCAGGCCGCGATGTACATGCGGATGCGATCGGCGAGATCGTGCGGAGCGCCGGCGAGCAGTTGGTTGAACGCTTCGTGCGCCTCGTTGTAATTGCCCGTTTGCATGAGATGGATGGCCTTCTCATAGGTTGCGAGCAGGGTTTTGCGATTGGTGTCTTCTGTGGGCGCGGGTGTCCCAGCTAATGTGCGAGGCATCCGGTGTAGTTTACCGGGTCGGTCATCCACTTTTCCGTTGCGAGGAGAACCGTTAGAGGTGCTTGCGTTCGGCGGCGTCATCGTGTGGGTGGACTTCGGGGCCATGGTTCTCTCGTCAAGGCGATTCGATCGCGTGCGGTTAGGGTTGGAAGGCTCTCGGGAGTTATAAGGGCAGGGATGCCCAAAGGTCAATGGCCCGGAAGGTGGGGATGTGGTACTTAGCTTTGCGGGCCGGAGCCTCCGGCGCGGCCTGTCGTGCCGTAAAGCACGGGGTTTAACGTTGGATCGTTGTACATCTTGAGCTGCCGATAGAGCTTGAAACGGCGTTTGCCGGAGCGCACATCGGTCCAAAGATCCGCTAGACAAAGGGCGAGATCGTGCCTTTGTTCCTGGAGCACGCGAAGACGCTCGTGGTTGCGTGCGCGATGATCTTCGCCGGCGTCTGCGCGATTGGATTCTTCCTCAGTGTGGAAGGCTTTGAGGGCGAGGATGGAGAGCCGGTCGATGATGAGGCCGGGTGTTTCGGAGTGGAGTGGGGCTTGTGGATTTTGCTCGACGGCGCTTAGAAGAAGCGTGTCGATGCGCTCCATGAGATCGTTGCGGCGCTGATTGAGCTTGTCGATGGCGCGCTTGACGGCAGCGATGGCCTGGTCGCCCGCAAGCGGATCGCGTGCGGCGTCTTCGCGATGCCAGAGGTCGAAGTTGGCGCGATGCTGGTCCAGCGCGAGCCTCTCGAGTGGAGAGTCTGCGTGCGGGTCTTTGCCGTTGACCATGTGCCATTGCACGGTGGCGCTGGCCTGGAGGGCGGCGATGTGTGAGGCGTCGAGCATGCGAGGTAAGTAAGGCAAGGATAGCAAGCGGCGCGCGCGGGTTTGCGCTGCGCGACGGCGCGCGGCGACACTGAGAGGAATGGTCGACAGCAGCGTGCGAAGGGTTTTGATCTACAGGCTGGGCAGCCTGGGAGATATGCTGATCGCCCTGCCGGCGCTGCATCTGGTCGCACGCGCGTTTCCCAATGCGGAGCGACGGATGCTGACCAATATGCCTGTGCATGCGAAGGCTCCGGCTGCTGCCGCGGTGTTGGAAGGTACGGGGCTTGTGCATGGGTATCTGCGGTATGCCGTGGGCACGCGGAGCCCGCTGGAGCTGGCGCGGTTGTGGTGGCAGATTGCGCGGTTTCGGCCCGAGGTTGTGGTGTATCTGGCGGCGTCGCGCGGGGTGGAAGCTGCGCAGCGTGATGTGCGGTTCTTTCGCTTGTGTGGTGTGCGGCGGGTGATTGGAGCGCCACTGACGGGCGCGATGCAGAGCAACTTTCATGGACTTGAGCCGAGTACGGCGGAGGCGAAGGCGATGCTGTTCGACGCCGAGCTTGAGCCGGAGGCAGAACGGCTGGCGCGGAACATTGCAGAGCTTGGGGATGCGCGGATCGAGGAGCTTGAGAGCTGGTCCATGCACCTGACGCGAGGACGAACATCGGCGCGCAGGTGAGGCGATCGGAGATGGGTGGCGGGGGCCGTGGATCGCTGTGTCGGTGGGCACGAAGGTGCAGGCGAAGGATTGGGGACGTGAGAACTGGCGGTCGCTGCTGAGTCGTGTTGCAGGCGAGGCGCGGGGGAGAGGATTGATGCTGCTGGGCGCGCCGGATGAGAGTGACGCGAGCGAATTTGCAGCGGCGCAGTGGAGCGAGGTTGCGGGCGGGCCTGTGGTGAATCTGTGTGGCCGGCTGACGCCGCGCGAGAGTGCAGCGGCGATTGCACGGGCGGAGCTGTTCCTGGGGCATGACAGTGGGCCGATGCACCTGGCCGCTGCGGTGGGGACGCCGCTGGTTGCGGTGTTTGCGGCGCGGAATATCCCGCGGCAGTGGTTCCCGTTTGGCGGGAACCATGCGGTCGCATATCACCGGGTGGAGTGCTGGGGATGCGGGTTGGAGACGTGCATCGAGCAGCGGAAGAAGTGCATCCTTTCGATCACTGTGGATGAGGTGATGGAGAAGGTTCGTGAGGTGCGCTCGCGTGTTGAGTCTGCGAGGGAATCTGGATCAGCAAGGCCGTGACGGGAGATGGTTTGTGGTGAATGCGATGATGGTGCGGAGATGAAGGGGTCGCTTCCGGAGCTGCATGCGGTGCTGGAACTGCTGGCCGGCGGCTTCGGCCGGCTGCATGTGCTTGTGGTGGGCGACCTGATGCTGGATCGCTACATTGTGGGTGAGGTGGATCGTATCTCGCCGGAGGCGCCGGTGCCGGTGCTGCGGCATGCGCATCGCTTCGAGCGCCCGGGTGGAGCGGCGAATGTGGCGATGAACCTTGCGGGGTTGGGCTGCCATACGTTGCTTGCGGGCTTCTGGGGCGAGGATGCGGAGCGCCGCGAGTTGGAGGCTCTGCTGAGCAAGGCCGAGATCGATACGGTGGGTGTGGTGTCGACGGGACTGGCTACGGTGTCGAAGACGCGCATTGTGGGGCGCACGCAGCAGTTGCTCCGGCTGGATATTGAGAGCCCGGAGCCGCCGTCAGCGCAGGACGCGGCGCGGCTGAGTGAACGCGCGGAGGCGCTGGTCGAGAAGGCGCATGCGGTGGTGTTGTCGGACTACGCGAAGGGTGCGCTGACGCCCGAGCTGTGTGATGTGGTGATACGGGCGGCGCGGCGGCGCGGGATTCCGGTGCTTGCGGATCCGAAGAGCCCTGACCTGAGCAAATACAGCGGAGCGACGGTGGTTTGCCCGAATCTGCACGAGCTTGCGGCCGCTACGGGCGTGGCGATCACGAACACGGAGGCGCTGCTGGCGGCAGGCGAGGAGCAGCGGCGGCAGCATGAGTTGATGTACCTCGCAGTGACGATGAGCGAGAAGGGGATCCGTGTGCTTTCCGCGGGCGGCGGGTTTCATTCTCCGGCGCGAGCACGCGAGGTGTTTGATGTGTCGGGTGCGGGCGATACGGTGATTGCGACGCTGGCGGCGGGGCTTGGCGCAGGGTTGGAGATGCAGACCGCGGTTGAGCTTGCGAACCTGGCGGCGGGTGTTGTGGTCGGGCAAGATGGGAACGGTGCCGATTGCGCACCATGAGTTGACCGCGCTGCTGACGCCGTCGAAGCAGATCAGCGATGCAGAGAAGATCCTGGACCGCGAACAGTTGCTGGCGCGCGTGGCGGACTGGCGCGCGGCGGGCGAGACGATTGTGTTTACCAACGGCTGCTTTGATCTGCTGCACGTAGGGCATGTGACGCTGATGGAGGATTGCCGGCGGTTCGGGTCGAAGGTGGTGCTGGGGCTGAATACGGATGCGAGCGTGCGGCGCTTGAAGGGGCCGTCGCGGCCGGTGGTGGCTGAAGGTGATCGCGCGCGTGTGATGGCCGCGCTTGGTGCAGTGGACGCGGTGACGTTCTTTGATGAGGACACGCCGATGGAGCTGATTCGCGCGCTGAGGCCGGATGTGCTGGTGAAGGGCGGCGATTACACCGTTGAGACCGTTGTGGGGCACGAGTTTGTGCTGGCTGCGGGCGGACGCGTGGAGATTGTGCCGACGGTAGAGGGGTTCTCGACGACGGGGATCGTGCGGAGATTGCAGGCCGGGGATAGCTGTAGCTGATGTAGTGTTCAGGTGACACGGAGGGCTGGTGAGATGGCAGAGGCGGACGCAAAGCAGAAGCCGGGACTTTTGTGCATCAGCACATATGAGAAGGGCCAGGCACTGATGCGCGAGGCCGCGCGGCTGGGATGCGCGGTGGCTCTGCTGACGGTGCACCGGCTGCGCCAGGCGGACTGGCCGTGGGATGCGCTGGCGGCGTTTGAGACGATGCCGGAGGACCTCCCGGCCGAGGCCGTGTTGCCCTATGTGGCGCGGCTGGCGAAGCACCGGAAGTTCGAGCGAGTGATCGCGCTGGATGAGTTCGATCTCGACACCGCGGCGCTGGTTCGCGAACATCTGCGGGTGCCGGGGATGGGGCGCACGCCGACGCGGCCGTTTCGCGACAAGCTGACGATGCGGGAGTTCGCGCAGAAGGCGGGGATCCCGGTGCCGGAGTTTTGCGGTGTGACGAACCACGACGCGCTGTGGGCGTTTCTGAGCAGCACGGAGGGGCCGTGGCTGTTGAAGCCTCGATCGAGCGCTTCAGCGATTGGTATTCAGAAGATCTCTGAACCGAACGCGGTGTGGCCGCTGCTGGAGAAGCTTGGGGACGAAGCGACGAACCATCTTGTGGAGCGCTTTGTGCCGGGTGAGATCTATCACGTCGAAGGGCTGAGCTGGCACGGAGAGTTGAAGTTTGCTTTGGCGCACAAGTATGGGCAGCCGCCGTTCGAAACGATGCACGCGGGCGGTGTGTTTTCGACGCGCACGCTGGAGCGTGACGGTGACGAAGCAGGGGCGCTGCTGAAGATCCACGCGCGACATGCTGCGCGGGCTGGGGATGACGACCGGACCGACGCACACGGAGTTCATTCGCGCGCATGCCGATGGGAAGTTTTACTTCCTGGAGACCGCGGCGCGGGTGGGCGGCGCGTATATCGCGGAGGTGACCGAGGCGGCGAGCGGGGTGAACCCGTGGGTGGAGTGGGCGCGGCTGGAGTTCGCGCAGATCTCGGGCAGCCGAGTACCAGGTGCCGGCGGCGCGCGAGGAGTATGCGGGCAGCCTGATCTGCCTGGCGCGGCAGGAGTGGCCCGACATGCGGGCGTATGACGCGCCGGAGGTGGTGTACCGGTTGCGCAAGCATCATCATGCGGGGTTGATTGTGCGGTCCGGGTCGGCGCCGCGGGTTCGGGAGCTTCTGGACGACTACGGGAAGCGGTTTGTGTCGGAGTTCTATGCTCGACTGGACGCACCCGCCAAGCCCACAGCGTGAGCCAGAGCGGGGCAAACGCCCTTTGTCTCTACAACTTCCGTTGCTTGAGCGCGTGCCGCCGTCGACGTAGGCTGGGGTCACCTTCACGGCAAGGATCCTGGCCAGACGAATGTTGACGCAGAACCTGATTGATCTGCTGGCCGCGGGATTCGTGTTTCTTCTGTTTGCCGCGATTTACCGGAAGCGAAGGACGGCGGCTGTCGGTTTCTGGATGGCGGCTTGGATCTTTGTGGTGCTCCACTTCGCTGCACTTGCGTGGAAGGTGCGGAGTCCGGCAGGGGAGGCGACCCAGGGCCTGGTGGCCGTGGGGACGCTGATCTTCTGTGCGATCGCGTTTGTGCTGTCGCGTGAGGAGGCTCACCGCACGCCGGCGCGGCGCGTTTTGGTCGGGTGCGCGCTGGGGGTTCCGTGGCTGGGCGCTGTGGTGTGCGCATCGTTGCCGCTGCCGTCTTTTGAGGGCATGGTCGTGTGCACGTACCTCGGTTGCGCTTCCGCGGCCTTCGTGGTGCTCACGTACTTCCGGGAGCGAAAGCTGCAGGCTTTGTGTGCTGCCGCTGGTGATCATCGGCTGCGCTGTCTGGCTGGGTGTGGCCGCGGGAAAGCATGACGAGGGTCTTGCCCTGAGCATCATGCTGACGCTGTGCTTTGGTTTGAACGCGGTTCTGCTGAGCTTTGGGCGTTCGCGTGTCTCGGCCGGGACGGTTGCGATGAGCGTGGGCGCCGTGGCCTGGGGTGCGGTGTGGGCCAGCGGAGCACTGCTCGAGCACTTCGCGCCCGCGGCAGTCGTGAGTCCCGAGCTTTGGAATCTGCCGAAGTACGTTGTGGCGGCGGGCATGCTGCTGACACTGCTGGAGGAGGAGATTCGATCCGCGGAATTGGCGAGCGAGCACTACCGTCTTTTGTTTGCAGGAAACCCGCACCCGATGTGGATGTATGACCCGGAGACGCTGCGGTTGCTGCAGGTAAACGAGGCGGCTATAGCGCACTACGGGTTCACGCCCGAGGACATGGGCTCGATGACGGTGCGTCGACGTGTTCGCAGAGGAAGAGCGTACGCCGGAGTTGCTCGACAAGCTGCAACAGGCGCAACCGCAGCAGCTTTCGGGACCATGGGTGCATCGGTCTCGGCACGGATCGACGTTTGAGGTGGACATTGCGAGTCAGCCGGTGGTGCAGGAGGGTCGACGGGCGATCTTTGCGATGATGCATGACGTCACGGACCGGCAGCGGCTGCACGCGCAGCTGATGCGGCAGGCGCACCACGACGTGCTGACCGATCTGCCGAATCGTGCGTTGTTTGAGCGGCGGTTGGAGCGTGCGATCGCCGAGGCGCGACAGACGGGGCGCAAGGTGGCCCTGTTCTGCATTGATCTTGATCGTTTCAAGCAGATCAATGACAGCTACGGGCATGCGGCCGGGGACCTGTGCCTGAAGGAGGCAGCGGCGCGGGTTACGCGGCGGGTGGGGGATCGTGGCACGCTGGCGCGCAGTGGCGGCGATGAGTTCATGCTGTACCTGAGCGATCTTGAGACGCCCGAGGAGGCCGACGTTTGCGGAGCGGCGCTGCTGCGCGATTTGCGGCACCCGGTGCAGATGGGAGCGTTCGACCTGGAGCTGGCGGCGAGCGTGGGATTCGCGCTGTTTCCGGATGACGGGCAGGAGACCGGGCAGTTGTGGCGCGATGCGGACGCGGCGATGTACCAGGCCAAGCGCGCGGGCGGAGCGCAGTGCGTGCGCGTGTCGTCGGAGATCAGCGATTCGGCAAACCAGGCGAATGAGATCGAGTTCGGGCTGCGGCGCGCGCTGAAGACCGGCAACATCGAGGTGCACTACCAGCCGCAGATGACGGTCGACGGCCGGCTGCACGGGTTTGAGGCGTTGTTCCGGTCGAGCGATCCGCTGCTGGAGCAGGTTTCGCCGGGAAGAACGATCTCGATCGCTGAGGAGAGCGGGCTGATTGTGCCGCTGGGCAACTGGATGCTGGATGAGATCTGCCGCCAGTGTCGCGAGTGGGCCGAGATGGGGTTGACGCAGGTTCAGGTGGGCGTGAATGTGTCGCCGCTGCAACTGTTGCGGTTCGACTTCGCGAGCGTGGTCGAGAGGACGCTGGAGCAGTACGGTCTGAATCCGCGGATGCTGGAGTTCGAAGTGACGGAGTCGACGATGATGCCGGATCGCGGCACCGACGCGCCGCACCAGATCGCGATGCTGGCGCGGCTGGGGGTTCGATTTGCGGTGGATGACTTCGGGACGGGGTATTCGTCGCTGGGTCGGCTGCACGAGCTGCCGGTGAAGTCGCTGAAGATCGACCAAACGTTCACGCAGCGTATCGCGGAGTTCAACGGAACGTACCCGACGGTGGAGGCGATTGTGGCGCTGGCGCATACGTTTGGGATGACGGTTGTGGCCGAGGGTGTGGAGAACGAAGAACAGATGGAGCTGCTGCGGAGCCTTGATTGCGATCGGGTGCAGGGGTTTCTGTTCAGCCGGCCGTTGTCGGGTCGTGAGGCTACGGAGTTCCTGCGGAGTGTTGCCGAGCAGGAGATCGACGAGAACGCCATGCTGGAAGCGAGCTTCGGGTAGGGACTCCCTGCGCGCTAAGATCGGTGCCTGCGCCTAAGATGGCTGGCAGTGCTTCTTAGCTGAACGCGAGGACGATGCATGGGGGCGAAGCTGCGCGGCCGTCTGGCCGCGATGATGTTTCTGGAGTACTTCATCTGGGGTGCGTGGTACGTCACGCTGAACAGTTGGCTGGGGCTGGGGCTGCACTTTTCCGGCGAGCAGATGGGGATCGCGGCGGGCGC
The DNA here is from genome assembly GCA_963795955.1 of uncultured Verrucomicrobiae bacterium. Lineage (GTDB taxonomy): Bacteria > Acidobacteriota > Terriglobia > Terriglobales > Acidobacteriaceae > Granulicella. The sequence continues at coordinate 830,475 of CAWCJK010000008.1, forward strand.
GACCGCGGTGGGCGCCATTGTGGCGCCGTTCTTCATCGGCGTGATCGCAGACCGGTTCTTCGATACAAGGTATGTGCTGGCGGCGCTGCACCTCCTTGGGGCGGTGCTGCTGGCGCTTGGCGTCGCGCCAGACCGGGTTCGGCGGGCTGTATGCGCTGGTGCTGCTGTATTGCCTGGCGTACATGCCGACGCTGGCGCTGACGAACTCGCTGGCGTTTCGGCAGATGCGCGATCCGGCGGGGGAGTTTGGGCCGATTCGCGTGCTGGGTACGGCGGGCTGGATTGTTGCGGGGTTGTCGGTCGGGTTTTTGAAGCTGGAGAGCACGGCGCATCCGATGCAGATTGCGGCTGCGGCGTCGGCCGTGATGGGGCTTTATAGCCTGACGCTGCCGGCGACGCCGCCACTGGCACGCACGACGGGGAAGCTCGGTATTGCGGCGATCTTTCCGCGAGAGGCGCTGGGCATCCTGGCTGAAAGGCCCGTGGCGATCTTTGCGGCGGCATCGTTTCTTATCTGTATCCCGCTGCAGTTTTATTACGCGTTCACCAACCTGTTTTTGAACGAGACCGGAGTGACGAACACGGCCGGGAAGATGACCGGCGGGCAGTTTTCCGAGCTTGGCTGCATGCTGCTGATCCCGTGGTTCTTTCGCCGGCTGGGGGTGAAGTACATGCTGCTGCTGGGCATGCTGGCGTGGGTGCTGCGGTATGGGTTCTTTGCGTATGGCGGCATCGGGGATCGCGTGTGGATGCTGTGGCTGGGGATTCTGCTGCACGGGATCTGCTATGACTTCTTCTTTGTAACGGGGCAGATTTACATCGACCGTAAGGCCTCGGCCGCGCTGCGCGCGGCGGCGCAGGGGTTGATGACGTTTCTGACGTATGGCATCGGGATGTTTGTGGGGTCGTGGCTGTCGGGCGCAGTGGTGCAGCACTACACGCTGGGCGGCGGACGCGGGCGGCGGACATGCGTGGCGCCCGATCTGGCTTGTGGCGGCGGCTGCGGCGGGAGTTCCGCTGCTGCTGTTCTTCCTGCTGTTCCGGGATGAGCGTGTGCGGCCGGCTACGCTGGGCGAGAGCGAGGTGATTCCGGTCGAGGCGCCGCTGTAGCGGGGGCGCGTTTGACGTGGCTTCACTGGCATCGTTAGGTTGGGGGCTGCAGGACGGAACCGTTTTCGTTCGAAGGGGATGGATGGATGGCGGAGCGTAATCGGCGGCAGTTTCTTCAACTCAGCGCAGCGGCGATGGCGGGTGGAGCGCTGGCGCTTCAGACACGGCGGGCGATGGCGTCGCCGTTGGGGTTGCCGCTGGGGCTGCAGCTTTACTCGGTGCGGGATCTGCTGAAGACGGACTATGCGGGCACGCTGAAGAGCGTCGCGGCGATCGGGTACCAGGAGGTCGAGGCGGCTGGGTTTTATGGCCACACGCCAGAGCAGGTGAACGCGGCGATGCGCGCAGCGGGGCTGCACCTGGTGAGCGCGCACTACAGCGCGGGCGATCTACGGACCGGGCTGGATGCGACGATCGAGTTTTGTAAGGCGGTGGGTGTCGAGTACATCATCTGCTCGTTCCCGGGGTTTCGCGATCCCGCGCGGCAACACCAGAGCTTCGCGAACCAGGTGCAATCGTTCACGATGGACGACTACCGGTGGAATGCGGACCGCTTCAATGAGTGGGGCTTGAAGGTGAAGGCTGCAGGGATGCAGTTTGGGTACCACAACCACACGATGGAGTTTGGCGCGCAGAACGGCGTGGTTCCGTTTGACTACCTGATCGAGCACACGGACCCGACGCTGGTGACCTTTGAGATGGATTGCGGGTGGGTGGTGGTGGGTGGCGCGAACCCGGTGGAGTATCTGCGGAGGTATCCGACGCGGATCTCGATGCTGCATATCAAGGACTTCAAGCGGACCGCGAAGCCGGCGACGGTGGCAGATCCTCCGCCCGCCGCGGAACTGGGGCGTGGGACGCAGGATTTCCGGCCGGTGTTTGAGGCGGCGAAGCGGGCGGGGCACATCCGGCACTATTTTGTGGAGCAGGAGGCGTTCAATCTGCCGCCGTTGGAGTCGTTGCGGATTGATGCGGAGTATGTGCGGAATCTGAATGTGTAGCTGTTAGTGCTGGCTACATACGCGGGGATGCTTGGTTTGCGCAAGAGCGGAGCCGTCGGGGAGAATCAGCAGAGAACGGCCGAGGAGGCAGGAATGGGCCACGACACGGATCCGAAGGCGCGGGAAGCGCAGCCGTCGGAGGAGACAAGCACCGGCACGAAGGACGCCGCACAGCCGCAGGGACGGGTTAGCCGTCGGTTCTTTCTGTCTGGACTAGGAGCGGCCGGGCTTGCGGTGAGCGCTCCGCCGCTGCTGGGCGCTGTGCCGCTGGAGCAGGCGGCGAAGCCCTCGGAAGAGGGCGTGAGCGCGGATGCGGTTCCCGGTGACGCTGCATGTGAACGGCAAGGAGTACAACGTGCAGCTTGAGCCTCGCGTGGCGTTGCTGGACTGCCTGCGCGAGAACCTGAATCTGCCCGGCACGAAGAAGGGCTGCGATCACGGCCAGTGTGGCGCGTGCACGGTGCACGTGAATGGACGGCGGGTGCTGTCGTGCATGTCGTTTGCGTGGATGCACCAGAACGACCAGATCACGACGATTGAAGGCCTGGGGACGCCGGAGCACATGCATCCCATGCAGGCTGCATTCGTGCAGCATGATGCGTTTCAGTGCGGGTACTGCACGTCGGGGCAGATTATGTCGGCGACGGCGCTGCTGAAGGAGCCGGTTGGGCCGACGGATCACGACGTGAAGAACGCAATGTATGGGAATATCTGCCGCTGCGGCGCGTACCCGAACATTGTGGCCGCCGTGCAGCAGGTGCGACGGGCTGGTTCGGCTGCGGGCAACGGCGCCAAGGGAGGTGCGTAGTGGAGCAGTTCCGGATGATGAACGCGACCACCGATGCGCAGGCCATCGCGGCGGGCGCGAAGAGCAATACGGCGCAGCTGAATGCGACGGTGCGGTTCGTTGCGGGTGGGACCAATCTTGTCGACCTGATGAAGCTGAACGTGGAGCGGCCGAAGGAGGTCATCAGCATCAACGGGTTGCCGCTGGACCAGGTGGCTGCGACACCCGATGGCGGACTTCGCATTGGAGCGCTGGCGAGGAACTCGGATACGGCACATCATCCGGTGGTGATGCGCGATTACCCGGTGCTTTCGCAGGCGTATCTATCGGGTGCGTCGCCGCAGTTGCGCAACATGGCCACGACGGGCGGGAATCTGTTGCAGCGTACGCGCTGCCTGTACTTCCGCGACGTGGTGCATAAGTGCAACAAGCGCGATCCGGGGTCAGGGTGCGATGCGATGGATGGGCATAATCGCATGCTGGCGATCCTGGGCACGAGTGAGCATTGCATTGCGAGCAATCCGTCGGACCAGAACGTGGCGCTGATGGCGCTGGAGGCGAAGGTCGAGATCCATGGGACCAAGGGCACACGTGTGGTGCCGATTGCGGAGTTCTATAAGCTGCCTGGGTCTACGCCCAATATCGAGACGGTGCTTGAGCCGGGTGACCTGATCACGGCGGTGATTTTGCCGGCGCCGCGGCAGGGCAGCAAGTCGCTGTACCTGAAGCTGCGTGACCGTGCGGCGTATGAGTTTGCGCTGGCTTCGGCTGCGGTGGTCGTGAGTACGAACGGCGGGCGGATTGAGCACGCGCGTGTGGGACTCGGCGGTGTGGGAACGATTCCGTGGCGGGCGCATGAGGCGGAAGCGGTGTTGCAGGGCAAGCCGGCGAATGCGGCGACGTTTCGCGAGGCAGCGGATGCGGCGCTGAAGGGCGCGCGGCCGCGCAAGGAGAACGCGTTCAAGGTGGAGTTGTCGAAGCGCTGCATTGTGCGCGCGCTGACGATGGCCGTGGCGTAAGCAACAGCCCGCGGAGGTCCGCGGGCGGGAGACAGCAGCGCATGCAGGAGCAATCGCAAAAGCAGAACCAGTTTGCAGAGCCGTCGGCCATCATTGGGGCGGGTGTGCCGCGCGTGGATGGGCCGCGCAAGACGACGGGAACAGCACCGTACACGGCGGATCGTAACTTTCCGGGGCTGGTGTATGCGGTTCCGGTGTGCAGCAGCATTGCGCATGGGCGCATTCGCAGCATGGACACGAGTGCCGCGCAGAGCATGCCGGGTGTGCTGGCGGTGTTGCATCACGGCAACATCGGGCCGCTGTTTCGATTGGCGGCGGGCGGGCGGAATGCGCGCATCAGTGAGGATCGGCCGCCGTTTGAGGACGAGAACGTCTACTACTGGGGCCAGTATGTGGCGCTGGCGGTGGCGAGGACGTTTGAGCAGGCACAGGCGGCCGCGGCGGCGGTGAAGGTGCGGTATGAGGCGGACAAGGTCAACGTCTCGACTGAGCTGAACGACCCGGAGGCGCCGCCGCATGTGGAGAGCCATCGCGGAGATACGGACAAGGGGTTTCCGTCTGCGCCTGTGCAGGTGGACGAGACCTATGTGACACCGGCCGAGACCCACAATCCGATGGAGATGCATGCCACGGTGGCGGTGTGGGACGGCAACCGGTACACGCTGTACGAATCGACGCAGGGTGTGGTGAACCACCTGAACGTGATGGCGGAGGTGCTTGGGGTGCCGAAGGAAGACATCCATGTGATCTCGCCGTTCATCGGGTCAGGGTTTGGGGACAAGCTGTTTCCGTGGCCGCATTCGGCGCTGGCGGCGGCGGCATCGCGGCAGTTGAACCGGCCGGTGAAGCTGACGCTGTCGCGCAAGATGATGTTCTACGACGTGGGGCATCGTCCGCGCACGCAGCAGCGGGTGCGGATTGGCGCGACGCGTGACGGCAAGCTGGTGTCGCTGGAGCAGAACTACCTCAACCACACGTCGCTGATCGATGACTTCCGCGAGAACTGCGGCGAGGCTACGCCGTTCATCTACAGCGTGCCGAACCTGCGCGTGACGTCGGCGCTGGTGAAGCGGACGCTGGGAACGCCTACGCCGATGCGTGGGCCGGGCGCGGTGCCGGGGCTGTACGCGATCGAGTCGGCGATGGATGAGCTTGCGGTGAAGCTGAACATGGATCCTGTTGCGCTTCGTCTCGCGAACGACACGTTGACGGACGAGAGCAACGGGAAGCCGTTCTCGTCGCGGCACCTGAAGGAGTGCTTCCAGGTGGGCTCGGAGCGGTTTGGCTGGTCGCGGCGCAATCCGGCGGTGGGGTCGATGCGGCGGGGTGACCTGGTGCTGGGCTGGGGAACGGCGGCCGCGTCCTGGGGCGCATGGCGCGGGCCGTGCTCGGCTACGGTGAGCCTGCGGGACGACGGGACAGCGCGGGCAAGTTGCGCGACGCAGGACATCGGCACGGGAACGTACACAGTGTTCGCGCAGGTAGTGAGCGACAAGACCGGGGTTCCGGTGGAGAAGATCGAGGTGGTGCTGGGCCATAGCGCTCTGGTCGCCGGGCCGACTTCGGGTGGATCGACGGCGACTGCGACGACGGTTCCGGCTGTTGCTGATGCGGCGAACGGCGCGGTGCGATCGGTCCTGACGATTGCATCGAGGACGGAGGGGTCGCCGTTCAAGGGGCAGGACGCGAAGAACCTGCAGATGTCCAAGGGGCGTGTGCATGCGAAGGGCTCGTCGCCGGAGAGTGGGGTGCCTTTTGAGAACATCCTGCGGATGGCGAAGGTGGGCTATGCGCATGGCGATGGGCAGAGCGGCGGGCTGGGTTCGGACACGAAGGCGAACGACTACTCGACGCACTCGTTTGGGGCGCAGTTTGTGGAGGTGGAGTTTGATCCGGGAATCGTGCAGTTACGCGTGAGCCGCGTGGTCACGGTGATCGATGGCGGGCGCATCATCAACATGAATACGGCGACCAACCAGGTTGCGGGCGCGGTGGTGATGGGCGTTGGTATGGGCCTGCTGGAACAGACGGTGTATGACCCGCGCAATGGCCATCCGGTGAACGATAACTATGCCGAGTACCTTGTCTCGACCAGTGCGGATGCGCCCGAGATCGATGTGCACTTCCTGAATATCCCTGATCCGATGATGGGCGAGTATGGTGCTCGCGGGATTGGGGAGATCGGGCTGGCGGGTGTGGCTCCGGCGATTACGGCGGCGGTGTATCACGCGACGGGGGTGCGGGTGCGTGAGTTGCCGGTGCGTGTGGAGGATCTGTTGACGTCGAAGGTGAGTGTTTAGCGGCGCGGGAGCGAACTGCAACTGCAAACGCGGTGTTCGCGGAGGCCGCAGTGTTGCGCGGCGCAGTGGTGCGAGCGTTGCGTGGCGCGCAGGCTAGTTCGTGCGGGCGCTAGATGCTCTTGGCGTTGCGGAGTACGCGCCGGATCTTCTTTGGCGAGATGCTTAGCGCCTTGGCGACGGAGGTGATGTTTTTGCCGCTGCGGAGCCAGATCTTGGGGATGACGAGTTCCGCGAACTCTTCCTGGATCTGTTGGAAGCTTTTGTCGCCGGTTTCGCCGGCTGACCAGAGGCGGAGCATGTCGTCGATACGGGTGGCTGCGGCTAGCCGGGCCTTGAGTGCGCGGAGCTGCTTGTACATGTGATCGCGGTCGTCGTTGCTGAGCAGAGCGGCGGCTTTTGCGGCGTACTCACGGGCGGTGTCCCACTCCCCAAAGTATTCGGAGGCGGCGGCTTGTCCGCGTGTGATGTAGGCCTCGCAGAGCAGGCGCTTGTTCTGCGTTTGTAGCGCGAGGGCGATGGCTGTGTCAGCGTGCTCGACGGCGCGGTCGGCGTAGGCGCCGATCTCCTGGTCGTCGCCGAGTTCCTCTTCGGCGCGAGCGAGGTCTACGGCGGAGAGCACGTCTCGGGCGCGGGCCATGAGGATCTGGTCCTGCTTGCTTTCGCCGAGGTCGAGCGCGCGTTGTGCCTCCACCGCAGCGCTGTCGATGTCGCCGCTTTCGAGATGCAGATGCGCGGTGTTGACCAGCACCGAACCTGTGCCTGTCTGGTGGTTGTGCAGGGCGTAAATTCGGCCGGCCTGTTCGAGGAGATCGAGGGCTTCGCGAACGGCTTGCAGAGACTTGGCGTGGATGGCCCCGGTGACCGCGCCACCGTTGCCGCGGGACTGCAGATCGAGCGCGATCAGGCGTTTGACGTAGGCGGCGTTGACGAGGGCGCGGGCGACGTTGGGGTGATCGGGACAGCCGCCGCCGGTGTAAAGGGTGATGGCGGTCTGGAAGTGATCGAGGGCGCGGGCGTAGTCGCCCGAGCGGCGGACGAAGCGGCCACGAGCGGACTCGATGTTGCCGAGCGACAGGAAGTGACCGGTGGGACGAAGGACGGTCTCAGCCTCGTCGAGAAGCTGGGAGGCGTGTTGACGATGGCCGGTCTGGAACTCAAGCCAGCTCTCGTGGATCTTGGTCACGGCGGCGAGCTTGGGCGCGTTCATGCTCTCGGCCACCTGGCGCGCGGCGGTGATGTGCTGCATGGCGATGGCGTATTCGCCCTGCTTGCGGTGGGCGCGGCCCTTCCAGAAGTTGGCGAGGAAGAGGAGGTAGTCGCTGAGGATGCCGTTCTGGATGCGCAGCACGAGGTCGAGGATCTCGACGGTGCGCTCGGGGCGCTCGGCGGCGAGATGGCGGAAGGCCTCGGTCAACCGCAGCTTGAGGAAGTCGAGCACGGAGAGCTGAGAGAGATCGAGATCGACCGGCATGAACTGGTCGAGGAAGCAGAAGCTGCGGTAGCCGAGGTCCGTGCACTGGGCGAGGCACAGGAGCAGGGAGATGGAGATGGGGGGGGCGCCGGGAGGAGGTGTACGGCCAGCGAATGCCTGGTCGACCAGGCTGAAGCAGGTGCGAACGTCCCGGTCGAAGAGTGCGCGCTCGAGGTCGGACACCAGCGCGGTTTGGTCGAGTTCCAAAGCAGTCATCGCGTGTCTTGTTGGCCGGGCAAAGGCCTGGGCAGCCCAGGGCGCCATCTCGCAGACAGGAAAGGATGTCACGGCGTCCGTGGCGTAGAGTCAGCGAAACGCGGAAGCACTGTCAAGGATTTGTATCGGGATGCCTGAACCGGGCGACGCGTTTGGGCCTACTTGACCGTCCGGCATCGGTCCGATTCGGACGACTCGGGGTTGGCGACCGTTGTTTCAGCCGCATACGGTTCTGGGGTGCCGCTGAGTTGGCGCGGTGCGCGCGCTGTGCGCAAACCCGGTATTTGAGGACCTGCACATGAATGGAATCAGGAAGCAGATCTACCGCTTCGGCAGCGGTGTTGTGGAAGGCGATGGGTCGATGACGGAGGTGCTCGGCGGAAAAGGGGCTGGGTTGGCGGAGATGACCCTGTTGTCGGTTCCGGTGCCGCCCGGGTTTACCGTGACGACGGATGTGTGCCGGTTCTACCTTGACCAGGGGAGCCTGCCTGCGAGTCTGGAACCGGACCTGCGCGAGTCGCTGGCGTGGCTGGAGCAGCAGTGCGGGAAGCGGTTTGGGGATGCGAGCCAACCGCTGCTGGTGAGCGTGCGGTCCGGTGCGCCTGTCTCAATGCCCGGGATGATGGACACGGTATTGAACGTCGGGCTGAACGATGAGACGGTAAAGGGGCTTGCCGCCGCGGGCGGATCGCGCGAGTTTGCGCTGGATTCTTACCGCCGCCTGTTGCAGATGTTCGGGTCGGTGGTGCTGGATGTGCCCAAGACGGCGTTCGACGAGGTTATTCGCGAGCTTCGGGGCGAGGACTTGCATGACGCCGCCGCTGAGATGAGCGAGGCCGATCTGACGCGGGTGATCGCGGAGTTCAAGGCCGTGATCGAGCGCCACGCCGGTGTCCCGTTCCCGCAGGAGCCGTGTACTCAGCTGGCGATGGCGATGGAGGCCGTGTTCCGGTCGTGGAGGAGCGAGCGCGCGGTGTTTTATCGCAATGTGAACAGGATTCCGGAGAGTATGGGCACGGCGGTGACCGTGCAGGCGATGGTCTTCGGCAACCGTGGTGCGGACAGCGGTACGGGCGTTGGCTTCACGCGCAACCCGTCCACCGGCGAAGCGAAGGTGTTCGGCGAGTATCTCGCGAATGCGCAGGGGGTGGACATCGTGACGGGCGTGCGGACGCCGGTGCCGATGGCGCAACTGGCGGAGCAACAGCCCGCGGTGTACGCCGACTTGATGCGGCTGTCGAAGCGGCTGGAACGGCATTACAAGGACATGCAGGACTTTGAGTTCACGGTCGAGAATGGGCGGCTGTACCTCCTGCAGACGCGCGCGGCGAAGCGCTCGGCCGCCGCGGCGGTGAAGACCGCGGTCGATATGGCGAACGAGGGTTTGATCAGCCGCGAAGAGGCGCTGCGGCGCGTGAAGCCGTCGAGCGTGGTGGAGATGCTTTCGGCGCAACTGGATCTGCGTGAAGGCGCCGTAAGCGCGTTGACGGCAGGGCTGCCGGCCGCTCCGGGGGCAGCGATCGGCCGGATCGCGCTTTCCGCGGACAACGCTGTGCGGATGCGGGGGAACGGGAATCAGGTGATCCTCGTCCGGCAGGAGACGACGGCGGACGATATCCACGGGATGCATGCGGCGGAGGGGTTTCTGACCGCGCGAGGTGGAGCGACGAGCCATGCGGCGGTGGTGGCGCGTGGCATGGGCCGGTGCTGCATCACGGGGGCTAAGAACATCTTCATCGACGAGCGTGCGGGAACCGCGCGGATCGGCAACCAGATGTTTCGGGAGGGCGACTGGCTGTCGCTGGATGGGAGCACCGGCCGTGTGTATGCGGGCAAGCTGGAGTTGAAGGCCGCGGCGGGGCGTCAACCGGAGTTGGAAGAGCTCCTGGACTGGGCGCTGGAGGTGCGGGGCTGCAAGGTTCGCGCCAACGCCGATACACCGGAGGACGCGCGGGCAGCGATTGCGGCGGGCGCTGAAGGGATTGGGCTGTGCCGCACGGAGCATATGTTCTTTGCGCCCGGCCGGCTGAACCATATGCGAGCGATGATCCTGGCGACGACCACGGAGGAACGTGTTGCCGCGCTGGAGCGGCTGCTGCCCATGCAGCAGGCCGACTTCGAAGAGCTGTTCCGCGCGATGTCGCCGCATCCGGTGACCATTCGGTTGCTGGATCCACCGCTGCATGAGTTCCTGCCGTCACGGCGTGAGATTGAGCACGAGATTGCGCAGGCACGCAGCGAGGAGAACTGGGATCAGTGCCTTGCGCTGGAGCGGATTCAGCGGCGGATCGATGTGCTGACGGAGTCGAACCCGATGATGGGGCATCGTGGGTGCCGGCTTACGCTTACCAGTCCGGAGATCCTGCGGATGCAGGTGCGCGCGATCCTGCAGGCAGCGCTGAAGGTGGTGCGCGAGGGCATCAAGGCTCAGCCCGAGATCATGGTCCCTCTGATTGCGAGTGAGCAGGAGATGCGGGTGCATGCGGCGATGATCCACGAGACGGCAGCTGAGGTCTTCGCGGCCGAGAACGAGGAGGTCGAGTACAAGATTGGCACCATGATTGAGCTGCCGCGTGCGGCGCTATGCGCGGGACTGATCGCGAAGCACGTCAGCTTCATCTCGTTCGGCACGAATGACCTGACGCAGATGACGTATGGGTTTTCGCGAGACGATGCGCGAACGTACCTTGACAGCTATCTCGAGCAAGGCATCCTGAAGGCCGACCCGTTTGTGACGATCGACCGCGAGGGCGTTGGGCAGCTGATGCAGATGGCGATCCGCAGCGTGCGGCTGGTCAATCCGGCGATCAAGATCGGCGTGTGCGGCGAACACGGCGGCGATCCGGAGTCGATCGGATACTTCTGCTCGCTGGGCGTGGACTATGTGTCGACCTCGCCGTCACGGTTGCGTGTGGCGCAACTGGGGTCGGCGCAGGCGCGACGTGTTTCGCGAAGCCCTGGCGAGGCCGTAGGCGAATTGCGGAACGGCGCTACGGAAGAGGTGCAGGTGAGGGGATAGAAGATCGACGGAGTCTTTGGCGGCAAAGGCAGGCGCTGGCGGGATGGTAAACCGCTGGCGCCTTTTCTGTTGGGTTTAGGCTCTGCGTAGCGGTCACGAGGTGCGCCAAGCACTGCGGCGCATCGAAGGGCAGGAGGTCCGCTTCGCAGATGTTCACGGAACACCAACTCCTGGGCGCATTCCTGGCCATTGCCGTGGTGCTTCTTGTTACGAGAGGCATGGCGGAGTTGTGCCGAAGGATTGGGCAGCCGGAGGTACTGGGCGAACTGCTGGGCGGCTTTGTCATCGGGCCGTCGGTGTTTGGAGCCTTGTTTCATGGAACGTACGCGACGCTCTTTCTGAACCCTGCGGTGTCGCTTGCGCTGACTTTGCTGTCGTGGATTGGGGCCATTCTGCTGCTGATGATCGCGGGAATGGAGGCCGATCTGGCGATTCTGAAGCAGAAGGTTGTGCCGGGCATGCTGGCGGCCGCGGGGGCGATCGGCGCCTCGGTGGGTGTAGGCACGCTGCTGGGCGTCAAGATGTTCGGCCACGACCTCACGACGGCGTTGTTCCTGGGCCTGGTGCTGTCGGTCACCGCCGTGAGCGTTGTGGCGAAGCTGCTGATTGAGCGCGAGGCGCTGCGCCGCGACTTTGCCCAGGTGATGCTGGCGGCGGGTATTGCGGGTGAGGTGCTGGTCTGGCCGGTGATCTCGATTTTGGCCTCGGTGCAGCATCGGGCGAATCCGTGGACCGCTGGTGTGCGCGCGACGCTGTTGGCGGGGCTGTTCTTTGCGGTGATGTTCACGGTCGGCAGGCGGTTTACGTTCTGGGCTATGCGGCGGGTTGCGGATGCGACGAGCATCCCCAATGGCGAGCTATCGCTGGTGCTGATCCTGTTGTGCGTGAGTGCGGCGGCGACGACGCTGATGGGGCTGCATCCGCTGCTGGGTGCGTTTGTGTTTGGTGTGCTGCTCGGCAAGGCACCGCGCGCGACGATCGCGCTGAAGGAACGCATCCAGGCGATCACCATCGCGGTGTTTGCGCCAATCTTCTTTGGGCTTGCCGGCATGCGAGTGAACCTGTTCAACCTGCGCGGCATGGAGTCGATGAAGGCGATCTTTGTTCTGCTGGTGATCGCAGGGCTGGCGAAGATTGTGTTTGGTTTTCTTGGAGCACTTGCGGGGCGGTTGCCGGTTTGGGAAGCAGCGACGGTGGGTGTGGGCCTGAACTTGAAGGGCGGCACGGATGTGGTCGTTGCGATTGTGGGTACAGAGCTGATGCTGTTCACGTCGGATCTGTACACCACGTATGCGGTCGTGGCGATCTTGACGGTTGTGGCGTCGCCGCCGATGTTGAACTGGCTTGCGGGGAAGAGCAAGCCCGGCGAACAGGAACTGAGGCGGCTGAATCGCGAAGAGGCGCGGAAGCTGGCGTACCTGGCAGACCGCGAGCGGGTGTTGCTGCCGCTGGCGCCGGAGTTGCTGCCGGCGTTGTGCGCGCGGATTGTCTCTGCGATTGCGACCGCGAAGCACGCAGAGAACGAGTTGTTCGACGTGACGGAGCTTTCGTTCGGCGAGGACAAGTCGATTACGCGCGCGTCGACGCCCGATGACGTGGTGCAGGCGTCGAGCCTGCTGTCGCACACGTCGGACTACGAGCACGTTGCGCTCGAGCGGATCTCGTCCGGGGATGGCGATCTGTTTGCGGCGCTGCAGGCGGCCTCGGAGGGGCAGCAGCTTTTGACCATCGGGGCCGCGCGGGTGCGAGGAGATATCGCGGTGAGCTTCGGCGAGTTGCAGGACCGCATCGTGCGCGAGATCTCCACGGATATTCTTCTGACGGTGTCGCCGGAGTCCGATCTGCCGGCGGTTCGGCGCATTCTTGTGCCGATCAACGGCCTGGCGCACTCGCTTGCGGCTGCCGATGTTGCAGCGTATATCGCCAAGGGGATGGACGCGGAGGTGGTGCTGTTTACGGTGATGGCGCCGCGGCTGGGGCCGCTGTTCTGGCGCGAGCGCAAACACCGCGACCTGCTGCAGGCGGGGTACACGATTACGCGGGAGGCCATTGCGCGGATCACTCGCCTGGACGTACGGCATGCAGAGCAGGTGGTGCTTGCAGCGGTGCCTGCGGAGGCGATTCTGGCGGAGTTGAATCGCCAGCCCTACGACATGGTGGTGGTCGGCGGGGTGATGCGGTCGAGCGAGCAGGGGATTTCACTGGGCAGAACGATCGAACACCTGTTGCATGGCGCGCGAATTCCCCGAGTGCTGTTGCTGTCGCGGACGGCGGAGACTCCGGCCGCCTAAGCGCGGGTTCGAGGCGGAGCGAGCAAGGTTCGCGAACGATTTGAGTCGTTTCACGAGGCAGCGCAAACCGCGATGGAGGTCACGGCGTCAAACGGGGCTGGTGGCGCCGTGCCTGCACCCTTGGGACCGGACCCGGAGCGGAACGTGCGCATTGAAGACTATGCGGTGATCGGCGATTGCCACACGGCAGCGCTGGTTGGGCTGAATGGCTCGATCGATTGGCTGTGCTGGCCGAATTTCGCCTCGGATGCGTGTTTTGCGAACCTGTTAGGCAGCGAAGAGAACGGCTTCTGGCGCATTGCGCCGCGGGGCAACGTAGTGCGGACAACGCGGAGGTACGAGGATCACACGCTGATCCTGGAGACCACGTTTGAGACCCGGCGCGGCGCCGTGCAGATGGTCGATTTCATGCCGATACGGGGCAAGCACTCGCACCTGATCCGGATCGTGAAGGGGCTTCGCGGCAAGGTGGATATGCGGAGTGAACTGGCGATTCGGTTCAGCTTCGGGCAGGTGGTTCCGTGGGTTACGAAGACAGGGACGGGGTTGCGGGCGGTCGCAGGTCCTGATGCGGTGGAGTTTCATACGCGTGTTCCGCTGACAGGCGAAGACCAGCGTACGGTGGGCGAATTCTCTGTGCGCGAAGGCGAGTCCGTGTCGTTTGTGCTCACGTATGGAACGTACGGCGAGTACCGGGAGGAGGCGGCGAGCAACTCCGTCGACGTGGGGAAGGAGCACGAAGAGACGCGCAAGTTCTGGACCGAATGGGCGAGCCGGTGCAAGTACGAGGGTCCTTACCGCAAGATGGTGGAGCGTTCTCTCATTACGCTGAAGGCGCTTGCCTTCAGGCCCACGGGTGGGATCGTCGCGGCACCGACAACGTCGTTGCCCGAGGATATCGGGGGCGTGCGGAACTGGGATTACCGGTACTGCTGGCTGCGCGACGCTACGTTCACGCTGCTGGCGCTGATGAACGGTGGGTACCACGACGAGGCGAAGGCATGGATGCATTGGCTGCATCGCACGATTGCGGGGAACCCGGACCAGTTGCAGATCATGTATGGGATCCGCGGTGAGCGGACGCTTACGGAGCGTGAGTTGAAGGCGCTACCGGGGTATGAGAACTCGTCGCCGGTGCGCATCGGCAACGCAGCGTCGGAGCAGTTGCAGCTCGACACCTACGGCGAGGTGCTGGATGCGTTCTTCTGGGCCTATGAGTCGCTGGAGGCGACGAAGCGGGCGCAGGATTTCTCGCTGTTGCGCACATTGGTGGAGCACCTGGAGACCATATGGGAGCAGCCGGATGAGGGCATCTGGGAGGTGCGGGGCGGACCGAAGCAGTTCACGTACTCCAAGGTGATGGCGTGGGTGGCGTTCGATCGGGCGATCAAGATCGCGGAGAAGGGCGGGCTAGACGCGCCGATCCGGCGATGGAAGAAGATTCGCCGCACGATTCATGAACAGGTCTGCGCGAAGGGGTTCAACAAGCGCCTGAACAGCTTTGTGCAGCATTACGGGTCGAAGCAACTGGACGCTTCTGTGCTGCTGATGGCGATTGTTGGATTTCTGCCGCCAGAGGATCCCCGCATTCAGGGCACAGTGACGGCGATTGAGAAGCACCTGATGCGCGATGGGTTCGTGATGCGGTACGACACGTCCAAGGTGAAGGATGGTCTGCCGGGCAGCGAAGGCATGTTCCTGGCGTGCAGCTTTCTGGCTGGTGACGAACTTGAAGCTGATTGGGCGTGATGAGGACGCGCGCAGGTTGTTCGAGCGCCTGCTGGCGGTGGCGAATGACACTGGCCTGCTGTCAGAGGAGTACGACACCAAGCGTAAACGGCTGGTCGGCAACTTCCCGCAGGCGCTCTCGCACATTGCACTGCTTGGCGCGGCGTCCCATCTGACGGAGTGCGGAGAGCAGCGGCAGACGGCCAGGAACAAGTGAGCGGTTAGCCCGGGACCGGTCGTGGGTTCCGTATCTGATCTGCGATGGACCCGGCGGCGGCACAGGTGCCTTACGGATGCGGGCTGGCGGTGGCGCTCAGGAAAAATTCGCTCGACGGTTGCCGGCGGCTCGGCTACTATGCGGCTGCGGCGCCACAACCAGCAGCAGATGCAGGCGACCCCAGAGTCGTCTCTAGTATCTTTGCGGCGGGTTGTGGAATCTCCACGCTGCCGAGAGGACTGGATGAGCGGAGCGGTTGTTCACCTGGGCCCCGATACGTGTCACAGAACTCGCATCCTGGCTTCGGCAGGGTATACGGTTTACGACTGTGAATCGCTCCGCGAACTGGACAGCGTTCTGAATGGGGAGGCTTGCGCGGTGGTGCTGACCACCGCGGCAGGGCCGATCGCAAGTGCGGCGATCTCGCTGGTGCGTTCCCGGACGTCTGTGCCGCTGATTCTTTTCGGGGAGAGCGATGCAGAAGAAGACATGTCCGTCTTCGATCTGTATGTCCCTCCGTTTACGCGACCACAGGAGTGGATTAGCGGCGTGAGCGAGTTGATCGACGCGAGCCGCTCGTCGCGCGGCGCATCCACGGCAACGCCGCCAGTGCGAAGCGACGTGGAAGGAGCGGCAGCGGCTCCCCAGATCTTCGGATATCAGCGCCAGAGCCCGGCCGTCGGACGAGAGCACAAAGCTTCGCCGCAGCGGGGCGACCAGGACGGGCGGGAGCGGGTCTGAGGCGGTGTTCGCCGATACTGGATGAAGTATAGAAAGACGCCGTCCCTTGAGGGACGGCGTCTCGCGTTTGTGCGTCCTCGTTCGATTTATTCAGCCACGAAGACCGCGGTTGTTAAGGCGGGTACGGTTGCGGTTCCAGTCTTCTTGTTGAAGGTGGACTGGCGGGTTGCGGGGTCGTGTGACTGGACTTGCACGGGATGCAGGTGCAGGTTCATTCCGATGAGGGCGTTGTTGGTGAAGTTGGACTGTGCGTCGGTGGCGTTGAAGACCACCACGATGTGCTGGTAGGGACCGAAGTGTGCGCCGTTGGCGTCCAGCTTCATCACGATCAGGCCGGGTGTCTGGTTGGCGCCGGTGTTCAGGAAGGTGAGGTTCTGCTGAATCTGCGCCAGGGTGGGCATGCGGAACAGGCCCGAGCTGTAGCGAATCTGCAGGAAATCCTGGAACGCGGAGGTGGCAAAGGCGATATCTGCCGGTTGCGGGGTGTACGCGCCGTTGCTGAGCAGCGGCAGCATCATGCTCCACTGGTTCTGGTTTTGGCTGGCGATCGGCAGGCCGATGCCCCAGTTGTCCCCAAGGCCGGTCCAGTCGATCTTGTTGAACCAGTCACCGGAGTCGTAGCTGTTCTGATCCATGTCCTTCGAGCGCAGCAGGTCATCGCCGCCGAGGTAGAAGGGAACACCCTGGCCGAGGGTGAGGATGCTCATGGCCAATGCCTGGCGGCGAGCGCGGGTGGCGCTCGAGTCGCTGAGATTGGATTTGAGCTGAACCGCGTCGAACAGCGTCTGGTTGTCGTGTACGGAGGCGTAGTTGACGACCTCGATGGGCGACGCCGTGTAGCCGGCGGGCTGTCCGCCGTAGTCGATTTGCGAGCCCTTCACCGTAGCGCCGGTGTAGGAGGTGAAGGTGTAATCACGCAGGTTGCCGGCGAGTGCAAGGCGGATCCAGTCGGACTCCTGGAGCAGCGAGGTGACTTGCGCGCTCTGCGGCGTGCTGGCGGTTGTGAAGTCGCTTGGGTCGGTGGCCAGGCCTGTCGCGAAGCCCTGGGTGCGGAGGTCGGAGAAGGGGCTGCCTCCGCGGATGCCATCGCGAACGCGGTCGTTGAAGGTGCCCACGCCCAGGCCGTAGAGGTTGGCTTGCTGCGCGTCCGGACCGATCGCGTTGTTGGCGGTCTCGCCGGTCGTCCAGCCCTCGCCGTAGAGATAGATCTTCGAGCCGTCGACGCCGTCCTTGAGGAGGGTGAGGTTGTTGAGGGCCTGCCGGATGTCCTGCAGGTTGTAGGTGAAGTGGAAGCTCATGAGGTCGAAGCGGAAGCCGTCGATCTTGTACTCCTTGGCGTTGAGCAGGAGTGTGTCGACCATCAGCTTTTCCATCATGCGGTGCTCGCTGGCGGTGTCGGCGCAGCATGAGCCGGTTTCGAGGGCACCGTTCGCGTCGAGGCGGTGGTAGTAGAGCGGCACGACCTCGTCGAGGTTGGAGTTTGGCCCCTCGCCGCTGGCGTTGGTGTGGTTGAAGACTACGTCCTGGATGACGCGGAGACCGGCCCGGTGCAGGCCTTGCACCATGGTGCGGTACTCCTCGACGCGGTTATCGGGGTTGATGGCGAAGCTGCCCTCGGGCGCCATGTAGTGGACCGGATCGTAGCCCCAGTTGTAGGCGTCGTTGGCCTCCACGGCGGCGACGGCTGCCTGCTGCGCGGTGCTGTTCGGCGGGTCCTTGGAGAGATCGCCGGTGGTCTGCCAGGTCGACTTGTCTTCGTTGACCGAAGCGAAGTGGAAGGTGGGCAGAAGGTGTACTGCCTTCAAACCGCTGTCGGCGAGCGTACGCAGATGGCGCATGCCGTTGGAGTTCTCGTCGGCGAAGGCGTCGTACATGCCGCGATGGGAGGCTGGCACAGTGAGGTCGCCGACGCTGAAGTCACGAACCTGCAGTTCATAGATGCTGATGTCGTTGAGCGACTGCAGTGGAGGCGAGAAGGAGAGGTCCCAGAGCAGCGGTTTGGTCGACTCGGCGTCGAGGTCGGTGATGCGGCTCTTGGTGCCGTTGACGGAGATGTCGATCGAGTAGGGGTCGGTGGTGAGGTTGGTGTCGACCGCCTTGTCGGACGGGACGTAGACGTTGACGCTGTAGAGGTAGTACTTGCCCTTCCAGGTCTCGTCGCCGTGGGCTACCCAGACGCCGTTGTGCTCGTGCATGGCAACGGTCTGGGCGGGAGCGGTGTCGCGCGGCCTTGTTGTAGAGGAGCAGGGAGACGCTTTGCGCGGTGGGTGCCCAGAGCTTGAGCTTCACGGCCGCGTTGTCGTCGTCCGCCCAGTCGAACCAGCCGAGATCGAAGCTGTGGTGGATGACGACGCCGAGCTTGCCGGAGTAGAGGTAGACATCGTCGAGCACGCCCGCGGGCTGAATCCCGGTGGCGTAGACGAGGTTGCCGGACGGGTCGACCGAGGAGATGGCGAGCTGGCCCTTGAGCGCCTGCTCGATGGTGGAGAGCGTCACCGTAGGCGAGACTGTGAGGACGGTGTAGTTGGCGAGCTGCGGATACCGCATCAGTTCATCGGCGGTAAGGGTGCCACCGGGAGTGAGCGGGATCTGATTGCCGCCGGTCACGCCTGTGGCCGAGACGGTCATGCCGCCGTTCAGGCTCCAGTTGATGGCGTAGGTGTCGCCGCTCTGGAAGTAGGCGGGCTGGATGGCGACGCGGGAGCGGTCAAGCCAATAGGCCTGCTGCTTCAGGAAGAGAGCGTTCAGCTTCTGCGCGGGGGTGGGAAGGGCGGTGTAGACGGTTGCATCGCCCGAGATCACCCAGCCCTCGTGGTATTGGGTGGTCTGAAGGTGCTGGTCGGGGCCGGGGTCCTTCACCTGGCCAGCGTTGCAGTTGTTGATGATGAAGCCGAGGTCGCCCGGCGGCGTGCCGGCTGCGGTGTTTACGGGGACATCGAAGTAGACGCCGTAGGCGTCGGTGCCGGAGGGGCTGATCTCGCTTGAGCACCAGCTCGCGTTCGCGGTCGAGGCGTTCCAGGTGTACAGCGCCCAACCGGAGTAGTTGCCGTCGGGGCGGTAGTAGTGGATGCGGACGTCGCCGCCGGGAATGGGAAGCGGGGGCTGCGTGGTGTAGACGGTCGAGTCGCCCGAGAGCACCCAGGCTTGATTGAATTGCGTGGTCTGGAGGTGTTGGTCAGGACCGGGGTCCTTGATCTGGCCGGCGTTGCAGTTGTTGATGATGAAGCCGAGGTCGCCTGCGGGTGTGCCGTTGGCGGGGTTCACGGGAACGTCGAAGTAGACGCCGAAGGAGTCCGAGCCGGACGGGTTGATCTCGCTGGAGCACCAGCTGGCGTTCGCGGTTGAGGCGTTCCAGGTGTACAGGGCCCAGCCAGCGTAGTTGCCGTCGGGCCGGTAGTAGTGGATGCGGACATCGCCGGCGGGAATGGGCCCGGGAGCGAGCGAGGGCTGATACCGTGTAGACGGTCGGGTCGCCGGAGAGGATCCAGGCCTGCGTGGAAGCGGTGGTCTGCAGGTGCTGGTCAGGACCGGGGTCCTTGATCTGGCCGGCGTTGCAGTTGTTGATGATGAAGCCGAGATCGCCGTGCGGGCGTGCCTGCCGTCATGTCGACCGGAACGTCGAAGTAGACGCCGAAGGAGTCCGTCCCGGCGGGGTTGATCTCGCTCGAACACCATGAGTTGTTCGCGGTCGAGGCGTTCCACGTATAGAGCGCCCAGCCGCTGTAGGCTCCGTCTGGCCGGTGGTAGTGAATGCGCACGGTGCCGGGGGCGACGGGCGGGTCGGTCTGGGCGTGGGCGGAGACGAACGGCAGAACACACACGAGCGCCAAGACCAGCGAAGGCAGGCGCTTCGCAAGGTGCCGGAGGAGCGAGGCAGGAGAGGGCATGAACGGACTCCTTTTACCGCGGTGGGGCAGAAACTGTGAAGCAAAGGCGAGAGGCAGTTGCGAGGCGGAGCAGCTTGGACCCAGGCGCGGGAACGCCCCTGCGCGCGATAGTCAGGGTGATGAGCTGGGGATGTCTGCGCAAGCGTCTGATGGTTATTTGTTCGACACTTTCGTGTCAACTGCTAAGTGCCTGTCGCTCAGTGCTATGCGGCTGCGGTTTACCTGCCGATTGCATGGATTGCCGGTGCGAGCGGTGAGGGAGAAAGGGCCTTCGGCGGTGCGGATTGGTGTAGAAGGCCACCGTGGCGTAGTCCTAGCGGAGGTCAGATAAATGAGGCGCTCCGCGATATTCCCTCGCAATCAGGGGTGATCGGAGATAAGCTCGCCGTTACGAGATGACCGGGCGCTTGGATTCAGGCGGGACGGGCCGTGAAACGAGCCGCGATTCGCAGATGCGGACCAACCAAATAGGCTTCTGATGGAGGATCTGTATGGACCTGATCTACTCCAAGCCCAAGTCACTGAGCATTCTTGAGGCTCAACTGCGGGCTTACTCTGACCTTTCGGAGCAGGACGCACAAAGACTGGCATCCGAGAGCTTCAACGGCGGTCCCACTGTGCCGCCTCCCATCACTCCTCGTGACCATTGGCCCCACATGAACGCGCAGCAGTTGCGTGTGGCGGAGTACCGCATCAAGCGGCTCGAGCGCGCGATCAACCAGGCTTATCCGCTGCTCGCGACCGAGACCCTGGACCCTGACGGCGTGTTCACTTCGATTCTGTCCGCAGATTTTCTCGACTATCCCGCGGGAACTGTTTGCGCGCGAAGACGAACCAGCTTCGGCGAGATCTTTTTCGTCGATATCGAATTCGTCGTTCGGGATGGGGTTATCACCGACAGCAAGCCACCGGTCTCGGCCGAACTCACCCCACACGCGGGGCCCGGCGCTCTTGCCTGGGGTACCCTCGCGCTGAATATTGCGAGCTCGCTGATACGCCCTCTGGCCGGCGAGATCGGCTCGGCGATCTTCGCGAAGCTCTTCCCTCCGGGCGTCCCGGCATACTTCGATCAGGTCTATAAGGAATTCGAGAGCATCGTCCAGGGCGTGATCAACGAGAACAAACGCCGCGAGCTGAGCGGCAGGGTCAACGCCGTGCAAGACGGCATGATCACTTACAACACGATCAAGGCCGACCCGCCCAAGTACGAAGAATCGCAACGCATCCTGTCCACCGTTTGGAACGAATCGCGCACCGTCACCAGTGAGCTCAAGGAGTTTCCGGAGATCGGCCTTGGCTTGTTCGTCGTGGCCGGCGGCCTCCATCTGGCGATCGTTCAAGAGAAAGCGATCAGCGACAAGCACCACAAGGATCCCAACGACTCACCATGGGCCGAGGATCTGATACGCAAAGCGGAGGAGTTCGCGCCTTTCGCCCTAGAGAACCACAACCGGATCATCAGCACGCGCGCCAGCGCCATCAGCCTGGTGAAGTTCGTTCAGCAGACCTCGCATATCCCCGGCGGTGGCCCCGTAGATTCGTCGTACTGGTTTTGGGAGGACACCTTCGTCGGAGGGCGCTACAGGTACCCGAAACGCCGCGGCTGTTGCGATCCGGATCCGGAGCAGACAGCCCACAACGACCGTCGATCGCGGTGGGACAGCACAGTCGGTGTGATGACCAACGTCCTGGCGGCGGTGGATCCCGCAGCGAACGATTGGAAGAAGGTGGGAGCCAATCCCATTCCAAGCTGACGGAATTCGCCCCCACTCCCCAAAAGGGGAGCAGGGGCGAATCGAGGTTCTATGCAGAAGCATTTGCGTTTGACCTAGCCGCATCACGCTAGCAAACGCGCCCCTGTGCAGGACAGCGGATGTCTGCCAGCGCTACATTGTGCTCATCGGTCTGTTTCGTTCACGAGTGAGTTCGACAATGGTGGCTGTCTACAACCGGGCGGTCGATCGGCGAGCAGCAGTTGCGGCAGTCATGCTGTTAGCTTTGCTGAACCTGCTGAGTATGGCGGCTCGGTATGTGCTGCCCGGTGTGCAGATGCTGCTCCAATCAGAGCTAGGGCTCACTGGGCGCGAGACGGGAGCTCTGTCTTCAGCGTTTTTCATTGTGTTCATGCTGGCGATGCCCGTTGCCGGCTGGATGGGAGACCACTGGCAACGAAAGCCGATCGTGGTGGCATCCGCGATCTTCTGGTGCGTGTTCACGCTGCTGACGGCGGCCTCGCGCACCTACGGCGCAGTGCTGCTGAATCACGCGATCTTTGCTGCTGGAGAGGCGGTGTTCGCTGTGACAGCGCCGACGATCATCGCGGATTTCTATCCGGAAAAGCAACGGAGCCTGGTGATGAGCTTGTACGCCACAACCGTGCCGGCAGGAACGGCACTCGGCTATGCTGTGGCGGGCCGGTTCTCTGCGGGGCGCGAATGGCGGATGCCCTTTGTGGTGGTGGCGATTGCAGGAGTGGTGGCAGCAGCGCTCGCGGCGTGTTTTCTAGCGGAGCCTGTACGAGGAGCGGTTGACACGGTGATGCCGGGAGACGTCCGCGTCAAGGTGAAGGATCTTGCGACGAATTCCGCGTACATGTCCCTTGTCATCGGGGCGGTTTGCCTGGCGTGCGCGATGGTCGGGATCATGGTTTGGCTTCCAACGTTGCTCGTGCGCGCGGGGAACCTTGGGGTCAGAGAGGTTACGCAGAGGCTCGGTGTGCTGACGCTGTGTGACGGGGTCGCTGGAGTTGTGCTGGGCGGGCTTGTCGCTCACCGATGGTTAGCGCGGTATCGCGGTGCGCTGTACGCCGTCTCCGCCTGTGCGATGGTCGCAGCGGTGTTTTTCGGTACGGTTTTGCTGTTTGGACCACGCGCTACGTATTACCCGGCGATCGCTGGCATGCAGTTCTGCTTCTTTGTCACGACAGGACCGATGGCTGCGGCATTCCTGAATGCGGTGGACGCACGGGTGCGGGCGTCGGCGTTGGCGTTCAGCTTGTTCGCGGTACATGCGCTCGGCGATAGTGTTTCTCCGACCTTTATCGGATGGGTCGCGGACCGTGTGGAACTGCGTGCTGGAATGGAGATCGCATTGCTGCCGCTGCTGATCGGCGCGTTTGCGCTTCACCGCGCGGGGCGTGCGTTGAGTGCGCGCGTAGCGACACCGAAGTTTGGGACGGCTCTTCCCGGAACCGCGACCTGAGTGTCCGGTGCGTGGGCGTGCTTTGATTTCGACTAGTCTGAGCGGCGCATTGGATCTGATTCGCCACTGTGCCGCGACCGCGGTTTACGTTGTGAGCCAGCCGAGTGCGTTGGCGAGAAAACGCTGTTGCATCACGGTTTGCATCGGCGGCACGCGATGAAAGAGCACTTTGCCCTGGCCGATTCTTGTAGTGAAGGTGCCAGCGCCGAGGTTGCGGTCGTGGTCGCGTGAATAGGCGACGATGATCTCCAGTTCTGGGCCGTTCGGCGCGCGATCGATGAGCAGGCCATTGGATTGGCGACCCGGTGCCTGGTAGAAGCCTCCCATGGCCTGGTTGACGGGCATGCCGGCGAAGAGTGCGTGCTCGCGGACGAAGTACCAGTTGCCCATCCAGGGCGCACGGAAGTCGCCCACGGTGCCGCGATAGGTAAACGCACCGGCTGCCGCGAGTTCACGCGCGACGCCTTCGGAGAGCGCGTCGGCATTCGGGATTGCGAGCAGCGGAGTGCCCTTGCGAACGGCGTCGAGGATGCCGGGCGCGAGGTGCCCGAGTTGCTTGATTTCGGCGATTTCGCCGGGCTCGGGTTTGTGCCCGGGCTTGGTGGCCGGCATCTGTTCCCCGGTGGTTTCACCGACCTGGTTCTGGTTGCCGGACATGTGCGCAGTGATGCCGGAGGAGATGAGCAGGTCATAGTGCTCGCCGGGTGTGTAGTCGCTGACGGGCACTAGCCGAGAGATCTGCGCACGCAACTCGGGTGTGATGCCGGATACACCGACGCGAATGGGCTTCGCGCTGTTCGGCTCTCCGCGCGTGACCCAGAGCTCTTTTTTCTGGGTTGCGGAGGGGAGCGAGGAGAGCGAGAAGTTGAAGCGATACAGACCTTCTTCGGTGAGCGGCGGTGTGTCGAAGCCGGTCTTGAGGAGATAGCTGAACTGGTCGGCGACGTGTTGTGGGGCGGGCAGGGTGATGAGGTCCTGACGCTTGCCGCTGGGCGTGATCATGCTGAAGGTCAGCGTGCCTGTGGCGAGTTGCCGGGTGTCGTTTGCGAGATAGAGATCGAAGGTGGCGGGCTTGCCTCGCTCGATGACCAAGGCGCGTTGTTTGGCGATGGGGCGGATGGGCAGGAGCGAGCCCTTGATGAGGTTGGGGTCCGATTTGAAGTTGCGCAGGTTGTCGACGATGCCCGAGTGGTTTTCGATGGCGGTGGACTCCCAACCGGAGATGGCCGCGAAATCGAGATCGTCGCTGATGCGAGCGTTCTCCATGTAGTTCATCCACGACTCGTAGCAGGTGCGACCGGCGGCGAGGAACATGGTTTCGCTAGAGGGGAATGCCTTGCGGAAGGACCAACGATCGAGGAAGCGCTCGTAACCGGCGATGATCTCTTCGTGGTCGACGAGGTCGTAGCTTGTGCCGCCGTACTTGGCGTAGGTCTGCTGGATCTGGTGGACCATCAGCGGATGGTTGTCGGGCCGCGCACAGCCCTCCATCTCGCCGTACTCGGTGAGCACGTCTTTGAAGGGTGCCTGGTAGGTGTAGTCGGTGGGCGATCTGTAGAACTGGTCGTACCACTGGTCACCGGCTCCCTGGTGATTGTTCCACCAGGCGCCCCACTTTTCCTGGTCGCTGCGATGCAGAACGCCACTTTTCAGGTCGCCAGACCAGGGCTCGTACCAGGCTTGCGCTGCGCCGCGAGCGACGAATCCATCGTTGAGTACCACCATGCGCGAGGGGTCCTCATCGTGCATGGCTTTGAGCACCGCGAGCGTGGCGGGGTTCTTGAGGTCGGCGCCGATCTCGTTCTGCACGCAGTATTCGATGACGGAGGTGTGCGAGCGGAAGGCTTTCACCATTTCGACGCACTTGGTGAACATGTAGCGTTGGGCGAAGCGGTCGGCCTCGTTCTGGGGCTTCTCCATGACGATGCCGGCGGCGTTCGCTTGTACGTTCGAAGGCAGTCTGCCGATCGCGAGTTTGCCCGCGCCGGGCTCCATGTAGCGCAGCACGCCGAGTTCGTCGTGCTTGCGCAGCACGTCTTCCTTGGCGAGGTTGCGATGGAAATTCAGGCAATTGAGCCCGAGTGCCTGGGCGGCGCGGACTTCCTTTTCGGCGAGTTCGGGGACGGGGAACATACCGTTCAGGCCCCAGAAGCCCCATGAGATCGCCGTGTAGATGCGGATGCGGCGGCCGTTCATGCGGAATATCGCATCGGTTCCGAGCCCGGTGGGGCCGAAGCTGCGGAAGCCGACTACGACGGTGCGCGTATCGCGCACGTTTGCAGTAACAGCGAGAGTGGCTCGCAGCTGGTAAAGGTGCGGCTCGTTGATGTCCCAGAGCAAAGCGGAGGGCGCAGAAAGTCGCGCTTGCACCGTGCCTGCGCGACTGTTGTCGGGCGTTGCATCAGCGCTGGCCAGGATGCGACCGGATGCTGGATCGAGCACCTCGAACTTGACCGGACCTGCGCTTCTGTTGCCGTCCAGTTTGGCGTACGCGATGATTTCCGTGGGCTTGGGTGTGTTGAGCACCCAGAGATCGGCGATGCGGGTGTCGCCTTCATGCGCGGTGATGGTGATCTCTCGATCGAGTGCGCCAAAGCCGTGCGATCGGTAGAGGGAGACCTTTCCCCACTTGGCGTTCAGGCCGTCAACCCAATCGAAGCGGCCGAATGGGTTTGTGATTCGGATAGCGAGGAGGTTCTCGCCGCCGGGCCGCGCGGCGTGCGTGAGGTCTGCCTCGAACGGTAGCTCTTCCATGATGGAGTAGCCGCAGAGTTGGCCGTTGCAGTAGACCTCGGCGCGCATGTGAGCGCCACGGACGTGCAGGAAGAGGCGCTTGCCGTGCATGGACGCGGGGATCGCGACCGAGCGATAGAACCAACTCACACCGTAATACGCTCCATTCTGGGGGACGTTGTCGTCGGCGGGGGCTGCGGGCGGTTTCGTCGCGGCGTAGCGGTACTCTTCAGGGGTGTAAGGCCGGGGATGACCGTCAGACCCTGCACCGTACTTGCCCCAGAAGTGCTGCTCGACACTGGTGGGCAGAACGACCTGTTTACCCGCTGCCGCGGTGAGTGCGCCCCAGCCTCCGGTGGGTGCGTTGACCGGAAGCGGCCGGCCTTTGCCGCAGAGCGCTCCGTCTTTCCATGCGACATCTTCCGGGAGGTAGATCTCGTCGTCTTCCCAGCGCGCGGTGGGGTCGACCCAAAGCTGCCAACCCTCGTCGGGGATCGTGACGCCGTTCTCAAGGTCGATCTCGGTGCGAACCGGCGCGGCGAGCAGCGCATGCGAGTTTGCGGGCAGGCAGGAGGCCGAGGCTCCGAGTGCGAGGTTCTTCAGGACGGTGCGTCGGGACATTCGACTGTCGGCGGACATCTTTTGTGCCTTTCGGGTGCGATCGAGCGGGTCGTACAAGATTTGTACCGCGTGAACGAATGGCAAAGCGGGCTCCCGGCCACCTATGACCGGGCCCGCTGTCTTGCTGGTTGGAAGCGGAGGAACCGGCGAGTTGAACACGCAGAGCTAGTTCGCCTGGTTGAGTATCCGACGGGGGAACTGCCGCAGCTCTGCGATTCGTTCGCGCCAAGTCCCGGCAGGGAGGAAAGCTCTCGCTTTCGGGAGCCAACTGGCATCGTTACCAGATTGGCGCAAGTTGCCATCCGCCGTGAAATGTAAGTGATCGGCGATAACGTCGTCAAGTCAGCACTTGCGAGATGCTGTCTCGCCTGAACCCCTGGTTCGATGGGCACGGCCCGAGGACATGGAACTGGGTGTGATCGTGTGCGCGGGCAGTGACTTACAAGGTATTGTGGCAGCATGAGCACGAAAACCACCGTGAGAGACGTGGCGGAACTTGCGGGGGTAGGTACCTCCACGGTGTCTCGTTTTGTGCGAGGGGTGAAGATCAGGCCCGGCGCTGCGAAGCGGATTGAGTCTGCGATCGCGCAACTTGGCTACTTCCCGGACGTCTCCGCGAGAGCCCTTCGGTCTGGCCGAACAAACACGATCGGGGTTGTTATTCCGAAGGTGTCCAACGTGTTTTTCAGCCATTCGGTGCAGTGGATTACGCGGGAAGCAAAGGATCGGGGCTTAAGTGTCGTTCTGTTCACTCACGAGGACAGCCGCGAACAACAAGCAAGACATCTCGTAACGCTGACCCGGTACAAAGTTGACGGGATCATACTGACCGGAGTGCCTGGCACGACGCTCGCGGAGGTTCGGTCTCTGATCGGTGAGAGGCCCGTCGTCGGCTATGACAGCCTCATTTCGTCGAGGATGGACGCGGTGCTTTTGAACAATCGCACCTGCGCCGGACTGGCAACTCAGCATCTCCTCAATCACGGCTACCGCAGGATTCTATGCGTCACGGGCCGGCCTGAGGTCTACAGCTACAGGGAGAGGGTCACGGGGTACAGCGAGACAATGGCGGCGGCGTCGCGTGAATCGCAGGTGCTGACGGGAACGGACAGTGGAGAGATTCGGCGTGAACTGGTGCAGATCTTGAGCGCGCGAAGGAAGCCGAACGCATTGTTGGCGCTTAGCGACATCCACGCTCTGAATGTTCTGGCCGCGTGCGATCAATTAGGTTTGGCTACTGAGGACCGCCCCCCCATGTTGGCGTTCGACGACTTCGATTTCGCGCCTCATCTCTCGCCTCCGCTGACGGTTCTGCGGCAGCCTATCGCGGAAATGGTCAAGGCCGCGTTGGAACTGCTACTTCGCCGCGTCGATGGACTGGGGCAGAAGAGGCCCCGCGTGTCGCTGCATGCAGGGGAGCTGGTGATTCGGGCCTCTTGTGGCTGCCCAGCGAACCTCGGCTAACCGCGTTCTCACTGCTCGTTCACTCAGGGCGTTGACGTTTGTCCGCGCCCAGGCATACACTGCGTGCACTCAGCTGGCATCGTTGCCAGTTACACAGCGTCGCCGACCCAGGAGTCGCCCATTGCGCAGAGACGGGAACCGTACAGGAGCGGTGGTTGCGGCTGTTCTGCTGTTGTCGTTGGGCGTTCGAGCAATGTTTGCGTCCCGAGTCTGCGATGTTCGCCATGATGGTGCGCGGTCGGACGGACAGGGCAAGAGTACGGCAGCGATTCAGAAGGCGATCGACGATTGTGCCGCAAAGGGCGGCGGCACTGTTGTTCTTGATTTGGGAGCAGGAGCGGCAGAGGCGGCGAAATTACCATGATGGCGTATTCGAGGTTTTGCAGAGCCCTGCGGCTTGCGACAGGGCTGTTGCTTTGTGGCGGGCTGGTGCAGGCGAGAGCCCAGGAGCCGTATAACCCAGAGCATCCGGCGCAGCGACGCCCGGGTACGACGATCCGCATTGATCTGATCGGCGACTCCACACAGACGGACAACGCCGGCTACGGACGAGGGTTTTGTGCCAATGTGACCGAGCAGGTTGATTGTCTGAACATGGCCAAGGGTGGGTCGAGTACGAAGACGTTCCGAGAGCAGGGACTCTGGGATCGGAGCCTGGCGACCAAGCCGGATTACATGCTGATCCAATTCGGGCACAACGACATGGAGTCGCCGGAGCACTTAGCGCGGCAGGTGACCATGGCGGAGTACGAGGCGAACCTGCGGCGCTTCGTGAAGGAGGCTCGCGCGCATGGCATCAAGCCGGTCCTTGTGACGCCGCTGACGCGGCGGTACTTCCAGGCTGATGGAAAGATACACAGCGATTTGCTGGCACATGCGGCGACCATGAAGAAGGTAGCAGCCGAGATGGGCGTGCCGCTGATCGATCTGCAGAGCGATAGCATTGCGTACCTCGACCGTATCGGCGAAGCGCAGGGAACGAAGCTGGGCATCACGAAGAAGGACGCTCAAGGCAATACGGTACCCGACAAGACGCATTTGAATTGGCAGGGGAGCTATGTGTTCGGCCGCATGGTTGCGGTGGACATGGGAAAGGCCGTGCCCGCGTTGCAACAGTATGTGCGGCCCGAGGCCGCCGCGTTGCCGGCCGAGGGCGAGCTCGCGATGCGGGTGATCCAGGGAGCGCCGTTCAAGATTGTGCTGGTTGGTGATTCAACGGTCGCGACCGGCGGTGGATGGGGACCAGGCTTCTGCGCGACGTTGACCGCGAATGTGACGTGTATCGATGACGCGCTGAATGGGCGAAGTTCGAAGAGTTTCATCGACGAGGGCGCGTGGAAGAAGGCGCTGGACGAACACGGCCAGTACTACTTCATCCAGTTTGGGCATAACGATCAGAAGACTGATCCGGCGCGGCACACGGATCCGGAGACGACGTATGCGGACAACCTGCGGCGCTATATTCGCGATGTGCGGGCGATCGGGGCGATACCTATCCTTGTAAGTCCGCTCTCAAGGCGTAACTACAAGAATGGTGCGCTTGCGGATGATGGGCTGAAGAGCTATGCGGACGCGGCGAGACGCGTAGCCGCCGAGGAACAGGTCACCTTTGTCGATCTGTTCAGCATGTCGCAGGCGATGCTGCGGGGCATGAGCCAGGCGCAGGCGGACGAGTTTGACGCCGAGGGGCATCCCGACGCGAAGGCAGAGGCAGCCGCGGCGAACAAGCCGGATCGCACTCATCTGAACGACAAAGGCAAGGCTGTCTTCGGCCGTATGGTGGCGGATAACGTAGTCCGTACAGAGGTTGAGCTTGGACCCAACGTGAAGGGAGTGGCGGATGCCGCGGATGCGAGCACACCCAAGCAGGCTGCGCCGACGGACGGCAAATGAGTTGATCAGCTTACTCGCGACGCGTGCGCAATGCCCGCTTTGTGCGATGCCGATTGCCTGCTGACCTCCGGCGTTTGGATCGCGATGTGAACGAACACTTCCGCGAAGGTTTGCCTATGCATATTCTGTTCCGCGTGGCGACGACAGCGATTCTGACGAGCGGCGGTTTGATCCAAGCGAGCGCACAAATGCAGACACCGGTGCAGCTACCTTCGGCTTTGGTGGAGAGAAGTCCGCGCGATACCTCCTTGCCGACGATCTTTATCGTGGGCGACTCGACCGCGGACTTTCACGCGGACGCAACGCACGAGGGCGCCGCGGCTGTGCAGGGCTGGGGCATGTTTCTTCAGGGGTTCTTTGATCCCGCGAAGGTGAACGTTGTAAATGCTGCGCGTGGTGGGCGATCCAGTCGGACGTTCATGACCGAGGGCTTCTGGGCGAAGGTGCTGGAGCAGATGAAGCCGCATGACGTGGTGCTGATCCAGCTTGGGCAGAATGATGTGTTTCCGATCAATGACGCGACGCGGGCACGGGGGACGATCCCTGGGATCGGAGAGGATCAGCAGACGATCCAGAACGGCGTTACGCACCAGACGGAGGTTGTGCATACGTATGGCTGGTACCTGCGGCAGTATGTGCAGCAGACCAAGGCCAAAGGAGCGACGCCGGTACTGATGTCGTTGACGCCACGCAACGTTTGGAGCGGCGGTCATGTGGAGGTGGGCGTTGGCGAGTATCGCAGATGGATACGAAGCGTCGCGCTTGAGGAGAGCAACACGGACTTCGTTGATATCAGCGCCATCGTTGCGAGGGAGTACGAAAAGCTGGGCCAGCAGAAGGTCGCGGGGCTTTACCACGATCGTGAGCCCGTACACATGACGACACCGGGAGCGTATCTCGCGGCAGAGTTGACCGTTGCAGGGTTGAAGTCGCTCCTGGATGCTCCGGTCTCACGTTATCTTTCCCGGCTGGGCGAGATGGTTGTTCCTGCGGAGGAACGAGCCTTTGGCTGGCCTCGAGACGCCGAGATTTCGACGCTTTGGATTCTGGGTGACTCCACGGTTCGGAACGGGGACGGAACGGGCGTAGGTGGGATGTGGGGATGGGGCGACGAGATGGCAGGCGAAGTCGACCCTACGAGAATGCAGGTGGCCAACGTGGCGGTGAGTGGACGTAGCAGCCGCACGTACTACATGTTCGACTGGCCTTACGTCCGCGAGCACGTAAAGCGCGGAGACGTTGTTCTGATGCAGTTCGGGCATAACGATCTTGGGGATCCGGCGGATCCAACGCGCTCTCGTGCTTCACTGCCCGGAGTTGGCGATGCGGCCAAGATGATCGTCAATCCGATCACGGGGAGCGAAGAACGCGTACACACCTACGGCTGGTACTTAGAGAAGTTGATCGCCGAGGTGCGGGCGGCGGGTGCCACACCGATGATCTGCTCGCCGGTTCCGCGAAATGTATGGACTGCAGGCAAGGTGCGCCGTGAACCGCCTGTGGACTGGTCTGAGCAGGTGGCGGAGCGGCAAGGAGTAGCGTTTCTTGACCTCAACAAACGTTTGGGAGAGATGTACGAACAACTCGGAAGGCAGAGGACGACTGCTCTTTTTGCAGACGGGAACACGCACACGACGTTGGAGGGGGCGAAGTTCATCGCTCATGCGCTCGTGACCGAGGCGCGCCGTTATGGCTCGTCCACGCTCGCGGGAAACCTGAGTACCGAGACGTCGCCTTCGGCGGATCACTAATCGCGTGAATCGGGGGCACTTATTCGTTTCCTTCGTACGAGCGGGGGCAACCAGGGCGCCTGTGATCTCACGTAACAGGCATCGTTACCAGCGTGCGAATTCACCGTAGATCCGGCGCTGCGGCAGCTACAGCAGCGCTTCCAGTGACCACTGGGGAACCCTGACTTGCTTCCCAACGAGCTGGCCCTGGAGCGTCCGAATTGAGCGTATTGACAACAGTTCAACGGGCCATGTAAGAATGCTTCACCGCTGAAGAACTTTGCATGTCGACCACCCAGCTAGCGCATAGGGCCGCTTACAAACTGGCAACGTTACCAGTAGCGCCGTTACGCCGCAGCTAGAGCGCGTTCAAGAAGGAAGTTCGTTTTCAAAGGAGGCAGTCCATGTTGCTATCTATTTCCAGGAAGAGTGTCGTTTTGTCGATGGTGCTGGCCTTTGTAACAGCCGTCGGCTCTGCGCAGCTTTCCGGCAAGGGCGGTTTGAACGGGCACGTCAGCGACTCCTCTGGAGCCGCGATACCGCAGGCCACTGTCACCATCACAAACGTTGATACGAACGTGAACCAGACGATGGCAACGACCGGAGCAGGGGAGTACAGCTTCTCACTGGATCCCGGCAACTACAGGATGACCATCTCGCGCCAGGGGTTCAAGACGTTCGAACAGGACAAGATCGTCATCGACGCGCTGCAGACGTTCTCGGTCGACGCCGCGCTGCAGAACGGCACGACCAGCGAAGTGGTTACGGTTACGGATGAACCGCCGCTTCTCGAGACCTCGAACGGCAGCCTTGGGGGCACCATCGAACAGGCACAGTATTCCGCACTCCCGCTGATCGAAGATGGCGGCGGCCAGCGCCGAGCCACCGACTTCGCGCTCCTGATGCCCGGGGTGAATGGCCAGGTCACGAACGGCAACGCAGGGACGAACGCAGGCGCAGTGAACGGTTCAGGATCACGCGGCGCGGTGTCCTCGATCTACATCAATGGCGTTCCGCTAGGTTCGGCAGCAGGCGCGGGTGACCCGCGTTTTGTGTGGACCAGCTTCGCGGTGGATTCGATTCAGCAGTTTCAAGTGCAGACCACCGGCTACTCCGCGATCTACGAGGGCCAAGGTGTGCAGAACTATATCGTGAAGAGCGGCTCCAATACGCTGCATGGCGCGATCTACGACTACTACCGGGACACTGGTCTCGATACCTGGGGCTTTGTGAAGCCTATTAACGCGGCTACAGGCCTGCCGCAGAAGCCGGGCGAACATCAGCATGAGTATGGAATGTTTCTCGGGTTCCCGATCCTCAAGAACAAGCTGTTTATCTTCGGCGGATATGAGGGATACCGGTATAGCCATGCTGTGACTGGGGTCTTCGAAACGATCCCCACGCTGAAGATGCGAGCCGGAGATTTCTCCGAGATGGGCGACCCCATCTACGATCCGAACACGACGAGGTATACGCCGGCCGTGGGTACTACACCGGCTGCGCTGTCACGTACCCGCTTTCAGGACGGCGGCAAGCTCGATGTCATACCGGAAAACCGAATGTCTCCGGTGGCGCTACGCATGCAGTCGTTCCTGCCCCTGCCGACGAACAATAACCTGACGAACAACTACCTCGTGAACTACCGTACGGGTCTTTCGAATTGGACCACCACGAACCGGATTGACTACACGATCAATCAGAAACAAGCTATTTCGCTGGTGCTCGCGTGGGGGCGTCAAGCCACAACAGCGCCTGCCGCGGTGTCCCTCAATTCCACGAACGTGAATGGGATGCCGCCACCGTACATCTCGTCCCAACAGTTCTTTCCGAAGACGAAGGTGTTTGAGTTTGAGCACACGTATGCTCTGACCCCGCACATCACCAACCAGTTCAAGTATGCCTATGGACGTTACGACAGCACGGGGTTGAACCAGGACACAGGGGGCGATTATGCGGCCTCGGCGCTCGGCTTCACGGGTCTGCCAGCTGGGCAGGCGTCCGACAGCTTCCCGACCGTGACGTTTAGCGGCAACAGCAACATCTACCGTTGGGCCGGCTACTCCAGCAACCGCAACGTGGCCTCGGGGTACGTGCTGATCGATAACGTTCAATGGCTTGTTGGACGTCATCAGTTCACGTTTGGAGCCCAGATCAACTGGATGCAGTACAACTTCCTCAACAACGCCACCGGTGTGAATCCGCTGCAGCTGACGTTCAGCAATGCGCTGACACAGGGATATGCCGGCACGACAACCGCGGTCACTGCCACTGGTCAGGCCTATGCGAGCTTCCTGCTGGGAGCGGCGCAGGGTGCGAACTTCACACTGTCAGCGGTGCCGGAGACAGGTGCGCGCTTCCGTCCGATGTCAGGTTATGTGCAGGACACGTTTAAGGTGACTCGTAAGCTCACGCTGGACCTGGGTGTTCGCTACGATTACTACCCGTCCTACCGGGAGGTGCAGGATCGCTTCTCGTATATGGACGCCACGGTCACGAATCCGCTGACCGGTAACAAGGGAGCGCTGGTGTTTGGCGGGAACGTGCCGGGCGGTTGCCATTGCCGCAGCAACGTTGACGAGTACAAACTCGGATTTTCGCCTCGGATCGGATTCGCATACCAGGTTCAACCACAGACGGTTGTGCGCGGAAGCTACGGGATCATGTACGCGCACGGCAATATCAACGGTGGAAGCGCATCGTCGCGCCAGGGCGCAAGCCTGCTCGGGTTCAGCGTATCGCCTAATGTGACGGTCACGAATCCGAACACGGTCGGGACTGTAGGTTCCACTTATTACAAGATAGATAATCCGTACCCCGCCTTTACCCCTCCGCCGACCTTTGACCCGACGCTGGGCACCAGCTACACGACGCTCACTTCGGCCGCTCCTCAGACCGTCAGTTATGCGGACCCTTACTACGGTGGCCGCGCGCCGCAGTTCATCAACTTCAGCTTCGGCATACAGCAGGAGCTTTCGCCCAGCACCATTCTTACGATCGCTTATGTTGGATCGCGGGGTCACTTCCTGCAGCCTGACACGGCCAATGGCCGGGGATACTACATCAATCAACTCGATCCCAAGTATCTTTACCTCGGCACAAAGCTGAGCAACGCTGCGACACCAGCGAATCTTGCAGCGGCCGGCCTTCCCACAACGCTGCCTTATCCGACGTTCGGTGGGTCGCAGAACCCGACGATCCAGCAGTTTCTGAAGCCGTTTCCGCAGTACAACGGCATCGCTGACGCTTATGGGTTCATAGGCAACACCAATTACAACGCCCTGCAGGCCTACATCACACGTCGTCTCAGCAATGGGCTGACGATGATGACGAACTACACCTGGTCGCGTGCCATCGACAACGACGGTACCTTCCGCACCGGATACGATGTCCCCGCATCGGCAGCGTCGGACGGCCAATTCCATGCTGCACGATCGTTGGATAAGAGCCTTTCCGCCAGCGATCAACGGCACAAGTTCGTATTCACCGGGGTCTACGATCTGCCTTTCGGTACAGGGCGTCTGGGCGGCGAGCACGCGGTGACGCGTGCGCTCTTTGGGGGCTTCAAGGTGTCTAGCATCTATCAGGCATTCTCGGGAGCTCCGCTGACGGTACAGATGAACTCCGCTCCGACGAATCCTTCGCAGGCGGTTGCTTATCCGCTCAAGAACCCCAATTACATGGGCGATGGACGGTTGGGTGGCGGACGCCCGCGCACGCAGGCCGAGGTGGGGACGAAGCAGTTTCTGGACCGTAACGCCTTCCTCGCAACCCCGAATTACGTCATCAGCACGACACCGCGGACGGCGGCCTACTCAGGACTGTTTCAGCCAGGAAACTATCGCCTGGATATGAGCCTACGGCGCACCTTTGCCATTCCCATGGGCAAGCTGCATGAGGGCACCGGACTCACGCTCGAGGCCGACTGCTTCAATGTCACGAACCACACCCGGTTCGTTTACAGCTTGTCGAACGCGGTGATCAACTCGTGGACGGCAACCAGTACGAGCTATGGAACCATGCAGGTCGACACGAACGCACAGCAGAGCCGTGCAATCCAATTGGCTGCCCGCATCGAGTTCTAGCGGCGTGATGTATGGCCGCCACTCGTGGACTGGCGGCCATACATCACCGCAGATCGCAGCGTTCACTTCTCGGATATGTCTGAGGATGCGTTGTCAGGCCTGCGATGGGAGAAGGAGAGCACTCGTCGCAGGCGGAGCGGCGCGACTCAGCGCAACCAAACACGTTCTTGCGTTGCGGAGATCACCGTTTGTCGCTGCTCCCTTGCCGCTGCGTGCCTGTACCACGGCCCTCTGATGGCAGGTCCGAGCTGTGTCTCTGAGATTTGGGTTTCAGTGGTGAGCGGGCTGGGGCTCGAACCCAGGACCAGCGCCTTAAAAGGGCGATGCTCTACCAACTGAGCTACCCGCTCGCTCCTCCGTTAGCGTAGCACAGCAAAGCCGGCGTTTTCCGTGGGTCCGACGGCGTCGCGGACCGATGCATCTGGCCGTGAAGGCTCGTGATTCCGACGCTCTCGCGCGGGGTTGCTGGCCGTGAAGATCGTGGCGCGCGAGGCGTCGGGCGGCGACGCGAGCGTAAGAAACCTCGCAACACGCATCGGCCGAAACCGCACCCACTCGAAAGTGGTACTCGCATGCCCGGAAGACTGCAGAGTTATTCAGTTAGTTACGCGCTACGCTCGGTTGGTCGTTACTTTCGTTCGCTCAGGACAGTTGATGAAGAGCTTGTGGCCGCCGCAGATTCGGGAGGCGCAACTGGTCGTTTGCGCCGTGGTGATTGGTTTACTGGCCGCTGTGCCGGCTGTGGGGCAGCCGGATCTGGAGGGTAAGGCCCGAACGCTCGAATCTCGTGGACACATGGAGATGGCGCGCTCGCTTTGGGAGCAGGTGCTGGCGGCCTATCCAAGCGACCCCGAGGCGCTCGCCGCGATGGCGCGCCTGAGCCAGCGAGAGGGGCACCCAGCCCTCGCGGTTGAGTACATCGTTCGACTGAGGTCCGTTGCCCCGGGCGATCCGCGGCTCGCGGAGCTGGAGAAGAAGCCGGTGCAGAGCGATCCGGCGCCCCTGGTGGCAGAGGCCGAAGCATTGAGAAGGTCGGGGCAGCCGGCGGAGGCGCTCGCGTTGTATCGGGCCGCCTATGGCGGTGGTCGTCTGCTGGGTGCGCCGGCGCTGGCGTTTTACGAGACGCAGGCAGCGACGGTGAGCGAGCGCCCGGAGGCCGTGGCGGCGCTTCGTGCGCTGGCCGATCGCTACCCGAATGACCAGCGCTACAGGATCGAACTTGGACGCGTGCTGACGTACGACGCACGGAGCCGGGCCGAGGGTCTGAAGATCCTGGAGCAGTACGACAGTGTGGCGGACGCGCAGCAGGCAGTGCGTCAGGCGCTTGCGTGGGAATCATCGGCCCAGAGCGCGGCGGCGAAGACTGTGATGGGATCTCTGCGGGCGCCCAAGGGTGGGTTTTCTGTCTCGGGGCTTTCGGGTGTTTCCGACAGTTCGTCGGTTTCGGATCGGAGCGCAGCGGCCGTTCAGGCTCGCAACTGACCGGACGCCGCGGTCAGCGCCCAACGCGGCACACCTTCACTGCAGCGTTCGCATACGGGCATGCATGTTGGGTGGGCGCGCTGGCGTGAAGCACGGCCCACTGCACGCCGAAGGGCGCCAGCTTCGCATCGCGTGCCGCGTCGGAGAGGTGGCTGAGGTCCGCGGTTGCCGCGGCCGCGCGCTGCCACTGCGGCGCCAGCCCGGGCGAAGTGGCGGCTTCGCCGCCATCCTTGGAGAAGTCTGGGATAGCGCTTCGTTGCGCGATGGCTCGGAAGGTTTGGGCGTCTTCGCCGGCGGTGTTGATGTAGCGGGCGTCCAGCGCGAACAGGGTGTTTTCGGGCGTATGGTCGCGCGCCCAGACAAAGGCCTCAGCCCAGGGATTTGGGTTCTCGCGGCCCGGAGACTCGATGTGAATCGAGGCGGGAAACGTGGCGCGTTGAACGCGAAACATGAGGACTGCCGCTACGGTGACGATGGACGGGGCGAGAAGCGTTGCGGCCAAGCGAGACCAGCGGGAGCGCGCGCGCCCGGCCCATATGGCAGAGAGCTGCGCGAGCGAGGCCCCGCAAAGCAGAGCCATCACCGCATAGATGAGCAGAAATGCGCGGAGGGGCTGCATGCGGGCGACGGTATGGGCGCGGAAGTCCTCCTGCGCGAAGAAAAGTGCGACCAGCGCGGCCAGGATCGCGAAGGCAATCGCTGCACGGCATAATGCCCGCGCCTCGGCGGTCATCCAGTTGGAACCCCAATGGCTTAGCGCAGCTAGAAGGACCGCCGGAGCAACGAGACCCATCCACTCGAACCAATGCCACTGGGCGAGGAACCAGTAGTAGCGGGAGTGCACTGCGGCGAGCGCGGCGGGGGAGTCAGGCGCGGTCGCGGATTGCAGGGCGGCTGACCCGAGGAGCACGAGCGCAAACAGCGCCAGCCACATCCAAACTGGGCGCTGCTCAACTGCCAACCGCACGGAGATCACCATGCCGAGCGCATATCCGGCCATCAACGGGTGAAACAACGCCGCAAGCGACAAGCGCGGAGGACGCAGACGATGGCCGCAGGGCCTCGTTGTTTCGAGCGCCACGGTTTCAAGGCTGCTGCGATGGCCACGATCGACAACGGTGTTGAGAGGCTGCGGGCGGTCACATACGGGTCCATCAGCATGAGTGACGTGCCGGCGACGGGCAGCGTCCACCAGGCAGCCAGCAGGGCAACGCCGGTCCGCTGGGCGGCTTGCGACGCAACACACTGACGCAACAGCGACCAGCCCGCGACGAGCATAAGTGCGGTGCTGAGCGCGTAAATCGCGAACAACACAGCCGCGAGGGATAGGTGCGACACACGGACCAGAGTCGCGAGCACGGGTGCAAAGATCGAGTACCGCATGTGCTCTGTGACAAATGCGCGGTCATGCGGGAATAGCGAGGGATGCAGCTTGTACAGCACGCCGCTGACGTACAGGCCACCGTCCTCGGCCCACGGATGGTAGCCGTGCACCAGGACCACGGCGACGGTCAGGAGACCGATGCAAAGCACGTCCATCCACGTCGGGCGAGTAGAGACAGTACAATGGTCGTGAGTCTCCATGCGACAGTCTGACTGTAGCGCGAATGGGGCGAAATCGCGTGACAGGAAGGCATGGAGCAGGCGTCCACAACAGGTTCTAGCGAGAGCCGGCTGAAGCTGCTGAAGACCATACCGGGCTTCGCCATCAGCGCATTCTTCCTTTGGTGGACGTTTCGCGGCTTCCATCTCTCCGAGTTCCGCAACGTACATCTTGTCGCCCCGGTGTGGATCCTCGGGGTGATCCTTTGCAGCGTCTTCGGCTACACCACGCGTTGCTATCGCTGGTGGCTGATGCTGCGCAGCGTGGGGTCGAGCTTTTCCGCATGCGCTCGAATCTTTTTGACGTCGTTGGCTGCCAATAACATCCTGCCGTTCCGTATAGGCGACGTGATGCGGATCTTCACGTACTCGGAGGATCTCAATGCGACGCCGTCGGTGATCCTCAGCACGGTGCTGCTGGAGAAGTTCCTCGACGTCTTCTGCCTGGCGGTTCTGTTTGTGATCACGATGCACACGGGGAAGGCTGTTTCGCCGCATCTGCGGGTGGCTGCCGAGATCGGTGTAGGTGTCTCGACCGCAGGCCTGCTTGTGATGGTCTTCGGCGCGCGCACGCTTGAGCCGGTGATCAAGCGCGCGTTCGCCAAGACCAAGAACGCCAAGCTCGCGAAGGTGGAGCATTGGATCGTTCTGGCCATCGACTGCATTCGCCAGATTGGGATCGTGGGTACGTTGCTGCTGATCCTCGTCAGCTTCGTGGCATGGGCGTTTGAGGGCGTGCTGTATCTCTCCGCCATGCGCGCGCTGGGCATCATCACGGATTGGGGCGGGCCCTGGCAGGCCGTGTCACAGGCGAACCTGTCGTTTCTTATCCCCAGCTCGCCCGGCGGTATCGGTCCTTTCGAGTGGGCCTGCACCGACGCTCTGACGCGACATGGGGCAAGCCACGCGACGTCCGCGATCTTCGGCCTGCTGATCCATGCGTGGCTGTTGGTCGCGATTACTGCCGTCGGCGGGGGCTGGTTTCTTGCACACCGGCTGCATCGCTCGCGCCGCAAGCCGCTGGTGGAAGAACTCGAAACACTGCCGGCCCAGCTTCCATAATCCCCATCCCTGATCGAAAGAGGAAGAATGTACAAGACCCTCCAGGAACAGCTGCAAAAGCGCGTCGCCGCTGTGCTGAAGGAGCGCTACGACCTCGAACTGCCAACCTTCGCAGTGGAGCTGCCACCGAATATCCAGCTCGGCGAGATGGCGCTCCCAGTTGCGTTCGAGTTGGCGCGGCGGCTGAAGAAGGCTCCGCGCGCGATCGCACAGGAGCTACAACCCGCGCTGGCGGAGACGCCCGGGGTGGCCAGCGTCGAGATCGCAGGGGCTGGGTATCTCAACATCAAGCTGGACCGCGCGGAGACGATCCGCCGCATCGCCTCTGATGAACACGCCACTGTCGGCGGCCCAGGGTTTCGGTTGGTGGAACACACCAGCATCAACCCGAACAAGGCGGCGCACGTGGGCCATCTGCGCAACGCGATCCTGGGCGACAGCTTCGCGCGCATGCTGAGGCGCGCGGACGGACCTGAAGCGCGCTGGAAGCAGGGCTACGAGCTTGGTGTGCAGAACTACATCGACAACACCGGCGTGCAGGTCGCCGATATCGTCGTTGCGGTCACGCATCTTCGTGGGATGAACCTGATCGCGGTCCGCGAGTGGCTGACGGAGCTGCTCGAAAGCAATGAGCGGCTCGACTATGTCTGCTGGGATCTCTACGCCCAGGTCTCGCAGTGGTATGAGGCGGAGCCGGCGCATGCTGCCGAGCGCAAGCAGATTCGCCTCGATACCCTCCACCGCATTGAAGCGGGCGAGAACGATACAGCGGAGATTGCTGATCTGATCGCCACAGCGGTGCTGCGCTGCCACCTGGAGACGATGCAGCGCCTTGGTATCGAGTACGACTTTCTGCCGCGTGAGAGCGAGATCCTGCACCTCCATTTCTGGGAGGCCGCGCGCCAGCTCATGGTCGAAAAGGGCGTGCTTTACGAGGAGACCTCCGGCAAGAACAAGGGGTGCTGGGTGATGCGGCGCGCCGGCGCTCCACCGCTCGCGCCAGGTGAGGTCGATGAGGACGCGAAGATCATCATTCGCTCCAACGGCACCGTCACGTATGTGGGCAAGGACATCGCGTATCACCTGTGGAAGTTTGGTCTGCTGGGTCTCGACTTCGGGTATCTTCCGTTTCGCGAGTACGCCGACCACACCTGCTGGATCTCGGCGGTTCAGGGCGAGCTGCACCACCCGAGCTTTGGGCACGCAAACGCGATCTACAACGTCATCGACTCGCGCCAGGACGACCCGCAGACGCAGGTTAAGGAAGCACTGCGCGCGCTGGGGTTTGTGGAGGAAAGCGAGCACTACACGCACTTGAACTACGCGATGGTGGCCCTCACGCCGCGCTGCGCCGAAGAACTCGGCTACACACTGGGCGAGCAGGACAAGGGCCGCGCGTACATCGAGGTCAGCGGACGCAAGGGCTTCGGCGTCAAGGCCGACGATCTTATCGACCGCATGATCGGCGCGGCGCGGGAAGAGGTCGAGAAGCGCCACCCTGAACTCGACGAGAGCGAACGCGAAGAGATCGCGAACGTGATCGGCATCGGTGCGCTGCGATTCTTCATGCTGCGGTTCACGCGGAATACGGTCATCGCGTTCGACTTCCGGGATGCGCTTAGCTTCGAAGGTGAAACCGGTCCTTACGTCCAGTACGCCGCCGTTCGCGCTGCAAACATCTTTCGCAAAGCCGGCGTGGATGAGGCCGACGCGCTGAGCGCGGTAGCCGATGCGGACTTCTCGTCGCTGCTGGCGAACGAGACGGATATCTGGGAGCTGTGGCTGCTGGCCTCCCGCCTGACGCTTGCCTTGGAGCAGGGCATCGCCGCCGCTGAGCCTGCGATGCTCGCGCGGTATGCATTCACTCTCGCGCAGAGCTTCAACAACTTCTACCACCGCCACCACATCCTGAACGAAACCGATGCGAATCGACGCGCGCTGCTGCTCGCGACCGCGGCTGTCGCGCGCCGGGAGCTCGTGCGTGTGCTCGATTGGCTCGGCATCAGCGTGCCTAGCGCGATGTAGCGCGGGAAGCTCTATCCAGCCGTGGCTTGGACAGGCATAATGGCTGCTCCGCACAGCGAACGCGTACTTTGTCGCTGAGCAGTCTGGAGCGGTCGCAGCCTCATGTTTGTCCCCACGACCTTTGCCGTCGCGCTGCTAATGACGGTGATCAGCACGGCATGCTGGGGTTCCTTCGCGAACACCTTCAAGCTGACCCGCAATTATCGCTTCGAGCTCTATTACTGGGACTACGGGCTCGGCATCTTC
Organism: uncultured Verrucomicrobiae bacterium; assembly: GCA_963795955.1. Classification (GTDB taxonomy): domain Bacteria; phylum Acidobacteriota; class Terriglobia; order Terriglobales; family Acidobacteriaceae; genus Granulicella. The sequence continues at coordinate 872,403 of CAWCJK010000008.1, forward strand.
CTTATCTCGGTCGTGCTGGCGTTCACGATGGGCAGCTTCGCCGGCGGCCCAACGGCGTTTCTGCCCAACCTGCGATCCGCGGACGGACTGAATCTGTTCTACGCTGCACTCGGCGGGTTCATCTTCAACATCGCCAACGTGCTGCTTGTGGCCGGCATTGAGATCGTAGGCCTGGCCGTCGCGTTCCCCATCTCGATCGGCATCGCACTCGTTGAAGGTGTGGTCCTGAGTTACGCGTTGCAGCCGCGCGGCAACCCCGTGTTGCTCGGGGCCGGCGTGTTGATGGCCGTGGTGGCGGTGATCCTGGTGGGGAAGGCGTACGGCGCGCTGCGCTCCGGTGCCGCCGCACTCTCGCGCCGAGGCGTCGTGGTCTGTGTCATCAGCGGCCTGCTGATGGGCATCTTCGCACCGTTCGTCACGCGTGCCATGACCCGCGGTCATACGCTGACGCCGTATACAACAGCGGTCTTCCTGACGCTCGGTGCGTTTGTGTGCTGCTTTGTGTTCAACACGATCCTGATGCGGAGGCCGATTGTGGGGAGCCCGGTTCTCGGCCGCGAGTACTTCCGCGCTCCCGCGAGCTACCATGCGCTGGGCTTGCTCGGAGGGGCGATCTGGGGCCTCGGCACAGTGTTCAACTTTGTCGCCGCGAGCCTTGTCGGTGTTGCGATCTCGTACGCGATCGGCCAGGCCTCGCCGATGGTCGCCTGCATCTGGGGCGTCTTCGTCTGGAAGGAGTTCCGCGGGGCCAACACGCGGGCGAAGAGCTACCTCGCCGCCATGTTTGCCGCGTATCTTCTCGCGCTCATCCTCATCGCGCGCGCATACGCCAGCTGATCCATAGGAATACGAACAGACCCCTCTCAAGAGGAGCAGCCATGAGCCAAACCGTCCTCGTCCTCGGGAGCTTCGTCGCCGACGTCGCTTTCCGCGCCGCGCGCCTGCCCGCCTGGGGCGAAACGTTGATGGGCGCTTCGTTCGCGCTTGGGCCGGGCGGAAAAGGATCGAACCAAGCCGTTGCCGCCGCACGTGCCGGAGCCCGCGTGCAGATGGTATCCAAACTCGGCGACGACACCTTTGGCCAACTCGCGCGCACAACCTGGGCAGAAGCCGGTGTCGACGATACGCTCGTCACGACCTGCAACACGGCGACCGGCGCTGCCGCAATTCTTATTGACGACGAACGCGGGGAGAACGCGATCATTGTTGTGCCCGGGGCATGCTTCACGCTCACGGCCGCAGAGGTCGACGAGGTCTCGGATTCGATCCGCGGCGCGGCGGTGTTCCTGGCGCAACTCGAGCTGCCCCTTGCCACGGTCGAGCGCGGCCTGAACCTCGCCCGCGATGCCGGCGTGCTCACCGTACTCAACCCCGCACCTGCTTCAGCGTTACCGGACCGCATCCTGGCGCTCGCTGATTACTTGATTCCGAACGAGAGCGAGGCTGCGCTGCTGACCGGCCTGCCGGTGGAAACGTTGGACCAGGCGCAAGCGGCCGCCGAGGCCCTGCAATCACGCGGCGCTCGCAATGTCATCGTCACGCTCGGCGAGCGTGGGGCGCTCCTCTGCCCGCGAGACTCAGCCGCGGTGTTCACCCCCGCGTTCAACTCGGGACCTGTGGTCGAGACGACCGGTGCCGGCGACGCCTTCTGCGGTGCTTTCGCCGCCGCGGTAGCCGAAGGTGTGGCACCCGCCGACGCTGTCCGGTTTGCTTGCGCAGCGGCGGGGATCTCCGTCACGCGGCACGGTACGGCTCCATCCATGCCGCGCCGGGCAGAGATCGAAGCTTTACTCGGGCGTTCTTGAGCCGCTTCATGCAAACAGTGCCTGCTGCGCTGGTTCTACCCCGCCGCAACTCTTCGCGACGGGCTTTCGCATTGTGGCACCGGCATCGCGGGTGAGCAGGGCATCGGTGGAGCGCTCCGGCAATCCATGTTTTCGGCACACCCGATCCACTATCCCCGCCATCTGCCGGCGATACGCGCCGTCCGCGAAGTCCGTGGTCGCGAAGCGGCGTTCGTATTCACCGAGCAGATGAGGGAAGTGCTCGCGAACGAAACTCAGCCAGGTTGGACGCGAGCACGACTTCAAAAACAAGGGAAACGCCGCGAAGAAGCTGGCCTTAGCCTCGGCCGCGGCCTTTGCGACGCGTTCCACGGCCGGCTCCGCATCGTTGATGCCAGGCAGCAGCGGCGAGCACATCACCCCGGTTCGGATCCCCGCTTCACGCAGCCGTTTCACTGCGGCGAAGCGCAGATCTGGACGCGGGGCCCTCGGTTCGAGCTTGCGTGCGAGCTTCGCGTCCGTGGTGGTGATGGTGAGGTGGACGACCAAGGTGTTGCGCTCGGCGATTCGTTGCAGCAGATCGATGTCCCGCAACACGAGGTTCGATTTGCTGATGATCCCGACCTTGTAGCCGGAGCGGCGGCTGAAGACCTCGAGGATGCTGCGCGTCAAACCGACCCGGCGCTCGATCGGCTGATAGGGATCGGTCGCTGTTCCGATTGCAATCTCCTGGTTGGGGTCGATCCGTCCGAGCTCCTGTTCAAGCAGCCAGGCGGCGTTCTCCTTGAGATAGATCTCGTGCTCGAAGGCGGTCGCCCAGGTCTGGACCGGGCGCGTCATACGCGCCGACGGGTATCTCCGGCTACCGTTTGGGGTTGAAGAAACTGGTGGGTGTAGCGGGCGTAGCAGTACTTGCAGCCGAACTCGCAGCCGCGATACGGGTTGATCGACCACTCGAGCGAAAGGTTCCGTTTGCTGACCGAGCGATTCAGCAGGGAACGAGCTTGCATCGCACGGAACTCGATAAGGTGACCGTCGTCTGCGTGTGTCGCCTCTGCAGCGAGCCGGGCCATGCCGACGGGCTGCGAGGGAAGAATCTCGAACAGAGCTTGGTTGGGCTGCCGTGCCGTATTCGCCATTTCTTCGCCTCGCTGAATCGAAGGTACTCGGGCCGTCTGTGCTCGTCAATGGGGTTGTTGCTGGGGATTTACACTGGCGGCCTATGTTACCTGCGACGCGCTCCGTGGACGTCACCCGCGATCTGCTGCAAGCCTTGCTGGACCACTTCTGGGAGGCGCGCCGAAAGCGCTCGCCGCGTGAACCGAAGTTGTACCCGGGAGGCTACTTGATCAGCTATAGCTCGCTGATCCAGCGCGCAGGGGTCGGCGTGGAGGCTCGCCGAATGGGTGGGCAGTTGGCCGAGATCGCCGCGCTATGTGAGCTGCGCGGCTGGCCGCCGTTGGCGGCGCTGGTTGTGAGGCAGGACGCTGGGCAGCCTGGGGTCGGCTACTTTCGCCGGCCGGGTAGTCCCAAGGTGGATCTTGTGACGGAGGAGCATCTGCGGGGATGGGAGGCCGATGCCCGGGCCTGTATCGCATTTGAGAAGCTTCCACGAAGGGCTCCGGCGATCACCGCAGCCCTCCGGACAACCAGATAAATTGCTGCCGAGAGTGCTGGCAGCGAAGTGATTTACTTCTTTGCTTTCGACTTGGATGCCGTTTTCTTCGAGGTTGAGGACGTTGCAGCCCGCTTCCCCGCGGTTTTCGATGCGCTCTTCGGCATTACTGGCCTCCTTTCATGAGGCGGCCACAGTATAGGCGGGAAGTGTGGAGATCTTGTGGGTTATTTGTGGGCTACGGTGCAAATTCGGGTACCTATCTGGCCGCCACCGCAAGCGTGCTCCATCAGTCCTGCCAGCGTTTGCCTCTCTCCACACCGATCCCATGCTCGTAGACGAGGTTGCCGCCCAGATGTGCGGACAACGAGACGATCAGGTATCCGAAGATTGCAAGCGATCGGGCGTTGGTCCGCTGCGTGCTTCGCCGGCGCAGGACGCATGAGGTGAGGAACAGCCCGGTGCCGGCCACGTTGAGAATGGCGTGAGCGAGTCCGATGCGTCGCGGATGTTCCTTCTTGACCTCGGACCAGTCATTGAAGCCGGTGATGGCGGCACCGGTCGCGCCTAACAGGCCGAGGAGTACGGCTCCGTCGGCCGCGGCGTCCATCTTGCGGCTCCGGGTGATCGCACCAGCCGCGTCGAACGCCACCGCGGCGGTCCATGACCCGACCGGGACGTCGGTGAGGACAGCGTGCAGCGGTTCGTGCAGCCAGTCGCCGTGCAGCGCACTGCGAACCGCCGGGCCGAGCCGATCGTAGGCGGACCCGACGGCCCGCTGTATGGCGGTTTCGGTTTCGAGGGGAATCCAGTTTTGACGTTCAACAAAGCGCGCGACCGGATCTTTGCTGTCTTCTCCGGGTTGCAGGGTCTCGTCGAGGTTTGGCATGCGCGTTTGGATGCGAACTCGGTGGGGTGCCGGGTTTGGGTGCTGGCGCCCTGTCAAAGCGAAGGCAAGGCTCTGCGCCGGCGGTCAACAGCGTCCACGTAGGTTGACGACGTGCGGGCGCTCAGGCACAATAAGAAGGTTGTCTCGGACCTCCTCCGCGACACAGTCGAGACCACGCCCATGCGGAATCTGCGCATGTCCTTCGGCTCCACGCACCGCGTGATGGCTGAAAACCTAAGGGGTGGCAGACAAGGATACGAATGGCTCGCAAGATTTCCAAGAATTTGGCCAAGGCGCGTGCGCTCGTTCAGCAGCGCCCATACGCTATTGGCGAAGCAATCCCACTGCTACAGCAGGCGAAGTACGCGAAGTTCGACGAGACCGTCGATCTGACGCTGCGCCTGGGTGTCGACACACGGCACGCCGACCAGATGGTGCGCGGAACCGTGGTTCTGCCCCACGGTCTGGGTGGCAAGAGCAAGGTTGTCGCCGTGATCGCCTCGGGCGAGAAGCAGCGCGAGGCTGAGGCGGCGGGCGCTGAGTTCGTCGGCGGCGAAGAGCTTGTGGAGCGGATCCAGAAGGAAAACTGGACGGATTTCGACGCGTTGATCGCGACCCCGGACATGATGCGTTCGGTCGGCCGGCTCGGCAAGGTCCTCGGCCCGCGCGGCCTGATGCCGAACCCGAAGACCGGTACAGTCACCACCGATGTTGCCGGCGCGATCCGCGAGATCAAGGCCGGTAAGGTCGAGTTCCGCGCGGACAAGACGGCGCTGGTGCATGTTCCGGTCGGCAAGCTGTCGTTTACGCCCGACAAGCTGGAGCAGAACGCCCTGACCGTGGTCAACGCGGTGATGAAGGCGAAGCCCTCGGCCGCAAAGGGCAAGTATGTCAAGAAGATCGTGATCTCCTCGACGATGGGCCCCGGCATTGAGCTTGAGGCAGCCACCGCGGACGTCGCGACCAAGTAACTTCTCGCCGCTGGCTGCCAGGTGGCGGCTGGCGGATGTATTCGGCGCGAGTGCGCCACAGATTGAGCTAGCAGCTAAGGGCTAGCAGCTAAGGCTGGATTTCCATGGCATTGACCAAGGCACAAAAGAACGCAAAGGTCGCGGCGCTCGCGGCCGATCTCGAAAAGAGCACCTCGGCGATCATCGGCACCTTTACGGGATTGACCGCGTCGAAGGACTTCGCGCTGCGCAAGACTGTCCGCGAGGCCGGTGGTGCGTACCACGTCGTCAAGAACAAGCTGGCGGCCAAGAGCTCGCAGGGCACAAAGGTTGAGCAGGCGCTCCAGAACCTGAAGGGCGTCTCGGCGGTTGCGTACACCTCCGGTGACCCGGTCGCGCTCGCGAAGGCGCTGTCGGATTGGGTGAAGGACAACGCCGAGTTCACCTTCAAGCTGGGCATCGTCGACGGCAAAGTCATCACCCGGGAAGAGATCGGCGCGCTGGCGAATATGCCGGGCAAGGAAGAGCTCTTCAGCAAGCTGCTGTTCCTGATCAACGCCCCGGCACAGCGCCTGGCGGTCGTGACGAACGCGGTTGGCCGCAACCTGGCAGTGGTGGTGAACCAGGCCGTGGAGCAGAACAAGCTCAGGCGCCGGTGCGCCGGCCGCTTCGACGGCGTCCGCTCCGGCCGATGCTCCGGCTCCTGCCGCTTCGTCCGAGGACAAGGTGGAGGAGGCGCATGCCGCAGAGGCTCCGACACCCGACCGAGCAGATCGCAGCCAACCCGGCCTCCGAGGCTGACCCGGTCGGGAATCCGGGCGAACAGCCCTCCGGCGCAGCTCAGCCGGAGAACAGCACAGCCTCGCAGGGCGGCGAGGCGGCTTCGACCGATCCGGTCGAGGGTTAACCCAAGTTTCGCTGCTACTTACCGGCGGGGGCGCAGTCTGAGCGCAACGGAAACCCGGCGGTGGGGGTGGCAAACCCGAGGCAAGAGCTTCGGGTAAGCAGCAATAAAGACCTAACTTACGAAGTACCTGGAGAAGATCATGGCGGACATTCAGCAGATTGAAGACGCGATTGTGAGCCTTACGCTGCTTGAGGCGGCGGAGCTCGTGAAGAAGCTTGAGGAGCGCCTCGGCGTCTCCGCGGCGGCGGCCACTGTGGCTGCGGCGCCTGCGGGCGGCGGCGGTGCGGCGGCTCCGGCGGCCGAAGAGAAGACCGAGTTCACGGTCATTCTGAAGGACGCGGGCGCGAACAAGATCAACACCATCAAGGCTGTGCGCGAGGTTACGGCGCTCGGTCTGAAGGAAGCCAAGGACCTGGTCGACGGCGCGCCGAAGCCTCTGAAGGAGAACATCTCCAAGGAAGACGCGGCTGCGATCGCCAAGAAGTTCGACGGCGTCGCGACCGTCGAGATCAAGTAGTTTCGCTGCAAGCGAATCGCGGCGGTCGGCTGGCTGGGGGCGTTGTCCCGGGCCGGCCGGCTCCGCCGGAAGCCGCTTGCGAGGCTGTCCGGGTACCCTCCCGGGCACCTTCCACCACAGAAGTTGCACGCCGGGGCATGAATGCGTTATTCTTCTCTATGGAAGAAGGCGTCTCCGTCCCGGCATGCGGCTTTGCATCGGCAGCGGGCATCGGGGCCGGCGAGCCATTGATTCAGCACAACGCACTTTAACACTCTTCAGCAACATCCGGTTCATCCTGTGTTTGGGCGCACGGGCTAAGGAGCCGGCCACCTTGCGATTCGAGCGGCGGGATTTGCAGGGTGAAACGCACGACCAGCGGCAATCTTGAGCTTCACGGGCAGGGGCTCAAAGGCGGCAAGTATCCAGCGTTTCTGGCAGGTTAACTCAATATCTTGTGCAAACACGCTCTTCGGGCGAGCTGTCCCGCAGGGCGATTTCGTCGTCTGCCGCCACTCTACCCGGGCTGGCGGGCGGATGCAACTCTGACCCGTTCACGCACCACGCGCGTGTGACCTCGGGCAGTCGTTCGCGCACGGAACAAGCAATCGCAGCCCACCCTTTCCACCCCGCAGAATGCTTCGCTGGGGCCAATCGCAACACGCGCCAGGAGCGCACCCGCAACGAGGAGCGGATGCGTCGAAAACCGGGCGCCGGAGTCCAATGAGAAGGACCGTTACCGCGGCCTCTTCTCCCTCTCGAATCTCGCTTTAGCCGCTATCTTGCAGGCTGGCGTTCTCCGGGAGGCCTCGAGCCACGTACCAGGAGAGAGCATGTCGAACCAGACAACCGAAACGCGCGCGCTTCGCACTCGTCTCGACTTTTCCAAGATCCCAACCAGCATTCAAATTCCCAATCTGATCGAGGTCCAGCGCCGGTCGTACGAGCGCTTCCTGCAGATGGACAAGCTCCCGCAGGAGCGCGAGGATAACGGACTTCAGTCGGTGTTCACCTCCGTGTTCCCGATTACGGACTTCCGCAATGTCTCCGAGCTTGAGTTCGTGGATTACACGATCGGCAACTGGGAGTGCAAGTGCGGCTACCTCAAGGGGCTGAATCACCTCCGGACCACCTGCGTCACCTGTGGGCACATGGTGATCACGGACCCGTTCCATCCGGGCGACGTGCTTTGCAAGTTCTGCGGCACGTACAACAAGAACACGCCCGATTTCTGCACCAAGTGCGGTGACCCGGTCGGTCTGCAGTTGAAGTACGACCAGGCAGAGTGCGAGGAGCGCGGCATGACGTACTCCGCGCCCTTGAAGGTCACGATCCGCCTGAAGATCTACGACAAGGACCCCGAGACCGGCGTCAAGAGCCTGCGCGACATGAAGGAGCAGGAGGTCTTCTTTGGCGATATCCCGCTGATGTCGGCCAACGGCACCTTTATCGTCAATGGCACCGAGCGCGTCATCGTCTCGCAGCTTCACCGTTCGCCCGGCGTCTTCTTTGAGACGGCGAACAACCGCACCTACTTCCTCGGCAAGATCATCCCGTACCGCGGCAGCTGGGTCGAGTTCGAGTACGACCAGAAGAACATCCTGTACGTCCGTATCGACCGCAAGCGCAAGTTCCTGGGCACCATCTTCCTGCGCGCTCTCGGCCTGCGCACGGATGAGGAGATCCTGAAGACCTTCTACACGGTCGACACCATCACCGTGAAGGAAGGCAAGCTGACCTGGGCGATCACCGAGGACGGCAAGCCGAGCAATATCCTGGGCACCCGTACGACCTCGTCCATCAAGGCCGCGGACGGCCACGAGATTCTGGCCTCCGGCAAGAAGATCTCGCCTTCAGCGCTCAAGCACCTCCGGGCCGCCGGCATCACCTCGGTTGAGGTGGAGAACGGTGAGTTTGAGGGCGCCATCACCGCGGCGGACGTGGTCGACATGTCCACCGGTGAGCTGCTCTACGAGGCCAACCAGGAGCTCTCGGCCGACAAGCTGCACAAGATCGCGCAGTCGGGCGTGACCTCGCTTGAGGTCTTCTTCCCCGAGCGTGACGACGTGGGCGCGATCATCGCGAACACGCTGCGCCGCGACTCCGTACGCAAGCCTGAGGAAGCTCTCATCGAGATCTACCGCAAGCTGCGCCCGGGCGATCCTCCGACGCTTGACACCGCGACCGCGCTCTTCGAAGGCATGTTCTTCGATCCGCGCAAGTACGACTTCTCGCGCGTGGGCCGGCTGAAGTTCAACATCAAGCTGTACGAGAATGCCGAGGCGACGCAGCTCGACAAGCGGACGCTTACGCCTGAGGACTTCTACGGCACCATCCGGTACCTGCTGAAGCTCCGCAAGAACATCGGCCTGGTCGACGACATCGATCACCTTGGCAATCGCCGCGTTCGCGCGGTCGGTGAGCTCATGGAGAACCAGTTCCGCATCGGGCTGGTTCGCATGGAGCGTGCGATCAAGGAAAAGATGTCGGTGTACCAGGAGATGTCGACGGCGATGCCGCACGACCTCATCAACGCCAAGCCGGTCATGGCCGCGATTCGCGAGTTCTTCGGATCCTCGCAGCTGTCGCAGTTCATGGACCAGACCAACCCGCTCTCGGAGATCACGCACAAGCGTCGTCTCTCCGCGCTTGGGCCGGGCGGCTTGTCGCGTGAGCGTGCAGGCTTCGAGGTTCGCGACGTCCACCCGACGCACTACGGCCGTATCTGCCCGATCGAGACGCCGGAAGGCCCGAACATCGGCCTGATCAGCTCACTTTCGTGCTTTGCCCGCATCAACGAGTACGGCTTCATTGAGTCGCCTTACCGCAAGGTGAAGGATGGCCTTGTGCTCGACTACGTCGCTGTGTCGAACGCCGGTGAGTCCGGTCTGCGGCAGGGCGACACCGTCGAGATCGGCGAGTCGCGCAAGCTGAACGAGCGCCTCCGGGCGGAGGGGAAGCGACCGGCCGAGTTTGAGCCGTTCTCGTTCTACCTTTCCGCTTGGGAAGAGGATCGCCACACGATCGCACAGGCGAACATTGACCTGGACGCGAACGGGGCGATCACCGAGGACCTCGTCAACGCTCGCCGTCAGGGCAACTTCGTCCTCGTGCCGAAGGGTGAGGTCGACTACATCGACGTTTCGCCGAAGCAGCTTGTCTCGGTGGCGGCGTCGCTGGTGCCGTTCCTTGAGCATGACGACGCGAACCGCGCGCTGATGGGCGCCAACATGCAGCGGCAGTCGGTGCCTCTGCTCGTCAGCGAGGCTCCGTTTGTCGGTACCGGTATGGAGGGCGTCACCGCCCGCGACTCCGGCGCCGTCATCCTGGCCAAGCGTAACGGCATCGTGGACTCGGTCGACTCCGAGCGCATCATCGTGCGCGTCGAAGGCGAGCACCACCCCACGCAGCTGTCGCGTGAGGTTGGTTCCGACATCTACCAGCTCACGAAGTTCAAGCGCTCCAACCAGAACACCTGCATCAACCAGAAGCCGGTAGTCCGCAAGGGCGACCGCGTGCTGAAGGGCCAGGTGCTGGCGGACGGTCCGTGCACGGAGCAGGGCGAGCTTGGTCTCGGCCGCAACGTGCTGGTGGCCTTTATGCCGTGGCGCGGTTACAACTTCGAGGACGCGATCCTGATCTCCGAAAAGCTGGTCCGCGAGGACTACTACACCTCGATCCACATCGAGGAGTTCGAGATCGAGGCACGCGACACGAAGCTGGGGCCGGAAGAGATCACGCGCGATATCCCCAACGTCTCCGAGCACGCTCTGCGTGACCTGGACGAGTCGGGCATCGTGCGCATCGGCGCCAAGGTTGGTCACAACGACATCCTTGTCGGCAAGGTCACGCCGAAGGGCGAAACCCAGTTGACGCCGGAAGAGAAGCTGCTCCGCGCCATCTTCGGTGAAAAGGCCGGCGATGTTCGCGATGCTTCGCTGACGTGCCCTCCGGGTATCGAAGGCACCGTCGTGGACGTTCGCATCTTCTCCCGCAAGGGACAGGAGAAGGACCAGCGCGCACAGCAGATCGAGCAGGAGATGGTCGAGAAGCTGGAGCGTAACCTCGCCGATGAGATTCGAATTCTCACCGACGAGCGGCTGAAGCGTCTCGAAGGCATTCTCGGCGGCAAGGAAGTTCTTTCCGACCTCCATGACGAGCGCACCAACAAGAAGCTGCTGAGCAAGGGCGACATTCTCGACCGCGATCAGATCGAGCTGATCTCGACCCGCAACCTGAAGCGTATTCGCTACGCCGACAAGGATCCGCGCGTCAACGAGCAGATCGACGAGATCGAGGAGATGACCTCGCGCCAGATTGATGTTCTGCGCAAGATCACCAACGAGAAGATCTCGAAGATGAGCAAGGGTGACGAGCTGTCGCCGGGCGTCATCAAGATGGTGAAGGTCTACGTCGCGATGAAGCGCAAGCTGTCGGTTGGCGACAAGATGGCCGGCCGTCACGGCAACAAGGGTGTCATCGCCCGGATTCTTCCGGAAGAGGACATGCCGTATCTGCCGGACGGAACGCCTGCGGAGATCGTGTTGAATCCGCTCGGTGTGCCATCGCGTATGAACGTCGGTCAGATCCTCGAGACGCATCTCGGGCTGGGCTGCGCATGAACTCGGACGCAAGGTGGCCGAGCTCGCACGGCAGAACCAGGATGCTAACGCGGTTCGCGAGATCTTCAAGGACGCGTTCAAGAACACAGCAGCCCTGAACCAGCTCCTCAACCTCGACGACGAGCAGACCCTGCGCGTCGCGGCGGGCATGAAGCGCGGCATCTGGTTCGGCACGGCGGTGTTTGACGGCGCACGTGAAGGTGAGATCAAGGCGCTGCTCGCGGCGGCAGGACTTCCGTCCTCCGGCAAGACAGAGCTCATGGACGGCATGACGGGTGAAGCATTCGAGCAGCCGGTAACCGTCGGCTACATCTACATGCTCAAGCTGTCGCACCTTGTCGACGACAAGATCCACGCTCGCTCGATCGGGCCGTACTCGCTCATCACGCAGCAGCCGCTGGGTGGCAAGGCGCAGTTCGGTGGTCAGCGCTTCGGTGAGATGGAGGTCTGGGCGCTGGAGGCTTATGGCGCCGCCTACATCCTGCAGGAGCTGCTCACCGCGAAGTCCGATGACGTGTATGGCCGTACCAAGATCTACGAGGCCATCGTCAAGGGCGAGGCGGCGATCGAACCGGGCGTGCCCGAGTCGTTCAACGTGCTCATCCGCGAACTGCAGTCGCTCTGCCTTGACGTTGAGTTGGTCAAGGCCGCTGAACAGAGACCGACGGAAGGCGTGCCCATGCTTCCGGAGCTCGCTGTCGCCGATTAACGCTTTACCTCAGCCCCTGGTTGCCGTTGCCGAAGGCAGTTTGCTTCGCCCGGGATGGCAACCAGGGATGCTGAGGGTTCCTTAACAAGCTTTCGAGGCAAACGCGATGCGCCCCTAAGTCATCGCTCGCAGCAGCAGAGTCACCCGCAGCCGCCGGCTGCACTGGAGACCAGAGAATATGTTCCGTACCAGCCCATTCGAAATGGCCGGTCCCATCACCGACTTCGACTCGATCAAGATCCAGCTCGCCAGCCCGGAGAAGATTCGCTCCTGGAGCTTTGGCGAGGTGACCAAGCCGGAGACGATCAACTACCGTACGTTCAAGCCGGAGCGCGATGGCCTTTTCTGCGCGCGCATCTTTGGCCCCATCACTGACTGGGAGTGCCTCTGCGGCAAGTACAAGCGCATGAAGCACCGCGGCGTCGTATGCGACAAGTGCGGCGTCGAAGTCACCGTATCCAAGGTTCGGCGTGAGCGCCTCGGCCACATCGAGCTGGCGTCGCCGTGCTCGCACGTGTGGTTCTTCAAGGGCCTCCCGTCGCGTATCGGCCACCTGCTCGACATCTCGCTGCGTGAGCTCGAAGCGGTCCTCTACTTCGAGTCCTACGTTGTTGTCGATCCAGGCGATGCGCCCGTCAAGGAGCGCGAGGTCATCAAGGACGAGAATCGCTTCCGCGAGCTCGACCAGCAGTACCGCCCGTCCGGCTTCAAGGCCATGATGGGCGCCGAGGCGATCAAGGAGCTGCTCAAGCGCGTCGAGATCAATGAGCTCGCGATTGAACTGCGCGAGCGCATGAAGACCGAGACCTCGCTGCAGAAGAAGCTCAAGTACTCCAAGCGGCTCAAGGTCGTTGAGGCCTTCCGCAAGAGCGACAACAAGCCGCAGTGGATGATTCTCGACGTGATCCCCGTGATCCCGCCCGAGCTGCGTCCGCTGGTGCCGCTGGATGGTGGCCGCTTCGCGACGTCGGATCTCAACGATCTGTATCGCCGCGTGATCAACCGTAACAACCGCCTCAAGAAGCTCATGGACCTCCATGCGCCTGAGGTCATCGTGCGCAACGAGAAGCGCATGCTGCAGGAGGCCGTCGACGCTCTGTTCGACAACGGCCGCCGTGGCCGCGTGCTCCGTGGCGCCAACAACCGTCCGCTGAAGTCGCTCTCTGACACCCTCAAGGGCAAGCAGGGCCGCTTCCGTCAGAACCTGCTCGGTAAGCGCGTCGACTACTCCGGTCGTTCCGTGATCGTCGTCGGTCCTGAGCTGAAGCTGCACCAGTGCGGCCTGCCGAAGAAGATGGCGCTTGAGCTGTTCAAGCCGTTCATCTATCACCGCCTCGAGCAGACCGGCCACTGCACCACCATCAAGCAGGCCAAGGAGATGGTGGAGCAGCAGGAGTCGATCGTGTGGGACATCCTCGAGGAGGTCATCAAGGACCACCCCGTGCTGTTGAACCGCGCGCCGACACTGCATCGTCTGGGTATCCAGGCGTTTGAGCCCGTGCTCGTCGAAGGTAAGGCGATCAAGATTCACCCGCTCGTCTGCACCGCGTTCAATGCGGACTTCGACGGCGATCAGATGGCCGTGCACATCCCGCTCAGCCCCGAGGCGCAGATCGAGGCCTCGGTACTGATGCTGGCGTCGCACAACATCCTGTCGCCCGCGTCAGGTCAGCCGATCACCGTTCCTACGCAGGATCTGGTGCTTGGTCTGTACTACCTGACCAAGGCCAAGGGTGGCGGCAAGGGTGAGGGTCGCGTCTTCGCCAACATCGAAGAGGTCCTCATGGCTCTCGATGCCAAGCAGGTTGAGACGCTCACGCCGATCCGTCTGCGCTACAGCGGCATGGTGCTGGACATGACCACCGCCTACGATGATCAGGACATCCTGCACACCGAGCCGGTTGAGTTCAACAAGCAGTACATCAACACCACGGTTGGCCGCGCGATCCTCAACGACGCGTTGCCGAACGGCATCCCGTACATCAACGGCCTGCTCAAGAAGAAGGGCATCGGCCAGCTGGTGAACTTCTGCTATCTGAACCTCGGCCTTGAGGTCACGGTGAAGACGCTTGACCGCATCAAGGAGCTTGGCTTCCATTACGCCACGAAGTCCGGTCTCTCGGTCGGCCTGGATGACATGGTCATTCCGGAGTCGAAGTACACCGTTGTGCGCGACGCCGAACGCCAGGTCGTCACGATGCAGCAGCAGTACCTTGAGGGCTCGATCACCAACCTCGAGCGCCAGAACAAGGTCACGCAGCTGTGGTCTGGTGTTACGGACCGCGTCGCCGACGAGATGTTCAACAACATGAAGAAGGCGGACAAGGAAGGAGCCATGAACCCGATTTACATCATGGCCGATTCCGGTGCCCGTGGTTCCAAGCAGCAGATCCGTCAGCTCTCCGGTATGCGCGGGCTGATGGCGAAGCCGTCCGGCGAAATCATCGAGTCGCCGATCAAGGCCAACTTCCGCGAGGGTCTCACCGTGCTCGAGTACTTCATCTCGACTCACGGCGCTCGTAAGGGTCTGGCTGACACGGCGCTCAAGACGGCTGACTCTGGCTACCTGACCCGCCGTCTGGTGGACGTCGCGCAGGACGTGATCATCTCCGAGAACGACTGCGGCACCGACCAGGGTATCTATGTCACGCCGATCATCGAAGCCGGTGAGACGATCGAGCCGTTGCGCGACCGCATCATCGGTCGTGTCTCGCTCGAGCAGCTCAAGGACATCGATGGCCGCGTGATCGTGGAGATCAACCAGGAGATCGATGAGGACCTCGCGTCGGCGGTTCAGGCTGCCGGCATCGAGCGGGTGAAGATCCGCTCCGTGCTCACCTGCGAGTCCAAGCGTGGCTGCTGCATCCTCTGCTACGGCCGCAACCTCGGCTCGGGCAAGATGGTGGAGATGGGCGAAGCTTGCGGCGTGATCGCGGCGCAGTCCATCGGCGAGCCGGGCACGCAGCTCACGATGCGTACCTTCCACGTCGGCGGCACAGCCTCCCGCGTGCAGGACGCTTCGAAGGTCGAAGCCAAGAACAACGGCAAGGTCCACTTCATCAACCTGGTCACGGTTCGGTCGAAGGAAGGTGGTCTGGTCGCCTTCAATCGTTCCGGCTCGATTGCGGTAGTTGACGAGAAGGGCCGCGAGAAGGAGCGTTACGCCATCGTCTACGGCGCGAAGCTCCGCGTCGAAGACGGCCAGGAGGTCAAGCAGGGCGACCTGCTCGGCGAGTGGGATCCGTACACGTTCTCCATCCTCACGGAGATCGCCGGTACGGTTCACTTCAAGGACCTGCAGGAAGGCCTGACGGTCAACGAAGAGATCGACGAGGTCACCGGCCTTTCGCGTCTCGTCGTGGCGGAGTCGCCCGATGAGAAGCGTCAGCCGACGATCCTCATCAAGGCCGGCAACTCGCAGAAGCGTTACCTCATGCCTTCACGCGCCTACCTCATGGTGCAGGATGGCGACGAGGTCTCGCCCGGCGATGTGCTTGCCAAGATCCCGCGTGAAACCACCCGTACGAAGGACATCACCGGTGGTCTTCCGCGCGTCGTCGAGCTCTTCGAGGCCCGCAAGCCCCGCGATCCGGCGATCATCTCGCGCATCGATGGTGTTGTTCGCTTCGGCGATGTCACCAAGGGTCAGCGCAAGGTGTACGTCACCGCCGACAACGGCCACGAGGAAGAGTACTCGGTGCCGCGCGGCGTCTACATCAACGTGCAGGAAGGCGAGCGTCTCCGCGCCGGCGATGCTCTCATCGACGGCCCGCGCAACCCGCATGACATCCTCGATGTCCTCGGCGAGCGCGAGCTCCAGATCTATCTCGTCAACGAGATCCAGGAGGTCTATCGTCTGCAGGGCGTGTCCATCTCGGACAAGCACATCGAGACGATCGTCCGCCAGATGCTCCGTTGGGTGAAGATCGACGAGGTCGGTGACACCAACTTCCTGCTCGAGCAGCAGATCGATCGGTTCCGGTTCAACGCGGAGAATGCCCGCGTGCTGGCCGACGGCGGACGTCCGGCGATCGGCCGCCCGCTGCTCCTCGGCATCACCAAGGCGTCGCTCTCCACCGACAGCTTCATCTCGGCGGCGAGCTTCCAGGAGACCACCCGCGTGCTCACCGAAGCGTCCATCAACGGCGCGATCGACGGCCTGCGCGGTCTCAAGGAGAACGTCATCGTTGGCCGCCTCATCCCCGCCGGCACCGGTATGGAGTACTACCGCCAGGTCGCGCTCTCCCCAGAGCTCGAAGAAGCGGCAGCCCAGATCCAGGCCGAGGTTATGGAAGCCCACGAAGCCGAAGAGCGCGAGCTCGAAGCCATGCGCATGGAAGGCGAACAGGAAGAACTCGCCGCCGAGTAAGCGCAGCACAACCAGAACCAGGCAGAACGGCAGGGCGCAAGCCCTGCCGTTTCTGTTTGGCGCATGATCGTATGAGGCAAGCTCTCCTCATCTCAGCGGCTACAAACCGCTGATGCGTTCTTAGATCGGCCCGGGCCTGCGCAAAGACCTGCAGGGTCTCGAACGTTCGCACTTCAGATTCTTACCGAAAGCCTCCTTAAGCGCGGGTCTCCGACGACGCCATCTCACCCGCTGTCGCCGAAGCCGGCCTAGAGTGCGCGTAGTGCTTAGCCATCCCGAGCCAGGGCAGAGACCGGTCGTTCCGACGAAGCGCAAAATCGATTGCCGCCCTCAAGTGCGAAGCCTACAATCCGCGGCGGAGGGTCCATGACTGACAAGCCGCACCTCGTTGATCTGCAGCTGGAGCTCTGGAATACCGGCAACCCTGAACTCTTGACTCAGGTGTACTGCGAAAGTTCGGAGCGGTTTGATCCGAACAACGCTGAGCCTGCCCGCGGACCGCAGCAGATCGCCAAATACATCGCTGAAATACGCACAGCGTTTCCGGACTTCAGGATCGCGTTTGACGAGACCATCAACGAAGGTGATCAGTTCGTGTACTGCTGGAGCTGTACCGGAACTCACCGCGGCGACTTTCAGGGCATTCCCGCCACTGGCAAGAAGGTTCAAATGACGGGGGTGACCCTAGAGCGCATCAGTGGAGGCCGGGTCGTGCAGGAACGCGTGTACTTCGACCGGCTCTCGTTGCTGCAACAGATCGGTGCATTACCGGGCTAGGGGCTTTCCACGACCACCTGACGAAGCGCGTGCCCTATTCCTATGCGGTGTCATCGCGCTTGGGTGGGGTCCGTCGTTGCGCTCTGCATTCGAGAGGGACTGCGGCACGCTAGCCCCGACCTTAAGCCCTAGCTGCCCCAGCAGATCCAGTGGCAGCGGGAAGACCACAGTCGTGTTCTTCTCGACGCCGATCTCGATCAGCGTCTGCAGGTAGCGAAGCGTGATCGCGCTGGGTTCGCGGTTCAGGACGGCGGCTGCCTCGGCCAGCTTGGCGGAGGCCTGGAACTCGCCTTCGGCGGCGATGATCTTGGCTCTGCGCTCGCGTTCGGCTTCGGCCTGAGCCGCGATGGCGCGTTGCATATCTGGTGGCAGATCAACCTGCTTCACATTGACGCGGGTCACCTTCACGCCCCAGGGTTCGGTTTGGTCGTCGAGGATGTGTTGCAGCTTCTCGTTCAGCACCTCGCGTTGCGAAAGCAGGTCATCCAGTTCCACCTCGCCGAGCACCGATCGCAGAGCGGTTTGCGCTGCCTGCTCCACCGCGAATCGGTAGTTCTCAACCTCAATCACAGCCTGTGTCGCGTCCACTACGCGAAAGTAGACGACCGCATTGACCTTCAGCGAGACGTTGTCGCGCGTGATGATGTCCTGCGGTGGCACCTCCCAGGTCACAACCCGGAGCGACACCTTCACGATCCTGTCGATCGGCCACAGGATCAGCACCACCCCCGGGCCCTTCGCGTTCCTAAGCACACGTCCGAGGCGAAAGACGACCGCCCGTTCGTATTCGGGCAGAACGTTCAGGCAGCGGATGATCCAGATGAGGACAATCAGCGCAAGAAAGACGAACGGTACGGCAGGGAACGGACTCATCGGGTGCTCCAGAAGCCCAGGCTCGAGGCCGAGCAGGGAAGCCCATCCTTTCACAGTTTGCTGGTCGAACACGGGTCAGCGGCTGCACATTGATTCCTGCCGGCCTCTCGAATGTTCTTAGGCGCATGCGAAATGCAGGGCCGATCCTGACGGGTCGCGGACGCTACCCCGGTACCAAGTCCAAAGCTAACTTTCAATGCGGGAATACTTTGCTGCAGAGCTACGGTGTACCGGGAGCTCCCCGGCCCATGCGGTGCCGACCGCGGTCTTCGAGGAGTCAATGAATTGGTTTCTGCAGGAGGCATGATCGCCCGCAATGACTGAGGTGAGCGAGTGCGGACGGAGGTTCCGGCTCAGTACGACTGCAGGTGCGCCTGCACCGTGAAGCGCTTCGGCGCAGCACCGATGTAGTGGAACGGGTAACACGTGACTAGCGTCATCTCGGGCACGTTGCCGGTGTCAAGGACCTCCACCTGGTCAGGCATGACGATCCTGGTTGCGTCCACCACGTAGACGAAGGTGTCCTCGGCGGTGATCACGTTGATCTTCATGCCCGGCTTGATTCCACTGAGCGGCCGAAAGAATGTGTCCCGGTGAGCGGCGACGCCGAAGTTGCCAAGCCCGCCTGGCGCGGCCGTGCCCGGGATGTGTCCAGCGCCAACCCGCAGGGACCGCATGTCATCGTTGTCGAGGATAGCGGTAGTGAGGTGCAGTGCCGGGATCTCGAGCCTGCCGAGCACGCGGCGAGAGCTCGCACTTGCGCCCGCAGGATAGCTGTTTGGCGCAACCACGTCAGACTGCGGGGTCGGAACGGCACGCGCGGGCGCGTGGCCGTAGGTCAGTGCGACCGCTGCCCTCTGTGCCGCCGAAACCTCCCCTCGACGAACGAGCAGGATGGCACAGCACAGAAGGCAGAGCGCCCAAGCACTCAGCTCGAGAAGCTTCGGCAGCTTACGCATGGTTGCGCAGCGTTCGTGACCAGACGGAGCGAACGCGCAGCGCCAAGGCCAGCAGAAGCGACAGACCACCTGCGAGCCACGCGAGCGGAAGGTCGGACGCGGTGTGGGGCAGGTTCTTGGCGTGCGTCCGGGGTGGCTCGTTGCGGGCCACGAGCGCGGGACCGTTCGTTGCCTGTCGAGCGTGATGCGTACTTACGCCCCGTGGGTACGCCGCATCTGGGGACGGCGCAGAGGACGGCGCAGACGACGGCGCGCTGGTTTGCGCTTGCTCGGTGGTCTGATTGGAGGCGGTGGCAGCAGGTTGGTACTTCGCGGCGGCGATACCCGGCTTGGAATCGCCCGGCTGGACCGGCGTTGGCGTCAGCATCCAGAGCGTGACCTCCTGCTGGTCCTTCGGGGTTAGTTGCGGAAGGGACGGGAGGTTCTCAGAGGCTGGATCGACGGCGACGACCTGGACGTTGTTTTCCTTGGCCAGGGTGACGGCGTCTTTCTTCGGGTAGATGAACTCGAACGTGGAACCGCCGCGGAAGGCGTAGCCGCGCAGCGTGGGCTTGTTCTTCAGACCCTTGCTGTAAGTGATCGGGCCAGTGGAGGCCCCGCCGGACAGAGAAGTGCTGGGGTACGCAAGGAACAATGAAGGCTTGTTGCTGCCGCGCTTGTCGATCTCGATCAGGACGCGGTCGCTGAGGTGGTCCGCCACTCGAATGGTGTAAGAGCCTGGTGAGAGTGATATGCCGGGGGCATCGGTCTTTTGTGTGATGACCAGGGCGGCCGACGAGGAACTAGTGTTTGTCTGCGCGTACAAAACTCCGGTCGGGGCAGACAGCGCTGCGGACACAGCAAGAATCGCGCAAAACTTCATGCGTACGCCTCATCTTTCTGGAAGTACGCGCGTTAGGACGCGTGAAAGGCGGCCAGCAGCCGTACGTTGTCGGCGGTTACCGACAGTCTTCCGTCGTTTCCGAGGCGGGTTGTCTAGAGCCTGGGCGTCAGCGCGGCCGCGGCCAGGTCTGTTGCGGAGGCCGGGGAGCCCCGGTCTGCGCTTGGGAGATCCATCGCCCGTGGGTTCGCGTCGGGAGCCGCATCCCGATTCGGAGCAGGGTGTACCGGTCGCGGTTGCGGCGCGATCGGAGAGGCCGAACGCTTGCGGGCCGCATGAACTCTTACCCGCGGCTCCGTGAGTCGATCCAGATCTTGTTCCGATGAATCGGAGCTCGACGTACCCACGGCGTCGATGTCCGCAATCGGTGCGAGGGGCGGCAGAACGGGAATGACCAAAGCGCTTGGCGTCGCCGAGCGCGGCGCTCTCGTTACGGGCTGTGACACCTGCGTGTGGTGCCCTCCACTCAACAGATCAACCAGAGGGGCGATCGACAACGCACCCAGGCCCGCGAGGCAGAGGGCGGCAGGAACCAGAAAACGCCGCGCGGCAACGGGATGCGGGAGCGCCGCACGGTCTGGCTGCTGCCTGAACAAGGGCGCTATGGGAGCCCAGACCCGGGGAGGTTGTCCTGCGCGGTCCGCGACCACCTCACGCTTCGGCGGAACGAGTTCAATTGGCTCGGGCGCGGAGACGGTGACCGGCTCCGCGTGCGGAGCGAGGTCTGGCGCCGGCGTAGCCGCATCGGTCAGCAGGACCTCTGTATCGGCGCTGGCGGCGCTCTCGGCGAAGTTAGCGTCGGGGACCGCCGCTTCGGAGGCGGTGGCGAGGTAAACGGGAACTTCTGCGCCGTGCGGTGCGGTGATCACTTCCGCCACGGTGGCTTCGGGGAGCGTATTTGCGATGGGCTCCGGAGCGGCGTCCGGGAGGAACGGCTCAACCATGCTGATGGCCACAGGGTCGAGAACCGGCTCGGCTGCAACCGGATGAACGATTTCGATGGCCAGGGGCTCGGGTGCGGGGTGTACCGGTTCCTCGAAGACCGGATCCAACGCCCGCCGCTCTTCCTGTTCGGGCGCGCGCTCTGGCATTGGCTCTGAGGTGACTGGATCTACGACGGACGCTGCGATGTGGTCTGGAGGCGGGGAGATCTCAGTATCGCTGAGCAGCTCCGCCGGCGCCGGTTCCGGAGCACGCCTGCCGTTCAGGACCATGAGCGGTTCGGTTTCACCGGACGCCGTCGACAGCCAGGATGTGGCGTCGTGTGTTGCCTGCGCGGTGAGTATCTCCGCGAAATAGCATTTGCGTACGAGGTCTGAGGAGCCATTCTCATGAGTTCGCGCGTGCGCGGGTTCCTCTGGACGGCCGAGGTCTTCCGTGATCGCCGGCCTGGCGTTGTTCTCGCGCTTGCCCCAGAGAGAAGTCATCGCCTGCCCTATGAACCGCGACAGCTCTCGTTTGGACCGGTCGATCCCGGGCGCGTCCTCCTCGACATCAAGGCCGCCTACGGCTACCAAGAGCACGTCGAGCAGTTCAAGGTGCGAGACCTCTTCCTTTTCTCGATAGATGATCGCGCGAATGATGGACGACATGCCGTCGCGCAGATAGCCGGGCTCCGAGACGGCCGCGGCAAACGCCGGAACATCTTGCTGAGACCCGAATGGAACACCACAGGTACTAAGGAAACCCTTCACTTCGTCGACGTACGGCGCGTACCGTGCTGCGAGAGTGTGAAACGGCGATGGGGAACCCATGACTCCTCCGAGAATGCCCCTTGTGAAGACAGGGCGGGGAGCGAACGTCACCTAACTATGCTCAACCGGTGTTCGCGCAAACAAGGAACGGAGAAGTGTTCGTGCGAAGGCCCGAGTCCAGGAATTTCGATCTTCGCAAACGAGGAAAGCACCGCAGCAGCACTGCATGGACCGCGGGTGAGTACGGCAGAAGAACCCAGGCTCGACCACAAAAACGAACATCCACCGGCAGCGGCCGGCGGAAAGGGCGCAAGTTACGGCACAACCGGCAGAACCCACGACGGGGCGCGGCAAGTCTACCACGCCGGTCCGCAGGTAGAACCTCCCGGAGCAGGGTAGCCATATTACAAGCTGGAGGCGAACGTGCGAGACCGAATATGGATGAGCATGCTAGCGGGGCAGGCGGAAGTTCACGGTGACGATGGTTGCAACCTCGGCCGCGCGGCCGTCGACCGTGTACGGCCGGTAGCGCCAATGCTGAACGGCGTCCTGTGCGGCAGCGGCCAAGGCGTGATCGCCGCGGAGGAGATGCGTCGCGACCACGGAGCCGTCGCGCCACACCAGCGCTTGCAGGACGACGCGGCCTTCAACCCCCTGAGCGATCGCATCTCGCGGATAGTCGGGTGCCGGAGCATACAGGATATTGCCGGTCATCACGCCCGAGGACGCCATAAATACCGTGGGCCTCTCCGAGGCGTACACCGGGTTTCCGGGTGAAGCCGGGCGAGCGATGCTGGTCTCAGCGGGTTTGGCGACCGCAATTGAGAGCACCCGGGTTGTGAGGCGAGGGTTCGGTGCAGGCGGTGTTGGCTGCGATCGCGAGGTAGATCTCGACGGCGAAGGGAGCGGCGCCGCGACGAGGGAGATGCGCTTCGGCTGTGCTGGTGCGGACGTCGGGACTGACCAGGGATGCGTGGATTGCAAGGTTCGGGTCAGGGTGCGAGTCGAGAGGTTTCGGGCGAGGTCCGGGGTGCCGAGGACGGGGAGCTTGCGTCGGTGACCGGGATGGGCTCAGGAACTGGCTCGACGCTGGGTCCAGAGGTGGGCTCGATGCTGCGCTCAGGCATCGGCTGCTCGACGCTGGGCTGGTCGGCGACTGGATACGGCGCCGGCTTCGTGTCTCGGACGGGCAGTTCGTAGGGGCTGGGCTTCGGCAGATCGGACGCGGCCACGGCTTGCGATCTGAGTTCGTTCACGACCGGCGCATTGAGAACCGGGGCATGCTCTCGGACCGTGACACCTCCCGCGAGACCGACGAGCGCGCCGCACACCCCCGCGATCCAGAGGTTTCTCCGCGTCATCACGCCCGGGGAGACGCTTGCATCCTCGACCAGCGCCACAGGAGGGACGAACCGTGCGCCACCGGGTTCGACCGGTGGGACGGGGGGACGAGCAGCGCTCTCCAGCATGGCCCGCGCGCGGGCGAATCTGTCCTCGTCCGGCGCTTCGAGGAACTCGGGCTGAACCGGTTCGGGCACAAACCGAGCCGTGTGGCGAACGTTGGTCGCCGAAACGCTGACGGGAGCCGGTGTCTGGGGGGCACGGTCGTGCACCGTGACGTTCTCGAACGGCGCAGGCTTCACGGTTTCCGGCTCAACAGGCTCGTCGGCTTCGTCGGGGAAGGTGCGAAAAAGGGAACGCAGCACCGAACTTAGAAAGATCTGTAGCTGTTCGAGAGCAGGCTGCAGGCTTGGTGCGGACAGACGAATGCCGGGCCC
The DNA here is from genome assembly GCA_963795955.1 of uncultured Verrucomicrobiae bacterium. GTDB lineage: Bacteria > Acidobacteriota > Terriglobia > Terriglobales > Acidobacteriaceae > Granulicella. Next base: position 895,705 of record CAWCJK010000008.1, read on the forward strand.
GCCGACCGCGACCGCGAGCAGTTCGAGCAGATCGTGGCGATCAATGCCTTCTGCCTCGCGGAAGATGATGGCCCGCACCATGGACGAGAGTTCGTCGCGGAAGAAGCTGGGCCCCGATGCGCGCTCAGCGAGTCGGAGGAGGTCGTCGGGCGAACCGAAGCTCATGCCGCGGCCGGCTAAGAACTCGTGCAGCTCATCGATATACAGGCCAAACCGGACTGCCAGAGGTTCTACTTCGGACCCAAGGACCATGATGCTCACTTTCGGATAGGACGGGGAGAGCCCTTCTTCGGTAGATCACGAAACCAGCGACGGGAATCAGCGGGCTCTTGGCAGCGGGCGCACGAGAGCGGGGGAGGTCGCTCCTGGTTGAAAACCCGAACCCAGGCCGATGTTGCGGTGCTTTGTGCGCGGGGTCAGACGGTACGGGTAAGTTCCTGCCAGGCGGCGATCTGGACCAGCACCTGGGCGAGGGTTGCCACAACAGCATCCGGCCGTCCGGGGCCGAACCTGCTCACGGTCTCCTCGTTGTCGTCCGACCTGCTCCATATGGCGATCGCGATGCGGTTCTCGCCGAGATACTGCCGGACGCGCTGGCAGATGGCCCGTGCCTGGGCGAAGGCGAACGGCGGGAGCGCCGAGATAATGATGACGGTGTCCTTTTCGGCAGCGAGCGCGGACAGGACGTCATCGGACAACGCGTCGGTGGTCAGGGCCAATGCGGCGAACTTTTCGTGCTCCAGGACCTGGGTCAGGATCTGTGTTGTGAGCTGGTCGGGGGTCTCCGGAGCGGAGATGCAGACCACCGCGATCTCCTTGGCGACCGGCGAGCGGAAGAAGTCGCGCTTGGGGTGCCCGTTCGAACTGTAGGGCAGCTTGGCGGCCGCGGCGGGCAGATCGGAGAACAGGGCAAGCAGTTCGGTGAGGCTTAAGAGGAGGAACTCGTAGCGAGACTCGTCGAGAGTGCCTCGATGGCGATCGGTCTTGGCCAGGTTCAGGGTAGGGACCAGAACGGAGTCGTAGAGCTCGATGAGAGGGCGGTCGCGGAGAAATCGCTCCGCGATCGCGTAGGCCTCCGTGTTGTCGGTTGCGAGCAGGCGCTCATAAAAGTGAGCCGCGGGGGAGAGCTGCGCGTCGGTTCCGAGCAGGCTGTGCAGAAACCCAAGTTGCGGGACGTACTGCCCCATCACGACCACGCAGACGGTCATCGGGGTAGCGAGCGCCAGGCCGGGCCAGCCCCAGAGCATCGTCCAAAAGATCGCACTGACCAGCAAGGCGAGCGAGGAGATCCCGGTGCGCGTGCTGAAGATCCTGGGCTCGAGTACATAGGCGGTGGTGAGCTCCAGGACGACAAACCAGATGACCACGAGCGCGGGCGGCCCCCACGTGGAGGAGACCGCGACCGCCGCCACGAGGGGCAGAAGCATGCCGGCCGCCGTGCCGACGTACGGTATCAGCCGGAGAGAGCCGGAGATGACACCCCAAAGAATCGCATTGGGAACGCCGATGATGTGGAGGCCGATACCGAAGAGCAGGCCGTAGCAGGCGTTCACCTCCAGCTGCATGACCAGATATCGACTGATGCGGTGGGCGGCCTCGTCCATGGCGCGGGTCATGACCCCGAGCTGGCCAGTGCCGGCCAGCATCAGCATGCGCTGGCGAAGCTCCTCGCGGCGCATGAGCATGTACATCGCGAAGATGATCACGATGCCGACCTCGGCGAGTGGCCGCATCAGCAGCCCGAGGAGGTCGGACGCGAACTCCAGAGGCGTAGCGCTGGAGACGAGACGCACGGGCTGCCCCGCCGGCGCTGAAGAGCCGGGCGAGATACTCTCCCCAACATCCTTCAGAGTCGAGATGGCCCGCTCGATGGAGTCTTGCGCAGGGGAGTGCAAAGCGGCGATGCGCCGCTGCATGTTGTCGCGGTATTGCGGCAGTGTTTGCGCGAGCTGAAGCACCTGGCGCGACAGGACATAGGCGCCGAGGACGAGCACCAGGCATGTAACGGTCCCGATGATGGCCACGGCAAGGCTGCGGGGTGCCCTTCGTTCTTCCAAGAGCCGGATCGCGGGCAGCAGGAGGAAGCAGAGCGTCAGGGCAAAGGCAAGGGGGATGAGCAGCTCGCGCCCGAGAAAGAGCAGAAGCGTCACACCGAGGAACAACAGCAGTGGCTCGTACTTCCGGAGCTCCGAACTTCGAGCACTTGCCATGAAGCGCACCTCGGTGGAAGCAGCACGACCCGGTGTTTACCGGCTGATGTGCATTGCGCAGCGCTCCGATTGGAGTCCGTCGTGCGCCACAGTTGCCGGAGGTCTGGCAGGATACCGTATTTCTGCGATCGCGGTCGGCAAGTAGATGAAGCGGCGAAGACTAGGCTGGTCGTTCCGTCGCGCGGGGAGCATTTGGGTCATGTACCAAGGAGAAGGTCCAGGTTACTAATTTCACGTAATCACCCGTTTGGGGGACTGCTACTCTTGGCTTGTTCAGTTCAGGTTTCACGACGAGCTCCGTCGTGACTATAGGGCGCTGGGAGCGTCCTGGGGGAGCGGGACAGTTTCATCGGGAGTTGCGTTTTTCGTCGCTGTTGGCGCAAAACCCGTTGAGATTGTCCCGCATTTTTTTGTTCGTTGCAGTGTCTATACGGCTGTCCAGCCGCCATCGATCAGCAGGGTGTGTCCGGTGATCAGAGAGGCTGCCGGTGACGCCAGGAAGACGACGGCGCCCGCCACTTCGGGCGGATCACCGATGCGGTGCAGAGCAGCGATGTTTTGGATCGTCTGTTCGCGGAACTCAGGTGAGGAGAGCGCGGGGGCGGTACCGGGGGTATGGATGAAGGTCGGCGCGACCGCGTTGACGTTGATACCGTACGGGCCCCACTCCACGGCGAGGCACTTGGTGAGGTGGGCTATGCCCGCCTTGGTCATGCAGTAAACGGACTCGGTGGGCAGGGCGACGAAGCCCGCCTGCGAGCTCATGTTAATGATGCGGCCATAGCCTTGGGCGCGCATGATCTCGGCGGCTGCCTTGCAGGCGAAGAATGTGCCTTTGAGATTGATGGCGAGTGTGCGGTCGAAGTCCTCCTCGCGTACATCGAGCGCGAGGTTGACGGGGGCGATTCCAGCGTTGTTGACCAGGATATCGAGCCTGCCGAAGTGGCGCGCGGTCTCGGTGACGGCGGCGCGGACTTGTTCGAGATCGGTCATATCCATCTGCAACGGCAACGCACGGCCGCCGAGTGCTTCGATCTCTGCAACGAGGCCGGAATCCTGCTTCAAGTCTCTGAGACCGAGGGCGACGGAGGCGCCGGCTTCCGCAAGGGCCAGGGCGATGGCGCGTCCGAGGCCGCGGGCGGAGGCGGTGACCAGCGCGGTCTGGCCGTCGAGTCGAAAGGATGGCAAAGCTCCCATCGTGGACCTCTTGTGTGTGTGAACTTAGTGGGCAGGTGTGGAAGTGAGGTGATCGATGGTGAGGTTCGAGAACGTCACGTCCTGCAGCTGCGTTGTGCTGTGTGAACAGACCCCGATGCCGAGGTACACGGGACCTTGCATGGGGATGTTCATGGAGAGCGGTTGCGGTTCGGCGCCTCCGGTGGCTGGGATCGCAGATGCGGTGAACTGATCGCCTTTGCGGACGAGGCGGAGGCGGATGGTTCCGTGTGCCGGCAGGTCGGTGTCCCTGGTGTCGCCGCCTGCGGAGGTCCTCCATTGCAGGTCGATGTGCCCATCGCCGTGGAGGGCTACGTCGGCGTACGGTGAACCCGGGTCGAGGCTCTGGCGAAACATCAGCATGCCCTTGGCCTTGGCATGCGTGGGCGGCTGCGCGACCTGCACATCTGCGGTGATGGAGCCGTCGCCGGTGAATTTGATCCAGGTGAAGCGGAAGTCGTCGGCAGTGCCCCATACGTCCTGGCCGCCGCCGCTGAGGCGGTACGAGCCGGTCTTCGGATCGAAGGTGGTGGAGCCGGGCTGCGCGGCGCCGATGTCGACTCGACGCGGTGAAGATGCCTTGCGATGGTGCGGTGTAAGCGGATGTGGAGAGGCAGCCGAGGGCAAGGGTGGCGGTTGCGACCAGGGCGCGCGCAAGAGGGGTCATGAGTTGCGCTCAACTATAGGGGAGCGTGCAGGCTAGCGGCAATCGGCCGAGCTTTCGGTATGCTCCAGGGTATGAGTCGGGTTGCACTGGTTACCGGAGCTTCGCGCGGGCTGGGAGCCGCGATGGCGGTTGCACTTGCGGAAGCGGGGTTCCATGTCGCAGTGAACTACTTCGCGAAGCGGGAGCGGGCCGAGCAGGTTTGTCGCGAGCTTCAGGGCCGCGGGTTTAGAGCGGAGCCGTTCGGGGCCGATGTGCGGGACGAGGTCGAGGTGAAGCGGCTTGTCGGCGAGGTGGAGCAGAGGCTCGGACCGGTGGATGTGCTTGTCGTGAACGCGACGGGGCACCAGCCGATGCTGGCGATCGAGGACCAGACCTGGCAGGCGTACCTCGACCAGCTTGAGTTCTTCGTGAAGTCGCCTCTGTTGCTTCTGCAAGCGGTGTTGCCGGGGATGCGGTCGCGCGGCTTCGGGCGCGTCATCCAGATTGGCAGTGAGGTCGTGGAGTTGGGGAATCCGCGGTTTGCGAACTATGTTGCCGCGAAGGGCGCGCAGCTTGGGCAGACGCGGTCGTGGGCTCGGGAGCTTGGGCCGGACGGCATCACGGTCAATCTTGTGGCTCCGGGTTGGATTCCCACGGACCGCTCAGTGGACGCGACGGAGGCTGATAAGCAGGCCTACACGCGCGGGGTCCCGCTCGGCCGGATGGGCCTGGCGGAAGAGGTGGGCCGAGTGGTGGCGTTTTTGGCCAGCGATGCAGCCAGCTTCGTCACGGGGCAGAAGATCGCGGTCAACGGCGGGAACACGCTGGAATAGCCGCGCTCAGCGAGGCGGGAGCCTTGGCGTGCGGCCTCCCCTGGCAGCCGAATCAGGAGCGGGAACACCATTTTCAGCCGAGGTGAGCCCGTGGTTCGGTTGGCAGCGTGAAATGGAAGGTGGAGCCTTCACCCAGCGTGCTGGTCGCCCAGATTTTGCCGCCGTGCTGTGCGACGATGCTGGCGCAGATGGCGAGGCCGAGGCCGGTGCCGCCCATGGCGCGTGAATCGGACGCGTCTACCTGTTTGAAGCGCTGGAAGATCACCTGAAGCTTGTCTTCGGGGATGCCGCGGCCCTGGTCTTCCACCTCAATCACGGCCTCGCCCGGGGAACGGAGGCGCGCGGAGAGGCGGATCTCGCTGGGCATCATGGAGGTGTGGGGCGAGAACTTGATGGCGTTCGAGAGCAGGTTGGTGAGGGTCTGGAGGATGCGGTCGGGGTCGGCCCAGACGTTGAGGCCTGTGTGGGCGAGCGTAAAGCGCACGTTCGCGCGAGTGGCGGAGGCTTGCAGAAGCGACGTGGCACGTTCAAAGAGCTCATCGAGGGAGCAGTGCGTGAAGTGCAGGTCGGCCTTGCCGGAGCCGATGCGTTCGAGTTCGAGGATGTCGTTCACCAGCGCGACGAGGCGATCGGTGTTGCGGACGGCGATGTCCATCATCTGCTGCGCTCTCTCCGGGTTGGTATTGAGAACGCCGCCCGCGACCAGTCCCAGAGCCGCGCGGATGCTGGTCAGCGGTGTACGCAGTTCGTGCGAGACGGTGGAGATGAACTCGTCCTTCATGCGGTCGAGTGCGTTGCGCTCGCTGATGTCGGTGAACGCGACCACCACGCCGACCGCGCGACCCTCCCCGTCCTCGCCGGTGTGGGCGCCGCCGTCGGGGACCTCGACCTGCGGGCGAGCGACGTACTCCACGGGGAAGGCCGTCCCGTCCTTGCGCCAGAAGACCTCGTTGGAGACGCGCATGGTGGTGCGGTCGCGCAAGCTGCCGCGAACCGGGCAGTCGATTTCGGGTAGGGGGTGCCATCGGCACGGGTGTGATGCACGAGCTCGTGCATGTTTCGGCCAGCAGTTCTTCCGGTTTGTAGCCGAGCATCTGCGCCGCGGCCGGGTTGACGATGGTGACGCGGCCGTCGAGATCGATGCCATAGATGCCGTCTCCGATCGACTCCAGCACGGAGTTCGACTGGCGGATAAGCGCGCGAAGCTGGTCCTCCGCGCGAATCTGCTCGGTGATGTCGACGGCAAATCCAAGGACGTAGCGCGGACCATCGCTGGGCTCGACGAGGCGGTTGCGGTAGGCCAGGACGCGCTCTTCGCCGTTGGTGTGCTGCACATGCATCAGGCCCTGGGCTTCGCCGACCGAGAGCAGAGCGTCGAAGTAGGGCTCGATGAGGTGCTTGCGTTCCGGAAGGATGAACTCCTGGAGCGGATGGCCGATCACTTCAGCCACGGCGCGCCCAAAGCTCTGTGCGCCGTGCTCGTTGATGGACAGCATCCTGCCTTCGAGGTCATGGGTGCAGACGACGCCCAGCGAGCCCTCTACGATCTGGCGGTAGCGCGATTCGCTCTCCCGGATCGCGTGTTCGGCGACGCGCTGCACGGTCACGTCGATGCCGGTCGCGATCATGAAGGCGACGTGCGACTGCGGGTCGAGCAGGGCAGTGGCCGACCAGGAGATGCGGCGGCGCTTGCCGTCCGTCGCGAGCCAATGGTTCTCAAATGCGGTTGGGAACCCGCCTTGAAGGATGCGTTCGAAACGCTCGATGTAGCCCGGAACATCTTCTTCGGGGATCAGGCGCTCCCAGGCGAATTTGCCCACGACATCGCTCGCCTGGTAGCCGGAGATGATCTCGCAGGCGCGGTTAAAGCGGACGATGCGGCCGGTGGTGTCGAAGACGACGACGAGGGCGCCGACGGTGTCGAGCACGGCGGCCACGAAGTTCTTTTCGACAGTCAGAGC
>CAWCJK010000009.1:0-364185 GCA_963795955.1 uncultured Verrucomicrobiae bacterium
ACTTCCGCGAGTACGAAAAGCCCGTCAACTCCGACTCCGCCTTCTGGTCCGACCAGGCCGGCGCCCCACAACAGCCCCTTCGCTCGGCCGACGACTACACCCACTACATCTCCCGCATGCGTGACATGCCGCGCTTCTTCGCCGAAGAGGAAGCCAACATGCGCGCCGGCCTGGCCCGCGGCTTCACCCCGCCGCAAGTCACGCTGCAAGGCCGTGACAAGTCCCTCGCCGCAACCGCCGACGCAAAGTCCCCCGAGGACACCGCCTACTACAAGCCTTTTGCGACCATGCCCGCCTCCATCACGCCCGAGCAGCAAACCGCTCTGCGCGCTCAGGCCCACGAAGTCATCGCCACCTCCGTCATTCCCGCCTACAAGAAGCTCCTAAGCTTCTGGGTCACCGACTACGTCCCGCACACCACAAAAACCCTGGCCGCCACAGCCCTCCCCGACGGCAAAGCCTACTACCAGTCCCTGATCCTCGAGTACGCCACCGTCACGCTCACCCCCGACCAGATCCACCAGATCGGCCTGGACGAGATGGCCAAAATCCACGCCGAAATGCTCGCCACCATGAAGGACGCCAACTTCTCCGGCGACCTCCCCGCCTTCCTCCACTTCCTTCGCACCGACCCGCAGTTCTACGCCACCTCCGCGCAGGACCTCCTCAATCGCTCCGCCTGGGTCGCAAAGGAGTTCGACGGTGTAGCCTCACGCTACTTCGGCTACGAGCCCCGCAACCGCTTCGGCATCGTTCCCGTCCCGCCCGCCATCGCGCCCTTCTACACCTCCGCCCGCGGCGGCCAAAGTCGGTCTACCTCGTCAACACCTTCGACCTGCCCTCCCGCGGCCTCTACTCGCTCCCCGCCCTCACCCTCCACGAGTCCGCGCCCGGCCACTCGTGGCAACTCTCCATCGCCGCCGAGCACAAAGCTCTCCCCAAGTTCCGCAACGCCTACATCTCCGCCTATGGCGAAGGCTGGGCGCTCTACTGCGAACGCCTCGGCACAGAAATGGGCATGTACCACACGCCCTACGAGCGCTTCGGCATGCTCAGCTACCAGGCCTGGCGCGCCGCCCGCCTCGTCGTCGACACCGGCGTCCACGCCCAGGGCTGGACCCGCGAACAGGCCCAGCAATACCTCCGCGACAACACCGCCCTCTCCGACCACGAGATCGAAACCGAGGTCGACCGTTACATCTCCTGGCCCGCACAGGCGCTCAGCTACTACCTAGGCGAGATGGCCATCCAGAAAGCGCGCGCCAAGGCCCAGGCCAGCCCTCGGCTCCAAATTCAACCTCCGCGCCTTCCACGACGCCGTCCTCGAAACCGGCTCCGTCCCCCTGCCCGTCCTCGAAGAACACCTCGATCAATGGATCGCCGGTGGCGGCGTTGGTCCCTACCCCGACATGGAGAAGTAACTCCGGCGTATCATTCCGCGCGGGGCCACACCCCTGTAATACGCGGCATCGAACTACATAGCGTCGGGATACCGGGGCTCGATACACACCGCATCCCACGCGCGAACAGCAGGCCGTGCGAGGTCATCGAGCGGTATGTGTTACCGGATCACCCAAATCGTCCTGATCGCGCTTGCCATCTTCTTCGCTATCGCGGTGTTCGTTCCCTGGCAGCGTCTGCTCTTCCTCAACGACGCCGAAGCCACACGCTGGCTCTGCGCCAAGATGATCCTCCTGCCGATCCCCGTGCTCTGCGTCCTCGGCGCCACCTGGTGCGCCACCCGCATTCGTTCACGCCACATCTAGCCGTGATACGCGCAGCACCGCTCCGCGTTCACGCGCCCACGGCGAACAGCGGCTCATTCTCATGGATCACCAGCGACGAGACAATGAACAGCACAGTTCCGTCGCCGGGACTGACGCCCGTCTGCAGCACGTTCCCTTCCCAATCCTTGACGTATCCCACTTCCTGACCGGCACGAACCGCCTCTCCCACCGACACCTGCGGATACCAAAAGCCCTCATGCCCACTGCGCACCCAAAGAAACTTCTCCAACAGCGTGAACGCAGTTGGCTCCGGCGCGGATCCAGGAATCATCTTGAGATATCGCATCAAGCGTTCAAGTCCCTTGGTATGGTCAGCAACCTGTTCTGCCGTCCAGATACCCTGCCCACCCGACTCCGTAAGGATCGCCGGAATCCCCGCACGCCCCGCCGCAGAGATAGTTGATCCGGGCGTCTCACTGCACACCAGGTAATGAATCCCAAACACCTTCGCCATCTCGAGCGACATCGCATCGACCTGCTCGTTGCCGGACGAAAGAAGATCGTGAAAGGCACCAGTGCCTCAATCAAATCGCCGCCATGCAGATCCACGTAGTAATCCGCCTGCGAGATCACATTGCGGAACACCCACTGCGCCATCTGCTCCGACCCACTCCCGCCCGCATCACCAGGGAACACCCGATTCGGATTCTTCCCATCCAGAGGGCAAGTGTAGATAGACCGAGCAGCAAAGCCAGGCATGTTCAACACCGGCACCACAATCACGCGCCCGCGCAGCCCCTTAGGATCCAACGAGCGCCCAAGCTCAAGCGCCGCCGCGATGCTCGCGTACTCAGCGCCATGCACCCCACCCGTAACAACCAGCGTCGGCCCGTCCTCGTCTCCGTGGATCAACCAAAGCGGCAGCCGGTACGGCTCACCCTGCACAGGAAACTCAACGACCCCATACCGCTTCTCTCCGCGCGCCGCGAAAAGCTCGCCAACCTCTAACTTCCCATCCGACATAACGCCACCCCAGAAAACAACCTAGCAGAACAGGCATTTGCGCATGGACAACCGCACATGCTTCGGAGAAGATGCCGGGTGACGACGACGAAGTGCTCTTCGCGTCCGCAAGACGCTGTCCCGGACGAGCAATACACGTAAACGCAGTGCTCGGCGCACCCTTTCGACATAACTTCGGCAGCGGGTGCGCCTGCCCACGGAACACGTCTTCGAAAGGGGTTACATGACAAAGAAGGCGGCGGAATTGCAGCCTCGGCGAGAGTTCCTGAAGTTGGCCGCGTTGACCGGGGCGGCAGCGCTCGCGAGCAGTTCCGTTCCCGCAGACGCGAGATCAGCAAATGCTCCGCGCCTCCCGGAGACCGCTGCGGTCGAAAACAAGCTGGAATTTCTCCGCGTCAGCGGCCGTCATATCGTCGATGCCAAGGGAACCAGAGTTCGCCTCAGGGGAACGTGCCCTGGCGGCTGGATGAACATGGAGGATTTCATCAACGGCCACCCCGGCGCGGAACACACGCTGCGCGCACAGATGGCCGAAACGCTTGGTCCCTCGAAAGCGCAGTTCTTCTTCGAGCGCCTGCTCGACCACTTCTTCAACGAAGACGACATCATCTTCCTTAAGCACACCGGCGCATCCGTTATCAGGATTCCGCTGAACTATCGCCACTTCGAGGACGACGCTGCTCCCTTCAAGTACAAGGAGTCCGGTTTCAGCCGGCTCGACCAGGTGTTACGTCACTGCGAGAACCATGGCCTTTACGTCATCCTCGACCTCCATTCCGCCCAGGGCTGGCAGAACGTCCACTGGCATTCTGACAACGCCAATCGCATCAGTCTTCTTTGGACGGTCACCTCGTACCAGGACCGCTATGTCGCCCTGTGGCAGGAGTTCGCACGCCGCTATGCAAACAGGCCCGTCATCGCCGGATACGACATCCTCAATGAGCCCTGTTCAAACAACGAGATCGGCGACTACCCGTGGAACATCAACGCCAACTATCGACCTCGTTGGGATCGCATCAACTCCCTTTTCCGGCGCGTCGTAACAGCGATCCGCAAAATCGACTCCCGCCACATCGTCTTCCTTGAGGGAGATAACTACGCCAAGCAGTTCTCCGGATTCGAGGAACCCTTCGACGAGAACCTGGCCTACAGTTCACACAACTACACCGTGCCCGGCTTCGGTCCCGGTCCCTATCCCGGCGCTGCGCCAGTTGATTCGGAGTTCTGGGATGAGGCAAGACAGGAGCGGTCCTTCCTGGACGCCGAAGGCACGGGATTCACGCAGCGCCACAACGTGCCGTTGTGGGTGGGCGAGTTCGGCTCTGTCTTCAATGGGCCAGCTGCCGAGACTCCCGACCGGCTTCGCGCGCTCGATGATCAGATTGGCATCTTCGAACGCAATGAGGCTCACTGGACCACCTGGAACTACAAGGATGTGGGCGTGATGGGCATGCTCACCCTCAACCCCGCATCGCCCTACATGGATCGGATCAAGGAACTGCTACGCAAGAAGCGTGCTCTCGGTACCGACGATTGGATGAAGTGGCTTCCTCCCACGCCGCTCAAAGACGCGACCGCGCAGCTTGCCGATCAGATCCTTCATGCCGTCTCCGATCCGCAACTCGATCCCCGGCTCAACGTCCGGTGCTTTAGCCAAACTGTGTTGTGCTTCTATACGGGAACGCTCATGCAGCCGCTCTACGCCAGCCTCTTCAAAGGCCTTTCCGAGACCGAACTCGATCACATCTTGTCTTCCTTCTCGGCCCGGCAGTGCGTGCCCAACGAAGGCCTGAACAAGGTCCTGTCGAAGTACATGACAAGGCCGGCTTAGAACGACCACAGCTCGCATCCTTCTGACGCCGGACAGGCGTACAGTAATCACATCCTTTCCAAGGAGCCTTTGTTGATGGCCTTTGCCCGTCCCTCTGTGCGCATGCTCGTCGCTGCGTCACTCGCCGCCACCGTCTGCCCCACGCTCGTAACCCTCGCGGCCTACGCACAGGGACGCGGCACCCCGCCGGAAAAGACCACCACAACAACAACGGTCTCGACCGAACCCGCACCCGAAAAGCACAGCGCCGGCATGCTGCCGCCCGACTCCACCAGTGAAGCCTCCGTGACCACCTCCGCCGGCAAGAGCATCGCGTACACCGCGGTCGCCGGAATGCTCACCGTCGGCGCCTCCGACTCGCAGGACGCCATGATCGGCCTCGACGGCAAATACCTGCCCGACGCGCCCATCGATCTCCCGGCCAAGCCCGAAGACCAGCCCGCCACCGCCCGCATCTTCTACACCGCCTACTTCGCCAAGGGTGAAAACACCGGCACACGGCCCGTCGTCTTCATCTACAACGGCGGCCCCGGCTCCGCCAGCATGTATCTGCGCATGACAAGCATCGGTCCCGTGCGCGTCCACATCCCTGACCTCCAGCATCCCGTCGGCGGCCCCTACACCATCGGCCCCAACCCCTACACCCTGCTCGACGCCGCCGACCTCGTCTTCATCGACGCCCCCGGCACCGGCTACAGCCGCGTCCAGGGCAAGGACGCCTTCAAGGGCTTCTACGGCATCGACGAGGACGCCGGCGCCTTCGATCGCTTCATCCGCCGCTTTCTCACCAAGTACGACCGCTGGAAGAGCCCGAAGTATCTCTTTGGTGAAAGCTACGGCACCACGCGCGACGCCGCCCTGGGCGCCCGTCTCCAGCAGCACGGCGTCGACCTCAACGGCATCGTCTTCCTCTCGCAGATCCTCAGCTTCGACAACTCCGCCGATGGCTCCGACGGCAACCCAGGCACCGAGAACGGCTACTTCCTCGCCCTGCCCTCCTTCGCCGCCACCGCCTGGTACCACCACAAGGTCGCCAGTCAACCCGCGCAGCTAGAGCCCTGGATCCACGAGGTCGAGCACTACGCCCTCACCGACTACGCCGCCGCTCTCCTGCAAGGCGCCGACCTCGACCCCGCGCAGAAGCAAGCCGTAGCCGCCAAGCTCGAAAGCTACACCGGCATCCCCGCCGCTACCTGGATCAAGGCCAACCTCCGTCTCACCGGCGGCGAGTTCGCCAAGTACCTCCAGGATCCCAGCGACATCACCACCGGCCGCCTCGACTCCCGCTATGAAGGGCCCTCCATGGACCCGCTGGCCAAGGACACCGATTACGACCCCTTCACCGAGTCCGTCGAGTCTTCCATCCTCGCCGCCATGAACACCTACGCGCACGAGACCCTGCACTTCGGCCAGAACATGACCTATAAAACGAGCGCCCGCGAACCCGGCTTTAACTGGGACATGCACCATCGCGCGCCCGGCAACGCCCCCGGCTGGGCCGTCTCCACCAACGTCTCTGCGGACATCGCCTACACGATGATGGTCAACCCCCACATGCACATCCTGCTGATGGGCGGCTACTTCGATCTCGGCACCCTCTACTTCGGCGCCACCTACGAGATGAAGCACCTGCCCATGCGCCAAAACCTGCAGAAGAACATCGAGTACAAGTTCTTCCCAACCGGCCACATGGTCTATGTCAACGAAGACGCGCTGCACGGTCTTCATGACCGGACTGCAGCCTTCATTCAGCAGAGCCAGTCAGGCCAGTAGCCTAACCGTCGCGAATCCGCGACAAAGGCCGGGCGCAAAAGCGCTCGGCCTTTCTCTTTTGTGGGATTCGTCCGGTCACTTAGGAGTGCTAACTTCTGGTTACCAAAGCTCGTGGCCACTAACACCAAGGTGCCACGAGGAACTCGCAATTTGTCTTGACACTAACGCTGAAAGGTCTCAACGCAAGTCGCTTTATCTAGTTAAAAACAAAGTCGCTGTACGAAGCTCCAGCCTTGATTTGTTATCGTTAACCACCCCGAAACGTGTTGCTCGTTGTTCACGAAAATTTAGTCGACTTTGGTCATTGCTTCTGCAACCTTCGTGTAGTAGAACTGCCTGAGCAATCAAGAGCACCTCGAAACGAAAGCCTTCTGCTGTGAGCAATTTGGGCCTGTTCCTTTCCAGAACAGCACTCAATCCAAGCTCACACCAAAGCAGCAGTGCGGCTTCCCAACCTTTGTGTATCAAAGGTGGTCCGCTCCTCGTGTGCGGTCATCTGGGCCCTGCAGCAAAACATACGTTGACATAGATCTGGCTTCACCCCTTTCTCCCCCTCGCCTTGCCATCGTCTGTTTGCTGTTTGGAGCTGACCCAGAAGATCGAATTTCCTAATGTGGAGCTGTTCATGACGGTTCGGACTCGTCTCTCCTGTTTTGCCCTCGCGGTTACCGGGATCCTCTCGTTACCCCTCGCGGCCTCAGCCACCTGCCATCACCCCAAGTGCTCCGCCGACCTCGATAGCGTCAGCACTTCCACCGTTCCCGTGATCGTGCAATACACCGCCGATCCCTCCGACAACGAAGTCGCCGCGGTCAACACGCTTCGGCGCTGTCTCCAAGCGGATTCACTCCATCAACGCCGTCGCCGCAAAGGTCTCCCCCGCGCAGCTCGCAGCTCTCGCCAATCGTCCCGGTGTCGCCTTCGTCTCGCTCGATCGCATGATCCTCGCGCGACAGAACGCCAGCTCGACCACAACTGCCCCCATCGGCACCAGCGCCGAGTTCACGGCTGAGCCCATCAACGCTCCCTGGGCTAACGCCAAGGGCTACAACGGCCAGGGCATCGGCGTCGCCGTCATCGACAGCGGCATCAGCCCCGTCGGCGACCTCGCCGGCCGCATCGTCTACAGCGCCAACTTCGTCCCCAACGAGACCACCACGGCCGACGGCTTCGGTCACGGTACGCACATCGCCGGGCTCATCGCAGGCAGCGGCGCAGCGTCCACCGGAAACGCCTATTCCCGCACCTTCACCGGCATCGCGCCCCACGCCAATCTCATCAATCTGCGCGCCCTCGACGAAACCGGCCAGGGCTCTGACTCCACTGTCATCGCTGCCATCGACGCCGCCATCGCGCTCAAGAACACCTACAACATCAAGGTCATCAACCTCTCGGTCGGCCGTCCCATCTACGAGAGCTACACCCTCGATCCTCTCTGCCAGGCCGTGGAGCAGGCGTGGAAGGCCGGCATCACCGTCGTCGTCGCCGCCGGCAACGACGGCCGCGACACCGCACTCAACGCCGAGGGCTACGGCACAATCAACGCCCCCGGCAATGATCCCTACGCGATCACCGTCGGCGCCACCAACCCCATGAACACCGCCAGCGTCAACGACGACGTCATGGCCAGCTACAGCTCCAAGGGGCCCAGCTTCATTGACCAGGTCGCCAAGCCCGACATCGTCGCACCCGGCAACCTCGTCACCAGCCTCCTTGCGCCCGGCTCCAACCTCCAGGCCCAGAACCCGTCCTTCTACACGCCGCTGAGCTGGTATGTAAACGGCGGCTCCGCCCAGGCGTCCACCACCTACTTCCCGCTCAGCGGAACCAGCATGGCAACCGCCGTCACCAGCGGCGCCGTCGCTGATCTCCTGCAGGCGGATTCCGCCCTCACCCCCGACGCTGCCAAGATCATCCTCATGGTCAGCGCCAACAAGAACGTCATCCCGCGCACGTACGTCGTTACTGATAAGGGCCAAACCTACACCGCGCATAACGACGTCTTCACCCAGGGCGCCGGCTACCTCGACCTCCAGGCCAGCATCCAGAACGCCCAGGCCTACGGTCACCTCATCCCCAACACCGGCTACGCGCTCTCGCCCAACGCCGTCTACAACCAGGCCACGGGCAATGTCAGCCTGACGGAGCCCGCAACCGCTCTCTGGGGCCGCAGCGCACCCGCGGGTGCCTCGATCATGTGGGGCTGCAGCCAGATCTACGGCGCCAACGCGTTCGTAGGCAGCAACAGCATCATGTGGGGAACCAGCATCATGTGGGGCACCAGCGACCCACAGGCCTTCACCGCACTCTGGGGAGCGACCGCTCTCTGGGGCCGCGGAACACCGCAGGCCGCCAGCATCATGTGGGGAACCAGCATCATGTGGGGAACCAACGTACCGAACGGCTCCAGCATCATGTGGGGGACGAACGGGCCGGGTAGCTCCAGCATCATGTGGGGAACCAGCATCATGTGGGGCACCAGCGCCATGTGGGGCAACAGCATCATGTGGGGAACCAGCGTCCCGTCGGCTTCCAGCATCATGTGGGGCACCAACACCACGTCAGCTTCCAGCATCATGTGGGGCACAACCGCTCTCTGGGGCAGATAGCGCTCCAACCCAACCAGATCCACACTCCAGAAGAGCGCCGGCAACGGCGCTCTTCTGCTTGCGCGCTCCTCGGTCGCGCACCCGCCCCCAGCGTCCACTCACGGTCGCGCCACTAGCCACTAGCCACTAGCCACTAGCCACTAGCCACTAGCCACTAGCCACTAGCCACTAGCCACTCGATAGACTACGAACAGCCATGCCGACCACCGTTCGCTCGTTTTGCAAGATCAACCTCGGCCTGGCGGTCGGCCCTCCGCGGCCAGACGGCTTTCACGCCCTTACGACCGTCTACCAGACTCTCGGCCTCCACGATCTGGTCACCGTCTCCGCCCAGCCCGCCGCGGAGACCCGCATCACCCTCGAAGCCGATCACCCAGGCGTCCCCTGCACGGCAACGGGTGACTGCGAGCGCAACACCGCCCACCGCATCGTCTCCGGTGCGCTGGCGCGGCTCGGCCTCCGAGCCCAGGTCCACATCACTCTCCAGAAGCGCCTCCCCGTCCAGGGCGGTCTCGGCGCCGGCTCCGCGAACGCCGCCGCCGCCCTTTTCGCCCTCGAACGCGAACTGGGCGTCGCCCTCCCCGGGCCCGACCGCCTCGCCCTCGCCGCCGAGGTCGGCTCCGACGTACCGCTTTTTCTGCTGGGTGGCACCGTTCTCGGCCTCAACCGGGGCGAAGCCGTCTATCCGCTGCCCGACTCGCCTGCGGTCCCCATCGTCGTCGCGATCCCCGACGTTGGCGTCTCCACCGCACAGGCCTTTCGCGATCTCGATCTCCGGTTGAGCTCGGACCCCAGCCAGCCAGACCACGAAAGCTTGACGGTGGTTCCCCCGACCGATAGACTAGAGCAGTTGAGCCGCGTCTTGGCCTCCGTGTGGACACCCTCTGGGTGCACCGCATCGGCCAGGCGAGAAACAACCGGTATCGCCGGTTCCTCTTCTATCCAGCCTGCGGGCTCAGAAGACCAGCTTTCAAGCGGTGCGGGCGCAAGCCCTCAGGAACAAAACGGCGATCTGGCCGAGAATCCCCTTCTCGCGCTAGTCCGCACCGGGGTCGAAAACGACTTTGAGGACGTCGCCTTCCGGCAACATCCTTCCCTGCGTGACATCAAGCGTGCCTTGGCCGGGTCAAAGACCCTTCCAGGAGAGAAGTCTGGTTCTCGAACCGGAACCCCTGCGCTGTACGCAGCGTTGTCAGGCTCCGGCTCGGCGCTCTTCGGGATCTACGGATCCGCCGAAGCGGCGCTCGAGGCTCAACAACGTGTGCAGTCTCTCGGCACCCGGGCGCTTCTTACCGAAACGCTCCCACGCCGCGAGTACTGGCAGCGGATGTTCGCGTAATCTGGTGATGTGTCATCAGCGCGAACCCTCGCCGCAGCCGAAATGATCGGTTCACGCGATCGGTTCGCAGCATGATCTGCCGGCAGCAAAACCGGCAAGGACTGGGCGATCGACTAACGGTAGGTCAAGTGCCTTTGACGCACTCAGTCCAGGTTCGAATCCTGGTCGCCCAACCACCGCAAATCGATCGCACGAGGGCCACAATCCTCGCTCGGCCCGAAGAACAACGGGACACTTTTTGATGGACGGCGGCCGAACCGAGGCCGCACGAAGTTAAGCAATACCCCCCGGCTGCCTCAAGGCCTCCGTGGGCGAAAAGCAGGAAGTACCCGGCCACCGGACGCCCTCGCAACAAGAGGCGTTCACGGCCGAGATGGAATCGCGAAGCAGTAGCAGAACGCGCAACACCCGGCGGCGCAACCGGCCTCCGGCAGCACATAAAGCTGTACGAAACTCTGACAAGGTCAACCAGCCTCGGGAGTCTCAGACGTGAAAAGCGAAAACGGCATGGCAGCGGTTCCATTCCCCAGTTCTACAAATGACGGTTCGAGCGCAAGCGCACAAACCGCACTCCTCGAACCCGCACAACAGACCCCGGAGATGGCCACAACGGCCCCCTCCGGGATCGCGAAACCCGCGAGCGACGACAAGCCGGTCACCAGCCCCGAAAAGAAGAAACCCTCCAAACTCAGCGAAGACAAGAACTTCAAGATCGTCTCCGGTTCCGCAAATCCGGCCCTCGCTCAAAATATCGCCGAGTTTCTAGGCGTCAACCTGCTCCAGAGCCGGTTCCAGCGCTTCTCTGACGGCGAGATTCACTTCCAGCTCCTTGAAAATGTTCGTGGCGCGGATGTCTTCGTCATCCAGCCCACTTGTTATCCCACTGATCAGCACCTCATGGAGCTGCTGATCATGCAGGATGCCCTTCGCCGTGCCTCTGCCGGCCGCATCACCGTCGTGGTCCCGTACTACGGCTACGCCCGCCAGGACCGCAAAGATCGTCCCCGCGTTGCGATCACCTCCAAGCTCGTTGCCGACCTGCTCGTCACCGCCGGCGCCAACCGCGCCCTCTTCGTCGATCTCCATGCGGCCCAGATCCAGGGATTCTTCAACATCCCCGTCGATCACCTCTTCGCCTCGCCGGTCCTCGTCGACTACTTCCGCAAGCTCAACCTCCCCAACCTCACCGTCGTCAGCCCCGACGCCGGCGGTGTAGAACGCGCGCGCTTCTTCGCCAAGAAGCTTGAAGTGCCACTGGCGATCGTCGACAAGCGCCGCACCGATATCAACGTCACGGAAGTCATGAACGTCATCGGCGACGTCCGCGGCCGCACCTGCCTCATCCTCGACGACATCGTCGACACCGCCGGCACGCTCGTCAAAACCGCCGACGCTCTCCTCGAGCAAGGAGCCGACGCTGTCTACGCCTGCGCCTCGCACGCCGTTCTCTCCGGTCCCGCGGTCGAGCGCATCGAGCAGTCCAACCTGAAACAGCTCATCGTCACCGACACCATCCCGCTCACCGAAGCGGCCAGGGCGGTCGGCAAAATCAAAGTTCTCTCCATCGCAGGCCTCCTCGGCCGAGCGATCGAAAGCATTCACATGGAGACGTCGGTCTCGACGCTCTTTACCTAAACCCAGGAAGTAGGAAGCAGGAAATAGGAACAAGTCTTCTTCCCTCGCAACCTACGACCACAACCAACAGCGGCAACTCGCCGCGAACGGAGTCGAGCAGAACCGAAGCAGCCACTGAAGCCGGAAGAACTGCTTCCTACTTCCTGACCCTACTTCCTCCCTCTGCTCTTCGCCCGAAAGGAAAACTCATGGCAAACAACCCCGTCGAAGCCGTAACCGCGACCCCGCGCACCGGCACCTTCAACAAGAATCATGCGCGCCGCGTGCGTGTGCAGGGCCTCATCCCCGCCGTCGTCTACGGCGCAGGCGAGCCGTCGGTCGCGGTAACTGTCGACCCCAAGGTCATCACCAGGATTCTTTACTCCGAGAGCGGCCACAACAGCATCTTCGACCTCAACATCGAAGGCTCGGCCCCGACCAAGGTCATGATCGTCGACTGGCAGAACGAGCCCATCAAGGGCAAGCTGCTGCACATCGACCTTAAGCGCATCGCGATGGACAAACGCATGAAGTCGTCGGTTCCCGTGCAGCTCATCGGTACCCCCACGGGCGTCAAGACGCAGGGCGGCATCCTCTCCCAGGTCCTCCACGAGGTCGAAATCGAGTCCCTCCCCGGCGACATCCCGAGCCACATTGACGTCGACATCTCCAACCTCGAGATGAACCAGGCGATCTACATCAAGGACCTCCCGCACGGCGACAAGTTCCAGTTCCTCGGTGACGAGAACGAGATGATCGCCCACGTTACGCCGGTCAAGGCCGAAGCCGAAACCGAGCCCGTAGCCAACGCCCCCGCCGAGCCCGAAGTCGTCGCCAAGAAGGGCAAGCAGGAGGAAGACAAGTAAGCAGGAGCCAGGGATAGCGAAGACGAATCTACCTCCTATCCCTGCTTCCTACTTCCTGCTCTATGAAGCTTCTCGTCGGTCTCGGCAACCCTGGCATGGAATACCTGCTGACACCGCACAACGCAGGCTTCATGGCCATCGATCGCATCGCCGCGCATCTGCGATGTCTCGGTCACCAACCGCCGGGGACGCGCGGAAACCGGCCGGGCAAAGTTCATGGGACACGACGTCCTGTTAGCCAAGCCCGAAACCTTCATGAACCTGAGCGGCCTCTCCGTCGTCGCGCTGCTCAAGGACCTCAACCTCGGCCTGGAAGACCTGATCGTGCTGTACGACGAACTGGCCTTCCCGCTCGGAACCATCAAGTTGGCCACCAGTGGTTCGGCCAACGGGCACAACGGCGTAAAGTCCGTCACCGGCGCACTGGGGACGGACCTTTGGACGCGAGTCCGCATCGGGATCGGCAAACCGCCAACCGAGTCGGGCCTCGCGGTCAAAGCCGGCGGAACAAGCTACCTGCTTTCGCCTTTGCGAAAGTCCGAGCTTGCCCTGCTGGACGAAGGACTCGACCTGGCCGTACGCGCGGTCGAAGCCATACTGACGAAGGGTGTCAGTGCGGCGATGAACGAATTCAACCGGAAGCCCGGACCGCCCAACGGCGACGGCGCCTCCTAACCAGAGCCAAACCGGCTCCGGGCACCAGACCGGAGCGGTGCGGGGAACCAACCCCGCAGAAAGAACCACCATGAATCGCAGCTACGAAATCATGTACATCCTCCGTCCCGATCTCGAGGACGCGGACGTCGACAAGAGCATCGAGACCTTCTCGGGCTACATCACCCAGGGTGGCGGAACCGTAAAGAACAGCCCCGCCGACCAGAAGATGGGCCGCCGTCGCCTCGCCTACACGGTCAACAAGTTCAACGACGGCTTCTACGTCCTCCTCGTCGTCGACGCCCCCGCCAATCTCATCCACGAGATCGAGCGCCGCCTCCGCGTCACCGAGCAGGTGATCAAGTTCATCACCGTCCGCACCGACGAGGAAGAAAAGCGCGTCGCCAAGATCAAGGCCCACCGCGCCGCCCACGTCAAGCGCTCCGCCCTGCCGCAGGAGAACCCCGAGGCCAACGCGAACGCCGGCACCGCCGACATCTCCGCCTCCGCCGCGCCGCAAGCCGCGCAGCAGGAAGTCACCGCCGTCCCAGCCGCCGCCGAGCAGGGTGAACCCCAGCCCGCCGCACAAGGCTAAGCACAGCCGCAAAAGCACAGGGATTGCGCAGACAGCGCGACCAAGAACGTACAACGAAGATCTAGCAACTTAAAAGGAAACGAATCATGGCTGACGAGACTCAAAACGCAGCACCCGCATCCGCTCCGGCCTCCACCGGCGCACCCTCAGACCGTCCCCAGGGCGGCGATCGTCCCCAGGGCTCCGACCGCCCGCAAGGCCCCGGCGGTCCTCGCCCCGGTGGTCCCCGCGGCCCACGTCCCGCAGGCGGTCCTGGTGGCCCCGGCGGCCAGGGCGGCCGCAAGTTCTTCCGCCGCAAGAAGGTCTGCAAGTTCACCGTGGAGAAGATCGACACGATCTCCTACCGCGACGTGCGCCTGCTCCAGCAGTTCGTCTCGGACCGCGGCAAGATCATTCCGCGCCGTCTCACCGGCACCTCGGCGCCTTTCCAGCGCAAGCTGACCCGCGCCATCAAGCAGGCCCGCGCCATCGCCCTGCTGCCCTACGCCGCCAAGTACTAAGCGCTTCGGCCTTTCTTGTCTGTCATGCCTTGCGCCGCAGGGAGATCTGCAGTTCGCCCTGCGGGTTCACCAGAATCATCGGAGACACATCATGGAAGTCATTCTCAAGCAGGACGTAGAGTCCCTCGGCCACCGCGGCGACGTCGTCAAGGTCGCCGACGGCTACGGCCGCAACTACCTGCTCCCCAAGAAGTTCGCCATCGAGGCGACCGACGCCAACAAGTCCGTCATCGCCCAGATGAAGGAATCCGCCATCCGCAAGTCCGCCAAGGAAAAGGCCGAGTCCGAGCAGGTCGCCCAGCGCCTCAACGAGGTCGTCCTCACCTTCGAGCGCAAGGCCGGCGGTGAGGGCCAGCTCTTCGGCTCCGTCACCTCCGCCGACATCGCCCACGCCCTCGAGTCCCAGGGCTTCAACATCGAGCGCCGCCGCATCCACCTCGACGAGCCCCTCAAGACCGTCGGCGAGTTCCACGTCCCCGTACGCCTCCACCGCGAGGTCACCGCCCACGTACAGGTAAACGTCAAGTCCGACCAACCCGAGCAGCCCGACCCAGCCCGAGGCCGAAACCGCCCAGGCCTAACTCCAACCGCACCACAAACACCAACGGCGCTCCTCAAAGGAGCGCCGTTCTGCTTTGCCCTCGCCTCGCGCTGCACGTCAAGGCGTGATTACAACCGTAAGCACCGCGCTCTTCTGATTCCCATGCACTGTCCGTAGCTGTAACCGGCACCTGGTACGTCCCAGCGGCCGCCAGGTGGAATGGAATCCGGATCATGCCGCAGCCCGCTCAGCCCGGAAACTGCCACCCCGGCCAAGCCGCAACGATCAGCATCTGCCGGAGCCGGCGCCGTCTCGCACGAACCCCAACGGCACAAGCCCAATCGCCGCGAACACCAACGGCCACCGGTTTCAACCCGGCCGCGCCGGAACCGCCCCAGACGCACCTGCGACGTCTTCAACGACAGCGTCGAAGTGCCAGTCCCGCCCGCAGCTCAGGCTTACACTGGCCGGGCTGAACGACGCGCTCGCATACGGCGGCATCGGCCCCACGCTCAACGTCAGGGACCCCGCAAACGCACCCACACTCGTCAGCGCGACGCTCACGCTCGCAGGGTGCCCCGCCTGGACAGTAATGGTCGACGGCGACAGGGCAATCCCAAACGTCGACGCCAGGACAACCTCCGACACCTGCCCCGAACCAGCGCCCGCAAATGCGCCTGCGCCCGCATACGTCGCCGAGATCGCATGCGTCCCCACCGCCAACGCACTCGTCGACAACGTCGCCTGCCCCGAACTCGACAGCGTCGCCGTTCCAAGCAGCGCCCCATTGTCGTAGAAGCTCACACTCCCAACCGGAGCCTGGGTCCCGGACGCCCGCACCGTCGCGACGATGCTGACACTCTGTCCCTGGTACGCCGGATTCGGCGACGCACTCAAGCTCACCGTCGTGGGCGCCGCCAGAATCGTCTCACTCACCCCCGGAGAGGTGCTGGCGGCGAACGTCGCATCGCCGCCATAGGTCGCCACGATCGTGTACGCGCCCGGACCCGGTGCGGCGACGGTCGCTACAGCCTGCCCGTTCGCATTCACGGCCGCGCTCCCGAGCGTGGTCCCGCCCGCGCTGAAGACTACAGTCCCCGTAGGCTGCCCTGAGGCAGAACTCACATTGGCGTTCAATGTGATCGACGAGAACGCATCCGCCGGGTTCGGCGACGCTGTCATTCGCGATCGCTGTTGGGCGGCCGTTCACCGTCTCCGCAAGTGTCGCGCTGCTCGAGCCAAATCCACCGCTAGCCTGGAACGTCGCCGTGATCTGGTGCACACCGGCCGACAACGCCGTCGTCGCGTAGCTCGCCACCCCCGAGCTCATCACCGCCGTGCCCAGCACCGCGGTGCCGTCAGTGAAGGTAATTGTGCCACTCGGCGTTCCGCTGTGAGAGCTCACCGAGGCGGTGAACGTGACGCTCTGGCCCACCGTCGCCGGGTTCACCGAAGACGTCAAATTCGTGGTCGTTGCGTACCCGTTCACGGTCTGTGTAAGGCTGGCACTCGCCGCCCCGAAGCTTCCGGTCGGCTCATACGTCGCCGTGATCGTGTGGTTCCCGACTGACAACTGATTCGTGCTGAACGTGGACACGCCAGCCCCGGAGATCGCCTGCGTTCCGAGAACGGTATTGCCGTCCGTGAACCGCACATCCCCGGTCGGCACACCGTTGGCCGCAGAGAGCTGTGCAGTGAACGTAACAGTCTGTCCAAACGTCGACGGATTCACCGAGCTCTGAAGAGTCTCCGTCACTCCACACATACTGTTCGCGCCCCGGTATTCGTACGCGCCCATATCAATGACGCAGCCCTTGCCGGTCGCATCCTGCACACGCGGGTTCCCGTCGAAATCGGCAGAAGCAGTCCCCGCCGTCATCGCGAGGTACGTCTGCAATACAGCGTTATCACCGCTGTCGATAGCGGGCGACGTGCTCTTCAGGTGATAGTCGCCAGTGGACGGGTTCACAAACTGAGGATCCGCCACGACGTTGTTGTACTTCCCGGAAACATCTACGCAATACGACCCGAAGAAAGGGCCACCAGCGTTGTACAGAATATTGTTCTGAAACGTCGGCTGGATCGACTCGCTCGGCGGCTGAAACCAGGAGCAGTTCACGGCCGGATACGGCGTAGATCCACTGATGATGTTGTTGATGATCACAGCTCCCGGCCCACTTGAACCATAGGCGTACGGAGCGGGATAGATCTGAGAGATGTACGTGCAGTTTGTGATAGCTCGCGCGCTGGTTGGGCATCACATTATCGGCGATCGTATTATTCGCGATGAGTATGGTGGGACTGTTTGACGGAGGACCCGCCATCCATAAACGCAAGCGCGCCTCCGCAAGCCGAACTGTTCCCGTAGATCAGATTCTGAAACAGAACAGTGCCAGCGCTGTTAGCGGAAGTGACCGCGCTACCGGGAGCGGCCGAGACGTTGTTGCGCAGAAGGTTATTCCTGATCAGTACGTTCTGTGCGGCCCAGAGGTTGATACCCGACCCGGTGAGATTGTTCTCGATCGTGTTGCCAACGACTCTTGTGCCAGGGATCAGCGAACTGGAGGACGGAGGCGGATTGGGTGTCCCTTGAAGGTTGATCCCGCTACCGAAGCTGCAATAGCTTTCGCCTTGCACTCCTTGCGTATCCTGCAACACGCCTGAGATCTCGTTGTTGACGATAAGTGCGGTTCCGAACTCGACATCGATGTCGTGGCAGTAGTTCGCGGTCACAATGTTGTGCTGAATCACCGGCGATGATTCGGTGACGTAGATCCCGCCATCACTTGTGCCACTGAAGGCCGCATCGCCGCCGCCCCGAATCGTGAAGTTCGAGATAACGCTGTTGTTCGTCTCTCCATCCGCAAAGACGACGGTCGCTAGTCCGCCTTTGCTGCCTCCATCGATGGTCGTGACGCCTGGACCACCCGAACTCGTGACAACGATGGCCTTCCCATAGAATCTGATGTTTTCGTAGTACGTGCCGGGCGCGACCAGCACCGTGTCTCCGTTGCTCGCCGCATTGATGCCCGCCTGAATTGTCGGCTTGTCGGCAGGAACATTGATGGTCGCGGCAAATGCGAGCGACGGAAACCCCGCCACCGCAAACGCAATCAAGAGGCAAAAACGTACTAAAGCATTGCCGAGCACACGCATACAAACGCCGGGTTGAGCCTATGTCCTGATGAGAGAAGGTAGGCCAATTCTCCTACAGCCGTGGCTGTCGCGCCATACACAAAAAGGTGCGCTCCCCGCTTCGAGTGCCTCAGTCCGGAACAGTCAGCTGTGCAGGCTCGCAAAGCCGGCCCCGCACCCTCCAGGCTGCCCACATGCCCCGCACGAGCCCCCACCGGCTGTGCAGCTTTCATAAACATTTCTTCCCTCCTAGCACTTTTGTGGGATACCGTTCCGTCCATGCCTAAAGCGCCAAGCTTTCTCCGGCTTCTGCGGAGCCTCGCCGTTACCGCGTTTGCCTGCTCTATCCTTCCCCTGGCCGCCGTCTCCGGCGCTCAAACCAGCAGCCCTTCCGTCGTCATCTCGCAGGTCTACGGCGGCGGCGGGAACAGCGGCGCGCCCCTCAAGAACGACTTCATCGAGCTCTTCAATCCAACCTCGACCACCCAGAGCCTCTCTGGCTATAGCGTCCAGTACGCCAGCAGCACCGGCAGCGCCTTCCAGGTCACACCGCTCGGTTCAGCTTCCCTCGCGCCCGGCCAGTACCTGTTGATCCAGGAGGCCGCCGGGACCTCTGGCGGTGCCACCCCGCCCACCCCGGACGTGACCGGCTCCATCAACATGAGCGCGAGCGCCGGCAAGGTCGCCTTGGTCAGCAGCACCACCGCCCTCTCCGGCACCTGCCCCACGACGTCCACTGCGGTCGTTGACTTCGTCGGCTTCGGCACCGGCACCAACTGCTTCCTCGGCACCGGCCCGACAGCCACTCTCTCCAACACCACGGCGGCCATCCGGCGAGCCTGCGTCAACACGCAGAACAACGCCTCCGACTTCACGGCTGGCGCGCCGAACCCGCACAACACGACCTCCACCTTCGCACCCTGCTCCACCAGCACGGAAACCGCGCTCTCGGCCGCCGGCACCGCCACGCCCGCCAGCATCTACAGCGGCAACTCGACCCTGCTCACCGTCCAGGTCACACCGGCCTCCGACCCCGCCAGCACCGGTCTGCAGGTCCAGGCCGACCTCAGCGCCATCGGCGGATCCACCTCGCAGCCCTTCTACGACGACGGCACCCACGGCGACGCAACCCCCAACGACAACGTCTTCTCGTTCTCCGCAACGCCCGCCGGCACCGGCACCTTCTCGCTTCCAGTCAGCGTCTCCGACTCCCAGTTCCGCACCGCCTCAACCTCCATCGGCCTGACCGTCAACGCGGCTCCGCCAAACGTCACCATCCGCGCCATTCAGTCGGCCAAGCCCTCCCCGTACGCCGGCCATCCGGTTACCACCAGCGGCATCGTCATCGGCGTGCGCTCGAGCGGCTTCTACATCGAAAGCAGGGACGCCGACACGACGCCTTCTACGCCTGAAGGGATCCTCGTCTACACCGGTGCCACCGCACTGCCCTCGTTCATCACCATTGGCGCCGAGGTCCAGGTCACCGGCACTGTCGCCAACTATCCGCCCACCTCGCCCACGCCTGACACCGAGATCGACGGCCCGCAGACCTTCACCCTGCTTTCCACCAACAATCCGCTACCCGCCCCCGTCCAGATCACCGCCGCCATGGACTCGCCCAACGGCGGCGTCCGCGAGTTCGCCCCCTACGAAGGCATGCGCGTCGCCATCGCCTCGCTGACCACCACCAGCGGCACCGGCGCCACCCTCAACGAAACCACCGAAACCAATCGCTCCAACGGCCAGTTCTACGGCGTCGTCACCGGCGTTCCCCGCCCCTTCCGCGAGCCCGGCATCTCCGTCACGGACACCACCTACACCATCCCGATCCCGTCCACTGTCCCCCGTTGGGACTCCAACCCCGAACTGCTTGAGATCGACAGCCTCGCCTTCGGCGGCCCTGCGATCGACCTCACCAGCAACGCCACCGTCACCGGCATCTCCGGCGTCATGGACTTCTCCAACGGCGCGCCGACCATCCTGCTCGACGCGGCGACCCGCCCAACGGTCTCCGGCCTCATGACCGCGCAACCGCTGCCGGTCGAGACCCCGAGCGAGTTCACCGTCGCCTCCTTCAACATGGAGCGCTTCTATAACAACGTCGCTGACGCCGATAACCCCGGCAGCACCGCCGTCACCGTCACCACGGAGGCCTACCAGCGCCGTCTCAACAAGGCCTCCATCGCCATCCGCACCATCCTCAACGACCCCGACATCATCGGCGCGCAGGAGATTGAAAACCTCGCTGTCCTCACCGACCTCGCCAACAAGGTCAACTCCGACGCGCAGACCGCCGGCCAGCCCAACCCGCAGTACCAGCCCTATCTCTTCCTCGCCAACGACGGCACCGCTATCAACACCGGCTTCCTCGTCAAGAGCACAACCGTCGACACCCTCAACGTCGAGCAGATCGGCCTCAATACCACCTTCACCAACTCCACCGGCAGCCAGGCCATCCTCAACGACCGCACCCCGCTCGTCCTCCACGCCGGCATCAAGCGCCAGGGCGGCGCTGACTATCCCGTCACCGTCATCGACGTCCATCAGCGCTCGCTCATCAACGTCGACGACCCAACCAGCACCGGCGCCACCGTGCGCCTCAAGCGCGAGGCCCAGGCCGAGTTCCTCGCCAACCTCATCCAGGGCTACCAAGCCTCAGGCGAGCACGTCATCACCGTCGGCGACTTCAACTCCTTCCAGTTCAACGACGGCTTCGTCGATGTCATCGGCGTCACCAAGGGCAATCCGGTTCCGGCCAATCAGGTTGTCACCACGCCCGACGCCGGTCTCGTCAACCCGCCGCTCATCGACCTCGACACCCTCCTGCCGTCCGACCAGTACAGCTACGTCGAAACCGGCAGCGCCCAATACCTGGACCACATCCTGATCACGCAGGACCTGCTCCCCACCCTCGATCACTTCAACTTCGCCCACATCGACGCCGACTTCCCGCTTGTCGACCTCAACGACCCCAACAGCCCCGATCGCATCAGCGATCATGACCCCGGCGTCGCCTACTTCACCGTCCCGGCCGCCTCCGGTGCCGTGCAACTCACCACCACAGCCTCGCTCGCCAAGGTCGGCACCTCTTATCAGGCCACCATCACCGTCACCAATAACGGCGCGGGCCTCGCCCCCAACGTAACCCTCACCAGCGCCACCCTCGGGTCCGCCTCAGGCGCTACCATCCCGGCCACCCTCGGAGACATCGCTCCCAAATCCTCCGCCACCGTCGTCCTTACCTTCCCCGCCTCCGCCGGCGCCGACCACACCGCGGCGGTCGAGAAGTACACCGGCACCTACACCGGCGGCAGCTTCGGCAGCAGCGTCCGAGCCACCCTCCCCTAACCCAAAACTCAACCCAAAACCCAACCCAAGACCCAGGATCCCGTCGTCTCGACGACGGGATCTTCTCTTGCACCGCACCGGCGCCGCACCTCTCGTACAATCTCCCCCATGCCGAACGCCCTTCCTCTGCTGAAACCCCGCGAAGCCGCCGCCATGCTCGGCATCAGCTACCCCACGGTCAAGCAGTGGATCCTCTCCGGCAAACTCGCCACCGTGCAGACCCCCGGCGGCCACCACCGCATCGAGCACGCCGCCCTCAAACCCTTTCTAAAAGAAGACAAAGGGAGGCCCGCCCGCGAGTCCCGCGAGCGCTTCCGCCGCGTCTCCGGCCGCAACCAACTCATCGGCAACGTGCTTGACGTCGTCATCGACGGCCTCCTCGCCAAGGTCGTCATCTCCTTCGGCGACCAGCAGATCACCGCCATCGTCACCGCCGACGCCGTCCGCGAGATGGACCTGAAAAAGGGCGACCAGGCCGCCGCCCTCATCAAAGCCACCGAAGTCATGGTCGAGCGCATCTAGCGCCCGGCCGCGCACTTGCTGTTGCCGTTCTTCTGTCATTCCCGAAGGGAATCTGCTTCTCGCAGTTGCCGTTGCTCTTGCTTTCCCTTGCACTTGCATTTCTTTCTGTCATTCCCGACGGGAATCTGCTGTTCGCCCCTGCCGTTTGCCTCACACTCGCACAAACACCGCGAACACCGCGTTTGCAGTTCAACGCCCGCCCGGCCCCGCCGCGATACACTCCGACGCATGCACCCCCGCACAGTCCTCCTCACCCTAACGCTCATCGCAACGGCCGCTGCCGCCCAATCCCCCGCCGACCAGCCCGTCCTCGACACCGTCCACGCCATGTTCGACGGCATGGCGCACCGCGACCCCGCCGCCATCAAGGCCACCTGGATCCCCGGAGGCACGCTCGTCCTCATGCGTGACGGCAAGCCCTCCCAAATGACCATCGAGGCCTTCGCCGACCGAATCGGCCCCGGCAAATCGCGAGATCGAAGAGCGCATTCACGATCCGCTCGTCAGGATCGACAATGACCTCGCCATGGTCTGGGCGCCGTTCGACTTCCTGGTAAACGGCAAGGTCGACCACTGCGGCACCGACCTCATCAACCTCGTCCGCGTCGAGGGCAAATGGCTCATCGCCGGCGTGGCCGACACCGGCCGCAATACCTGCGCGGACCTGCCCGCCACAGGAGCCACGGCCAAACCTTAAACCGCCGCTTGAACCCCCTGTTTACTCCGGAGGTTCCCACCGAGCAAGGAGGGATCCCGCTCGAACCGGCAGCCGCAGCGACTCAAGGAAAAGCGAGGGTACCCCGTTCGAAGTCCGCCTTCAAAGTCTCCCGATTGAAGACTTTAGGACTTAAGTACGGGGGAGGGGTAGCCCTACTCGTACTTCAAAGTCGCGACAGGGTCCAGCTTGGCCGCCCGGTTCGCCGGCAGCGTCCCGAACACGACGCCCACCAGGATCGCCGTAAACAGCGCAATGATCGCGCTCCACGCCGAGATCGGTATCTTGAAGTCCGTAAAGACCCGGAGCGCAATCGGCAGCGCCAGCCCCAGCAAGGTCCCCACCAGCCCGCCCGAAAGCGACAGAAACACGCTTTCCGTCAGGAACTGCAGGCGGATCTCCCGGCTTGTTGCGCCCAGCGCCTTACGAATGCCGATCTCCTTGATCCGCGACTGCACATTCGCCAGCATCGAGTTCATGATGCCCACGCCCGACACCACCAGCGTGATCGCCGACGCCAGCGTCAGCACAATGGTCAGCATGGTCGCGATCTTGCCCATGACGTTCAGCACCTCGGTCAGCGTGAACGCCGTGAACGTATTCCCCGGCCGGTGCCGCGACCGGATCACATCCTCGATGCGCCGGGCGGTGGGCTCGACATTCCTGGAATCCGCCACCGTGAAGAAGATTTGCTTCAGGTTGTCCGTTCCCTGGAAGTAGCGCGCGACCGGGTACGGCACCAGCATGGTCTGGTTGTTGACCTCGCTCTGCCCGAAGGTCTGAATGCTCTCTTTGAACACACCGATGATCGTGAACGGGATCCCCATGATGGTGACCGTGTGGCCCACCGCGCCCGCAGAGCTTCCGTACAGCTCCTGCGCCATCGGCTCGATGATCACCCCTACCTTGGCGTGGGTCATCTCGTCCTGGTCGTCGAAGAACCGCCCCGCGAGCACCTTCAGGTTGCGGACCTGCTTGTACTGTGGACTGACGCCCAGCAGCATCGCCTCCTTCACCTGCCCATTGCCGAGTGGAATGCTGTCATGGAACTCCAGCATCGGCGAGCTGGCGACGATTCCCGGGACCTGCTGCAGCACGGCGTCCATGTCACTGATATTCATGAACTCCGGCGAACTCGTTCCGTTCGCGCCGGTTACCGTCGTGCCGCCGCCCTGCATCTCGATCATGTTCGGCCCGATGGACGCGATCATGTTCAGCGCGTACTGCCGGCCCGTAAGCCCCAGCGTTGCCACCAGGATCACCGACGCCGACCCGATCACCATACCCAGCATGGTCAGCAGAAACCGGGCCTTGCTCGCACAGAAGCTGTCGATTGCCAGGGAGACCGTCTCGCGCCAGCCCACGGTACTGTGGGCGCTGCGCAGCGTAGCCTCGAACGTGTGCCGGGGGGCGTTCGACGCCCGCGCCGCGCCCGCAGCCCAGCCTGCTTGCACAGAAGCTTCGCGGGGAGTCTCCCGGACGGGTTCCTGAACGCTCGTCGCCATGCTCTACCAGCCCCACTTCACCGGCGGCGCAAGCACTTCATTCCGCCAGGTCCACCGCCAAAAACTCACGAAGCCAACGGCAGTTCCTGCCAGTATCGCAGGCTGGCCGCCGCGTCGCTACCTCTCAGATACAGACGGGTCTCCCTCGGATGCAGATGTACTGCCTTTGCCAACCGAAAACTCTGGTTTTCGCACCACTGGACGGCCTTTGTTGCTTTTCGCGCCCTTACCAGCCGCGATAGCCTACAACACGACTCGCGTGCCCTTGTCGTTTCGAGTCACCCGCGCGCCGTCCAGGTACTCGAGCAGCGGAATCGCATGCTTCCGGGTAAGCCCCGTAAACGTCTTGAATCGCGCCACGTCGAAGTGCTCCCCACGGTGATTTCTTAGCTCCGCGACCAGCTTTTGCAGCGGGTCGCGATGAATCAGCAGGTTGTCGGCCCCCATCCGTACCAGCTTCTGCATCCGCAGCAGAGCGGTGACGACGGCATGGATCTCCTTCGGCGCGAAACCTAGCTTCCCTGACACCTCGCTGAGAATCGGGGATGCCAGCCCCGCGGCCGCATACATCTGCTCCACGGCGGCAATCCGCGCATCGTCTCCCGCCGGGGCCGCACGACCGGGCAGCCTCACGCCGTCTCGCGTCGCCTCTATTCTTTTCTGCTCCAGCAGCCAGCTGAGAACCAGCTCGAAGACCCACTCTTCCAACTTTGTCCGCGACCGCAGTTCCGCTCGCCGAACCGATCCGTCCGTTGCCCGACCCATCTCGTGCAGCACCAACGCCTGCGCGTCCCTGAACGCCGCCGCGTCCAGCATCCCCGTCCAGGCGGTCCCCGCGCCTTCTCCGCTCACCACGAGCGCTCGCTCCGATATGGCGGCCTGCGTCAGTTCATCGAAGCGCCGCCAGCGTCAAACCGGTCTCCCGAACCAGCTCCGCCGGCCGAATCCCTCCAACACCCCGCCGTGCCACCCGAAGCATCACCTGCGTCCGCAGGTCTGCCCCTCGCACCTGCTGCAACCAGCGGTACGCAGCGGCCTTCCGCAGTCTCGGCAAAGGGTGCGCATCCAGGACGCGGCCACCACCGATCGTCCTCTCCGGCGACGGCTGTCGGATCACAAAGCGATCCCCCGGTGCGAGCACAATCGGCTTGCTGAGGCGTAACCGCACCAGCGTGGAGCCGCTCTGCACCGCTGATTCCGTGTCATACATCAGCACCGTCGCGAGCGTATCCGCCGCGAACGCATGCACCCGTACCCGCGCGCGATGCCTCAGCGGATACGAGTCTGCGATCATCCCAATCTCGGCGTCGATCGTGCTCACTGGCACCAGCGTGTGTGGCGGCACAACGTTATCACCGCGCTTGATCTCGCCGACATCAACTCCCGCCAGGTTCAGTGCAACCCGGTTCGGCGCCACCGCCTCCGCACAACTTCGTCCATGCACCTGCACCCCGCGCACCCGCACTGGCCGTGCGCCCGGCTGCAGTTCCAGGGCATCCTCCGAGCGTATGCTCCCCGACTGCAGCGTTCCCGTGACAACGGTGCCAAATCCGCGCACGGTGAACGCTCGATCCAGCGGCAATCGCGTGACGTACTCGCTGCTGCGTTCCGGGATCTCCGACAAGACGTCCGCCAACGCAGCCTTCAAGTCAGCGACTCCCTCACCCGTCAAAGCAGAGACCGCAACCAGCGGCGCATGCTCCAGAAACGTGTGCTGCACGAACCGGCCGACCTCCGCGCGAGCCTCTTCGAGCCTCTCCGGACTGACCGCATCCTTCTTCGTCAGCGCAATCACACCATAACGAATGCCCAGCAACGCACAGATCGCAAGATGCTCCTCCGTCTGCGCCATCACGCCCTCATCCGCCGCAATCACCAGCATCACGCAGTCGATCCCACCTGCACCCACCAGCATGTTGCGAATGAACGCATGGTGCCCGGGCACATCAATCAGGCTCACATCCAGCCAGCGGCCCTGAGTGCCTTGCAAGCTCAACGCGGCGAATCCAAGATCGATCGTGATCCCACGACTCTTCTCTTCCGGAAGCCGGTCCGTGTCTGTCCCTGTAAGCGCAAATACCAACGCAGTCTTGCCGTGATCAATGTGCCCCGCCGTCCCAAGCACAATCGATCTAGCCGGCTGCTGCCGCATGGCCTGTGTCGCTTGCGCTAGCTGAGGGCTTCATGCGCTCCTGTCCTGGGCTCTTTGCTCGCGGACGGCACTCCACCCATTAGCTGCGAGTTCAGAAGCTCGACCAGTAAGCTGTCATCGCTCCGGTCCACCGTTCTAAGGTCCAGCAAGACCCGGCCCTCACTCGTTCGCGTAAGCACCGGCGGATCAGCATGCCGCAACGCGCTCGCAACCTCCGCTTCGCTCATGGCCGCATGTCGAATCGCAACCGCGAAGCTCGGCAGCGTGGCGCCTGGTGTCGTTCCGCCGCCGACCAGGCTCTTTGTTGCGACGACCTCTGCATGCATCTGCGCAGACTCAAGTGCCGACGCGATGACCTCGCAACGACGCTCTATCTCCTCGGGCGCCAAACGCATCATCCGAATCGCCGGCAGGCTACCTTCATCACCGGCCAGATACGCCAGCAACGTTTCCTGAAGGGCCGCATACGTCAACTTGTCCACACGCAGCGCGCGAAACAACGGATTCGATCGAATCCGCTCAATCACCGCTCGATCCCCGACCAGCAGACCGCACTGCGGTCCACCCAGCAACTTGTCACCACTCGCCGCAACCAACGCGGCCCCGCTTGTCGCGCTTGCAACCCACGACGATTGCTCGTTCACGCCGTATTCGCCGAGACTCACAACACAACCGGTTCCCTGGTCGTCGAAGACGGGGACATTGTGCTTCGCGCCAAGCTCAATCAACTCGTGCAAACTCGGCTGCTCCGTAAATCCCTCGATGCGAAAGTTCGACCGATGCACGCGCAAGATCAGTCGCGTCTCCGGCACAATCGCGGCTGCGTAATCTGAAAGCCGCGTGCGATTCGTCGTCCCCACCTCACGCAGCACAGCGCCTGATTTGCGCAGGATATCGGGAACGCGAAATCCCCCACCGATCTCGACCAGTTCTCCGCGCGAGACGATGACCTCGCCACCTTCTGCAAGAGTATTCAACGCCAGAAACGTGGCTGCAGCGCAGTTGTTGACCACCGCCGCGCCACGCGTCGCCTGCAAACTGCCCATCGCCGCACCCGAGCGCAGAGCAAGCACATCCAGCATCAGTGCTTCGACATGCTCATCGCGTCGGCTCCGTTCACCGCTGTCGAGATCCATCTCGAGGTTGCAGTACCCGCTCGCAACCTCCACCACCCGCTCCAGCGCCGCCTTGCTCAACGGAGCTCGCCCCAGGTTGGTCTGCAGGATCACGCCGGTCGCGTTGATGACACGTCGCAACGAAGGCCGTACATAGCCCCGTAGCTCCTGGTCTATCGCTGTCCACAACTCCGCGCGCCAACGCACCAGCGATGCCTCGTCATGGCGACCCGCACGGATGTCGTCGCGCACGCGCCCAACCTCCGCCCGCGCGGCGTGGGCCACCAGGTCGCGCGAGTACGCGCCGATGAGCGCCGCGCCCTGCGTGCTATCCAGCAACTCGCCTACTTGCGGCAGGCTGCGGTATAGCGTGTTTGCAGTGTTCTCCATGGACTAAGAACTTACTCCGCCGAGCCCACAGCCGCTCCAAGCGCGATCTTTGGCGAGCCCTCAACCACCTCACCTATCTCCGCTGCGTACCCGTATCCAGCCGCGTGCAGCGCCTCCACCAGCCGGCCCGCATGCTCGCGCGCCAACGAAATCAACAGTCCTCCTGCGGTCTGCGGATCGAACAACAGTGTGTTCACCCCGTCGTCCGAGGCCGCACCTTCAACCACACACTCCGCAAACTCGCGGTTCGCCGTCAGTCCGCCCGGCACACACCCCAACTGGATCGCCTCCAGCGCGCCGGGGAGCACGCTGACCTTCGCAGGATCGATCCTCAGCCGGACGTTGCTGCCCATGGCCAACTCGCGCGCATGACCCATCAGGCCGAAGCCCGTCACATCCGTCATCGCATGCACGTCGTACTCCGGGCCGGTCGCGATCTCCGCCGCGCGCCGGTTGGAAGTGGTCATGGAAACAATCGCCGCTTCGACCCACTCCGGCTCGGCCTTGCCCTGCTTCAGCGCCGTCGTAATCACGCCGGTGCCAAGCCCCTTGGTAAACACCAGTGCGTCCCCAGGCCGCGCGCCGGTATTCTTCAGCACCCGCTGCGGCTCAATCAGACCGGTCACCGCATACCCAAACTTCATCTCGTTGTCGCGAACGCTGTGGCCACCCAGGACCGTGCAGCCGGCCTCCTGCATGACCGATAGGCCACCACGCATGATCTGCTCCAGCACCTCCGCGTCACCGTCCTGCGGAAAGCACACCAGCGACAGTGCGGTGAGCGCGCGCCCGCCCATCGCATACACGTCGCTCAGCGCGTTCGTCGCGGCGATACGCCCATACGTGAAAGGGTCGTCCACCATCGGGGTGAAGAAGTCCACCGTCTGCACCAATGCCTGGTGCTCGTTGATGCGATACACGCCGGCATCATCCGACGTCTCAAAGCCAACCAGCAGATTGTCATCCTGCTGCTTCGGTAAACGCGCCAGCACCTCGTTCAATGTGCCCGGCGCAAGCTTGCTCGCACACCCGCCTGCCTTCACCTGCTGCGTCAGCCGAACCGGGTGAGGCGTGGGAGAGGTACTTGTATCGGAAAGAACTGGCATGCATCGTATAGATGCGACGGCAGGACATTGGACTCCGTGGAGTCCTTTCGCTCGCCTGCGGCACCTCTGCCTCAAGGGGAAGCGCTTAGGATCCGGTGGTCCTCCCGGTCTTCAAAACCGGCGGTCGTCCGCTACGGGCGACGGTGTGTTCGACTCACACGCGCTTCCGCCACTCCTGCGCCGCTACGCGCTCGCCAGCGCGCCCTCATGCGCCGGAACCTCGGCAGAGTTCGGTTGCTTCGGCCCCCAGTACGGCTTCGCGTCGATCGTCTCACCGTTGAAGTTCGCCATCTCGGGGTCCAGCGCAGACTCCTGCCCGGCATACGTGATCGACCACTTCAGCGCCGCTCCGCCCGCAAGCGTCAGCAGCGGCGCCAGTCCCGAGCTCACCACCTTTGACTTGCTCCGGCGCAGGAAGAACGGCGCGATGATGCCCATGCCGATCGCACCGAGCAGAAACAGCTTCGACTGCTTGCCCTTGAACAGCGGCTTGGTCGCCTTCTTCGCCGTGCCCAGATACAGCCCCATCGCAACCGCCTCCGCAGCGGTCGCTACGTCTTCAAAGGTCCCCAGCGCGCGATGCAGCTCGTGATTCTCCGAACTGTAGTTCAGCAGCGAAAGCGCCGCCGCTCCCGTACTCATGGAACTGCACGCAAACAGCGAGCCGAGAAAGTGCGTGTGTGCCCAGATCGGGTTCGCCGTCGTGGACAGCAGAACGCCCGGATAGCTGATCATGGTCAGCGCAAACGGCATGCCCAACACACCGATGAGGCGCTCCGGCGTATACCGTTGCAACAACCGCAGAACGGGCTTGCCCCACGGCAGCCATGACACACGCAAGGCCAACAGCGCCAGCAACGACGCAAACGTCCCATAGCCCGTCAGCGCCCATGCCCCGTGATTCATCGGCGAGGTCTTCTTCCATATCCGGAGCATGTGGTGAAACCGCTCCGGGCGGCCAAGGTCAATGATCAGCAGTGGTGGACAAAGCAGCATCGTCGCGAATGACAGAAACCGTCCACCCCGGATGACGCTGCGATACTTCTCCTTGTCCCGCAACCCTGCCATCGTGCATAAGACGTACGACCCTGCGCTGACCCCTTCAAAGAAGAAGTACAGAGCGATCTCCCACTTCCAGAACGGCCGTTTCAGGATCGGCAGGCCGTAATACCCCGGCTCCGTCACACGATCGGGTTTGGCCGCGCTCTGGATGTCATATGCCGGTGTGATCTGGCTGAAGATGTCGCGGTCGTCTCCGCGCTCGTGTACTTCCGCCAGATTTCTTTCGAATGGATCAGCCATGGTGTTCGCCTGAGAAAAGGAACGCAGAAACTGCTGTCAACGCCAGTGATGCCGCAAAGCTAAACAGATAATTACGCTTCAAATGCGCCGCCGCACGCCTCGGCGCCTCTGGCAGGTTGTACACCGACGCCTTGTCCTTCAGCAGAAAGAACGAGTTCAGCGCGCTGTACTCGCCCGCCGGCTCGGCACCATACAGGTAGGCATCGCTCTGCCCCTGCGCCTGGAGTTCCTCAACGCGCTTCTCCGCCACTGCCTTCAGCTCGCTGATCTTGCCGAACTTGATCGACTCGGTGGGGCAAGCCTTCGCGCACGCCGGAGTCATATCCGCCTTCTGCCGGTCGTAACAAAGCGTGCACTTATGCGCGCGGCCATCAGCCTTGTTGCGGCTGATCACCCCGAACGGACAGCCCACAACGCAGTTCGCGCAGCCGTTACACACATCCTGCTGCACATACACGTTGCCGAACTCGTTGTAGATCAGTGCGCCCGTCGGGCACACCTCAACACAGGGAGCATGCTGGCAGTGCTTGCATACGTCGCTCATCATCAGCCAGCGGCCGATGTGGCTCTCCGGGTCAAACTGCTCGACAAACGCCACGTGTCGCCAAGTCGTATCGCTCAACGCAACCGTGTTGTCGTAGCTGTTACCCGTCCAGTTGAAGCCATCCGCGGGAAGCTGGTTCCACTGCTTGCATGCGACCTCGCAGGCCTTGCAGCCGATGCAAAGCGTCGTGTCCGTGAAAAAGCCCGTCTCTTCCTGTTCCGCGGGAGGCTCAGGCCGGATCCAGGTCTCGATCAGATCCGTCGCGAACTCCTGTGCCGTGATGCCATGAAGGCTGATCTCGCTCATATCTCTTGTCCTTCCGGCTGATCCGATCTTGGGGTGTCAGGTGACGCATCGCGCGTCGGCCACGGCGCCGCCGCCAGGGGCTCGATGTCCACCTGCTCCGCCAGTCGCCCCGGGCGCACGTTACAGGTGAACGCCTTCGCCTCATGCATGCTCACGTTCGGGTCCGCGCTGATCGACGTCAGATCATTGGCGCCCGCACCGACCGTCTCACCCGCCCAGCCCCAGTGGAACGGCATCCCGATCTGGTGCAATCGCTTCCCATTCACGAACAAGGGCTGAATGCGATGCGTGACCATCGCGCGCGCCTCGATCGCGGCACGCGTGTTCCACACCACCATCCACTCGCCGTGCTTGATGCCCTTTTCCTGCGCCAGTTCCGGACTGATCTCGAAGAACATCCCCGGCTGCAGTTCGTTCAACCAACTATCAAACCGGCTCATCGGGCCGCTGAGATAGTGCTCCGTCAGCCGATAGTTCGTCGCGACGATCGGGTATTCCTCATCGGGCGGGTTGTACTGGTTCAGCGGACGGTCATACCGCTCCACCGTGGGGTTCTCGCGCACGTTCGGGTACAGGAGGTTGGGCACCGGCGACTCCATCGGCTCATAGTGCGTCGGCAGCGGTCCATCCTGCGCACCCATCGGTGCAAAGAGCCATCCCTTGCCATCCGCCTTCATGATGAACGGCGAATCGCCTGCGATCGCCGCCATACCCTTGGCATCGGCGGTCGGACGGTATCCCGGCTCCTTTGTCGGCTCGAAGTCCGGCACATCCGGCCCGGCCCACTTCTTCGCCTCCGCGTCCCAGTACATGTATTTCTTGCGCTCGGACCACGGCTTGCCCTCAGGATCCGCCGAAGCGCGGTTGTACATCATGCGCCGGTTCAGCGGCCACGCGTAGCCCCACTCCGGGCTCGTGTATACGCCCGGCGTACGCTTACGCGAACGTGCCCGGTTGTTGCCCTCGTCGGGGAACACACCGCTGTAGATCCAACATCCGGAAGCCGTCGAGCCATCGTCCTTCAAGCTGTTGAAGTTCGCCACCTGCTTGCGATCTGCGACCGTGTAGCCGTTGATCTCCATCAGGATCTTTTCCGCATCCGGCTCGCCCTCGATCCGGCTGGGCGTCCCGCCCGGCAGCATCTCCTGGTGCTCCGGCTCGTAGTCCCACGTCAGGTTCAGCAGACCCTGGTCGCGCTCCTTCGTCGATCCCGCATAGAGCTTCTTCAGCCGCTTGCCAAGCTCGTACATGAACCACGTATCCGAACGGCAATCCCCCGGCGGGTCGACTGCCTTGTCATGCCACTGCAGCAGCCGCTGCGTGTTGGTAAACGTGCCGTTCTTCTCGGTGTTCGACGCCGCCGGAATGAAGAAAACCTCTGTCCCAATCGTGCTCGGGTCAGGGTTCTCAGGCCCCTTGTACCAGTAACAGGCGGTCTCGATCTCGAACCAGTCGCGCACTACCAGCCACTTCAGCTTCTTCAGCGCCTCGCGGTTCAGCTTGCCGTTGGGCGTGCCCGCCGCGGGATTCTGCCCAAACACGAACATCCCTTTGATCTTCCCGTCCGCCATCCGCACCAGCGACGCGGGCATGGAATAGTTGTCATCAATCCGCGGAATCCACCTGAACCCGAACTCATTCTCCGGTGTCGCCGCGTCGCCGTACCAGGCCTTCAACAAGCTGACCAGGAACTTGGGCATGTTCGCCATGAAGCCGGTCTCCACGCCCTCGTTCTTGATGTAATCCGCCAGTGAGTTGTGATCGCGCAACGACGAGGGCTGCATCAGGTACCCCGGCAGCATGTCATACAGCGTCGGCACGTCGGTTGAGCCCTGGATGCTCGCATGGCCGCGCATCGCCATGATCCCGCCACCCGGACGCCCGATATTGCCCAGCAGCAACTGCACAATCGTCGACGCGCGAATGATCTGCACACCGATCGAGTGCTGCGTCCAGCCCACCGCGTAGACGAGGCACGTCGTCCGCTCGCGTCCGGAGTTCTCGCACACCGTCTCCGCAACCCGCAGAAACTCTTCCGCGCTGCATCCACAGATCTGCGCAACCATCTCGGGCGTGTACCGCTCATAGTGCCGCTTCAGGATCTGAAAAACGCACTTCGGGTGCTGCAGCGTCGGGTCCCGCTCGATGTCCATCGTGTCCATCGATCCGCTGCGCGCGGTAAACGACTCCGACTTCTCTACATGTCCGCCCTGCTGCTGCGATCCGGCGTCATTGCTCGCGTACTGCCAGGCCTCATGACCCTTCTGATAGCTCCGCTTCTCCGCGTCGTACCCCACAAACAGCCCGCCGAGATCCTCCGCATCCCGGTACTCGTCCGTGATGATCGTAGATGCATTGGTGTACGCCAGGACGTACTCCTTGAACCACTTGTCCTTCGAGATGATGTAGTTCACCAGCCCGCCCAGGAACGCAATGTCCGTGCCGGTCCGGATGTTTACGTACTGCTGGCACATCGCGGATGTGCGCGAAAAGTGTGGATCGACATGGATCAGCTTGGCGCCACGCTCACGCGCCTTCATAGGCCACCGGAATCCAACCGGGTGTGCCTCCGCCATGTTTGATCCCATGATCAGAACGCAGTCCGCGTTCGCCATGTCTTCCTGAAAGCTAGTGGCCGCCCCGCGACCCAACGCAGCGCCCAGACCGGGCACCGAAGCGCTGTGTCATATTCGGGCCTGGTTTTCGATCGCGACAATTCCCAGGCCGCCCCCAAAGAACTTCTTGATGAGGTAGTTCTCCTCAATGTCCATGGTGGCGCCGCCCAGCGACATGACGTTCGTCATGTGGTTCAGGACCTTGCCGTCGCGCTCCTCGACGAAGCCCTCTTCACGAGCCTCCTTCGTCAGCTGAGCAATGCGGTCCATCGCCCACTCAAGCGGCTTTTGCTCCCACTTGTCCGAGTACGGAGCCCGGTACATCACATGCTTGATCCGGTGCGGATTGATGTTCAGCTGGAAGGTGTTCGACCCCTTCGGGCACAGCGTTCCGCCATTGATCGGGCTGTCCGGATTGCCCTCGATGTCGATAATCTCGCCGCCCTTGACGTATACGTTCTGGGCACAGCCCACCGCACAGTATGGGCAAACGCTCTTCACCTCGGTCGCGCCTTGAATCCGCGCCATCTTGTTCACCGAGTTCATGCTGAATGGCTGATTCTTGGTTGCGCGTTCGGGATCGCGCGTCGTTCCGTCTCGCTTGAAAAACATTGGTGCCTCCGTAATCCAGGCGTGCGAAAAGGTTGTTTGTGCGGCCCGCAGCGTGCCCGGCCCGAGTGCTTCCATATTGCCACTTTCAGCAAACGCCGCGTCAAGGGTGAAGCAGACATGGAGGTAGATGCTGAAAGTTCCCCCGTTGTTCTCCCGCGGCACCACATTCAAAGCCCGGCATCCGCCCAGTCGCATCGCCCACCGTGCCACGCCGCCGGGTCATCGCATCGAGGACCCGTCCGGTCGTCGCTACCAGCCGGGTTCGGTTCCTGACCCGAAACCCTCGAGATCCGAGCGCAGGAGCGGCTGCCCCCTTCCTCGCTCCCGCCGGCTGGTGCGAAAAAGGAGCAGCGCCGCAGAGTTACCTGCGGCGCTGCCTGGTTGTGGTGCTGTTGACTGGAGAGCCGACTACTCGGTAGCGAAGACGCTCACGCCCCACATCGCGCTCGAACCGTTCAGGGTGGTTGCACCCCACATCGTGCTGCTGGCCGAAGTTCCCGACCGGCCCCACAATGCGGTAGCCGCATCCGGCGTTGCGCGACC
Source organism: uncultured Verrucomicrobiae bacterium (assembly GCA_963795955.1). Taxonomy (GTDB): domain Bacteria; phylum Acidobacteriota; class Terriglobia; order Terriglobales; family Acidobacteriaceae; genus Granulicella. The sequence continues at coordinate 34,983 of CAWCJK010000009.1, forward strand.
CCACAGGGCTGTTCTGCCCCACAGTGCCGTGTACGCCGACGGATCGTCCCTGCCCCAAAGTGCGGTGCTGGAGTCGATACCACTCGAGGCATCCAGGTCTGCCCGGCCCCACAGCGCCGTGCTTCCGCCCACGAAGGCAGTCGAACCGTATACGCTCGACGCGCCCCACATGGCTGAACGGCCCCACAGTGCGGTGCTGTCCGTAACGAGGTTGACGTTGCCGCTGTAATCGTCATACACGGCTTCAGGCGACATCGCGGTTCCCGTCGGAACCAGGTTTGCCTTCGCATCCGCCACAGCTGCGGCGATGTTCAGGTAACCCGCACCCACGGTGAAAACGTCATCGTGGGCAATGTAGGTGGCTCCGTTATCCACGACGGTGCTGGTCGACGGCAGAATGCCCTTTGTGGCATCCCGCATGATCAGCGCCTTCACTTGATCCGGAGTCAGGTTGTTGTTTGCGCCGATCAGCAAAGCGACCGCTCCGCTGGTCACACCTGTCGCCATGCTCGTTCCGCTGAGCGGCATGTAATCAGGTGAGGGCTGGTAGTAGTCCGGCGCGTTCTGGTAGAACTTCTTCGGCGTGAAGAAGGTGGGGTTCTCCTTCTGCAGAGTCGCCCCACCCGCCAGAAGGCTGGTGACGAGATTGCCCGGAGCCACAACGTCCGGCTTCGATACCTGGTCGATGAAGGACGGTCCCTTCGAGCTGTAGCTCGCCATCTTGTCATCGGTATTCACTGCGGTACCCATCGTGTTCACGGCGCCAACCGTGAGTGCATACGGGTCGTTGCCGGGAGCTTCGATCGTGCCGTAGCCCTCCGTGTTTAGCGCAAGATCGCGGCCATCGTTGCCAGCCGCGACGACGACCACGATGCCGGCCTTCCACGCCTGTTCAACTGCCTGGCATAGAGGATCGTTCGTGTAGCTCTCGAAGATCGGACGGCCCAGCGAGAGGTTGATGACGCGGATGTTGTACTTACTCTTCAGGGCAACCGCTGTTTCGATCGCCTGAATCACCGCCGTGTCCGTGCCCTGCCCGTTCTCGTCCAGTACGCGCAGATTGATGAGGTTTACGTTCGGAGCGATTCCGAAGAAGGTCCGCGTGTACTGGTTACCGTACGACGAGGCTCCGTTGCCGCCAATCAGGCCCGCAACGTGAGTTCCGTGGCCATAGTGGTCTGCCGTATCCGTCAACTCACCAGGTACAAAGCTCTGGCTGTAAACCACACGCCCGTGCGCGCCAGCTGGAGGCGCAACCGGCAGGATCCTTAGCCCGAGAAGCGAGAGCGCCGCGGCCGGCACTGGCTGCAAGTCCTTCGAATCCGCAATACCGCTGTCGATGACAGCAACACCGATACCTGTCCCGATGTTGCCTGTCGGCCAAACAGAATTCGCACCGATCGGCTCAGCCGTGTAATTCGCGCTGCGTTGCGATCGACGCAACCTCCCGGAGGTCGCCTTCGGAGCGGCACGCGTCACCAGCTGACGATCCGGAGTCACATACCGAACGTTGGGATCGGCCGCTACCGTGCTCAGCGCTGCCGAAGGAAGGGAAACCTGCACAGCATTGATACTCTTCAGCTGAACCGGGGTAGTTCCGCCAAGGCTCACCAGTTGCTGCAGTTCGGTCGCTGTTACCGCAGCGTTGTACTGGATGATGACGGAGATATTGGAGCTCGCCGAATGGGCGAGATCCGGGGATTTTTTTGTTGCGGGTATCGCCTTGGGCGGAGATGCCGAAGCACTGAATCCAAGCCCAAGAGACACCCCGGATAACAAGAGGAAGTTACGCACCGGGGGAGAGCGAAACATAAGCAATTGACCTCATGGTCAGTTAATTATTCGATTGAGCTTCCGTTTGAGCGTCGACGCGAGTCCCTCGTTCCTCTCGCCATCGCACTCTGTTTATTGATTGGGCCCAGTGTCACGGAATCTCGCCGAACAGGAGCCAGCCTAACCCTTTGTAGGCACCGCGATATAACACCAACGCGCCATGCCCTGCGTCCACGGGTGTTAGTCACGTCACCTAAGATGTGCGAACGAGTTACAGGGGTCACGAATGAGTTACCAACGCGCACGAGGAGTTTGCTAACTCATTAACGTAACGTGACCCTGCCTTAGCCGAAATCATCATCTTCAGAGCCCCGACACTTAGGGCCGTTGGGCCGCGCCGCCGCTCAACCGCGGGCATCCTCACTCGGTCTCGGAGAGATCCAGACCGCCAAAACGCCTCACTACCGGAGAGGGCGTCTCGCCATCTGCGACGATGTCTTCCACGTTCGCGGCCAGGAATACGCGGACGGCTTCGTGCGTCAGGCTGTACACCTCGCGGCAAAGCTCGTAGGCCGAGTGCCCCGGCCAGTCGGCGTGCTACCAGCGGCGCCGGCAGCCGTGGGTCGTGCAACACCGCCCGCCGAAACGCATGGATCACAAGCGTCTGTACGACAAACGCGGGCTCCGGTTCCAGCCCGGCCCGCGCGATCGCGTTTACCGATGCAAAGCTCGCCAGGAAGTGCTGATAGCGCGCACGAACGTCTCCCAGCGCCCAGCAGTCTCCAACCAGCTCTTCCGCCGCATTCGGGCTCACCTCTTTCAGTTCCGAGGCTTCCAGCAGCACAACGCTGCGCTGCAAACCCAGCCGCTTCACCACCTCGTGCACGCTCTCGCCGTCCGCACACGGGTGCAGAAACATGCCCGGCCCCAGCGTCCCAAAGCCCTCCCATTGCAACTCCCGCCGGAGCTGCAGCCGCCCCGCCGCCGCATTACCGGATCGCCGCAGCACCAGCAGCGTCCACTTGCCGTCCCAATGCGCCGGGGGCGGAGCGTAGATCCGCCCACTGGCATGTTCGACCCGCTCCCAGCCTGAGGTCGTGAGCGAGTACCGGCTCCGGCGCCCGCTCCGCTCCGGCTGCAGCCATCCCTCCTCGGCCAATCGGAAACCGCTCGTCCGCACCAGCCGCTCGTTTACGCCGAACGGCTCCATCAGGCGCACCAGCTCACTCAGCCACAACCCAGAGGCATACGGCGCGATCGAGTCCCCGAAGACGGTCATAATCAGCGACTTGGATCGTGGAGGATCGGCCTGCAACTGCCGCTCAATCCACCTCGCGACCTTTCCGCCTCGCTTTGCCATCAAACCCGATCCCGAATTCGCTCATACCCGCCAGCGCCTTGCGTGCGACGCAAACAGATTTGCCACATGTTACAGAATCGCCGTTGACAATGGTATTCCTGTATCGCTATATCTTTCTTCAGCAGGCGTCTCAGGGGCCGGACCATGTATGCACAGCTTGTAGAAACCGGGGCGACCAAGGTCCGCTCCGTACATGAACTCGAGGGCGAAGACCAGCGCTTCCAGCAGCGCATCGATGCGGGCATTCGCATCGAGCCGAAGGACTGGATGCCCGAGGGGTACCGCAAGACCCTCGTCCGCCAGATCAGCCAGCATGCCCACTCGGAGATCGTCGGCCAACTGCCCGAGGGCAACTGGATTACCCGCGCTCCGAGCCTCAAGCGTAAGGCCATCCTCCTCGCCAAAGTGCAGGACGAAGCCGGCCACGGGCTCTACCTTTACAGCGCCGCCGAGACCCTCGGAACCTCCCGCGATCAGATGATCGATGACCTTCTGTCCGGCAAGGCCAAGTACTCCAGCATCTTCAATTACCCCACACTCACCTGGGCCGACGTCGGCTGCATCGGCTGGCTCGTCGACGGCGCCGCCATCATCAACCAGATCCCGCTGTGCCGCTGCTCTTACGGCCCCTACTCCCGCGCGATGATCCGCATCTGCAAGGAAGAGTCCTTCCATCAGCGCCAGGGCTACGACATCATCATGACGCTCGCCAACGGCACGCCCGAACAGCGCGCCATGGTGCAGGACGCGCTCAACCGCTGGTGGTGGCCGTCGCTCATGATGTTCGGCCCCAGCGACGCCGAATCCGTCAACAGCGCCCAGTCGCAGCAATGGGGTATCAAGCTCTTCTCGAACGATGAGCTGCGGCAGAAGTTCGTCGATCAAACCGTTCCACAAGCTGAGTTCCTCGGCCTCACCCTCCCGGACCCGGAACTCAAGTGGAACGAGGAGCGCGGCCACTACGACTTCGGCCCTATCGACTGGAGCGAGTTCTACAGCGTCGTCAAGGGCAACGGCCCCTGCAACAAGGAGCGCCTCGCCACGCGCGTGAAGGCGCACGAAGATGGTGCCTGGTTCCGCGACGCCTTGCTCGCAAACGCGGAGAAACGCTCCGCGGCTGCCTGCTCGCAAGCCGCTTAACCGAGGCGGTGAAAGGATCGCTATGAACAAGGAACTTCCGCTCTGGGAGGTCTTCATCCGCAGCCAGCATGGGCTCGCGCACAAGCACGTCGGCAGCCTGCGCGCTTCGGACGCCGAGATGGCCATCAACAACGCGCGGGACGTCTACACCCGCCGTAACGAAGGCGTGAGCATCTGGGTCGTCCCCTCCGCCAGCATCGTTGCCAGCAGTCCCTCGGATAAGGAACCGCTCTTCGACCCCGCAAACAACAAGGTCTACCGTCACCCCACCTTCTTCCCCATGCCCGAAGGCGTAAAGCACATCTAGCCTGCCGCCAATGCAAACAGCATCTCCAACCCGTCTTCGACTGTGCGCTCCGTATGGGCGACAGCGCGCTTATCCTGAGCCACCGACTTTCAGAATGGTGCGGCAAGGGTCCCGCGCTCGAAGAAGATCTCGCACTCGCGAATGTAGCGCTCGATCTCCTGGGCCAGGCGCGTCTTTGGCTCACACTCGCCGGGGAGTTGGAAGGCGCGGGTCGCGACGAAGATGCGCTCGCGTATCGCCGCACCGATCGCGAGTTTCGCAACGTGCTGTTGGTCGAGCTACCCAATGGCAACTACGCGCACACGCTCATCCGGCAACTCTACTTCGACGTTTGGCACAGCCTCGCCCTCGGCCTGCTCAGCCGATCTCCGAACACACGCATCGCCGAGATCGCCTCCAAGGCCCAGAAAGAGGTCGCCTATCACCTCCGTCGCAGCTCCGACCTCATCCTCCGGCTCGGCGATGGCACCGAGCTCAGCCACAAGCTCACCCAGGCCGCCGCAGACGCCCTCTGGCCATACACCGGCGAACTCTTCGCGCCTGACTTCCTCCCCGCAAGCCTCGCCATCAGCGAAGATGCGTTCGACACAACCGCGCTTCGCCAGGACTGGCTGAACACCATCCAGCATGTCTTCCAGGCTGCGACACTGCGCATCCCTTCGGGCGACATCTGGATGCACAAAGGCTCATCCCAGGGCCTTCACACCGAGCACCTCAGCTATCTTCTGGCCGAGATGCAGGTACTCCCGCGCACGTATCCGGATGCGCGATGGTAGACACCGTCATGAGCGCGACAGCAACCCGTCCCAGCATCGACCAGATATGGTCATGGCTCGGCGAGATCCCCGACCCCGAAATTCCCGTCATCTCCATCACGGACCTCGGCATCGTTCGCGATGTCACCTGGGACGACCACGTCTCAGACACCTGCATCGTCACCGTCACGCCCACCTACTCCGGCTGTCCTGCGACTGAGGTCATCGCACACCAGATCCGAGAGCAACTGGCCGCACACGGCATCCATCAGCTTCAGCTTCGGACCCAACTCTCACCCCCGTGGACGACGGACTGGCTCAGCGAAACAGGCCGGGCCTCCCTCAGCAGCTACGGCATCGCTCCACCCGCCGTCGGCGCGGGACACGCAACACCGCCGCTCCTCAGCCTCGTGCAAATCGAGGCTGCCGCAACTGTCGCCTGCCCACACTGCGGATCCACTCGCACGCAAACCATAAGCCAGTTCGGCTCGACGCCCTGCAAATCGCTCCACCGTTGCCTCGCGTGCATGGAGCCCTTCGATCACTTCAAGGCTCACTGAACGCCGCACAATGACTCGCTTCCATCCCCTCCGCATCTCCAAGCTCGCGAACGAAACTCGCGACGCCGTCGTCGTCACCTTCGATATCCCCGAAGACAAGCGCGAGGCCTTTCGCTTCGCCCCAGGCCAGCACCTCACGCTCAAGACCAGCGTGAACGGCGAAGAGGTCCGCCGCTCGTATTCCATCTGCTCCGCGCCCTTCGAAGGCGAGGTCCGCATCGCCATCAAGCGCGTGGACGACGGCGTCTTCTCCTCATGGGCGCACCGAGAACTGCGGCCCGGCCACACCCTCGAAGTCATGGAGCCGTCCGGCAACTTCAGCGTGCCGCTCGACCCCACAGCCGCCCGTCATCACGTCGCGTTCGCGGCCGGAAGCGGCATCACGCCCATCCTCTCCATCATCAAAACCGTTCTCGCCGAAGAACCGCAAAGCTCCTTCACACTCGTCTACGGCAATCGCGCATCGTCCTCGGTCATCTTCAAAGAAGAGCTCGAAAACCTGAAGGATCGCTTTCTCCGTCGGTTGAATCTCATCTTCGTCCTCAGCCGCGAGCACCAGGACATCGACCTCTTCAACGGCCGCATCGACCGCGACAAGTGCGACCAACTCCTGACCCACTGGATCGACCCCACCAGCATCGACGTGGCCTACCTTTGCGGCCCACAAACCATGATGCAGGCTGTCACGGACAGCCTCCTCGCGCACAACGTCCCAAAGGACCGCATCAAGCAGGAGCTCTTCGGGACGACACTCTCCGCAACCGCGCGAAAGCTCGCGATCCCAGCCAATGCCAACGAGCGAGAGTGCAAAGTTTCCGTCCTCCTCGACGGCCGTCGCCGCGAGTTCACGATGGAACGCGACAAGGACACCCTGCTCGACGCAGCGCTGGAGCGAGGCGTCGACCTCCCTTACTCCTGCAAGGGCGGCGTATGCTCCACCTGCCGCTGCAAGCTCACGGCCGGCGAGGTCGACATGGACGTCCACTTCGCGCTGGAAGACTACGAGATCGCACGCGGGTTCATCCTCACGTGCCAAAGCTATCCACGCAGCAAAGAAATCGCACTCGACTTCGACACCGAAGCCTAACGACGAGCACCGCATTCATGAGGCACTAACACATGACCACCAAGCTCCAAAGCTACGCACGAGGCCGCTGGTTCACCGGCGAAGGCGAAGGCGAAACCATCCTGAACGCCGTCAACGGCGAGCCGGTCGCCGTTCTCACCACGCAAGGCCTCGACTTCAGCGCCATGCTCGACTACGGCCGCACTGTCGGTGGTCCCGCGCTGCGCAAGCTCACCTTCCACGAGCGCGCGCTTCGACTCAAGGCACTCGCCCAATACCTGCTGGAGCGCAAAGAAACCTACTACGAGCTCTCCAAAGCCACCGGCGCCACACGCAACGACTCCTGGATCGACATCGAAGGCGGCATCGGCACGCTCTTCACGTACTCCAGCAAAGGCCGCCGCGAGCTGCCCAACGAGACCTTCCTCCTCGACGGCGCTCCGGAGATGCTCTCCAAGCAGGGCACCTTCGTAGGTGTACATCTCTGCACGCCGTTGCAGGGCGTCGCCGTGCACATCAATGCGTTCAACTTCCCGTGCTGGGGCATGCTCGAAAAGATCTCCGTCACGCTGCTCGCGGGCGTGCCTGCGATCGTCAAACCCGCAAGCCAGACCGCCTTCGTCACCGAACTCATGTTCCGCGACATCATCGCGTCCGGCACCTTTCCCGAGGGCTCGCTGCAACTCATCTGCGGAAGCACCGGCGACCTCCTGCAGCACCTCGGCCCACAGGACGCCGTCACCTTCACCGGCTCTGCCTCCACCGCCCTCAAGCTTCGGCAGATGCCGTCCATCCTGCGCAACTCCGTGCGCTTCACCACCGAAGCCGACTCTCTTAACTTCTCTCTGCTTGGTCCCGACGCCACGCCGCAGACCCCAGAGTTCGATCTCTTCGTCAAAGAGGTCGCTCGCGAGATGACCGCCAAGGCCGGCCAAAAGTGCACCGCCATCCGCCGCGCCTTCGCTCCCCGCGAACAGATGCCTGCCGTCATCGACGCCATCAGTGCGCGCCTCAAAAAGGTCGTGCTCGGCGATCCCTCCACGGAAGGCGTCACCATGGGCGCGCTCGCCAGCCTCGGCCAACGCGACGAGGTGCGCGAGCGCGTACAGGAGCTATGCAACAGCGGCGCCGAACTCGTCTTCGGCGATCCGCACAACTTCGAAGTCAAGAACGCCGACATCGTAGCCGGCGCCTTCCTCGGTCCTCTGCTGCTCCACACACCGCAGCCCAAACAGCACGCCGCCGCGCATCAGATCGAAGCCTTCGGCCCGGTCGCCACGCTCATGCCCTACGACTCCGTCGAAGACGCCATCGAGCTCGTCAAAATGGGCGAAGGCTCGCTCGTCGGCTCCGTCTTCACCTACGACAACAACTTCGCCCGCAACCTCGTCCTCGGTGTCGCCGCCTATCACGGCCGCCTCCTCATCGTGAACCGCGACTGCGCCAAGGAGTCCACCGGCCACGGCTCCCCGTTGCCTTCGCTCGTCCACGGTGGCCCCGGCCGCGCCGGCGGCGGCGAAGAGATGGGCGGCATCCGCGGCGTCATGCACTACCTCCAACGCACCGCGCTGCAAGGCTCCCCCGAAACCCTCACCCAAATCGGCCAGCGCTGGATCAAAGGCGCCAACCAGCACCAGGACATCCATCCCTTCCGCAAATCCCTCGAAGAACTCGAACTCGGCGACTGCGTCATCTCCGCCCCGCGCACCGTCACGCTCGAAGACATCGAGCACTTCGCCGAGTTCACCGGCGACAAGTTCTACGCGCACATGGACGAAGAGGCCGCGAAAGCAAATCCCTTCTTCGGCGGTCGCGTCGCCCACGGCTACTACATCCTGTCCATCGCCGCAGGCCTCTTCGTCGACCCCGCACCCGGTCCCGTGCTCGCCAACTACGGGATCGACACCCTCCGCTTCCTCGCGCCCGTCTTCCCCGGTGACACCCTCCGCGTCACGCTCACCTGCAAGCAGAAGAATCCACGCGTCACCGAGAACTACGGCGAGGTACGCTGGGACGCCGCCGTTACCAACCAGGACAACACCCTCGTCGCGCAATACGACGTCCTCACCATGGTCCGCAAGCACCACGCACCGGAAGACGCGCCCGATCGAGCGTGCCTCACTCGCCATGGCAGGTGCCGGCGCATGACCTACGAGAACATCCTCTTCAGCATCGATTCCGGTATCGCACGCCTAACGCTCAATCGCCCGGATAAGCTGAACAGCTTCAACACCGCGATGCACGAAGAAGTCCGCGAGGCCCTCTCCGAGCTCAAGGCAAACACCACCGTCCGCGTCCTGCTCCTCACCGGCGCCGGCCGGGGTTTCTGCGCTGGTCAGGATCTCAGCGATCGCGCTGTAGCACCCGGCGACAAACCCACTGACCTCGGTGCCTCCATCGAGCGCTACTACGCGCCGATGGTGCTGGCGCTCCGCGCCCTGCCCCTGCCGGTCGTCTGTGCTGTCAACGGCGTAGCCGCCGGCGCGGGCGTAAGCCTCGCGGTCGCGTGCGACCTCGTCATCGCGAAAAAGTCTGCCAGCTTCATCCAATCGTTCGCAAAGGTCGGCCTCATGCCCGACACCGGAGGCTCCTATTTCCTCCCACGCCTTGTCGGCACGGCACGCGCCATGGGTCTCGCCATGCTCGGCGAAAAGCTCTCGGCCCAGCAGGCCGCCGATTGGGGCCTCATCTGGCGCTGCGTAGACGATGAAGCGTTTGACGAGCACGTCGAAGCGCTCCTGAAACAACTCGCCGCCGCTCCCACATGCGGTCTCGCCGCCACCAAGCAAGCCATCTATGCCAGCGGCAACGCGACGCTGGAGCAACAACTTCAACCGCGAGCGCGACGGCATGCGCGAGCTTGGCTACAGCGAGGACTACCGCGAAGGCGTCGAAGCCTTCCTCAACAAACGCGCCCCGGTGTTCCATGGCCGGTAGTTCGCATCGGACAGCGCTGCCACGCACAGTAGAAATCGGCGTAGTCGGCGCAGGCACCATGGGCGCAGGCATCGCGCAGGTGGCCGCCACCGCAGGCCACCGCGTCCGAATCTATGACACCCGACCAGGCGCAGCCCACACGGCCGTTCAAAACACCACAAGCAACATTGACAAGCTGCTCGCGAAAGGCCGTCTCACCGCGGACGCCGCGCAGGATGCAAAGGCGGCGCTTCGCCCCGTCGACTCGCTCGAGAACCTCGCTCCCTGCGCCTTCATCATCGAAGCCATCGTCGAAGACCTCGCGGCCAAGCGCGATCTCTTCCATCATCTCGAGCAGCTTGTTCCGCGCGAAACCATCCTCGCCACCAACACCTCTTCGCTCTCCATCACCGCCGTCGCCGCGGGCCTTCGCGCGCCCGAACGCATCGTCGGCATGCACTTCTTCAACCCCGCTCCATTGATGCCGCTCGTAGAAATCGTCGCCGGCGTAGCTACGGAACCCGCGGTGATCCAGCAACTCCGTGCAACCGCCGAAGCGTGGGGCAAGACAGCCGTCGTCGCACGCTCCACACCCGGCTTCATCGTCAACCGCGTCGCTCGCCCCTTCTACGCCGAAGCCCTCCGCCTCCTCAACGAAGGCGCAGCCGATTGCGCCACCATCGACGCCATCCTGCGCGACGCGGGCGGCTTCCGCATGGGCCCATTCCAACTCATGGACCTCATCGGCAACGACGTGAATTACGCGGTTACGCGCTCGGTCTTCGATGCCTACTTCAACGATCCACGCTTCACACCCTCGCTACGTCAGCGCGACCTCGTGGACGCCGGCTATCTCGGTCGCAAAACCGGCCACGGCTTCTACACCTACGCTCCAGACGCCCCCGAACCAACTGCCCAGAACTCTTGCGGCCGCGCCGCTCGCCAGAGACCGTGCGCCTCTTCGGCGAAAACCCACTCGCACGAGCCCTCCAACAACGCCTCACACGAACATCTACGCAAACCGAGCACACCGCACCGCACGCCGACAACCGCATCGCCGAAGTAAACGGCACGATTCATCTACCGCACCGACGGACGCACCGCCACACAGCGCGCCGTCGATCTGCGTCAGCCCAACATCGTCCTGCTCGATCTCGCGCTCGACTACACCACGGCTTCACGCCTCGCGATCACCATCGCCGACCAGGCCGACCCCTCTGCACTCCACAACGCGGCCGGCCTCCTTCAAGCCGCAGGTTTCGCCGTCTCACAGATCGACGACACACCCGGCCTCATCGTCATGCGCACCGTCGCCATGCTCGCCAACGAAGCCGCAGACGCGGTGCAACAAGGCGTCTGCACCGTCGAAGACTGCGACCTCGCCATGCGTCTCGGCGTCAACTATCCACGCGGCCCGCTCGCCTGGGCCGACGAGATCGGCACCGACGCCATCGTCACCGTACTGGACAACATGGCCGCGCTCTACGGCGAAGATCGCTACCGAGTTTCCCCTCTTTTACGTCGTAAAGCGCTCACGGGCGCCACATTCCACACCCATCCGCCACAGGAGCAGCACTAAGTGAATCAGGCCTTCATCTGCGACGGCGTCCGCACGCCGTTCGGCCGCTACGGTGGCGCACTCTCCACCGTTCGCACCGACGATCTCGCCGCCATCCCCATCCGCGCCCTCATCGACCGCAACACCTCGGTCGACTGGAACGCCGTCGACGACGTACTCTACGGCTGCGCCAACCAGGCCGGCGAAGACAACCGCAACGTCGCACGTATGGCCACGCTGCTCGCCGGCCTCCCCGTCGAAGTGCCCGCATCCACCATCAACCGCCTCTGCGGCTCCAGCCTCGACGCCGTCGCCATCGCCGCACGCGCCGTCAAGAGCAACGAAGGCAATCTCCTCATCGCCGGCGGCGTCGAAAGCATGACACGCGCACCGTTCGTCATGGGCAAAGCCGAATCCGCCTTCGCACGCGCACCCAGGATCGAAGACACCACACTAGGCTGGCGCTTCGTGAACCCGAAGTTCAAAGAGCGCTACGGCATCGACTCCATGCCCGAGACGGGCGAAAACGTCGCCGAGCAGTTCCACGTCTCGCGCGAAGACCAGGACGCCTTTGCTCTGCGCAGCCAGCAACGTTGGGCTGCCGCACAAGCCCGCGGCTTCTTCACGCGCCAGATCATCCCCGTGCAGGTCGCGCAGCCCAAGGGCGATCCACGCACCGTCAACGTCGACGAACCACCGCGGCCCGACACCACCCTCGAAGCTCTTGCCAAGCTCAAGCCAGTCGTTAAGCCCAACGGCACCATCACAGCCGGCAACGCTTCCCCGCTGAACGACGGCGCCGCCGCCGTCCTCATCGCCTCGGAGCGCGGCGTCAAAGCCCACAAACTCACGCCACGAGCCGTTGTCATCGCCGCCGCGGCCGCAGGCATCGAGCCCCGCATCATGGGCTTCGCTCCCGCGCTCGCGGTCCGCAAAGTGCTCGCACACACCGGCCTTACGCTCGATCGCATCGACGTCATCGAACTCAACGAAGCCTTCGCCGCGCAAGCCCTGGCCGTTACCCGCGATCTCGGCCTCGCCGACGACGACCCACGCGTCAACCCCAACGGCGGGGCGATCGCGCTCGGCCATCCGCTCGGTGCCTCCGGCGCACGCCTCGTCATCACCGCCGTCGATCAACTTCACGCCACCCAAGGCCGTTACGCGCTCTGCACCATGTGCATCGGCGTCGGCCAGGCCATCGCCATGGTTCTCGAACGCGTCTAGCTCCTCCGGAAAAATGAACACCTACGAATTCGAAAACATCGTCCCCGTCGTCGACCCAACCGCTTTCATCCACCCAACCGCCGTGCTCATCGGCGACGTCATCATCGGCCCCGGCTGCTACGTCGGCGCACATGCCGTGCTGCGCGGCGACTTCGGGCGCCTCGTCCTCGAACAGGGCAGCAACCTGCAGGACACCTGCGTCATGCACAGCTTCCCCGAATGCGACACCGTCATCGAGCAGGACGGCCACGTCGGTCACGGAGCCATCCTGCACGGCTGCCGCGTAGGCCGCAACGCCATGGTCGGCATGAACGCCGTCATTATGGACAACGCCGTCATCGGCCCCGAAAGCATCATCGCCGCACTCGCCTTCGTCAAGGCAGACATGCAGATTCCGCCACGCAGCCTGGTCGCTGGCGTTCCCGGAAAGATCATCCGGGAGGTGACAGACCAGGAGCTAGCGTGGAAGACCAAGGGCACGCACGTCTATCAGGACCTCACGCGCCGCAGCCTCCGCACGCTGCGTCCAGCACAGCCGCTTACCGCCGTCGAGGCGAACCGGCGCCGCCTCGCCTCCATCGACGGCTTCGATCCCCTATTCAAGCTCAAGCGCGAAGAAAAGCCCTGACCGAACTCAACCCGCCGCGGGGCTCTCCAGCGCCGCAACAAACTTCGTCAGGAACGCGTTCGTCTGCTGTGCATCCAGCGCCCGGTGATCCACCGTCAGCGTGACGTACATCATCGGTCGCACGCGAAACAACTCACGCCCACCGGTATCGCAAACAATCACGCGCTTCTGCAGCTTGCCTGCACCCAGGATCGCCACCTGCCCATGCGGAATGATGATCGGCGCCGCCAACAGACTCCCGCTCACGCCATGATTCGACAGCGTAAACGTGCCACCCTCCATGTCGCGTTGCGTCATCTTCCCGCTGCGTGCCTTCTCCGTCAGCGCACGCAGCGTCTCTGAGATCGTCAGCAGGTCCTTCGCCTGCGCGTCTTCGATCACCGGCACGACCAGTCCGCCGTTCTCCAACGCCGTCCCCACGCCGAAATTCACCCAATCGAAGATCTCCAGCGCGTGGTCATGCCACCGGCTGTTCACCTCCGGCACCTGCCGGATCGCCTCCACCGCAGCGCGAATCAGATACGCCGTGATACTCGGCACAACAGCGTCCGCGCGCTGCTTGCGCTCCTCACGATCACGCAATACAGCCGAAAGATCCGCCTCGAAGACTGACGTCACATGCGGCGCCGCCTGCACACTGCGCACCATGTGCGCGGCGATGCTCTTACGCATCGGCGTATGCAGCACCATGCGCCCCGCACGCTTCGCACTCACATCCGCTACGGCCGGCGCAGCACTCACAACTCCGCTAGCCAGGTACGCTTCCACATCCTGGATCGACAACCGCGCCCCACGACTCACCTTCGGAATCACCGCCGCATCCAGCCCGTGCTCCTTCAGCAGCCTGCCGCACCGCCGGCGACAGATCCTCAGCCGAAGCATTCGTCGACTTCGCTGCCGGTCGCTCAGGCTGAACGGCTCTCTTCGCACTCGCGGCAGCGACTACCTCTAACCCAGCAACCGCCTCCGTGCTGATGCGCCCCAGCAGCTCACCCGGAGCTACCTCATCACCTTCACGCTTCACCAGCTCTGCAAGCAAACCACTCGCAGGCGCGGGGATTTCCACTGTCACCTTGTCGGTGCTGATCTCCAAAAGCGGCTCATGCTGCTCCACCGCCTCGCCCTGCCGCTTCAACCATCTGCCAACAGAGGCCTCGGTTCCCTCCCGATCCTCCTGCGGCATGCGTATCTCGATCACAGCCAACGATTGCTCCTCGCGCTCCCTATCTCAATAGCTCAGCGTCGTTCTCATCTGCTCGGCAATCGACGAGACCGTCGGCAACACCGCTTCCATCAGCGCCACGTTATACGGCAGCGGAATATCCGGCACCGCCATCCGCTCCACGGGTGCATCCAGCTTGAAGAACGCCTCCTTCGCGATGACCGCCGCAATCTCCGCACCAAACCCCGCCGTCACGGTGTCCTCATGCACCACGATGCAGCGATGCGTCCGCCGCACCGAAGCCAGCACCGCCTCACGATCCCAAGGCACAATCGTGCGCAGATCGATCACCTCAACCGAAGCCTCCACCTGCTCCGCCGCAAGCAGGCAACGCTCCACCATCGCGCCCCACGTCACCACCGTAAGTTCGCTGCCCTGCTGCACCGTCTTCGCCAAACCAAACGGCAGCATGAACCGGTCACCCGGATACGGCCTGCGCGCCCACGACGAATCCAACTGCGCGCGGTGCTCGAAATAAATCGTCGGATTCTGACTGCGCAACGCCGTCCGCAGCAGCCCCGTCGCATCTTCCGCGTTGGACGGATACGCCACCTGCCATCCCACCGCATGCGCGAACGTGACCTCGCTGGAAACGCTGTGCCAAGGATCCCCACACCGCGATCCAAACCCGCCCGGCATCCTCACCACCATCGGCGCGGCAAACCGGTTCGCTGTGCGCCAGCGAATCGTCCCGCAATCATTCATCTGCTCTGTCGCGGGATCGGCATACTTCCGAAACTGGATCTCCGTGACAGGCTTCAGGCCAGCCTGCGCCATCCCGATCGCGTTCCCGATAATGCCCTCTTCCGAAAGGCTCGTATCAAACACCCGGTCGGCGCCAAACGCGGCTTGCAACCCCATCGTCGCCGCGTGCACACCGCCCTTCAGCCCAACATCCTCGCCAAAGATCAGCACCTTCGGATTCGCCTTCAGCTCATGTTCCAGCGTCCGGCGAATCGCGGTCAGCATGTTCGTTCGCGCCGGCTCCGGTGGCTCAGGACTCATCTCCGGCACGGCAGGTTCATCCTCCGCAAACACAAACCGCGTCACGCTCTCCGGATCAGCACCAGGTTCCGCTGCCGCGCTCGCCTGCGCATAGCCATCCTGCACCGCCGCGATCGCCTCCTGCTCCATCGCGGCCCACTCACTCGCAGAGATCACAGCCGGCACGAGGTGCGCACGCAAAGACACCAGCGGATCCTGCTCACGCTCTCTCGCAATCAACGCCTCGCCCTTGTACACCTGCGTATCCTGCCCCGAGTGCCCGCTCAGACGCGGCATCGTCAGCCGCAACAGCACCGGTCCATCACCCTCGCGAACCGCACGTACAGCCTCCGCAATCGTCTCTGCGGTGCCAACCGGATCCTTCGTATCCGCATGCAGAATCCGCAGCCCGCCAAAGCTCGCCAGGTTGCGCGAAATATCCCCGCCCGGTGTCTGCACCGTCGACGGCACCGAGAGCCCATACGCGTTGTCCTCGATAAAGAACAGCATCGGCAGCTTCCGCGTCGCAGCAATATTCAGCGCCGCCCAAAATCCATTGGTAGCAACCGACCCATCCCCTCCAAGCACCACGGCCATCGCGCGCTCGTAGCTCCCGTCGCTCAGCGTCTCGCGGTGATAGCGAATCGCATGCGCCCATCCAGCCGTGGTCGTGTACTGCGTGCCCACACCGCCGGCCATCGGCAGCACCGTCGCTCCATTCGCATTCGGCATATTGAACACCACGCCGATATCACGCCCATCGCTGATGCCACCCGCCTTCGCCATGCCGCTCTTCAACGCATCGCAAACGCTAAGCCCCAACGTCAGCAGCAGCGGCCGCGAGCGGTAATACCCACTCGCCGCATCATGCGGATGCGTCAGCAGCATCCCCAGCAGAATCTGCCCCAACTCATGTCCGCGCGCCGAAAACTGATACAGGATCTTCTTCTCCGGCAGCAGCTTCGTCTCTTCGAACTCATCCAGCGCACGCGACAGCAGAAACAGCCGCACCACCCGATGCCAATCAACACCCGAACCGCCATCCTGCTGCCCGACCCCGCTAACCCGGGCTTCATCCTGTAGCTGCGTTTGCGCTGCGATCATCTCAACTCGAATCTTCGGTTCAAATCTCGTTCCGGGCCGCAAACCGGCCCAGCCGTCCGAAAGTGTACAGGCTCAAACAGACCATTGACGAGCACCCCAACGCCCCGAAAACCGCCACCCATTCACCCCACGCAAACACAACCAGCATGAGCCGTCGCACCACACTCCCTACTCCCTACTCCCTACTTCCTACTTCCTACTTCCTACTTCCTACTTCCTGTCTAATACCGCATAGTGCCTCTCGCGACCCAACCGCCCGCCCTGCTCGCCGCGCATGACCTCGTGAAGGAGTACGGCCCTCATCGCGTGGTCGACCGCGTCTCCGTCTCCCTCCATCGCGGAGAAACACTCGGCCTCGTCGGCGAATCCGGCTCCGGCAAAAGCACCGTCGCACGCATGATGCTGCGCCTGATCGAACCCACATCCGGACGCGTCCTCTACAACACCGGCGACGAACACGGTCAACCCCAGACCTTCGACCTCCTGCGAATCAAGCCCCGCGAGATGCGCCGCCTTCGCCGCCGCCTCGCCATCGTCTTCCAGGACCCCTACGCCGCGCTCGACCCGCGCATGACCGTCCGCCAGTCCCTCGCCGAACCTTTCCGTATCCACAACGAGCGTCCACCCGAAGGCCTCAACGCACGCCTCAGCGCCATGCTCACCGAGGTCGGCCTGGACGCCTCCGCGCTCGACCGCTACCCGCATGCCTTCTCCGGCGGGCAGCGCCAGCGCATCAACATCGCTCGCGCCCTCGCGCTCCGCCCCGAACTCGTCGTGCTCGACGAACCCGTCAGCGCCCTCGACGTCTCCGTCGGCGCCCAGGTCATCAACCTGCTGCGTGATCTGCAGGCCCGCTACGGCCTCACCTGCCTCTTCATCTCGCATTCCATGCCGCTGGTGCGTTATCTATGCCACCGCGTCGCCGTCCTGCAGCACGGCCGCGTGGTCGAGGAAGGCCCATGGCAACAGGTCTGCGAGTCACCCCGCGAACCCTACACGCAACAACTCCTCGCCGCCACACCCGAACTGCCGATGATCTAGCTCGTGACCGCGCCTTCCGTCTGCCGACGCGCCTCATAATCACAGACGTTCCGCAGATACTCCCACGAGTACAGCCCGGTCTCATGCCCATCATTCCAGTGGAACTTCATCGCATACTTCCCGATCGGCTCCACCTCATTCGGCCGTATCGGAGCCTCATACATCGGTAGCAGCGTCGCCGGCTTCGCCTTCGCCACCCCCGGCGCGCGTCCCTCAGCGTCGCGGGCCTCCACACACGTCGCGCACGGGCAAGCATCGCGCAGCCACTTGAACGTCCAGTGGCTCTGGTGCCCATCCTTCCAGTCGATCGTCACACCCGTCCCACCCGTCTTATCCACCCGCACCTTCGCCGGCCGCACCGCGTCGCCGCTCAGCTTGCGCTGCTCGCGCGCGCGATCCGCCGCCGCCTCCTCTGGGCTGACAAACCGAACTCCATCATGACTCACCGCTCACTCCTCACTCTTCACTCGCCCTTCTTCACTGCGTTGGTGCCGGTCAAAGTACAACTTACAACTCAAGATCGAACTCGCCAGCACCAGCGACACGCAGTTCGCAATCATCACCGGCTTCGCGGGTGCCAGCACGCCATACGTAAGCCAGCCCACCACGCCCGTCGTATACACCGCAAACATCCCCAGCGAGATATCCCCAGCCGACTTCGTCCGGATCACCTTCACCAACTGCGGGATCAGCGCGGTCGTGGTCATCGATGCAGCAACGTAGCCGATCGCGTCAACCGCTCCCTTCGACAGGCTCATACCTCTCCTTGCCTCCAGAAGAAATACCCTGCGATCACGCAGCCCACAACTACCACAATGGCCCGCAGCACGTTTCCGTTCACTCGCCGCGCAAACCGCGCTCCGACCCATCCGCCCAGGGCCGCGAACACCATGCTCACCACGCAAAAGCGCCACTCAATCGCGCCGCGCACAATGAACGTAAAGATCGCGCACAGGTTCGAGGCACACGCCGCGACCACCTTCATCGCATTCAGCGAGTGCATCTCCTCCATCCCAAACAGCGCGAGCACGGTCATCACCATGAACCCGCCACCCGCGCCAAAGTACCCGATGTAAAACGTAATCGGAAACAGGCACAGCGCCAGCGGCAACCATGGGATCTGCCGCTCATGCTCCACACGAGATTCACCCGCACGGCGCCGCAGCCACTTCGACACTGGCCCCGAGATCCCAAAGATGACCGTGCCACCCAGAATCAGCCACGGAATCAGGTGCAGAAACGTCCGCTGCCGCGTATGCAACAGCACCTCGGCCCCGGTGATGCCGCCAATCACGCACGTCCCCAACACCGCCGGTAACAGGCTTCGGCGCACATCGCCGCGCAGCGTAGCCAGCGAGGTCAACTGCCCCGGCCACAACGCCACGGTATTCGTAGCGTTCGCTTGCACCGGCGGCACCCCCATCCCGAGCATCGCCGGAAACGAGATAAATGACCCACCACCCGCCATCGCATTCATCACGCCGGCGATCAGCGATGCCGCAACCAGCCAGATGTAATGCAGGTGTGGAATGGCCAGAAGCGACATCTCCCTATTGTAGGCGGTTGCGAAATCGGGTTCCGAGGGCACCGGCCATGCGTTAGCTTGTTAGCCATGTTCAGCAAGCACCGCGTCGAGGCGCTCAGCGACGGCGTCTTCGCCATCGTTATGACGCTGCTCGTGCTCGATCTCAAGGTTCCGGACGAGGCCGCAAAAGGCCACCTCGGATCCGCCTTGCTCCATGGATCGCACGAGTGGGTCAGCTTCGTGATTACCTTCGCGATCGCCTCAGTCTTCTGGGTGTTTCAGCACAAGCTCTTCGATCTGCTCTCCGACATCCATCAGCGTGCGCTCGTCCCGACGTTTCTGTTCCTCGGCCTCGTTTCCGTACTCCCGTTCTCCACCTCTCTTTTCGGGCACCACATCGCAGAGCGACTCGCGTTCATCGTGTACTTCGCAAATCAGTTCCTGATCTCTCTCGCTCTCCTGCTGAAGTTCGAAGTGCTTCGGGCCAGTGGAGCGGTCGCCGTCGGCCCGGAGGCCTCCGCTCTTCGGCTACGCTTAACGCTGCTCTGTGCGGTCCTCGGCTCAACGATGCTCGGGGCTGCGTTCCTGCCCCTCACATCGGTGTGGATCGTCCCTGTCAGCGCGGCTCTGCTCGCGCGCATCATCCGGGCAAGGCTGAACGCCCGCCACGCCCACGCAAACCTGCGGTCGGCATAGGTGTACTTACCAGCGCAGTGGCAGCAAGACGCCGCTAACTCCCGCCTTCTCTTCCTGGTAGTGACCAATGTGGTCGTAAATCTCCTTCGGAAAACGCAGTGTCTTGTACACATTCCCGCAATCAGGATCGTGCCCATTCGGAATGATCGGAAACTCCTGCTCCCGCTGCCACTCCAAAATCCGCTCGCGCCGAGGCGGGTTATAGTCCCGACCCTCCACCTGCACCAGCATCTGCCGAGCCTGCTCCTCCGAGAAATCCTTATCCTTCGTCAGCTCCGCCACAACCTCGTCATCGCTCATGAAGTGCCGCGCCACCATCGCAAACACCAGCCGCCCATAGTGCCCAATATCCTCGCCACGATCCAGCGAATCCAGCAGATGCGCCATCATGCTGTCCTCGCGCAACGCCGCCACACCACGCGTCTCCGGCTCACCCGCCGCGTGTCCATCCGGTGCCTGAGCCGCCGGCTGCTTCCCGCGATCCATCGACCCCGGCTCAACCAGGCGCGCACCGCTCTTCTCGTTCGAGCCGTGCCCTGCTGCTGCTTCAACTTCGCCAACTCAGCCTCTGCCCGCTCCGCACGCTCCACCGCATTCTGCAGCGCCTGCCCCTGTTCATCGATTACCGGCTGGTCCAGTTCCACCGTCCGCTCGCCCATTCCCGCTCCTTCCGTCTACGGCCTTGTTCGCCTTATCTTCGCTTTGACGTGAGCATCCGGCCCCGCGTTGCTCACCGAACCAGCAGTGCACAAAGCTTCGCCAAACTCGCTCAGGCGCTCCTGCAGCCCGTCTATCATTCACGACGGGGAGCTCCATCTTTTGAGCCGTCGATTTGTTCTGTACTGCTGCTATCTGTCTTCATTTCTCGCCGCAATCCTGGCCGCAACTCCTGTCGCGGCCGCACCCGTCATCGGCTACACCGTCGTGGCACGCTTTCCCCACGCCACGGACAGCTACACAGAAGGCTTCTTCTATCTCGATGGGCTCTTCTACGAGGGCACCGGCATGCTCGGGCGATCCGCCCTTCTGGTGATCCGCCCTGAAACCGGTCGCCCGATCAAAGCCGCGCCGCTGCCTGCGCAAATACTTTGGCGAAGGCATCGTGCAGTGGGGCCCCTACCTCTACCAATGGACCTGGAAGTCGCACATCTGCTTCGTCTACGATCGCTCCACACTGCAACTGAAGAAGCAGTTCTCGTATTCGGGCGACGGCTGGGGCATGACACGCACCAAAGCTCAGATCATCACCAGCGACGGCTCCTCGAATCTCACCTTCCGCAATCCAACGGACTTCCAGCCCGTACGCTCCATCACAGTCCACGACGGCCCCATGCTCGTCGACCAACTGAATGAACTCGAGTTCATCAAGGGCGAGATCTACGCCAACATCTGGCACTCCGACCGGATCGCGCGCATCTCGCCCAGCGATGGGCACGTCATCGCCTGGATCGATCTCACCGGCCTGCTTCCCGCAAGCCAACGAAAGGACGAAGAATCGGTCCTGAACGGCATCGCTTACGACGCGCAGCACGATCGGCTGTTCGTCACGGGCAAGCAGTGGCCCACAGTCTTCCAGATCAGGCTGGTGCCAACGCCCTCAACGTCCCGCAGCGTTGCCGCGTTCTAGCCTGCGTGTTACGCGTCCGGCAACGCCAAAGCCAACGCCTCCTCCACATCCTCCGCGACCAGCAACGCCCCGCGATTCCCCCGCAACATCCCCTCACGCTCGCACACGTCCAAAAATTCGAGCATCGTGTCATAAAACCCCGCCACATTCACCAGCACCACCGGCTTGGTGTGCAGCTTCAGCGTCTGCCACGCGAGCACCTCAAACAGTTCCTCGAACGTCCCGAACCCTCCCGGCAGAACCAGGAACGCATCGGCCATCTCGCCCATCAGCCGCTTCCGCGTATGCATCGTGTCCACCACATGCAGCTCGTGCACGCCTCCATGGGCGATCTCTTTGTCGACCAGCACCTGCGGGATCACACCCACCACACGGCCCCCCGCCGCCAGTGCCGCATCCGCCACCGCACCCATCAACCCGATCGTCGCGCCTCCATAGATCAGCCCAATCCCACGCTCGCCCAAAGCCCTGCCCAGCTCCTGCGCTGCATGCCCGATACTCCGGCCGCGCACCCTCGGCCGCCGCGCAAAACACTGCAATGCTCTTCCTTTGCTCCATCTGCTTGGTATCCATCGGCAAAGAATATACAAAGGCGCACACAGCATCACACCCTCAAACCAGGAGACCGCATGCCGCCCTCACTTCCGAGCCGTCTTCGCCGCCTACTCTCAGCGGCAATCCTCACGCTGTCTGCACTCAGTACGGCTCAGACCCCCACGCAAGCCCCAACCGCCGCCGACAACACCCCGGGCCACTTCGATTACTTCCTGCTCGACATGCCTTGGGGTCCGGTCTTCTGCTCGTCCATCAAGGACGTCTCTGCCACCTGCAAGCCCCAACACGGCTTCGTCCTTCACGGCCTCTGGCCACAAAACAACAACGACACCTGGCCGCAGTTCTGCGCCAACATACCGCCACCGCAGAACCTCGCGAGCCATCTCGACATCACCCCGGACCTCGCGCTTCTCGAACACGAGTGGAACAAACACGGCACCTGCTCCGGCCTCACCCCGCAACAGTTCTTCGCGGCCGAGCACGCCGCCTTCGCCCGGGTTCAAAAACCAACAGCACTCATCGAGCTCACGCCCAACCGCACCTTCACACCGCTTTACCTGCTCAACATGTTCCAACTCGCCAACCCCGACTTCCCACCCGGCAGCTTCTCCCTAAGCTGCAAAAACGGCCACCTCACCGCCGTGGAGGCCTGCTTCAGCAAATCCCTCCAACCCATCCGCTGCCAGGGCCTCAAGAGCTGCAACGAACAAGTCGTCACCTTCGACCCACTCCCAAATCCGGTGCCCTAGTTACAGCACCGCAGCCACAAACTCTGCATCGAGCGCCCGCTCCTCCCCAAACTGCTCTCTCGCAAGGCGCAGCGCTCCCGCCTCACGCTCCCGCCGAGCACCCTCATCCCTCAATAGCCGCACAATGGCCCCGGCAAACGCCTCTGCATCATCCGCGATCTCCATCGCCTGCGCCGCCCACCGCTCCAGCCCCTGCGCCCCCACGCTGGTTGACACAACAGCCTTCCCAAACCCCAGCGCCTCGACCAGCTTGATCTTGATCCCCGTTCCCAGCAGCAGCGGCACAACGCACACCTGCGCCCGCGCATACTCCTCCTCCAGCTGCGGCACTACACCAAGCGTCTCCACACCCAACGCCCGCAGGGACGTTCTGCCCTCACCGATCGCCTCGCCTACCGTGCCCACAATCGCCAGCGTCGCCCCCGGCACCTCGGCCCTCACTCGCGGCCACACAGAATCCAGCAGAAACGCCAGCCCCGTCTGGTTGGGCAGGATGTTCGAGCCCACAAACAGACATCGCCCTGGCTCCTGCCGGCTCTCATCGAGCGCACGGCTCTGCACAACCATCGGCGTCACCAGCACACGCGACCGCACATGAGCACGCACCGCCTCCGCCTCGCGCTCCTGCGCGGCCAGCACCGTCTGCGCTGCGCCTAACCAGCGCATCTCTTCCTCCGCCAAAATCACCGGACAGTCCAGCGGTATGCCAGCGTCCCTGAATCGCTGCACACGTGCAGACAGCAGATCATGCATCAGGATCGCCGTCCTCCGCTGCCCGAATCTGCCATCCGCAAACAGCGGTCCCCAGAAGCAGTAGTTCGCAATGACCACATCGGCGCCCGCGCGTTCCACCTCGCGCAACGCCACTCCGCCTTCTTCAGGCGTGGGTGCCGTCAGATCCCATGCTCCCGTAAACAGCGCTCCACCAAACATCCGTTCCAACGCACGCGGCACACCCCGCATCCACCCATGCCGCACTGCAACTCGCGACAGCATGCGGGCCCACGCCTTCACCCGAAACGGACACACATACAAGCCTCCCACGCGCACGTACCCGGGAAAGCGCAGCCGCACCCCCGACGGCGCCGCGGTCTTCACGCGAAAAAATAGCCGCGCCGACCGGCTGTAGGCCGTTGTTCCGACCAGCGTCACCTCGGCACCCTGCGCCAGCAGCAACTGCATCAGCCCCAGCGCATAGGTCGTGCTTCCGCCCTTCTGATGAATGACAGGATCCCGCGCCAGAAACACGACTCGCCTCGGCGCTCTGTTCGACTCAAAACGGGCCATACCGAGCCGATTCTACGAACCTCGCACCGCACGCATCCATGCGCCCTTCGCGCCTTGGCAACGCACCTTCAGGTCATACACGCGTCCGCTCATCCCACCACGCAACACACCGGCAACGTCAACACACAAAAAGCGGCAGAGCCGGGGAAAGCTCTGCCGCTCCTGCCAGTCCGGCCTCAGCTGATCGCCAGAACGGTGTTCTGCAAGTCGCTGCTGACCGTCGTCAGCACCGTCCCGGCTGCCAGATGCGCCGTGCTGTTCACGGCCGTCACCTTTGTGCCTTCATCCAGCTTCAAGAGAATCGATCGGCCCGGCTGGATCGTGTACTGCTGATCCCCTGAGCTGATCATCAGCGGCGTGTCGCATGAGTTTCTGATCTGAAAGCTGACCTTCTTCGCCTTCACGGGCTTGTCAGCTGCGGCGAAAGGCCATACACCCACCGGAGCGGCCCATACAGCCTGTGCGGTGAGCACGGAAAGACACATAGCCATGGCGGCTGTGCGGAATCGGCGGTTCATAGAGTTTGCCCTCGTTTCCTTCTGCAGCCCGCACCTCGCTGCCATGGTTCAGCAATGTGCGCGCTACACCTCCCTATACGCGCGCATTTCGAAAAGGTTCTGCAAAATCTTCAGCATTCATGCACGATTCTTGCACCTTCTTTTTGCATCTTTTCCGCGTCCACAGGACGTAATACCTCTCTAGCGATCAGCCGTAAAATAGAAGGTGTGGCCGACCTTCTCGCCAATATGAACCCGCAGCAGCAGGAGGGCATCACCTCCGTGGATGGCCCTGTGCTGCTGCTCGCTGGCGCAGGCTCCGGCAAGACGCGCGTCATCACCCATCGCATCGCCTATCTCATCGAAGAGCGCGGAGTGGCGCCCGACTCTATCCTCGCGGTCACCTTCACCAACAAGGCTGCAAAGGAGATGGAAGAGCGCGTCGACCGCATCCTCGGCCACAGCACGCTCGCCAAGCCCACACTTGCAACCTTCCATTCGTTCTGCGTGCGCGTTCTCCGTCGCGACATCGAAGCCCTCCGCATCAACGGCAAGGGCCTGACAAAATCCTTCGCCATCTACGACGAAACCGATCAGCAAGCTGTCGTCAAATCCGCACTCAAGCGCCTCGGCATAGACGACAAACAACTCAAGCCGCGGGTCGCCCTCGGCCGGATCTCATGGGCCAAGAACCACATGATCGATCCGCAGGAATACTTCCTCGCATCCACCAACCCGTTGGAAGAGAAGATCGCGCACATCTTCAAGATCTATCGCGACGAACTCTTCAAAGCCAACGCGCTCGACTTCGACGATCTCCTCCTCGAAACCGTCCGCCTGCTCAAGTCCTCTGCTGAAGTCAGAGAAAAGTACAACCGCAAATACAAATACCTCCTCATCGACGAGTACCAGGACACCAATCGCCCGCAGTACGAGCTCATGAAGCTCCTCGGCTCACACGGCAACGTCTGCGTCGTCGGTGATGAAGATCAGTCCATCTACTCCTGGCGCGGCGCCGACATCCGCAACATCCTCGACTTCGAAAAGGACTTCCCCGCCGCGCAAACCATCCGCCTCGAGCAGAACTACCGCTCCACCCAGGTCATCCTCGAAGGCGCATCCGCCGTAGTCGCACAAAATACGCAGCGCAAGGGCAAGAACCTCTGGACCTCACGCGAAGGCGGCTCGCTGATCGGCCTCTACGAAGCCCCCGACGGCGAATCCGAAGCCATCTTCATCGCCGACCGCATCAACAAGTACCTCAAAACTGCCGGCGAAACTGAAGACACGCCACGCTGCGCCGTCCTCTACCGCACCAACTCGCAATCGCGACTCGTCGAAGAAGCCCTGCGCCGCTATCAAATCCAGTACCACATGGTCGGCGGCTTCAGCTTCTACGACCGAGCCGAGGTCAAAGACCTCCTCAGCTACCTGAAGCTCGTGCAAAACCCGCACGACTCGATAGCCCTCGCCCGCGTCGTCAACTCACCTCCACGCGGCATCGGCAAGACCACCATGGAAACCCTCGAGCGCATGGCACTCGGCACAGGCCTGAGCACCTGGGACGCCATCGCCCGCGCCCAGCAGGACAAACTCCTGCCCGCCCGCGCCCTCACCGCGCTCGCGAACTTCCGCAAGCTCATCGAAGACGCACGAGCCATGGTCCAGCTAGACGGCCAGGACCTGGCCGACAAACTCACATCCGACATAGCGGGCGAAGACGCCACGTTCAATCCCGACGCGTTCGCCGACGCCACCCAGACGTGTCATCTCGACCGGAGCGCGAAGCGCGTAGTGGAGAGACCCCCGCGTTTGGCGATGCCGGGACGGCCACAACCAGCGAAGAAGCCACCGACGACACCTCCTTCGACTTCAACCTCGACTTCAACGAACCGACCCCACCCACCATCGCCGCCAACGACGCCAACTCCGATTTCGACACCAGCTTCAACTTCGGCTTCGACTTCGGCCCCAGCGAAGAGATCTCCACCCTCGCCCCTGAAAACGCAACCCTCGATCTGGCCGCGTCCGCAGAGGTGATTCCATTTACGCCCGCATCCATCACCAAAGCTGCGCCCAAGAGTCGCTTCGGGCGCGACGAGGTCATCGAGGACGCAAACGCGTCGGTCAAGCCAAGCTTCCTCGCCGCAGCCCGGAACGGCTACAACCCCTTCAGCCCGGTACCGCTCGACGCGCCACAGCAATCTCCTGCCGACCGCATCCGGGAGCAAAACAAAGCCCGCCTCGACCGCATCGTCGCCGCCCAAAACGGCGACCATGACGCCGCCAACGAAGCCGACGACCGCGCATTCAGAAAGCCAGGCGACCCCGCCACCCTCCCCGAACTCATCAAGTTCCTCAACGACCGCTCCGGCTATATCCGAGCCCTCGAAGAAGAAGGCACACCCGAGGCCTTCAGCCGCATAGAAAACCTCAAGGAACTCGCCAACGCCGCACAGGACGCCACCTCCCGCGGCGAAACGCTCGCCGAGTTCCTCGATCACGCCGCCCTCGTCTCCGACGCCGACCAGTACTCCGCCGAAGCCCGCGTCACCCTTATGACCCTCCACGCCGCCAAGGGCCTCGAGTTCCCCCTCGTCTTCCTCGCCGGCATGGAAGAAGGCCTCTTCCCGCACTCCCGCACCCTCACCGACCCCACCCAGATGGAAGAGGAGCGCCGCCTCTGCTACGTCGGCATGACCCGCGCCATGGACACCCTCGTCATGACCCGCGCGCGCTACCGCCGCCGCTACGGCAACGACATGCCCGAAGGCACCGTCGCCTCCCGCTTTCTCGAAGAGATCCCCTCCAAGCTCGTCGAAGACCTCGGCTCGCCGTTCGCCGGCGCCCAACGCGACGAGTACGGCGGCTACCGCAGCAACGGCTTCAACGGCCGCGCCTACGCCACCCCCTACCCCCAACGCCGCAAGCCCGGCGCGGCAGACGACGACACCGGAGCCGAACGCCACTACTCCTACGAGGACGAATCACAGGAGACCGGGCCCGGAGCCCGCCAGTACGCCTCCAACCGCTTCGCCTCTAGCCGAACCCCGGCCGCCGGCGACCGCACCGCCAACTTCTTCGGCAAAGGCGCCTCAACCTCCACGAAGGGGACCATCGGCGGCGGCTCCGGCTACTCATTGGGCGACAAACGCTATCCCGGCCGCCCCAAAATGGACATCCCCGCCCCCACCGGACGCACCGGTCTCGGCAAAAACACCCGCGTCCGTCACCCCAAGTACGGCGAAGGGATGATCGTCGGTCGCGAAGGCGAAGGCGAAGACGCGAAGATTACGGTATCCTTTACAGGGCACGGTGTGAAAAAGCTGGTAGAGAAGTTCGCCCAGCTCGAACGGCTGTCGTAAGCCGCCACACCCCGAAAGTTTGGAACCACACGTCAACGGCACATTCGGGTGCCCCATTCATCGCGCAGCGATGAGTGGGTTCCGGCCACAGACGGCCCAGGTTCGGAAGGGAAACGCACATGGCAAACACCACCAAGGTCACCGACCGCGCAGAACGCAAGCAGCTCAAGCGCGCCGCCCGCAAGAAGGCTACCCCCAAGACCGCCCGCACCTGGGCACGCGGCGAGCACAAGCAGAAGGTCAAGAAGCTCTCGCGCGGCCAGTCCAAGCGCTAGTTCATCTTGCAGCAATGCAGAAAAGGGCGGAGCCAGCGGCTCCGCCCTTTTCATATCCGAACACCGTCCTGCAAGCAGTACCAAGCAGTACACGGAGCAGCGATTCGAGGATCGGCCTTACAAACTCCCGCGCCAGGCCGATCCGTGCATCACTGCACTACGCCATGCAACGCCGCCGGCGAGCCACTTCACCCATGCCCAGCAACGCCGCTGACCCAAGTAGAACGAAGCTGCTCGGCTCCGGTGTCGCCGCTACGGAGACTGAATCAGTGACCAGCTCCTCGACGTCACCGTTCACATTGCTCTGGAGCGCCGCATCATTGAAACCATCGAAGAAGAGGTTGATGCTCACACCGTTCGCCAGGGCGAAGGAGAGCCCATTCACGTCGAAGTAAGGCGCGCTTGGATTCACCAGGTTGTCAGGGCCTGCATAGTTCGACAGGCTCACAATCGCCGAGCTACCGAAGTACGGATCTGTGACGATGCCCGACACCACACCGGTCACCGTGTACACACCGCCATTGTTGGTTGCGGAGAAAGCGCCGGAACCGGAATAGCCCAGCGGTCCGCCGGAAAACGAAATGTCTAGGGTTTCAGCCTTCGCTGACGGAAGGATCATGGCAGCGGCTGCAATGGCACAAAGAAGAGAAACTCGCTTCATAGCAAAGACTCCAAATCTGACTCTGGCTTGAACTTCGTAAAGGTTGCAATCGAATGGCACTGGACCATGCGTTGCGAAGTGGCCCAGCTGCTCGAACTCTTGTCGTGGCTGACCGTGGTCTGAAGAGACGGCAGAGTTGATCTCCCTGCCGTCTCTTCGTCGCCATCGTGTTTAGGGGTTCGAGGCCGTGTTGGGTGTTCCCGCTGCCGGGGCGCCCTGCAGTTGCAGGAAGTTCTTCACAAACAGCGTTCCGTTGCCAAGCACCGTGCTGTAAGCCTGCCCAGGAACCACCGTGTAGCCGTTGTTGTTTCCATAGATGTTCCGATGGAAGAACTGCGACAGGTTGGCCGTCTTGCCACTGGCCGCGCTCTGCAGCGCCGAGAGCTGGTACAGGTGCGGGTTGATGTTGCCCAGACGGCCTCCCGCAAGCTCCACCGCCATCGCAACGACACCTGCCATCTGCGGTGACGAGGAACTCGTTCCAATCAGTAGGTTCGGCGAGCCCCCAACGTAGATAATCGCTGCGCTGCGCGGCAGCACCTCGCAGTTTTGAGCGTTCAGATCGGCATCTCCCGGGCAGCCACCCATCATCAGCGAGACATCCGGAACAGCGCGTTGCGTGCTGCTGCCGGTATTCACCAGGTTCTGGTACCACGGCTTGCCGAACACAACGCTGTAGCCGCCACCCGAACCCCACGTGTTGTTGCCCACGCTGACGATCTGGCCGTTCTGCAGCCGGTACTGCGCCGGTACCCGCGGATCGTAGTTCGCATTCTCCGACAGGTACGTGCTGTCGTTCGCCGTGGGGATCGGAGCCGCCTGCAGGTTCGTGCCCCCCACCGCGGTCACAGCCGGATCCGATGCCGGGTTCTCAACACCCAGAACGAAGTTCGTTCCATTCGTCGGATTGTTCTGGAAAGCAGGCGAAGGCAAGGCACCGCGCCGTTGTCGCCGGAGCTCGCCAGGAACGTGATTCCCTGCGAATTTCCCTGCGCAAACAGCGAGTGGAAGATCTGCAGGAAGAACGTGTAATCGGTCCCTCCGTTCACCGCAGCGGTATAGTCAAGCTCGCATTCGCCGAACGACGAGCTGACCACGTCAACGCTGTTGTCCTCGTCCACCTTTGAATAGCCGTCGATGATCGAGGCCTGGCTCAGATCCGGGATGTCGTACACCGTCTCCTGTACACCGGGAGCCGTCCCCAGCGACATCTGCGTGTCCAGTGAGGCCTCCTGCGCATCACCCGAGTTCGGATTGAACGCGCCGCTGCCCCCATCCACAGGCTCAATCGTCACCACAGGAACAGGCAGAGTCGTATGCGCCGAGTAGGCTTGGATGTCCTGCGCCGTTCCCGCCGACACCGTCGAATTAAACGCCCGGTTGATGTCACTCTGATTCACCGTCGAGGAGATCACGATACCGATCTTGGCGCCGAGGCCAACAACCTGCTTCGGCGTGCCCGATCCGCCAGGAGCCACCGTCGTCGTGAACGACGGGAAGTCATAAGCCTCGTTCATGTCGTCCGGATAAAACCAGCTATACGCGGTGCTGAGCCGCTGGTCTACAGTACCCGCCGCGGTCGAAAGCGATGAGCCAGCCGCCGCGATGTTCAACCGTTCAGAGTGGACGTGCGCCAGAAGATGAGGAGCAAACTCCGGAATCACCGCACCCACCGCAGCCAACTCCGCCGGCAGCGTGAGCTTGTGGTTCAGTGCCGCGAACCGGGTGTTTCCCTTCGGCATCCGCACCTGCTGCAGCCGCGTCGAGAACAGATGCTCGACCGACGACACAGGACCTGTGACCTCGATGCTCTGCGTGTGCTCGGCCGCGATGGTGAACCCGGCAGCCTCAAGTGTCCGCTTCACCTTCGCCACGTCAGCGGGGCTGGGACCAAACTTCGTCTTGAACTCCGACGGCGTCAGCCAATGGTGATAACTCGGCGACGACGGGATCGACTTGCTCGCTGAGCAACTGGTCGAGGGCCGCTCGGTGGGTCAGCGGCAAAAAGACACTGAAGTGAGTGGTGGCACCTGCGTCTGCCGCGCCCAAAACCTCGGGACGTGAATGATTGGCCTGTGAAAAAGCTGATGCGCTAGTCAAGCAAACGACAGACGCGTACGCCGCAAACGAGCGAAGTCCCATTGGTTGTCCCTTGTGAAGCCGGTTGTTCGGTTGTGAAGATAACGACGAAGCTATACAACCTTTGCGCGTCTGGCAAGACTTTCGTCTTATTTGTTAGTAACCAGAGATGTAGTTACCGCACTCTCAACGAAATGTCGCACCCCGACCCAACCCGCGCCGACTTCAAAACCGAGCCCACCGCTTCCCGTACACCTACGTCTCCTTGTCCGCCGGTTTCGCGGGGCAACCCATTCCCGTAGCACGGACGTCTTGCCATCCGTGCGGACCGTTTCCGCCCCGTCAGCGCTCGCATACAATCGCTCTTGACCCGATATCCACGCCCCGCTGACGAGGACCGCAAGCTGCCCCGACAAATCTTCGCGACCAAGTCCATCGACAAGCTCATCAGCGAGAGCGAACAACCGGAACATGCGTTGAAGAAGACCCTCGGTCCGGTCTCCCTCACCGCGCTGGGCATCGGCGCCGTCATCGGCTCGGGCATCTTCACCGTCATCGGCACGGCCATCGGCGGCAACCCCGCCGCGACCGCCACGGTCAGCGAATCCCCCGTTGTCGACCTCGTCCTCGGCCTCATCCATCACAACGCCGGCCACATCGCCGGCCGCCCCGGCGCCGGCCCCGCCCTCGCGCTCTCGATGGTCCTCGTCGCCATAGTCTGCTGCTTCACCGGCCTCTGCTACGCCGAACTCGCCAGCATGATTCCCATCGCCGGCTCCGCCTACACCTACACCTACGCCACGCTCGGCGAACTCATCGCCTGGATCATCGGCTGGGACCTCATCCTCGAGTACGCCTTCTCCAACATGAGCGTCTCTGTAGGCTTCGCCGCCCACTTCGTCGATCTCCTCGACTGGCTGGGTGTCCCCATAAGCCCGCGCTGGCTCTCGCCCGCCTTCCTCCCCCTCGGCCTCCAGGATCTCGCCGGCCACGACGTCTACAAGCCCGGCTGGCACTTCGGCTTCAACATCCCGGCGTTCCTCATCGTCATCCTGCTCACGATGATCCTCGTCCGCGGCATCCGCGAATCCGCCGAAACCAACAACATCATGGTCCTGATCAAGATCGTCGCCATCCTGGCGTTCGTCTCGGTCGGCATCCACTTCATCCACCCCGGCAACTACCACCCGTTCTCCCCCAACGGCTGGAGCGGCGTCCTCGCCGGCGGCTCCATCATCTTCTTCACCTACATCGGCTTCGACTCCGTCTCCACCGCCAGCGAAGAGTGCCGCGACCCGCAGCGCACCGTGCCCATCGGCATCATCGCCACACTGATCGTCTGCACCATCCTCTACATCGCCGTCGCCCTTGTCCTCACCGGGATCGTGCCCTGGCAGACCGTCATGGGCGACGCCGCGCCCGTGGTGAACGCCCTCAAACGCCTCACCATAGCGGACCACTCCAACCTGCTCCACTGGACACGCCTGATCGTCCTCATCGGCGCCATCATCGGCATGATCTCGTCGATCCTGGTCTTCCAACTCGGTCAGGCCCGCGTCTGGTTCGCCATGAGCCGCGACCGCCTGCTCCCGGACCGCTTCTCCCGCGTCAACCCCCGCTTCCGCACCCCCGCCTTCGCCACCTGGGTCGCGGGCATCCTCGTCGCCATCCCGTCCGGCCTCCTCGACGTAGGCACACTCGCCGAACTCTCCAACATCGGCACCCTCTTCGCCTTCGTCCTCGTCTCGATCGGCGTCCTGGTGCTCCGCAAACGCCAGCCCGAGCGCCACCGCGGCTTCCGCGTCCCAGGCGGCCCCGTCTTCCCGGTCCTCAGCGTCATCTTCTGCGTTCTGCTCATGGCTGGACTGCCCGTCCGCACCTGGGAGCGCTTCTTCATCTGGCTCGCCATCGGCCTCTGCGTCTACTTCTTCTACAGCCGCAAACGCAGCGAGTTCTACCGCCAATAGCAACCACTTCTATGTCCCCGCGACGCTCCCGACGCAATCCCAAAGAACGCCTCAAGAGCAGCTTCGCCGCGCTCGCAACCGTCTGCGTTCTCATCGGCGTCTTCGGTGCCCTCATCCAGATCGACTCCGTCGACCCCGGCAAGATCGATCGCGAAGCCGCCCGCCAGATCCGCGCTCGCTGCAACCTCCAGCCAGACTGCACCGTCCGGCTCGCCGACATCGTCCCCGGCACATGGGACACCTTCTACGAGTTCAGCCCCTCCGTCAGCAAACAGGAGATCGCGCAGGTACTTGGCACCTCCCGAGTACACCCAGGCCAGCGTCAGCGAGTCATCGTGCTGACGAACGCCGGGAAGATCGTTCGCAGACAATACGCGCACACCGGCATAGGTCAGCCACTCGCAGGCGAACTGGACTTCCGCGCCATCTACTCAGGCCCGCACCAGGGATGGGTGGCATACAAACCGATCACCGTCTTCCGCGTCAGCCTCTGCCCAACCCGCGAAGGCGGCTCCGCATTCGGCAACCACGGCGGCACATACTACCTGCTCACGCCATCGTCTCCGACTCAGGACCGCGCTTCCACATGCTCCCTGCTCACCGCCGAGGGCGTCACCGGAACATCCGCGCATCGAACCGAAACGCCTTCGGCGAATCGATCCGAATCTCCGTAGCGGCAGAGTGTCCCGGGTTGATCAGCACATTCCACTCATCCTCAATCACGGCTGACGGCACCATCAACGCCAAGCTCCTGCCGGACCGCACCCACTCCGCCCCGATCTCTTGCAAAGCCGGGTGATTCGGCCGCTTCCAGTCCGAAGGCAGGCTCGTTAGCTCTACGTGTTCACACCGGTCTGCATCCAGAGGCAGAGTTGCCGCGACCGAGACCAGGTCATCCGGCATCACCGACAGATCCAGGTGCACAAACGTCTCCAGCGCCGCTAACGAGAGCGACAGAGACGAATACACCACCGGAACGCCCGCCGGATGCCAGCGCCCAGAGAACCGCCGCGCGCCCTCGCCCGAAAACGCCGTCGCCGCGTGACGCGAACGGCAGATGCGCCAAACCCGCATCAGCTATAAATGCCGTAATCCAGCCGTCCGAGAACCGTTTCCACGGAACGGATTCCCGCGTCTGTGTCCAGCAACTCCAACGGCTGCTGCCCTTCCAGCGCGCGGTTCGGAGACTTCATCCACGCGGCCGCCTTCTGCACTGTTCCCAGCACATCCGTCGCATACGCCACCAGGCGTGCCACACGAACCGTACGATCGCTCTCCTCCGCGGACAGACGCTGCTCGCCGGCCAGTCGGCGGCTCAGTGTCCGGTCCGACACCCCGACCATCCGCGCCAAACGTCCCCGCTCGACCGCCAACTCCCCAGCCAGCACCGGCAGCGTTCCCACCGGGATCCCCTCCCGCGTAAGCGCGTGCAGATCGGCGTCGGTACTCACGCGCCGCTTCAAGGTTCGGCTCCCGCCAAGTACAGCGGCGATGGCAGCAACGGTCATACGCCAATTGTCCTCCCAAACTACGCCAATTGGCAACACCGCTTCTGGCCTTAATGCGCGCCCATCTGGTTCGGGTCGATAGGCACATTCTTCGGCGGCAACCGCATGATCCACACCAGCGGCGACAACAACATGACCGTAACCGACAGGATCAGGAACGCGTTCTTATACGCCAGCATCGTCGCCTGTCGCTGCATCTGGCCATAGATCGCCGCCATCGCAAACTGCTGCGCCGCCCCCATCGCCACATGAGCGCCGCCCGCAAAGCGGTGCACATAATCCGAAATCGCACTACTCCCGTAGCTCAGATTCGACGCCAGCGAGACCTGGTTGATCTGCGCCGAACGCGCCAGGAATGTCGTCAGCAACGCCGTGCCGGCCGACCCACCCATGTTCCTCGCAAAGTTCGACAGCGCCGAGATCTGGTTGCTCTTATCCCGGGGCACGCCCACATAGTTCAACGTGCTGATCGGGATAAAGATAAACGGCAACCCAATCACCTGCAGCATGCGCCACAGCGTGACCGTGCCAAACGACGTGTACAGGTCCAGCCGCGTCAGGTTATAAAGCCCCAACGCCGTCGCGATATATCCCAGCATCACCATCAACCGCGGGTCGCCCTTGCCCAGCGTGCGCCCTGCGATCGCCATCATGATCATCATCACGAAGCCCGCCGGCGAAAGCACCATACCGGCTCGCTCCGCCGTGTACCCCAGCAGCGTCTGCAGGTACTGCGGAATCAGCACCGTCGACCCGAACAGCACCATCCCCAGGATCAACTGCAAGAACACTGCAGTCCCGAAGTTGCGGTTCTTCAACAGCTTCAAATCCACAATCGGGTCCGGGTGGTTCCATTCCCAGTACGCAAAAAACACCAGGATGCAAACCGCCAGCAAGCCCATGATCACAATCTGCTGCGATCCGAACCAGTCCTTCTCCTGCCCCTTATCCAGCGTCGCCTCGAGCAGACCCACACCCACGGCAACCGACAGCAGACCAATAAAGTCAATCGGATCGCGGCGTTTTCTGCGCTCCAGCAGCTCCGGCGGATCCTCCACCATTCGGTTCGACAGCGCCAGCGAGATCAGCCCGATCGGGATGTTGATAAAGAAGATCCAGTGCCAGTTGTAGTTATCGGTGATCCATCCACCCAGCGTAGGCCCGATCGCCGGCGCCACAACTACCGCCATCCCATACAGCGCAAACGCCTGCCCACGCTTCTCGATCGGAAACGTATCCGCCAGAATCGCCTGTTCGCTGGGTGCCAGCCCACCGCCACCCAGCCCCTGCAGAATGCGCGCCACGATCAGGATCGGCAACGTCGGCGCCAGCCCACATAGCATCGAGCACGCCGTAAACATCGCCACGCAGATCATGTAAAAACGCTTGCGCCCAATGCGATTCGACAGCCATCCAGAGATCGGCAGAATCACCGCCGACGACACCAGGTAGCTCGTCAGCACCCACGTCGCCTCCTCCTGCGAAGCCCCCACCGAGCCCGCAATATGCGGCAGCGCGACGTTCGCAATGGAGGTATCCAGCACCTCCATAAACGTCGCCAGCGTCACCGTCAGGGCGATCAGCCAGGGATTATGTTTCGGCTTCCAGGGAGCCTCTAGAACGTCGGTCGCCATATCAGTATGCTGATATAGAGTATCAGGGAGCTGATATGCCCAAGGCACGCCTAACACGAAAGACGGAGGCCCGCCGCTGCACCGAAGCCATCCGCGATCTCCTCCTCGGCTACCGTGACCGCATGGAAGACGAACTCCGCGGCAGCAGCGTCACCTTGCCTCAGCTCCGCATGCTGAAAGCCATCGCGCAACAGGGAGAACCCGCCAGCGCCGCCAGCATCGCCCGCCTCTGCCATATCACTCCGCAAACCCTCCAGACCATGCTCACCCGCGCCACCCGCCAGGGCTGGATCACCCGCGGCGTCTCCAACCTCAACCATCGCTTCGTCACCGCCGCCCTCACCCCCAAAGGCAAAGCCATCCTCAACGACGGCGTCCGTCTCGCCGAACAGATCGAAACTGAAATCTGGCGCGGCATCTCGCTCGACGCAATGCAATCCCTCCGCACCACGCTCGAATCCGCCCTGAACAACCTCGAACAAGAAGCCCCGACCCGCTGATCCGCTCGCAACCCGCATGACCCGCCTGGTCGCCGAGGCGCCGACGCACCGCATCCAAGCGCCTGATGTCCTTCACCTTCCTCACCGCCGCCTGGCGCAAGCTCATCATGGCGCAGTACGAAGTTGCCCCCGACCTTCTGCGCAAACGCCTCCCGCCCGGCCTCGAACTCGACCTCCACAACGGCCGCTGCTTCGTCTCCCTCGTTGGCTTCCTCTTCGACAACGTCCGCATCCTCGGGCTTCCGATCCCCTTCCACACCCGCTTCGAAGAGGTCAACCTCCGCTACTACGTCCGCCGCCCCATGCCCGACGGCACCTCCCGCCGCGGCGTCGTCTTCCTCAGCGAAATCGTCCCCAAACCCGCCATCACCCTCGTCGCGCGCACCCTCTACGGCGAGGCCTACTCCACCGCCCCCACCCACCACACGTGGCAACAACTCCCCAACCACCAACTCGAAATCAACTACGAGTGGAAGCATCGTGGCCTGTGGCAGCGCCTCGGCGTCCGCGCCGAAAACCGCCTCGAGTCCATGCCGCCCGGCTCGCTCGAAGAGTTCATCACCCAGCACTACTGGGGTTACACCCCCACCCGCTCCGGCGGCACCGCCGAATACGCCGTCGAGCACGCCCGCTGGCAGGTCTACCCCGTCCAGCAACACCGGATTGCGTGCAACTTCGCCTCGCTCTATGGACCCGACTTCGCCGATCTAAACGACCGCCAGCCCGACCACGTCCTCCTGGCCGAAGGCGCCCCAGTAAGCATCCGCTGGGGCGGTCGCATCGCCTAAGCTCCGCGCACGGGAGGCCAAATCAGCGCTTGTAGACCGTCTTCGAAGTGAAGTCCGTGCCATGCCCGATCAGCGCGCCTGCCCCACCACCGATAATGATGCCCAGCAACGCGCC
Organism: uncultured Verrucomicrobiae bacterium; assembly: GCA_963795955.1. GTDB lineage: Bacteria > Acidobacteriota > Terriglobia > Terriglobales > Acidobacteriaceae > Granulicella. Next base: position 72,452 of record CAWCJK010000009.1, read on the forward strand.
AACCCCGGCTGCCTTGGCGTTCGACCCGACGAAGAAGGCGCTCTTCGACGCCACACCCACCCCCGCTCCAATACCTCCGCCGACGCCCGCGCCAATCAGAAATCCAGCCCCGGTCGACCTTCCCCGATGCGCCAGCTTCACACTCCGCACCTCCGCCCGTGGAAAGACCCGCTGCGCGCATGTAAGCTGCTCCTCCGTAACTGCGGCGACCGTGCAGTTCGCGCCATGGTGGTGATCACTCGCCACCCGCACCTCGGCCTGCAGCGGCAGGGCCTGCACCCTGGCCCAACCCTCTCCCGGGCTCGTCGTCTGCGCCAGCGTCGCTATCCCGCTAAGCGCAAACGCAACAGCCGAGATCCTCATCGTTCTTCCAAACTCCATCAGAACGCCCTCCGAACCGAATGCACAGAACCGGCGAAGTGTATCCCACACGGCGCTCTCCGGCCGTCGTCAATCAGCAGCAACCGTCCAGCTCACCGCAACCGCCAAGTCGCTGATCGGCTCAGACCGGCCGTTCGCGATCTCGATAGTCGAAGCAGCAGGGGACGTGGCGGTGGCTCTCCCCTGCCCCACAATCGAGAGCTGAACCGCGACCCCAACACAACTTGAGCGTCTAACACTCAGGTGCCATGGCTCGACGCGCATCCCAGCCGCCGCGAAGCCCGCACCAGAGGTAGGATTGTTCGCATGAGAACCATCGACGCATACCAGGGTGGCGTTCGCGTCCTGGACAGCCGATCCACCGCCAGCCTGCTCAGCAAGGTGCTCTGGATCACGACGCTTGGCTTCGTCTTCACCGCCGTCGGCGCGTACATCGCTCCGCCGTTCCTCGGCTTCGGCATCTTCTTCGTCTTTTTGCTCAACCTCGGCCTGATCTTCGCGGTCAACGCGGCCTCGCGCCGCTCCCCCGGCCTCGCGCTGGTGCTCTTCTACGCCCTCACGCTCCTGATGGGCGTCGAGATCGGTCCGCTGCTCCAGGCCTACATGCACTTCCCCGGCGGCCAGACCGTCGTCTTCCAGGCCGCTCTCACCACCGCCGTCGGCATGGCCGCGATGGGCATCATCGCGCAGGTCGCCCGCTTCAACTACCAGCGGGTCGCCAACTACGCCTTCGCCGCGCTGCTCGGCCTGATCGTCATCGGCATCATCGGCATGTTCGTGCACTTCGTCTCGCCGGGCCTCTACGCCTGGGCGACGCTGGCCATCTTCTCCGTCCTGCTGCTGGTCGACTTCATGCGCCTGCGCGACGGCGGCCTCGGCCTCAGCCCCGTCCAGCTCGCGCTCAGCATCTACCTCGACGCGCTCAACATCTTCATCGCCCTGCTGCAGATCTTCGGTAACGGCAGCGGCGGCCGCCGCCGTGGCAGCTGGAGCTAACCCACAGCTCGGAGCAACTCGAAACACCAAAGGCTCGGCGCGACGCCGAGCCTTTTCCTTTTGCCACTGCGCAAACGCCGCGCACTCCACCGACATCGCGTCCGCAGTTCGCCACCGCCGCCGCCCTGGTTACTCCGATATGCTTGTCAGATGCCTCGCAAGCCCCCGGCTGAAACCGCCGACCCCCGCGACTGGATCCGCGGTCTCCCCAAAGCCGAGCTCCACCTCCACCTCGAAGGCTCCATCACCCCCGAAACTCTCGTCGAGCTCTCGCGCACCAACGACCCCGTTCCGCTCACCATGGAACAGGCCCGCGCAGTCTACCTTTATCACGACTTTCCCAGCTTCCTGATGAGCTTCAAGGCTGTCACCGAGCGCCTCCACACCCCGGCCGACTACGAGACGGTCACCTACAACATGGTCCGCGACCTCGCCGCGCAAGGCATCCGCCACGCGGAGGTCTACCTCTCCATCGGCATCCTCTATCGCTTCGCCCGCCTTGACGTCGACGCCACCATGCAAGCCGCCGAACGCGGCCGCCTCCGCGGCGAGCGCGACTTCGGCACCTCCGTCCTTTGGATCATCGACGCCGTCCGCCACTTCGGCGTTCAGGAGGCCCAGCGGGTCTTCCGCAAAGCCGCCGACCTCCGCTCTGACATGCCCTCCATCGTCGGCATAGGCATCGGTGGCGACGAGGCTACCGGCCCCGCACACGGTTTCCGCGAGGTCTATGAGGAAGCCAAAGCCGCGGGCCTGCACCTCACCTGCCACGCCGGCGAGTCCACCGGCCCGCAAAGCATCTGGGGGGCAATCAACATCGGCGCCGAGCGCATCGGCCACGCCCTCTCCGCGCAGCAGGACCCCGACCTCATCGAAGTCCTCGCGCACCGCCAGATCCCCCTCGAACTCAACGTCACCAGCAACCTCCGCACGGGCTGCTGCCCCGTGCTCGACGAGCACCCCGTCCGCCGCTACTTCGAAGAAGGCCTCATGGTGACCCTCAACTCCGACGACCCACCCTTCTTCGGCTCCAATCTCCTCGACGAATACGAACTAGCTCACCGCCAGTTCGCCTTCCCCTTCGACCAGCTCCGAGAACTAGCCGCCAATTCCATAGAAGCCAGCTTCCTCCCCCCAGAACGAAAGCTCGCGCTGCTAAGTGACGTCGAACAATACGGCTGGTGATTCACTTCCGACCGCAGTCCGTTGAGCCTGCACGTACCTCCCATTACGCCTAACGGTTGTCATCCCGCAGCGCAGCGGAGGGATCTGCTTCTTGCTCGCGCACGCCCCCAACGCCCTTAACGGCTGTCATCCCGCAGCGCAGCAGAGAGATCTGCTTCTTGCTCGCGCGGCCCCCAACGCCCTCAAGGATTGTCGTCCCGCAGCGCAGCGGAGGGATCTGCTTCTCTGCTCGCGCGGCCCCCAACGCCCTTAAGGATTGTCATCCCGCAGCGCAGCGGAGGGATCTGCTTTTCCGGCCGGCCACGACCACCAAATCTCCGACAAATCCTCCCAAGTCGGATTGAAACTCTCAATCAGCGCGACCTTACGTCCGCGGTTCCAGTCCTTCAGCTCTTTCTCTCTCGCGATCGCAGTTCGCGCGTACTGAAAACGCTCAAAGTAAACCAGCCTGTCGATGTTGTACCGAGCGGTGAAGCTGCCAGGAACTCGCTCGCGATGCGTAGCGAGGCGCACGTTTAGAAAGTTTGTGACGCCCACATAAAGCGTTCGAGATCGGCTCGCAAGGATGTAAACGTAAAAGCGGTATTCGCGACCTTGCACACCGGCAGCTTACTGCAACCGCTCGAACAAGCAGATCCCTTCGCTGCGCTACGGGATGACAACCAAAGTGTGATGTCGCAAACGCCCTACTCCAAATGCGGCCAGTCATTCACCCAACTGATGTTCTTCGACCACAGCGTCGCCGTCCCACCCGCGCTCGCTTGCAGCGCATGAAATACCAGCAAGTCCTGCCCACTGCGCGGATCCGCGTACGCGGTACCACCACCGGGCGCCAGCCAGTCGCCGTTGCCCTCCATCAAGATCGATCCGCCACCATCCACGAGGTCCAGCCCCTCGGCATCCACAAACGGCCCGTTCGGACTGGTTGCCCGGCCGACAATCTGCTTGTAATCGTCCCCGGCCAACTCGCCAGCGCAACAATGATCGACCGATAAGAACAGGTAATAGTACTTACCGTGATGAAGCATCGAGGCGCCCTCTTCCGCATGGTCCGGAGAGTCAGGCCGGTACGCCAGCCCAAGTCTCTGTGAGTTCCCCAGCGGCTGTCCCGAGCCCGCATCCACCTCGACTTGCTTGATCCCCGTCCAGAAACTCCCAAAAGTCAGCCACACACGCTGATCACTGTCGACCAGGATGTTCGGATCGATCGCGTTGAAGTTATCGCCAACATGCGACGCAATGATCTCCCCATGATCAACCCAGCGATAGTTCGGATCCGCGGGATCCAGCGTCGTGTTCGTCGCAAAGCCAATACCCGACTCTTGGGTCCCCAACGTCGAGGCCGAATAGTACAGGTGGTACTGCCCGTCGAAGTAAGAGATATCCGGCGCCCAAAGGTTCTTCACAGTCGGCATCGTGTTCTGCACCCAGGTGGGTAGGTTCTGAAACACGTTGCCGCACGGCGTCCAGTTCAACCGGTTCTTCGAGCACCGAATCGTCAGATACCCAGCGCCGTTCGGATCGGCAGGATCGGTGCTGAACAGGTAATACGTTCCGTTCTGATAAGCAATGCTCGGGTCACGCACCGGCGTGGCGTCGCCCGTGACACTATTTGCTACAAGTGGCGTCGATTCAAGCACGCTAAGCCCAGCTCTGGGCGTAACCGCATAGCCGCAACCGGCCAGCGCCGAGCACAAGAAAAGAACCACGTAGTAGAGGCCCGTGCATCCTCTACCAGAGGTTGTCGTACACATGCGAGCCATCTTCGCTTGCTAAGCGAAGTTTGCTGATCCCACGTCGGTAACTTACACGGCTACGTAGGTGGGAGGCCTCTCCCAGCTCTGTTCATAACTAGGGCAGTTACAGAAACAACGCCGAGCTACACCGGCACGACGATACAAAATGAGCCGTTCGACAGCCACGCTACCGTCGTTCCGGCACCATCACCGCATCCGGATCCACCTTCGGAATTCCAAGGTGCCCACCCAGATGGATCAGATCAAGCGGCCGTAGCAGGCCAGAGATCTCGATCAGGTCCATCTGCTTCGGCGCGCGAATCAGGACCGCCACATCGTCAATCTCCGTCCCGTGGTAATGCAGCCAAACATCCGTGATCGGCTTCACCGGCGAGGCCTGCTGGCGAGGCCCCGCATTCGCGTCCACCAGGTGCTTCCACCCGGCCTCACGATATGCCGCCCGCAGCGCCGCAAACTCCTCGGGCACATAAAACGCCGGCTCGCGATACCGGTAGTTCTCAATCGTGACGGAATTCAATCCCGCAGGCCGGTCGCCGAGGAGGCTCTGCAGCATATCCCGATCAAACGTAAACGACATGCGGGCTGCGGGCTGCGACGTAAGCTGCGCCAGCGCTTCCGCTGCTCGCGGCGGCTGCCCGGTACCGGCGGATGGCGGCACATCGGCCGGCGGTGGTGGTGGGGCAGGCGGCTCGTACGTCGTCGCCGGAGGCGCATCCGCCTGCGACGGCGGCAAACGCTCAATCGGCGCCTGCGCGCTCATCACGCCAGCCAGAAGGAACCCGAAGCACACCAAGCCAAACGTCCGCGACACTGCCATACCTGGTTGAACCCGGGTTGGCACTCGCAAGTTTCGCTACTGCGGTGCCCGCGGCGCAAAGTAGCCCTTGCGCGCATGCACCTGGTATCGCTGATCCAGCGAAACCAGGTAAATCGTCCGAAACGCACCATCCTGCTTGAAGTCCGAGGGCACGTACTCGAGCGAGTACTGCGACCGCAACTCCTGCTCTACGTTCGCGAACCCGGTCGCCATGTCCTCCATGCGCGTCGGAAAGAACGCTCGCCCGCCGGTCGCATCGGCAATGCGCTGCAGCACGTCGTCGCCCTTGTCCTTGCTCGGCCCGGCGTTCGTGCTGATCGCATACACGATCGTCTCCGCCCGCTGGCACATCTTGATCGCGTCCTGCTCCTGCGCTCGGCTGTAATCATCGTCGCCGTCAGACACCAGCACCAACGCGCGGCGTACCGGCTGATTGTCCTTCAGCGTCAGCATCTGGTCGCGGCACGTCTTGTACAGCGAGTCATACAGCGACGTCCCGCCTCCCGGACGCAGCTTGTGAATCCCCGTGTCCAGCAGGTCGATCCGGTTCGTGAAGTCCTGCGTGATGTCGGTCTGCACGTCAAACCCTTCCACAAACGCGCGATCCGCAGGCCGCAGGATCTGCAGCAGAAAATCAATCGCCGCCTGCTGCTCGAAGTCGAAGCGTGACCGGATGGAGTTCGACGTGTCCAGCATGATGCCCACACGCAGCGGCAGATTGCTCTGCTGCTGGAACCGGATGACACGCGACGGCGGCCGGCCGTCGTCCAGCAGCCCAAATTCCTGCTGCGGCAGATTCGTGATGAAGTGTCCCTTGCCGTCGGTCACCGTGAAGATCAGGTTGACCTCCTGCGAGAACACCCGGATCGTGGTCGTCGGAGCTGGCGGAGGCGCAGACTCATCCCTCGGCTGCAGCGTGGGATTCTGCTGCGGCGGTGCGCTCTGGGGCGTCGCGCTCTGCTGCGGCGCCGGGACCTGCTGCGCCGGAGCCGTCGTCTGTGCGAACACTCCCACGGGACCGAGGAGCACCAAGCCCAGCAGGCTTGCCGCTCCAATTGGCTTACAAACTCGTGCGAAGACCGGGTTCATCTCCACCTATCTTACAAGCCACCTGGTTCCCCAGCCCCCGCCGCCACGCCTCGCACCCGCCCGAGAAACGTCTCCAGCTCCGCCGGAAGCGGCGACCGCAGCTCCAGCCGTTTGCGCGTACGCGGCTGTTCAAAGCTCAGCTCCGCCGCGTGCAGGAAGTTGCGCTCCAGGGTCGGCTCCGTCTCTTCAGGGCCGGAACTCCGACCGCTTCTCGTACCAGCCTTTCTCAGCCGCAGCGGCGCGCCATACAGCGCGTCCCCGACTACCGGATGACCTAACGCCGACAAATGCACTCGAATCTGGTGCGTCCGCCCGGTCTCGATCCTCACCTCCACCAGCGTGAAGACGCCCAGCGGCCCCGGTTGCTCCTTGGTCCCAATGCGCTCTAAAACGCGCCAGTGGCTCACCGCAGCCCGCGCGCCCTGCTCCACGCTGCGTCGCGCGCTCATCCTGTGTCGCCGCACAGCATCGCGCCCGATGGGCAGATCCACCGTCCCCTCATCCTTGGCCAGCGCCCCATGCACCAGGGCGATGTAGGTCTTTTCAAGCTCCCGCTCCGCGAACATCTCCGCCAGCTTGCGGTGACTCACATCGTTCTTCGCGACGATGATCAGCCCGCTGGTCTCCTTGTCCAGCCGATGCACAATGCCCGGCCGCAAGCCATCGCCTTCGCTCGAAAGCTGCTGCCCGAAGTGAAACAGCAGCGCGTTCACCAGCGTTCCGCGATTGTGCTCCGCGTCGCCCGCGCCCGCATGCACCGTCATCCCCGCAGCCTTGTCGATGACCGCAAGATCCGCATCCTCGTACACGATCTTCAGCGGGATATCTTCGGGCTCCGCCTTCAGCGGCGCAGGCTTCGCCTCGCCCTCAATCTCGATCCGCTCGCCACCCTCAAGTTTCAAACTCGACTTCACGGGCTGCTCGTTGACGCGCACCTGGCCGTTGTCAATCAGCATCTGCACCCGTGCACGACTCACATCCGGCAGCGCCTTCGCCAGGTACGCATCCAGCCGCTTGCCCTTGGCCGCGGCATCTGCAACAAAGCTCCGCACGCCGCCCTCGCGACCGTCCCCGCGCTCCGGCTCAACTTCTTCGAACTCCTCGACAACAGGAACCTCTGCCTCAACCTCAGGCTCAGCATCGCGCTGCGCCCGATACGCCGGCTTGACGGTCTGCCGCCTCTTGCCCTTCGGCAACATATGTTGCGACGGCATCAGCGCACCTCCTCATGAACTCCATCGGCAATCACGCCAACGCTCACCACATCTGTCTCACTCTCGAACACACGCGGCGCAAACGTCCACACCAACGCACCCGCCAGCATCGCCCCAAGCGCCACAATCTGGCCCGGTTCCATCCACCAGTCCAAGAACACCACCGAAGGCTGTGTCACCATATCCAGCGCATACGCCGCAACGCCCCCAGCCATCAATCCAACAGCCGCGGTCCGTCCTGCAACAAGCCGGCGCCGCACCAGACCCCACAACACCGCCGCGATCACCAAGGAAACAACAACCCCATACGCCGCCACCGGCTGCAATCGCGCCACATCCCCCGCTGGCGTATACCGCATCGGCATTCCCAACTCCGACCCATCCAGCGCGTTGCCAAGTTCGAGAAAGGCCGCCAGCACCGCACCGGGCACCGCAAACACATCCATCATCCGCAGCACCGGGACGCGCTTGCGCCGCAACCAAACCCACACCAAGCAACGCCGCAATCGCCATGCCCGCGAACGTCAATGAAGGAAGGCTCAGCACCAGCAGCGGGTAGTGCACAAACGCCTTCACATCAAACAACACCAGCAACAGCCGCGACGCAAGAAAGCAACTAACAATCGCGAAGACACCCGCATCCCACGCCTTCTCCGGGTCGAGCCCCACACGGCGCGCACCCACCCGTGCCAATGCCATCGCGACCACAAGACCGACAGCCGCGCACAGCCCATACGCACTCAGCCGCATAGGCCCAAGCCGCAGCGGATGCACAACACTCATCGCCACGGCGTCAATCACACCTGTCATGGAAGAGCGCAGCGGGATCGCTGCGAAGAAGAAGAGAAAAGACCGACCCACGGGGCCGTGCGGCGAAGCGCTGGTGAACCCGTCCTAAGACGGCGGGACCCAACCGTGGCTCTTTAGGCATTCCGGACTGGCGGACGCTGCACACCGAGCCATGTCTACGAGCTGGACCCCTGGTTCAATGAATGTTGGTTCAACCAGCGTGGATCACCTCACCTGCTTTGCAGGCCGGTCTCTCTGCATCGGATGCTAACGGGTCGGGCCCGGATTCCGCAAGCTCGCAACCTGCGCCCTCTGTGGCATCTTCAATCCTCAAAGGTGTGTCTCGCCGCCGGGCTCCCCGCGCTTGACATCTTCCGGAATTGCAATACGCTCGAACTCCATCGCAAGCCTCTCAAGCGCCGCAGGCACCTCGGCCCCTGAAAGCGGCTTGCCATGGCCCGGCGCCAAGGTCACAGGCCGCAACGCTGCAAGCTTGCGCACAGACTGCTTCGCCGCACCCCAGTCCGAGGTGAAGTAACTCGGCGGGCCATGCAACTCCGGTGGCCGCGTCACATTCGCCGCAAAAAAACTCTCCTGCGGCGTCGTGCAGAACGCATCCCCCACCAGCAGCGTGCGATCACTCTCACGAAAAAAGCTCACATGCCCCGGCGTATGTCCAGGCGTGTGCAACAACGTCCATCCCGGCATCTCCACCAGGCTCAACGTCTCGCCCTCACCCGGCAACGCACGCAGCCGCGACCCGAGGTCCACAGGCCCGCGCGGCAGTGTCGGCGACAGCAGCGGCATCACCCCGCCACCAGCCTTCCAATCCGGTGCCGGATACTCCTTCTGCCCTGTCAGGTAAGGAAACTCCAGCGGGTGCGCATACACCGGAACATCCCATTCGTCCGCAAGCTCCTTCGCCGCGCTCACGTGGTCGAAGTGCCCATGCGTCAGCACAATCGCATTCGGCCCACGTCCAAAGACTTTGTTCGCCCAACTCTTGATGCGCCACGCCGAAAACGGAATCGCCGCATCGATCAGCGTCCACGTCCCGTCATCGTGCGTCACCGCAAACACATTCACAAACGTGATCTTCAACCCGCGCAGATCGCGCGCGATCGACTCAATCGGCAGTACCTGGTCGTCACTGATCTCGACCTTGTCCATTGGCCATACCCCCAGCCAACATAGGACGCAGCGATCGCCATACCCGGGTGCCCCACCCTCGCGACAGCTTCACCGTCGCTAAGGTGCGTTTCCACTACGGTCAGTTCCCAGCAGGTTGCCGGCCCTGCGCACCCGCCGCAACCGTCTCCTTCTGTGCTTGGTGAGCCTTCGCGATCAGCTTCTTCAGCTTGCCCTGCACGTCCGAGTCCTCGCCCAGCATCTCCGCCGTCAGCACCCCATCCGAGTCGATCGTGAAGTAGTGCGGAATCGCCTCGCACCCCAAACTGCTCGCTCAGCTTGTGGTCGGCATCCCGATACTGCACCCACGTCATCTCGTTCTTCCCGATGAACTCCTTCCACTTCGCCTCGTCGCTGTCCCAGCTCACGCTGATGATCACCAGCGGCTCACCCGCAAACTGCTTTGCGATCTTCTTCAGCTCCGGCAGCGCCGCGGTTGCACGGTCCGCACCACGTCGCCCAAAAGTCGATCAGCACAACCCGCCCGCCCATCGCATCCAGGTTGAACTTCGACCCATCCAGCGCCGTCACCTCAAACGCCGGAGCCATCTTGTGCGTCGACAACTCAGGGTTCTCCGCAAAGTGCTCCGCCCGCAATCTCGCCGGATCCTTCGGGTCGACACAGCTCAGGCACTTCGTGAAGTCGGCCTTCGCCTCCTCTGTCTTTCCAAGCTGCGCGAGCACCTTGCCATCCAGGAACAGCGCCGAGGCGTTCTTCGGGTAGTTGCTGATGGCCTGCTGCAGCAACGCATGCGCCGCTTCCAGCTTCTCCGGCTTAGGCTTCTCGCCCGCACCCTCCACAATCGCGTGCGCCTGCCGAACCTCTGCGACCGACTTCACGGCCGGCGACGGCGCAATCTCCTCCATCGTCGCCGCGCTGCTGGCCGCGCCCTTGAAGTCCCCGCCGGCGATCTGGGCGTTGTACAGCCCGCGCAGACACTCGAAACACTTGCCACCGGCCAGCTTGTTCGCCTTCTTGTACGCATCGCTGGCAAAGGCGAACTCATGCCGCCTGACCTGCTGGTTCGCCGTCTCAAGCTGCGCGGTGACCTTCGGATCGGAAAGGTAGGCGGGCTTGTCGCTCGCGTCATTCGCCGCGGTCTGCGCAGCCGCCACACCCTGCAGCGCCATCAACGCAGGTGCAGTCAACAGAAGGATGAACTTCTTCAGAAACATAAAAGGGGACGCCTCACAAAGGTGCCCCGCCATCATGCCAAGCGCGACTCTGCGCGGCAAGAAGAATCTTCAGCTCATTGGTAACTCGCCCACGCGCTGCGCGCTAGCCGACCTTACGCTCCACCAGCACCTCATCCAGCATGCCCGCCAGCGACCCGGTACGACTCCGCACATTGCTCTGCGCCTGGTTCAAGCTCCCATTCAACGCATCAAACCGCGCCCGCAGCGCCACCAGCTCATCCGCGATATTCAACGCCGCCAGCACCGCCACGCGCAGCGAATCCACCGTAGCCCCATGCGCCGAAACCGCCCGCATCTTCTTATCGACGAGCGACGCCAGCCGCTCAATATACTGCGGATCCGTTCCGCGCAGCTGATACACCTGGTCGTAGATCTCCACCACCACGGCTCCCGCCTCCCGTGCCGCAAGCTCCTCCCGCGACATCTCCGCTGCGCTCTTCAATACCTGCTCCGCCAACTCCGCTCCTAACCCCTAATCCTGCGCCCCGCGCCCTACTTCCTACTTCCTACTTCCTACTTCCTACTTCCTACTTCCTCACAAAAGCTCATCCATCTGCGCCAGCATCCGCTCCACCCGGCCCCGCACCGCATCCCGCTCGCGATGGAACGTCTCCAACTCCGTCCGCGCCGTGCTGTTCGCCTCTTCCAGCGCTGCCAGCCGCTCATGCATCACGGCAAGCTCGGCTTGTGCCGCGTTGCGTTCGGCCTCCGCCGCCGTGCGTGCATCGCGCTCGCGGCGAATCATCTCCACCGCCTGCAACACCTTGCTCTCAAGGGCCTGAAACTCATCCGCGCTGATCGTCCCCGGCGTCGTGGCTCCGCTCGTCGACTCGCCTTCCATCTCTCCCCCGACTGCGCCAAACGCTCTTCGCGATCCGCGATTCCGGTTGCAGTATAGCGATTACAAAAGTGGATTCCAGGTACCGAATCGCGACAGGAATCTCCTTGAGTTACCCCCAGACGTTGCAAAGGCAACACGCATTGCCGTTGCGCCGCCACGAACGCCGAGTGTTCAGTGCGCTGGCAGTCTCGTGGAGCTGTAAAGAGGCGTCATCTCCACCCGGGCGCGCGCATCACCAACGCGTCCTCGACCGGAACGTGCTCACCAAAAACGCGTCATCTCGACCGAAGCGAAGCGCAGCGGAGAAACCCCCGCATTCGCTCGCAGCAGCCCATCCGCTCGCGCAGCAACCTAAGCCCGCTGCACCCCACCAAGCCCCGTCAAAGCCCCCACAATCCGCTCCGACCAACCGCTCAGCTCCTCTTCCGTCAGCGTGCGCTCGCTCGACTGGAACACCACCCGCGTCAGCAACGAATAGCTCCCGGCCGCCACAGCCTTGCCCTTCGCATCACGGAAGATCTCCACCGCCTGCACGCTCTGCAACTCCGCAACCCCAAGCCCACGCACGGCGCCCTCGACCGCCCCCCACTGCACCGCATCCGGCAACACAAACGAAAAATCCCGCTCCACAGGCTGGAACCGCGACAGCTCCCGCAGCACAGGCTGCCGCAACGGTGTCCGGAACAGCAGAGCCGCATCGATCTCCGCCATCACACAGCCCTGCCGCAGCTTTCGCGCGCTCATCTCCGCCGGGCTCAGCTCGCCAAACACGCCCACAGCCTCGCCATCGAGCAGCACACGCCCCCCACGCCCCGCTGCAATCCACGCCGGCAGAGGCCCCGCCTCAAACCGCACCGCACCCTCAAACCTGCGCAGCAGCCTCTCCAGCGCGCCCTTCACCTCGATACAGCAGCGCATCCTCGGCCCTGTGCAGCGCACTCGCAACCACACCGCCTGTCGCTCCAATCGCCAACCCCGCGCATTCCTTCACCTCAGCCGTAGAGCCCGTAAACACCGTACCCAGCTCAAACAGCCGTACCTCGCGGACATCCCGCGCCAGGTTCCGCCCAATCATCCCCGCCATGCCCGGCGACAGCGACGGCCGCAGCATCCCAGCCTCTTCACTCAGCGGATTGCCCATCGGCACGGCCCCATGCACGCCATCGCCAAACTCAACAGCCTCACTCGCCGACACAAACGTAGACGAGATCGCCTCTGTGTACCCCAGCGCTCGCAGCGTCTCGCGAATGGCCTCTTCCTGGCGTTTATGCGGCTGCTCATGCACCTCGCCCGACCACCCAGGCAGCGTATCCGCAAACCGGTTGTAGCCATAAACCCGCGCGACCTCTTCAATCAGGTCAATCTCGCGCTCCAGATCCAGCCGCCAGCTCGGCAGCTTCACCGCATACTCACCCGCCGCACCGCCGGTCGGCTGCATCTCGCACCCAAGCGCCGTCAGATACTGCGCCACGACCTCCTCGTTCAGCCCCGAGGTCCGCTCGCCCGTCTCCAGCACGGCATCCTCAAGTGTCGTGCCCAAAATCCGCTGTACCTCGTTCACCCGCAGCACGATCGGCGTACGATCCGCAGTCTTCGCCGCCATCTCCAGCACAACGACGTCCGTCATCGGCCCCACAACCTCGCCGCCTGCCTGCTCCACCACCATCCGCGTCACCAGGTCATTCGCCACCGGAGCCGCATTGAAGTCCGCCCCGCGCTCAAACCTGTGGCTCGCATCCGTATGCAGCCCATGCCGCCGCGAACTCGCACGAATCGCCGCCGGCTCAAACCACGCAGCCTCCACCAGGATGTTCTTCGTCTCCTCCGTAACGCGCGAATCCCATCCACCCATCACGCCCGCCAGGCTCAGCGCCTTCTTCTCATCCGCGATCACAAGATCGTCCGCGGTCAGCGTGCGCTCTGTCCCGTCCAGCAGCTTCAGGTACTCACCCGCCCGAGCCCGCCGAACCACAATCCCGCCTTCAATCCTGTCGAGGTCGAACACATGCGTCGGCTGCCCCATCGCCAGCCACCCAAAGTTCGTCGCATCCACCGGCCCGGAAATCGCCTTCTGCCCCAGTGCCGCAAAATACTCCGCGATCACGCCGGTCGCAGGCTTAACGCTCACACCACGAATCACCCGAGCCGTAAACCGCCCACAAAGATCCCGCGCCTCAATCCGCACCGGAAACGCCGAACCCTCAGCCGCCGCCTCCACCGGAGCCGCAATCCCCTCACGCAACGAAACCAACGGCAGATCATAGATAGCCGCCGCCTCACGAGCCACGCCATAGTGGTTCATCGCGTCCACGCGGTTCGTCGTGATGTCCATCTCAAACCGCGATCCACCACACGCAGCCGGAAAGATCCCCTCAACGGCAATCCCGCGCAGCGTCAGGTCTTCGGCCATCTGCGCATCGCTCACCGACAGCTCAGGCAAAAAGCCGCGCAGCCACTTCGTCAAAATATCCATACGAAACTCTTTGCCTCGTTACTCTCGGCGCCAGTCGTCTCCTGGCATGATGCGTTTCATGAACTGGTCAAACAACGGAACTGTGAAGGCGGTATCCCCATGGCTCGGACTCCAAACCATACCCTTCACAATGAGACCCTGGCGTAACGGCGCGACCGTGCTAACGGCTTTGCCCAGGTTCGCGGCAATGTCGCCCGAGCGGTGGGGGCCGGGTCCGAGCTCAGCCATCGCTCGCAGGTACGCCTTTTCTTTCGGAGTGGTGCGGTCGAAGCGCACGCGAAAGAAGCTCTCGTCCAGAGCGGCAATAGCCGTGATGGTCGCCTCTTCTACATCGAGCTTTCGAATCGGGTCGCCCGCGGCAACATCCCACGAGTGCTTGCCCCATTCCTGCAAGAAGTAAGGATAACTATGAGTCAGCCGCAGAATCTCCTCAACCGCGTCTGGTTCGAAATGCACATTCTCCTCGTTTGCCGGCTTGTTGAGGGCTAAGCGCGCGTCATCGTCGGCCAATGGCCCGATAAACGGGAAGTCGAATAGACGTTCTGCGTACGATTTAGCGTTCCCGGCGAGCGCTAGTAGTTGCGGCAGTCCAGCACCCACAACCGTGACCGGAAGTTGCTGCTGCGCGCATCGGTGAAGTGCCGCAATGAGCGCGCCGAATTGATCTTCGTCCAGATATTGCAGCTCATCCAGAAAAAGGACAACAGCAGTTCCCGCCTTCGCCGCCGCTTCACCAACCTGCTCCAGGACCGTCGTGAGGTCCCCTTCCAAGTCCCCGTTATCTGCAAGGCCCGGCTCAGGTTCAAAGTCCAGACCAACTTCGATGTCGGTGTACTTCAGCTTCAGGGATTTCGCCAGGCCCGCCAGCGCCTTCAGCCCCCTCGTGGCGAGGTCCTTGGCCTTCGCCACGCGATTCAACCTCAGCAGAACAGACCGGAGCTGCGGGGCGAGCAGCGCCGGCAAAGACCGTCGTTCCGGCGTCTCGGCCCTCACGGTGAAAACGCCCGCAGCCTCTGCGTCGAACCGGAGCCGGTCGAGAAGAACGGTCTTTCCAACGCCCCGCAGCCCTACGAGCATGACGCTCTTCGCGGCCCTGCCGGCGCGAATCCGCGCGATGGCAATCCTGACGTCCTCCCTGAGGCGGTCACGGCCGGCGAGTTCCGGGGGAGGCGTTCCCGCTCCCGGCGCGTACGGGTTCAGTACTGGATTCACAGGTTCGATTATAGCGAAGTTACAGAAGTTATCGTCACAAGCTAACTGTCCTAATATAGCTTGAGAACTCTCGGCCGTTCCGGCGCATCCGCCACGGTCTCCACCAACCGGTAGAAGAACGTGTCAAACTTCCCCGCCGCCTGAAAGTCCACCGGCTGCGTCAGGTCATCCTGGGGCCGGTGATACTGCACCTCATACCAGTGCCGGTACCGTTTCTCCGCATCCGTCCCCGGATCAAACCCAAACACAAACCCAATCGCCGGCACCCCAGCCTTCAGAAACGGATAATGATCCGCGCGCCGCAACAACCCGCGCTCCGGCTCACGGTCCTCCCGCAACTCAATCCCATCCGCCGCGCCCACCTTCGCCGCCGTCGCTCCCAGCGTCGTGTCATGGATCGCCAGCGCCGTCAGAATCTTCAGCGGAAACAACGGCCGCAACTGATCCAGGTTGATATCCGCCGCCATCTGCGGAATCGGCACCGTCGGATGCTCCACAAACCAGGTCGACCCCAGCAGCCCCTTCTCTTCCCCCGTAAACGCGCAGAACAAAATCGAACGCTTCGGCGGCGACAACATCACCCCATGCACCTCAAGCTGCCCACGCTTCATCCGCGGACTCGCATCCGGCTGCAGGTCCTTGCCCTGTTGCAGGTCATCCGCCATCTGGATCAGCAACGCCACATACGCCGCATCATCCAGCGTGCCGTTGTACAGGTTGTCCCCATTCACCGGAGTCCCAAACCCATACCCATCCAAATGCGCCGCCACCACCACATACTGGTCCCGCAACGCCGGATCACTCCCCGGCAACACCGCCAGCACATTCGGCGAGCTGATGTCCTTCTCCGCCGTATGCAGCTTCACCTCAAACCGCGCCGGGATATCGAAGCTCGTCCAGCGGCTGCTTTGCTCCACCCGCCTTCAAAATCGCCGCCGCATCATGCCCCGTGCCCGCCAGCAGCTTCGCAAAGCGCCTCAGCGCTGATCCGCATCCCCGGCAGCATCGAGCACCCGCACGAGCCTCGCCCTCACGCCCCTGGCTCACGCAGCGTCACGCTCCGCGCATACGCATAAGGCCAACGTGGCGGCTCAATCGTGAAGTACGGATCATCGACGTTAACAACCGCAAGCGCTCCGCCCTTCCGCGCATTGGCCACACGCTCCGCTCCACTCGGCAGCCCTTGCCGCTGCGTCCCAAAGCACACCACCACCTTGCCCTCAACATCGTGCATCGCGTCCGCGCCGCAGTACCCCGAAACGTCAGCGCCCCCGCGCCCTCCAGGGCCACACCGTTGGCAGGTGTCGTCGTGATCTCGTACAGAAACCGCAACGGCACCCGCGTCCCGTTCTCCCTTACGACCGTGAAACTCGTACCCTCCGGCACAAGATCGATCTCATGCATCGGCACGGTCTGGAAGTAGCTCCCGTTCTCCCCCGCAGGCTTCAGCCCCGCAGCCTTAAACCGCCTCTCCACATACTCCGCCGCACGCTGATATGCCGCCGTACCCGTATCGCGGCCCTGCATGCTATCGTTCGAAAGATCTTCGGTGGTGTGCCACCAGGCCAGCGTGTCGGCATCATGAATCTCGCGGTCGCGCGGGTGCTGTTGCGCGTACGACCCAACGCTGGCCAGGGCTGCAAAAAGGCAAACCACACTTCGAAGTTGCATGTGCACCGATCTTACTTCGGTTCACGATGCAAACGGGCCGACCATCTTCAGACCAAATCGAATATCCACGCAGGTAACAGGAGGATTCGCTCCCCCTGAGAACAACACCAGCACGATGCAGGCACGATATGAAGCGCCCCTATTCGCAAGTCCTCGGCACCATTTGCATCCTGGCTTTGTTTGCAACCGCAAAGGCACAGAACTCCACGGACAGCGGAGTCGTCGACGGTAAGCCGCCATCCGCCGCCCAGATCGCCGACCAGGCATGGTCGCAACTGCAGGACGGCATCTCCGCGAAAAGTGGCGAAACGCGCGTCGCCACCCTCAGCGCACTCTCACTGCTCGGCGGCACGCCCAAGGCCGAGACGATGGTCCGCGACGCCATGCACGACGCTAACCTCGATGTCCGTCTCGCGGCCCTCGTCGCCGCCGGCCAGATGGAACGAGACCACCCGCACGGGGTCTTTCACGCCGATCTGGAAAAGTTCCTCGACAGCGACGACCCAAAGCTCAGCTTCACCGCCGCCGCGACGCTCTGGACCCTCCACGATGACTCCGGGGAGGACGTCCTCACCGCCACCGCCGAAGGCGAGCGCTCCAGCGACTATAGCTTCCTCAAGCGCAGCGAAATCAACGCCAACCGGACCCTTCACAGCCCCGAGGCACTCGCCAAAATCGCCGTCGTGCAAAGCCTCGACATCCTCGTTCCACCCGTCGGTATGGGCATGGGCGCCTACGGCTACCTAAGGGGCGCGCCCGGCGTCTCGCCTCAAATCACCGCCATCGAACAGCTCGCAAAGATCCACACGCCCGCCGTCGAAAAGGCCCTCGTCGTCGCCACAACCACCAAGGAGGCAGGCGCGCGCATCGCCGCCGCCGAAGCCCTGGCCAACTTCCCCGGCCAGCCCGCGCGCGACGCCCTCTATCCCCTCATGTCCGACGAAAAGTCGCAGGTACGCCTAACCGCCAGCGCCGCCTACCTCCGCAACCTCAACGGCCCACACACAACCCAGGCGCCCGTGAAGCCGCCTCGCCGACATTAGCCTCTACCTACGCAAACTGCTCCAAAAACCGCACATCTCCGCCATACAGCAGCCCGATATCGCTGATCCCATACCGCATCATCGCGATCCGGTCGACACCCATCCCAAACGCGAAACCCTGAAATCCGCCGCGTGTCATACATAGGCTCCCGCCCCAGCTCCACGCGCTTGCTGATCCACAGCCTCAAACACATTCGGGTCCACCATCCCGCAGCCCAGCAGCTCAATCCAGCCCGAGTGCTTGCACTTCCGGCACCCCTTGCCGCCGCAGAAGGGGCACGAAATCTGCACATCCGCGCTAGGCTCCGTAAACGGGAAAAAGCTCGGAAAGAACCGCGTCTTCACCGCAGACCCAAACAGCGCCTTCATCGCATGATCCAGCGTCCCCTTCAGGTCGCGAGAACGTGATGTTCGTGTCCACGCACAAGCCCCTCCACCTGGTGAAACACCGGCGAGTGCGTCGCGTCCGCCGCATCGTTCCGGTGCACCTTGCCCGGAATCACAACCCGGATCGGCGGCGCCTGCTCCAGCATCGACCGCATCTGCACCGGCGACGTATGCGTGCGCATCAGCAGCCGCTCGCGCAGCGGCTTCTTCTCCTGGTCCGCAATGACCAGCGTGTCCTGCGTGTCGCGCGCCGGATGATTCGGCGGAAAGTTCAGCGACTCAAAGTTATAAAAATCCGTCTCCACCTCCGGCCCCAGCGCCACCGAGTACCCCAGCTTCTCAAACACCGCCACAATCTCGGCCATGGTGCTGATCAGCGGATGCTCCGCTCCAATCCGCTGCGCCGTCCCCGGCAGCGTAAGATCCAGCGCCGGCCCGCGCTCGCAACCGCCGCCTTCGGCGCCGCCGCGGCCTCCGCAACGATCGCCTCGATCTGCTCCTTCAGCGCATTGAACCGCATGCCCGATAGCGCGCTTCTGCCTCAGCCGGCGCCGCTTTCAGCCACGCATCGCGAGATCAGCCTTCAGCCGCCCCTGCTTACGCCCCAGCCACTCAATGCGAAACGCCTCCGCATCGAAGTCCTTCGCCCGCGCCGCCTCGCGCGCGCTCATTCGAGCCAGCGCACAAATGCGGCCTCAAGCGCCGCCTCAGAAAAGTCATAAGTTGCGTAACGTTCAACGGGAATCGCTTGCACTCAGAAACAGGTGTCCAGCAATCTATGCTGCCGCCCTTACAGCGCCCACCACACAACCACCGCCATCAGCAACCCCATAACAGACTGCGCTTCGACGTGATCGCACACACCACCGGGTCATCATGCATTTCGCCGCGGCTCGCCAGCATCCACACGTTGCTCAGCCACAGCAGCAGCACCGGCACCACCAGCCACAAGCCGCATCGTATGCCCATACAGCCGGTCGTATCCGGGTTGTTGATATACAGCGTCATCACCACCACCGCCGCATACGCCGCGCCCGTGCCCAGCGCGCGCAACTGCTCCAGGTCGCCAACCAGTAGCCGCGTCCGTTCGTCACCGACCCGCCCGCGCTCCCGCAGCGCCTCCAGCTCGCGAGAACCGCTTCACAAACGCCAGCGACAGGAAGAAGAACACGCTGAACCCCGCCAGCCACGCCGAAACCGGCACGCCCGTCGCCGCGCTGCCCGCCAGGATCCGCACCGTGTACAACCCGCTCAGCACAAACACATCCAGCAGCAGCTTGCGCTTCAGATAAAACGAATACGTCAGCGTCGTCGCCGTATACAACCCCAGCCACTCCAGGAACCGGTACGGCTCCGCCATAGAGTGATAGCCCGGCAGCGACGCAAAGATCCGCGGCAGCGCAAGCGCCAGCGCCAGCGACGCCGCCATCATCACCACGATCGCGCCCACGCCCGCAAACGCCGAAAGATCGCCCGCCGCAAACGGCCGTCGCCGCTTGCGCGGATGCCGCCGGTCCGCCTCAATATCCAGCAGGTCATTGATGATGTACGTCGCCGACGCGCACAGCCCAAAGCTGAAAAACGCAATCCCCGCCGCCAGGATCGTCGCCGTGTCCCACGCATGCGCCAGCAGCAGCGGCACAAAGATCAGCGTGTTCTTCGCCCACTGGTGCAGCCGGATCGCCTTCAGCCAGCTCTTCACCAGCGGTGTGCGATCGTCAAACGTCTGCGCCGGCACAACGCCTTGCCGCCGCAATCCTGCCCGCAGCGCTCCATGCGGATTCGCCACCATCGGCGACTCGCACGCGCTCAACAACATCCGTATCCGGCTTGCGCATTGCCGATGTAGCAGAAGCTCTCGCCAAACTGCGCCTGAAACGCCGCCAGCTTGTTCCCCCCCGCCAGGTTCGTCTGCCCATCCGACGCCAGCACGCCCGCAAAAATCCCCAGGTGCTCCGCCACGCGCTCCGCCAGCCGGCGATCCGCCGCGGTCGCCAGGTACATCGCGCGCCCCTGCCCATGCTCCGCTCGCAGCCACTCCAGCAGCGGCCGGTTATACGGCAGATGCTCCACATCCAGCGTCACCGCCGACGTCACATACTGCTTGAACTTCGCCTTGCCCTGCGCAATCCACCCCGGAATCCTCACCAGCGCCGCCGGATGCTGCCGCGCCAGCACCAGCACCGAATCCACCAGCGTGTCCGACTTCACCAGCGTGCCGTCCAGATCCACGCACAGCGGTACCCCAGGTCGGAGACCCGGCTCACGCGCACTCGATTCGAGCTTGGGCTGCAGGGCCGCAGGGGTCGATGCCATAGGCTGATATCCAAGGCCGGGTCGACTCGGCCCACCTCCCGTCACTATATCGTCTCTGCCCTCCCACGCCCGGCTCCGGCCGTCCGCAACCGGACCACCGCGTCCCACGGCACACAGCGCTCACTCCGCGTACCGCGCGAACTCCGCGTTGCAGTTCAACCATCGCAGCCGACGAAACGCCGCCCCCAGCCAAAACGTCTAACCCCCGAGACCTCCCATGCCCCTTCGCCCGCGCAAATTCGCGCTCTTCGGGCTCGGAGCCGGCCTCGTCGCCGCCTCCGCCCACCTCGCCCCCGCGCAAATGCACCACGTCGATGCCCCTGAGCGCGTCACCCGCGCCATCGGCGTCTACGAGTGGACCGGCGACCTCGCCAAGCCCTCCGCCGCCCGCTTCGTCCCCGTCTCCCTCTTCATCGACGGTCACTTCGAAGACGCCGGCCTCTACCTCGCACGCCCCATCCCCTTCGCCCTCCAACCCGGCGACGTCTACGCCCTCGAGCACGCCGGCGAACCCGAAGGCCTC
The DNA here is from genome assembly GCA_963795955.1 of uncultured Verrucomicrobiae bacterium. Taxonomy (GTDB): domain Bacteria; phylum Acidobacteriota; class Terriglobia; order Terriglobales; family Acidobacteriaceae; genus Granulicella. Next base: position 93,531 of record CAWCJK010000009.1, read on the forward strand.
CTCGACCTCGACTTCGCCAAGCGCATCGTCACCGGCAACGCCGTAGCCGACGACAACCCCGAGGGCGCCTGGTACGCCTTCGGCAAGTTCACCCCGCAGTCCACGCCCCACTTCGCCCCGCTGCCCGCCTCGCGCAACCTCCCCAAGCTCAACGCCAGCGCCGGTCCAAACACCCCCGCAGGCACCAAGGTCAGCGACCCCGCAGACGACGGCCGCCCACACATGACCCGCCGCGACAACTCGTCACAAACGACCGCGCAGCCAACATCCCAGCCCACATCGCAACCCACCTCCACCCCCGACCCAGCCCCCAAGCCCTCACCACCTCCTCCAAACCCTCCACCTCCGACTCCACCGACGACACCGACCGCCCCACCCTCCGCCGCCGCGACCCCGCCCAGGACGCCGCCCGCCGCCGCGAGTACGGCAAGAAGGGCAACCAATCCAGCGTCATAGCTGCCGGCCCCGCGCTCGGGGACGACCCTGACCGCCCACGCCTCGGCCGCGGCAAGGCCGACGACGCCGGCACCCCCGAACTCAACGGCCTGCCCGCCGACATGCACCAGGCCGTCGCCGTCTCCGACGCCACCCACCGCGACGATCACCCCTTCGCGCGCGACTGGGACAACACCGCCGAGCGCGCCCAGACCCTGGCCGCCATGGCCGCACTCGCCAAACCCCGCATCGCCGCCTACCTGGCCACCAACAACCTCGTAGCCTCCGCCGCGCCGCTGAACGCCGTCGCCGCCACAGGCCAGGCCACCTCGCCCGCCCCCTCAGCCGCCACCACGACCTCGACGGACACCACCGGCGCCCCGCCCCGCCTCCAGCGCGGCGTCCCGAAGCAGTACCAGGCGCCCTCCCCGTCCGCCAAGCAGCCGACCCCGCCGGCGACGCAACCCACAACCGCAGCCAAGCCATCCTCGCCCAGCGCCGCACACCGGACGACGCACACCAGCGGTCACGCCGCCGCCAGGACCAACACCCCTCACGCAGCCCCGCTCACCCTCCAGCAGGAGACCATCTCCGGGTTCACCCTGAGCTACGGCGGCCTGCCCACCTTCGTCTACACAGCCGCCGTCTCCGCCGCCCCCGCCAGGCCGGGTGCAGCATCGGGGGCTAACCCGGAGAATCAAGCCGCGTCTGCCTCGCCCGGCCTCACCCCAGGCGCACCCCCCAACGCGACCGTCTACGTCACGGTCGTCGCCCAGCGCCTGCCCTCAGGCGACCTCCAGGTCGCGCTAACCTCGGTCACCGACAGCCAGCACCTCGACCGCACCCCCCGCCTCCGCCTCATAGACGCCGTAGACCCCGACGACTCCCACCGAGCCAGCCTCCTCTTCGAACTGCGAGGCACCACCAGCCGCCAGTTCGCCCTATACCGCCTAATCTCCGCCCAAGCCGAACAGACCTTCACCACGGCCTCCATCGAGTAACGCAGGTCCCTTGTTTGTCATTCCCGAAGGGACTCTGCTTCTCGTCGAGCTCAAGCCGTTGCCTTTGCTTCTGCCCTTCTTGTTTGTCATTCCCGAAGGGAATCTGCTTCTCGTCGTTGCCTTTGCTTCTGCCTTTCTTGTTTGTCATTCCCGAAGGGAATCTGCTTCTCGCCGTTGCCTTTGCTTCTGCCTTTCTGGTTTGTCATTCCCGAAGGGAATCTGCTTCTCGTCGTTGCCTTTGCTTCTGCCTTTCTTGTTTGTCATTCCCGAAGGGAATCTGCTTCTCGCCTGTGCCTTCGGCTAGCCCTCGACCCTCGCCTTTGCCTTTCTCGCTCATCATTCCCGAAGCAAGCCTGCGTCATCCCCGATGGATCCTCACGGAACAGCCGAGAACGGGAAGCGATCTGCGGGTGCATTCGCCAGCCACCGGAGTCCTGTACAGGTTCCCTCCACCCTGACCCAGACGGTATTCCAGGCATCTTTCGGCTTGGATCCGCTGGCGTGCAACCCAGAACGCAGGGTGCCCAGGTCCCGACTTTGGGACCTGGGATGGAGCCACCAGCCTTCCCACCCTGGCGTGTATCGCCGACTGCCTCCGCATCCCCGTCTTCGCTAACCCTGCACGCCGTCGCGGAGCACACCGCGCTCAACACCCTCCACCCTGCGAAGCCACGACCTAGCGTCATGCCTCGCCGCGGCGACGTCCGCGAGCGTGACTGGAGAGCCCTCAAACGATAGCTCCTCACCACCCTTGCCACGGCCAAGCCTCACGCCGATGGCGCTGGGCTTCTGGACGAGGGCTGCGTCGGCGTCTACCTCAACGGAGCCTCCTTCTGGTCCGGCGTGCCGATCCGCTCTGGGACTGCACCCTCGGTGGCGATCAAGAAGTGGCTAAACTACGGCGAAATCCCGCTGCCAGGCCGGCCGCTGCGCGAGGACGGGTTCGGCAGCTTCGGGCAGGTCGTTCACCGGATCGCCTCGGTCGTCCACCCTCGACACCCGCGACCCGGCCGTTCTGCCAAACGCCACTGCCTGACCTGGAAGTTGTAACGGCAAACCACTCGCGCTCTGCATATTCACTGTGCCCGTCTAGCTACGATAGGCACTGAGTCGAGTCGCAGCCTGCACCGACGCCGGAAGAAGCGCTGAGTCAGACGGCGAGACGCAAAGATCCGCGACGCACGTGAGGTCCAGAGCTAAGTTCTGTCTGGGACGTACTTTAGGTCTGAAGTACCCCCGGGGAGGGGTAACCGCCTCCTCCGCACGCTCGAACATAAACCGCCCCGCGTACCCGATCAGGTAGCATCCAACTTGCCTGATCATGAGCGAAGAATCGACCTCCCCGAACGCCTCCGAAGCCGCCACAAACCCGCCCCAGCCACAAATCGCCCTCCTCTTCCCCGGCCAGGGCTCCCAAACCGTCGGCATGGGCCGCGCCTTCTTCGACGCCCACCCGCAGCCCGTGAGGTCTTCCAGGAGGCCGACGACACCCTCGGCTTTCCGCTCTCCAAGCTCATCTTCGAAGGCCCCGAAGACGACCTCAAGATGACCGAGAACACCCAGCCCGCCATCCTGACCGTCTCCATCGCGGCCTGGCGCGTGCTCGAACCCGAGCTGAAATCCCGCAATCTCCCGGTCTGCTTCGCGGCCGGCCACTCGCTCGGCGAGTACTCCGCTCACGTCGCCGCCGGCACCTTCTCCTTCGCCCACGCCGTCCGCACCGTCCGCGCCCGCGGCCAGTTCATGCAGGCCGCCGTTCCCGCCGGCCAAGGCGCCATGGCCGCCATCCTCGGCCTCCCCTACGACACGGTCAACGACATCTGCGCCGCGTCTCCGACGAGCTGACTCCGCCCCCGCCCGAAGACCCAACCGACGTCACCGCCCAGACCGCCGCCATGCGCGACGCCCTCAGCGACCCGTTCAACCCGGCCAGCACCCCCGCCGAAGCCGCCTCCCGCGTCTCCGCCGTCGTCGCCCCCGCCAACATCAACTCCCCGAACAGATCGTCATCTCCGGCGAGACGGCAGCCGTCGAACGCGCCGCCGCGCTCTGCAAGGAAGCCGGCGCCAAGCGCACCGTGATGCTGCCCGTCAGCGCGCCGTTTCACTGCGGCCTCATGCAGCCCGCACAGGAAAACCTCGCCACCGAACTCGAGTCCGTCGCCTTCTCCGATCCCGCCTTCCCCGTCGTCTGCAACGTCGACGCGCGCCCCGTCCGCCGCGGTCCCGAAGCCCGCGACACCCTCATCCGCCAGGTCACCGGCGCCGTCCGCTGGGTCGAATGCATCCAGCACCTCGCCGAGTGCGGCGCAACTCAGTTTCTCGAGGTCGGCCCCGGCAAGGTCCTCTCCGGCCTCAATCGCCAGATCGACCGCAACCTCAAGACCGCCAACATCGAAGACCCCGCCAGCCTCGAAAAAGCCCTCGCCACCTTCCCGTAAGCCGTCTTCCAGCTCCTTTGTTCGTCGCCCAAGCGGATCTACGCTGAATCCTGAAGCGAACCTCATAGCTTCTCGTTGGCGATACATTTGCAGATGCAGGATCGTGGGGCTCGAGAACTCGCGAGACTCACGCTGCGGCAAACCTGATTGGCCTGCTCACACCGAAGCGAAACGTCTAATTTCGATCGGAAATCGGCGCGAATGCCGCAGTACAGAAGGAGAGGCGGCCAATCGTCGGCGCCTCTGCGGGCGCTGTACTCCTCGGCCCCTACTTCCCGCCGCCCGCTCAGCTTGCTCACGTAACAAGCGTTCCATTATATCGCGGACCTCCACAGGCCCAAGCCCCGCATCTTTGAGCCCCGGCTCGATCTTCGACCGGTCCCCGGCAGCCACAATGATCAGGTTGTTCGGATGGATGTTTTCGGACGCAACCCGCGCTACGTCCGCATCTGTCACCGCGCTGTACTTCTCGGGCAGAGCCGCGTAGTAGTCCAGCGGACGATCGTAAAGGAACAGATTGCTCACAGCGAAGGCTGTGACCTGCATCGTCTCGAACTCACCTGGCAGCGATTGCACCGAGCGCTCTTGGCCGCCTTTAGTTCATCCTCGGTCGGCGGGTGCGACGGAAAGTTCCGAACTTCGGTCATCAGTTCCTTGGCCGCCGACGCGGTTACGTCGGTGCGTACAAGCCCACCAGTAACGAAATCACAGCCGGCCCTGTACTCGCGGTACGTAGAGAACGCTCCATAGGTGTATCCATGCACCTCGCGCAGGTTCATGTTGATCCGGCTCGCGAACGACCCGCCCAGCGTGTAGTTCATCACCTGCAATGTCGGCAGCTCGGGGGAGTTCGCCGGAACCCCCGCTCCAAATGCCAGCAACGCGGTCTGCGGCGCACCGGGCTTGTCGACGATCACTACGCGAGTGCCCTCAGGCGCAGGCGCCGGCGGCAGCGCCACGGCCGCGTGGCCGTTCCCGTCCACGCTCCGAAGTATCTTCGCGTGCGAGTTTCCGCGCCTGCAGCGGGCGTCACATCGCCGGCGAGCACCAGCGCCGAGTCCGCTGGTCCGTAGTGCTTGCGATAAAAGACTTCGACGTCTTCACGCGTCAGCGTGTTCACGCTTTCCGTCGTGCCGTTCGGAGCGCTCCGTAAGGCTCATCACCAAACACCAGCTTCGGTCCGACGCGCATGGCCATCTGCATCACGTTGTCGGTCTCCTGCTGGATCCGCAAGAGCCGCTGCTTCCGCAGCCGCTCAAGATCGTCTTCACGAAACGCCGGATGCTGCATCACGTCGCTAAGCAGATCCATGCCCTGGACGTCGTATCGCGTCAGCACGGTCATCCGGTCGTGCTGCCGTCCATCGACGCCGAAGGCATGATGCTCGTTCCGATCAAATCTTCATCATCGGCCAGCTTCTTCAGATCTCGCGAAGCCGTCCCTTCGCTCATGAACTCCGTAACCATCGTCGCCAGGCCACCCTTAGCCTTCGGGTTGTTCTCGCTGCCGGCGCGCGAAACCACACGCGCCGAAAGCACCGGCAGCGCATGATCCTCCACCACGTAGACTTTCATCCCGTTGTCGAGCGAAAAGGTCTGCGGCACCGGCAGGTGAACCTTCAGTGGAGGCCCGGGTTGGGGCGGCGTCTTGCGCCACTCCTGCGCGTTTCGAACTGCGGCGTGTACGGATTCGTGATCTTCACGTTGGCGTCCGTATCCGCAGGGCGAACGCGGCACATCGTTCACCACCTTCTTGCCCGGCATCGTGTACACAACTACTGCCGAGTCCTTTGTGAGGTATTTCAGTGCCGCAGCTTTGGCGCTCGCTGCGGTCACAGCTTCGGTCATCGCGATGTCCTTCGGCAGAAAACCTGGATCGCCGGTGTACTGGTTGTACTCATCCAGCGTATCGGCGACGCCGCCGAAACCGCCCAGCCGCTGCAGCCCGCTGATCTTCTGCGTCAGCGACCGGCCTTCGCTGCTTCAACCTCAGTCGGCGGTCGGCCCTTCTGTCTGTAGCTTGCTCGACCTCGGTCCAGACAGTTGCCTCCAGATCTTCGAGCTTCACGCCCGGCTTGGCTGTTACTATGCATTCGGCGATGCCCGTCAGCTTGAGCGTCTTCGCATAGCACGCAACGCTCTGTGCAACTTGCGCCTTGTACACAAGAGCCTGGTTGAGCCTTCTCGCCTTACCTCCGCCCAGCGCATTCAGCGCGTACCTGCGCTGTAGCTATCGGGCGTATACGCGGCGGCGTAAGCCACGCAATCCGCACCTGCCCCAGCTTTACCGTATCCGTCACGGTCGAGCGCCGCTGACTCGTAATGGCCGGCGTCGTCACCTGCACCGAGGCACAGCCGGCCCCTTCGGAATCGGGCCGAAATACTTCGTCAACATCGCCCGCAACGCTTTGGGGTCGAAGTCACCCGCAATCGCAAGCGACGCATTATTCGGCGTGTAGAACTGCTGGTGAAAGTCGCGTACATCGGCAATGCGCGCCGCCTCAATATCCGCATGGCTGCCGATTACATCCGCATAGTACGGATGATCCTTCGGAAACAGCAGATGAAACTCTTCTTCATCCGCCAGGTCATAAGGCCGGCCTTCGCCCTGCCGCCGTTCATTGCGCACCACATCGCGCTGGTTCGTCAGCAAATCGCGATTCAGGCCCTCCATCAGGAAGCCCATGCGGTCGCTCTCCAGCGAAAGCGCCAGCTCGAGTTGGTTTGACGGCATCGTCTCGAAGTAGTTGGTGCGATCAAAGTCGTCGTTCCGTTGATGTCCGTTCCACCCGCGGCCTGCACAAACTTGATGTGCGCCTTCTCGCCCACATGCTCCGAGCCCTCAAACATCATGTGCTCGAAGAGGTGCGCAAAGCCGGTGCGCCCCGGCCGCTCATTCAGCGGGCCCACGTGGTACCACAGGTCCACCGCTACCAGCGGCAGCCGGTGATCCTCATGCGTGATCACCTTCAGTCCGTTTGGCAGCGTATACGTCTCAAACTTGAGCTCCGGCAGTTTCGGCTTGCTCTGCGCAGACGCGTCCGTTCCCAAAAGACCCACAACCAAACCAGCAGCAACTGCCAGCCGAACCAACACCGCCACGTACAACGGCCATTCATCATCTCCGGAAACTACTAGTAGGACTTTGCCGCTCCAAGCATAGCTCCGGGCACGTGAGCTTGTGAGCACATTTTCTAAGTTTCTTCGCCTTTATTCCCGAAACGGGAACTGGCGGCGTCGCCCTCACTCCACCCCAAACGTGGTCGCCAGTCGATCCAACCGCTGCTCCAACGCCGCAACGCGCTCTTCCAGCCCCTTCACTTGCGCGCGCAGTTCCTCCGCATCGCCGCCCGCGCGCGCAAACTCCCCGCTGCCAGCCACTGTCGCAGTCACCAGGCTGGCATCCTCCGCCACTCCATCCAGCAAATGCCGCCAGCGAACCTCACGAGCTCCCGGCTGCCGCGCCATCGCGCGCACCACCGGCTCCTCGCGCCCCGCCAGCCGCTCCAGCGTCGTCTTCACCGCCCCGTGTCGTCGAAGCTATACAGCCGGTCCGCCCGCGCCCGCAACTCCGCCGCCGTCTGCGGCCCCCTCAGCAGCAGCAGGCACATCACCGCGATCTCATCCCGCCGCAACTGCAGCGGATCCCGCAACCGGTGCTCAAACTTCGGCACCCGCGCATCCGCCAGCACCCGCACCAACCCCCGCCCTTCCAGCTCAAACAGCGCCGACGCACATCCGCCTCGCCCAGCTCCATCACCGGATCGCGGCTGCTCTTCTGATTGCACGCATTCACCAGCGCATTCAGCGAAAGGGGGTAATACTCCGGGGTCGTGATCTCTTTTTCGATCAACGCCCCAATCACACGGGCCTCAACAGCGTTCAACACCAGCATGTGCCCATGCTACCGAAGCCGCTCAGGTGGTGCCCTCACCGCGCCTCGGCGCGCTTTCTGCCTCCTTGGCCTTCACCTCCGCCATCTCAGGCACCAGCCGGCCAGAAGAGCCAGCAACCTCGCCGGCTCGAACGAGTCCAGAAAGTGGTCTGCACCGTCGCAGTCAGGATGCGACGGCGTCCCAATCACCACGACCGGGATCGCCGGCTGCATCTTCTTCAGCGTGCTCACGAGCTCCGCGCAGGGGATATCCGACACAGCGGCATCCACGACGATGGCGTCCACCGCCGGGAACCTCGCCAGCGCCTCAATGCCCTCTCGGCCGCTATACGCGGTGATCACGTTGCTCTTCGCCGTCTCAATCACAAGCTTCCGAGTCGAAAGACTGCCCGCATGTTCGCGGTCGATCATCAGAAAACATGGCCGGTTCATGCTCAATTATCCCGTACATCCCTCCCGACCGCGCGCCAATACCCTGCCCTGCCGACCCGTAAAATAGGCAGGTGGCCTTTTCAGAGCAGTTCGACGTGCTGGTCGTCGGCGCAGGGCACGCCGGTTGCGAGGCCGCCGCCGCCGCCGCCCGCATGGGCCTCCGCACCGCCCTGTTCACGCTCAACCTCGACCTCATCGCCCAGATGTCCTGCAACCCCGCCATCGGCGGCGTCGCCAAAGGCCATCTCGTGCGCGAGATCGACGCCCTCGGCGGCATCATGGGCGAGGTCGCCGACGCCTGCGGCATCCAGTTCCGCCTGCTCAACACCTCCCGTGGCCCCGCCGTCTGGTCGCCCCGCGCCCAATGCGATAAGGCCCTCTACCGCGTCCGCATGCGCGAAAAACTCGAATCCATCCCCAACCTCTTCATCAAGCAAGCCGAGGTCGTCGATGTCGTCGTCGCCGACAGACGAACCGAGACCTGCGGCGCGAACGCGTGTAGCCCCACGCCACGTCACCGGCCTCAAACTCCGCGACGGCCGCATCATCCACGGCCGCGCCACCATCATCACCACCGGCACCTTCCTCAACGGCCTCATCCACTGCGGCGAACAGCAATACACCGCCGGCCGCTCCGGCGAACCCGCCAGCGTGCTCCTCGGCGAATCCCTCAAGAAACTCGGCCTGCGCGAAACCCGCCTCAAAACCGGCACCCCGCCCCGCCTCGACGGCCGCACCATCGACTGGTCCCGCTTCGAAGAACAGCCCGGCGACGCCGACCCCACCCCCTTCAGCTTCCGCAGCGCACCCGGCCGACGGCGCGCGCCACCTGGCAGCCGCCGCTCCTGCGCAGGTCTCCTGCCACATCGCCTACACCACCCCCGAAACCCTGCAGCTCATCCGCGACAACGTCCACCGCTCGCCCATGTTCACCGGCCAGATCGAAGGCATCGGCCCCCGCTACTGCCCCTCCATCGAAGACAAGATCGTCCGCTTCCCCGACAAGACCCAGCACCAGTTCTTCCTCGAGCCCGAAGGCCTCAACACCCACGAGGTCTACATCAACGGCATGTCGACCTCGCTCCCCATGGAGGTCCAGGCCGCCATGGTCCACTCGATCCCCGGCCTCGAAAACGCCGAAATGCTCCGCCCCGGCTACGCCATCGAGTACGACGCCATCGACCCCACCGAACTCGACCGCACCCTGCGCGTCAAGAAGTACGAAGGCCTCTACCTCGCCGGCCAGATCAATGGCACCAGCGGCTACGAAGAAGCCGCCTGCCAGGGCCTCATGGCCGGCATCAACGCCGCGCTCTTCGCAAAGCAGCAAACAGCAAGCAGCGAACAGGAAGTAGGAAATAACAAGCAGCATGGAAGTAGGGAGCAGGAAGTAGCAGCCACCGATCCCCTACTTCCGACTTCCTGCTCCCTACTTCCTGCCTCTTTCACCCTCGACCGCACCGAAGCCTACACCGGCATCCTCATCGACGACCTCATCACCAAAGGCACCGACGAGCCTTACCGGATGTTCACCTCACGCGCCGAGTTCCGCCTCCATCTCCGCATCGACAACGCCGACCAGCGCCTCACCCCCCACGGCCGCGCCCTCGGCCTCATCGACGACACCGCCTGGGCCGCCTTCGAGGCCAAGCAGGCCCGCGCCCAGGCCCTAACCGCCCTCATCGACCGCTCCAAGCTCAGCGAAGCCGACGCCGGCACAACGCTCGAGTCGACCCGCTGGACCGTCTGAGCGCCGTCATCCTGAGCGCAGCGAAGGACCTCGCGTATTCTGCGCAGTCAGTCGACGGCGCGCAGACCGAGGCCGCTGGGATCCACGCAACGATCTCCGCAGCCCAACCGTTCACCAAAGGCGAGCGCCTCGCGCAACTCCTCAAACGCCCCACCATCACCATCGAGGCACTCCTCCCCACGCTGCTCCCCCACATGGCCGAAGACCCGGTCTTCACCCCTTGGCTCCAGGCCCTCCACGCCGCCAGTCCCTAATCCGACCCTGTACCCTGCGCCCTACGCCCTGCCTCTTCCCGCCTGGGTCCGCAACGAGCTCAAGTCCGTCGAAACCAACATAAAATTCGCCGGCTACCTCGCCCAACAACAGCGCTCCATCGACCGCCTCAAGCGCGACGAAGCCCGAGCCATCCCCACCACCTTCGACTACACGCGTGGTCAGCGGCCTTTCCCGCGAAATGGTCGAAAAGCTAAGCCGCATCCGCCCCATCACGCTAGGCCAGGCCAGCCGCATCCCCGGCGTAACCCCTGCCGCGCTCTCCCTTATCCAGTGCTTCCTGGAAATCGGCAACCGCCAACGCCAACCCCAAACCCGCACCGCCTGACGCCCGAGTACGCCCTTCGTTGTAGCCGCCCATCGATAGCCCCACTGCTATCCTGGCGCGAATGCCCGCGTTCTACCGTGCAAGCCTTCTCGAGTTCCTAAGCACCTCTGAAAGTGAGCTAACCGGGAAGCTCAGTGCTGAATATGCGAAGTTTGGGTTCAGTTCGCAAAGAACGTCCCAAACTCTGGCATGGCTGGCAGACATACTTGAGCTTCAACGCCAGTTAGGCGAGCTAGCCTCGCAATCCCCTGCCGCTGCGAGTTGGACAGTCCTTCTCGAATACCCGATTCCGCGCAAAGAAAAGCGCATCGACGTCGTCATACTCACACAAAGCACCATCGTCATTCTGGAATTGAAGTCCAGTCCACAAGGGCCAGAGGCGCTAAGGCAAGCAGAGGAGTACGGGCTCCTGCTGCACTACTTTCACGAGCCGTCAAACCAACGCAAGATCGCCACCTTTGTCGTCTCACCGACCGCAATGCGACTGCAGCGAGACTCTCAGCAGTTCCTGCCAATACGGGAAGCACCGGCGTTCTGGATTGCCCCTGTTCAGCAAATCGCATGGAAGGACCTTCCGAGTCATCTCGAACTCTTCATCGAACCTCGCAACACCAGAGCGATCGACCCAGTGCTGTGGGACGATGGCGAGTACAGGCCTGTACCCTCCATCATCGACGCCGCCCGCTCTTTACAGAATGGGCTCAACATCCGCGAGATCGCGCACGCCAGAGCCGCACGGCATGACGTCGACGAACTGACCCAATTCGTAGCCGCGGTCATTGACGACGCGCGTGCAAATCACCGTCACGCGATCTGCTTCGTTACGGGCGTTCCGGGATCCGGCAAAACTCTCGTCGGCCTGAACCTTGCATTCAGCACTCTCGGCGGAGCCGACCCTATCCATTTCATGTCGGGCACGGGACCTCTCGTGAAGGTCCTTCAGGAAGTCCTTGCCCGGAACCATCGAGAGACCCACAACGTGCGGACGCACGAGGCAAAGATTCGAGCGAAAGCGCTGCTGGAAAACGTGCATGTGTTCGCAACCGAATACGCCGAGCGAAAACAAGGCTCCGCACCTTCCAATCACGTCATCATCTTTGACGAAGCCCAACGAGCCTGGAACCGCGAACAGAACAAAGCCAAGTTCAAACGCGACTACTCCGAACCCGAGATGCTGCTTCGCATCATGGAGCGACACCACGACTGGGCAGTCGTTATCGCATTGGTCGGTGGCGGACAGGAGATCAACAACGGAGAAGCCGGTCTCGCAGAATGGGGCCACGCTCTTGTACACGCAGCCAGGCGTTGGACCGTGTCGGCGTCTCCTGAGGCCCTAACTGGCGGAACCTCGGTTGCTGGTTCCAGGCTTCGCGCAGAAACCGACGCGACACAACTCGCAGTTCAAGCCGATGCTCGCCTTCACCTCGACGTCTCCGTACGCAGCCTCCGCGCAGCGGAGTACGCGCAGTGGGTCAACCTCGTGATTCAAGGCAGGGCCGCGGAAGCCGCTGCACTACGCGCCCAGGATACGTTCCCCATACTGCTTACCCGCTCGCTCTCGCAGGCGAGACAGCTACTTTGGCATCACACACTGGCATCGAGCCGCTGTGGTCTGGTCGCGTCCTCGCGTGCGGCTCGGCTGCGCGCTGAGGGGCTCGAGCACGACTCCAACTTTCACGCGAACTATCCTTGGGAGCACTGGTACCTCGCCCCCGATGGCGACGTACGCTCCAGCAATCAGTTGGAAGTCTTCGCCACGGAATTCGAAATCCAAGGCCTGGAACTCGACTGGATCGGACTCTGTTGGGGAGGCGATTTCATCTGGTCTGAATCCGCCAACGACTGGATCATCCGCAAGCTTCACCTCGGGCGCACAACCAAGTGGTCCACCGTGAAGAGCCCAACCCAGCAGACCTTCCGGCGCAACGCCTATCGCGTGTTACTCACTCGTGCTCGCCAGGGCATCGTCATCTACATACCTGAAGGAAGCTCGGACGATCCCACCCGTTCACCAGCGGAGTTCGAAGCAACCGCACGCTTCCTCATAAGCTGCGGCGCCCGCCCGATGGACCCATCCTCTGCACCCGACGCTGCGTTCGAGTCAGCGCGATTGTTCGATCGATAAACATTCAAGTGGCGCTTGAACCCGATGTTTACTCCCGTGGTTCACGCCTCGCTCACTGCCGATACGGCCCCGCCGTCGTCAACCCCCGCTCCACCAGCACCGGAGCCCGCCTCAACTTCGTAGCCTGCTCAAACGAGTACGCCCAGCCCAGCAGATCCCCATCCCGCCACGGCCGCGCGCTGATCTCCAACCCAAACGGCATGCCGTTGCGCGTAGAACCCACCGGGAACCGTAATCGCAGGCACGCCGATATTGTTCACCCATCCCGTCTCGCTAGTGCGGGCCGCCCGACAGCTTGCCGTCCTGCGGCATCGTCTCGTCCGGCGGAGGCATCTGCGCGCTCGGATAGATCAACCCATCCAGGTGAAACCGGTCGAGCGCCTCCGTGTACTGCTTCAACATCGCCTCACGCGGCCCAAAGTATCGCTCCTGCGCCTTCGGATCCGTCTTCAGTGCAACCTGCGGCGGCAGGTTCTTCCACCGCTGCGCTCCATGCGCGGGCGCCGTCCCCGGATGAAGCGGCGAGGTCTCTGTCCCGGAGGTCGCCTCCACCAGGTCATCCAAGGAGCCCGGCACACCCGTAAACACCGGCGGCAAGCTGCGCCCCGTCGCCGCCTTGTACTCCTCCGCATTGTGGTACTGCGCCGGCCCAAACTCCCGCAACCACTGCATCGCGCCATCGCGCCGATACGGCCCCGTATCCACCGCCTTCTGCGTGCCCGTCACAAAACTCACCGGCAGCAGGTTCGGGTCGATCACCACCTCCGCACCCGCGCGCGCGCACCCGCTTCGATCGCCTCCATCAGCATGGCCTTCGTCTCCGGCTGCAGCGGCGTCCCCTTGCTGGTAAAGATGAACGCCGGCACCCCGAACCGCTTGCCCTTCAGCGCATCCGGCTTCAGATACTGCGTATACGGCCCCGGCTGTCGCTTCGCCGCGGACCCAGCCGTCTTGAAATCCAGCGGATCCTCGCCAGCCATCGCGCCCAGCGCAATCGCCACATCCGTCACATCGCGCGCAATCGGCCCCGTGTTGTCCAGCAGCCAGTCCAGCGGCGCAATCCCCGCAATCGACACCATTCCGCGCGTCGGAAACAGCCCCACCACACTGCTCGTCCCCGCCGGCATGCGGATGCTGTTGCCCGTATCCGTCCCGTTCCCCAGCATCGCCTCGTTCGACGTCACCACGGTGACCGTTCCGCCCGACGACCCACCCGGCGAGAACCGCACATCGTACGCATTCCCCGTCCGCCCAAACGCCGTCGACCGGTTCGTGTCGCTCGCCGCAAAGTCCGGCATATTCGTGATCCCAAGAATCACCGCACCCGCCGCCCGGAACTTCGCCACCACGGTCGCGTCCTTCGGAGCAATAAACTCATGCCCCCGAATGGCAAACCCGGCCCATCCGTCTGTATCCAGCAGCCCTTTCACCGCGGTATTCGCCTTGATCACAATCGGCACACCCCACAGCGGCCCATGCGAGGTCCCCGCGGCCTCCGCATCCTCCCGCCGAGCCGTCGCCAGCGCCCCTTCCACATCCGCCGTCTGCACCGACCGGTACACGCCGTTGTAGCGCGCCATCCGGCTGAAGTACCACCGCGTCACCTGCTCCACCGTGTACTTATGCTCCGCATACAGAGCCTGCAGCTGCGGAATCGTCACCTCCATCAGGTCGGCGTCCATCCGCGCCTGCTCCTCGGCCGGAAGGACAGGAATATCGGCCGGCAAAGGCACCGGAAACGCCCCAAGGCTCTGGGCCACCGCTGCCGGCGCGCTCAACGCACAGCTCAAGAGAACGAAACTCACAACTCGGCGCACAGGCAGCAACCTCAACTGAAGGAAGTACAAATCACAGAAGTGTCTCCTTCTATCACGCCCCTCCGTGCGCAAACACTGCAAGTAGCACTTGAACCCGCTGTTTACTGCGGAGATTCCTCCACAACACCTGTCCGCGGTACTCCGTCCCTTACCCTCCCGGTTCGCTCCGGTATCCTCGGAAACAGTCGTCCGCCGGCTACCCCGCGGGCGCGCAAGGGTCGGTGCCTTTGATCACGCTCTCCTGCAAAGCCATCCTCTTCGATATGGACGGCACGCTCGTGGACTCCACGCATTGCGTCACCACGCAGTGGCAGCAATGGGGAGATCGCGTGGGCGTTCCGCTCGCGGACATCCTCGCCGTCTCCCACGGCTTCCGCACCGTCGACACCATGCGCGCTCTGGCGCCGGACAGCGACATCGAAGCCGAAGCGAACCGCTTGGAAGAAGAAGCGATGCACATGTCCGACGGCATCGTCCCTATCCAGGGCGCTCGCAGGCTCCTCGAATCCTTGCGCCCGGACCAGTGGGCCGTCGTCACCTCCGCGCCACGCAACCTGGCGCTTGCCCGCATGCGCTACGCCGGCCTCCCGGAGCCGCAGGTCCTCATCGGCGCCGAAGACGTAACACTCGGCAAGCCCGACCCCGAAGGCTATCTCAAAGCCGCCGCGCTTCTGGGTGTCGCGCCCGCAGATTGCATCGTCGTCGAGGACGCGCCCGCCGGCATCCGCGCCGCTCGCGCCGCCCGCATGCGAGTTCTCGCCCTTTCCACGACCTTTTTCCCGGAAGACCTGCTAAGCGCCGAGTGCGTCGCGCACTTCGACGAGGTCACCTTCCATCTGCTGTAAACGCCTCCGGAACACAAAAAGCCCGGCACAAGGCCGGGCTTTCGGATCTCACGTACTTTGCGACGAAGCTACTCAGACTGCGCTTACCCGGTCTCAGTAGTTGTAATTGACCTCTTCCGTCTCCTCGGCGCCATAGCGCCGCAGCAAACTCGGAAGATTCTGCGAGAACGCCGCGCGCGGCATTACGGTATCGCACCCCGCCTCCACGGCCTTCGCCTTCAGGTCACCCTGGATCGTCGACAAGAACCCGATGATCGAGGCCGAACGCTTCAGCTTGGTCTTCAGCTTCGGAATCAGCGTCAACGGCTTCGCATTCGCGTTGTTCAGGTCAAACACGATCAGCGACGGCCGATTCTGATCCTCACCGCTGGTCAGCTCCGAGATCGCATCCTTCTCATTCTTCACAAACGCGACCTTCACACCCAGTTTGCGCGCCGTCTCCTGCACCTTCGCGATGATGAAGAGATCCTCGACAAACATATAGATATGCGTCTGCGCGTCGTCCGGGATCGGCACCGGCCGCGGCGCGTTGTGGTCGATGGGCTGACTATCGCCCTGGTGGCGGTGTCCACGCCGGCCACGCATCTGGATCGTCGACGGCGGTGCATCGGCGAACTCGGTGCTCAGATCGCGGTAGCTGTGGTCCATCGGTCCCACAAACCCACGCTCCCTGCTGCCGCCACCCTTCACCTTCCGGCCCTGGTGCGAGATCAGGTTGCCGAAGTTATCCGGCCGCCCGCCCTCGCGACGGTGCGGTCGGTCATAACCGCGATCTCCGCTGAACGAGCGCTGCTCGCCTCCCGCAAACCCGTTGCCGTTTGGCTCGCTCCGCACTTCCGCCGCCGGTCCCGCCATCACGCGTCCGACGCTCACGGTCCCGGAACTTCTTCTTCCAGCGCTTCCCCTGCCCCTGACCCTGACCTTGCCCCTGGCTCGAGCCCTGACCCTGACTTTGCCCGTTCTGCTGCTGGCCGCCGTTCATCATGGGCCGCCGTTGCTGCTGTGGCTGCTGGACCGCGGCCTGCGCAGAGGCCGACAGCGCCAGGCTCTCGCCTTCCATCACCACCGGAACATAGCTCCCATTCGAGCCTGCGCCCGCCGCATCCGCTTCGAACGCACCTTCGGGAGCCGATCCAGCCGCGGCAGCCGCAGCCAGCTTCTTCCGCTTCCGCCGACGGCGCTTGCTGCTCTTGCTCTGTCCCATACCCGGGGTGCCTGTGCCACCCTCGGTGGAATCTCCTGCGCCGCCCTCGAAATCGCCCGCGAAGTCGCCTTCAAATCCCTCTCCGGAGAACTCCGACGAGGACTCGACTACATTCTGCTCTGACATTTTGCTCTTGTTTCCCCTTGCTGGCTCCGCACCCGCACCCCACGCACGCCTCTCGGCGGCACAGCGCGCACACGAGTCCGGGACTTAGCGACTTTACGATCGATGGACGTCAAGCACGTGTTCGCTCAACCTGGCATCCGAGCGTGTTCCGACGAGGTCCGCGGCAGAATCCCTGCCAGCCCTTGCCGTCCCGCCCAGATCCGGCGAACGCCTTTTAGCGCCTTTCCCTAATTCCGGTGATGCTTGACCCCGGAGGGACTTCCCGGATGTGAGTCCTGAGAGTCCGTAACTCTTACCTTTTGCTGCGACTCCACGCTTCGGCCTGCCCTACCCTGAACCAACCTTGGGGGCATGCTACGCCACGCCGGAGACTGCTCCTCGGAAAGCTTTGCCGTGAGTCGCCCAACGAAGCGGTCTTGCGAAAACGGCCTGTGCAGGAACTATAAACCTTGCGTCAAGTGCCGTTCCTGACACCGTCTTTGCCGCGACGTCCTCATGCTACGCCAAGTGCCTACAAAGCGCAACTACTCCGTATGCCCCGCTCGTTGTACATCCAACAGCCCATCCAGCCACTTAAAAACTACAGGTCATCCCCCCTCCCCGAGGAATGACCCGTAGCTCCCCAATGGCCAGTCACTGGCCTCTCAGAAACGGCTTCTTTCCGAAGCCAGCCCCGGCAGATGGCACCCTGTGCGAGCGTCTCGTTCCTTACCCGGAGGTCGAGAACCTGCTGCTTCTCGCAGTCAAGATCTCAAACACCCATACACCAAGCAACTCGCTTGCCAAACGAGACCACCCCCGCTTTCCCCAAAAGTTGCACCAATTCCTGTCCCCAGCCCACCCCGGGGCATCAGAAAACCGTAGAACCGAGTCCCTGGCCTCCGAATTTCGGAAGGCACACGCGGCTGAGTACGTCGCGCATCCTGCTGCGTCTGTATAATTGTCCTAGCCAAACGCAGCCTTGCGCCCGAGCCTCGTACCCGAGCACAAACTGGCAGGAAATCGCAATCTGCGTGCGTGGGCCAAGCGGATCTGCCGCCGACATCCGGCACAGCCACCGCTCCATGCAGCACCATTCCACTCTCCCACCCAAAGGTCGCAAGGAGTTCGACACACCGCATGAACCGTTCCCTTCCTGTCGCCCTGGCCTTGGCCGCGGCCATCGCCACACCGGGTCTCGTCGCCCAGGCTGCTGCTCCGGCAGCCCACAGCGGTGCAGCCACTCCCGCATCGGCTCCAGCCACCGCACCGGCACCCGTCACCCCCCAGGCGCTACCCGCCAAGATCGCCATCATCGCCTTCCAACAGGCCGTTGTCGGCACCAACGAGGGACAGCGCGCCGTCGCCGAGCTGCAGAAGAAGTACGAGCCGCAGAAAACCAAAATCGATAGCGAAGGCCAGGAGGTCAACTCCCTCCGCCAGCAGCTTCAGGCCCTTCCCGCGAACACCTCCGACGAGGAGCGCGCCAACCGCCTGAAGGCCATCGACACCAAGGAAAAGCAGCTCCAGCGTGACGAAGAGGACGCCAGCAACGCCTACCAGGGCGAGCTCCAGGAGGCCCTCGGCCGTCTCGCGCAGAAGCTCGGCGCCACTGCCGTCAAGTACGCGCAGGACAACGGCTTCACCCTCATGCTCAACGTCGGCGGCAGCCAGCAGGCTCCTGACCCGGTCCTCTGGGCGCTCCCGTCCACCGACATCACCCAGGCCGTCGTGAACGCCTACAACGCCAGCTCCGGCGTTGCGGCTCCGCCGCCGTCCGCTCCCACCCCGGCCCGCCGCGCAACCCCGCACCAGCCGGCAGCCGCGACCCACCACTAAACCCCTAGCAACACCCACAAAGCGGAGGCCTCCGGGTCTCCGCTTTTCGTTGCGCCAGCCGCTGGCATCGATGTACTACCAGGGCTACTACACCTGGGTCTTCGATCTGGCTCCAACCACATCGGCGTCTCCCCACTGACGAGACGTCGCGGAAGCTGCCAACTTACTCTTCGCCGACCTTCAGCACAGCCAGGAACGCCTCCTGCGGAATATCGACCTTGCCGATCCGCTTCATCCGCTTCTTGCCTTCCTTCTGCTTCTCCAGCAGCTTGCGCTTACGGCTGATATCGCCGCCATAGCACTTGGCAAGCACGTTCTTGCGGATGGCCGTCACCGTCTCGCGCGCCACGATCTTCGACCCGATCGCCGCCTGGATCGCCACCTCGAACATCTGCCGCGGAATCAGCTCGCGCATCTTCGACACCAGTGCCTTGCCGCGCTCATACGCGAAATCGCGGTGCACGATGATCTCAGCGCATCCACAGGCTCGCCCGAGACAAGGATGTCCATCTTCACCATCGGCGAAACCCACATCCCCGCCAGGTGGTAGTCCAGCGACGCATACCCGCGCGACACGCTCTTCAGCCGGTCATAGAAGTCCAGCACGATCTCGTTCAGCGGCAGCTCATAGGTGAGCATCACGCGCGTCTCGGAGACATACTCAAAGTTCTGCTGCCGCCCACGCTTGTCTTCGACCAGCTTCAAAATCCCGCCAACATATTCTTCGTTGGTCAGGATCTTCGCCGTAATCACCGGCTCTTCAATCGTCTCGATCTCGCGTCGGATCCGGCCAGCGCGAAGGATTGTCCACCTCCAGCACCGACCCGTCCGTCATCGTGATCTTGTACCGCACGCCCGGCGCCGTGGTGATCAGGTCGAGGTTGTACTCGCGCTCCAGCCGCTCCTGGATGATCTCCAGGTGCAGCAAGCCCAAGAAACCCGCAGCGAAACCAAACCCCAGCGCCACCGAACTCTCCGGCTCAAAGTTGAACGAGCTGTCATTCAGCCGCAGCTTCTCCAGCGCATCGCGCAGCATGCCATGCTCATGCGAGTCCACCGTATACAGCCCGGCGAACACCATGCTCTTGATGTCTTCAAAGCCCGGCAGCGCCTCGGTCGACGGGGTTGTCGACGTGCGTGATCGTGTCGCCCACCTTGGTATCCGCGACGTTCTTGATCGTCGCGACAAAGAACCCGACCTCACCCGCCGAGAGCTCCTGCAAGCTCCACCGGCTTCGGCGTCATCACGCCCATGCTCTCAATGTCGAACGTCCGTCCGTTCGACATGATCTTGATCTTGTCGCCCTTGCGCATCCGCCCGTTGATCACGCGCGCCAGCACGATGACGCCGCGATACGCGTCAAACCACGAGTCGAAGATCAGCGCCTGCAGCGGCTTGCTCGGCATCGCCCTTCGGCGGCGGCAGCAGATGCACCACCGCCTCCAGGATCTGCGTCCACGTTCAGCCCCGTCTTCGCGCTGACCGGCGACCGCATCGTCAGCCGGCAGCCCCACCGACTTCTCGATCATCTCCTTCGTGCGCTCAATATCCGCGCTCGGCAGGTCGATCTTGTTGATGATCGGGAATGATCTCCAGCCCGTTCGAGATCGCCAGATACGCATTCGCCAGCGTCTGCGCCTCCACGCCCTGCGACGCATCCACCACCAGCAGCGCGCCCTCGCACGACGCCAGCGACCGCGAAACCTCATAGCTGAAGTCCACATGCCCCGGCGTATCGATCAGGTTCAGCTGGTAGTCGTTCCCATCCGACGCGCGGTACATCATGCGCACCGTATGCGCCTTGATCGTGATCCCGCGCTCGCGCTCCAGGTCCATCGCATCCAGCACCTGCTCCTGCATCTCGCGCTGCCGTCAGCGAGCCGGTAAGCTCCAGCAGGCGATCGGACAGCGTCGATTTGCCGTGATCAATGTGCGCGATGATCGCGAAATTGCGTATGTACTTGGGGTCCATTTAGCGTCGGGAGTCCAGCGAGGGCCCAGCCGAAGCTGGAAGAGCTCGAACCCCTAGGATAACAGCGCACCCTCGCCCACTCCGCCGATTGACCGCTTACGACAGCGGCTCCAGCTTCACCTCAACATCCACATGCTGCGTCGTCCCCGGTGAATCCAGCGACCCGATGATCACCGGTACGCCCGGCTTGATCATCGTCGAGCTCTCCAGCACCGCCTGTAAAACCACCGGGTCCTTCAACTCCTGCGGCTTCACGCTGTCGGCCATGCTCGAATTCTCTGCCTTGATCGTAAGCTGCAGGCCATCGCTGCGCTCGGTAAGCCGCGCGTCGAGATTCAGGCCCACATCGATGTACGTGAACTGGAACTGCGACGACCCCGGCCCGCCCTCCTTGGCCACACCGCCCGTCATCACCGGTTGTTTGCTGCCCCACTTCATGATTGCGTGGCACGGCCCCGGCGCCATCGAGCAGTCCCGGCTCGGCACGATGGTCATCGAGTAGTGCTGGACATTCATGCGCTTGCCAGCGTCGGAATGGATGAGCGTAAACGTCAGCCGATACGTCCGCGATTCGCCAGAAGCCTGTGGCGCCGAACGATTCTGCGCATCCTGCGCGTACGCACCCGGCAGTCCAACAGCAAGCGCCAGCGCTGCACAGCTCAGAACCGACGACGGACGCAACAGCTTGCGAGGGAACTTCATGTCATTCATGGTTGATCTCCAGTCTTCATAGCTTCAGCAAACGTTGGCAGCGGTCGTCCCGGTACTTCGGCAACCTCAAATGCGGGAAGCGCTTGCCCGGGCACACTGCCACCTTCAAATTTCGGCAAAGGCTGCCCGGGTGCAACGGCGTGCTCGAACGCCGGCAGCGCATGACCCGGAACACCCCTGTCCCCGCGCGAAACAACCGGCTCCGCTGCAACAGCGACGGACTCCGCTCTCTCATCCCAGCTGTCGGCGATCACCGCATTCCCATCGCGCGCTATCAACCCTGCCCCGTTCGTAAGCGTGCGGTTGCCATTGCGCCGGATACTCACAGCGTCTTCGCGGCCTACTCCCAAGCCTTGTGAGACGGTTGAAGTTCGTCTGGCCGCGTCGGCCACCTCCGTCGTGCGGTCCGCAACCTGTGGTGTCTGCGCTCCATGCTGCACGCGCAAGCTCTCCGACGGCCGCGCCTCCCAGCTTCGAAGCCCCATCACCACAAACACACCGACCAACGCGCTGAGCGCCGGCAAAACCAGCCACCTCGACACACACCACCGAGCACCTCGCGTCCCTTCACGCTCTGCGTCGCGCAGCCGCTGCAGAACCCGGTCGTTCATCCCGTCAGGCGGCTGCACCTGCGCAAGCACGCGCAGCGCCTCGTCCACTTCACCTCCAGCGTCCAGACCCACTTCGCTCATCGTGCCCTCCTTCCTCGTGTCCGCGTGCTCCACTCACCGGCCCGCATCCGTTCCTGCAAATGCGTCCTCGCTCGAAACAACAACGCCCTGACCGCAGACTCCGATCGCCCCATCACCGCAGCAATCTCCGCCATGCTCAACTCCTCCACGGCATTCAACAGCAGCACCGAGCGCTCATCCTTTGGCAACTTGTCCACCGCAGTAAGCACGCGTCCCAACTCCACCGACGCCGCCAACACCCGATCCGCCGGCAGCTCCGCCGACCGGACAATCGCCGCGGCCGTCTCTTCCATCTGGTCCGGCGTAACCCGCCGCTTTCTGTCCATCGCCAGGTTCCAGGCCACACGCACAAGCCACGCCTTCGGCTCCTCCACCTCGGCCAGCTTGCGGCGCTGTTCAAACGCGCGCAGAAACGTCTCCTGCACAATGTCCTCGGCCTCTGCCGGGCTCCGCACCACCGACAGCGCCACCCGATACAACAGACCCGAGTAGCTTGCGACCAGCGCCGTGACGTCCGCCTCCTCGCGCACACCCGCGCTGGCCATCGCAGCGAAACCCGCGTTGTGCAATACCAGCGCCATGCGTCGTTACAGGAAAGACGTCCCGCACTCCCTTCCGCTCGGAAACTTTTTGCCCGCCGGCAGGGCTCAACTGTAGACCCGCCCTGCTCACCCCTGCGAAAACCGCCCGTACAATCAAGGGTGATGGTGTTTGTCCGCACGTTACCTCGAGCGCGCTGGCTGTTCTCCGCGTCTGCACTCGTTTCACTCACGCTCCAGGTCCCCGCGCTCTCTGCGCGCGCACAGCAAACGCCGGCCGCCGCCAGGGCCAACACCCCGCCAGCCACGCAGACCGACCCCACCCCCGCGCAAACCCCGCAGGAGCAAGCCGCCGCCCAGCAGCACGCGCAAGCCGTCCAGAACCTTATCAACCGCGCACAGGCCAGCTACCAGTCCGGCGTCAACAACTACAACACCAACAACCTCGACGCCGCCCGCCACGACTTCGACTCCGCGGTCGACATGATGCTCTCCTCCGGCCTGGATCTCAAGAGCGATCCCGCTGCTCTCCGACGCCTTCGAGCATCTCCTCGACTCCATCAACTCGCTCGAGATCGTCGCCCTCAAGCAGGGCAACGGCTTCTCGCCCAAGGTCGAAGCTCCGCCCGCTCGAAGAAGCCGAAGCGAGGTCACCTTCGCTCCCGACCCCGCGCTGTCGGCCGCGTCGCCGCCCAGGTCAAGACCACCAAGTCTGATCTTCCCCTCGTCGTCAACGACTACGTCGCCGGCTTCATCAGCTACTTCTCGAACTCCCGCAGCGGTCACGCGCACCTCGTCCGCTCGCTCGAGCGCGCCGGCAAGTACAAGGACATGATCGCCAAGGACCTCGCCGACGACGGCGTGCCGCAGGACCTCATCTACATCGCCGTCGCCGAGTCCGGCTTCCAGCCGCAGGTCGTCAATCGCTCCTCCGGCGCCGGCGGCATGTGGCAGTTCATGCCCTTCCAGGGAGCCTACGGCCTCGACGCGCAACGGCTACTTCGACGAGCGCTTCGACCCCGAGAAAGTCTCCGTCGCCTACGCCAAGTACATGAAGTACCTCTACGCGCAGTTCGGCGACTGGTATCTCGCCATGGCCGCCTACGATTGGGGTCCCGGCAACATCCAGCGCGCCGTCAGCGCACCGGCTACGCCGACTTCTGGGAGCTCTACCGCCGCAACGCCCTTCCGCGTGAGACCAGGAACTACGTCCCCGGCATGATCGCCGCCGCCATCATGGCCAAGAACCCGCAGCAGTATGGCCTCACCAACCTCGTTCCCGACGCGCCCGTCCTGTCCGACACCGTCACCACCGACTACGCCATCGACCTCAAGCTCGTCGCCGACCTCACCAACTCCACCGTCGCCGAGATCGTCGCGCTCAACCCCGCGCTGCTCCGGCTCTCCACGCCGCGCGACATCCCCTACGACCTCCATCTCCCCGCCGGCACAAAGCAGACCTACCTCACGCGCCTCAAGGACATCCCCGAAGAAGACCGCACCACCTGGCGCTTCCACGTCGTCAAGCCGGGCGAGACACTCGACACCATCGCCGACACCTTCCATGCGCGGCTCGAGTCCGTCGCCGAATACAACGACGTAACCTCGGCCAAGCCCATCGAGGTCGGTGACGAACTTGTCATCCCCATCAGCGCCGCCAACGCTCATCCCGGCCAGCAGCGCTATACCGTTCGCCGCGGCGACTCCTCGTCACCGTCGCCGATCGCTTCGGCGTCACCGTCGAACAACTGCGTGAGTGGAACAACACCGGTCGACTCACACCCGGTCGCAGCATCTACGTCGCCGAGCCGGTGCGCCTCGCTCCGTCCGTGCGAGCGGGCCGCGGCCGTGCTCATACCAGCGCTTCCTCCGCGGCGCACAGCGCATGGGCACAACACGCACACCGCGTCATCGCTCGCCAGGTCCGCGCACTCGCATACCTCTTCGGTACACACTTCGAGTCATGCGAGCGGTGCCGCCTCGCATCATGCAGCAGCACATGTGAGCGCTTCTCTCGCGCCGAAGCGGCATCGTTAAGCATCGCTCATCACGCATACGCATCAAGCTCGATTCACTCTCAACAAGAAAAACTGATTGCACCAAAAAGAGTGCTTGCTTTTTTGTGCGCTCGCGGCGTACATCTGTTGCTAATTCTTCGCGCGAAGTGATGTGCATGGATGTGGCACATCTCCTCTGCGGTTAAGCAAGCCAGGAGTAAGCGTGCGGCGGGAGACACACAGAATGATGTTCGACGACGAAGCGCTGAAGCTTTACGCGATGGCAGCATCCGCTGCCGATGATGATGACGACGACGACATCGACCTCGATGCCGAAGACGAAGAGGACGAGGAAGAAGAAGAGGACCTCAGCCCCGATCAGGAATCCGCAGCCCGAGTCGAATCCCGCGATGACATGTCGCGCTCGGTAGGCAGCACGCATCCAGAAGACGCTCGCACCTACGGCTTGCCGGCAGACCCGACCAACTCCGAGATCGAGCCCGCGGACGAACTCTCCAGCCTGCCCGAGCGCAACGCCGCACTGGCCTCCGTCGGCACCGCACTGAAGGGCTCCAGGTCAGCGGCGCAGAACCGCGGCGGCGGCACAGCCAAGAAGAGCTCCGGCAAGAGCGCATCCAGGAAGTCCGCAAGCTCGAAGGGCGCGGCCAAGAAGTCCGCGGCCAAGAAGTCCAGCGACCAAGTCCAGCGCGAACAAGTCCAGCGCGCAAGAAGAGCAGCGCAAAGAAGTCTGCTGGCAGCAAAGGCGCGGCCAAGAAGAGCGCAGCAAAAAAGGGTGCGGCCAAGAAGTCCGCAGCCAAGAAGGGCGCGGCCAAGAAAGGGTGCGGCCAAGAAGTCCGCAGCCAAGAAGACAGCCGCGAAGAAAGGCGCAGCCAAAAAGAGCGCCAGCAAAAAGATCTCAGGTTCCACCGGCAGGTCCGCACGGACCGCGCGCGGAGGAAACGCTGCGAAAAAGACAGCGGGCAAGAAACGCACCGGCAGCAAAAACTCCACTACGAGAGGTACGACCTTGGCAACCAAGAAGGCAGCCGCAACCAAGACTTCTTCAAAGAAGAGCGCGGCTAAGAAGTCAACCGCAAAGTCCTCCACAAAGAAGACCGCGTCCAAGAAGACGGCAACCAAAAAGGCCGCAACCAAGAAGACGGCAACCAAGAAGTCCGCAAGCAAGAAGACTGCTGCCAAGAAGACCGCAAAGTAGCGGCGTTTCGCTGTCGGCTAATATAGGCGACGCCCGCATCTCCACTCGAGATGCGGGCATCAGCTTTAGCGCCAGCGCAACCTCCGCTCGCCTGCTACTTCATCGATTGGAGCGCGGCCAGGACCTCCTCGCTGTGCCCCGCGATGTCCTTCACCTGCCACATCTTCATGATCTTTCCATCCGGCGAGATCAGAAACGTGTCGCGTGAAGCGTAGTTCGCGCCGTTGCGGTTCATCAGCGGCACGCCGTACTCGTCCACAACCTTGTGCTCCGGGTCGGCCAGCATCTTGAAGGTGAACGAGTCCTTCGTGCACCACACCCGGTGGCTGTCCACCGTATCCAGCGACACGCCCAGCACCACCGCATTCAGCGCCTGGTACTTCGCCTGGTCGCGCTGGAAGTTATGCGCCTCCAGCGAGCAGCCCTGGGTCTGATCCTTCGGGTAGAAGTACAGAACCACCCACTTGCCGCTTGTAGCTCTCCAGGCTCACCGGCGATCCATCCTGCGAGGGCAGCGTGAAGTTCGGCGCCGTCGCGCCCACCGGCGGCATGTCGGCGGCAAGCGCGCTTAAGGGCATCAGCAGTGCAACGGCTGCAATGCCGGTGGTGAGGTGTGTAGCGCTCGTTTTGCGAGCATAGGACGATCTCCTTCGGGCGCCGTTCGATAACGCTCAATCGGACGCCAGTGTGCTCCTATCCTACGCCGTTCCAACACACCGGACGCATCAATCCGCTCAGCCCTGCACCAGCCTGAACGAAGCTCCAGCTCGCTCACACGCCATTCCAGCGGGTCGCAGCACACCGCGAGCGCGCTAACGCGCTGACTCGCTGACTCGCTCTCCCACGATCGCGATCCCAGCCGCATCCGCCGCCCGCACCATTCCTTCGCGGTCAAACAGCAGCGTCCGGCCCGCCTCGACACACAGGCAAGTCGCGCCCGCAGCCTGCATCGCCTCGAATCGTCGGCACACCCACCACCGGCACATCGAACCGCATGTCCTGCTTCGGCTTCGCGACCTTCACGACCGTCAAGCGCCGCGCCAGCGTACTCGCCTCGACATCCTCTTCAGCGCTCAAGCTCCGCATCAACGCACCGGCGCGCGCAATCGTGGCATCCGTACCCTCCATCGCCTCCACCGCAACACACGCACCGGCCGCAATCACCACGGTCTGCCCAAGATCAAATCCCGCAATCCCCCGTGCTACCCAGAGCCCATACCCGATGTCCCACGCTCGGTCTCATCCGGCTCACGCGCTGGTCAGCACGCCCGGCGGTCGCGAGCATCGGTTCCAGGAACGCCGTCGACGACAACAGCGTGATCCCCTCATCCTCCAGCACCTTCGCCACCGCGCCCAGCAGCATATCCGTATTTCGCGAGCGCAGATTCAGCAGCAACTTGGCCAGTCGCCAATCCGGCCGAATGCTCGAGAAGATCTGCTTGTGCTTCACCTGCCCAGCCATCACGGCCTGGGTCACGCCCTCACGCTGAAACGTCTCAATCAGCCTCGAAAGCTCACCCAGCGAAAGCCAGTGAACCCGCACACCGTCCGGATCACGCCGCGCCCGCTCATCCATCTCCGGCTCAGTCTCTTCCTTGATCGCCGCGACAACAACACGCAATCCCTGCGCGCGCGCCGCGTCCAGAATCAGAAACGGAAACCGCCCATTGCCGGCGATCAGGCCGAGACTCGCTGGCGCGTCACTCAAGGCTTTGCCGTCTCGGATTGAAGTTGCTTATTCATTCGGTTCAACTGCTCCTCTTGCTCGCCGCTTGTGGGCACGTCCGTCTCTTGTCGGATCCGATCCGTCAGAAGCGCGGCATTTTCGGGGGCTGGAATGAATGGACTTCCAGGCTTTCGCGTGAACTGCGTTCCGTAGATCTGCGGCTGTTTCATACTCTGCAGATATCGGTCCAGAGTCGCTGCCGTCAGCCAGAGAGCGAGCCGATTGCCCTTGCTGGCCCCAATCACAGCCAGCGCATGCGCCAGCAGATAGTCGTCAGGCGTCAATCCGTGCTGAAAGATTAGGGCGGCGTTGGCGTAGTCCAAGCCAGTATGCAACTCATTCCGGTCGATGATCCCGTGCACGAGCTTACGGCGATCCTCGTCCGTTTCCTCACCGCCCGGAGGCGTCTTCATCGAGACCGCTGTGCGTGCGTGCTGATCCCGTCGCGCGATCTCCTTCAAGACCTCATTGTCACCGGTTTGTTGCGCGGAAGTTTTCGGAAGTTGTGAAACCCCCTGGCCCAGAACAGGGCTTGACCAGCCCATCAGCAACAAGATGACAAAGCACAGACGGATCATCGTGCCAACAGCCTACTTGATCACGCCGCGTTCACTCTTCGCAATGAACTCCGCCAGGTACGCCACCTTCTCCCCAAACTCCCCACTCGCCACCTTCGCGCGAATCGCCTCCAGCGCCTGCGTCGTATTCAGGTGCGACACCTGCAGCAACCGGTACGCCTGCCGAAGCTGCTTCAGTTCCTCCGGCGTAAACCCCTTGCGCTCCAGCCCCACCTTGTTCAGCCCAAACGCCCGGTTCTCCCGCCGCACACTCGTCAGCGAGTACGGCAGCACATCCTGCGTAATCGTGGTCCCGCCGCCGATATACGCGTACTTCCCAATCGTGCAGTACTGGTGTACCGGGTTCAGCGCGCCCACAACGGCATAGTCCTCCACGACGACATGCCCCGCCAGCGTCGCCCCGTTCGCCAGGATCACCCCATCCCCGACCTGCGTATCGTGCCCGATATGCGTGTACGCCATGATCAGGCAATCGCGCCCCACGCGCGTCACGCCACCACCGCCCGCCGTCCCACGCGAGATCGTCACCGACTCACGAATCACCGTCCGCGCGCCCACCTCGCATCGCGTCGGCTCGCCTCTGTACTTCAGATCCTGCGGACTGATGCCCACCGCCGCAAACGGGTGCACGATCACACCCTCGCCCACAGTCGTGTGCCCATCCACCACCACGTGCGAGACCAGCGTGCAGCCCTCGCCCAGCACAACATTCGGCCCGACCGAACAGAACGGCCCAACGCTGCAGCTTGCGGGCACCACAGCACCCTCGGCCACCACGGCCATCGGGTGTATCTGCGCCCCCGAGCCCTCCCGCGCCTCGCTCATCTATCGTTCCGTCGTTGTTGCTCGAAGACCCGCTCGCAGCAGCGCCGTTCTTCTTCGGCCGCGGCACCAGCATGCATGTAATCGTCGCCTCGGCGGCAACGGCTCCGTCCACCGTGCACACGCCCTGCATCTTCACCACGCGCGACCGCCAGTTCAGCACCGTCACCTCGATGCGCAACTGGTCGCCGGGCACAATCTGTCTGCCGGAATACAGCCTTGTCGATGCCCGTAAACACCATCAACTTGCTATCGCGATCCGGAACCTCGGTCAGCAGCAGCGCGCCGCCCGCCTGCGCCATCGCTTCAATCGTCATCACGCCCGGCATGATCGGAAAATCCGGAAAATGCCCGGTAAACTGCGGCTCGTTCGCCGTCACGTTCTTGATCGCGACGATCCGCTGCTTGCGCTCCATCTCCACCACGCGGTCGATCAGCAGAAACGGGTAGCGATGCGGCAGAATCGCCATGATCTCCGTGATGTCCAGCGTGCGTTTCGGCTCCTGGGCGCCGTCTGCGGAGGTCTGCGGCTCCAGGGTGGCTCCGCTTGAAATTTCAGTCATAGCGTGGCTCAGAATACATCACTCCCACCGCGCTATGCCTCGCACCCGCCCTCACTTCTTGCTGACGGGCTTCGCAGACAACGGCCTGTCCGGGTCGAACAGGTCCGGCGCCAGCGGCAGGTGATACTCCACCTTGGTAAGAAAGCGTTGGCTCACCATATCGCCGTTGTGGTACCGCGTGATGGTCAACGCCGTCATCACGCCCTCCACCCTCTGCCAGTTGTCATAGCGCTCCACGTCCGTGTCGATGTCCTTGTACACCGGGTCGCGGTACTGAAACGTCAGGCTCAGCGGCAGATGCGTATCCTGCGCCAGCCCCAGCGTCACCGCGTCGTTATCGCCGGTGATGATGCTCACCTTGTCCACGATGTGCCGGTCATCCATGTCGGTGCCCTCATACGTCACCAGGGTCCCCGGCCGCTTCAGCCAATCCAGCACCACCGTATCCAGCGAGTGCCGTCGCCGCCGCTGAAACTCCTCCACATCCACCTTGGGCAGCTCTTTGCGGCCGTGGTAGCTCACCTCGTACCCGTTATCGCCCGTCCAGATCTCCGCCACATCGCGCTTCGTCGTCGGGATAAACACACCCTGCTTCGACACAATAACCACGCGCTCGCCAAACGGCTGAATCCGCAGGTACTCCTCAAACTTCGTCTGGTACGGATTCGGCGCGCCCTTATAAAACGCCCCGGTTCGTCCTTCCATCCGCTCCGTATCGCGCTTCAGCCACGCCTCGCCGCCCAGCGCCGCGATCATCTGGTCCAGCAGCTTGCGCCCGTGCGCGGCCTCATCCGTCACCGGCGCAGCCTGCGCACTCGGCAACTCCGACGCCTGCGCCTGCACCCGCACCGCCCCCGCGCCGATCAGCGCCACACAACCCAACCCCAGCCAGAACCGCCTCATCGATCGTTCAAACTCCTAACCGTCACCTGCAGCGCTAGCCACTAATAACCAAGAACTAACATCTAAGAACTTCACCCCACCAGCACCGCGCCGCCGTTCACATTCCATATCTCGCCCGAGATAAACCCCGCCCACGGCGAGCACAGAAACGCGATCGGCCCTGCAATCTCCTCCGGCTCCGCCGCCCGCCCCAGCGGAATCAGCCTCAACGCCTTCTTGGACGCAACTGGGTCACCCAATGTACCAGCCGACATCTCCGTCCGCACCCACCCCGGAGCCACGCAGTTACACAAGATCCCCTGCGGCCCCAGTTCGCTCGACAAGCTCTTCGTCAGGCTCAACAACGCTCCCTTGCTCGCCGCATAGTCCGCATGGAACGCCTCACCGCGCTGCGCCGCCGTCGACGCCACCAGCACAATGTGCCCCCGCACACCCTTGCCAAACCCAGCCTCACCCTCGCCCGTCGCCGCCTGCGCCAGCATCGCGCCAGCCGCCGCGCGCACCAGCCCAAACACGCTGTCGAGGTTGATCCCCATCGTCTCGCGCCACTGCGCCGTCGTCATCGTCCCGATCGGCTGATCATGCGGCGGCCATATCCCGTGGTTCACCACCAGCACATCCAGTCGCCCAAACGCCTGCGCCGCCGCCCTCACCAGCGCCTCACCATCCTCTACCGTCGCCAGCTCCTGCTGCACCGCCCGGCAGACCGCCTCACCGCCGCACTCCCGCACCAGCGCCTCCGCGCGATCTGCGGCAGACTTATAGCTGAACACCACCCGCGCTCCGCACTCGCGCAACATCCGCACCGTCGCCGCTCCAATCCCCCGCGACCCGCCCGTCACCAGCGCGACCTTACCCTCCAGCGAAACCTTCATCCCTCCATCCTAGCGGGACGGCAGCAAAGGTCACCGTCAACCGCACACTCGCCGGCCTACTGCCCAGTGCGAACCACCTAATGGATATCCAACGGCTGCGGCACCTCGCCTCGCGTCGTCTGATCCTCGTAGGTCGGGTAGTCCGTGTACCCCTTCGCTGCCCCGCCATACAGCGTCGCCTGGTCCGCCTGCGCCAGCGGCCAGTCGTTCCTGAACCGCTCCACCAGGTCCGGGTTCGAGATAAACAACATCCCAAACCCAAGCAGATCCGCGAGCCCTTCGTTCAGCAAGTGCTCCGCCTTCGACTTGTCCAGCCCGCCGGTCACGATCACCGTCCCACCGAACGCCTCCTTGAAGCTCCTGAAGAACGGCTCCGGCACCACCGGCTCCACATCGAACTGGCTGCCGCGCACGATGTGCACATACGCCGCACCTCGACGCGCCAACTCCCTCGCTACGTAAAGAAACGTCTCCTCCGCCCTCGGATCCGGCTTCATTCCCCCGAAGCTGCCAAACGGCGCAATCCGCACCCCGACGCGATCCGCCCCCATCACGCCCGCTACCGCATCGAAGGCCTCCAGCAACAACCGCGCGCGACTTTCCGCGCTCTGGTTCCCGTACGCGTCCGTCCGCCCGTTCACAGCCGAGTTCAAGAACTGGTCGAACAAATATCCATTGGCCCCATGCACCTCGGCGCCATCAAACCCCGCCTGCTGCGCACGCCGGCCAGCCTGCGCATAATCCGCCACAACCTGCGTCAACTCTTCGATGGTCGCGTTACGCGGTTTACTCACCGGCACATTGCCCGGCTTGCCCTGCGCGTCATACGCAAACGAAAACGTATTCTCCGCCGGCTCGTCCGTCGAGCTCAGCGGAGCCTCGCCGTTCGGCTGCAGCGACACGTGCGAGATCCGTCCCACATGCCACATCTGCAGAAAGATCTTGCCATCGCGATCGTGAACCGCCTTCACGACCTTCTTCCAGCCCTCCACCTGCTCCTGCGTATAGATCCCCGGAGTCCACAGGTAGCCCTGGCCCTGCTTTGAAACCTGCGTCGCCTCGCTGATAATCAGCCCCGCGCCGGCCCGCTGCGCGTAGTACTCCGCATTCATCTCGCCGGGCACATCGCCCTTGCCCGCACGCGACCGCGTCAGCGGCGCCATCACAATGCGGTTCTTCAGTGTGTTCGGACCCAGGCGATACGACTCAAACAGCGTCTTGGTAGCCATCCCCGTTAGACTCCGCCCGCCGTCCTCGCGGCTACCACATGCGCTCACCGCAAGACCTGCTACCTCCGCCAAACCTCCGGATGCCCTCGATAAACCCCACCAGCTTGTCCCGAATCACCCTGTCATCCGCCACCGACGGATGAAACTGGCACCCCGTGAACGAAAGCTGATCATCGCGACAAACGCAATCCTCCGATCACCCTTCGCCTTCATCCGGTCCACGACGCGCTGCTCCTCCGACGCGATCTCCCCATCGGCCAGATCGGTAGCCCACAAAATCATGTACGCGCCCGGATTCTTCGCCCGCAGCGCCTTCAAGAAACCGCACGTACGTCGCCTCATAATCCGCGTGCAACTCATCCCGGCTCTTCCATCGCTCGCCTGCATTCAACGGCGTAGAAAAATCATTCGTCCCCAGCGCGATGACGATCACCTGCGGCTTCCAACTCGGGTCGCTGTACACCTGCTTCTTGTCCAGCAGCACATACGGATACGCCTCCGGCAGCGTGTCCGCGGCAAACCCGTTGTAGTTCCGCACCACACCCCTGCCCGAGATCGCATTCACCTGGTAATCGGCGTCATAGTGGCTCGCCGTCAGCGGCCCAAACGCCTGTGAATCATCCGTCGTCACCCAAACCGCCTCCGGCGTGCAATCGTGCGTCGCCGAAGTATTCCCATACCCCACCGTATGCGAGTCGCCGATGAACTCCATCTGCCGCTGTCGGCTCTTCGGTGTCAGCGCCGTCGCGCCCGCCGCAATGGCAAACCCGCCAAAATGGTTCGGCTCCGACTGGCTCTCCGTCACCACCTCCACCCGCACGCGGTGCGCCGTGTCGTCCAGCCCCGAAACCCGGTACACACCTGGCTGCGGATCCGGCAGCACCAGCGCCGTCTGCCCATCGACGGCAACATGGAGAATCTCGTGCGCCTTTCCCACCCGAAAGAAGACCTCAGGCCCCTTGAACGCCGCCTCAAAGTAGCTGCCCGGCCACTGTGAAACCGTGTCCTCCGGGCCGAACCCATCTCCCGCAGCCTCCACGATCCTCAACGCGCGGCCACCTACGTGCATCGCCAACGGCGTCAGCGCCGGCGGAGCCTCCACCCTGTTCAGAACGGGCGTGCTCGCCCAGCCAGAAGCACACATAGCCGCGACGAACATGGTCCGCAGACCGGCCCGCAACGTCGCAGCCGCCATCCGGCAACTCCATCCCATGCGCTCGCGAACGCAGCGCCCCGGCTGGCAACGCATCCGGCTCTTCACTCCGCCGCCCGCGTACCCGGCTTTCCCGCCGCCCGCTCCCGAGGCCCATATCGCAACGTCAGCCCCTCCGGCGTGGCCTCCACAGACGCAATGTGCCCTCGCAGATGCGCTATCTTCTCCGGCGCAAACAGGATCGTGTTCTCGTTCACCGAAACTCCACCGCCCATGCCGTTCACCCGCATCACCGAGCTCAGGTGATCTCCAATCATCGCCAGCAGCGGCTTGATTGGAATCCCGTCCGCATCAATCTTCTTCGCGTTCAACAGCAGCGACGTCCCATCCGTCGTAACAGGTCCTTCAATCGAGAACTTGATCGGAATCACCTTCACTACCTCGCCGCTCAGCTTCACCGTGCCCGCGCCGCTCTCCACCTTCAAATCGCGCACGTGCGTCTGCGCGTCGCGGTCCAGCTTCGTCGTAAACACCCGCGTCAGGCTCTCGGCGGTAACAAAGATCTCGCCATGCGCCATCTCCGTCAGCTTCTCGTAACAGAGCGGGCTCCGTCTCCCTCGCGGAACCAACTGACCGTTGAAGTGACGCAGATCAAACACAACCCCTGGCTGCGAGCTGTATGTGCCCTTTTCAAACTCAAGCCGCGAAACCGGGCCCGGACAAGGATCCTTCTGCCCCCAGCCGGGCACACCGACGCTCAGAGCAAGCAAGAGCAGAGCCAAAACCTTCATCTCGATCTCCCGATCCGTGATGACTCCCCCATATCCTTGCGGGCCCACGTACGGACGATTCGGTATGATGCGTGCTTCGCCTCAACCTGCTAGACCTCCTCAGCAGCCAACGAACGCCCCAGCCGCCACCGCGGCGCCTGCGGGATCTTCTGTTCATCGGGCGTCCCGTCGGTTAACATGCCCGCATCGGCTTAAGCCCCAGGCCAAACGCGTCCGCATCCAAAACCAGGTCCCCACACCGCGGCTGACGGAAGGATCCCCCCTCATGCGAGCCACCCTGATGGTCTGTCGTCTCCTCCTCGGGCTGATGTTCTTCGTCCTTGGCCTCAACAACATCCTCGGCTTCTTCAAAATGCCGCCGCCGCAAAGCCCGGACGCGCTCACCTGGATGACCATCATGCACGGCAGCCACTGGATGACCTTTGTCGGCGCGCTCATGACCGTCGCCGGCCTCCTGCTCCTGGTCAACCGCTTCGTCCCGCTCGCGCTCACCATCCTCGCGCCCATCATCGTCAACATCCTGCTCTACCACGCACTCCTCTGGCCCCACGGAGCCGTACTCGCCATCCTCGCCCTGCTCCTCGAACTCATCCTGATCGCCGCCTACTTCCGCAACTTCACCCCACTACTCGCCATGAACCCCGAAGCCGAGATCCGCAAGCTCTAGCGGACAGCACCAGGGCCGTAATCTCGACCGCAGCGCGCAGCGGAGAGACCTGCAGTTCACTCCCGCTCCGCAGACGTCCCCGCGCCGCACCTTCGCGGTACTTCGCGCCCTTTGCGTCAGCTCTTCCCCGCCAGCCGCTTCCGCCCAGACCCCTCACCCTTGCCCGCAACGGCCTCACACCCGTGCGCCGCCACCTGCGCCAGCATCTTCCGCGGCAACTTGCCGCGAACCACCTCATAAGCAAAGCTCAGATGTTCCTGCCACTCCCGCCCCGGCAGCGCATCCCAACGCTCCGCCGCGACCCACCCGGCCCGCGCCAGGTACGGCGCCGGAAACAGCCCTTCGCGCTCGCACAGCTCCGCCTGCCGCTCCCGGCTAGCCGCGAACGAGATCACCCCTCGGCCGCCCACGTCCAGGTTCACCAGCGCAAACATCTTCCCGCCGAGCCGCCTTGTCCCCAACCCAGAACACCAGGTTGTCGCCCCACTGCATCGTCTCCACGACATGTGGCAGCGTCAGCAGAAACGCCCGTGCCCGCTCCGCATCCATGCCAGCGAGTCTAGCCGACCACCCCGCCCGCTCCGGTTCGCTTAGCGCACAGAAAAGCGCTCCCGGCTGCACATCAATTCCGACCGGTTCTGTACCTTGGAATTACCGCCACAAATCATCCGCACCCGCGAAGCGCCTCAGCCCTGGACCTCCCCCCGAAGTCCAGACCTAAGTCGTTATTCCAACGTACTTTGAACCAAAAAGTACGGGGAGGGGGTACCACCCCACTCCCCGCAACACCGACTCCCTAACCCGTAGTCCCTATTTCCTACTTCCTGCTCTTCAAACCGTCATCACTTCCCGTTCCTTGGCCTTGAACAGCTCATCGACGCGCTTGATGTTCGCATCCGTCAACGCCTGGATCTCCTCATTGGCCCGCTTCTCGTCGTCGGCCGAGATCAGCTTGTCCTTCATGGCCTTCTTCACCGTCTCATTCCCATCGCGCCGGATGTTCCGCAGAGCCGTCTTGTGGTCCTCCAGCGCCTGCGACAGCCGCTTCACCGCATCGCGCCGCCGCTCCTCGTTCATCGGCGGAACCGGCACGCGGATGACCTTGCCATCGTGCATCGGGTTGAACCCCTGGCCCGAGGTCCGGATCGCCTTCTCCACCGGCGCCACCATGTTCTGCTCAAACGGCTGCACCACGATCGTCTGAGCCTCAGGCGTAGATAGCTGCGCCACCTGCGAGATCGGCATCTCCGACCCGTAGTACTCCACCGTAATCCCGTCCAGCATGTGCACCGATGCCCGGCCGGTGCGGACGCTGAGCAGATTGGTCCGGAAGTCCTCGACGGCCTTGTCCATCCGTGTCTTGAGGCCCTCGTACACCCCCTTCAGCCCTACGATGTTCACCATTGCCGTTGACATCCGCTTGCTCTCCTTCACACTCGATTGACGGAAACCCCGCCCCGCGATTCTACAAGCGAGGCCGCCTCTCCGTGGACGCACGCTGCCGGTGCAGCGTTTGCCCGATGCGCGTTCGATGCATCTAACTCGAAAGGTGCACGGAAGTTACCGTCGTGTCCTTGACGCGGCTCGTAGACGTCCGTAACCTTGGTAGTAAGTATCGAGGCGAAGTCTCAGTGCGTATGTGTACGCCCTTCGCCTGTGGGAAAATCCACGAACGTTCTGGCTGTGTCACACGCAGCAGAAAAGGGTTTGCGATGAAGAAGCTTTCGCTCTTTGCAGTACTTGCGTCGGCGGCGCTGGTGGCCACACCGGCGTTTGCGATGGGCGGCTGCACCAATTCGCCCGAAAATCCCACACTGGTCCTGGCCGGGCTGGCCAGCGGCGTCTACGGGTTCCGTTCTCTGCGCACCTACCTCCGGGCCCGCAAAGGCCGTTAAGCGCGGGTTCATCCCCCGTGCGGGAAAGGCACGGTCTTGTACGCGCTGCGATCCGGGCTGCACGACGCCGTCCCATCTGAAAACACCTCTTCCCTGAAACCGCGCACAATCGCCCTCACGGCGACCCTGTGCGCGGCCATCGGTCTTTTCACCGTCTACAACTCCGTCCGCGCCCTCGCCGACCAGTGGCGCTCCGACGACCTCAAATCCATGGGACTCCTCGTCCCCTTCGTCAGCTTCATCCTCATCCTCCGCGCCTGGCGCTCCATCGGCTGGGAAACCGAGGGCTCCTGGTGGGGATTCGTCCTCCTCGCCGCCACCGCCGCCCTCATGTTCCTGCGCGACCAGACGCTGCTGATCGTCACCATCGGCAAGGACTGGCTGCTCCAGATCCCTCCCCTGCCGCTCATCGCGATCCTGTACGCCCTCGGCCTCGTGCTCCTCTTCGGCGGCACACGCCTCCTCCGCGCCGCCTGGTTCCCCGTGCTCTTCATGGGCGCCGTCATCCCCGTACCGCAAACCTTCAGCCGCCACGTCGACCTCCCTCTGCAGCACGTCTCGGCCACCGTCGCTCGCGGCTTCGCCCATCTGCTCGGCGAAAAGCTCACCCCCGACAACCTCCGCCTCATGTTCACGCCCGACTTCGGCATGTTCATCGCCCCCGGCTGCAACGGCATCCGCGGCGCCGTCACCCTCGGCCTCGCGGCGGTGATCGTCGCCTACGTCTACCGCTTCCGCTGGTTCGTCTTCGCGCCCGTGGTCGCCGGAGCCGTGCTCCTCGGCTACCTCTTCAACTTCCTCCGCCTCTGCCTGCTCGTCGTCTACTACAAGATCGCTCTCCCCTACCCCTGGCTGCAGGACCGCGCCAAAGGCGCCGATTACATCATCGGCGGCTGCCTCTTCGTCCTCGCCATCTACCTCTTCTTCGCCCTCGCAGATCGCCTCCGCCGCCACCCCGACGACGTTCGCCCCGCCACACCCGCACTCCCCCTCGATGATTCCCGCCAGCCGCGCCCGTTCTTCGCCCGCGCCGCAGCGCTCGTGCTCCTCTCCATCGTCTTCGGCTTCGACGCCGTCCACGCGCAGAACCTCGCCGGAGCCCAGGTTCACACCCTGCCTCCCATGCCCGACCAACTCGGCGGCTACCGCCTCGTCAACACCTTCAAAGACACGCTGCTCGACGGCGCCGTCGTCTACACCTGGGGCGAGTACGCCGCCCCTGACATCGCCCCCGGCCAGCCCGGCCCACACATCGCCGTCGGCGTCTCCCCGGAGATGAACGTGCACGACGCCGAGGTCTGCCACATCGCTCGCGGCGAAGACCCCACCTCCCACGGCGAGATCATCGCGCCCTCCCCGGCCGGCGAAGTCGCGCTCGTCGCCGCTACCTACAACAACGGCGCCAGCCAGACGCTCGAAGCCTCCACCGTCTGCGACGCCGGTGCCTGCCGCCAGTTCACGCAAAGCGCCGGCAGCGCTGTGCTCATCTACGCGCACCCGCATCGCACGCTGCCCATGCAGACCGCAACCGGCCGCCCCGTTCCCATGCTCATCAAGGTCGAAAGCCCCGACGTAGCCTCTCCGGTCGGCGCCGTAGAGCCGCAACTCGCCGCGGAACTGAAGAGCTTCCTCCAGAACGTGGATCTTCCCGCTCTGGCCGCACGATTCCGCGCTCCGTCTCGCTAGCGCACTGATTCTTCTGCTCTGTCCGCTACCGGACACGCATCCAGAGACAAACAACAGCATCGCCGTGCGCGCGCATCCCTGTCCTCCATGCGCACACTGATCACCCTCGCTATCGCTTCGATCATGTGCTGCAGCACGCTCGCAGCGCAGTCAAAAAAGAAGCCGCTCGACGTCACCCTCGGTTGGAACTACGCCTACAACGATGAGGGCAACGGCTTCGCCAACCTCAACGGCTGGTACGGCAGCCTGAACTGGGAAGTCCTCTCCCGCATGGGCATCACCTTCGAGCACGAAAGCTTCTGGGGCGCCTTCCAGGGCGGCGGAGCCAACGCCCATGCCTATCTCGGCGGCGTCACGGTCAAGCTCCGCAAAGGCAGTCCGAAGGTCAGCCCGTTCGTGCAGCCCATGGCCGGGGTAACCCACAGCAGCTCAACCGGCACCGTACAAGAGCAAGGCACGTTCCAACTCGGCGCGGGCGCAGACATCACCCTGAAAGGCAATCTCTCGTTCGAGGTCATCCCAGCCGAGTACACGCTCACACGCGGCAACGGCTCCTGGCTCAACACCTACGAGGCCGGTGCTGGGCTTCAGTACAGCTTCGGCAAATAAACGAACGCGGCGTACCGCTTGCTCGGCGGTACGCCGCATCGCCTCACTAGATCGGCATCCGTCCGCCGGTCGCGCCGTAAATCTCGCCGCTGACGTAGCTCGCATCATCCGAGGCCAGGAACACAAACACCGCAGCCTGCTCCACCGGCTGCGCCGGCCGCTCAAACACTGAGCTCGACCCAAACTGCTTCACCTTCTCCGCGGGCATCGTCGAAGGGATGAACGGCGTCCAAACCGGCCCCGGCGCCACACCGTTCACGCGAATCCCCTGCTTGATTGCGATCTTGGCGAAGCTGCTCGTCAGACTCGCCAGCGCAGCCTTCGTCGCCGCATAGGCGGGCAGCGTCTGCTCCGGCGTAAAGCTCTCGATCGACACTGTGTTGATGATCACACCGCCCGGTTTCATCACCTTCAACGCCGCCTGCGTCATGAAGAACGGCGCATACACATTCGTCCTGAAGTGCGCATCCCACTCGTCCTCCGTGATGTCCTCAAGCGAGCCATACGTGCGCTGAAACGCCGCATTGTTCACCAGGATCTCCAGGTGTCCAAAGCTATCAACGGCCTTCTTCACCAACTCCTGGCAGAAGCTCTTCTGACGAACATCGCCCGGCAACGCCACCGCGCGACGCCCGATGCCCTCGATGAGCTTCACCGTCTCATCCGCGTTCTTCTGCTCCTCCGGCAGGCACGTAAACACGATATCCGCGCCCTCCTTTGCAAAGCAGATCGCAACAGCGCGCCCAATGCCGCTGTCTGCGCCCGTGATCAACGCTGTGCGGCCCTCCAGCTTGCCGCAGCCCTTATAGCTGTTCAGCCCATGGTCCGCCTTCGGATCCAATTGGTTTTCATCACCCGGAGCGCCCTGTTTCTGCTCCGGAAACGGCGGCTTGGGAAAACGTGTGCGCGGGTCGGTCAGCGTCGGTGCTTGTGTCTTTTCTGGCATGTGTCTCCACCTTGAAATCGTGTCGGCTCCAGCCCTCAGCGTCGAGAGCGGCAGCCCAGGTTGCGTTCCACTTGCGAACGGAATGATCGGATCTGGCCTCGGCGGCCCAATATGCAATGGCGCTCCAGGCCGTCGCGCGTCGTGCGCTGCGCTCCCCGGAGCAGGCGTGCAAACCCTGAGATGCAGATGCGGCGCCTTCCGCAGCTCCCACCGAACACCCGGACGCCGCTCGCTATACTACCCGCAGGTACGCTCAACATCCTTCCCAGTGAAGTCGAGACTGCACGCGTTCTCCCCTGGAAACAGCATCAACGGATTCGAAACCAGCCATCGCATATACACATGCGCGGCGCCATGCACGCAAGTTGTGTCAAGTTCTCGCACGCAGCACAAGGAGGGCCACCGTTCAGCCCGTAGTTCGACGACCGTTGGCCACAAAGCACCTCGGCTACATGGCCGTCGTCGGAGTTCTGTGCCTTTCTGCCTTCGCGCAGCACGCACCTTCCACGCAATCACAGCCGTGGATCCCCTCCGCCAGCGAACCAGCTGCGCAAAAATCAGCCGCAAGCAGTCCACGCACAACCATCGATCCGAAGCACCAATACACGCTGCCTGAACTCGTCGACCTCGCCGAAGAGCACAATCCCGCCACCCGCGTCGCATGGCAGGCAGCCAAGATCCGCGCCGGCCAACTCACGATTGCGCGCAGCGATCTGCTTCCGTCCGTCGTCGCCGCCGCGATGGCTGAAACAACCCGCAGCGGCATCCTCTTCGGAACCACCTTCGTCCGCCAGACAATCGGCGACTACTCGCCCGTCCTGCGCGTCAGCTATCTCCTCTTCGACTTCGGCGAGCGCGCCGGCCGCATCGAAGCCGCACGCGATCAACTCCTCGCAGCAAACTTCGCCTTCAACACCACGCATCTTGATGTTCTGTTCGACACAGAACGTCGTTACTACCGCCTGCTCAACGCCACCGGGCAGCGCGACGCCGCGGAAGTGAACCTGAAGAACGCGCAAACAGTCTCGAAAGCCGTGGATGCACGCCTCGCCGTCGGCCTCGCCACCTTGCCCGACGCGCTCGAAGCCCGCGCCTCCGCCGCGCAGGCCGACTACGAACTGCAGGCCGCCATCGGTCAGGTCGACATCGCACGCGGCGATCTCCTCGATGTCGTCGGTGCCTCACCCCTGAGCCCCATCGAAGTCCAACCGCTGGACGAGCTGCATCTGCCCGACAAGCTCGACGAAGACGTCAGTGCCGCCGTAGAGCGCAGCCTCGCACAGCGACCCGAACTCGGCCAGCAGCTCGAGCAGAAGCGCGCCGCGCAGGCCGCCATCAAGGAAGCGCACTCAGCCTTTCTCCCCACGCTCAACTTCTCCGGCTTCGGTGGCGAGGTCCGCGCCTACGGCCAGCAGGATCAGCTTCCCGGCACCTACGCCGGCCCCCTCGAGATCTGGGACACCCGCCTCGAACTTGCGTTGGGACCTCTTCGATGGCGGTCGCCGTTTTGGCCAACTCGCGGAAGCGCACGCCGAGGAACGACGCGCCGATGCCGAGATCGATCACACCCGCGACCTCGTCGAAAATCAGGTATGGTCCGCCTTCGTGGGCCTCCGTACAGCCTTTCATCAGCGCGAAGCCGCCACTGCGCTGCTCACTGCCGCACGCACCTCGTACGAGGCCGCGCTGAAGTCCTACCAGTACGGCGTCCGCAACACCGTCGATGTGGTCAGTGCGCAACGCGAACTCGCACAGGCCCTCCGCGCCGACGTAGCTGCACGCACCGATCTGCTGACGCAGCTCGCAAACTTCGGCTACCGCACCGGCGATCTTCTCCAATCCGCCGCTCGAAAGGCGCACCCATGAGCCCGTCGCGCCTCACGTCCACTGCTCGGCACGCCACCTTGCTCGCTGCCACACTTTGCGTCACCGGCTGCGCGCGTTCGCCCGTCTTCAACGTCCTCGGGTCATACTTCCCCGGCTGGATCGCCTGCATCCTGCTCGGCGTGATCGTCGCCGCGATCGTCCGCACGATCCTCCATCGCCGCGAATGGGAGGCACGCATCGCCGCGCTCCCGCTCTTCTACCTCAGCCTCGCACTCCTGGTCGCCTGCACGTTTTGGCTCATCGCATTCGAATAACCAACACCCGAGAGGAGGTGCCCGCCATGCCCAACGAAGATGACAACAGAACCTCACAGACGGCCACACACTCGGCTCCGCAGCGCCCCGCAGACGCAGATGGTAATCGGCTCGCCAACCCGCCTACGCAGGACCAGGAGAACTTCACAGACTCGGACATCAACGACTACGACGAGCCACACCCAAAGCCCACATGGTGGCCCACGATCCTGGTCGCTGCGCTCGCTCTGCTCATCGGCGCACTCGCCATCGCACGCGCCGTCTACCACCCGCGCACCGACGACGCCGAGGTCTTCGCCAACTTCATCGGCATGGCCCCACAAGTCGACGGCCCCATCATGCAGTTGCCCATCCGCGACAACCAGTTCGTCCATCAGGGCGACCTGCTCTTCGTCATCGACGAGC
Organism: uncultured Verrucomicrobiae bacterium; assembly: GCA_963795955.1. Lineage (GTDB taxonomy): Bacteria > Acidobacteriota > Terriglobia > Terriglobales > Acidobacteriaceae > Granulicella. The sequence continues at coordinate 136,136 of CAWCJK010000009.1, forward strand.
GCCCGTACCAGTACGCCCTCCAGCGCGCCCTCTCCGATCAGGCCGCGCTCGAAGGCCAGATCGAAGATCGTCAGCGCTACATCAACTCACAGCTCAGCGCCGTCCGCGTAGCCTCGGCCACCATCGCCAGCAGCGCCGCCAACCGCAGCGCCACCGCAGCCACCATCCCCGAAGCCGATGCCGACGTGGTCAACGCCCGCGCCGCCGTCCGCCGCGCCGAAGCCGACCTCCACTACGCGCAGGACAACCTCCATCGTCTCGAGCCCCTGCTCGCACAGCAGTTCGTCACCGTCGACCAGGTCGATCAAGCGCGCACGCTCGTCGAAGTCCGCACCCGCGCCGTCGAACAAGCCGAAGCCCAGGTCGCGCTCGCCGAAGCGCGCGTCACCAGCAACCAATCCCGCTTCGAGCAATCCGCTGCGGACGTGCAGCAGCGCCAGGCACAACGTGATCAAGCCGCCAACGCCGTCGAAACCCTGGCTCCGCTGACCAACCAGCGCGAGCAGCGCGCTGCAGCCGTTCGCCTCGCGCAATACAACCTCAACAACTGCCGCGTCTATGCGCCCTTCGACGGCCTGGTCACCGATCTCACCACATCGCAAGGGGCCTACGTCCACACCGGCGCGCAGGTCTTCACCATGATCGACGCTCGCGAATGGTGGGTCATCGCCAACTTCCGCGAGACCCAACTCAAGCACGTCATCGTCGGTTCCCCTGTCGATCTCTTCCTCATGTCGCACGAGAATCTGCCGCTCCGCGGCGTCGTAGAAAGCATCGGCTACGGCGTCACGCCCGACCCCAGCGTCGCTGGCGCGATCACTCCTGGTCTGCCCTCGGTGCAGCGCTCGCTTAGCTGGGTGCACCTCGCCGCGCGCTATCCCGTACGCATCCGCATCACATCACCGCCGCCTGGACTGTTGCGCATCGGCCAAACCGCCGTAGCCGTCGTACATCCCCTCGCTCCCGCGGCGAGGCAGTAGCCATGGGTGCGCTCGCCAGGCCCGGTCCGCAGCTTGGCGTCAAGGGCCCACGCACGCCGCAAACCGGGCGCCGACAAGCAGAGCCCTTCTCCACTTGGTTCCCCGCCTTCCTGCGCGACGAGCTAAGCCCCTACCCCGGCCGCCTTCCGCTCGTTCTGCGCATGACGCTCGCCGCCACGCTCACGATGCTTGTCATCATGACGTTTCGGCTGCCCGGCGCCGCCATCGCCGCGTACTACACGCTCATCCTCGCCCGAGACTCCCCTCTGACCACCGTGCGCAACGCTTGGCACGTCATGGTCTCGTATCTCCTCGGCTCCGCCTATTGCCTCATCTGCCTTCTCCTCTTCGTCGACTACCCGCTCACGCACTTCCTCTGGGTCGCCGTGAGCATGTTCCTCTGCTTCTACGTCATCAAGGTCTCGACCAACTACACCGCCGGCGCCGCCTTCGCCTTCGTCATCACCATCGTTATCCCCATCTGGGATACGCCGTTGCCTACGGGAGCACTTGTGGTTGCAACCCTCTGGACAGCGGCCAGCGTCTCCGTCGGCCTCTTCTGCACCATCGCAGTCGAGTACCTCTTCGCGCTCTTCCGCGAGATCCGCAACGAACTGCACACAGGTCTCGCCACCCGCACAGACACGGTCAGCGCCTACCTGCGCGGCGTCGCCACCAGCGCCCCGGACCAGTCGCAGCGCGCGCACAAGGTCCAACAACTCGCCATGGTCGGCGTCTCCCGTCTCCGTCGACTCGCCACCAGCGCCAGCGCGGGCGGCAACTCCGAACGCCGCAGCACCACCGTCTCGCTCGTCGGCCGCATCGTCGATCTCTGCGCCGCGCTCGACCACGCACCGGACGCGCTCAAGGAAGCCGGCAAAGACACACTCATCCGCATCGCAGATCAGCTCGACGCTCTGGATCCCTACCTGGGCAGCCCCACACCGCGCGCCAAAGTCCCGCAACCTCCGTCACCCAGCGGCCCGGCGCTTGTCGTCGAGTTGGAACGCACCGTCAGCCTGCTGCAGCTCAGCCTCTCCTCCGCGTCAGGCGGCGCTATCCTCGCGACCGAAACACCAGCACCCAGCGGCAACTCGGATCTTCTTCCCGATGCCTTCACCAACCCCGACCACCTGCTCTACTCGCTGCGCGGCTGCCTCGCCGCCATGCTCTGCTACGTGCTCTTCAACGCCGTCGCCTGGCGCGGACTCAGCACATCGCTCGCCACGTGCGCCGTCACCGCGCTTAGCAGCGTAGGCGCGTCGCGGCAGAAGCAGTTACTCCGCATCTCCGGCGCGATGGTCGGTGGTCTGCTCTTCGGCATCGGCTCCCAGGTGCTCATCCTGCCCATGCTCGACAGCATCTCCGGCTTCACCACGCTGTTCGTCATCGTGACGTTCATCGCCGCCTGGTGCGGCACATCCAGTCCGCGCCTCTCCTACTTCGGTCAACAGATCGCACTCGCCTACTTCCTCATCAACCTGCAGGAACCCTTCCCACAGACAAACCTCGGCATCGCTCGCGACCGCGTCCTCGGCATCGCGCTCGGCCTTCTCATGATGTGGCTTGTCTTCGACACGCTCGGCTCCAAACCGGCCGCGCAGGTCATGCGCGATCTCTTCTCCACCAACCTGCGCCTGCTCGCGAGGCTTGCCCGTCCATGGCATGGCGGTCAGCCAGCCGACCTGCACGAACTGCGTTCGCTCCGCGACAAGATCAGCACCAACTTCGGCTCCGTCAACGCACAAGGCGACGCTGTGCTCTTCGAGCTCGGGCCTACACGGCAACGCGACCTGCGCCTCCGCGACCGTCTTCTCGCCTGGCAGCCCCGCCTCCGTTCTGTCTTCCTCATCGAGATCGCACTGTTGCAGTACCGCGCCACCATGCACCCAAAGGAGCTTGCTCCTGCCGTCCTCGAAGCTCAACAGGACTTCGACCGCCACACCGCGGACACCCTGCACCGCATGGCCGATGCCTTTCAGAACCGCCGCGCCATTCGGTCCGAATCCCACCTTCAGGCCGCCTACGACCACCTGGAAGCCACCGTCACCGGAAGCTACAACGGGCAACCCACGCCTCGCGCCCAAGGCGTCCTCGGCCTCTCCAAATACCTCGCCGAACTCCTCGACAATCTCTGCGCAGATCTTTCGCGAGATCCCCGGCTGTAATCCTTCGCCAACCAAGTATCCTCAACGCTCGGGGTGGGTACATGGAAACGAAGCTGTCCAGGCAGGGGCGCCGCGAGGCCGGCGCAAGCATGCGCAAACAGGTGCCACGCTCCCAACAAGCACGCTGGAAGCACAAGGAAGCCCGGCGCAACGCCTTCGAGATCCTTCAGGCCACAGCAACCGACCGCGTCCCACATCTGCTTGACCTCAAGTACCAGCGCATGGCCGAATCCCCCTTCGGCTACTTTCGTGGCGCTGTCCCCGTCATGGCGCACGACCTCGGCAATCAGCCGCACGCCGGCATCTACACCCAGATCTGCGGCGACGCTCACCTCCGCAACCTCGGCGCCTTCGCCGGCATCGATGGCCATCCCATCTTCGACATCAACGACTTCGACGAAACCGTCTGCGGCCCCTTCGAGTGGGACCTCAAACGCCTCGCCACCAGCATTCACCTCTCCGCACGAGAGATCCACCTCAGCGAAGACACGTGCCGAAACGCCGTCCGCGTATTCCTGCACCGCTACCGCAAGAGCATCCACGCGTTCGCAACCATGCCGGTCATCGATCTAGCCCGGTACCAGGTGCGCCGCGTCGCGGACGTCGCCGCTCTATCCGAGGTCTTTGCAAAAGCGGAACGCTCCACACCGCTGCACCTTCGTGACAGCCTGACGGAACTCCCCGACAACGCAGCGAGTAAGAAATCGAAACACAAAGCGAAGGTCCGGTCCGACCACGCACCGTGTCTTCAAGTCCAATCCACCCGAGGTCGAGCATCTCTCCGCAGAAGACGCCGCCTCCGTCGCGGATTGCGTGCCGGCGTACCTCGAAAGCATCCAGCCCGAAAGACGCCATCTACTCTCGCGCTACCGTGCCACCGACTTCGCCTTCAAGGTCGTCGGCACCGGCTCCGTCGGGCTGCGCAACTACGTCATCTACTTCGAAGGCAACGGCCCCGACGATCCGCTCTTCCTGCAGATCAAGCAGGAGGTCGCCTCCGCCTGGGCCCCATACCTGCCGGCCGATGCTCAATCGCTGAACAGCGCGAAATCTCACGGCGAGCGTGTGGTCAACGGCCAACGTGCGATGCAGGTGCAGTCGGACCCCTTTCTCGGCTACACCCACATGGAAGGCCGTGACTACCTCGTACGCCAGTTGAACGACCACAAAGGGTCCATCAACCTCGGCACGCTGGACGCCGACTCCCTCGACCACTTCTCCGATCTCTCCGGCGAGCTACTCGCACGTGGCCACGCCCGCTCCGGAGACCCGCACAGCCTCGCGGGGTACATCGGCAACGGCCCAAGACTCGACAAAGCCATCGCCGACTTCGCGAAGAGCTACGCCGACCAGACCGAACACGACTGGCACCAGCTTCGCAAATTGCGCCAGCAACAATCGAGCGCCGAAACCTTGGCCTCTACGCCGGAAGCTCATCTGTAGTCGGGTAATTGTGCTGTTGCCGCCCAACATCACCGTCGTACTTCACCGTGCTCTTGAACAGCTCAAATCGCCCGTCATTGAACTGCTTCCCATGCTCCCGCAGCGCATTCATCTGCTTCTCGCCCAAGGGCTGGAAGTTCCGCAGGATCTCGAGGTTCTGATCCAGCACCGCCATCGAATCCATCCCTGAGATCGTCGTCGACACACCCGGCACGCTCATCGCATACGACAAAGCCTCCGTCGGCGTCAGCGCGCCATGCACAATCGACTCGCCCGATCCGCTCATGCTCTTCATCGAGAACACTGCCATGCCCTTGCTCACCGCCACCGGCAGCACATTGCGCTCAAACGATCGATAGCTCGGATCGAACGGGATTAATCGGCATCTGCACCGTGTCGAACTTGAATCCGCGGTTCAGCATGTCCAGGTGAATCGTAGGATTCTTGTGCCCCGTGAAGCCAACAAACCTCACCTTGCCCTGCTGCTTCGCCGCCGTTAATGCCTCCAGCACACCATCCGGCTCATAACACTTCTCCGGATCGTTGTAATAGACCACCTCGTGCACCTGCCACACGTCCAGGTGATCCGTCTGCAGCCGCTTCAGCGACTCCTCCAGCATCCGCATCGCCACGTCCTTCTTGCGGCCATGCGTACACACCTTGGTCATCACAATCGCCTGGTCGCGCTTGCCCTTCAGCGCCTGCCCCACGCGCTCTTCGCTCAAGCCCTTGTGGTACTCCCACGCGTTATCGAAGAAGTTGATCCCGTGGTCCATCGCCTTCGCGACCATCTCGTTCACCTCGTCCTGGCTCGACGCCGTCCCAAGGTGATATCCACCCATACCGATGATCGAAACCTGCAAGCCCGTGCTGCCCATCGCACGCCGCGGCACCTGAAAGCTGCCCGTCGCTGCGCCGCCATACTCTCCCTCGAAGTTCGGCACAATCGGGTTAGGCAACTTCGCCTCCGCACCCTTCCCCGTCTCCTTCGGATACGTAGCCTGCGCCTCCGCCGCGATGCTCGCGCCCGGAACCACCGCAGCCGCGCCCGTCAACGCCGCGCCCTGCAAAAACCGCCGCCGCGAAACCTCAGGCTTCAACCGATCCTCGCGCCCGCTCTCCTTCACATCCTCATCCCGCTCATCCACCGCCATCCCACTCTCCTACCCCTACTCCCATCCCACTTCCGCTTCCTACTTCCTCCTACTTCCTACTTCCTACTTCCTACTTCCTACTCCACTCAAAACTCCATCGTCTGCGGCCACGGCGACTTCGACGGATCCTTCACCTCAGGAAACGGCTTGCCCGTGTTATTCGTCGCCTTCACCATCTGCCGCGTCTCAATCTGTTGCAGGTCCAGCGGGAACTCATGCGCAATCCGCGCCTCCGGGTTATCGAACTTGATCGACGTCTTGTACAGCTCAAACTGTCCATCACCCGCATAAGGCTTCGCCCGATCCCGCAACGCCTGCATCTCAGCCTGCGACATCGGCGTGAAGCTCTGCGCAATCCGCAGGTTCTGTTCCAGGATCTGCAGATCCGCTACACCACTGATCGTCGTAGCCACCGGCAACGACATCGAGTACCGCAACAACTCCTCAGCCGTGAACACGCCCTTCTGCACCGGCTCACCATGCCCGCCAATAGGCTTCATCGCCAGCGGCGCAATCCCGTGCTGCACCAGCCGCGGCAGCACCTTCTGCTCAAAGCTCATGAAGTTCGCGTCGAACGGATTCAGCGGCATCTGCACCGCATCGAAAGGAAACTTCGTATCCAGCATCGACAGGTGAATGTCGGGGTCCTTATGCCCCGTAAACCCCGTAAACCTCACCTTGCCCTGCTTCTTCGCCTTTTCAAGCGCCTCGGCCGCACCACCCGGCCGGATGAACAACTCCGCATCGTTGTTGAAGCTCACGCCATGGATCTGCCAAAGATCCAGGTGATCCGTCTGCAGCCGCCGCAGGCTCTGCTCCAGCATCTGCATCGCCAGCGACGCATCGCGCCCGTGCGTACAGACCTTCGTCATCAGGAAAACCTTGTCGCGCCGGCCCTTCAGACCCTTGCCCAGCCAGTCCTCTGACTGCCCCCGGTTGTACTCCCAGCAGCAGTCATAAAACGTGATCCCGCCATCGACAGACCGATGGAGTATCTCCACCGCGGTCTTCTCATCCTTCGCCGACCCGATGTGATGCCCGCCCATGCCCAGCGCCGAAATCTGGACATCCGTCTTGCCAAATCGCTTCAGAGGAATTGTGCCGCCCGTCGCCATATGCCCGGCTTAGATGCCTCGCTGGCGTGCCGCGCGAAAGTGCAGTTTCGGCCAAACGCCACGTCAGCGCGCAATCTGTTCGCTACACGGCAGCAGCAGCGCCGACGCGTGCACGCTCGGCTCCCCGAACGCGCACCGTCTGGACAAAGATCAGCGACGCCGCAACCGCCACCAGCACCGAAATGTCTCCATAGATACGAACCTCAAGGATCTGCCCCACCGCCAGCAGCAACAGCACCCAAAATGGCAGCAGCAATAGGCTGCACCGGATCGGCGCAAATGAAATCCTGTCGCGATTCAGATACACATACGGCAGCAGAAACGCCGACGCGCTAAGGATGTTTGGCCAGAGCTGTGGGTTCGCAAGATACCGCAGGTTGCTCAGAATCCGTGTTCCCGCCTCGCTCGGATTGCCCGCATAGTGGTGCTTCTGCGCCGTCGTAATCACAACCCAGCCCACCACCATCACCAGCGCCTGCGCCCAATCGCGCGGCCTCACGTCCCTCCAGCGCAGCACACCCGACCGCGACGCCGCCACGATCACCCAAACCCCGATCAGAAACAGCGTCGTCTCGCGATTCCACGTCCCCAGCAGAAAGATCGGCAGCAACCACGCGAACCGCTGGCGCACGGCAAAGTACGTCCCCCACCCGAGAAAGGCCGTCGCCGGCAGATCGTATGGAAAGCTGAACGGCACGCCCAGGATGAAGTCGAAGTAGCAAAGGATGATCAACACCGCGAACGGCAGCGCCGGCAGCGGCGCATCCGGCAGCGCCAGCCGATACAGCTTCATCGCCGCCCACCCCGCCAGCAGCAACGAGATCACCGCCGCAATATCCATCACCAGGAACTCCGGCGAGTGCAGCCGCGAACGCCCCGTCGTGATGCGCTGCAGAAACGCCGAGTGACTCGCCAGCAACATCGGCCAGCGCATCATGTCGCGTGCCTGGAACGGCAGCCGCTCCTGCCCATGCGCATACTGGCTCAGGTTGATGTACGGGCTGCGTATGGTCGAGTAGCCCTGCGTAAACCACACGCTCGCGAACAGCAGCGCAACCCACGGATACCATCGCCGGAGCTTGCCCGTGTGCGTTCCCGCGGCCAGCGGCGGCGTCGATACCGTCTCGGTTGGGGAAGGCGCTTCGCTCACGTAATTTCACTCTACATGCCGGGTCCACCCTCCTGATGCGACCCGGCCACTGCACCTCAAATGTCCTCTCCGGCGCCATATCACACCTTTGTCCTGACCCATTTGTCTCGCCCGGGTACCCAAAGCGCCACTTCCGACCGCCGGTAGGGTTTTCTACTCTGAAAGGGCTCCGGCGGCTTCGCGGCCTCCCATACACCCCATGAAGATCTCCAGGCCCCCGCTCGCGCACGCTCTCCGCTCCTTTTTTGTCTTTGCCGCGCCCGTTGTTCTTGCGGCTTCAGCGGTGACCCTTGCGCTTCAGCCGGTGGACGCCTCGGCAGTCATCCGCTCTCACACGCACCATAGCTCCGCCCGCCCCCTTCCGGTCTCCAGCTTCGTCCAACCCAGCTCGAAGCACCGGAAGTCCAACTTGGAACACTCGTTCGCCGTGGGCCCGCACGGCTCCAAAGCTTCGCATCATCAAAGCGGCTCGTCTCGCTCTTCGCGCGGCGCACGCACTCGCCAGCAGCAGCAGCCCGCCGATCTGCCCGCCATGCATCGCGCCTCGCGCGGCAAAGGCCGCCACAACGGCTACACCGCAAGCAACGAGCCGGCACACTTCGGCCGCCACGGTCGTCACGGGACCGACACTGTCGTCGCTGAAGTCTCCAGCCGCTCCGGCGACGCCTACCTCGCCCATCTCCACGCCAGGAACTCCGCGCCAGCGCCCGTTACGCCCGCGTCGAGCCCCGCACGTCCGTAGTGGTCGTCTCATCAGGCACAGAAACGGCACGGGCGTCCGCCGCCGCACATGGCTCCTCTCTCAGCACCAATGACTTCCTTCAGGCCGCCGGCGAAGCGAATACCCAGGGCACCTCCCGGCCCAACGAAGCCATCATCGGCACCGCACAGGCCATCGCCGCCCCACCCGCTCCCGCCAATCGCACCCCGCAGCCCCAGGTCGTCACCGGCTTCGGTGGCGAGGTCGCGGTCACCGTTCCGCACGCCGCAGACCGGCCCGGGGGCACCCACCGCCGCAATCATCCCGTGCCCGCATCCGCGCTCCCCGAAGAAGCCGCCGCTCCGGTCTCGCTCGCCGACCGCGAAGCCGTAACAGATGCCGCCGTACATCCCACCGTGCTGCCCGAGATCTACGATCACAGCGGCCACCTCATCATCCCCGCCCCGCTCAAGGGCTCACATGACGTCCTGGTCCACCAGAACACCATGGCCATGAGCGACGGCCTCGAGCGCATCCAGGACGACCGCGAACTGGACCGGCTCCGCGCCGATCACGAGCTCGTCAGCTTCCCCGTCAGCGATAGCCTCCGCCTGAACGAAGACCTCCCCGGCAATCGCCGCTACGCCCGGCCCTGGACCGTGCTCTTCGCGCAGGACATCTCCCGCGACTTCTTCGCGCGCTTCCGCCAGCCCCTCCAGGTCAACTCCGCCGTCCGTACCGTCGGCTATCAACTCCGGCTACAGCGCGTCAACGGCAACGCCGCCGCCATCGACGGCGACGGCGCCTCGCCGCACCTCACCGGCCAGGCCATCGACCTCGGCAAGCGCGGCATGAGCTCCGCCGAAATCGCCTGGATGCGCGCCTATCTGCTCCCGCTCATGCAGGCCGGCAAGATCGACGTCGAAGAAGAGTTCCAGCAAGCCTGCTTCCACATCAGCGTCTACCGTCACTACGCCGCAGGCCGCGGTCCCGTGCATCAGGTCGCACAACTCAGCACAGCACCCACGCACACCGCACCTGCACCCGCCGACAACACCGACCAGTAACCCGACACCGACCGGTAACAGTCCATCCAGTCGTCTGCTTCTGCCTTTGCCTTTCTGTCTGTCATTCCCGAAGGGAATCTGCTCTTCGCGAGCCCGCCAAGAGCCTAACGCTCAGCGCATATGGTTCGCCTTGGCCTTGCTCCCACCGGCCTTGCGCAGCTTGGACCCCGCCGCCTGGCGCGCATCCTCTTTCCGCTCGCCGGCAGTCTGGTGTGGCTTCGGCTCGCAGCTTCCCTTGGTGCCCGCCTTCGTCCCCGGAACACGCTCGAAGCCAGGCCAGCACGCCGGCCCTGCTCCCGTCGACCGCTTCTGCCGGATCAACGACTCCTTCTTCCCCTTCGCCTGCTTGGGGCTCATCTTGTGACGAACCGTCTTGCCCGACGCCGTCTTGTGCTGCTCATACTGCGTCACGTTCGTTCGCTTCACGCCCGTCTTCTTCGCCGTGCGGCTCGAAGTCTTGACGTTCTTCTTCACACTGCTCGAGCTGCGCTTGCTGGCGCTCTTCTTAGCCGGGCTCTTCTTAGCCGGAGTCTTCTTGGTAGAACTCTTCTTCCCTGATTTCTTAGTCGACGATCTCTTGCTCGCCGTCTTACCGGCCGACTTCTTGCGGGCAGTCTTCTTCGCAGTTGCCATGCGTGCTTAGAGCGCACGCGCACGCGATCAACTGCATCCAGGCGCAACAAAACTCCCGTCAGCAGACCCAAACTTCAACGCAATCGCAAACGAATCGGCCCTTTTGCAGTAAGCCCATCAACACGGACACCACCTTGCGTCATCAGCAGTCGTCCCTGCGCCACGAGTCGCCTGGCCGACTCCCGCACCGGCTGCATCAGCGGCTCCCACAACGCACGCTCCTCGCTTCCCGCAACAGCACGCGCCACCTCGCTAGGGCAGATCGTCTTGCCCGGTCCGCGCTCCTCCAGCAATCGCAGGATCTCGCGCTCGATTCGCCCATCCGTCACCCGAACCTCCTCACGTTCAGCACGCGCGCAACGCCCCTTCTATACTTCAGAGTGCCACTCATGTCTCTTGAAACCCACACCGACGCGCCGACCCCTTCGAATTCCTTCCCGCCCGTGGACGAACAGCTCGACCTCATCACCAAAGGCGCGGCGGAGATCATCCCCTCTGCCGATTCGCCCGCCATCGACGCACTCCGTGCACGGCTCGAAGAGTCCCGCCGCACCGGCGTCCCCCTCCGCATCAAGGCCGGCTTCGACCCCACCGCGCCCGATCTCCACCTCGGCCACACCGTGCTCATGCGCAAGCTCAAGCACTTCCAGGACCTCGGCCATCAGGTCATCTTCCTCGTCGGCGACTCCACCGCGCTCATCGGCGATCCCACCGGCAAAGACGTGACCCGCAAGCCGCTCACCCGCGAAGAGATCAGCGCCAACGCCGAAACCTACCAGGCCCAGGTCTTCAAGATCCTCGACCGCAACAAAACCGAAGTCCGCTTCAACTCCGAGTGGCTCGACAAGCTCTCCTACGCCGATTTCATCAAGCTCCTCGCGCAGTTCACCGTCTCCCAGATGCTCGAGCGCGACATGTTCCACAAGCGCTTCCAAAGCGAGCAGCCCATCGCCCTCCACGAGTTCATGTACCCCATCGCGCAGGGCTACGACTCCGTCGCCCTCGAGTGCGACGTCGAGCTAGGCGGTACCGACCAGCGCTTCAATCTCATGCGTGGCCGCGACCTGCAGAAACACTTCGGCCAGAAGCCCCAGATCGTCCTCATGACGCCCATCCTCGAAGGCCTCGATGGCGTCCAGAAGATGTCCAAGTCCCTCAACAACGCCATCGGCATCAACGAGCCCGCCGCCAACATGTACGGCAAACTCATGTCCATCTCGGACGAGCTGATGTGGACCTACTGGACCTTCCTCACCGACCTCCCGCAACGCGAAATCGCCCACATGCAGCAGCAGGTCGCAGCGGGCGAACTTCATCCCATGCAGGCCAAGAAGAACCTCGCCCACCTCATCACCGCAGGCTTTCACTCGCCGGCCGAAGCCGACGCCGCCGCCGAAAACTGGGCCACCCAGTTCCAGCAGAAAGGCGTAGCCGAAGACCTCCCCGAGGTCGCCGTCTCCCTCACCGCCGACGGCCTGCAGACACACACGGAGGGCAGCGCAGCAACAACCCTCAAGTTGCCTAAGCTTCTCGTCCTCGCCGGCCTCGCACCCTCAACCGGCGAAGCGCAACGCAAGCTCAAGGAAAACGCGGTCAGCGTCAACGGCGAGAAGACCTCCGCGCTCACGATCACCCGCGATGCTCTCGGGGACACCCCCACGCTACGCCTGGGCAAAAAAGCCGTCCGCATCCGCTGGGCTGATTAGCCCGGACTAGCGCAACAGCTTCCGCAACAGCAATACCGCGCAACCCGCAACCGCCGCACCGGTCAGCACCGTACCTGCAGCCGCCACCCCTGCCACTGCCGCGCCTGCCTTCGCCACCGTCGCCAGCTTCAACCTCGTCGGCTCACCCGAAGCCTCCGGCGCAGTCTGCTGCGCGCCCGCGCGATACACGAAGTACCCCGAGAGGTCCTCGTTCGTCCCAGGCTGATGCCCCGGATGCGGCGACAACGAACGCTCTGGCACATTCGGTGGCGCGTAGTGCATTTGCTTGTCTTGCATTCGTTCCATCACGCTCGGGTGCACCACGGAACCCGGCGGCACGTGCCGTGGCACTCCCATCGGGATCCGCCACTGCTCCTTCTTCAGCGCCTTGTCGTAGTACCGGTGCGGCAGAAACTCCAGCAGCCACCACGACCCTTTGAGCGACTTATGAATCGGATGGGTCGGATCAGCGCGCTTATAAAGCTCCGCTGCAGCACTGGAGCTCGTGCCCTCACCCAGCACCATCTTCCTGCGGTCCGGATTGACCTTCAGGCCAGCCTTCTCGGCCTCATCCAGCATCCACGTCAACGCCTTGTTGGATAGCGCACTCTCCGCACTGGGATAACTTCCGCCAACATCCGAGTGCACCCCAGCAAACCACACCTGCAGCACATCCTGCCCTGGCAGGGCCTCGCCCCAAAGGTTGTCGCGGAAGAAACACCGTCGTTCATCGATGCTGACCGCGTGCCGTCCGCACTCCATGCTTGCGTTGTGCGCCGTGTACAGCAAAGTCACCGGCTGATACACCCACCCAATCGACGACACCGTATCCCACACGCCGACAAATCGAATCTTCAGCTTCGGATGAGAGAACGTTTCCTTGAATGCATCAGCCACTTGGATCGTCGTCTTGCCCTTGTCGCGCATCTCCTTCACCTGGTCGGTGAACATGCGCCACGCATACGGTATGTGCCCTTCATTGCCGCTGCAAAGCACCCCATATCCATGGATCAGCCCGGCCAGCGCACGGGCCGTGTACGCCCCGCGCGAGAACCCAAAGATATAAATCTGATCGCCGTCATCGTACGCATCCATCAGGAACCGGTACGCATCCAGCACGTTGTCACGGAACCCCGCCCCAAACGCCAGCCCCTTCACAACCGACCACTTGCTCTCCAGCGCATTCCTCGCCGTCGTTGAACCCATCGTGCCGACGCCGGGGTGGTAGTACGCCACCTGGTCGTTGTTCACCAGCATCGCCGTATACAGCTTCACCACGTTGGAGTTCGAATCGCAGAACTCATTGCCGGTGCCATCGCAGCACACCACGATGTTCTTCGGCTTCTTCGTTGGTGCTTGCGTCGCCGCGCTGCCCTGCTCAGCCATCGCATCCATGGACAACTCCGTCAATTCAGAGGAACGTCGTGCCGGCAAAACGCAGAGGGAAGAACAGTCTCGCAGGAACCTGGAGCCGAACCTCCAAAGCTCATCGCGATAAGTGCAACAGGCAAGCGGCAAGGTAGCGCAACGCCCAGGCGAACGCAACACCTTTCATTAGCGGCCACCTATCCCTGCGACAAGCCGCCCTCCGCATCCTCGACCGAACTTGCCACCGTCAACACCTGGTCCACCCTCGTCATCTCCAGCAGCGCAGTGATGCGATGGTTAGGCGCGGCCAGAATCAACTTGCGCCCGTCGTTCATCGCCGACAGGTATCCGCTCATCAGCAGTGCCAGTCCCGCCGAATCCATGTACGGCGCCTGTTGCAGGTCCACAATCAGAACCGGCGCTGTCATCGCCCGGAACTCGTTCTGAAACACATACAGGTTGTTCAGTGTCAGCGGACCAACCAGGCTCAGGATCATCGTTCCAGGCTGTTGGCCAGGGCGGGTGCTGTACTCGAGCGGCGCATCGAACATGGCCCAAAGTGTAGACCGCCGCTCGCCCGAACGATGCATGCCCTTCAAAGCCACGTGAATCAGACTCCCGATCCCCGCTTCATCTGTGGCCTTCACATGGGCGTTCCGGCCACACGGAAACCGTTTGCCTCCCGCTTCCGAGATTCCCCTGCGCTGCAATATCCCTGTGTAATAATTGCGTCCACTCCGAGTCCCAAGTACGGGCCTAAGTCCGACCGTTCCAACGCGCTCACATCTCGTTTCGTCAGGGAGCATCACCGTATGGCTAATGCGGATCAAAACGTCGCGCGCCTCGAAAAGGCAGGCATCCTCAAGGGAGAACACTTCTCCGATCACGACCGTCAAACCCTCGCCAACCTCTCCGAAGAAGAGGTCGACGTCCTGATTCGGCTGCGCACCAAGATGGGCGAAGCCCCTGCCGGCAAAGAGCACATGCGCCCCAACATCATCGTCTGATCGCTTCCCCGCTCCGACCCCGCTCGTGAACACCGAGGCTGACTGATGCTGACCGCTTCCCACAGCGACCGGCTCTGGCGCAAGATCCATCTCGCCGAGCCCGCGTTGCACGCCGCCAGCGACCGCTTCTGGTACGCAGACGATCTGCGCACGCTCTACCCTCAGTTCCTCATACAGCTCCATCACGTCGTCACCGGCGGCCTTCGCCTGATGTCCTTCGCCGCCCAGCAGGCCGAGTTCATGCCTCACGACGAGGTCGCCCGCCTCGCCGCCGCCTACCTCCGCCATCACATCGAAGAAGAACGCGACCACGCCGATTGGCTCCTCGATGACCTGGCCATACTCGGCATCGACGCACACGCCGTCGCTGCCACGCCGCCTCTACCCGGCGTCATCTCGCTGCTCGGCGAGCAGTTCTTCTGGATCTCCTCGTTCCACCCCGTCGCCGTCTTCGGCTATCTCCTCGTGCTCGAAGGCACGCCACCACTTGTCGACCAGCTCGAGGTCATCCGTGCCCGCACAGGCCTTCCCGCCGATGCCTTTCGCTGCCTTCGCTCGCACGCGGAAGACGACCCAGCGCACCTCGAAGACCTGAACCGCACGCTCGACCGCATGCCCCTGACAGAGCAGCAGCAGCGGCGTCTCGGCCTCAGTGCCTTCCAAACCATCGAGGCCGTCTGCAGCATCCTCACTGACTTGCAAGCGTCCAGACCGCGGGCTCATGCATCGGGCCAGACTGTGTTGGCGGCTCATGGTTGAAGGCCAGACAATCTCTCATTACCGCATCCTGGGCCACGTTGGCTCCGGTGCCATGGGCGTCGTCTGCAAGGCCGAAGACCTCCTTCTCAACCGCGTCGTCGCGCTCAAATCCCTCGGCTCCCATCTCGTCGCCGACCCCGCATCGCGCAGCCGCCTCCTGCAGGAGGCCCGTGCTGCCTCTCAACTCGACCACCCCAACATCTGCCGCATCCACGACGTACACGAACTCCCCGATGGCCAGATCGTGCTCGTGCTCTCCTTCTACGCAGGAGACTCCCTCAGCGCCCACATCGCGCGCGGCCCGCTCGATCTCTCCAAAGCCGTCGCGTATCAAACACAACTGCTCTCCGCGCTCGAACACGCCCACAGCATGGGCGTCATCCATCGCGACATCAAGCCTTCAAACGTCATCATCACGCCCGCAGACGAGGTCAAGGTCGTCGACTTCGGCCTCGCCAAGGCCAACGACCCCAGCATGCAACTCACCGAAACCGGCGTCTTCATGGGCACCGTCAGCTACATGTCTCCCGAACAGGTGCTCTGCGAGCGCGTCGACCATCGCTCCGATCTCTGGGCCGCCGGCGTCGTCCTCTACGAAATGCTCACCGCAAAGCTCCCGTTTCCCGGTGCCACGCCCTACGCCGTTTGCGACGCCGTGCTCCGCGCGCAGCCCATTCACCCGCGCGAGCATCGCCCCGATCTCCCCTACAGCATCGGCGACGTCATCTTTCGCGCCCTCGCTCGCGAGGTCACCGAGCGCTACACATCCGCCGCGGAGTTCCGCCAGGCGCTCGACTCGCTGCTCCACACCCGCACGGGGCACGAAACCACCATCCTCATCCCGCCTGCATCCGCGGCTCGCGCGCGCGAAAACTCCGTCGCCGTCCTGCCATTCACCTGCGTCGACAATGAGACCGAATCCGAGTACTTCTGCGACGGCCTCACCGACGAGATCATCACCGGCCTCACCGCCGTGCGTGCCCTCCGCACCATCTGCTCGAGCTCCGCCTTTCGCCTGAAGGGCAGCAAGGACTCCCCACAGCACATCGCGCAGGAGCTCAACGTACGCCATCTGCTCAAAGGCACCGTCTGGCTCAGCCACAAAGGCAACGGCGCGCGCGCCATCCGGGTCACCGCGCAGCTCATCGATCCAAAGGACGACTCCGTTGTCTGGGGAGCCAGGTACGGCGGCACCCTCGAAGACGTCTTCACCATCCAGGAAAACATCTCCCGCGAGATCGTCAGCGCTCTCCGCCTTACGCTCACCCCGGACGAAGAAAGGCAGATCAAAGCTCGCCCGCTCCCCGAGATTCACGCCTACGAGTACTACCTCAAGGCCAAGCACGAGATCCTCAACTACTCCCGCGAAGCGCTCGACCGTGCGCTCCAACTGCTCGATCAGGGCGAACGCCTCGTCGGAAGCAACGCCCTTCTGCTCGCCGCCAAAGGCCAGGTCTACTGGCAGTTCATCAACGCCGGCATCTCGTCCGATCCGCAGTACCTCGCCAAGGCAAAGCTGTGCGGCGCACAAGCCCTTGCACTCGACCCCGACTCCGCCCACGCACAGCGCCTCCTCGGCCTCATCGCTTTGCAGGAAGGCGACACCCAACGCGCCGTGCGTCTTCTGAAGAAGTGCATCACCTCTGATCCCAACGACTCCGACAGTCTCAGTTGGTACTGCGCCATCTGCTCCCTCAGCGGCAAGGCGCACGCCGCCATGCCCCAGGCCCGGCGCATCGCGCAGATCGACCCACTCACACCCATCTATCGCTTCATCCCCGGCCTCGTCTCGCTCATGTCCGGCGAGTTCGACGACGCGCTTCCATCCTTCGACGACGCCATCAGGCAGGACCCCACCAACGCGATGCTCCAGTGGGCTCGCGGCCAGGTCCTCGCCGTCGGCGGTCATACCCAAGAGGCCATCGCACAGTTCCGCTCCCTTCAGCAGCTCTGCCCCGACCATCTCTTCGCCGACCTCGGAGCCTTCCTCGCCGCCGCACTCGAGGGCAATGTCTCGCTCGCCCAGCAACTCGCTACTCCGCAGCTCCGCGATCTCGTCAGCACCGACCCGCACTACTCCTGGGCTCTCGCCCAGGGCTTCGCTCTCATCGGTCACACCGAAGACGCGCTCAGCAGCCTCGAAACCGCTATGACAAAGGGCTTCTTGAACTACCCGATGGTCGCTCGCTGGGACCCGCTACTCGCTTCAATCCGCCGGGACCCCCAGTTCGCAACCTTCCTCGCCCGCATGCGCGAACGCTGGGAAGCCTTCGAAATCGAGTGAGCCATGACGCCGTCGCACCCCCACCAGGAAATCACTCTCGCGCTCCGCTCCGCCACGCCGCTACCCACAGACCCGCAGGGTCTGCCCCAAACTCACCTGTCGCACGCGGAACTCCTGGAGCGCCACGCTGCACATCCACGCGTCTCCGATCGCCTGGCCACCTTCGCCGCTCGCCACCATCTCCACCTCCTGCATCTCGATCTCGCGCAGAAGATCGCGCATCTCTCCGGCAGCGCGAAACACCTCGCGGCAGCGTTCTCCTCAGAACCCGGCGAGCATCCCGCAGTTCCACGCAGCCTTCGCGAAGACGTAGCGGCGGTTCTCGGCGTGCGGCCCTCCCCGCGCGCGCGACGCAGGACGCTGCCGCGCAAACCCGAGCTGCTCACATCCCGCAACGCTCGAGACTTCGCCGAAGCCTATCAATTCCCGAACGGCTGCAGCACCGAAGCACAGGTCATCGGCCTCATCGAGTTCGGCGGCGGCTTCCATCCTGAGGACATCCACAACTTCTGCCGCGCCAACGGCCTGCCCACGCCTCGCCTCACCGTCGTCTCCGTTCACGGGGGCAAGAACAACCCCGCACCCACGCCGGCCGTGCACCACTTTCTCGACGCCGTTAGCGGCCGCGCCAAACTCTCGGTCGAAGAACTCAACTCGGACCGCATCACCAACGCCGAGGAGACCGTCGAGGTCACGATGGACATCGAGATCCTCGCCGCCCTCGCACCGGCCGCGCACATCGTCGTCTACTTCGCTCCCGGCGACCACGAAGGCCAGTTCCACGCGCTGCACCACGCCATCTACGACCAACAGAACTCGCCCTCGGTGCTCTCCATCAGCTGGAGCCTCCCCGAACCCAGCTTCGCCCCCGACACCCTCCGCTCCCTCAACGGTCTGCTCGAAACCGCCGCCCATCTCGGCATCACCGTCTGCGCCTCCTCCGGCGACAGCGGCGCCCTTCAGGACTCGCCCGACAAACTTCCCGTCGTCAACTTCCCCGCCAGCAGCCCCTTCTGCCTGGCCTGCGGTGGCACGACCACCTACTTCGCCCGCCGCGGCGATCGCGTCCGCATCCTCCGCGAAATCGCCTGGAACAGCAAGCACTACAAGGTCCTCGGAGCCACCGGCGGCGGCGTCAGCCGCACCTTCCCTCCTCCGGCTTGGCAACAGCACGCGCAGGTCCCCCTGGGTCCCACCAACCTCCCCGGCCGTGGCGTCCCCGACGTCGCCGGCGTCGCCGACCCTCGCTTCGGCTGCAATCTCCTCGTCGCTGGCCGCACCTTCACCTCCGCCGGAACCAGCGCCGTCGCTCCGCTCTGGGCCGCGCTCATCGCCCGCTGCAACGCCGCGCTCGGCACCCGGCTCGGCCACGTCACCCCACACCTCTACCATTTGGCCGCGGCGAACCAGAAGATCCTCCGCCCGGTCATCAAAGGGTCCAACGGCCACTACAAAGCCGGCCCCGGCTGGAACGCCTGCACCGGCTACGGCACACCCATCGGCACAGAGCTCCTGCGCGCACTCGAAGAGCACCTCCGCGCCGGGCCCTCCGCACGGTAGCCGCTCCCGCGCCATCAAACCGGATCTATGCCTCTACGCAGAGCCAACGTCGTCGGCTCGGGGCCCAACGGTCTCGCCGCCGCCATCACCCTCGCCCAGCGCGGCGTAGAGGTCTCCGTCTTCGAGCGCGATGCCCGCCTCGGCGGCGCCTGCTCCACCGCCGAGATCACCCTCCCCGGCTTCCATCACGACCTCGGCTCATCCTGCTACCCCCTCGGCGTCGCCTCGCCGTTCTTCAAGACCCTGCCGCTCGATCACTACGGCCTTCGCTGGATCGAGCCCGACATCCCGCTCGCCCATCCACTGCCGGACGGCACCGCCGTTCTGCTCCACCACGATCTCCGCGCCACCGCCGCCCAGTTCCTCCGCTCCGGCGACACCCACGACCTCCGCGCCTGGAAGCACCTCTTCGCGCCCTCCGTCCGCGACTGGCCCGCCCTCGTCTACGACTTCACCCAGCCGCTCCTCCGCATCCCCTCCAACCCCGTCGCCATGGCCACCTTCGGCACCGCCGCCATCTGGCCGGCCAAACTCCTCGCCGAAACCGTCTTCCGCCACGACCCCGCGCGCACCCTCTTCGCCGGCTGCGCCGCACACTCCGTCCTGCCGCTCACCCGCATCGCCTCGTCCGCCACCGGCCTGGTCCTCGCCACCGCCGCCCACTCCGCGGGCTGGCCCATCGTCGCCGGAGGCGCGCAGTCCCTGACGGACGCCCTCGCCGCCTACCTCCGCGATCTCGGCGGCCAGATCGTCACCGAACACCCCGTCCGTTCCCTCCGCGACCTCCCGCCCGCCGACGTCACGCTCTTCGACACCTCCGCCCGCGCACTGGACGCCATCGCCGCCGACGCCCTAACGCCCGCCTTCCGCACCCGCCTCGCCCATTTCCAGCGCGGCCCCGGCATCTTCAAAATCGACTACGCCCTCTCCGAACCCATCCCCTGGCGCAACCCCGATTGCCAGCGCGCCGGCACCGTCCACCTCGGTGCGTCACTCAACGAAATCGCCGCGCTCCGAGGACGCCGCCTTCAACGGCCGGCTCCCGGCACCGGAACAGGACAAGCCCTTCGTCCTCCTCGTCCAGCCCAGCCTCTTCGACCCCACCCGCGCCCCGCGCTCCGCCTCAGGCCAGCAACAACACACCGCCTGGGCCTACATCCACGTCCCCTCCGGCTCCGACGCCGACCGCACCGAAGCCCTCGAGCGCCAGATCGAGCGCTACGCCCCCGGCTTCCGCGACGTCGTCCTCGCCCGCAAAACCTGGAACCCCGCCGACCTCGCCGACTGGAACCCCAACCTCCTCGCCGGTGACATCTCTGGCGGAGCCATGACCCTCTCCGGCCTCATCGCTCGCCCCACCCTCCGCACCTACCGCACCTCAAACCCCAAGATCTACCTGTGCAGCTCCTCCACACCCCCAGGCGGTGGCGTCCACGGCATGTCCGGCCACAACGCCGCCCTGGCCGTCCTGAAAGACCACCTCTCCCGCTAACGGCCCTCCACGCACCACCACCGAACCGCGAGGCCAGCAAGTTGACCGACGCCGTCGTCGTTCCCGTAGCACCCGCCTTCGCCGAAGTCTCCGGCGCCACGCCAAAACCCGTCCGCTGGTCTCCGCTGGGCCGCTTCGGCTTCCGCTTCGCCTTCTGCTACCTGCTCATCTACGCGTTCGGCTGCGGCAACGCCACCCTCTGGGAACTCATCCCCAGGATCGGCCAGTGGATCTCCGACACGCTCTCGATGGCGTGGGCCCTCCCCGGCCAATACCTCGCCCAGCACCTCTTCCACATCACCGGCGTCGGCGCCCATCTGCACCAGACCGGCTCCGGCGACACCGCCATCAACTGGATCGCCGTCGGCCTCATGCTCCTCACCGCGCTCGTCGCGGCCCTCATCTGGTCCGCGCTCGACCGCCGCCGCCTCGAATACCAGACGGCGGCCGCCTGGCTGCGATTTCTTCTGCGCCTGGCGTTGGTCTTCGCGATGTGCAACTACGGCTTCGCCAAGCTCTTCCCGCTTCAGATGGCGCCACCCTCGCTCGCCGTCCTCAACGAGCCCCTCGGCAACAGCTCCCCCATGACGCTCCTCTGGACCACCATCGGCCTCAACCCCGTCTACGAGGTCATCTGCGGAGCCGCCGAGGTCGCCTGCGCCGTTCTGCTCTTCTTCCGCCGCACCGCCCTCGCCGGAGCCCTCCTCACCGGCTTCGTCATGGCCAACGTCCTGCTCTACAACCTCTTCTTCGACGTCCCCGTAAAGCTCTACGCCGCACACCTCGTCCTCATCGCCATCGCGGTCATCGCCCCCGACCTCCGCGCCCTCTTCAACTTCTTCTGGCGCCACACCCCCGCCGCCCCCACCGGGATTTGGGTCCCGCCCGCCGAGCGCCGCGCCTTCCGCATCGGCACCCGCATCGTCGAGTTCTTCCTGCTCGCGATGATCCTTCTCAGCCTGCCCAACTACTACAAGGGCTGGGCCGCGCAGCGCGCCAGCCTCCGCAACCCCTCCCCACTCACGGGCGAGTGGCGCGTCGACTCCTCCGTCCTAACCGCGAACGGCCACTCCACCCCCAAGCCCACCCTCACCGGCGACGGCCAACCCCTGACCGCCCTCTTCCTCGAACCCAGCGGCCGCCTCATGGCCCGGTCCAGCGACAACGTCCTCTGGCGCGGCGGCGTCAACTTCGACGCGGCGAAGCACACGTTGAACCTCTTCATCATGGGCACCGGCGCCATCGACTACGCCCTCGCCCAGCCCGACCCCACGCACCTCGTCCTGACGCCCGCAGGCAAGGACGCTGCCATCCAACCCACGCTCCAACTAACCCGCGTCCCCCTACCCACCCACTACCCCCTCCTCGACCGAGGCTTCCACTGGGTAAACGAGTGGGGCCTCGAACGCTAACACCCACCACGCACACCACGCCGCGCAAACACCACGCCGCGCAAACACCGCGTACTCCGCGAACTCCGCGTTTGCAGTTCGCCCTGCCACGATCCACTAACAACTAAGAACTAAGAACTCAAACTCAAAACTTAACCACCACCCCCGTACTCACCGTCAACAACTCCCCTCCCGTAACATCCACCACCCGCCAATCAATCCACCGCCCCTGGCTAACATCCAGCCCGCCGCCCGCCTGGTACCCAAACTGCGAGCTGGTCGACTGCATCCCATTCCGCTGCCCTTCCAGCCCAAACACCGCCACCGCATACGGCCGGAACTTGCGCCCGTTAAACGCCAGCCGCCCGCCCCCCATCAGCTCATAGGTCGACGGCGCCGCCAGCCCCGCACATCAAACCCCAGCGCCACCGGCCCGCCGCGCAGAAACGTGTCATACAGCCCCACACCAGCCACCCGCCGTGCCATAGCTCGAGTACCCCTTGCCGCTCGGCGCAAACACCGCCGTCAGCGTCCCATACACGCCCCGCCGAGCATGCGCCTCCGCACCCATCGCCGCCACATCCCATCGCCAAACCGCCAAAACACGCAAAAGACGCAAAATCCCTCCAGGAGACAACACGTCTTCCAGCCTTCCCCGACCGCGACCGTCCCGCAAAGTGACAGTCACGGAACTCCGCTACGCCTTTCGGCGCATAGACACGCTCGCAACACGCGGCAGAACACCCCAAATGCAGCCGTCAAGCCGCACGCCACGACGGCGCGAAATCCGTAGCCGATCCCACCCGCGCAAGGTACCCTAAACGCCAGCTTTCCTCCCGAGGAGGACCACTGATGTCCACTGCCGCCAACCCCTCCGGCACCCTTGCACCTGGCACCCTCGCAGCAGCCGTCACCGCGCCCGCACGCCCGTACGCCGCGGCCGCCACCGCGCGCGTCCCCTGGTACATCTGGACCGGCGTCGCCGCGGTCACGTCCTCCACCATCGGCGGCGCGTGGGACGTGTCCTGGCACCGCTCCATCGGCCGCGACAGCTTCTGGACCCCGGCGCACATGATGATCTACCTGTGCGGCGTCCTCGCCGGCATCGTCGGCATGTGGCTCGTCCTGCAGGCCACCCTCAATCGCGACCCCGAGCTTCGCGCCTCCTCCGTCTCCATCCTCGGCATGCACGCGCCGCTCGGCGTCTTCCTCATGGGCTGGGGCGGCCTCGCCATGCTCACCTCCGCCCCCTTCGACAACTGGTGGCACAACGCCTACGGCCTCGACGTCAAAATCGTCTCCCCGCCCCACACGCTGCTGATCCTCGGCATCCGCGGCGTCTCCATCGGCATGCTCTTCCTCATCCTGGCCGCGATGAACCGCGCAGCCGAGTCCGGCGGCGCCAGCTTCGGCACCCTGCAAAAGCTCTTCCTCTACCTCGGCGGCCTCACCGTCGGCGGCCAGATGTTCTTCCTGCAGGAGTACACCTGGGACGTCGAACTGCACCGCGCCATCGCCTACATCGCTCTCGCCATCGCCATTCCGCTGGTCTTCGCGCTCCTTTCGCAGGCCTCGCGCTTCCGTTGGGCCGCAACCACCGCGGCCGGCGTTTACACCGCCGTCATCATCTCCGAGATCCTGATCCTCCCTCTCGTTCCCGCGCAGCCCAAGCTCGGCCCCGTCTTCAACCCGGTCACGCACCTCATCCCCGCCAAGTTCCCGGTCCTGATCATCGCTCCGGCCATCGCCCTCGACCTCCTTTGGCAGCGCACCCGCAACTGGAAGCCCTGGCTGATCTCACTCATCTCCGGCCTGGTCTTCGTCGCCGTACTCGTCGCGGTCGAGTGGCCCTTCGCCGTCTTCCTGCTGTCCAAAGCCAGCCAGAACCGCTTCTTCGGCACCATGTACTTCGACTACAACGCCAGCCCCGACGACTTCGACCGCCTGCGCCGCTGGTTCCGTCCCGACCACGGCTGGCCACTCGCCTTCGGCCTCATCCGCGCCTCCCTCTACGCCGCCATCTCCACCTGGATCGGCCTCGGCTTCGGCCGCTGGATGCGCAAGGTGCAGCGATGATCGCGACCCGCCGCATGGTCTCGAAACGCCGCGCAAACGCCGCGAACTCCGCGAACACCGCGTTTGCACGTTCCCGGCCGCAACACACCTCTACCTATGCTGAACGCCGTGCCCAGGTATCCAAGACTCCTCGCGCTCCTGCTCGCCCTCCTCGTCGCCGTCCCCGCGCACGCCCACATCGGCTCCAAAGACGTCTTCGAACAAATCAGCTCCGGCCCGTACAAGTTCTTCGTCACCATCCGCCCACCCACCGTCGTGCCCGGAGTAGCCGTCGTCGAGGTCCGCACCGCAGGTCCGCAGATCCAAACTCTGCACATCACACCCATCCCCCTCACCGGCGAAGCCTCCAAGCATCCACCCACCGCCGACGTCATGCAGCGCTCCGCTGCTGACCCGAACTTCTTTACCGGCTCGCTCTGGCTCATGGCCTCCGGCTCATGGCAGGTCCGCATGCAGGCTGAAGGCCCCGGCGGTCCGGCCACCGTAAGCATTCCCGTCCCAGCCGTAGCCCTCAGCGTCCTCCGCATGCAGCGCCCGATGGGGGTGATCCTCGGCGCTCTCGGCCTGATCCTCGTCCTCGGGATGGCCGGCATCATCTACGGCGCTGTACGCGAATCCCGCCTCCCGCCCGGCGCCGCACCCAGCCCTGACCGGACGCGCCGCGCCGTCATCGCCGGCGGCATCACCCTCGCCATCCTCGCCTTTTTCGTCTGGGCCGGCGACAAGTGGTGGAACGTCGAGGCCGCCGACTACAGCGCCGATATCTACCATCCGCTCGCGCTCCATCCCACCCTCACCGGCAACCTGCTCGTCTTGCACATCGGCAAATCCAACGCGGACGAGGAAGGCCGTCACCGCGAAAACGACGACCTCATCCCCGACCACGGCCACCTCATGCACCTCTACGCCATCCGCTGGCCCGAGATGGACGCCGCCTTCCATCTGCACCCGGCCTACGTCGGCGACGGCGACCTCCGCATGACCCTCCCGGCCATGCCGCCCGGCACCTACCACCTCTACGCCGACATCGTGCACCGCAGCGGCTTCCCAGAGACCCTCACCGCCACCCTCACGGTCCCGCCAGACGCCTCCACGGCTCCGCTCGCCTCTGAGGACGCCTTCGCCGCACCCGCCCCGCTCAGCAAAGGCGACCTCGGCACGACCTACAAGCTGCCCGACGGCTACACCATGGTCTGGGATCGCCCCGCCGACCTCAGCGCCAACACGCCCGAACTCTTCCGCTTCAAGCTCTACGACCCACACGGCGAGCTCGCGACCGACATGCAGCCCTACCTCGGGATGGCCGGCCACGCCGCCTTCGTCAAGACCGACGGCTCCGTCTTCGCCCACACCCACCCCGACGGCTCCGCCGCCATGCCCGCCATGATGATGGCCAACGCGGGCCTGAACGATATGACCGCCGACGGCATGCCTGACATGAACGGCGGCGCGAACTCGGCCGGCAAACCAGAACCCCTCGACCCCATCGTCGAGTTCCCCTACGGCTTCCCCTCACCCGGCCGCTACCGCATCTTCATCCAGATGAAGCACTGCGAACACCGTAGAAACCGGAGCCTTCGACGCCGAAGTGAAGTAAGCGCAGCGAGCCCGTAGCGCACCGCGACCAGGGCTCATCCCCACCCAAACCGTGTGAACTCGACCCCAACCCCAAAAATGTCATCTCGACCGGAGCGCGAAGCGCGGAGTGGAGAGACCTGCGGTTTGCTCGCTAGCCACAAAGTTCGCGTACGCCACGAACGCTGAGCGCGCCGCGCTGCACATCGCGCACCGCCACACAGCGTCATCTCGACCGGAGCGCGAAGCGCGAAGTGGAGAGACCCCCGCATTTCGCCCGGACCACCACAGATCCTCGAGCAAGCCACAAAACGGAAAGGGGTGGCTTCAGCCACCCCGATACCCGCCACAAAACAACAGCGGCTTCAGCCGCTGAGAGCAACAGCCCTAATTCACCCGCACCAAAAACGAATTGATCTGCGCATCCGGCGAGCCAATCCACGACGCGATCTGCACCGCATCCGTCCGGCTACGGTTCGCCGGATCGATCCTCACCCAAAACCCGGTCGACCCCGCGAACTCCGCCACCTTCGCCCCACGGTACCGCGAACTCAACGCCGACTTCAGATCAACCGCATCGCCTTCCGTCTTGAACGGCCCGGTCTGCACACACCATCGCCCCGACGGATCGGCGCCCGGATGCGGAAACGCCTCAATCTTCACCCTCTGCACGCCCGCGCGATACATCCCGATCTGCTTCGCCGCGTACTCCGACATATCCAGAATTCGCCCCGGCACAAACGGCCCCCGGTCCGTAATCCGCACCAGCGTCGACTGCCCCGTCTGCAGGTTCGTCACCCGCACCGTCGACCCCAGCGGCAGCGTCTTGTGCGCCGCCGTGGACGCCGAAGCCTCATACGCGACCCCGTCCGCCCCCGC
The DNA here is from genome assembly GCA_963795955.1 of uncultured Verrucomicrobiae bacterium. Classification (GTDB taxonomy): domain Bacteria; phylum Acidobacteriota; class Terriglobia; order Terriglobales; family Acidobacteriaceae; genus Granulicella. The sequence continues at coordinate 162,643 of CAWCJK010000009.1, forward strand.
CCGGCTACGCGCGTAGTACCACGTCGCCAGCCCCGTGTCCGTAAACACCGGAGCCACCGACGTATCGTCGAAGAACCCATCGCCGGCCGCGCCAGACCCACTGCTCGCCCGTCCCGCGCCCGCGTGCCCATACACAGGCGGTGGCGGCGGCGCGGAAGCTACCTTGGTCTGGTGATGGCACCCTGCCAGCACCAGCAGCAAAGAAGACAAAAACAGCAGTCCAGAAGCGCGAAAGGATCCCAACCTCACGAACGCTTACCCTCGCTTCGACGCCGTTCATCGTCCATATGCTCCGCCAGCGTCCGCAGCTTGTCCGCCGCGATCCGCAGCGCGGCAGAGCCGTTCCGCCGCACCTCCGGCACCACCTCCTCGTCGATGTACTTCACCGCCTTGCGCAGCTCTTCCTCAATGCGCTCACCGGCCTCTTTCAGCCGGCCTTCCAACGGTCTTTGCGGTTCGGTCATGGTGCCCTCGCTCTCCCGTTGAGCATCATCCTGGCGCACGCCCAAGTCAATGCACCGGAGGTGCCTGGTGCTCGTTGTGTAAACTGGCCGGGCAGCGCGGGCACCCAGAAGTACAACCGGCAGTGTGGTTTTCGCGTCCGTGAAACAAGGTTTCTCGGTGGCGAAGGTATGGCCGACTCCCGGCGCACTTTTCCTGTACCGGGAGGTCAGCCGCCTTATGAAAACTTTTCGTCGCTTCAGAACGCACCAAGCCTCGGGGCAAAACCCCGTTCGTCTCCCCGGCACCCTTGCCTTAACACTGCTCGCGGCCTCCGCCGAGCGTCAGCCTTGCCCAAGCGGGCGCTTCTGTGTCCGCTGCCTCGGGGGCCGACGCCGCTCCCGCCCCGTCCCCCGTTTCCTTCCGCGTGCCTTCCTTCAGCAGTTCCGAGACCGCGTACGCAACCCTCCCGGAGGCACCGGACCCACAGTTTGTCCAGCTCAAGCGCGTGAATCCGGCAACGGCCGGTGAAGCCCCGCTCACCCCGGCTCGCTCCAAGTACATCCCTTCCGGCTGGAAGGCTCAACAGCTCGACTACGCCGGCAAAGTGAAGATGGGCGCCACGGATCTCTACTCCATCGGCAGCATCGGTTCCATCTTCCTTTCCGCCGGCTACGAGCAGCTCACAAACGGCGAGCCAAACTACGGCACCGATAAGGGAGCCTTCGGTCAGCGTCTCGGGGCTTCAGCGATTCGTGGCACCTCGCAGGACATCTTCACCGACATGGTCTTCGCCCCTCTCCTGCACGAAGACTCCCGCTACTACCAACTCGGCCCGAGCCACAGCTTCTTCCGGCGCACAACCTACGCGATCACCCGCCCGCTCGTAACGCGCACCGATACCGGCCATCAAACCGTGAACGGCGGTTTGCTGCTGGGCTACGCGGCCGCTGCAGCCCTGACCCCGACGTACTACCCCCAGATCAACCGCAACTTCCACGACACCGCCTCGACCTACCTGGGATCGATCGGCGGTGCGGCTCTCGGTAGCTTCATCACCGAGTTCACCGACGGCATCTTCCGCACCCTTCATCTCCGCCGCGGCGAGTAGCGGCCGAGCAAAGCAGAAGAGGCGAACCCAAAAGGTTCGCCTCTTCTCTTGCTCCACTTTCCTTTGCTCTCGTCCGATTAGAACGTCGTCGCCACCGTGAACCGGAAGGTCTTACGCGGTTCGCGCAGGATGTAGTTGGCTCCGTAGTACTGCAGAGCCTGGGCCTTCGTAAACGCACCGGCACCGGTCAGTGCGCACATCACTGCAGGGTTGCCGCCGTTCGCCGGATGCGACGAGCAGCTCGGATCCACCTTGGGGAAGAAGTCGTTGAAGACATACTGGTTCGTCGTCAGCGACTGCGGGATCTCGTTGTACAGCCGCAGCGGGTTGTACGCGTAGAAGATCCGGAACGGCGCATTCACGATCGGCAGGATCACCTGCAGTTCGGCGCCGTTGGACATGCGCGGCACATAGTTCGTATGCGGAACCGTCTGCAGATACAGCGGGAACTGCTGCTGTACACCGCCAAGGCACGAGCCGTTGACCACCTGCGGGCAGCCATACAGCGGCGCGTTGATCTGCGACAGACCTTCCACGCTCTGCCGAAGCTGCGCCGGCTGCAGATTGAAGTTCATGCCGAAGTCCGTGAAGAAGGCAAACGTCACCTGGTTCACGATCGGGATGCGGTACTCCACGTTCGATACGAAGCTCGTGTCGCTTCCCACCGACGCCAGCCGATAGATCGGCAGCGGAATCTGCACGTTGCCAAGCGCCTGGTTCGTCGGATCCCGCGGCACGGTCGACCCATCCGGGTTCGTGAGGTTGAACATCACGCGCGTCGGGATATACGTGTACGGGGACGACGACCGGATGTCGAAGCCGCGGACGTCCGTCTCGCCACCACCGTAGATACGCGTGAACGGCGGCGCGACCTGGCCGCCAAAGCCGCCCACGGTCGAGAACTGCACGCGGTAGCCCAGCACGTTGTGGCCCTCGCGGTTCACCCGCAGACCCTTCATCGGGAAGAACTGCCGGAACGCTGCCGTCGGCGCATAGTACTTGGTGTTGCCACCGACACCGGCTACCTGGAACGCGATGTTCAGATCCTTGCCGCTGTGCGGCGAAGTGCCGCGGTCCAGCGTCGAGAACGAGAAGCTCGGCGTCACCAGTGACGTGACGATCCCGTTCAGCGCATTCTGTCCTGCAATGCCGGAGCGATACGCCAGGGTCTGGAACACATTCAGCGTGTTCTGGTTGAAGGTCGTGATCCCGGACCGCGACAGCGAGTACGAGACACCCACACGCGCCACACCCGAGTGCCGGAACAGCTTGCGAAGCGCCGTCGCGGTCGAGATCGTCAGGCCAGTCGTGGACTGGTTGTAATTCGTCAGCAGCGAGGTCTGCGCGTTGGTCAGGTTCGCGCTCTGCCCCTGCGCCAGCGCATAGCTCTTCGCCGGGTTGTAGTCGAACTTGCTGTCGTACACCTGGATGCCCAGCGACACAGGCTTGTTGCGCAGATAAGGTTCGGTGAAGCCGAAGCTCAGGTTGCGCGAAAGATCGCCGGCGTTCGCCGTCACGCTGAGCGTCTCACCCAGACCAAGGAAGTTGTTGGTCTCGTAGTTAAGACCGATGAACGTCCCGGAAAGTCCGCTGATGCCGCCGTTCAGGCCGATGGAGTTCTTGCCCTTCTCCTTCAGCTTGATCAGCAGGTCGACCGTGCCCGCGTCCGCATTCTGCCGCGTCTCCACATCCTGCTCGGAGCGCAACGTATCGAAGTAATTCAGCTGATTCAGGCGCAGCAGCGACAGGTCCACCAACTGGCTGTTGTACGGCTGACCTTCCTCGACCAGGAGTTCACGCCGGACCACCTTGTCGCGCGTGATCGTGTTCCCCGTGAACTCGATGCGCGAGATGAAGAACCGCTTGCCTTCTTCGCACTGCGATGTTGAACGTCACCGTCTTCTTGGCTTCGTCAAAGCGTCGGCACGGGCTGCGGCACGAAGTTGATATACCCCAGCGAGCCGTACGCCTTCTGCAGGTTCTGCAGACCCTTGCCAAACGCCGTGTAGTTAAACCAGTCGCCGTCCTTGATGGCGAACTGCGCACGCAGAGCCCGCGTGTTTGGGAAATGCGTGTTGCCGGTGAAGTTGATCGCGGCCAGCCGATAGCGCGCACCCTCTTCCACCGGGATCAGGATGTCGACGCGCTTGCCCTTGTTCGGGTGCAACGTGAACGGGTTGATGCCGCCCTCGTTGCGAACATTCGTCTCCGGCTCCAGCGTGGTCGCTTTGAAGTAGCCCTTGTTCCGGTACTCGATGCGAACGCGGTCCGCATCTTCGTCCAGCTTCGACGCGTCGTAGGTGCGCGGGAAGATGTTCTCCAGGATGATCGAGTGCGGAATCCCGATCGGCCGCAGGTTCTTCATCGAGCGGCGCAGGTCCCGCGCGCTCAGCGCATGATTGCCCTGGAACGCGATCTTGCCGACCTTGACCGTCGGTCCTTCCTTGATCACAAACGTCAGCGATACGCGCGCCGGCGGAAGCGTCTTCACCTCCGTACGAATCGTCGCAAACTGGTGACCGTGCTCGCCGAGCATCTGCTGCAGCACCACCTCAGCGCGCTTAATGCGCGTCGGGTCATACTGGCTCTCGACCGACAGCCCAACCTTCTCCTTCTTGAACCGGTCGTACGCGTCCGAAACCGAGAACGAACTTAGGCCCTTGAAGTTGAGCTCGCCGATGGTCGGCTTTTCCTGCACATAAACAATCAGCTGCACGCAGGTCGGCGTATCCAGCCGCTCAATGCGCACGCTATCGAAGTAGCCCGTGTTCCACAGCGAGTTGAAGTCGCGCTCCACGATGGCGGCGTCGTACTGATCGCCAGGACGCGAAAACAGCCGCGCCAGCACCGATTCCTTCGGGATGCGGCGATTGCCGATCACCTGCACCGGGCAAAGCACCTGCGGCGTCGTCGGTTGAGAGCTGAAGGGCGTTGTCGCATGGATCTGGGCCGTCAACTCAGGGCTCTGAACAAACGCGCTCAAAACCAGCAGCAGAGCAGCCGCCATCGACAGAAATGCGAGGCGATTCCGGCGTGGGCGCATGCGCTGGGGCGTTCTAGTACTTCTGGGAGCGCTTGCGCTCACTCGCAATCCGGTAAAAATGACCACAACCTCACAGCGTTGTTCTACTTCGACCCCGTGCAACCGGAGGGAATACCCGATTATAGGCGACCGGAACAGCCCTAAGCGAACCCCACCCGAACCCCACCTGAACCCAAGCCGGACCTCGTCCGCGCCCATCGCCTTCACAAGCCCGTCAAAACTGGTTGGGCGGAATACGACGTAACGCATGTATAGAGGATGAAAGCAGCCAACGCGAGCCTCGTTTCGGGTCTCTTACCCCGCAGGGCGATCACAATTCCCCTTCGAGGTTACGCAAATGGGTCTCATCACTCCTAACGATTACGACGATCTCCGCTCCCTTTACACGGGCCAACTCCAGTACCTGCTTTCCACCGAAAACCAGATCATCGATGGCCTGCAAAGCATGATCGAGCACACGCAGGACAGCACCCTGCAGCAGGCATTCAAAACGCATCAGCAGGAAACCCGCACCCACGCCCAGCGTCTCGAGCGCCTCCTCGGCGAGCTCCAGGGCGACGCCGATGACAAGAAGGATCCCATCACCACCGCGCTCATCGGCTCCGGCACCAACATCGTCCGCGAGTCCAGCGAAGGCCCGGTCCGCGATGCCGGTCTGCTCGCCACAGCCCAGAAGATCGAACACTACGAGATTGCCTCCTACGGCTCCGCTCGTGATTGGGCCAAGACCCTCGGCCTCACCCAGCACGCCTCCGTGCTCGACCAGACGCTTGAAGAGGAAAAGAAGACCGACGCGCTCCTGACGCAGATCTCACAGCGTGAGAACGCCGCCGCCGCGAGCGCCTCAACCGGCGCCAACCGCTCCTAACTCTGACAAAACCCGCACCCGCAGAAGGGCGCCGCTCGGCGCCCTTTGTGCTGCCGCTAGCGCGACTGCGCGACCACAGCCGCCTTCAGGCGCACGTCGCCAGAACCCCCCGTCGATACTTCCAGCGGAATGCCGTGCAGCAGATACGGCATCAGCGCCGCCGGATCGTTCCAGCGCAGCGTCCAGCCGTCATCGATCGCCACAAGGATGTACCTTCCCGGGACCACGTTCTCGAGCGAGAAGCTGCCATCCAGGTTCGTCTCATCTCGCCGGAAAAGTTCACTGCCGGCGCCCGACTCTGCCGGAACCAGCACCACCATCGAACCCGCCGCCGGCTTGCCCCCGTGGCGCACCGTGCCTTCCACCTTCACCGACGCCCCACCTAACGTCGCTACGACCGATACGTCCGCCGCTGCCGTGATGTGTAGATGAGCGCCGTGCGCCAGATGCCCGTCCACGTTCACACTGCCCACCGTCAGCGCCTGTCCGTTCGAGAATGCCACCACGCTGTAATCTCCCGCGCGAACGTTTGTGAACTCCGTCCCTCCATTGATCGCCGGCTGATTCGGCGAAATGCGTCGCGCCTTCTCATCCCGGAACCCAAGCTGCAGATTGTCCGGTAGCTTCATCCCTGGACGCGCCTGGATGGCCACCTTCACCGTGACGGCGCTCTCCGCCGCGCCCAACGGCAGCGTAACCGAGCTCGTACTCACGTCCACACGCTGCGACCGAACGACGCGGCTCGTCCCTGCCGCGATCTCATCCAGCGTGTACTCGCCCGGAGCGATACCCACCACCGACACCATCCCGTTCATCATCGTCTGCGCACTCGAAACCTGTTCCTCCGCTCCAAACACCTGGCGACGCAACGCGAAGAATCGCCCGACCGGACGGTTCGCCAGGCGCAAGCGGCACCGTGATCGTCAGGGCGTGCTCGCGGAACCAGTTGCATATCCAGGGTGACCTGCTCGCCGCCCTTGATCTCAACCGGCGACGCCGCATCCGGGCTCGTCGCGTTCGGATAAAAAGTCATCGGATACACCACATCCAGCGCCGGGTCCACCGCATTGCGATAAGTCGCGAAGTTCGCCCCCGTCGGCTGCGGCATCGGATGCACCGCATACCAGGGTTCTGACGTGACCGCGACGAAGTACTCGCCCGGCGGCAGTTCCTCAAAATCGAACGCCCCCTCCTCATCCACGTTGCTCATCCGTCCTTCGCCTACGGGCTGGTCCGCGTCCGGTTGCTTCCGATACAGCCGCACAAGCCCCTGCCGTACGGGCTCGCCGCTCTCATCCACCACCCGCCCCGAGATGCTCGACGCCGGCGCCAGCTCCAGCGTCAGCGATCCTGTATCGAGACCGGCCCCCGTGACCACGCCACTGTAGTAGTTGTCATGCTGCAGGTACGAGGCCGCAAGATACCCCGGCGCGTTCCCAATCATCTGGTAGTTCCCTGTCGGCACCGGATCAAAGTGGAAGCCACCGTCCTCCCCCGCATGCACCGTTCCCACTACCGTGTGCGTCTTGCTCGAGAGCAGCCGCACCGTAGCCTCCGGAATCGGCCGTCCATCACGCGCACTCACCACCTTGCCCGCGATCTGCTCAACCGCAGCCTGCTGCGCCCAACTCCGTCCGGCACACAGCACGGAAAGCGATAGCGCCGCCACTACGAGCCGAACCCGCATCGCTATCGACTCCCCTCCGCATCAAGGTCAACAAACGGAGCGTCGGCACTCGCAGTCTCGCCCGCCGCCAGCGTCACGGCCGGGAGCTTGCTGTCATACGCCCGCATCACGTCGGGGTCACGATACGCAATCTGCAGCAGGGGGTTCCCGCTCGCCAGCAACCGATACGCACCCGGCCGCACCCCTCCGAACCTGAAGCTTCCATCAACATCCGTCACCACCTGCGTCATACGCCCCGCACCCTCCGGGACCAGGAACACGAATGTCCTCTCCGGCGGCGCACCCTCCGGAAACGTCACCTTCCCCTTAAGCCCCGCCACATCATTCCGCGTCACCACCTCGATAGCCGGCACCGAACCGGAGCCAACGATCAGAGGCTGCTGCAACAGGTCCGTCTCGCCTGAACTCACCGAGGCCGCGTACCCTCCCGGGACGTTCACCATCACCGTGTACCGGCCCGGCTGCACGTTTTCAATTGCGAGCTCGCCGTCGTGGGCCGCTTCCGACATGGCGAAGCCGTTCTCCTCCGAGCGAAGCATCACCTGCACCATCCCAGGCTGACCGTCCGTTCCCTTCGCGGTGAACTCCGGGTGTACATGCACCTCAATCCTCGACGCAGGCGCGAGTCCCACCGGCCCCACACGCACCGGAGCCCCCGCTACCGTAATCGGAACGCGCGCAAAACTCTGCGGCTGTCCAGAACTGCTGATCACCAGCGTGTAATCCCCGTCCGGAAGAGTGCCCTCGATCACACGGTCGCGGCCGTCAAACGCGAACCCAAAGCTACTGAACCGGTCCGCGCCAACCACCCGAACGGCCACCCCCGCTCCAGCACCTCCACCCACCACAACCGTCACCGGATAGAAGCGCGTGCGGTGAAGATGGATCTCCGTTCGCGCGGTCTCGCCATAATGCAGCGTCAACTTCGTTGCAGAGTTCAGGTTCGGCGCATCGCCGTAATACACCGGCGGGTACCGCTCAGAGTCGCTCTGCGACGGCCTCCCAAAACCTCCGCCAGTGAAGCTCTCCATCGTCACCATCGTGTATTCGCCCGGCGGGAGATTGCCGAATCGAAACTCGCCCTCGCGGTTCGTCGCATGCATCCCCGCGGGCTGCCACGACGGCTCTCCGTCCACGATCTGCCGCCGCAGCAGCATCACCTGTACGTCTCGCGCTCCGTCACCGCTCGGCGCAGATACCGTTCCCGTGACCACCGAAACGGGCATCAGCTTCAGACTGACATCCTTGTCCGAAAGGCTCTCGTCGAGCGGCAACAGCAACGGCTGCGGCTGCGGATCAAACCCCGGCTTCTGAGCCCGCAACATCAGCATCGACCCAAACCGCATCGGCCCCGACTGCGCTCCCGTCGACACCGGTCGCGTCATCTCCACCTCAATCGCAAACCGGCCGGTGCTGTCCGTCATCGTCGCCAGCCGCCGGTCCAGCGAGACCACCAGCGCCCGCGCGATCGGCTGCCCTGTCTGCCCGTTCACCACCGTTCCATGCAGGTGATACACCGTGTCAGCCGCCGCGCTCTGCGCCCCGGCAGCCCCACTCCCCAGCCCATCACCCCAAAGACAAGCAGCGGCCAAGCACCACCGCAAGCACGCGCAGCCTAACCTGCCGACCCATCGCCCACTCCTGAACGCATCCCTCGCCGATCCCGTCCTCATTGCTTGACGTACCGCAACTCCGTTGGTCTGCAGCATCTTCGCACAACCCCCACTCCGCACACCGGCACACGCCCCCTCACCACAAACGCCATCGCGCACCTCCGCGCTCCCATCGCGACCTTTGCGTCAGCTTTCTAACCGCAGCCGCAGATGACATCTGTCACCCCACATTGCTGACGCCAGCCACTGCTATCCGCGACGCCGAAACCCGACCATAGCCTCAGTCACCACCGAGGCAAACATGCCCAACATGGCAATCCTTTCCACCGCACTCCTCATCACCGCATCAGCAGCGGCAGCCCAGACCGCCTGCCCCAAAGACACCGCCCGCATCACAGGCCAGGTCCTCGACCCCACAGGCGCCGTCGTCGTGGCCGCCGACATCACCACCAGCCCGGTCACCACGGCCCTCCAAACAGACCGCGACGGCCGCTTCGCCACCGCCTGCGTCCCCTTCGGCCACTACGAGCTCAACATCACCGCTGCCAGCTTCGAACCCTCCGCCCGCACTCTTCAACTCGGTGCCGCAGAGCACAGCCTCACCATCCGCCTCAAGCCGGAAACCGTTCAAGCCGAGGTCAACGCCGTAGTCGACTCCACCCCCGTCTCCAGCGAAGACATCGCCGGTTCGCGCACCCTCGAAAAGAGCGACATCGCCCAGCTCGCAGACGACCCGGACGAGTTCAATCGCCAGCTTCAGGTCCTCGCAGCCGCAGCGGGCGGCTCGCCCGGCCAGGCCATCACCACCGTCGATGGCTTTCAAAACAGCGGCCGCATCCCGCCCAAATCCGCCATCGCCTTCATCCGCGTCAACCCCGATCTCTTCTCCGCCGAGTACGCCCGTCCCCCCTACCAGGGTGGCCGCATCGAGATCTACACCAAGCCCGGCCAATCCACCTGGCACGGCGCTCTCTTCACCACCCAAAGCGCCGGCTTCATGAACGCCAAAGACCCCTTCGCGCCCAGTCGCGCCGCCATCGGCAAGCAGCGTTACGGCTTTGAACTCAGCGGCCCCATCGTCAAGAACCGCAGCGACATCTCCCTCAACCTCGAACATCGCCAGATCGATCGCTTCTCGGTTGTCAACGCCATCACCCTCGACCCCGCAGGCAATCAAACCCCCGTCATCGCGAACGTCGCCACACCAGAATCCCTCTGGGAGGCCAGCGCGCACTTCGGCCTTCAAGTCTCCGCAAAGGACAACCTCACCCTCGCCTACGTCGCCGGCGTCAATGGCCTCACAAACCAGGGCGTCGGGGGAGACGTCCTCGAAGAAGCCGGCTACAACAGCGTCCAGCAGGAGCACGCCCTCCTGCTCACCAATCTGCAAACCCTCTCACCCACCCTCGTCCACGAAACGCGCCTCGGCTACACCTGGAAGTACCGCGCAGACGCACCGAACTCCACAGCGCCCTCTCTGCAGGTCGCCGGCGCCTTCACCGGCGGCGGCGCCATCACCGGCCACCTCCAGGCACACGAGCGCGATCTCGAGTTCGACGACGACATCCTCTACAGCCACGGCAAACACAGCCTCAAAGCCGGCCTGCAACTGCTCGATACATCGCTCCACAACAGCTCGCCCGCGGGCTTCAACGGAACCTACATCTTCGGCGGCAACGGCAACCTCACCGGGATCGAGCAATACCGCCTCGCGCTGTTGAATCAGCCCGGCGGCCGGCCCACTCAGTTCAATGTCACGGCAGGCACGCCGCACATCTCGCTCAACCAACTCCAGGCCGTGCTCTACGCGCAGGACCAATGGAAATTCCGTCCGCGTCTGCAGTTCGCTCTCGGCCTCCGCTGGGCCCTGCAGAACGCTCCGTTGACGGTCAGCAATCTAGGCCCCCGGCTCGGCGTCTCATGGTCGCCCGACCGCAAGCAGAAGACCGTCTTCCACGCGCGCACCGGCCTCTTCTTCGGCACCGTCGACCCCCAAACCGTTCTCTCCAACCTCCAACTCAACGGCATCAACCAGCGCCAGTTGCAGATCTACAACCCGGTCTACGGCAACCCGCTGACTACCGGGACATCCACCATCACCACCCTGCGCACCGCGCTTCCCAATCTCACCCAGCAGCCATCGATCGAATCACACCTCGGCGTCGAACACGAGTTCCCGCGTCACTGGCACGCGCAAGCCAACCTCTACCTCGTGCACGGCTGGGACCTCCTGCGCTCGCGCAACATCAACGCGCCTGAGAACGGTTCGCCCACCGGCCCGCGGCCCATCGAACCCGACACCAACCTGGATCAGTTCCAGCAGACAGGACACCTCGGCGGAAACGTCCTCTTCACCGGCATCGACCAGCGCAGCCTCAAGCATCTGCAACTCTTCGCCGGCTACATCCGCATGGACCTGCGCGGCGACACCGACGGCGCCTCCAGCTTCCCGCAAAGCACCTACTCCGATCGCGGCGAAGTCAGCCGGCTCTCCTGGGAAGCCACGCACCAGATCATCGCCTTCAGCAACTTCGTCCTGCCCCGCAAGGTAAACCTCTCCACCCAGTTCAACGCCGGTTCGGGCCTTCCCTACAACGTGCTCACAGGCTTCGATGGCAACGGCGACGGCGTCCTCAACGATCGCCCCGTCTTCAGCACCCCAGGCTCGCCCGCAACCGTATACCCCACCCAGTTCGGCGACCTCTCCACCTACGGTCCTGGCGGTCCGATCGCTCGCAACGCCGGCACTCTGCCCTGGAACGTCCACCTCGACGCAAACCTGAGCCGCACCTTCCCGCTGCCGCACAAACCCGGCAAGGAGGCACAGAACCTCGCCATCAATCTGCGCTCCACCAATCTGCTCAACCACACCAACGTACTCGCCGTGGGAAACGTGCTCGGGTCTCCGCAGTTCGGACGCGCCTACCAGGCGGATGCCGGCCGTCGTGTCGAAGCCGGCCTGCGCTGGAGCTTCTAACCACGTGCTCTCCGCCTTCACCATGCCCTACAATTGCACTGCCGTTCATTCACCTGCATCTGCCGAAGGAGAACTTGCCAATGCATATCCGCCATCTCCGCAGGGGATCTGCTCTGAACCTCGCCACCACTGCTCCACGGTGGACCGCCTGAACCGCCTCATCGCCCTAATCGCAACGCCACAGGCCCCGCCTGCACAACTCACAGCCATCGCTCCGCCCATGCTGCCGCTCATCACCACCTATCGCTACTGGCCCGAGCAGTTCATCCAGTGGGTTGGCGAGGAACTCCCCTACTCGATGGTCGAACTCGACGTCGACCCCACAAACAGCAAGCATCCGCTCGTCTACGTCACCCTGACCGACCGTGCCGGCAAACGCATCCACTACACCGACAACGACGCTCTGCTCGCCTCCGCTGCCGCCACCGGTGAAGAAGCGCACAAGACCGCCATCGCCTTTGAGCCCGCCGACAACGACAACAACGGCAGCATCACCTCCGTGCGCTTCACCATGGCCGACGGCAAGCCGCTGCAGTTTCGCTTCGTGCAGGGCACAGACATGTCTGAACAAGGCCGCGGCCTCAACCCCTTCCCGGGCACAAAGGTCCCCATCTTCGCCTATCGCGAAATGGGCGCAATCTCAGGGGAAGGCACAGCATTGCAGATCGGCAACGTGACCAGCGCGGCCGCGGAGTGGAAGGAGATCAGCCAGCCTCCTTACTTCGTGGCCTACCACGCCGTGGAGACCGAAGGCGGACATCTTCTCGTGTTCACGCCCGGTGCCGAGAACTGGAAGATCACCTCGGCACCCACTGCTCTCACCGCTGGCGCAAGCTGGGAGCTCGATGAGGCTCATGGCAATCACCGCTCCATTCACATCGACAAGGTAGACGGTTCACATATCAGTGTGACCACGACCGAAACCTTCGACCCCGGCGTGCACTATGTCCTCGACGCCACACGCGACGGAGTCGGCTGGAGCCTCAAAAGCGTCCGCTTTTCCCCGGTTCACGAAAGCGACAAGCATTCTCTGACACTGGACTTCACAACGCCGCTCTCCGAGTCCGCCGAGACCGCAAAGTTCACCCTGACGGCAGGCAAAAAGGACCTGCTCGCCACAGGTTCGCTTGCCGCAACCACCAACGCCACAGACCGCAATCTCACGCTGACGTTCAGCGACCCCAAGTGGCTCAGCAGCGTAGCGCTGCAGGAACAAACAACGCTGACGCCAGGCGCGATCAGCATCACCGCACACCCATAAGCGGCGCTCACGCTTCAACATCAACGGGGTTCGTCGCAAAAGCGGCGAACCCTTTCGTTTGCGCCCGCGTCGCCCCGCAGCGACATACGCAGCGCTCTGTGTAGACGCGGTGCTATGCTTCCCCGCTAGGTTCCCAGGGCTCACGAGGCAGTCGCGTATCGCAGGGCTCTGACCGGCCTGACCTCACAAACAACAAGCGCGAGAACATCTAATCGGCTTCTCCGCGTGATCGGGCGTCTCTTCGGGCCTCGACCCAGGGTGTGGTGTGGACGCTCTTGTCGCCACCTCCGTTTACCCGTCTCCGCTACGACTTTCAGGCGATTACTGCGGTGTACACCGCCGCGTTACGCTGCGCTTGAAATTCGAGAATCAGGCCTCCCCATGAATCGCAAGTTCTATAGCCCATAAGATCGCCTCCCGCGTGTGCCGGCATCGCGCGGTGACGTCGCTGCTCGTCCCCGCCGCGTTCCTTCTGCCCCTCTGCTCGCAAGCCCTCGCACAAGGCCTTCAGATCACCTACGGTTCCAAAGGCATCCAGACCCTTTCGTTCAACGGAACGACCCTCGAGAACGTCGGCAACTCCTCGTCCGACGCCTTCCACATCTGGCACATGAAGTCCACCGACCTCTCCGGCAACCTCATCACCACCGGCCAATACGGTTGGGGCGAGAACAACTCCGGAACCTCCTGGAACCCCTCCACACAGACCGAAACCTATAACTTCGTCTGGGGCAACATCGCGACCCAGTTCGCGCAGCACGGCAACAACCTCGACATCACCGTCACCGAGACCAACTACGGCAGCTCCGGCATCATCTTCGACGGCGCCGAAATCTTTCCCTTCTTCCTCCACTTCCCGCAGGACCCCGCCGGCTTCAGCGGCTACACGCAATACGCCATCACCAACAGGGACCCCGGCGTAAGCGTCGCCGACTTCGGCTCCGGCGTCGTCACCGCCGTCCTTCCCAATGAAGCCACACCCATGTACACCGGCTGGAAGACGGAGGGCAACGCAACTTACTCGCCCATCATGACCAGCACCGCCCCGGACTACCTCGCGACCTTCTATCCGCGCAACGATCACCCCGTCATGCCGGGCACCAGCTTCAGCTACACCGTCTCGCTGCGCTTCACGCCCGAAGGCACCGCAGCCGACGCCTCCGACGCGTACGCCAGCTTCGCCGCCACCTACCCCAACCAGATGACCTGGTCCGACAAGCGCATCATCGGCGGCTCCTACCTCGCCAGTTCGCCCTCCAACACCGACATCACGCAGCCCGGTGGCTTCCCCACCAATCCGCGCCGTTACTTCAACGACCCCAGCGTCGACATCACAAACCCCACCGGCCTCCAGGCATTCCAGGACCGCGTCCTCGCACAGGCCGCCAACGACGTCACCAACTTACAGAACATGGACGCGCAGGGCGTCATCCTTTGGGACATCGAAGGCGAGCAGTACCCCCAGACCACAAGCTACGTCTGCTCCCCTGACCAGATTGCCGCCGTCGCCCCGGAGATGGAATCCACCATCACGGACAAGAACTCCCCGTTCTACGGCCAGAAGCTCGACGACGCGTACTTCAAAACCATCACCAACGCTGGCTTCCGCGTCGGCGTCTGCCTGCGCCCGCAGATGTTCACCCTGGGCCCCAACAACACCGCCAGCCAGGTCTACCTCACCACCAACGCCGCCATCATTGCCAACCTTGAAAACAAGGTCCGCTATGCCAACTCGCGCTGGGGAACCAGCCTCTTCTACGTAGACTCCACCGTCGACACCTACGGCGGCGTGCTCGACGCCGCGATCTTCCAGCAGCTCCACAGCGACTTCCCTAACCTCCTCTTCATCCCTGAAGAAAGCACTACGCGCTACTACGCGTACACCGCACCCTTCTACTCGTTCCTTAACCACACGAGCCTGGGAACACCCGCGGCTGTTTACAACGTCTACCCGCACGCCTTCGGCATGAACCTCATCAATGACGTCAACGCCGCGAAGCTCGCGCAATACACTCCTCAACTCACAGCCTCGGTAGCCCACGGCGACATCCTCATGGGCCACGCCGACTACTGGGATCCCAACAACGCCACGCTGGTCTCGATCTACCGCGCCGCCGGCGTAACCTCGCCCACACCCCCCGCCACACCGCAAACCCCGGCCATCACCTGGTCGACTCCTTCGGCTATCACCTACGGCACACCGCTCTCCGCTGCCCAACTCAACGCAGCCGCGAGCACCGCCGGCACCTTCACCTACAACCCGGCGCTCGGCTCGGTTCTCAGCGCCGGCTCCCACGCCCTGCAGGTCACGTTCACCCCGGCCGACACCACGCACTACACCTCCGCAACCGCCAGCGTGAACCTCACCATCTCGCGCGCAACGCCCACCGTCACGTGGGCAACGCCCGCGGCGATCACGTCCGGCACAGCACTCTCCTCAACGCAACTAAACGCCACAGCCAACGTTCCGGGCACCTTCACCTACAGCCCCGCGGCAGGCACGGTTCTAGCCGCCGGCACAAGCACGCTGACCGTCACCTTCACACCCACTGACAGCACCGACTACACCTCGGCCACTCGGACGGTGAACCTCACCATCAACGCCTCCAACTCCCCGACCCCGCAGGTCACCTGGTCCGCCCCGGCAACCATCACCTACGGCACACCGCTCTCCGGCACCCAACTGAACGCCACCGCCAACGTGGCGGGCAGCTTCGCCTACTCACCTGTAGCCGGCACGATCCTCACCGCAGGCGCACACACCCTCACCGCCGTCTTCACGCCCTCCACCGGCAACAGCGGTCCCATCACCACCACCCGCAGCATCACCGTCAACAAGGCCACTCCGACCCTCACCTGGGCCACGCCTGCACCCATCACCTCCGGAACGGCGCTATCCAACGCACAACTCAACGCCAGCGCCAACGTTCCGGGAACCTACACCTACACCCCCGGCGCAGGTACGGTCCTCGGCGTAGGATCCAGCACCCTCAGCGTGACCTTCACGCCGTCTGATACCACCGACTACACCACCAAGACAGCCACCGTGGTCCTGGTCATCAACGCCGCAACGCCCACCCTCCGGCCCGGTAGCGATCCTCACGCCCTCCGCCGGCAGCACGATCTCCGGCACCGTCTGGGTCACAGCACAGATCAACGTCAACCTTGACGCCGCGGGCTCCTTCCTCATGGTCGACGGCATGGAGATCGGCACCCGTCGCGTAACCGAGCGCCCATACATGTATCCGCTCGACACAACCACCCTCAGCAACGGCTCACACACCCTGCAGATCTGGGCTCACACCACCAACAACGACACCGTGCTCTCCGCTCCGGTCGTCATCACCGTCCAGAACTAAAGCACCCTCACCGAACCACAAGGGCCGCAGCGTCCATCGCTGCGGCCCTTCTCTTTTCCCCCACAATCAGTCCGCCAGCACAGCCTCGCCCGGCAGAATCGGCCGCGTTCGCGGCAGAAGCCCCCTCGCAGCCATCACGCCCACACCCACCAGAACCAACACATACGCCGCCAACTCCGCCATGTCAGCGCCGTGCGTCCGAGGCAGTGCCTTCCACAGCACCAGCAGCACCGCCTGCGCAAACGTCACCGCCCAAACCGTCCCATAGAAATACCGCCGCTCCGTTCCCTCGCCCTTCGTCGACCGCCCCACCCGCGGCAACACCCCAGCCGCTCCCAGCGCAACAAACAAAACCATCACCGGCAGATACACCCGCCAATAAATCTGCTGCATGTACCACCGCCCCGTCGCCACCGCGATCACCAGCCCCAGCAGGTTCATCAGCGCGAAGTTCACCGCCGCATTCCAGCCAAACGTGTAGCAAACCCGCCGGTACAGCGGGTTCGGCCGGTCCTCCGTGAACCGCAGGATGTACGGTGCGGGCTCCGCGCCCGGCAATCGTCCCCGCAGCGCCGCAACCCCGGTTCCAAGCAGCACCAGCCCCAGCCAGATCAGGTTCCAGCGGTTCGCGCGCCCCGCAAAAAGGTCGAAGACCAGCGGCCCCGGCGCCAGGAAGAACACGAAGATCCAGAGCGGCCAATGCAAGACCCTGTACAGCTTCGTGTTACGCGTGCGCATCCGGCGCCCTGCCGCATACTCCACCCGGCGCGCCTTTCGCATCGTTTTCATCTCCTGCACTGAATTGGTAGTCATGCGCCTTTGGTAACTAGCCAAAGTCCCCGACCGTCACGTACTCTCGTGCAACATTCGTAACACTTCAGTCCCACACTTACGTCACACGCTGACATACGTGGGATTCGTCCGACCCGCAGTCAACCAGAGGACATACATGCAAAAAAGCCGCTTCACTGTTCTGCGAACGGTCACCGCCCTTTCGCTCATTACGGCTGCCGGGCCCCTTGCCTTCGGCCAAGGTTCCCACCGGGCACACCAACTCATCAACAGCAAGATCGACGACGCGAAGCGCACCGTCCGCTATGGCAACGTTCGCTCCGCCGCCAATGCCGCGAACGACCGCGGCGCCGTCTCCGATTCGCTCCCCATGCCGCACATCCTCATCGCGCTCCAACGCTCGCCGGAGTCCGAAGCCGCCTTCGAAAGCTACCTCGCCACCCTCAACGACCAGACCTCGCCCAACTTCCACAAGTGGCTCACCGCGCAGGAGATCGGATCGGAGTTCGGCCCCGCCCAGAGTGACCTTGATGCCGTCACAGGCTGGCTCAAGGACAAGGGCTTCACCGTAAACGGCGTCGCTCCAACCGCCATGTCCATCGACATCTCCGGCAGCGCCGCCCAGGTACGCTCCGCCTTCGGAACCGAGATTCATAACCTCTCCGTCAACGGCGTCTCGCACATCGCCAACATGCAGGAGCCCTCCATCCCGTCCGCGCTCGCCGGCGTCGTCCTCGGGCCCGCCTCGCTGAACGACTTCCGGCCCCAGCCCATGCACCACAACGTCAGCACCGTGCACTTCGACCCCCGGACCAGCAGCCAGACCACCGAAGGCACCGCAGTCAACGCCGCCGGTGCGGTGCATCCGTCCTACACCTACACCTCCGGCAGCAGCACCTATCAGGCCGTCGTTCCCGGTGACCTCGCCACCATCTACAACCTGAACCCCCTCTTCGCCGCCGGCGTCACGGGCACAGGCCAGACCATCGTCGTCATCGAAGACACCAACGTGTACTCCACCGCCGACTGGACCACCTTCCGCTCCACCTTCGGACTCAGCCAGTACACCTCCGGCACGTTCACGCAGGTCCATCCCACCGGCAGCACGCACCTGCACCAACCCCGGTGACGTCGCCGGCAACGACGGTGAGGCGATCCTCGACGCCGAGTGGGCCTCCGCCGCCGCTCCCAACGCCGCCATCGTGCTCGCGTCCTGCGCCGACACCCGCACCACCTTCGGTGGTCTGATCGCGCTCGAAAACCTCGTCAACTCCAACACGCCCTACAAGATCGTCTCCATCAGCTACGGCGAATCCGAGTCGGAGAACGGCGCCACCGCCAACGCCCTCTACAACTCCACCTATCAGAGCGCGAACGGTGAAGGCATCTCCATCTTCGTCTCCTCCGGTGACGAGGGCGCCGCGAGTTCTGACGCCAACGCCTCCTACGCCAGCCACGGCATCACCGTCTCCGGCTTCGCGTCCACCGCATACAACGTCGCCGTCGGCGGCACAGACTTCGGCGACACCTACGCCGGTTCCAACAGCAGCTACTGGAACTCGACCAACGGAACCTACTACAACTCCGCAAAGAGCTACATCCCGGAGATCCCGTGGAACGACTCCTGCGCCTCGCAACTGATCGCCACCAAGAGCGGCTATTCCACTCACCTACGGCTCGTCGGGCTTCTGCAACTCGACCACTGGAAAGCAGTACTACCTCTCTACCGGGTCCGGCTCCGGCGGTCCCTCCGGCTGCGCCTCGGGTAGAGCGACGACCAGCGGTGTCGTCAGCGGAACCTGCAAGGGCTGGGCCAAGCCGTCCTGGCAATCCGTCCTCGGTAACCCCAGCGACGGCGTTCGCGACCTCCCTGACGTCAGCCTCTTCGCCGCAAACGGCGTCTGGGGTCACTACTACGTCTACTGCTACTCCAACACCGCCTCCGGCGACGGCGGCGCAGCCTGCACCGGCGCTCCCAGCGGCTGGTCCGGCGCCGGCGGCACCTCGTTCGCTTCGCCCATCATGGCCGCCTTCCAGGCGCTCGTGAACCAGAAGACCGGAGCCTCCTGGGGCAACGTAAATCCCACCTACTACAACCTCGCAAAGATCGGAGTACGGCTCCACCGGCAACACCAGCTGCAACTCCACCAACGGCAACGCCGCGAGCTCGGGCTGCACCTTCTACGACGTCACCCAGGGTGACATCGACGTGGACTGCTACGGCTCAAAGGGCTGCTACCGCCCGTCCGGCACCTACGGCGTCCTCTCCACCTCCACCTCGTCCTACGCCCCGGCGTACAAGACAGGCACAGGCTGGGACTTCGCCACAGGCATCGGCACAGTCAACGCCAACAACCTCGTCAACAACTGGGGCACAGTAAGCCACTAAGCGCCGCTCCAAACCCGAACAGCCCGGATCTCGCAAGAGGTCCGGGCTTTTCACTTGGCGGCTGTCCCGCTGGAGCTTGGTATGTTCATGGAACGCTACACCCCGGTGCAGCATCTACAACCTTAATGCGGTCGGTTTTGGTTGCTTTCGCAGGGTTGCACTTGTAAAACTGGACTACCGGAGCACGAACGTGCGTATCTAAATCGGACCGGGAGGAGGAGCAGCGATGCTGGACGTTCTCGAAATACCAAGAGATGTGGCGTCGGCGAACCAAGACTTCTTCTCGGCAGAAGAGGCGAAGAGCCTTTTCGATGCAACCGCGCAGCGCTACTTGAGGATCTCCGGGGATGACTTCCTCCTCCACTGGGACGCAGGCGACTACGTCGGTGCAGAGGGAGAAGAAAGCAACGTTATGCGTGTTGCCGCACTGCTTCCAATGGTACGTTCGGTAAGTGCTAGGCAGAACTCCGTTTGAAGCTGTTCGAATTTACAAGTCTCCTCTGCAGCAGTCGTTAAGCTGCTTCGGTAAAACGCTCCTGAAGGCGAGCGGTAGTAGGCCCGGTGAACTTCACAGCGCTACGCTTTCCGACCCAGCGCTACAGCTTCTCACCGCGTCCGGTGAAGTGCTGTTTGTTACCTTCTCGCAGCAGTTTGACGTCGTGAAGACGCTCTCAGGCCAGTGGAAGGTAGTTACGCGCCTGTACGACTACGCAGTCGAAAATGAAGATGCGGCCCAGATCGTGGGATTTCACTGGCATCCTGGATCACCACTCAGCCCTGTGCCGTTTCCCCACTTGCACATATTCCAAGGTGCCGGGTACTCGATCAGGGATGACGTTCGAAAAACCCACTTCAGGACCGACCGGGTTGCGTTTGAGGACTTCGGGTTGATGCTGATTAAAGACTTCCACGTGGTTCCTGAGAGGCCGAACGCAGTCCAAATCTTAGCGGCCAATCTCCAGAAATTCCGTGCCCAACGATCATGGTGATGTTACGTCCGTGGGGAGTTGAGTGATCAGGATGAATGCGCCAACGGTGCGACGAAACCTCGAAATGCTAATCTAACAACTAGCGCCTGAGGCCCCGGGAGTCGGGGTCCAAGCTGCAGCGCGACAGGAACTTCGATGCCCTGAGCCCCAAGGGACACGGCAAGCGATCCGTTCTGCGGCGGGAAAGCTACTGAAAGGATTCACCCATGCCGAAGGAAGGCCTTCACCCCAGGTACGAGAACACCAACGTTCGCTGCGCATGCGGCAACCACTTCACCACCCGTTCGACCCACAAGGGCGACATCGTCCTTGAAATCTGCTCCGCCTGCCATCCGTTCTTCACCGGCAAGCAAAAGCTGGTCGACACCGCGGGCCGCATCGAGCGCTTCCGTCGCAAGTTCGCCGCAACCGACGCCAAAAAGGCCGAGGCCGCTGCCAAGTAACACGCACGTTGGCACCATCCCGAGGGCCTCTGCAAACGCAGAGGCCCTCATTCTTTTCGCGAAACGCGCCGGCGCACGGACCTCATAGCGATCACTCACCCAAAAGCGGCACTCCTGGATTGCACATCAATTCCGCGATCTCGCTAGAATAGGAAATAGCAATCAACAGCCCGGCCCCGCGGTCGGGCTTTGCCTTTTGGGCGACGTTCCGACCTGCAAGGCATCGAATCTGGGAGCACCAAACGGTACTTCCATCTGGAAGTCCACGCCTAAACCCAATATCGAACGTACTTTGCACCAAAAGTACCCCCCCCGGGGGGGTACCCCCGACCGGAACCTGCACCGGCGGTCGGCCCTAGCTCAGCAGACGACACCCCATGGACAAGCGCTGGACCACCACAACCGAACGCGAGATGCCCGCCGAAGCCGCCGTGCCCGCCGAACTCCACATCGGCGGCGTCCGCATCGCTCCGGCGACGGTTCTCGCCCCCATGGCCGGCGTCACTGACACCGTCTTCCGCCGCTTCATCCGCAACGCCAGCATGTTCTCCCCCGAAACGGCAGGAGAGAACGTCGACATCGACACCGAGGTCTCCAACGAGCGCTCCGGCTGCGGCCTCATCATGACCGAGTTCACCTCCGCCGACGGCCTCACCCGCATGCGCGAAACCAAGCGCAAGCGCTACCTGACCTACTACGAGGACGAGCACCCGATCTCCGCCCAGATCTTCGGCTCCAACCCCGAAACCCTCGCCGAAAGCGCCCGCATCATCCAGGATGCCGGCTTCGACATGGTCGACCTCAACCTCGGCTGCCCCGCCAAGCGCGTGGTCAAGTGCAACGGCGGCTCCGGCCTCCTCCGCGATCTGCCGCTCATCGCGGAGATCTTCAAACAGGTCCGCGCCGCCGTCACCATCCCCTTCACCGTCAAGTTCCGCCTCGGTTGGAACGACACCAACATCGTCTGCGTCGACCTCGCCAGGCTCGCCGAAGACTCCGGCCTGAACGCCGTCGCCCTCCACGCCCGCACCCGCGAACAGGGCTACACCGGCGACGCTCGCTGGGAGTGGATCGCCGCCGTCAAGGACGCCGTCCGCATCCCGGTCATCGGCAACGGCGACATCCGCACCCCCGAGGACGCCGTCGCCATGGTCCAGGCCACCCGCTGCGACGCCGTCATGATCGGCCGCGCCGCCCCCGCCAACCCCTGGATCTTCCGCCAGATTGCCCAGTACACCGCCACCAAACAGCAGACCGGCATCGGCCGCTACGACCGCCCCACCGATCTCGACCGCTACCGCATGATCCGCGACTACTTCACGCGCCTGATGGGCGAGGTCGCCGACCACCCCGAGATCACCGAACCGGCCCTCACCGAAGACGCCAAGCGCCTCAAGCGCGACCACGAGACCGCACAGCGCGACGCCATCGGCAAGATGAAGCAGTTTGCAAGCTGGTTCACGCACGGTGTACCCAACGGCGCCCATCTGCGCCGCGCCATCTTCGAAGCCAAACGCGGCGACGAGGTGATGGCTCGCGTGGACGAGTTCTTCGCTCAGCCCGCGATAGAGAGCGACGAAAACGAGCTTTGCCTGTCGTCTTAAGGCGGAAATTCAGCGCTATTCCGTTGTTCTATGCACGTTTTGCGGCCATTTTGCGCTGATGCCGCGCGAATCAGGCTATAGTCGTCTCGAACCAAGAGGCTTGCCATGCGGAACGTTGCGCTAGCTGCCTTCGCGGGACTGCTCGTGGTGCTTGTGGCCATGGCCTCCAAAGGGCCCCGGCCACCGGTGCGCGCCGCCTCCGCCGAGACCCAAGCTATCCCGAATGCACTTCTCACGTCTGGTCCGCCAAGCGGGGGCAAGCTCGTGAGGGCACAGGCGTTCGGTGCAGTGCCCGGCGCGGTCGTCTGCCCCGACTATAAGACCGTCACCGACACCGTCGACCTCTACGCGAAGTCATCGCAGGAACAGGCGCAGGATCAGATCACCCACGGCCAGTCGCGGCTGGTGCGAGGGCCCGCGACGCCCACGCCTGACCCGCAAAAACACGGCTGCATCCTCCTGAAGCCGAACACAAGCGTGCTGCTGGAAGATGGGAACGTGGTTCCCGTTGTCTCCGCCAAGCTCGGCCAGGTGTGGACCAAGGGCGTGACGCTGTCCCAGATGCTGACCGCACCAGGGCCCACAGAAGAACCTGGGCGAGATCGGCCGATCGAACCAGCCTCCGCGGATCTGCAGCGCTTCGCGCAAACAACCGCCTGGGCACCGGCGACCGACACTGCCAATGCGATAACCGGGCCCGCCGAGTTCTCCACCCGCCGCCTTGTCATCGCCGGACGCGCCTATCCGCTGCTTGCCCAAGGCATGCTGCAGGGGCCGGAGCTTGCTCACGCGCTCGCCGTCTTCAAGGCGCCTGCGACGATGGCAGCCACCGCCTTCTGGTTTCGGGTGGCGATCCCCGACAACGCACCCATGCTGGACGGCAGCAGGTTGTGCGGGGAAAAGGAGGCCGTCTGGATGCTGGCCGTAGCTGCGGAAGATCAGCTTTACCTGGCGTTCTACTCGCCAGCCGAGGCTGTAGAACTGAAACCCCCCGCGTCCGGCGACGGCCAGCGCCTGTGCGCGGCCTTCAGCTTCGTTCCGCTGGTGGAGGAAGCGTCGGACGCAACGCCAGCGCCGACGTATAGGCCGGAGTCGCACGCGAGGCACGCGCAACGGCGTCGCTGAGCATGCCTGGTCCTAGACGCCGGAGCCCAACGCGGCAATGATCTCTGCGGTGCTGCGCACCCGGCCCATCATAGGGAAGATGGTCTTCGTGGCGAACTGCTGCATCTCCGCCGTCATCGTGGCCATGGCATCCTCAGCGAACACGAGCGCATATCCGAGCTCCTGCGCGGAACGCGCGGTCGACTCCACGCCGATGTTGGTCGCGATCCCGGCCAGGATGATGTTCTTAATGGCGCGGCGGCGCAGAGCCTGGTCGAGGTTCGTCGCGGTGAACGCACCCCATTGCCGCTTCGCGATCAGGATGTCCTTTCCGGGCTGATATCCAGCCTCCGGCACCAGTTCGGAAGCACTCGGCGGCGGTGGCTGCGACGGCTGCGGCCTCGGCTGATCCGCCGGCTGCTGCGGTGCGAACTCATGCAGCAGAACATGCACGTACACTACCGTGCCGCCGGCTGTGCGCGTGGCTTCTGCCAACTTCGCGCATCGCTGCACAACCTCCGCCGCCTTGTATGGCGCCGTGTCCCGTCCAACAATCGCCTGCTGCAGATCGATCAGCACCAGCGCAGTATCTTTGGCATTCAGACTCAGGCTCATCCGGTTCTCCGATCGAATCCTACAAAAGCGAGAAGGGCCTGAATCTCAGGCCCTTCACACTTCGCTTTTCATCTACTTCGCTGCGGCCTCAAGCTCCTGCATCTCGCTTTCGGAAAGCTCAATCTGAGCCGCCTTCATGTTCTCTTCCAGATGAGCCACTGAGCTTGTACCCGGGATCGGCAGCATCACCGGTGAGCGATGCAGCAACCACGCAAGCGAGAGCTGCGCGACCGTGGCGTCATGCTTCTTCGCGATCTCATCCAGCTTGCCGCCCGGTTGCGCCAGCTTGCCTGCAGCCACCGGGAACCACGGAATGAAGCCGATGTTGTTCGGCTTCGCAGTACTCCAGTACGGCTTCGCTCTTGCGATTGGTGATGTTGTATTCGTTCTGGACGCTGACGATCTGGACGACCTTACGAGCGCGCTCGATCTCCTCTACAGAGACCTCGCTCAAACCCACAAAGCGGATCTTGCCCTTGTCCTGCAGATGCTTGATCGCGCCCAGCGACTCCTCTACCGGCACCTTGGGGTCGATGCGATGCAACTGCCAAAGCTCAATCGTGGCGAGGTCCAGGTGACGCAGGCTCATCTCAACCTGCTGCTCGAGATACTCCGGACGGCCAACAGGCAGCCACTTGTTGGGCCCGGTACGAACCAGTCCGCCCTTGGTCGCAATTACGACATTGCTCTTGTACGGCGCCAGCGCTTCACCGATGAGGATTTCGCTGACGTCGGGTCCATAGCTGTCCGCCGTGTCGATGAAATCCACCCCAAGTTCAACCGCGCGGCGCAGCACCTGCTTCGCCTGCTCGCGATCCTTCGGCTCGCCCCAGATACCTTCGCCCGTGATGCGCATGGCACCATAGCCAAGTCGATGAATCTCTCTCTGACCACCAAGCTTGAAGGTGGGTGCGACCGCGCTTGCATTCGGCATCATGAATCTCCTCTGCTGCGTTGGATGAGGAGCCCCCGCCATCGGTCGCTAACATCGGTGCGAAGCCCCGAAAACGTCGTTCGCACCGTCCAGAACGCGCTTAGGGCCTCAGCAAGAGCATCTTCACGCCGTGTGAAGGCACTGAGTTTGCCGTGTAGCTCCCGCTCGACGCGCCCAGCTCTCGGGCTTCCCACAGATCGCGTACGCGCAGCGAAAAGGAGTCCGGGAACCCGACTTCCGACCACTTGAAGCTGATGGGCGCGGCTGCTGGACCGCGGTTTAGCAGCAGAACAGCCCGGCTCCCGTCGGCTAGATCACGCGACCAGACCTCCAGGTCGCCCTCCTTGCGCACACGGCGCCCAGCATGGCCGAGACGGTCCTGATCCACCGCAATCACGTCACGGTTCATCAGGACGGAGCGGGTCGCCTCATTCATGTGCGCGACGTCATTGCCCGCGATCAACGGGGCCGCCATCATCGCCCACAGGCTGAAGTGCGCACGCTGCTCGTCGGCGGTCATCCCGCCGTTGCCCACCTCGAGCATGTCGGGATCGTTCCAGTGCCCCGGCCCGGCATAGGAGTACAAGCCCTCGTTGCTATCCACAATGTCCATGACACCGTGCGAGTAGCCCTTCTTGCCCGCCCACTGGTCCGTGATATCGCCGGTTGTGCGCCACAGGTTGCCGCCGATCTTTGCGCCCCAGGTCCACGGGTCGGCGGTCCCCCACTCGCAAAGGCTGAACACGATCGGACGACCCGTGTGGTTCAGCGCCTCGCGCATGATCGCGTACGAGGCCGGCCCGTTCTGCGTCGAGGTATTGCACCAGTCGTACTTCAGGTAGTCCACGCCCCAGCGCGCATACTGGGCCGCGTCCTGAAACTCGTAGCCGCGCGAGCCGGGCCGGCCCGCACAGGTCTTCACGCCGGCATCGGAATAGATCCCGAACTTCAGGCCCTTGCTGTGAACGTAGTCTGCAAGCGCCTTGATGCCGGACGGGAAGCGTTGCGCGTCGGCCTGGATGTCGCCGTGGGCATCTCGCTGGCCATGCCAGCAGTCGTCAATGACAAGGTACTGGTAGCCCGCGTCGCGCATGCCGCTCGAGACCAGCGCATCCGCGGTGTCGCGAATCAGCTTCTCGCTGACGTTGCAGCCGAAGTGGTTCCAGCTATTCCAGCCCATAGGCGGCGTCAGCGCGAGACCAGCGTCGACCCTTGCAGGAGTTGGCGCTTGTGCACCTGCCGACACGCAAAAAACAACCGCGAAGATGCCTGCGACGACTCGGGCGAAACGATAGGTCTTCAATGCGTTGGCTCCGGTTGAGAGGTGAACGTCGAAGCGGGAAGCCCCGCAGCGTTGTAGAGATTGTTCTGCATCACGCCCATCCAGCCATAGCGCACGTACACCGGATGGGGCAGGGACGGCGCACTGACCAACACGGTCTCACCTTCCACCCTGGCCTGCGCTGGAACAAACCTGCCATCGGCACCGGCGAGCTCGAATCCAGTCTCCGGTTTGCCGCGGTAGGTGAGGCCCTTGGCGCCGTCAAACCACACACGAATCGCAGCGTCGCCACCGTCTCGCAACTCCGTCGTGGCCTGCCGGAAGAGAGGTGATTCGTACGCAACCTGTTCCCCGTAGACGATGTCGCGAGCCGCGAGCGCGAGACGGGTCGCAACCGTCTGCTTATCGGGCGGATGCACGTTGTCGGCAAGGCCAACATCCAGCGTCACCGCCATCGCGGTATTCGCGACCGACAGCGTGCGGCGTTGCGCGTCCCGCACCTGCCCCCAGTCCTCACCCGGCGAGTTGAACGAAGAGATCTGCACGAACAGAAACGGCAGGTTCGCCCTGCGCGAAGTGCATTCGCCAGTCGCCGATCAGCGCCGCGAATAACGAGTGGTAGAACGGTGCGCGATCGTGCGCTGAGTTGGTCTCGCCCTGGTACCAGAGGAAGCCCTTGATCGACATGGGCGTGAACGGCGCGATCATGCCGTTGTACAGTCCCGCCGGAAGCCAGGACGCCTCGTACGGGTGCCAGTTGTGCGAAGGCGCGGGCCGCCCGGCTGCTTTGGCCTCTGCGTCTTCGCGCTGCTCGGCAGCGATGATGGCTTTCGCATCCGCCTGCTCCGCAGTGAACGCTGCGCGACTCGCGAACGCCGGAAGCAGTTGCGGGTTGGTGCCGAGCGTGTCCAGCGATACCCAGGAGTCCGCGGGCGTGCCTCCCCAGGTCGAATCGATGAGGCCGACGGGAACGTTCTCCTTCGCGGCGATATCTCGCCCGAAGAAGTAAGCCACCGCCGAGAAATGGCGCGCCGTCTCCGGCGTACACGCTGTCCACGTACCGCCGATGTCGTTCAGCGGGATGTCGGAACTCTTCTTGTCGACAACCAGCAACCGGAGCCTCGGATTGTTCGCAGACGCGATCTCCCCCTCGGCGTTCTTCACCACAGCCGTTGGGTTGCCCTGCGCGTCCTTGAAGCCCTCCAGCGGCATCTCCATGTTGCTTTGCCCGGACGCGAACCAGACATCGCCCACCAGCAGGTCGGAGACCGTCGTGTCCGGGCCATCTCCGGCGATCTTCAGCGTGTATGGTCCGCCTGCCGGCTCGGGCTTCAGCCACAGGCTCCATTGCCCGAACTGGTTTGCGATCGTCGCCGCGCTCTGATCGTGGAACTGCGCCGTGAGATGGGCGCCGGGAGTGGACCACCCCCAAAGGTGCATGGGGCGATCGCGCTGCAATACGGCATGATCAGAGATCATGTGCGGCAGCCGGATCTCCGCGGCAGCGTCCACGGACGCAAGCAGGGCGAGGGCAATCAGCAGAAACTTCAAGGGACAGGCTCCATGATTTGAGCGGCCATCAGCATGGACCCGGGCGAGGCAAGATGCGGCAGAAGCCCCGCACCCAGCAGCCCCGCGGCGGGCCCCAGCTTCGCTGGCCGAATGAACGTACGATCGGACTCCAGTTCGTGCTGCTGGCTTGGCTCGGCCAGCCTGTAAACGACGCTGCACTCGCGGACCGTCCGAAACATCGCGGGAGCAAACAGTGACCAGGCGCTGGCCACGCCGCCTCCGATCACGATCATCGGCAGATCCAAAGTGTTGATCAGATTGGCGACCCCAAGACCGAGGTAGCCTCCGAGCCGGTCGAAAACGGCCTCTGCGCTGCGGTCACCGGCTTCGGCCAATGTCGCCACGTCCAAGGGCGTGAACTCAGCCTGTGACCCCAGCGAGCGCATGGCGTCAGAGACTCCTGACCCCTGCGCCGCCTCTCGCGCAAAGCGGACGACCGCCCCGGCGGACGCGTACATCTCAAGACACCCACGGCTTCCACAGCCGCAAAGCAGCCCGTCACGCTGTACGTTGGCGTGGCCCACCTCGCCACCCATGCCGAACATCCCATGCCACACCTTGCCGGCGAGGATCAGACCGGAACCAACTCCTGTGCCCAGCGTGAGCATGGCCATGGAGTCGAGGTCCGTATCTCGCGCTGCGCCGAGCTTCCACTCGGCGATCGCGGCCGCGTTGGCGTCCGACTCGAGGATGACGGGCAGTCCGGTCGCCTTCTCAAGCGAGTCCCGCAGCGGGAAGTTCTCCCAGCCGTGCAAGTTTGGGAGCAGCCCAAGAACACCGGTTCGGAGATTGATGGGGCCGGGGCTGCCGATGCCAACGCCGATCGCGTGCAAAGGCCCTCGCTCGGCGCCCTGCTCGGAGAGAAGGTCACGAATTGCGGTGGCGATCTCGTCCACCGCGAACTGCGGGCCGGCGGCAACGCGGGTGGGCATCGACCGGCTTGCCAGCAACTGCATCCTGCGGTCATACAAGCCCACGCGGATGCTCGTGCCCCCGAGGTCAACTCCGAGTGTGACGGCCTCGCCCTTCGACATGACTCCTCACACAGCGCGCGTGTCTTCGAACCCGTGCACCGCGCCAGATCTCGTAATGCTCAATGCGTGTGAACGATAACATAAGCTCCGGCAAACGTTGCAAGTCACGTTCTGCCGGCGCTCGGGGTCATCGCTGCACGCCGAACGTGAACACCGTCTCAGAGTGGAACGTCTGACCCGGCCGAAGAACAGTGGACGGAAATCCCGGTTCGTTCGGAGAGTCGGGAAAGTGCTGTGTCTCCAGGCAGAACCCGGTCTGTTTCTGATACGCCTTTCCGGAGACCCCAACCGCCGTGCCGTCCAGGTGATTGCCCGTATAGAACTGCACGGCCGGCTCCGTCGTGGTCACCGTCAGGGTGCGGCCACTCGCCGGGTCGTAGACCTTGGCGGCAAAGTGCAGCCCCGGGCCGGTTTGGCTCAGCACGAAGTTGTGATCGTACCCGGCGCCAATTTGAATCTGCTGGTTGGGGTCGTTGATATGCGCCCCGATGCGGGTCGGCTTGCGAAGATCGAACGGCGTACCCGCCACACTTGCGATCTGTCCCGTCGGGATCAGCTCCTTATTCACGGGCGTGTACCGGTCTGCACCCAGCGTGATCACGTCGTTGAGGATGCTGCCGCTTCCCTCGCCGCTCAGGTTGAAGTACGCGTGATTCGTGAGGTTCAGAACGGTGGGCTTCGTGGTCGTCGCTGAGTACTGGATGCGTACGGCGTCGCCTTCCAGCGTGTAGCGCACATGTGCCGTCAGCGCGCCCGGAAAACCCATATCTCCATCCGGGCTTACCAGCGTCAGCTCGACGCCATTCGGAATCGTGTGCCCCGTCCAAACCTTCCGATTGAAACCCTCGGGGCCGCCATGCAGGACGTTGCCGCCTTCGTTCTTGGTGATGTGGTAGGTGGTTCCGTCGAGCTTGAAGGACGCATTGCCGATCCGGTTCCCGTAGCGACCGACGACCGCGCCGGTGTAGGTCTTGTCGGTCTCGTACCCAGCCACGTCCTTGTAACCCAGCACGACATCGGCGCGGTGACCATTCCGGTCCGGCGCCTCGATGCTGACGATATGCGCTCCGTAATTAGTGATCTTCACGGTGAGGTCGCCATCGGAAAGCGTGTAGAGTTCCACCGGCGCTCCGGCCGTGGTCTTACCCCACTGCGATACCGTGACAGAACCAAAGGCCAGGGAGGTGGACGCTAGCAGAAGAGGCAACACAACAGCAGGCTTCATCGAGTCTCCGTGCAACAAACGCAGTGTACTGCGAGCACGGGGTTACGGTCCTTGCCTGTTGCGAGATCCGTCACCTCGACCCGCACGAACCGCGAACGATGAGCTCCACCGGCAACACGATTCGCTTGCCCGGCGCTGCTTTGTCTCCGTCTGCAAGGCGTGCAAACAATACCTCCGCCGCCATCCGCGCCAGCGACTCCACCGGCTGTCGGACCACCGTGATCCCGGGCCGCAGCAGGTCCGCGGTTTCGAAGTCATCAAAGCCCACCAGTGCCATCTGCTCGGGCGGATGCATCTCCCTGCCCTGCAACGCGTGAAGGACGTGTTGTGTGATCAGGTTGTTGGCGCAAAAGAGCGCGGTCGGCACCTGCTTTGAGCTCAGCAATTCGTTAAGCGTCCGTTGCGCGGTGACAGACTCGTCCGAGACAAAGACCTCGGTGCGGCGGAGACCGGCCGCCTCCATCGCGGCCCGGTAGCCCGCATTGCGTTCGCGCATCGTGTACAGATGGCCCTCCAGGCCCACAAACGCGATCCGTGTGTGCCCGAGCGACAGCAGGTGCTCCGTTGCGATGCGCGCACCGTGTTTGTTCTGGACGAGAAGTGTGTCTGCGCGATGCGACGCGCCACCGAGCGGCCGGTCCAGCACCACCATAGGCACCTGCGCCAGCTCAGGCGAGAGCAGCGCCGACTCCCCCGACTCCACCTCCGCGGGAATCACCACGAGCCCGTCCACATGGCGCAAGGCCATGCGGCTCGCCTCTTCGTACTCGGCCCGTGGGTCCTCGGCGGTCATCGCGATGCTGACGGAGAACCCGTGCTTCCGCGCGACCGTGCTGACCGCATCCGCACAGAGGGCAAAGAATGCGTCGTGCAGATTGGGCACAAGGATGCCAATCTGGCGGGAGCGCCGTTCCCGCAATGACCGCGCCAATTCGTTGCGCCGGTAGCCAAGCTGCTCGATGGCCTCAAAGACCCGCTTGCGGGTCTCATCCAGTACGTTTGGGTTCTCGTTGAGTACGCGCGAAACCGTCATCGTGCTGACGTTGGCCAGCTTTGCGACGTCACTCATCCGTGCAGATCGCGCCATGGGTCGTTCATCGCTCCCGGTCGCGAGCGCTCCTGGCTTCACAACCGGTTTGGTCTTGACGATACAGGCAGGTCAGAGAGGACGTGCTCTGGGTTCGTGGCGAACGATACACTTGGCTTGCCCGAACACACCAGACCCGTAAGTTGCAGCCGGAGGGGGCCCATGCCCAAAGCAGTCGCGATTCCTGAGCCGGTCGTGCTCGTACCCATTCTTGTGGAACGCATCTGGGGCGCAGCCTCGCTGGATCCGTGGCACCCCGGCAGCAAGAATGATCTTCCGGTCGGCGAGATCTGGCTGACAGCGGAGAACTGCGTGGCAGAGTCCGGCGCGGCCGAGGGCAAGACGCTCGCGGACCTCACGGCGGCGACCCCCGAGGCCTTTGGCGATCCGCGGCGCGAGGGTTTTCCGCTGCTGGTCAAGCTACTGTTTCCCCGTGAAAAACTCTCCGTTCAGGTCCACCCCGACGATGCCCAGGCCCGCGCACTGGGTATGCCCCGCGGAAAGACCGAGTGCTGGTACATCCTGGATGCCCAGCCCGGGCGCGGAGCTCCTGCTCGGCTTCCGCGAGCCACTGACACCAGACCAGATCCGCGCCGCCATCGAGGACGGCACCATCGAAGGCAAGCTCCGCTCCGTACCCGTGAAGACCGGGGACATGGTCTTCGTCGATGCTGGGACGGTCCACGCCATCGGGCCCGGGAATGGTTGTGCTGGAAACGCAGCAGTACAGCGACACGACCTACCGGCTGTGGGACTACGGACGTCCGCGCGAACTGCACATCGAAGCCGGCACTGCCGCAACCCGCACCCATACCAGGGCGGGCCTCGTGACAGCCCGAGCCGATGAATGGCTACACCCGGCTTGTCTCCTGCGAGTACTTCACGGTTGACCGATTCGCCCCGTCTTATGCCGAAGGCACTCCCCTTCTCCACGCGGACGAACTACAGATTCTTGTCGCCCTGAAGAGCGGATGTGCGGTGCTGTCAGATGAGGGCGTCGCGTATCCGCTTCCCT
Source organism: uncultured Verrucomicrobiae bacterium (assembly GCA_963795955.1). GTDB lineage: Bacteria > Acidobacteriota > Terriglobia > Terriglobales > Acidobacteriaceae > Granulicella. The sequence goes on from CAWCJK010000009.1 coordinate 195,088, forward strand.
TCGGTCAGGCTGTCGTGCTGCCCGCCGGCCGGCGCAAGTACACGCTGTTGAGTGAAGAAAAAGCGGCCGAGGTCATCCGGATCCTGCAGCCAAGAACCTCCTAGGCCGCCCGGCCGCCGCTCTTGCGCCACACGACGCGAACCTCCTGGCGCCAGCGCTCATCGATCGCCAGCAAGGTCCATTCGACGCGCGGCGAAAGGTACCGGAGGATGGTCTCCGTCGCGGGGTGCATGTGCAGCGCCGGTGCGACCAGGTACAACCGCGGCGGCAGCGGCGAAAGCTCCATCTCACGGAAGTATCCATGGCGTTGCAGATCGTTCAGACCGGCGGGTGCGCCGCTGGCGGCGTCAACCGTCTGCGCGTGGTGATGCCGCACCCGGATCCAGTAGTCCAGGCCTTGCAGCACCATCTGCAGATCGTCCGCGGCCTTCAACTCGATCACGGCTAGCCGTCCGTCGGCCGTGACCCCAAGCAGGTCCAGCATGCCGCGGTCACTGGCACCAGCGATCGCGGGGACCTGCGTGTAAACGTAGCGCGGATCGAATCGCGGAATGATGCGGTCGCCAGCGCGGCTACCCCTGCCGACCGGATAGACGAGTGCCGCCGGCTCTGCCCTGTTTCCGCGTGTGTCCGGATCGGGATCATTGGCGAACAGCCCGAGACGGGAGTTCCCGCCTTCCTGCGGCCATGGCGCCAGGCATCGCGTCAGAGGAGCGAGGTTCTCCCGCAGAACGGACTCCAGCCAGCGCTCCGGGGCGGCACGAAACAGCGGGTCGCCCTGTGCCGCGACCGCCCGCTCCCGCAACTCAAGCCTGTGCAGCGGAGCCTCTTGCTCACCCTGTATGAAACCGACCCGCGCGTGCGCCGACTTGCCCGTAAACGGCCCGATAGACCGCCGCGGCGGCGCAGGCCTGAGCATGCGGCCGGGCGAGACGGCCTTTGCATCGCGGCGCCAAAAAAGCTCGGCGATATACTCGCGAATCTCCGCTTCCGTCGCAGCGGTCAACACCATTTGCGATGAGCCGCTGCCTGCGGTGATCTCGAGCGTCTGCGTGAAGGTGCCCGGTGCGAGCGAGATCCGTGCCCTCGCGAACTCCAGACCATGCAGTAGAAATGCAAGCTCCGCCGTGGAGCGAAGCCTCTGTTCCACACGATGCTCTTCGCCTGCGGGAACGAGCTCCATCACACGTTGAATCGCAAGCTCGAAGCGCTCACGCGCTGCGGCCTGATCGGGCGCATGGAGCAGCCGTGTCCGCACATTTCCCTGGTCCGCGGGATCCCGCTGCACCAACTCCTCCGTGCGTTCATCGAGTTCGTACAGCTCCCAGTGCCCCGCGCTTGTGTTCATCCAGGGCAGCCGCGCCAGCGTTACCAGCGCCGTGCCGCGAGGAACAACGAGCTTCAGCCCTTTGTAGAGCCGCCGCCCATCGCCGCGCTCGCGGCAATGGTGCAACCACAGGATGCCCAGCGTGAGCACCCCGTCGATGATCGCCTGCGACTCCGTCGCGCCCACGCCGATGACGGCCCAGGCCTCGCTGCCGCGCACGAGCGAGCCGCGGATGTACGCCGGCCCGAAGGACCGTTCCAGATCCATCGCGGCGCGAAACGCCATCTGTTTGCCAGTCAGGAAACTCGCGCACGAGCACCCGCTCCAGAACCCGCATGTACTGCTTTCGGACAGGTTCGCGCTTCTGCGCCGTGCGGGGCTGCGCGTCGGCGCGGAGTTCCAGCAGCTTCGTCTGCGCGTGGCCAAACCGCTGCGTGCTGAGCCGCAAACTCCTGCCGCGCTCGACGCAGCCGACGATCGTGCGCACCAGGTTGCGTTGCTCGCTCCACATCTGAAGCGTGCACCGGCCGTGCTCGGCATTCACGCTGTGCTGGGCCGATCCAAGCTCAAAGACGGTCTTGCCGTCCTCCAACACCGCTGCCTGGGGATACTCGGCGATGAAGCGCTGGATCGACGCGGCAATCTCTTCCGGCGACTGCGTCGGCGGTTCAGCTCTGGCGATGGTGGCAATGGGATCTTCTTCCGCGAGGACGGCTCGGGGCGGCGGCATGGGCCTACGCTAACGCGGGTTCGAGCCGGAACTCACTCCCACGCAAGCTGCATTGCTCGCCTACAGCTTGCAGGCGAAGTGAAACGAGGTAACCCGCAGACCCTCGCGGAAGTAGAACGCGTGCGCCTCGTGCCGAAACGTGCCGGAGTCGAGCGAAAAGGTCTCGCAACCGCGCTCACGCGCATAGTTCATCAGCCATTCCAGCATCCTCTTCCCGTGCCCCTGCGACCGTTGGCTTCCGCCCGTGACCAGGTCGTCGACATACATGGTCACGCCCGTCGCAAGCATCGTTCGGATACGAAACACTGCAACCGTCGCGACACCGGAGACCTCCTCGGAGACGGCGATCTCCACGCCCTCAGCGAGCATCCGCTCGATCAGCTTCGCAAGCTCTGCCTCGGAGAGATGCGGCCGAAGCTCGATCAGCACGGGGACGCATCGAGCAACGTCATCCATCGCGGTAAGCAGCCGAATGCCCACCGCTCACCAACCTGCCTGGGCGCGCAGATGCGTGATGTGGGATACGTGGTGGCGCGAGTGCCAGGCGTACAGCATGATCATGAGGTCAACGCGCATCCTCCCACGCTCAGCGTGAACGATTCCGCGCGCCCACTGCTCCTCCGTGAGGGCCTGCAGCAGCATCACCCAGCGCGCATGCACGCTCTCCACGATCTCGAGCGACCACTCGACCGGCGCCACCGTGTCCGGAAGGTTCGCGAACAGCTCTTCTTTGTAGCCCTCCACCGTTGGCCAGTCCTCCGTCAGCGCGCGGCGCATGCGGTGAAAGGCTGCCATGTGAGAGTCGGCGAGATGGTGCACAACCTGCCGCACGGTCCATCCACCCTCGCGATACGGCGTGTCCAACTGAGGCTCTTCGAGCCCGCGAACCGCCTCGCGGAGCTGTTCCGGCATCTCCGCGAGGATGATGAGGGCAAAGCGGCGGTCTTCGGGGGTGATCGTCTCCGGCGCGCGGAAGCGCCCAACCGGATACCGCGGATCGTGGAGAGAGGCAGGCGTTGCAGTCGACATCAATGTATTCCCAACGGTTGTGCGCGGGTGGTCCGCAGCACAGAGGTATGTGCGCTGTAGTCTAAACCCGGAGATTCGCTGCTCGTATGAACCGTCTCTTGTGTCTCTTCGCGGGCGCCGCCTGTGTGCTGATCCCATGCGGAGCCTGCGCTCGCGCCGGCAGCAACCGCGGCGATGCTGCTGCTGCCCCGGCCCAGTCCAGCGACCGCAGCGCATCGGCGTCCGGCGCCAGACCGCCCGGGGGTGAGTCCGTCGGCTTCGATCGCAACGACTACCCCGGCGACGACACCATGGCGGCCCTGCACAAAACCTTCGCGTTCACGGGCTACTGGCTCACCAACCCTCCCGGCGCAAACACCAACACATGGGTCGGCAAACGGGCGCTCCTGCGCAACCAGGGCTGGGGTTTTCTGGTGCTCGCGAACGGCCGTTTCGACGCCCAGATCCTGAAGGCGCAAAAGGCCGGCACACAACCGGCAGATCTCGGCAAGCAGGACGCCGCGACCGCCATCGCCAGTGCCCGCAGCGAGGGTTTTCCCGCTCACACCATCCTCTTCCTCGACCAGGAAGAGGGTGGCCGTCTGCTGCCGGAGCAGGCCGCGTATCTGCTCGGCTGGACCGAGGCCGTCGCTGCCGCCGGATTTCGTCCCGGCGTCTACGCCAGCGGCCAGACCGTCGAGGACTCGCCCGGCACCCGCATTGACACCATCCAGGACATCCGTGCTCACGTGAAGGCCGGCCGTCTCCACGACGTCGCGATCTTCGACGCGCACGACGAGTGTCCGCCCGCCCCCGGCTGCACCCTCGCGCCGAAGCCGATCAGCACGGCAGGAGACCCCGATGTCGTCGCCTGGCAGTACGCTCAGTCGCCGCGCCGTCCGGAGATCACCAAAAGCTGCGCCGCGACCTACGCCGCTGACGGCAACTGCTACGCGCCCGGGTTCCCGCAGATCTTTCTCGATATGAATACCGCACGAGCGGCGGATCCTTCTGAAGGGCGTTGACCACCGACACAGGTAGATACAATCGAAGTAATGGCGGCTCTCCCCTCCTCCCTGGTTCAACCCGCATACGACCACAAACGGTACTTCTTCGAGACGCTCGGTCTCAGCGAGCGTCTGCTGGAGCGCTGCCTGGCCGAGGCGCTGAGCGCTGGCGGCGACTTCGCCGATCTGTACTTCGAGTCCGTGACCTCCACCTCGCTGGCAATGGATGAGGGCATCGTCAAGACCGCCTCGGAGGGCATCAGCCTGGGTTGCGGCGTGCGCGTGCTCTCCGGCGAGCGCACCGGCTTCGCCTACACCGACGACCTCAGCCCGGAGCGCCTGCTCAAGGCCGCGCGCACCGCCGCTCTGATCGCCAGCGGCCCTCAGAAGCAGCGCGTCCAGGGCTTCAACCAGCGCTCTACACCGCAGCTTTACCCTGTTGCCGGCGCAACCGTGGACGCTGAGATCGCCGCGAAGCTCGAGCTGATCGCCCGCGCCAATCACCGCGCCCGCGCCTATGACCCGCGGATCGTGCAGGTCCACGTGGGGCTCAATGACGAGCTTCGCCGCATCCTCGTCGCCGCGAGCGATGGCACCTTCGCCAGCGACACCCAACCGCTCGCGCGCTTCAGCATCATGGTGATCGCGAAGGACCCCAACGGCGAGGTCGCGCGCGGCAGCAGCGGCGGCGGTGGCCGCGTCACCATGGAGTTCTTCGAGCGGGACAAGAGCCCGGAGCACTTCGCCGAAGAGGCCGCTCGCACCGCGCTCCTGCAACTTGGGGCCGTCGCCGCGCCCGCCGGCGAGATGGAGGTCGTGCTCGGCCCGGGTTGGCCTGGCGTGCTGTTGCACGAGGCCGTCGGTCATGGCCTCGAAGCGGACTTCAACCGCAAGAAGACCTCAGCCTTCGCCGGCCTCATCGGCCAGCAGGTCGCGTCGCCCAAGGTCACGGTCGTCGACAACGGCACGATGCCGGGTCGCCGCGGCTCGCTCAACGTCGACGACGAGGGCAACCCGACACAAGAGACCGTGCTGATCGAGAACGGCATCCTCCGTACCTATCTCAGCGACAAGCTCAGCTCTCGCCTGATGAACATGCCCAACACCGGCAGCGGCCGCCGGGAAAGCTACCAGGCGATCCCCATGCCGCGCATGACGAACACCTACATGCTCAACGGCGAGGACGAGCCCGCGGACATCCTCCGCTCCGTAAAGCGTGGGCTCTACGCGGTCAACTTCGGCGGGGGCCAGGTCGATATCACCACCGGCAAGTTCGTCTTTTCCGCGAGCGAGGCGTACCTGATCGAAGATGGGCAGGTCACGGCTCCCGTCAAGGGCGCAACCCTCATCGGCAACGGTCCGGAGTCGCTGAAATACGTCTCCATGGTCGGCAATGATCTCGCCCTGGATGAGGGGATCGGAACCTGCGGAAAGGCCGGCCAGAGTGTCCCCGTCGGCGTCGGCATGCCGACCGTCAAGCTCGATCGCATGACCGTCGGCGGCACCGGACGCTGATCTCAAACCGCTCTTCGCAGCTAAGTAAAAGCCCCGAACGCATGAAGGGCATCCCGGGTTGCCTGAAGAGCGTCTATAAAGTTAGCTTGTCGTAGTACGACACAACATACTGGGCCCACGGTACTACGACCTCACGGAGAGGACAGTATGAAGAATCGGTTGATTCTGAGCTGCGTTGTATCGGTGTGTCTGTTGTTCGCGGGTCCCGCCTTCGCTCAGGAGATCGTGCATGCGCTCAGCGGAACCGTCGCCAACGTGGATTCGCAGGCCAAGACAATGACCGTCAACACCCTCGACGGGTCTTCAAGCCAGTTCAGCCTGGTCTCGAATCCAAAGACCAACCTGGACTTCAACAAGGACGTTCGCGATCAGGCGAAGCCCGCGGACACCTTCGACACCGCCAAGGCGGAGGTCATCGTCTTCTACTACGGCAACAACGCGATCCGCAACGCGGTCGCCGTCCAGGACCTCGGCGCTGGACCCTTCATCAAGGCGCAGGGAACGGTGACCAAGACCGACCGGCACGACCACACGATCACCATCAAGGACGCCAAAGGCAAGTCGCAGACCTTCCACATGGACGCAAAGACCGTGGCGGACACGATGGACGGGGTCGTTCCGGGTGACCGCTGGGAGCCGTCCAAAGGGGACGATATCAACGTCGTGGCCAACAACGCGAACGGCACCCCAACTGCGCTCTTTGTGCACCACTGATCGCCGGCGCCGGTCCTGAGAGAATCGAGATCTATGAGTTCAGGGTCGGCGACGGAATCGCCAAGCACAGGTGTCGCTGCACGCGAGTTGCGTGAGGTTGCGGCGGAGGTTCTCGATCGCGCCGTCCGGGCAGGCGCCACCGACGCTGAGGTCGTGGCGTACGAAGGCGATGAGTTCGACGTCCGCGTGCGGCTGGGCGAGGTCGAGCAACTGACCGAGTCCGGTTCGCGCGCCTTGGGCCTGCGGGTATTCTTCGAGGCCGAGGGCGGACAACGTACAGCGAGCACCTCGACCTCGGATCTCAGCGATGCAGGCCTCGCGCGCCTGGTCTCCAGTGCGGTGGAACTGGCCAAGGTGACGGGTGTCGATCCGTTTGCCGGATTGCCTGAGCGCGAAGCGTTCGGCATGCACGATCCAAGTGCGCAGGCGCTGTACTTCGAGGATGCCAACGCGATTCCGGCGCCGGAGCGCATCGAGATGGCGCGGCGCTGCGAGGCGGCGGCGATGGCCTACGACTCGCGCATTCAGAACTCCAAGGGAGCAGGTTTCGACTGCTCGGTCGTGCATCGCGTGATGGTGAACTCGCGTGGGTTCACCGGTGAGTACAGGCGATCGTACTGTGGATTCAGCGCAAGCCCGATCGCGCAGGATGCGCACGGCATGCAGGGCGGTCACTGGTACTCGAGCGCGCGGACGGCGCGGCTCCTGGAGAGCCCCGAAGCGATCGGGGAGATCGCCGCGCAGCGCGCTCTGCGGCTGCTGGGCGCGCGGCGCGTCGCCGACGCAGCAGTGCTCCGTGATCTTCCCGCCCGAGACGGCTCGTGGACTGATCGGCAACCTGCTGAGTGCGGCGAACGGTGAGGCGATCTACCGCAACGCAAGCATGTTCGCCGGCAAGCTCGGCGAGGCCGTTGCAGGCGAGAACATCACGGTTGTCGACGACGGGACGATGGTCTTCGACCACACGCTCGCAGACGGGTCCGCGCTGCGCGTTGGCGGCTTCGGGACGTCGCCGTTCGATGGCGATGGGCTGCCGACGCGGCGAACGGTGGTCATCGAGCGTGGCGTGCTGAAGGAACTGCTGCTGAACACGTACACCGCTCGCAAGTTGAACATGCAATCGAATGCGAAGGCTTCGCGGGGGCTCGCGGGGGCGCCGGGGATCGGCGGAGGGAATTACTTCCTGGAGCCCGGAACGCAAACCCACGAGGAGATCGTGGGCGAGGTCCAGCGCGGGTTGATCGTGCTGAGCACCATGGGCTTTGGGGTGAACCTGGTCACGGGCGACTACTCGCAGGGCGCGACCGGGCTTTGGGTGGAGAACGGTGAGGTGGTGCATCCGGTCCAGGAGATCACCATCGCCGGAAACCTGAAGACGATGTTCCGCAACGTCAGCGCGATCGGCAACGACCTGGAGTGGCGCGGGGCCGGGGCCGTGCCTACCCTGCGGGTCGAGGGCATGACCGTCGCGGGAAGCTAGGTACCAGCGGGGCACACAGGATTTCGTAGAGCGACAGATTTAGGCCGGAAGTCACGTCCCTTCCGTTATGATTCGCTTGCTTCGAGACACATGTGTAACTGCCGTTCCAAAGGAGCCTTATGCACCGCTGGACCCGTTTGTTGTTGAGCGCCGCTGCCCTTGTCCTCCCCGCCAGTCTGGCGGCGCAGGTGGTGATTGTTCCGCCGACACCGCAGGTCGGATCCTCGAACCCGGTTTCGCCCGAGCCGAACGTGCCGCGCCCGAGCACAACGCCGTGCGTGGTTCCACTGTTCTCGAACCTGCAGTTTGCGGACTACGGGACGAAGCCGATCAGCTTCGCCCCGCCAGCGGCGTGCCCCGGACCGTGGTCGAAGGTGGTCCTTACGGCCGACTTCACGGTAACGGCGGGCGTTCAGTACGACCGCACGGCGAAGTTCTTCCTGGGCGGCGCGAACATCTACTTCGGCACCACCGCGGAGCCTCGTTCGGCCTTGTCTCCCTCGTGGCACATTGAGCGCGATCTGACCGACTACAGCGCCCTGTTCACGCAGGCCCAGACCGGCATCGCCAGCATCCAGAACATCGTGAACTCGACGTATACCGGGGTGATCTACGCCTCGGCCACGTTGTATTTCTACCCGGCGAACGCGAGCAATCCAGCACCGACCGTACCTTCGGCCGTACTGTCGCTTGCGCAGAACACCACAACGCGGCTGAACTCCACCACCGATCAGCAGAGCGCGACCTTTACCTGCCGCGGAACATCACGCGCGCTTACCTGGACGTGATCTCGCAGTCGCAGTCGAGCGACGAGTTCTGGTACACCTGCGTGCCCAACAACGTCGCGGGGCCGCTCGAAAACTGCGGCAATACGGCGTTCCGCGAGACGGAAGTGACGATCGACGGCAAGCCGGCGGGTGTGGCCCCCGTATATCCGTGGATCTACACCGGCGGCATCGACCCGTACCTGTGGGAGCCGCTGGTGGGCATCGAGACATTGAACTTCAAGCCCTACCGCGTGGACCTGACGCCGTTCGCGGGCGTGCTTTCGGATGGCAACCCGCATACCGTGGCGGTCTCCGTCTATAACGCAGACAGCGGGTTCGATGAGGCTTCCAACCTGCTGCTGTACACCGATCCGAACGCGGCGACGGTGACCGGCGGACTGACCGCGGATACGCTCACGCCGGAGCCCATGCCGAACGTTGAGCAGTACCTGAACACGGCAGCCGACGGCACGATCTCCGGGCCGGTGTATGTGAGCTCCAACCGCGCGTGGAAGATCTCCGGCTACGTGATTACATCGCAAGGCCGCGTGGATACGACGATCGAGGCGACGAACAGCTTCCTGAACTCGCAGGACGAGAAGGTGTTGACGAACGCTCCAACGGTAGCCGGCGTGATCTACAAGCAGAACATCGCGCAGGACACGCGAGCAGCAGGAGCTGGTGACGACGACCTCGCCCCAGGGCACCACACAGACGCAGCACGACATCAGCTATCCGCTCATCGTGAACTACAACGAGTCTCCGAACGACAACAACGATGGCGGCTTCTACGTGGCCAACTATGTCCAGCAGCAAAAGATCGAGCAGCTACGCTCGCCGCTGGGCGCCAACAGCCCCAACCCGGTGGTAACGGCAGAGAAGGTGGAGACCAGCGACACGCTGCATTACAACGGCGCGGGCAGCCTGGTGAGCCATGACAACACGAACTCCAGCTCGACCTATGCGGGCAAGGACGGCCAAGGCAACTGCTTGTACCGGGGTGTGACCGCAGCCAACCTGAAGCTGACGCAAGTGAATGACAGCACAAGCTGCTCGATGGCGCCCTAGCAGCAGGCCTGAAGAGCAAACAGAACGCCCGGCCAGAACGTTGGCCGGGCTTCTTGCGTGCGCCGCTTGCTTCATGAGCCTGCGAGTGTGGAACGCAACCAGGCCGCGATCTCGTTGAGCGTTTGGGTGGACTGCGGGAAGCGGGCGACCGTTGCGGGACTTACGGGAAAGTCGTGACTCATGTCGGGTGCGTGAAGCTGCGTAACCTCGACACCCGCGCCGCGCAGCTTTTCCGCGTAGGCAAGACCCTCGTCGCGCAGGACGTCGTACTCGGCGGTAGCGACGAGCGTGGGCGGAAGGGACGGGAGCGTCGGGGCCCGCAGCGGTGAAATGTCGGGGTCGTCGGGCGAGGCCGCGGACGCGTACTGGCTCCAGTACCAGCGCATGCTCTCGGCTTCGAGCCCGTAGCCGCTGGCGTTCTCGGTGTAGGAGGGGTGATTGGCGCTGGGGTGATCGGTGACTGGGTAGAGGAGCAGCAGCGCGCGCAGGGGGTGAATCTGCGGCATGTTAGCCAGCCTGTTCGCGGCGACGGCGGCGAGGTTAGCGCCGGCGCTATCGCCGCCCAACGCTACCCGGGTGGGATCGCCTTCGTAGTTTTCGATGTGCTCCATGGCCCAGCGCACCGCTACAAGCGCATCGCCGAGAGCCGCGGGGTACGGGAACTCGGGCGCGCGGCGGTAGTCGACGGAGAGGAGCATGATCTTCGCGGCCTCGCTCAGCAATCGGCAGAACGGATCGTGCGTCGCGATGGAGCCGGCGACCCAGCCTCCCCCGTGAAGGTAGACGAGCAGCGGCGATGGTGTGTCCGCGTCGATGGGGATGTACAGACGCGCTTCGATGCCGGGAGCGAGACCGATGTCTTCGCTTTCAACGCGGTTTGGCAGTCCCGGGATCGTGTCGCGGCTGCTGAGCGCGCGATCGAGCCGTTCGCGGGCCTGTTCGGGTGTGCGCAGCGGACCGTCAGAGGCTGCGGCCTGCTCATCCAGTAAGCGCCGCAGCGCCGCGTCTATAGGTTTGCGTTCGGGCAACGGGAGGCCTCCGGTGGCAGCCGCGAAGGATGGTGACGGCGACTGCCCGGGCAGTAAGATGCCGCGGCGAGCAGAGCGCTCGGTGAGCGGAGCTGAGGTTTCGGAACCTACTGCGATCGCTCGGAGGCCGTCAGCCAGTAGCCCTCGCGCGCGGAGATGTCGAGGGGAGATCGTCCAAGCACCTCAACGTGCAGCCGGTGGAAGCCGATCGTGGGCGCGGAGGGCGTGAAGGTGAGGACATAGCGGTTGGCGATGTGATTGGCGATCGACGCGAGTTGCTGATCGAGTCTTCGAGCATCGTCGAAGCGTGCATGCTCGCCACCGGAGAGCGTAGCGACCGCAGCCGCGGTGTCATGGCTCATGGCCTTGAGGGCCACAAACAGCGGCGTGGAGAGGTCGAAGGTATAAAGCAGCGCCGGGAGATTGGGTGATAGCTGATAAGGAGGGTTGCCCTCGCGCGGACCGGTGAACTGATCCTTCAGCCATTTCTTCTCCGGTGAGAAGGAGAGGCTGAAGAGCGTGATGCTGTTCTCGCCAAGATGGCGGACCACGTCCTCCGCGTGCGCCTTGCTGCCTTCGTCCTGAGGCTGGCTGAGCAGCAGCATGATGCGGCGTGTCGAAGGCGGCGTTTTGCTGAGGATTCCGATGCCGTACTCGACTGCATCGAGGACGGCGGCACCGCGATCGCCGGGGTCGGGCTTGGAGAGAACAGCGTTCAGCGAGCGAGCATTGGGCTCGAGATCCCACGTGTCCTCGGGTCGACTGTCAAAGGTGAGCACGCCTGCGTTGTACTTCGACGAACCGGCGAGGTAGTCGATCATCGTGGCGAGACCGCGATAGTCGGCGAACTGCCGAGGCGCGGCGCCTCCGGTCTGGAGCACTACGAGGATAGAGAGTGGACGATCTTCCTCGGCTTCGAGGGTGATCTTCTGTGGGACGCCGTTGTCGGTGACGCGGAAGCTGGCTGCGTTGAGACCGTGGATCAGATCGCCTGAGGCGGAGCGTACGAGTGTGGGCAGGACGACGAGGTTCGAGCGCGCCTGGATAGTGGATGGCGGAGGCGCAGGGCTGGTTTGAGCGGACGCGAGGCTCGCAGCCGAGAGGAACGCGAGAAGTGTGAGTGCTTGCCTATGCATGAACCCCTCTGGAGGTGAGACGGCTCGTGAGGTACAGCGTAAACCCTGTCCGATGAGCGTGGCGGCGGAGAATAGCCGTTTCTGGAACGGTGTCAATGGCAGGCGCGAAGCATCCCGGGCGCCAGTGCAACGGTCTAGAATCCGGCTATGGCTGAGCCGTTTGATTTTGCACATCGCGTTGCCTTTGAGGCGGAGAATGCCGAGGCGATTTTGCGCGAGGTGCCGGCGCGTGCAGGCGTGTTTGCGCTGCGCGGCGAACGTGAAGGCGATCAGCCGTACCTGACGCGCGCGGCCGATCTGCGGCGCCGCATGCGGCGGCTGCTGGCTTCGCCGGAAGCGGTCGATGCCGAAGGCCGGCCGGTGTTGTCGAAGCGGCTAAACCTCCGTGACCGTGTGCGCTGGATCGAGTGGACCGAGACAGGGTCAGAGTTTGAAAGCGTGCTGGTGCTATACCGGGCGCTGCTGGCGAACTTCGGCGAGGGTGAGGCGCGCAAGCGAATGCGGCTGTTTCCGCCGTACTTCCTGCGGGTGACGATGACTCATGAGCACCCCCGCGTGTACGTGACCAACCGGATCAGCCGGCGCGCGTTGAACGAGATGTTTGGCCCGTTTGCCTCCCGGCTCGCAGCAGAGCGCATGGCCGAGGCGGTGAGCGAGATCTTCAAGCTGCGGCGCTGCCATGAGGACCTCGTGGTGCACCCGGAGCACCCGGGTTGCGCGTATGGCGAGATGAAGCTGTGCATGGCTCCGTGCAAGATGGCTTGCTCGGCCGAGGAGTATGCGGCGGAGGCGCAGGCGGTGTTTGCGTACCTGCGCTCGCGGGGCGAGTCGTTGACGGCGGAGATCGCGGCGAAGCGTGAGGCGGCGAGCGAGGCAATGGACTTCGAGGCCGCGGCCGCGCTGCACAGGCAATGGGAGAAGGCGAAGGCTGTCGCGAACTCGGCGGACCCGCTGGTGCGCGCCGTGGGTGAGGTGCGTGCACTGGTGGTGCAGGAGGCAGCACACGCAGAGGGCGATGGCACAGGCCAGGATGCGACGGTGTTCTTGCTGGAGCGTGGACGGCTGGTTGGGCCGGAGCGGCTGTCTACGCTGGGCGTGCGTGCGGTGCGCGAGCAGACGGCAGTGGGGTCAAGCCTGTTTGCGCAGCCGTTGATGTTGAGTGCTGTCCCAGAGGGTCCGCCGGCGGAGGAAGCCGTATCGGCCGCGGTGGTTTCACCGGAGGAGCGGGCACGCGCGGTGCTGACGCGCTTGGACGAGCAGGTGCGCGCCACGGGCGAGCCTGATCCCGCCGAACGCGGCGATACGCTCGCTCTGTTCAAGCGCTGGTACTACCGGCCGGAGAAGAGCCGTGCCGGTGAGGTGCTGCTGCCGAACCCGGATGGAAGCTGGCCCGTGCGACGGCTCCTGAATGCGGCGGCTCGCGTGGTGCTAGGGCCTCCGGCAGAGGTGGCGGCGGTGGATCGTGAGGCGGCGGCGGATCCGGGTGTGCAGAGTGAAGCCAGGACGCGGGTATTGCATCCCGGGCGCGAGGGCGTGGAGCGCGTTGTGCCTGTATTGCCAAAGCGCAAGCGGCGTGGCAAGGCCGTGCTGCCGAGTGAGGTCGTGGGGTAGGACGTCACGTTCAGGAACCGCGGACGAGCTATCGGGTCGTTGGTGTACGCCACCTGTCGCATAAGGAAAGTCGGCGCGATGAGCCAGGCGATGTCGTCGCTGGCCACGTCTTCGTTCCAGCAAAAGATTGAGGAGTATCTAGAAGCCCAGGAATCGGTCGCCAAGCCGTTGCAGCGGTCCCTGCAGCTCAGCACCCGTTAGGCGCCAGCCGGCTTCACTTCTTCCTCGCTGCGCGCGCGGCGGAGTTGGCGGCCACTGCGGCGCGAATCAGTTGCTTGAAGGCGGCTTCGTTAATGTTTTCGCCTTCACGTACGTCGATAGCGCGGCGGGTGCCGCCTTCGAGGCTGGCGTTGAAAACCTTGTGGGGATCTTCGAGGGAGGCTCCGCGCGCGAAGGTTAGCTTTACGACCTGTTTGTACGATTCCCCTGTGCAGACGATCCCGTCATGCGACCACACGGGGGTTCCGGGCGAAGTTGGCTTGACCCACTTCCACTCTTCTACGATCGCGGGGTCGGCAGCGTGGATCAGTTGACGCAGATGGGCGAGGGTTGCGCCTCTCCAATCGCCGAGTTCTTTGATCCGGTTGGTGATGCTCGCGGAGGCGGCGTCGGCTGGAGCGATCGATTTCATGTGCTCTCCCTTGCTTTGATCTTGAGGCGATGAACCTGCGCGAAGCGCCGCGGTCAGCTAGGCTGTCCAGAATGCCCGAGGAGCTTGAGCCAGGACGCGTGCGGAAGGTACCGCCCGCGGTTGATGATCCCACAGATCTGCCCGGAGCGGACGCAACACCGACGCCAGCGCAGGTTCCTGCCCGGCAGCGGGCCGCCGTCATCTTCATCTTCCTTACGGTAGCGCTGGACATGCTGGCACTCGGAATGATCGCGCCGGTCCTGCCGCACCTGGTGGAAACCTTTGTGGGCGGATCGCCGGCGCGGACGGCCACGATCATAGGGCTGTTTGGCACCGTGTTCGCCACCATGCAGTTCTTCTTTTCGCCGGTGCTTGGGTCGTTGTCGGACAGGTTTGGGCGGCGGCCGATCGTGCTGCTGTCTAACTTTGGCCTGGGGCTGGACTACGTGCTGATGGCGCTTGCGCCCTCGGTGCGATTCCTGTTCATTGGAAGGGTTTTGTCGGGCATCACCGCCTCTTCTGTGCCGACTGCGCAGGCATACATGAGCGACATCACGCCGCGGGAGCGGCGGGCCGCGGCGTTTGGGATGCTGCAGGCGGCGTTTGGATTTGGGTTCATCGTGGGCCCGGCGCTTGGCGGGTGGCTGGCAGGCTACCATCCGAGGCTGCCGTTCTGGGTGTCCGCGGGGTTGTCGCTGCTGAACGCAGCCTATGGCTACTTCGTGCTGCCGGAGTCGCTCAGCCGCGAGTACCGGAGTCCGTTCTCGTGGCGGCGAGCGAACCCCGTTGGATCGGTCCGGATGTTGGCGCGCACGCGCACGCTGATGGTACTCGCGGGCGTGCTGCTGCTCGGCTACGTGGCGCAGAACTCGCTCCTGAATGTGTACGTGCTGTATACGCAATACCGCTACGGTTGGACCGATCGTACGGTTGGCTTGTCGTTGGCTGCGCTTGGATTGACCACCGTGCTGTATGGGTTTTTTCTGGTGCGGCGGGCGTCGAAGCTGGTCGGCGACCGCCGAGCCGTGCAACTCGGCTTGCTGGGCGGGTCCGTTGGTTATCTGATCTTTGCCATGGCACGCACTGGGGTGGGATTTCTCTCGGGGATGCCGCTGTTGAACCTTGTGTCGATTGCGTGGCCGGGGTCGCAGAGCATCATGTCCCGCGTGACCGGGCCTAGTGAGCAGGGGCAGCTACAGGGAGCCATCAATAGCCTGCGCGGGATCGCCGGCATCATGGGCCCGAGCCTGTTCACCTGGTTCTTCGCCAAATCCGTGGGTGACTGGACGGGGCTGCATGTTCCCGGGCTGGCGTTTTATGTTGCTAGCGCGTTGATGTTGCTCTCGGTGTTGCTGAGCTTTGCGTCCCCTCCCGAAGTGCCCGCCAACCCTGGATGAAATCTTGTGTTCAATGCGCCGAAGGCGGCGTAGACTTGGCCCCTCTTGGACCTGCAGCGCCTGGAGGGTCGCCTTATGAAGAGAGATGGGCTTCGAGTTGCGGGCTGGCTTGTGGCTGGGGCGGCAGGAGCGACGGCACTGACGTGGCTGCTGAAGCGGCCCGCCGTGAAGAAGGCTTTGGGTGATGCCTTCGACGATGCCGCCACGAAGATCGACCAGAAGGTAGGCTGGTATGGCCTGCCGCTGGTGGGCAGTCTTGGGGTGCTGATCGGTGTGCGCAATACGTTGCGCGCGAACAATCTGTATGACACAGGCGTGCCGCAGGCAGGGCCGTCGAACCCGGTCCCTTCGTACCCGAACGTGGGCACGTGGCGCGCGCCGGATGGCACATCGAACGACCTGCAGATGCCCGTTCATGGGAAGCGCGGGCACACGGTTTGGGCGCAATGCACCGCTCAGCGATGTGACGCCGGAGCCGATGCCGGCAATCATGACGCCGAGCCCGCGCGTGGTGAGCCGCGAGTTACTGACACGCGAGACCTTTACGCCGGCGACAACGCTGAATCTGCTGGCAGCGAGTTGGCTGCAGTTCCAGATTCGTGACTGGTTCAGCCATGGGCAGAGCGTGAAAGATGATCCCTGGATGATCCCGCTGCCCGCAGGCGACACGTGGCCGCAGCCGGACATGAAGGTGTTGCGGACGATGCCGGATCCGACGCGCGACAGCGCAGAGGATGGCCGGCCGCCGACGCACGTGAATACGGAGACGCATTGGTGGGACGCGTCGCAGCTTTACGGCAGCAGCGTGCAGTACCGCGAGAACGCGCGGACACGTGTGGACGGAAAGTTGAAGCTGGGCAAGGATCACCTGGTGCATCCGGATGCACAGGCGCTGGTGCAGATGCAGAGTGCGTCGCTCGCGGGCTGGTGGGTTGGGCTGGAGATGCTGTTCACGATCTTCACCCTGGAACACAACTCCATCTGCGATGCGCTTGAAGCAGGCGTACCCGGAGTGGAGCGACGATGAGTTGTTTGAACATGCGCGGCTGGTGAACGCAGCGCTGATCGCGAAGATCCACACCGTGGAGTGGACGACCGCGATCCTGGGGCATCCGGCGCTGCAGATCGGCATGCGCGCGAACTGGTGGGGGCTGCTCGGCGAGCACATCAAGAACCTGGTTGGGCGTGTGAGCGACAGCGAGTTGCTGAGCGGCATTCCGGGGTCGAAGACGGATCAGTTCGGTGTGCCGTACACACTGACGGAGGAGTTCGTGGCGGTGTACCGGATGCATCCGCTGATACCGGACGACATTACGTTCTGGTCGGCGAAGGATGGTCGTGTGCTGCAGCGCTGGGGTTCCAGGAGATCGCCGGCGATGCGGCGCAGAACATCTGCGATGACGTGGATATCACGGATCTCTTCTACTCGTTCGGGCTGATGAACCCCGGGGCGGTGCAGTTGCACAACTACCCGCGCGCGCTGCAGCAGTTCACGCGGCCGGATGGTGTGCTGATCGATCTCGCGTCGCATGACATCATGCGCTGCCGCGAGCTGGGGGTGCCGCGGTATACGAAGTTCCGCGAAGTGCTGCACATGAAGCCGGTGCGGACGTTTGAGGAGCTGACCGCAAACCCCGTTTGGCGCGAGGAGATTCGGCGCGTCTATGAGGGCGATATCGACCGCGTGGACCTGATCGTGGGGCTGTTCGCGGAGACGCCGCCGAAGGGCTTCGGGTTCAGCGACACGGCGTTCCGGATCTTTGTGCTGATGGCCTCGCGGCGGCTGAACAGCGACCGATTCTTCACCGACGACTTCACCGAAGAGGTGTACAGCAAGGCCGGGATGGACTGGGTTCGGGACAACACGATGAGTTCGGTGCTGCTGCGGCACTATCCCGGGCTGGAGCCGAGCATGCGCGGAGTGAAGAATGCGTTTGCGCCGTGGAATCGGGTGTCGGGCGCGAACGCAACCGCGGCGCCGGTTGCACACATGGCGACCGCAAGTGCATGAACGGAGCACTGCCCGCCAGCAGCTACGGCCGCAACGGATAGACCTGCAGACGGCTCCCCGAGAGCAGCGCCAGACGTTCTCCGTCCGGCGAAAGTGCGAATGCCTGTCGATAGGGCGTGGCCTCCGGCAGCGAGATCTCCCCTACCAGTTCCCCGCGGTCTGTGCCCAGTACCTCCAGACCCTGGCTGCGAATCTCGCTCAAGTGAAACAGGAGCCCGCGAGTATACGCATCGTTGGCTTGGGTCATCAGCGCGGCCACGCGGGGCGACTGATGGTCTCGACCCTGGGTGGAGCGAATAAAGCAGTGACCACCAGATCGACAGGCGTTTCGTCACCGCAAGGCGCTTCCACGGTAAACGTAATCGCCTCATGCTGCCCGGTTGACGAAGGTGTAGAACTCTTGACGACTGCGCGCAGCAGACCTCCCGGCACGAGGTGGCACGTACCCTTCTGCCACGGAACACGGACCTTGAGAAGGAACGTCTCGCCCGAATGGAGGTGATCAGCCTGGAGCTCACGCAAAAGCTCCGCTTGCACCACGGGGCTTTGCGCGAACGCGCGACCACAGATCCCCGCCGTAGCAAGCGCAAAAAGCCATCTCTTCATCCGAGCCAGCGACACACTGAGGTCCAAGTGTAGGTGTGCAGAGATTCTTCATGCGCGACGTGAGGCTGTCAACCGAAGCTCGCAGACACCCACGGCGCGAGTGGGGCGCTGGTATTCTGAGCAGCGACCGCCCGGCGTGGAGATTTCCCTGTGATTGAGCTTTGTTTTTCGATTCTGGCTGCGGACTTTGCGCACCTCGCTGATGAAATCGGCAGGGCGGAGCGCGGCGGCGGCACCATCGTGCACGTGGATGTGATGGACGGGCATTTTGTGCCGAACATCACCTTTGGGCCGCCGGTGGTGAAGGCGATCCGGCCGGTGACGAAGCTGCCGCTGGATTGCCACCTGATGATCGAGGACCCGGACAAGTTCATCCCGGAGTTTGCGGCGGCGGGTGCGGATTACGTCTCGGTGCATGTGGAGGTGTGCCGTCACCTGAACCGGACGCTGCAGCACATTGCCGACCATGGCATGGGACCGGCGGTGGTGCTGAATCCGGCCACCCCGGTGGAGATGGTGTACGAGGTGCTGCCGATGGTGCACCACGTGCTGGTGATGAGCGTGAACCCAGGGTTTGGCGGGCAGAAGTTTCTGCCGCGCAGCGTCGACCGGATCGCCCATCTGGCGCGGCTGCGGCGCGAAATGGGCCTGAATTTCCGGATCGAGGTGGACGGCGGCATCGCTCACAACACGGTGGCGTCGGTCGTCCAAGCTGGAGCGGACATGCTTGTGGCGGGGTCGGCCGTATTTGAGCCGGGCAAGACCGAGGAGAACGCCCGCGAGCTGCTCAGGGTGGCGAGGTCGGCGGCCGAGGTGCACGTTTAGCGCGGCCGGTAGGCGCATACGGCCCCGGAAGCCTAAAATACCCTGAGCGGCGGGCCTGGTGTCCGCGGCAAGGCTTGGGACACGTTTTTGTTTTGCAAGGGAGTGCTGATGCGCGCAGGTAAGCCGAACTTTTTTCCTCACCGCCAGGCGGGATGGGCAGCGGGTACGGCGCTGCTGGTGTTGATGGCAGGACCGATGGGGTGGGCACAGCAGACCGGAAGCTCGCAGCCGGCCGCTGACGCGCAAGCTGCATCGCAGCAGACCCAGACGGCGCCAGCCGCACAGGACGACACGCAGCCCACCAAGAAGCACAAGTGGATTCAGAAGGACGACTCCGCGCAGAAGCGCAAGAGCGCGGCGGCTGACCAGAACAAGGCCAAGCCAGCGGCGGAGGATGCTGCGGCGGCCAAGCCGGCGCCTGCGCCTGAGAAGAAGAGCAAGCTGCACATCGCCAAGGATGAGCGCGTGGTGCAGAGCAAGGACACCAGGGCGGAGCTTCGCCGCGAGAAGAAGTACAACCCGCTCGTCGGCAAGGATGCGGATCTGCCCGACAAGCAGCTCTATGACAAGGCGCTGCGCGAGGAGAAGAAGGGACACTTCGATGTGGCCCGGCTGGACCTGCAGACGCTGCTGAACACCTACCCCGACTCGCAGTACCTGATGCGCGCCAAGCTGGCGGTCGCGGACTCGTGGTTCCAGGAGGGTGGATCGGCAGCGCTGGCGCAGGCCGAGCAGGAGTACGGCGACTTCATCACGTTCTTCCCGAACGTGCCTGAGGCGGCCGAGGCCCAGATGCGCATGGGTGACATTTATCTGAAGCAGATGGATGTACCGGACCGCGACTACTCCAAGGCGATGAAGGCCGAGGCGCAGTACCGCGTGATGCTGAAGACCTATCCGGACGCTCCGCCAGCCGTGCGCAAGGAGGCCGAGCAGAAGCTGCGCGACGTGCAGGAGGTACTCGCACAGCGCGAGTTCGGGCTCGGGCAGTTTTACCAGTTGCGCGCACAACTACCCGGCCGCCATTGCGCGCTACCAGACCGTAGCGGACACGTATCCGCTGTTCAGCCACATGGACGATGTGCTGATCGGGCTGGGCGATGCGTATGAAGCCGATGCAAACCTGGTGCGGGCGCAACCTGTCTGCGGGAAGCAGGCCCAGGGTCCCTGCCTGCCGGAGGCCGCGAAATCCAGGCTCGAGCAGGAGTATGACGGCAAGGCCGCGGCCTACTACCGCGATGTGGTGCTGCACCACGCGGCCGCACCGCACGCCGAGGACGCGAAGGAGCGGCTACAGGCGATGAACCTGCCGCTGCCGACACCCACGGCCGAGGAGGTCGCCGCCAGCGATGCGCTGGAGGGCAGCCGCGCACAGTACACGATGCGCAAGCGCCTGGAGCTGCTGTTCGTGCGCAAGCCGGACACGGTCATGGCGGCGCAGGTCGGCGCACCACCGCTTGGAAGATGCGAAGCCAACAGTTGCGCCCTCGATCGTGAATCAGTTGCAGGACGACTACAAGGCGGCGTTGGATCCGGCAGCTGCGAAGGAGGCCGCCGCAGGCACCCAACCCACGCCGGCCTCGGAAGGCTCCGGGTCTGAGGAGGCGGCGCAGCCCACGGCCGCTCCGGCCTCCGCTGCTCCGCCGACGCTATCGGACGTACCGCGCGTCCGGCCGCACAGCCGGTGACTCCGGCAACGTGACGGAAACAACGCCTGCAGACACGCGCACCGGCGGCGGTGGTGCTCGCGTGGGTGGCAGTGGGGCCAGCCTGGGCGTAGATGTACTGACGCCAGGGACCGTGGCGCCGGGCAGCACCACGGGAGCTCCGATCAGTGATCGTGCGAGCGATCTGAACTCTGCGACCGGGAAGCCTGACCCGAACTACGGGATTGCGACGCCAAAGCCCGCGGCCAATGTAGCGCCACTGCCGGCGGCAGAGCCGGCCGCAGCCGCTCCGGATGCCGTGAACGAGGCCGCAGGCAAGCCGCAGCCCGCGTCCGAGCAGCAGAATCCGAACAAGAAGAAGAAGCCAAAGCCGGGCTTCGACAAGAACGACGAAAGCTCGAGCAAGCACCAGAAGAAGAAGGGGTTGGACAAAGTCAATCCGTTCTAGCGGAAACGCAAATCAAGACAAAAGAAAGGGAGCGCTCCAGTGGGCGCTCCCTTTCTTCTTGCAACCAGCAGTGCGCAGGCGCGAACAAGGCATGACAACGGTGTTATGAAATTGCATTCGGAACCGGGAACCGCGGCGCATACATGAGCGTAGACAACGGGCAGATGCCGATGCGGCTTTTCGAGATCGAAGCCGCGCAAGCCGCGCAGAGCCAGGATGCTCGTCCGCGCGGCGCTACGCCGTAAGAACAACCCGAGGCCGACGATGAGAACTTTCGCAGCCGCTGCGATGATCGCAGCGCTCACGACCCCGTATGCCTTCTCGCAGAGTGCCTGCCGCGCCGCGCACGAGACCACGCTGACCGGGGCGGTGCGCGACAGCACGCAGGCGCTGATCCCCGGAGCTTCGCTGACGCTGGATGGCGGGCCGGCGGTCAGTACCGGAGCGGACGGGCGTTTTCACTTTCCTTGCGTCACCGCGGGCCAGCACCATCTGGTCGCCACGGCGGAGGGCTTTGAGGCGAGCGACGTTGCGATCAAGGTCCCGCAACAAGCAGAGCTTCGGGTTGTGCTGCAGCCGGAGTCGGTGCGGATTGACGTAAATGTGAACGCCGACGAGCAGAGCGTCGACGACCCGAACAAGGCAGGGCCGAGCACGACCATCTCGGGCAGGCAGCTGCAGTCGCTTGCGGATGACCCTGACGATCTTCTGCGCGAGCTGCAGCAACTGGGAGCCGCGGGCGGCGGCGGCGCGGCCGCGACAACGATTTCCGTGGATGGATTTCAAACGTCGACGAAGCTGCCGCCCAAGAGCTCCATCGCGTACATCAAGGTCAATCCGGATCAGTTCTCCGCCGAGTACCGCGAGCCGCCGTTCGACGGCGGACGCGTGGAGGTGTACACAAAGCCCGGCGCAGAAGAGCTTTCACGGTGCGCTGTTTGCAACCAATGGAAGCCCATGGATGAACGCGCGCGATCCGTTTTCGGTGAGCAAGGCGGCGCTGGGCAAACAGCGGTACGGATTTGAACTGACCGGTCCGGTGCGGAAGGAGGGCGCAGACTTTTCGCTGGATCTGGAGCACCGCATCATCGACAACTTCGCCGTGGTGAACTCGGTGACCCTGGATCCGGACGGTCAGCCCATACGCACGGTTGCGCAACGTACCGACGCCGCAACATCTATGGATCGGTCAGGCGCGTGTGGACTGGCAGCTTGGTCCGAAGAATACGTTCATTGCGTCCTACAGCGCGAACGTAAACGACTTGCGGAATGTGAGCGTGGGCGGCACCAACCTGGCCGAGACCGGCTACAACAGCTCGCAGTACGAGCACATCCTTCGCCTCACCGATGTGACAACCGTGTCGCCGCACCTGATGCATGAGGCTCGGGCGCAGTTTCGCTGGGATGGCGAGACGGACACGCCTGTTTCGACTGCGCCGCAGGTGCAGGTTGCGGGTGCGTTCACGGGCGGCGGATCGACGCTCGGCAATCAACGGCTGCATGAGTTCAACATCGAAGCCGACGACGACGCGATCCTGACGACGAAGAGGCACACTCTGAAGTTCGGCACACAGTTCATGGTGTACAACGAGCATCAACAACTCACGACCAACTTCAACGGCACGTACACGTTTGGCGGAGGCACCGCGCCGGTACTGGACGCAAACGGGCACCCCGTGCCCGGGCAGACGGAGACCATCACGGGACTGGAACAGTATCGTCGCGCGCTGCTGGGGCTTGCCGGAGGGACGCCTACCGCCTTCAGCAATGTCGTAGGCACACCGACGGTTGACTTCACGCAGATACAGGATGTGTTGTTCATTCAGGATGACTGGAACGTGGGGCATGGCGTCCATGTGTCTGGCGGGTTCCGTTACTACATGCAGACCGCGCCGCTTACGTTGAACTCGGCGACACCGCGCTTTGGGGTGGTGTGGTCACCAACAAAGAAAGGCACGTGGACGCTGCACGCGCATGCGGGCATGTTCGCGGGCCGGTTTGGCGAACAGGACTATGCCGAGGTGATGCGGCAGGATGGCGTGCACCGCGTCACCAGCATCGTCTACAACCCCGTGTTCAACGATCCGTTCAGCGCGGGAGCGACGCCGATTCACAGCATGCGGACGTTCTCGCCACACATCCAGAACATGACGTGGCAGGCCGAGAATATCGGCGGGACACGGACTCTGCCGCACGGCTGGAACGTGTCTGCGGACTACTACTTTGGACGGCTGTGGAACTACGGGCGCAGTCGCAACATCAACTCGCCGATGAACAACGATCCCATGGGGCCGCGTCCGGGGCCAGCCGAACACCGAACATCCTGCAGGTGACAGCCGAGCGGACAGGGGCGGGCTGACGCTGAGTTTATCGGGCATCGAGCAGCATACGCTCAAGCGGGTTCAACTCTTCTTCGGCGGCGTGCGGGTGCACCTGGTCGATGACACGAATGACGATACGTTCTTCACGCCACAGAGCTCGTTCACCGATGCGGGCGAGTTCGCGCAGCGGACGAACCGGCCCGAGTGGCAGATCTTTGGGAATGCGAGCGTGAACCTGCCGGAGAAGATCGTGCTAAGCGGCAACTTCAACGGGCAAGGCGACTCGCACTACAACATCACTACGGGGTTCGACAACAACGGCGACGGAAACTTCAACGATCGTCCGCAGTACGCCGCCGCCGGAACGCCCACCTGCGGCGGCGGGGCAAGCGCAACCACGACTGTGAGCTGCGCGTACGCTACGCCATTCGGGAGTCTGGTTCCGCAGGGCGGCACAGGTGTATTCCAGCGCAACCGAGGCCAGTTGCCATGGGCCTTCTATCTCGACACGAACATCCAGCGGGCGTTTACGTTGACGCGCAACCCCAAGGCGGAGCACCAGCAGAGCCTTACCGTAAATGTGCGCTCGTCCAACCTGCTGAACCACACAAACGTGACCGCCGCGGGTGGCGTGCTGGGGTCTCCGTTGTTTCTGCAGCCGTATGCGGCTGATCCGGGGCGGCGCGTGGAGGCGGGGCTGCGGTACAGCTTCTAGCGATCGGTCGCTGGATGTCGGTCGCCCTGGCGGCCTGCCCTGCTAAGCTTGACTTCGTATGAGTTCTGAGCTTCCCAAGGCGTACGACCCCGCCGCGATCGAAGAAAAATGGGCGAAGTACTGGATCAGTGAACGGCTGTTTGACGTGCGGACACCCGCTGATGGTCGAGCCGGCGCAGAAGGCTTTCGTGCAACTGCTGCCGCCACCAAACGTCACCGGCCGTCTGCACATGGGCCACATGCTGAACCAGACGGAGATGGACATTCTCGCGCGCTGGCACAGCATGCTGGGCGAGCCAAGCGTGTGGGTGCCGGGCACCGATCACGCGGGCATCGCTACGCAGATGATGGTCGAGCGGCAGCTTGCGGCCGAGGGCGGACCTTCGCGGCAGGAGATGGGCCGCGAGGCGTTCACTGCACCGCGTGTGGTGCTGGAAGAAGCAGTACGGCGGGGCCATCACCGAGCAGATGCGAAGGCTCGGCGCCAGCGTCGACTGGTCGCGCGAGTACTTCACCATGGATGAGCGGCTGAGCAAGGCCGTGCGCGAGGCCTTCGTGCGCCTGTGGCAGCAGGGGCTGATCTATCGCGGCGCCTACATCGTCAACTGGGACCCGCAGATCCAGACCGCGGTGAGCGACCTTGAGGTGGTGCACGAGGAGCGCGTAGGCAAGCTGTATCAGATCCGCTATCCGCTGGCGGATGGCTCGGGTTCGATCACGATCGCGACGACACGGCCGGAGACGATGCTGGGCGATGTGGCCGTTGCGGTGAATCCGTCGGATGAGCGCTACGAGTCACTTCATCGGGAAGAAGCTCGTGCTGCCGCTGGTCGGCCGTGAGATTCCGGTGATCGCCGACGAGTGGGCGAATCCGGAGTTTGGCACCGGTGCCGTGAAGGTGACGCCCGCGCATGATCCGAACGACTTTGCGATTGGGCAAAGGCACAATCTGCCGCAGCTCGAACATCATGGACGAGCGCGCGCGCATCAGGCTTGCGGGCTCGACGTACGACGGCATGGATCGGTATGAGGCGCGTGAACGAGATCCTCGAGGACCTCGAAGCCGCGGGCCTGCTGGTCGACGTGAAGGACCATGGCATGGCGCTAGCGACCAGCCAGCGCACGGGTGCGGTCATCGAGCCGCGGCTATCGATGCAGTGGTTTATCGCGGTGAACAAGCAGCCTGATGAAAGATGGCGAGCCGCACGGAGAAAGCATCGCCGCAAAGGCGATTGCGGCGGTACGCGATGGGGCCATCAAGTTCACGCCCGAGAACTACGCCAAGACGTACTTCGAGTGGATGAACAACCTCCATGACTGGTGCATCTCGCGGCAGTTGTGGTGGGGGCATCGCATTCCCGCGTGGCACTGCAGCGAACTGCCGCAAGATCACCGTCGCCATCGAAGAGCCGACAGACGTGTGAGCACTGCGGCAGCGAAGCCATCATGCAAGAGACCGATGTGCTGGACACATGGTTCTCTTCGGGGTTGCTGCCGTTCACCGTCTTCGGATGGGACGGCACGGATACGCTGACGCGTGATCTTGCGGCGTTTTACCCGACCGATCTGCTGGTCACGGGCTTCGACATCCTGTTCTTCTGGGTCGCGCGCATGATCATGCTCGGCTGCCATCTCACCGCGGATGTGCCGATGCCGGATGGCAGCAAGCGCGCGCTGGCCGAGACAGTTCCCTTTCGCAATGTGTACATCCACGGGCTGATTCGCGATGCGGAGCGCGCAGAAGATGTCGAAGACCAAGGGCAACGTGATCGATCCGATCGAGATCATCACGCAATACGGCACGGATGCGGTGCGCTTTACGCTGGCATCGCAGGCCTCGCCCGGGACCGACATCGCCTTCAACGAGTCGCGTACCGAAGGCTATCGTGCGTTTGCAAATAAGATCTGGAATGCGGCGCGGTTCCTTGCCATGCAGATTGAGCGCGGGACCGAGGCCGGCTATCGCGTGACGCTGCATCGCCGCTCGCAGGATCAGAGACGCAAGCGGCGCATATGCCGGATGGAACGCCGCTGGAGACGCGGTGGATCTTTGCACGGCTGAACGCGGTCGCGAGCGAGGTGCAGCGCGCGCTCACAGATTATCGCTTCGACGAAGCCGCCAACGCGGTCTACCAGTTCTTCTGGGGCGAGTTCTGCGACTGGTACGTCGAGCTTTCGAAGCTGCGGCTCGACTTCAACGCCGAGAAGAACGCCGCGACCGCCCTCACCCTCGGCGCGCTGGTGAGCGTGTTTGAAGCGGCGCTGCGTCTGCTCTCGCCGTTCATGCCCTTCATCACCGAGGAGCTTTGGCACCAGCTGCACCTGCAGGTGAATATGCCGGCGCCGGCAAAGTCCATCGCGCTGACGCGCTATCCGCAGCCCGGCGACTTCCCTGCCGATCCCGCGAGTGTGGACGCGATGAGCATCGCTGCAGGAGCTGATCGTGACCGTGCGCGGCTTGCGCAAAGAACTCGGCGTGCCGGAGAAGGAGCCCACGCCCATCCAGGTGCATGCGTCCAATCGCGTCGCCGCGCTCGTGGACGCCAACGCAGATGTGCTGTCGCGCATGGCGCGTGTGAGCTCGGTGGAGTTGGTCAGCGAGGCTCCGCAGGGCAACAACGCGCGCGCCACACCGCAGTTCGACGTCGCGGTCGTGTACGAGCGGCAGATCGATGTCGCGGCGGAACGTGAGCGGCTGACAAAGGAGCTTGCGAAGCTGGACAAAGGCCTGCAATCGGCGGAGAAGCAGCTGGGCAGCGAAAGCTTTCTTGCAAAGGCCCCGGCGCACATCGTTGATGGTTTGAAGAAGCAGGCCGCCGAAACGCGCGCGTTGAAGGAGAAGGCCGAAGCCGCGCTGGCGGCCTTGCCTCCGGCGCATGGAGCGGCGGGACACCCCTCGTCGCTGACAATCGCGCGTCATTAGTGCGGTCGAGGAGAGTTTTTCATGGCCATTCAGACGACACCGCACACGCAGACACAGCAGGACACCCCAGCCACGCAGGCCGACCTGGAGCCGAACCAGATAGCCCAGGAGAGCGGACAGGATCAGGACGCGGACATCTACCAGAACATGGACGGCGCGCAGACCGGCGGAACGCGCGCCTTCAACGCAACCGAGAGCAATGACGACCTGACCAACACGGTCGGGCAGGACTTTGCCGGCACCGGCCAGATGAACACACGCACGCCGCACAGCGATCAGCAGGGCATCACGAACCACTCGGCCAGCGAAGAGAGCTCGCGCAATGAGAAGGTCGTGAGCGAGCGGCCCGATGCGCAACAGGGCGTGAATCTCACGGGTCACTCCGCGAAGTAAACAACAATCGAGACGTACAGCAAAGGCGCTGCCCAATGGCAGCGCCCTTTTGCCTGTACAGAACGGCAAAGACTACTCGCCGCGTGTGCCCGAGTTGCCGCGCAGACCCGCACCCACGCCGCGGTTATTGGCGCCGCCGCGATTCAGCCGGTGGGCCTGCTCCTCCTGTGCCGAGATCAGCACGCGCTCGTTGATTTCGGGCTTGGTATGTGCTTCCGGGCCGCTCTCGTGTGCCGCCACAGAGTGCGCGTGTGGACCACCAGGGACGGCATCGTTCTGTCCGATGGTGTGGGCGTCGTTCTCTTTCATGGCCTCGATGGAAGCTTTGCTTGCGTGATCGGTGTGCTCGTGGGACATGCTTACTCCTTTTTGTTTTCCTTGCGGGGCTCGTTGCGACCTTCACTGCTGCTGTCTTGTTGAGTCTTGCCGGGCTGTCGGCCACTGCCGCCCACTACGTTGGCCAGTTCGTCGCCGTGTTTCTTGAGTTCTTCGGATTGGGGTTGCGCGTGCTCGGTCATCGGTTCTCCTGTTTGCGCTCGCGGGTGACCTGCGAGGGAGAGTTCTGGGTGGGATCGCGTTCGTCTGAAGGTATTTCGGTGTTCACGGGTGTATCGCCAAAGTCACGCGCGCCGTACTCGTAGTCTTTGCCGCCGTCGATGTCCTGCGGCAGGTCGGGCACCTTGGTGCGTTCTTCCACGTTAAGCGCCCAGCCCTGCTCATGCGCGTATTCGCCGGAGAGACCGCGCGTATGTTCTCCGAACCCACGCGGCTCGGCCGGTTGCTTGTTGTCCGGTTGTTCGTTGGCCATCTCGTTTCCTCTCGTGGCTTGAGATGGCGCGCACGCGGCGGACGTTAGCCCTGTTCACTTGCTGGCCGGTTGAGGCGTGTCCGCGGACAGGGTCGTCTGCTCCACCGCGATCGAGACATTTTCGTGCTTGATGTCGAGCCGCAGGCGGTTGTAGAGGCTCATATAGAAGTTGGCCACCCACACCGTGCCGAACCACGCCACGATGTAGCCGCGCCAACCGGCGTAGAGCAACTGAAACTGAAAGATCAGCAACGCCAGTGCACAAACGTAGTGCGAAAAGCAGTACTCGCAGGTAAACAGATAAAAGAACTTGCGCTTGGCGAGCGCGCCAGCCTTTTCGCTCTTTTCTTTGCAGAACTCCCGGGGCTCGCGAAAGACCTCTTCGTGCGTGACGGTCCAGGAGGCGCAGGCAACAGGCAGCGCGAGAAGCATCAACATCGCGGCCTGGTGAGTTAGAGGAGTCGGAAGTTGATTGGGCATCGTGCGTCTTGCAGAACTGTTGGCTAGGATGCAGATGAGGAGCTAAGCAGCGTGGAAGCGAAGCCGGTGACCTCAAGCGCGGTGCGCCAGGGCAATACGATCGACGCGAGGGAGGTGAACGCGGCGCTGGCCCACACCCGGTTGGGCGGAGCTGTGCTGCACCTCGCTGAAGTAGAGTCGACCAACGATCTTGGCGCTGCAGGCGGCTCAGGGCGGTGCGCGTTACGCTGCGTGGGTGGCCGATGCGCAGACGGCGGGACGTGGGCGCGGGGGGAACACATGGCACTCCGCACCCGGCGATGGGCTGTACCTAACCGCTCTGTTTACGCCAACCTTGCCGGCCACCGCGTTTCAGCTTTCGCTGGCCGCCGGGCTGGCGGCTTGGGATGCCATCCGCGAGGTGACGGGGCTCACCGTCGACATCCGCTGGCCGAACGACCTGGTCACACGTGACGCACACGGCAGCCGCAAGCTGGGCGGGATCCTGGTGGAATCGGCGGTGTCTCCGCCGGAGGGCCGCAGGCCCGCGATGCTGCGCTATGCAGTGATCGGGATCGGGATCAACGTGGCGCATCGCAACCTGCCACATGGCCTTTCGACCGAGGCGACCTCGCTGTTTCTGGAGGGCTGGCAGATGCCGGACCGGCAACCGCTCCTGATCGCGCTGCTTGAACACCTGGATCGGAATATCCGGCATGCTCGAGGATACGTGGGCAGGCGTGGACAGCAGCCCGGGAGTGCTCTCACGACTGGCTGAGGCTTCCACTTGGGTGCGCGGCAAGCGGGTGCGGGTGCCCGAGGACGGCGGCTATACTGGCACCACAGCCGGACTTGATGGAAGCGGGTTTCTCCTCGTCGATGCCGACGATGGCGTGCAGCGCACAGTGCGCTCCGGCGGCGTGCGCGAGATCTGACGCGGACGGTCTTGAGGCAGGAAGAGACGTATGCTGCTGGCACTGGACGTCGGCAACTCCAACACGGTGCTGGGCCTCTTTGAACAGGGCGCTCCCGGCGAACCTTCACGCGTTGTGGCCGATTGGCGCATCACCACACCGAACGGGCAGACCGCGGACGACTTCGGCGTGCTGCTGCAGACCCTCTTCACGATGCGCGGGCTGAAGATGGACGTCGTCACCGGAGTGGTGATCTCGTCGGTAGTGCCGCCGTTGGACTCGACCATCCGCCGCATCTGCGAGATGGCGTTTCACACCCGGCCCCTGTTCATTGAGCCCGGCGTGAAGACTGGCTTGCCGATCTTGACCGACAACCCCAACGAGGTCGGCGCCGACCGCGTGGTGAACTGTGTCGCTGCGTTCGATCTCGTCGGCGGCCCCGCGATTGTGGTCGATCTGGGGACGGCGACGACGTTCGATGTCGTATCCCGCAAGGGCGAGTTTCTGGGCGGGGCCATCGCGCCAGGACTAGGGATTTCGGCGGAGGCGCTGTTCGCGCGTGCGGCTCGGCTGACCCGCGTTGAGGTGAAGAAGCCGGCCAAGGTGATCGGCACGAGCACCACGGACAACCTCCAGATCGGGCTCTACTACGGCTATATCGGGCTGGTGGACGGCATCCTGGAGCGCATGATCCACGAACTCGGGCCGGACACGAAGACCATCGCTACGGGCGGACTTGCAAAGCTGATCTCCGCGGACTGCAAGTTCGTGCAGCGCGTCGAACCGATGCTGACGCTGAACGGTCTGCGGCTGATCTGGGAACGCAACTGGGAGCGAAACCAGGAGCGCCAAAGGCGCAGGTAGGCGCGGTCGTTTCGATCACGCCGTTCGCTTGTTCGCGCTAGAGGATCACGCCCAAAACCTTGCCCGGGGGGATGCCTGGCTCGTCCGAGAAGGGCGACAGTGCCAAATACAGCTTCGCCGGCGTTTCAAGGCTGAGCAGCGAGCGGCTGCCGCCCCATTGACCCCACGTTTCGCCGTAGTCCCCCACCACAATGCGCGAAAGATACCCCTCGTTGGTTTCGATCTGTGCGTGGGTCACACGCACAACATCACAAGGAAGGCGACCAGGGACTATCCCACTAAAGTGGTACGCCAGATGAGGATTGAACAGATGGAGAAGACGATCACAATCACGCACCACGTAGCTAAACCGGAGTATCACTGGGAGATCGTGGTGCCGGAGGGCCCGACGGTTTTGCTCACCGACGGGAACCTCCAAAGAGCCCTGGGAATTCTCGGATTGCCGACCGACGACGGGATCCGGGCTGAGCTGACCGCGCTCCCGAACGGCGGTTCGCGGTCCTTTGAGGCTGACGTGGAGCACGGGGCTGAGCGGCATCTGACGGAGCTGAGCGTCTAGTCCACAGGGGCGTGCGGAAGCCGCGGCCGCGTCCGGCTAGGATGGAGATTCGGCACCAGTTTGCGTTCTGGGACCAGGCCGGGGCTGCCGCTTCCGCATGAACTACTTCGAATACTTCAGCGAAATTGAGGAGCGGTTTGTGGCCCGGCGGGGGTCGCTGCTGCTGCTTTCGACCCTGGACTGGGCGTTGATCGAGACGTGGCGTGAGGCTGGCATCCCGCTCGCGGCGGTGCTGCGCGGCATTGACGCGGCATTTGACCGGTATGACGAGCGCAAGGCGCGCGCGAAAGGCCGACTGCAGAAGGTAAACGGGCTGGCTTGGTGCGCACAGGCCGTGATGGAGGCCGCGACCGAGATGGCCGAGGCGGCGGTCGGGGTGCACTCGGCCAAGACGGCGGCGCCAGCGGACACGGGCTTCGAGGCGGAGCGTGTTGCCACATTTCTGGAGGCAAACGCGGCGGCCGTTGAGGCTTCCGGCGCGGCGGACGGGCTGCGCGCCGCGCTGGACGGGACGGCGGGACGGCTGCGGGAGCTTGCAGCCGAGGTTCGCACCGGGGCGCATCCCGCGCTGGACGAGTTGGACCGGACCCTGACCGTGCTGGAAGAGCGGCTGCTGGCCGCAGTCGTCGCGAACGCGCCGGAGCCTGAATTGCTGGCGCTGCGCGAGACGGCTGACCGGGAGCTTGCGCCGTATCGGGCGCGAATGGGCGCGGTACAACAGCGGCAGGTGCGCGAGCAGTTCGTGCAGAAGCGCCTGTTTGACGCGCGCAAGCTACCGCGGCTCAGCCTGTTCTACATGCCGCTTGCTGAGGACGACCCCATCAAGCCGGACGGCCGCATATTCGGCGGGTCGAGCGAGGCCGAAGCGTGAACGAGCGGACAGCCTCCGAGCCGCTGCGCATCGAGAAAGCCGTCTACGGCGGCGATGGGCTGGCCCGTACGCTCGCCGGCGAGGTGGTCTTTGTGCCTTTCGCGCTTCCCGGCGAGATGGTACGGCTCCGCGAGGGGGCGGAAGCGTCTACAGCCGGGCTGGTAGACGTGGTTCAGCCCTCGGCTGACCGGGTTGAGCCGCGCTGCGTGCACTTTGGGGTGTGCGGCGGGTGCCAGTACCAGATGGCGAGCTATGAGGCACAGCTTGGGATGAAGCAGGAGATCCTGCGCGAGACGCTGCTGCGCGCTGGGCTGCTCCACGTCCCTGAGATTCGGATCTGGGCTTCGCCCGAGCCGTATGGCTATCGCAACCGCATCCGCTTGCGGGTGCGCAGGGATGACGGCGGGCTGCGGCTGGGCTACAGCGTGCGGGGGACGAAGACGTTTTTGCCTGTAACGATGTGCCCCATCGCTGCCCCGCTGCTGTGGCGCGCGGCGGAGGCGTTGATGTCCGTTGCAGAGACCAGCCGCGACCTCCGGGCATGGATCGAGGCGGCGAGCGAACTGGAGTTGTTCTGCGATGGCGAGGAGACGCGATTGCAGGCGGCGCTGCTTTGCGCCGGTAAGGCTCCTCGCGACAGTGGGTCCTTTGGGCGGGCGATGGAGGCGCTGCAGCATAGGCTTCCTGAGCTGAGTGGAGCCGGCGCGGTGCGCGTCGATGTGCGCTCAGGGCGGGCCCATCGAGAGCTATGCAGGCTGGGGTGCGGCGGGGCTGCCCTACGCGGCGGCCGCGGAGACCTACTGGGTGAGCCGCGGCGGGTTCTTCCAGGTGAACCGGTTTCTGCTGGACAGGCTCGTAGAACTGGTGTGTGGCGGGCGGTCGGGCGCGCTGGCGTGGGATCTGTTCGCCGGCGTGGGGCTGTTTTCGCGCGTGCTGGCGCGCAACTTTGCGGCGGTCACCGCGGTCGAGGCGAACCCGGCGCGCGAGCTGCCGACCTGAGCCGCGCGTTGGCCAAGCTGGGTCCGCAGCACCGGGCCGTCCAGGCCACGACGGTTGAGTTTCTACGCGGAGCGGTGCTGGAGCGGGACCGGCCGGACACGGTTGTGCTCGACCCGCCGCGCGCGGGAGCCGGGCAGGAGGTCTGCGATTTGCTGGTGCGCGTCGGAGCGGCGCAGATCGTGTACCTGTCCTGCGATCCGACGACGCTGGCGCGTGACCTGCAGGTGCTCACTGGCGCGGGGTATCGTCTCGATGCGCGTACACCTGATCGACTTATTCCCCCAAACGTACCATCTGGAGACGCTGGCGATCCTGCAACGCGCATGAAACACTAGGCTTACCTCTGTTTCGGGGCCTAAGGGTAGCGCTTCTCATGCCGGCTGTCGGTGCTGCCACATTCTGGATGGACGGGCGCCCGTCCGTGGAGCCGCTGCGCTCGCGGCGGATGCCGCTGCTGCTCGCAGCGACGGCCTTTGCGGCCGGCATCGTGCTCGCCCGAAGCTGGCACGAGGCCGCGGTGCTTGCGCTTACGATCCTGCTGCTGGTGCTCTTGGCCGGTGCGGCGGTGTCGCGATCGGCGGCCGTGGGATGGACCGCGGTGTTGGCCCTGTGGGCCGCGGTGGGCTGCTGGTGTGCGCAGGTGCAGGCGCCCGTGCCGCAGCAGACGACCTTGCGGAGCTACGCCGATGGGCTTAGCAGGACCGTCCGCGGGCGTGTGACGGCGGTCCGCGACCTTTCGGCTCGGGATACAAACAACGCCGCGCCGGGACTGGCGACCGCCCCCTGGCAGGTGGAGCCGGGTGGATGGGAGAGCGAGGCCGGCCGGGCTGTCACGAGCGTGGACCTGGCCGTCGATGCTGTCGAGCAGGTCTCGCCGGACGTTTCGACGATGGTGCCTGTAGCCGGCGGCGTGCGCGTAACGCTCTTCGGAGACGAGGAGCCTTTGCATTGCGGCGACATCGTCGAACTTCCCGTGCGGCTGCGTGTGCCGGAGGTGTACCGCGACCCGGGTGCGTTCTCGTACAGCGATTGGTTGCTGGGGCAAGGGATCGGGGCGACCGCGAGCGCGAAGGCAGCCAAGGCGCGCGTGATCAGTTCGGGTGCGGGCACGCCTGCGGTGCCGGATGCAGGCGGCGCAGCACTGGGCGGCGACGCGGTTGCAGGCCCTGCCAAACGCGCCCGCGATGGCGAAGATGCCGGCCGTGATTCGGCTTACGCCGGAGGACGCGGCAATGCTCGCGGCCATGCTGTTCGGAGACCGCACGGCGCTTGGAGCCGACCTGCGCGCCGGCTTTGAACGGACCGGGACCTTTCACCTGTTTGTGGTCTCCGGTTTGCACATCGCGCTGTTTACGGGCGCCTTGTTCTGGCTGTTGCGGCGGCTGCGGCTGCCGGAGTTGCCGGCCGTTGGCATCACGCTGGTGCTGGCGCTCGGATATGCCCTGCTGACCGGCTTCGGCGTGCCCACGCAGAGGGCGCTGGCGATGAGCTGCGGCGTACCTCCTCGCACAGGCGCTGGACCGGCAGAGGTCCGCCCTGAATGCGCTGGGAGCGGCCGCACTGTTGATCCTCGCCGCGGACCCGAGGGCGCTCTTCGAGGCGAGCTTCCAGATGACCGCGCTGGTGATCCTGGCGGTAGCGGGGCTCGGCGCTCCGGTCGCGGAGCGCTGGCTCGGCGATTGGCGCAGCAGTTACCAGCGCTTGGACGTGGTGGAACTCGATGCTTTTCTGCATCCGCGCGTCGCGGGCCGGCGAGTTTGGCTGCGAAGTTGGGGAACCGTCTGCCGCGACCTGATCTGGCCGCCGCTGGGGCCGTGCTGTCCCTGTGCTCATGGTTCGCGCGGGCGTGTTGGCGGCCGAGGCGGTGGTGTTTTCAGCGGCGATTGAGCTTTGCATGGCGCTGCCGATGGCCTTGTACTTCCATCGCGCGGTGCCCCTGGCGATGCCGGGAAACCTGTTCGTTGCGCCTTTGGCGGTGGCGCTCGCGACCGCCGGTGTCGTGACCTTCCTGGCAGGGCTGGTGAGCGGCTGGCTGGCGGTGGTGCCGGGGGCGGTCACTGCCCTGCTCCTCGGGGTCGTTCGAGCCGTTGTGGGGCACCTTGGGCACGCGTCGCTCGGCGATGTGCGCGTTCCGGGGCCGCCGGTGATCGCGGTGCTACTGTTCTGCGGGCTGTTGGGGTTCGCCGTCTGGGCGCTGCGCGAACAGAGGCTTTGGGTAGCCTGGAGCGGCGTGGCGGCTGCGGCGCTGTTGCTGGCGGTTGTGCTGTGGCCCGTGTCGCCGGCCGTCCACACGAATGCGCTCGAGGTCACCGCGCTCGACGTGGGCCAGGGTGATTCCCTGCTGGTGGTCTCGCCCGAGGGGCGGACGATGCTGGTGGACGCCGGTGGACCTGTAGGGCAGGTGAAGGCACGCTGGGATGTGGGCGAGGAGGTGGTCGCGCCGTATCTCTGGTCGCGGCGCCTGCGGCGGCTCGATGCCGTGCTGATTACGCATGCGCACAGCGATCACATCGGGGGCATGCCGGCCGTGCTGCGCGACCTGCATCCGCGGGAGTTATGGCTCAGCATTCAGCCCGGCGAGGCCCCGGCGCTCCACGCTCTGCTCGCGGAGGCAGCCGAGTTGGGAATCGTCGTGCATCCGTTGGCGGCCGGAGATCGCTTCCGCTGGGGCGGGCTGGACGCGACCGTGCTGGCGCCCGGAGCCGGGGTATGAGAACCCGGGCATGGCGCGCAACAACGACTCTCTGGTGATGCGCCTGGACTGGCAGCGCGCGAGCGTGTTGCTGGAGGGCGATGCGGAGGCTCCGAGTGAGCAGGCGATGGTGGAGCATGGGCGCCTGGCCCCGGTGACGCTGCTCAAGGTGGGTCACCATGGCAGCAAGACCTCCACCACGCCGGAGTTCCTGGCCGCGGTCGCTCCCCGCGAGGCGGTGATCAGCGTGGGGCAGCACAACACGTTCGGGCATCCGCGGTCGGAGGTGCTCGAACGCTTGGAGGCGGCGCATGTGCGCACGTTCCGAACGGACCGCGCGGGGGCGGAGAGCTTCCTCTTGTTCCCCGACGGCAGCATCCAATCCGAGTCGGCGTATAAATAGCGCCACGGAGGGCCGCACGATGAGCGAGGCCGAGTGGGGAGTTGAGGATAACGAAGGCAGGGCACCTGACGCAGCAACCGCTTCGGCTGCGCAGATGCATCCGGCGGTGGTTCAGCAGTCAGCGGCAGCGGCGCAGGAGGAGGCGAAGCTGATCCGGCGGCTGCAGATCATGATGAACATGGTCATGGGCGTGATCGCGCAGGACAGTTCGTTGAGCTATGACGACGCGGCGGCGATGGTGGCCGATGCGCGCACAGCCGCGCTGGCCATGTTTCCCGGCAAGGAGCTGGCGTACGACCTGATCTGGCGGCCGCGGTTCCAGCGGTTGATGCGGGAGCGGTTTCGACTGGTGTAGTACCCCTCCCCCCGGGGTACTTTCTGCTCAAAGTCTTGGAAAAGTGGAACTTAGGTCTGGACTTGTCTGCCTGAGTACCGTCCCAGCCGGCGGGATCTGTCAGTGCTGCGTTTGTCCCCAGCGAAACAAAGAGCCCGGCGCCATGGCCGGGCTCTTTTGACTCCTGTTTCTACTCTAGAGGTTTCAGAAATTAAATGTGCAAACTTTAAGTGCTTCGGTTTCATAGGATTTCGCTGGTCGCGGGGTTGCGCGAAAACGCAGATTCCCTTCGGGAATGACAAACCAAAGCTTGACGCTACGCCGGGAGTGAGGCGGCGCGTTCGCTGCGGCCGGAGAGTTCGGCGGCGCGGGCTTCGGCGTAGGCGGCGGCGCCTAGCAGGGCGCAGCTGTCGTCGAGGATGATGCGGACGGGCATGGCTTCGAGGATGGGACGCATGCGGCCTTTGTCGAGAAATGCGTCCTTAAACCTGCCGTTCTGCATGATTTTGAGTACTTTAGGCGCGATTCCGCCGCCGAGGTAGATCCCCCCGGAGGCGAGCAGCGTGAGGCCGAGGTTGCCGGCCTTGGCACCCAGCGCGGCCGCGAAGATGTTCATCGTCTCGACGCAGATCTCGCTGGAGCCGTCTTCGGCGCAGGTGCCGATGACGGCGTTGGGGTCCTCGGTGGCCATGCGCTCGCGCAGCCAGGCGGGCTCTTCCATCTTCTGGTCGTCGCGGAGGAAGGCGTAGACGTTGCGGATCCCGATGCCGGAGACGACGCGCTCGAAGCTGACCCGGCCGTTCAGGGTGCGCTGCAGGTAGCGCAGCAGGTCGATCTCGCGCTCGTTCCGGGGGGAGAAGTCGACGTGGCCGCCCTCGGACGGGATGGGCAGGTGGCGGCGGACCTTGGAGTCCCAGACGAGGACGCATTCGCCGAGGCCGGTGCCGGCGGAGATGAGGCCGCGGTGGCCGACGGCGCTCAGATCGCCCTCGATCAGCGTGCAGATCTTTTCTTTGGTGATCTCGGGGATGCCGTAGCCGTTGGCCTCGAGGTCGTTGATCAGGAAGATGTGCTCGATGCCGATGGAGCGCTGGAGATCGCGGGCGTCGAGGGTCCAGGGGAGGTTGGTGAGCTTGAGGCGGCCGTCTTTGACGGGGCCGGGACAGCCGAAGCAGGAGGCGACGATCTCTGCCCTGTTCTCGGTTCCTTTTGCGAGGAAGGCCTTGACCACGTCGTCGAGGCAGGCGAACTCGGCCG
Source organism: uncultured Verrucomicrobiae bacterium (assembly GCA_963795955.1). Lineage (GTDB taxonomy): Bacteria > Acidobacteriota > Terriglobia > Terriglobales > Acidobacteriaceae > Granulicella. Next base: position 232,576 of record CAWCJK010000009.1, read on the forward strand.
CGGGGAACTTCTCTTCCCGGCGCAGAACCAGGCTGCCGCCGGCGAAGTTGTAAAGCGCAAGATGGACCTTTGTACCGCCGACGTCGCCCGCGAGAATCATTTCGCTTTCTGGTTCAACCTTTCGTGTGCTTCAGATCTCGAGGGTGCCGACTTTGCGGTTGCCTTCGGGGCCGGTGAACAGCTCCGTAGAGGACGGTAGCTTAGCGGCAGCGACCTCGTCCAGTTGGACGAGCAGACGGCCGTTGGAGGGCCGTATCAGCTGCGAGGGCAGGCGCTCAGGATCGCGTGGGCCGGTGAAGACCTCGGCGACGACGTCGGTCTTGGCCGGACCGGCGATCTCGAAGGCGACCTCCTGGGCCTGGTTGATGACGGGGGCGGTCAGCGTGATGCGCCAGGTGTCCTTTTGCGGGACATGGTTGGCGATGGCGAGCCGGCCGATCTCGTTGAGGCCTTCGGTGTGAGGGAAGAGCGAGGCGGTGTGGCCGTCGTCGCCCATGCCGAGCAGCAGCAGGTCAAAGGCCGGCGACTCGGCGCCTTCGAGGCGCATGGAGTTGCGGAGCGTGCTCTCGTAGCGGGACGCGGCCTCTTCGGGGTCGAGTTCGCCTTCCATGCGGTGCACGTTGGCCGGCGGGATCGGCACGTGATCGAGCAGCAGCTTCTTGCAGACGCCGTAGTTGGAGTCGGGGTGGTCGGGCGGAACGCAGCGCTCGTCGACCCAGTAGAGCTGGAGCTTGTCCCAGGGGACGGTGCTCGAGAATCCGCTGTGCGGGGTCGGCGAGGAGCTTGAAGGCGGCCTGCGGCGTGGAGCCACCGGAGATAGCGATGCGCGCGACGCCGCGACGCGCAACCGCGTCGGCTGCCTTTGAGGCGAACAGCCGCGCGGAGGCCTCGGCGAGGTCGTCGGCGGTAGGCCAGATCGTGTAAGTGACCGTGACGGGTGCGGGCATGCGCTCTACAGCTTCGCCCAGCCGCGGCAGCCTTCGCGCTGGAGGAGATCGTCGGCGGCTTTGGGACCCATGCTGCCTGCGGCGTAGTTGGGGAAGTCCTTGGGTGGATTCTTTGCCCAGGCTTCGAGGATCGGGGTCATGAGGGCCCAGGTGGCTTCTACGCCGTCGCGCTCGGCGAAGAGTGTGCCGTCGCCGAGCATGGCGTCGAGCAGCAGGCGCTCGTAGCCGTTTGCGGAGCTCTTGCCGAAGGCCTGGGCGTAGCTGAAGTGCATCTCGACAGGCTTCACGTTGGTGGTCGGGCCGGGGATCTTGGCGCCGATCATCAGCGTGATGCCTTCGTCGGGCTGGATGCGGAGCTTGAGGACGTTGGGGCAGACCTGGCTGTTGGTGTCGTTGGCCTTGAAGAGGTGCAGCGGCGGCTGCTTGAAGGTGACGGTGACCTCGGTGACGCGCTTGGCGAGGCGCTTGCCGGCGCGGATGTAGAACGGCACACCGGCCCAGCGCCAGTTTTCGATCTGCAGCTTCATCGCGGCGTAGGTTTCGGTGGTGGAGTTGCGGATCGACGCGGTCTTCCTGGCGATAGCCGATGACCTTCTGGCCGTCGATCGTGCCGGGGCCGTACTGGCCGCGCACCGTTTCTTCCACGGGGATGGGTTCGATCGCTCGCCAGACCTTCAGCTTCTCGGTGCGCACGGCAGGCGGCCTCGAAGTTGTCGGGTGGCTCCATCGCCACGAAGCTGAGGACTTCCATGACGTGGTTCTGCAGGACGTCGCGGAGGGCGCCGGCCTTCTCGTAGAACGGGCCGCGGCCTTCGATGCCGATGGACTCGGCGGCCGTGATCTCGACGTGGTCGATGAAGTTGCGGTTCCAGACGGGCTCGAAGATGCCGTTGCCGAAGCGGAAGACGAGGATGTTCTGCACGGTCTCTTTGCCGAGGTAGTGGTCGATGCGGAAGATCTGGTCTTCGCTGAGGACCGCATTGATCTCGTCGTTGAGCTTGCGCGCGCTTTCGAGGTCGGTGCCGAAGGGCTTCTCGATGATGACGTTGACCCACTGCCCTTTCTTCTCGGGCTTGGCCATGCCGTGCTTGTTGAGGCGCTGCGCGATGTCGGCGAAGTACTCGGGTGCGACGGCGAGGTAGAAGAGGCGGTTGCCGCGCGTCCCGTACTGCTCATCGAGTTCGCCGAGGAAGCCCTTGAGGCGCTCGAAGCCCTCGTCGTCGTCGAAGTTGGTGGCGAAGTACTTGACGCGATCGATGAAGGGCTTGAGCTTGGAGTCGCCGCGGTCGACGCCGCCGCCTTTGAGGATGCCGTCCTGCATGTCTGCCGCGAAGGTCGGGGACAGGTCGCGGCGCGCCACGCCCACGACGACGAACTCCTCAGGGAGAAGGCCCTGCTGCTCGAGGTGAAAGAGCGCCGGCAGCAGTTTGCGCTTGGTGAGGTCGCCCGAAGCGCCGAAGATCACGACGACACAGGGGTCTGGAACGCGCTCGTTCTGCCGGATCTCGCCGGCGACATCGCGGTCCGTCATGGACTGCCCAATCTCTGCAATAGCTGCCATACGCTTACTCCTGTGAAGCTGATGCCGGTGCGGCCTGCTCTGATTCAGAGCAGACCGCGTTTGCTGGCCAGATTGATTTCTGCTCGCAGCGAGGGCTATTCCTTCTTCATGGCGTGGCCGCCGAAGGCGTTGCGCATCACGCTGAGGATGCGGTCGGTGAGGTTGTTGTCCTCGCGCGAGCGGATGCGGCGGATGAGCGACTCGGTGATGACCGGCGCCGAGATGTTGAGGTCGATCGCTTCGAAGACGGTCCAGCGGCCCTCGCCGGAGTCGGTGACGTAAGGTGCCACGCCTTCGATCTGCGGGTTGTGCTTGAAGGCTTCCGCCGTGAGGTCGAGCAGCCAGGAGCGGACGACCGAGCCGTAGCGCCAGATCTCGGAGATCTGGGCGAGGTCGAGGTTGCAGCGACTCCTTCGCCTTCATGATCGAGAAGCCTTCGGCGTAGGCCTGCATCATGCCGTACTCGATGCCGTTGTGGACCATCTTGACGAAGTGGCCGGCGCCGGACGGGCCGGTGCGGCCCCAGCCCTTGTCGGGCGCGGGGGCGAGTGCCTCGAAGATCGGCTTGAGGTAGTTGACGACGCTTTCGTCGCCGCCGACCATCATCGAGTAGCCCTCGGTGATGCCCCAGATGCCGCCGGAGGTGCCGACATCGACGAACTCGAAGCCTTGCTGCTTGAGCGCGGCGTGGCGGCGGATGGAGTCCTTGTAGTTGGAGTTGCCGCCGTCGATGAAGATGTCGCCCTTGTTCATGAGCGGCTTGAGCTTCTCGATGGTCTGGTCGACCGGGTCGCCCGCGGGCACCATGATCCAGATCGGCGCGCGGGGACTCGGTGAGGTTCTTCACCATGTCCTCGAGCGTGTTCGCGCCCACGGAACCGGCGTCGGAGAGCCGCTTGACGGCCTCCTGCGAAAAGTCAAAGCCAACCACCTTATGGCCGGCCCGGCGGAGGCGCTCCGCCATGTTTCCGCCCATCTTGCCGAGACCGATCATTCCGAGTTCCATGTGCGTTTCCTTTGGACGAGTTTGACGCTTTTGAGCTTAAACGAACGATGGTTGCGTCCGGGTGAGTGCCCGGCTGTGTTCGGTTGGAAAGGTACACCCCGGCCGTTCAGGACGCGGTGTACCGGCCAGGATTACTTGGTTTCAGCGTACGCCGATGTGGTCCGGGTGTTCTCGTTGTCCGGGTAATCGGCTCCCGTGGAGAGGTCTTGCCACTTGTCGAGATCGGCGCTCCACTCCTGCAGATGCGTCCGCATGCGCTCCAGGGCGATCTTGCCGAGCACGAGGTGTTTGGGCGGCTCGGGCGAGGTGACCGCGCGGACGATGGCCTCCACTGCGCGCTGCGGATCTCCGGGCTGACGGCCGGCCTGCGTCTTGAAGTACTCGCGCGTCTTGCCGACGGTGGTCTGGTAATCGGAGATGTGGCGTTGCGCTTCCTTGCCGGAGCGGCCGAGGAAGTCGGTACGGAACGGGCCGGGTTCGACGACCATCACATTGACGCCCAGCGGCTTCATCTCGGCGTACAGCGCCTCGCTGAGGCCTTCGACGGCGAACTTCGTCGCGTTGTAGTAGCCCCAGCCCGCCGAGCCGATCAGGCCACCGATCGACGACATGTTGATGATGGTGCCCGAGCGGCGCTCGCGGAAGTGGGGCAGAAACGCCTTCGTGAGGTTGATCAGGCCGAAGAGGTTGGTGTCGAACATGGGCTTGTACTCCTGCTCCGTGACCTCCTCGACGGCGCCGCACAGCCCGAAGCCCGCGTTGTTGACCAGATAGTCGATGTGCCCGGCGTGACCGATGGCCTTGGACACAGCATGCGTGATGCTGTGCTGGTTGGTGACGTCGAGCTGGGTGACGATCGCCCCGGACGCGTACCGGGTGGTGAGGTCGTCGAGTTCGTCGACGTTGCGCGCGGTCGCGACCACGGTCGCGCCGTTCGCCAGTAGATGTTCCGCCAATAGCCGTCCGAACCCGCTGGACGTGCCCGTGATGAACCAGTTGTTGCCGCGTTGCATACCGTTCGCCGCAGTCGCCATGTTGCGTGTGATGACGATTCCGCGGAGAGCGATGCTAGAAAACCTGCGCGTCAGCTCGCCGGGGCGCGGCGGATATAGCTTTGGCGCGAGCGGATGGCGACGTCCTTCGGCCGCAGGCCGGGGTGCGCGGCGAAGAATTGTGGGCTGAGCGTGAGCTTCAGGTGGCAGACCGTGCCCGCCGGGCGGGATTGGCTGGGGCGATAGCCGAGCGTGTACCGGTGGCGCAGAGTGTCGAGCAGCGCGGCCAGGCGCTGGTCGGCGTCGCCGGCCGTGGCGTAGAGGACGGGGCCACCGGTCAGCTCGGCCAGGTGTTCGAGGTCGCCGAAGCGGCCGGTGGTCAACCGAGTGGTCGAGTGCTCGATCAGCGCACTCACGACGGTGTCGGCGCGCAGGAGGGCGTCCGTGGCCTGCTGCTGGGTATGGAGCAGGGCTGGCGCGTGGTGGGCGAGGTGCAGATCGGCGTCCTGGTCGTTGGCGGAGCCATCGGAGAGCCAGATCTGGACGCGGCGGGCGTCGGGGACGCGTGAGCGCTGCGACTGCTCGGTGGCCTCGTACAGATCTTCGAAGAGAAACGTGGGCTCGTGCTCGTCGTAGCTGGCCGAGGCGGAGTCGATGCCCTCGACGGCGGACATGCGGTCGCGCGTGAATGGCTGGATGAGCTTGGTATGCGAGGAGAAGGTCATGACGGCGACCTCGTCCTGCGGGCGGAGGTGGCGGAGCACCTGTGCGGCGCCGCCGGAAAGGTGCACGAGCACGGGATGTACGGTGTCGGTGAGGTCGAAGAGGAGGACGACGGAGAGCGGAAGCTGGTCTTCGCTGAGGGAGGTGATGGTTTGCGGGACGTTGTCTTCGGTGAGGACGAAGTCATCAGGGGTGAGGTCGGGGATCGGCGGCGTTGGTCTTCTTGAGTTCCACGGAGGCGTCGACCAGCACGAGTTGCGAGGTGACGTGGAGCGTTGTGACGGGTTCGGAGGGTTGCTGTTGGGCGGCAGCGGTACAGACAGCGGCAGCGGCAATCAGGGTTATGTTTCGGAGGCCGCGCATGATGACTGCGACTTTACCAAGGCCGGGCAGCGAGTTGAGGTCGTAAGCTTCTGCGAGGGGACTTCGGGATGAAGCTTGCGCGGCTGTTGTTGGGCTTGGGTTTACTGCTTGGGTCGGGGATGGTGGTCGGGCAGACGCAGACAGCAGCGCCAGCACCGCCTCGACCAAAACCCCCCGCGCGCGACCCGCACACCGCGGGCTTTGTGCAGGCGCAGGAGCTACCCGATGGGCAGGTACCGCCCGCGAACGCGGATGGAAACTTCATCATCGGGCCAAACCACGCGCCGGCACCGGAGATGGAGGTCCATGAGGGCGTGCCGCAGGGCAATGTCTATGAGTTCACGATGAGTTCGGCGGACAGCAAGCTGTACCCCGGAATCGCGCGCGACGCGGGGACCTTTGGAACGCCGGACCCGAGCGATCCGGCGAAGCTGGTCGTGACGACGAGCCATCCGGCGCCGTACACGCGGCATGTGGCCGTGTATGTGCCGAAGCAGTATGTCGCGGGCACGATTGCGCCATTCATCGTGGGCGCTGACGGGCCGGACCGGATGCTGTTTACCGCGCTGGATAACCTGATCGCCGAGCACAAGCTGCCGGCAATGGTGGCGATCTCGATTGGCAACGGTGGAGGCGATGCGCAGGGCAGCGAGCGTGGGCTGGAGTACGACACGATGTCAGGCCGCTATGCCGAATGGGTTGAAACCGAGGTGCTGCCGCTGGTGGAGCAGAAGTACCATGTGCGGCTGACGCATGATCCTGACGGCCGCGCGACGATGGGCGGAAGCTCCGGCGGATCATGCGCGCTGATCATGGCGTGGTATCACCCCGAGTGGTACCACCGCGTGCTGACGTATTCAGGGACGTATGTGAACCAGCAGTGGCCACCAAATCCAGAGACGCCGCATGGCGCGTGGGGGTTCCACGAGACGCTGATTCCGAACACGCCGCGGAAGCCGATACGGTTGTGGATGGAGGTCGGCGACCGCGACCTGCTGAACCCGAACGTGATGCGCGATGGCATGCACGACTGGGTGCTGGCGAACGAGCGCATGGCTCGCGTGCTCGCGGCCAAGGGGTATCACTACCAGTTTGTCTTTGCGGAGAACGCCGGTCACGTGGACCGGGCGGTGAAGATGCAGACCTTGCCGGAGGCGCTGGAGTACGTGTGGCAGGGGTTCCCGGCCGGTGGGTTGACGCGCTAGCTATGGCCGGAGTTCGTCGACGCCGTTCTCGCCGGCGACGAGAGCCAGCGTGGCCATGTTGAGGAAGAGCCCGTGCTCGACCACGCCGACCATGCCGTCCAGTTCGGCTGCCAGGGCTTCGGGGTCGGGGATGGCTCCGCAGTGGCAGTCGAGGATGAGATTGCCCTCGTCCGTGATCCACGGGCCGCTGCTGTTGCGCGCGGGACGGAGTTTGGGGTTGAGGCCCATGCCTTCGAGCCTGCGCTGCACCAACGGAAGCGCGAGTTGGATGACTTCGACAGGCAGTGGGAACCTGCCTAGCTGCTCGACGACCTTGGTGGAGTCGGCCACAACGATGAACTGCTGTGCGGCGCTGGCGACGATTTTCTCGCGAAGCTGTGCACCGCCGCCGCCCTTGATCAGCGCCAGACCCGGCGCAACCTCGTCCGCGCCGTCCACGTTGATGTCGAGTTCGGGGGTCTCGTTGAAGTTGGTGATCGGGATGTTGAGTTGCTGAGCCAGCTTGCGGCTGGCGTCCGAGGTTGCGATCGCGCGGATCTGCAGCCCGTTCGCTACAGCTTTGCCAAGCTCCTGGATGAAGAGCGTAGCCGTGGAGCCGGTGCCCAGACCAACGTTCATGCCGGGCTTGATGAACTCGACTGCGCGCCTGGCGGCTTCGAGCTTGGCTTCGTCCTGCGTCATCGTCTGGCACCTACACGCGGCATAGCTTTCACAGCATAACGGGCCTGATCGCAGCGTGTGAAACCGCCGGCGTCGCGGGAAGCTTCAGCCGCGGCGAATACCAGGATCGAGGAGGTCCGCTTGATCCCGGACTGAATTGGTCGTATTTTGAGAACGGGCCCCCAACGACTGTAAGGAACCCTCTCGGCGAGGACCTCCCGCGGCCGGAAAGGACCACTTACCCACGTGATCGCGATTTTGGCGACGCGCAGCGGAATGCTGGCGCGAACGCCCAGTTGCGCGCACGAAAAGGACAGGATTTACGTGAAGTTTGGCCGCACACCTCTCTTTGTTTCGCTCCGGATTGGGGCCAGCATGTTGCTCCTGGCATCCGCGCCAATGCATGTTTTCGCAGTCAACCGCTTCTGAGCGAAGTTCCGCGGACTTGCAGCCGTGCGTGTGGATTTCGAGCACGACGCCTGTTCCGGCTGTGATTCGGGTGGCGGACGTAAGCGACGCCGCGCTGCCGAATGCCGCCGTGGAGGTTCGCTGCGGCAAGACGGTGCTGAACGCGATTGCGGACGAACGCGGTGAGGCACGGTTCGAGCTTCGGCCCGGGAGGTACACCGTGCTCACGCGCATGCCGGGGTTCGCCGATACGGTGCGCACGGCGGATCTTCCGACGGCGAGCGGGCAGCTCACCATGTCGATGGCGGTCGGGATCGGCGACGGACGTGATCAACGTGACTGCGGATACGGGGTTTGTTCCCTTTGCCTCGAACGCCGGCTCGAAGACGGACGCGCTGCTGGTGGAGGTGCCGCAGTCGATTTCGATTGTGAACGAAGCGGAGATGAATGCGCGGCACGTGATCACGATGAACGAGGCTTTGCGATACACGCCGGGTGTGCAGGCGGATCAGTACGGCTTCGAGCCGCGTTTCGACTGGCTGGAGATCCGGGGCTTTGCGGCGCAGACGTTCGGTATCTACCGCGACGGCATGCGATTCAACTCGCTCTCCGGCAAGTTGGATCCGTTCGAACTGGAGAGCGTGGAGGTTCTGAAGGGCCCCAGTTCTGTGCTGTACGGCGAGGTGCCGCCGGGTGGCTTGATCAACCAGGTGACGAAGCGCCCGGCGGCGGAGAGGTCGACCGAGATTGCGGGGGTGTTTGGTAGCTTCGGTCGGAGGCAGGGCGAGGTCGATACGACCGGCTCAATCGATCGCAACGAGGTGTGGCGATACCGGCTGCTCGGGCTGGTGCGCGACAGCGGAACGCAGGTGAACTTTACGCCGGATAATCGCCGGCTCATTGCTCCGGAGGTTACATGGCATCCGAGCGAGCGGACGAACGTGACGGTGCTGGCCGACTACCAGCATGACCGCACGAAGTGGGACCAGTTTTTGCCCGCCGAGGGCACGCTGACGGCGAACCCGAATGGAGTGATCCCTCGCAGCACGTTTCTCGGCGAACCCGGGTATGACGATGTGAAGCGCAACCAAGGGTCGGTCGCGTATACGGCCGATCACCTGCTTGAGGACGGCTGGGACGTGCACTCGAACTACCGCTATCAGTACATCGACTACAAAGGGCAGACGATCGCCGGCAACGGCTTCGTGGCGGGAAGTACGTCGGAGGTGTCGCGCTACCTGTTTGCCACGCCGAATACGAACTACATCAACACGGTGGACACGCGTGCACTGCGGCGCTTTCGGACGGGCTCGAACTTTGAGCAGACCGTGTTGTTCGGGTATGACTACCAGCGGCTGGAGCAGCGCGCGACGAGTTATTTCCTGTTCGGCGTAGGGAATTTGAACGTATACGACCCGGTGTACGGGCAGACGGCGATTCCGACTGGAGCGCCGTATCTGAACAACACCTCCACTTTGAACCAGCACGGGCTGTACGCGCAGGACCAGTTGAAGTTCAAACATCACCTGGTGCTGACCGTGGGCGGGCGGCAGGACTTTGCGAAGAACGCCATTGCGGACTTCCAGTCCCCGGCAGGCGATTATGCCCGGTTGGACGGCGATTTCACGGGGCGTGTGGGCGTGACGTATCTGTTTGACTCTGGCCTTGCGCCGTACTTTGCGTTTTCGACGAGCTTTCTGCCAAATGCCGGGACGTATGTGTACGACGCGAACACCGGACTGGCGGACAAGCCCGCGGTGCCGTCGGACGCGCGCCAGATTGAGGGCGGGTTGAAGTTCCAGCCGCGTAACTGGAACAGCTTTATCACCGCCTCGATCTTCCAAATCAATGAGACGAACGTGCTGGTGCCCAACAGCTCGTTCACCGACTACCAGACCGGGGAGGTTCGATCGCGCGGTGTTGAAGTGGAGGGCGTCGCCAGTGTGTCCATGGGCTGAATCTGCACGCGGGATATACGTTGACGGCCACAAACAACGAGAGCGATGTGGTGGCTCAGAACATTGGGAAGTGGCTGCCGCAGACACCGCGAAACCAGGCTGCCGGGCTCGCCGATTACAGCGTGCAGCATGGGCGGTTCGCAGGGCTGGGAGGCAACTTCGGTGTGCGCTTCGTCGGAACCAATGCGGCGGACAGCGCAAACTCATTCTTTGTTCCGAACTACGCTTTGCTCGATGGGAGCCTCCGGTTTGGATACCGGCACACGCTGTTCAGCGTGAACGCGACGAACCTCACGGACAAGCGGTACGTGGCGACGTGTATCAGCACGGCCGCGTGCTACTACGGCTTCGAGCGCAACGTGATCGGCACGGCGCAGTACCGGTTTTGAATCGGCACTCACCGATGAGCTTTGTAAGCGATCTCGTACATCATCCGCGCAGGTTGTGGCTGCGTAAGGCGATCTTTCAGGTGCATCTGTGGGCGGGCGTTCTGCTGTCCGTGTACATGGTGCTGATTGCGGTCTCGGGCAGCGTGCTGGTCTACAAAGACGAGTTGACGCGCTGGGCTCTGCCACCGGGCTTGCATCGTTATCAGCCCGGTTCGATTGCGAGCCCGGAGACGGCGATGCGGCGATTCACCGACGCCGAACCTGATGGCGTCGTCAGCAATCTGCAGGTCCCTTCCCCCGTGCTCCCGGTGTTCTTGCTGGACGGCAAGGACAGTCGGCAACGGCCCGGTCGCTGGATCGGTGATCCCGTGACCGGGGTGTTGCGCGCTGCGCCGAGGACGTGGATCGACACCGTGCATGACCTGCACTACTACCTGCTGTTGCCCGCGACGTGGGGTATGCAGGCCAATGCGGTGGGTGCGGCTGGTCTGTTGCTGCTCGCTGTTACAGGAGCATTTCTGTGGTGGCCGGGGGTGCGGGCGTGGACCCGCGGTCTCCGCGTGAACCTGCGAGCGAACTGGCGGCGTGTGAACTATGACCTGCACAGTGGATCGGTTTCTGGACGCTGGCCATTGTGTTCTGGTGGGCCATCTCCGGCGTCTACTTCGGTTTCTATCGGCAGGTTGCGGCGGCGGTCGCATCCGTCTCGCCATTGCAGGGGATGAAGGCCCCTGAGCCGGTGCGCGCGCCGCTGCCGGCCTCCGGCGTTCGAGCTTCGCTGGATGAGGTACTCCGTGCCGCGCAGGCGGTTTCACCACAGGGGCGGCTTTGGAGTGTGAGCGATCCATCGCTGCGCGGTGCGGAGTCGTATGTACTGCTCGACCGCGCGGAACCGGGCGACTTTTCGCATCGTGACATTGTTCGGGTTCGCACGGCGGATGCGCGCGTGCTGAGCGTCTGGCACTACGGAGAACGCCACTCGCTGGGAGATTGGGTTCTCTGGTCGATGCACCCGCTGCACTTCGGCACGGTCTGGGGGCCGGCGGTAAAGCTGGTGTGGTTTGTGCTTGGGCTGTCGCTGGCAATGCTCACGGTGACGGGCCTGCTGATGTATTGGAACCGGTTTCTGCGCCGACGGCTCATCTAGCGAACCCAGAGTTCAGGGCAAAGCAAAAGGGACCAGGGCGGTCGCCCTGATCCCTTGCTTTCAATGTCCTGCTCACTTACTTCTTGAACTTCTTGACCAGTGACGTTGCGGCTTCTACGACGTGCTCTGGGGTGAAGCCGAAGTTCTTCAGGGCGATGGGGCCGGGAGAGGAGGCGCCGAAGCGGTCGATCCCGATGGCGATGCCTTCGCGGCCGATGTACTTCCACCAGCCCATCGTGGCGCCGGCTTCGACCGAGACCTTGGGGACGCCGTGCGGGAAGATGGACATCTGGTACTCTTCCGGCTGCTCCGAGAAGATCTTGAAGCTGGGCATCGAGACGAGCGTGGCGTTGATGCCCTGGCTCTTGAGCTGCTCGCCCGCCTTGACGATCAACTGGACCTCGGAGCCGGTGGCCACGAGGATGACGTCCTTGCCGTACTCCTCGAGGATGTACGCACCCTTGCGAGCGCCCTCGAAGACCTTGTACTTGTTCAGGTCGAGGACCGGGAGATCCTGGCGGCTGAGCGCCATGAAGCTCGCCGACTTGCGTTCGACCATGAGGCCCCAGCAGGCGGAGGTCTCGTTGGCGTCGGCGGGGCGGAAGTCGGTGAGCTGCGGGATGCAGCGCAGCGCCATCAGGTGTTCTACCGGTTGATGCGTCGGGCCGTCCTCACCCAGGCCGATCGAGTCGTGGGTGAAGATGTACAGCGAGTGCGAGCTCTGCAGCGCGCCCATGCGCAGCGCGGAGCGGCAGTAATCGGAGAAGGTGAAGAACGTGGAGCCGAAGGGCAGCACGCCGCCGTGCGCGGCCATGCCGTTCACCGCAGCCATCATGCCGAACTCGCGGACACCGAAGAAGATGTTGCGGCCCTTGGGGTCGCGGCGGAAGTTTTCCGAGTCCTTGAAGATGGTCTTGGTGGAGCTGGTGAGGTCGGCGGCTCCGCCGATGAGCTCCGGCAGAACCTTGCCGAGCGAGTTCAGGATGACCTGGCCGGCGTTGCGTGTGGCCATCGGCTTCTCAGGCGGAAAGGTCGGCAGGGCTTTTTGCCAGTCCTGCGGGAGTTCCATGGCCGTCGTGCGCGTGTACTGCGCGGCGAGTTCGGGGAAGTCCTTCTTGTAGGCCTCGAACCGGTTGTGCCAGGCGTCCTGTTCCTTCTTGCCGCGGTCGATCGCTTTGCGCCAGTTGTTGAGCGCTTCCTCGGGGATCACGAAGCTCTGGTCTGGGTCGAAGCCGAAGAACTTCTTGGTCTCGCGAACGCCGTCGGGCCCGAGCGCCTCGCCGTGAACTGCCTTGGTGCCGGCACGCGGTGCGCCGTAGCCGATGACCGTGCGGACGCGAATGAGCGAGGGCTTGGTGCGCTCCATCTTGGCAGCTTCGATCGCCCGGTTCAGCTCTTCCAGATCGTTGCCGTCGGAGACGTACTGCACGTGCCAGTCATACGCATGGAAGCGCTCAGTGACGTCCTCGGTGTAGCTGAGGTCCGTGGGACCGTCGAGCGAGATGAGGTTGTCGTCGTACAGGACGATCAGCTTGCCGAGCTGGAGCGTACCGGCGAGCGAGGCAGACTCGTGGCTGATGCCTTCCATCAGGTCGCCGTCGCCGCAAAGGACGTAGGTGTAGTGGTCGACGATCTTGTAGTGGTCGTTGTTGTAGACCGCGCCGAGATGCTTCTCCGCGATCGCCAGACCGACGGCCTCTGCAAAGCCCTGCCCGAGCGGGCCGGTGGTGACCTCAACGCCGGGGGTCTCGCCGTACTCCGGGTGACCCGGGGTGTGGGAGCCCCACTGCCGGAACTGCTTGAGCTGATCCAGCGGCAGATCGTAGCCGGTGAGGTGGAGCACGCCGTACAGCAGCGCCGACGCATGCCCGTTCGACAGGATGAAGCGGTCCCGGTCCGACCACAGCGGGTCGGTCGGGTTGTACTTCATGAACTTGTGGTAGAGCAGGTAGGCGATGGGCGCGCAGCCGAGCGGGGCGCCTGGGTGGCCGCTGTTGGCCTTTTCCACCTCGTCGACGGCCAGAATGCGCAGCGTGTTGATCGAGAGCTGGTCGAGATCCTGAGAACTCAACTGCTCCACGGCAGGAAGGGTCTGGGTTTCGCTCATGCGGGTCCGGTGTCCTCGTCAGAAGGGATTCAGAAGCAATTCAGAAAGCGATAGAGAGCGGCGCGTCCGTGCGGGTGCAGCCAGGTTCATGATGAGACGCGGCGCGGAGGGGCGCGACATTCAGTGTACAGTCCAGCGGTTCCAAGCCGACGTTAGCGGCGGGCAGCCCGACACCGCGGATTGGGCGTCTGCGGCATTCGCTCCGGCCACCGGCTTCCGGTAGAGGCGGTCGAAGTGCGCACGGAGGATCGGGTAGCACTCGCAAGCGTGGCGCTCCAGGATCTTGCGATTCAGGATCGTGAGCCCGCCGCGGCGATTTTCGATGGCACCGGCGCGGGCAAGCTCGGCGCCGACCTCCGCCACGGTTGTGCGGCGAGTGCCCAGCATGGTGGACATGAACTCCTGCGTCATGGAGATGTCAGGGCTGGAAAGCCGGTCCTCGATGCCCAACAGCCAGCGCGAGAACCGGGCCTCGGCGCGATGGAGGCGGTTACAGGCGACCACCTGGTTGCAGAAAGATCATCTGGTGCTGCGCGTATTCCAGCAGCCGGGAGCGGACCTCGTGGGAATCGCGGAACTCGCGCTGCATGACCGCGAACGGCACACGATAGGCGGCCCCGGCCACCTGGATGCTGCAGTCGCCCTGGGACAGCTCCGGGCCGAGCAGATAGCTAATGCCGGTGAGGCCTTCGTATCCCTGGGTCGAAAGCTCGACGCTGGTCCCGTTTTCGGAGATAAAGACCGTCGAAGCGATGCCGCTGGTCAGGAAGTACAGATAGCGGGTGGGCTCCTCGCGGGTAAACAGTTGCTCTCCGAGGGAGAAGTCGACGATGCGTGCAAGCCGCCATGACGCGCTCGCGGCTGGCAGCCGGGAGCGCCTCGAGAAGGCGGTTGCGCGGTCTGAATCTGATGGTTTTCGGACACGGCGACGTGTGCTCCCGGAATGGGGAGGCACAACGCTGGCCCGAACCCCATTGCCGAATTCAGCCGGTCGCGCTCAGATCCATGCTGATGATGATTGAACCTAGCATACGCTCCGCCGGGTTAAAACCGGCGAGCGCATGGGAAGGCTCACGGTTCAATGACTGACGCGCTCGACGCCATCGGCCTGTGGGCCTTTGGTTCCCTGCACGATGCTGAAGACGACCTCTTCACCCTCGCTCAGTGACTTGTAGCCGTCCGCCTGGATGCTGGTGAAGTGAACAAATACGTCAGGTCCTCCGTCGTGGCTGAGAAACCCGTACCCCTTGGCGTTGTTGAACCATGCAACCTTTCCGTGCAGCTTATCCATGTGACCCCTCGTTCTTGAACTGTGACAGGAGTATGCGGGGCGTTCATAACGTATGTCTGTCTGTTGGGTGACAATGCGTCGGAGTTTGTCAATCCCTTTTTGGGTGAGGCAGAACTCTTGGCGGATCAATGGCGTGGCGTGGAAGTCGGCGCGGAGGCGCTGCGCGGGCCGGTGCGGGCGGCGGGTGCCGGCTGCGACCGCGGAGCAGGCGCGGGCCGACTCATACCGGGAGCGGCCGGCGGCCGGGATTCCGCGCATGCCCTCCACCGCGTGGCGGCACCGGCGGACGGCCCGGTTCGATGCGCTGCATCTGCTGCCGCTGCTGCTCGAAGCTTGGCCGGGGAACGGTGGGGGCCGGTTCTGCGCGGTGCATGAAGACGGCACCTTGCGCCGCGTCGCCCGGGACCGCGCTCGGTCCATGGGCGCCCGGTGAGAACAGGGCGGGCGGTCACGGACGGAATCGCGCGCGCGGGTGCCGGCCGACGACCATCGAGCGCTCCGGATTGACGCCTGGGTGCTCCAGCACCGGCGCAGCGGCGAGGGTCTCGCGGGAGATTTGCAGGCGCGCCGTCGCGACCGGACGCCCTGCGGCAAAGCTGGACTCAGAGACGGCCACCGTTCCCGCGGCGCGGTTCGCATAGGTGCGGCCCGACACGGGCGTGGCAGCGAAGACGTTCACCGCGCGCTGGTTGTAAAAGGCGCGGGCCTCAGCTGGGTTTGGGTTGTAGATGTTGCTGGCATTCACGCGGTTGAGGTAATGCGTGCTGCCCTGGTACCAGGGAGAAAATGCCTCGTGTGGGCCCAGCGGAAACCACGCTGTGACGCCCAGGCCCGGCGCAAACCCCAGCGACGCGGAAAAGTGCGGGCCGCCGGCGAAGGCAACCAGCGCGGGCGCGTAGACCGGGCGCAGATGGTGGGGGCCGGGGATCCAGCCCCACCGTCCTTCGAGGTAGGTCCAGCGGCCATAGTGGAACGGAGCAAAGCCCCAGGGCTCCGCACCGACCCATGTCCAGCCCCAGGGTGAGACCCAGCGCCAGTGGCCGTAGCAGTAAGGCCGCCAGCCGACCACAACGACGGGGTACCAGATCGGCCCGAAGTCGCTGGAAGCCCAGGAACCGTAGTCCGCGAGGTCAGAGCCGCCGATGGTGTCGGCGTTGAGGTACGCGCTGTCCGCATCGGAACCGCTGGCGTACTGGCTGTCACGCTGGCCGGAGAAGCTATCCAGGGCGTCGGCACCCGCGGGTGCAAGCGGCTCGGTGTAGGCGGCCTGCCCCGTCTGCGGGTCGCCACCGTGGACGCGGATGCGCTGACCGGGGGCGAGCACCTGGCTGCCATTCGGTCCGTCGAGTTGGGCTTGTCCCGTGATGAGTTCGACCGTGGTCTCATGCGCGGAGGGATCGACATCCACACGCAGATCGCCGGGCTGAAGCACGGTGATTGCAACGTCGGGCGTATCGAATTCCAGGACCGTGCCGGGCTCGATAGCGAAGGAGCGCAGATGAGCCGAGCCGGAGGCAAGTCCGAACTGCGCGAGAGAATCAGTAAGCGCCGTGACCGTCAGGTCGGCTCCACCGCCGAGCCTTACGGCAATCTGGCTGGTTTGGAGTTCGGTGTCGGCCGAGGGGTCGGTATACACGCGGTCGCCGCTGGTGAGCACCTGGTTGAGCTCGGCGGGCGAGAAGGTGTTCACACTCGCAGGCTCGGTCGAGACGTCGCCGTTGAGCACACTGAGACGAAGAACTCGCGCGGGCGGATCCGCTACCGGTGTGGCGGCGGGCGCGCTGACCTGTTCCGCGGGAGTTTGCCCGGGGTAGCCCTGCGGGAGCGGCGGGAGCGCCTCGTCCTGTGCGGCGGCGCCGAGGGCCAGGGCAACGAACCCGATCGCGGCGGCGATCTGCGCGCGTCTGTACCGCCGCATGGGAAGAACGGAAGACTGGGTCTTGAAACTGCCGGCGGAGGTCATCGAACCTTCTCTCTCACGTCTGCCCGCGTGTGCGACGTCGACACACATTATGAACACGGATCACTTCAAAAGACGTCGCAAGGAGGCAGAAAGTATCCGGCGCGTGCTCACCGTGTGGTTGGCGCGAACGCTCGGCGCGAATTTTTGTCTGAACCAAAGTCGGCGCGCCGACGTATGCTTCGTCTGCACGACGACAAATCGGGTGTTCCGTCGTGCAGAGGAGAATGTCGTGATCAGCATCAAGCGCCTGCTTCCCGTCGTCTCGTTTCTTGTGCCTTTCGTGCTCGCGGGCTGCAACGTCGAGAAGCACCAGCATGGCGACGGAGAGGACGTCAGGGTCGGAACGCCCTTCGGCTCAGTGAACGTCAAGACGGATGCGGATACGGCGATGGCCGGGATCGGGCTGACGCCCTATCCAGGTGCAACGCTGGTGCACAAGAACGGGCACGATGACGGCGCGGCCGACGTGAACCTGAGCTTCGGGACCTGGAAGCTGGGCGTGCATGCGGCGGATATGCGCAGCGGCGATCCGCAGGACAAGGTGCTCGCGTTCTACCGCAAGGACATGGCGAAGTATGGCGCCGTGCTCACCTGCCGTGGACACGAACCTGTGGGTCAGCCGACGCGGACAGCCGACGGTTTGACCTGCTCCACCGACCAGCACGGAAACGACGACAGCGAACTCCAGCTTCGTGCCGGTTCGCCCCAGCACCAGCACATCGTCGGCGTGCGAAGCGATGACGGCCAAACGCGTATAGGCCTGGTCGCGCTGGAGCTGCCCGCAGGGCTGAATCACCACGACGATGGTGATCGTGAGTAGATCCTCAGCACGGCGGCGCCCTTGGCCGGATTGCCGAAGCGGCGCGGCTCGGATAGCTTCAAAGAGGTGACCGAACGACCTTGCATCCGCTGCCATCACCTCCTCACGCTGGAGGAGGGGCAGTTGGCCTACTGCAGCTTCTGCGGCGCGCCCCAGGTGTTTCTCTCCGAGGCGCTGCAGGAACAGGCCGCCCTGGAGGCTCAGCAGTACCAGGACCGGGCGGCTGCGCCTCCTGCGGATGTACCCGCGACTCCGGCGCCGGCCCCTTCGCGCATCGCGGCGCTGCGGCGCATCGCAGGTGCCGGCCGAGGCCGCTGGCCCGTCGCCGTAGAGTTCGCGCTGCTGAGCAGTGGCATCGCGCTGGGGCTGGACCTTGGGGGCCTGCTGTTTGGGCCGCTGCTCGTGCTGGCCTGGCTCTGGATGGTCAGCGCGCCGATGCTCACCGTGAGTTTTTATCGGGGACGCGCTCGCGCCGACGAGCTTTCCGCTGGGTTTGCGGCTCGACTTGGCCTACTGACAGGGCTGCTGGTCGCGGTGAGTTGTGCCGTGGTGTTTACGGCGGCGCTGGTGCTGGAGCGCTTCGTGCTGCATCGCCCCACGATCGATACCCAGGTGGCGGAGGCGATGGGGCAACTGCGCGCGAATGCGGTCGCGCAGTACGGCACCGCTGCGCAGCCCATGCTGCGGATGCTCGGCATCCCGGAGTTCCGCGTCGGTCTGCTGCTGTGGATGTGCACGGTCAGCGCGGCCCTTTACCTGCTGCTCTCGGCCATCACGGCGGGCGTTGCTGGCCTGCTGCTCGGACGGCGAAAGCCAGCCTGAGGCGGAAGCAAAGACCGTGGGCTCCGCTGCTATCATCGCCAATGTGAGCAACCCGGCGCCCGAGACGACCAAAACCGAAGCCGCAAACGTGACCGCAGGCGCACCGCAACTGCGTGAAAAGGGCCGACTCCTGTCCGGTTCCGAGATCGAGCGCACGCTGGTGCGGCTGGCGCATGAGATCGTCGAGCGCAACCACGGCGCGACCAATCTGGGGCTCGTCGGAATCAAGCGCCGCGGTATTCCGCTGGCGCAGCGCATCGGCAAGATCATCTCGTCGATTGAGAAACACCCGATCGACGTAGGCGTGCTGGACATCAGCTTTTATCGCGATGATCTGACCACTCGCGACGTGCGCCCGGTGGTGGAGAAGGGTGAGATTGGCTTCGACATCGAGGGCCGCGACATCATCCTGATGGACGATGTGCTGTTCACCGGCCGCACGATCCGCGCGGCGCTGGATGCGCTCTTTGACCATGGCCGCCCGAAGAGCGTGCAGTTGCTGGTGCTGATCGATCGCGGCCATCGCGAACTGCCGATCGAAGCGAAGTACATCGGCCGCGTTGTCCCCACCAGCCGCCGCGAGATCGTGGAGGTCAAACTGCGCGAGGTCGACAACGACGAGCAGGTGCTGCTGGTGGAGTTAGTCGAACCGTAGCCGGGCTTTCTGAAAATCTGACGCTAAGGACGCCACAGGTGCGCGAAGGTGCGCCGCAGGTGGTGGACCGAAGGAAGCCGTCGCGTAGCATCGCGGTACTTCTGCGACCTTTGCGTCAGCCTTTTGCACCGCCAACGAGGTGAAGCGATGAGCACACAGGCTGTGTCCCAACCTGCCGAGACGCCCGACGGCATCCCGCTTCCCTCGCCCGTGCAGCCCGATCCGCTGAGCATGGGCGCGGTCCTGCGCATCGTGCCCATGCGGCGGTTGTGGTACGCCCAGATCGTCAGCGTGCTGGGCGACTTCCTTGCCCTGTTCGCGGTGATCGAGGTGATGACCTTTGAACTGCACGCCACGCCGCAGCAGGTCACCGGACTGCAGATCGCGTATCTCCTGCCGATCGCTTTGCTCGGCGTCATCAGCGGTGTGTTTGTGGACCGCTGGCCGTTGAAGCCGACGCTGGTTTCGAGCGACTGGATGCGCGCGTGCCTGTGCCTCTTGTTGCTCAAGGTCCACAGCTTGTGGGGGTACTACGGCGTGCTGGCGGCGATCAGCATCGTTTCGAGCTTCTTCTCGCCGGCGCAGGGCGTGGCGATCCGGTCGATCGTACCGATGCATGGCTTGCGGTCGGCGAACGCGCTGCTGCAGCAGGCGTTCTTCATCATGCGCATCATCGGCCCATTTGCCGCGGGTGCGCTGGTGGGGCTTGTGGGCGCGCGGTTCTGCTACTGGGCGGATTCGGCGAGTTTTCTGATATCGGGTGCGTTGATTGCGAGCGTGCCGCTGATCGTGGCGAAGAAGGGCAGCCCGCCGGTTGTGCCGGACAGCGATGCCGCCGCTCCGGCAACCGCGTCCTCCGGCCTGGCGAGAATCATCAGCGACATGCGGCAGGGCGCAAACTTCATCGTGCACCATGCGGCGTTGCTGTTTGTGATCGTCTCGCTGGCAGCCGCGATGTTTGTGATGGGCTGCTTTGGGCCGCTGATCGCGGTGTATGTGCGCGACAACCTCCATCGCGCCATCAAGGTGTTCACCATCGGCAGCATGCTCATCGGCGTGGGGATGATGATCGGAGTGAATGCGTTGAATGCGCTGGCGAAGCGCGTCTCGAACTCGGCGCAGGTGTACGCCGGTCTGCTGGGCATCGCGGCTGGCACACTGCTGATGGCCGCGGTGCCGCATCCGGCCTCGCTGTACCTGGGTTGCGCAGCCATTGGTGTCGCGTGCGCTGGCATCATCGTGCCCTCGCAGACGATGATTCAGCAGGAGACGCCGCATCACCTGATGGGGCGCGTGGGATCGACGGTGATGTCGGTGATCTTCACGGCGCAGATCGCGGGCTTGTTGCTGTCCGGCGTGCTCGCGGAGTTCACCAGCGTGCGGCGCGTCTTTGCCTTGAGCGCGGCGATGCTGCTGGCGCTGGCTATCGCGGGCAAGCTGTGGATGGAGCCGAAGCCGGGTGCGCCGGCCCCGGCTGTAGCGTGACTGCGTTGCGTCCGAGTCTGAGCGCGGACTTCACACCGCTGATTTCGCGGCCGCGCCACTCTGTTGCTCACGCGTATCTTCTTCCATCAGCCAGCGCCGCAGTTGCAGGATGTCATTGGCGCGCACAATACCCAGCGGCTTGTGAGCGGCGGTGGGATCAACGACGACGACATTCTCCGTGTTCTTGAGCATCATGTCGCGATGAACCTGGTCGACTGATTCGCCGGGATAGGCAAGCACAAAATCGCGCCGCGCGAGTTCACCCATGGTGAAGTGATGATCCGGCGGCTCTGCGCGCAGGAGATCATGAGGCTCCACGATGCCGACCAGCGCGCCCTCTTCGTCCACCACCGGAATGAGCGCCACGTCACCCGGCACAAAGGTCTGGAGGACGGAACGCAACTCCTCGCCGGCGTGCAACTGGTTGAACTCCTTCCGCATGACCTGGTCGATGCGCGCGCGCATCAGCACGGGCACCGAGTAATCCTGCAGCACGATCAGGCCGCGCTTGACGAGCTTCACCGTCATGATGGAATCGCGGCTGCAGAGACGAACGAAACCGTCAGAGATCATGACGCAGACGATGAGCGGAAGAAGAGAGTTGGGGTTGTGGCTTAGCTCAAAAAGAAAGACGATGCTCGTGAGCGGCGCGCGCGCGATGCCTCCGAAGACCGCAGCCATGGCCACCAGAGCGTAAAACGCAGGATCGCTGACGAGCGTGGGAAAGAAGTGTTTGGCGAGCATGCCATAGCCTGCGCCCAGGCCGCCGCCGACCACCAACGAAGGCGCGAAGACGCCGCCGGTCGTGCCCGATCCCAGCGAGATCACCAGTGCCCAGAACTTCGCAATCGATGTGCCCACAAGTTGATGGGCAGTCATGCGGTCGTTGAGCATGTCGCGGATCGTGTCGTAACTGGTGCCGAAGACCTCCGGGTAGAAGTAGCCAAGCACGCCAAGGATGAGCGCACCGATCACAGGCGCCCAGATAAGCGCATGCTTGATCGGGAGTTCATCGAAGAAGTCCTCGAGCCACGACAGCACGCGAATCATGATCAGGCCAACAATACCCATGAGGATGCCGAGCAGCGCAAATAGAAAGAGTTCGCTCGTACCGGTGAGCCGGAAGGCCGGCGTGGGAAACAAGGGCTTCCAGCCAGCGAAATAAATGCGCACGCCAGTGGCGACCGAAGCCGCGAGCGCCACAGGGATGAACGAGCGAGCGCGCAGCTCGAAAAGCAGGAGCTCAATGGCCACAAGGATGCCGGCCAACGGCGCGGTGAACGTGGCGGCCATGCCCGCGGCGGCTCCGGAGGCCAGCAGAACACGGCGATAGTACGGCGTCAGTCCGATCGCCTGGCCAAACAATGAGCCCAGCGCCGCACCAGTCTGAATGATCGGGCCTTCCGCACCGAAGGGACCGCCGGTGCCGATGGCAAACGCTGTGGCCAGGGGCTTCAGGACGGCCACACGCACGCGCATGCGGCTGTGCTTGAAGAGCACGGATTCCATGGCCTCAGGAATGCCATGGCCCTTGAGCGTGGGCTCCCAGAAGTAGATCATCAGGCCGACCAGCAGGCCGCCGATGGGTGGGATCAGGATGACCCAGGCGCCAAGGTGGTTGTGCGCGGGGCTGGTGATCGCAAACGAGAATTTGCCGAAGAAGAAGATGTTCGTGAAAAGGTAGATCAGTTCAAGCAGCGCCTGTGCCACAAGCCCGCTGATCACGCCCACAAGCAGCGCGTATCCGCAGATCTTGATGACCTCCGGTTCCAGAGCGACGCCGAACTGGCCCTTCTTGCTCGATTGCCTTTCGGGAACGGATGCAAGGTCGGGGATCGGAAAATCAGCCACGCATTACCTCCTACAAAGCGGCTTCTACTAGATCCTCCGCAGCTTGGCCGCGCATCTTCAATGCCTGCAGAATGTCTCCCTTGGTCACGATGCCGCGCAGATGCCCACCCGCCGAAACGACGAGCAGCATCGGCTGCCGGTGCTCCGCCAGCAGCAGGCGGAGGGCCTCCATCACGTCGCAATCCGGTGCGATCCTGGAGATCCGCGTGTCGACCAGGTCTCGAACGGGGGTGCTGGACCAGCGTTCAGGAGCGACCTGCGCTACACGGGCTACCGTCACTGCGCCGAGCAGCTTGTTGCCTTCAAAGACCGGGAACGCCTCATGGTGCACCTGGGACGACACGGTGCTCATGAACTCCCGCGCTGTGAGCGACGCCTGTGCAGAAGTCGCTTGCTGCTGCATGATCTCGCTCACGGGAATCTTTTGCAGCTCCTGGATCTTTACGCCTTCGTGGAGACGTTGGTCGCCGGACGCCGAGGCGTCGCCGGAGGTGGCGTACGCTACCGCCGCGCCGATCAGCGCAGGGATGAGAAATGCATGTCCACCCGTGGCCTCCGCCACGAACACAACCGCGGCGAGCGGGGTCTTGTAGCCTGCGGAGATAAAAGAGGCCATGCCAACCGCCGCGTACAGCCCAACCGCTGGGCTATGCACCACCGACTGCGCGAAGGCCGTGCCCAGCGCTCCACCCGTGAGGAACAACGGCACGAACATCGCACTGACGCCGCCAGAGGCCAGCGTAAAGACAGTCGCGGCGAGCTTAAGCCCGCTGAAGGTGAGCAGTTGCGAGGTCGCGTGGTGCTTCACCAGGATGTCGCCGACAGCCTCGTAGTTGGGGCCGATCGGGACCAGGACTCCGGGATAGATCTGCAGGAAGAGGACGCCGCAGACCCCGGTAAGCAAACCGCCGATGGCCAGCTTCAGCCAGTGCGGGATCGCCCAGCGAACGAAAAAGATGCGCGCGCGGCGGAAGGTGACGACGAATGCCATCGCGATCAGGCCGATGAGCAGTCCGAGCAGCGCGCTCCAATAGAGATCGTGCAGATGGTACGGATACGCCCCGATGAAGTTGAACAGCGGCGCGGAGCCGAGAAACGACGCCATGGTGACGAAGGCGACGACCGATGCGATGAGCGAAGGCACCAGGGCTTCGTGCGCGAGGTCGTCACGGTAGGGCATCTCCAGCGCGAAGACGATACCTGTCAACGGCGCGCGGAACACCGCCGACATGCCGGCCGCGGCGCCGCAGATCAGCATGATGCGGCGGTCGCGGCTGGTGAAACGAACGCCCTTCACCTTGGTCCAGATCCAGGAGGCAATGGCTGCGCCCCCGTAGATGCTGGGACCCTCAAGCGCCGCGCTGCCGCCGAATCCGACCGTGGTGACGGCGGCCAGCAACTTGGCCGCGAACGGGCGCATGTCGATGTCGCCCTGGTGCTCGTGGTACGAACGGATGACCTCTTCCGTCGAGTGTTCGTCCGGGTCGGGCGTGAGGAACTGCATGATCAGGCCCGTGATCGTGAAGCCCACGACCAGGCCGGGGATGATCGCCCAATGGTGGCGGAGGTAATACGCCAGCACCGGTGGCCACATCTTGCCAAGGATGACGACCGCAATGCCCGTGATCGCCAGCCCCACAACAACGCCGATCAGCGGAGCGACGAGCAGCCACTTCTGCAGGTCACGCGAGTAGACCGCGTTCAGGTCCTCATGGACGAGCGGCAAATACCGGCGAAGAAACGGATGGTTGAGGAGCCAATCTCTCTTCTTCAACACGCGCTGGGGTTTGTGTTTCACGGCGATTCTTAATCCTTCTCCAAAGAACTCTGCGTACCCCGGGCAGAACCGGGCCCACCCGCCGATTTCGGTTTGGGCATTGAGCCCGGGCGCCGGGCGCCGCCGGGGATGCGAATCATCGACAGTCTCGTGACCTCTTCGTAGTGCAGCCTTGTCAGCCTGGACAAAATTTGTTCCCCGCGACGTGTCAGGGAGACCACCACGACCCGCCGGTCCTCCGCATGCTGCGCGCGGCGCACGAGCCCGCTTTGCACGGCGCGCTCGACGAGACCGACCACGGAGTGGTTCCGCTCCTGCAAGAACTCGGCCAGCTCAGAGATCGTCGCGCAGTTCCGGTCGGTGAATCCCGCCACGCCGAGCATGAGTTGATGCTGCTGGGGCGTCACATCGAACGCCCGAGCCGCGTTTTCGCTGAAGCGCACGAACTTGCGCAGGGAGTAACGGAATCGGGCGAGTTCACGGATGGCCTCGACGTGTTCGAAGCCACTCCCCTCACAGCTTGTCGATTTGGCGGCGTGCGGGTTCATTTGCGATGGATCGCGACGCGATCTATCCGATTATATCGCGCCGCGAGCTTTTCGAGAACACCGAGCCGGTGAGCCGGTAACCCAGCTATACCCGCGTAGAATGCCGCCGCACTCCGGGAGGCAAACGCAACGAGGCACGGCGGCCGCCGTGCCTCTCGTATGTATGTATGCGCGCCAACCGGGAAAGCAGAGCTGGCGCAGAGACGCTCGACTCCGCGCTGGGCATGGCCGGCGGATCCGGGCGGATCAGTTCAGTCGAGCGATGTTGAGCTTGCCCCAGCGGTCGTCGACATGGACCTCGCTGCCTTCGTCCAGGCGCATGCGCTCGGCGAGCCATTCGGGGATGAGCACGACAAGATTGCCGTTTTCGACGAACGAGATCGTACGCGCAACGCTCTGTAGTTTTCTTCCGCCAGCATCAAGAGGAACGCGCAGGACTAGCTGCCCTTCTCGACGTTCCACAGGACCTTCCAATGAGAGGTACTCCGAGTGCATTGCGAGGTTGTAACGACCTCGCACCATGATGGGAAATCCCCCGTCGGTGTAATTACTGCGGGGACTGCGCCGGTTACTGTGGGAAACCGCGCCTGAAACCCTTCAGGACAACGTCGCGAGTACCTCGTTCGCGGCAGCCAGGATCGCCTCGACTTCGCGGTCCCCGTGCGCGGTCGAGACGAACGCAGCCTCGTACTGGCTGGGCGGCAGCCAGACGCCGCGCTCGAGCATGCCGCGATGGAATTGGGCGAACTTCGCCGTGTCTGAGGTGCTTGCGCCGGCGAAGTCGTGCACCGGCAGGCTGGTGAAGAACCACGTGAACATGCTGCCGGCGCGATTGGTCTGCAGCGGAATGCCGTGCTGGCCCGCGAGCTTCGCGACGCCATCGGCGATCGCGGCGGTGGTGCGGTCGAGCCGTGGGTAGATCTCGTCCGCATGCTTCAAAAGGTGCCCCACGGTGGCGATCCCGGCAGCCATGGCAAGCGGATTGCCGCTCAGTGTCCCGGCCTGGTACACGGGGCCGAGCGGGGCGAGGTGGTCCATGATGTCGGCGCGGCCACCGAACGACTCCGACGGGAAGGCCGCCGCCGACGATCTTGCCGAGCGTCGTGAGGTCGGGCCATGCGGGCTCCTCGCCCAGGCCGCCAAGTTCGTCTTTGTACAGCACCTGGGCGCCGCCGGGCGAGAGCCGGAACCCGGTCATCACCTCGTCGAAGATGAGCAGAGCGCCGTGTTTCCAGGTGAGTTCGCGGAGGCCGCGCAGGAAGGTGGGGCACGGCAGGATCGTCCCAGCGTTGCCGACCACGGGCTCGAGAATGATGCAGGCGATCTGGTCGGGGTGGGTTTCGAACGCGGCTTCGACCGCACCGAGGTCGTTATAGGGGAGCGCGAGCGTGTGCATCGCGGTCTCCGCCGGCACTCCGGCCGAACCGGGGATGCCGAAGGTAGCCACGCCGGAGCCGGCTTTGACGAGCAGCGCGTCCGCGTGGCCGTGGTAGCAGCCCTCGAACTTGATGACGAACGGTCGCCCGGTGAATCCGCGCGCGAGGCGGATGGCGGACATGCAAGCCTCGGTCCCGGAGCTGACGAACCGGAGCTTCTCGATGGACGGAAAACACTGCTGCACGAGTTCGGCGAGGTCGCCTTCCGCGGCGGTGCTGGCGCCGAAGGAGGCGGAGCGGCCGGCGGCCTCACGGATGGCCTCGACTGCGGGCGGAAAGGCGTGGCCCAGGAGCATGGGGCCCCAGGAGCCGAAGAGGTCGATGTAGCGGTTGCCGTCGGCGTCGGTCAGGAAGGCGCCTTCGGCACTGGAGATGAAGGGCGGATGGCCGCCCACGGCGCGAAATGCGCGAACCGGCGAATCAACACCGCCGGGCAGAAGGCGCTCCGCGCGGGCCTGGAGCTCGGCGGAACGGGAGAGCGAAAGAGCCATGAATCGAGTATAGGGAGAGCTTCGGAGGGTGCGCCCGTTTGACATTCTTGCGCATACCGCCTGACGGTTGTGTGCGTCGTTCGTCCCAACACGTATGGATCGCCGCCACTTTGCTCAACTCTCCGCCCTCGCCCTGGCGGGCATGAAGGTGCCTGCCGCAGCACAGACCGAAGCTTTGGGTCCTGATGCACGCCGTGTGGGGTTTGCCGTTGTGGGCCTTGGCAGCATCGCCGAGGTCTTCATGCGTGCAGTCCAAAACACATCAAACGCGCGGATTACCGGCCTTGTTACGGGTCACCCAGCAGAAAAGGGGGCGAAGTTCGGCGCGGAGTACAAGGTGCCGCAGAGTTCGATTTACACCTATGAGACCTTTGACCGGATCAAGCAGGATCCGAACGTCCAGGCGGTGTACATCGCCCTGCCCAACAGCATGCACTGCGAGTACACCGTGCGGGCCGCGGAGGCTGGCAAACACGTGCTCTGCGAGAAGCCTATGGCGATCTCGTCCGCCGAGTGCCGCCGGATGATCGATGCGTGCAAGCGCGCCAACGTGAAGCTCATGGTGGGGTACCGCATCCACTTCGACGCCACATTTCTGAAGGTTCGGGAGCTTGCGCGCTCGGGTGCGCTCGGGGAGATCGAAGCGTTTCAGGGTGGCTTCTACGGTCTCAAGAACAAGCAGCAGTGGAGGCTCGATCGCGCGCTCGCGGGCGGCGGCTCACTCATGGACCTCGGGATCTACCCGCTGAACACCATCCGCTGGATTGCGGGGGAAGAACCCGCGGAGTTCCGTGCCTTTGTGGCGACCCGGGAGAAGGGCCCGAAGTTCTCGTCCGTGGAGCAGACCGTGGACTGGCTGATGAAGTTTCCGTCCGGCATTCTCGCAAATTGCGGCAGCTCCTATGGCCAGAGCGGGACCGATTTCCTTCAGATCAACGGCTCAACCGGTCACGTCCGCGTCGAGCCGGCGTTTGTGTACGGCGACGCGGTGCTGAAGTACACCGGCAGGACGGCGTCGGGAGAGATCTCCGGCGGCGGACCGGTGACCAACCCCGATCAATTCGTAAGCGAGATCACGCACTTCTGCGATTGCCTGCTGCACAATCGTCCGCCTTCCGTGCCCGGTGAGGAGGGGCTGGCGGACCTGCTCGCGATCGAGGCGATCTACAAGGCCGCAGGTGCGCCGATTGCCTGACGGCCAGCCGCCTGAGCATGCGGTCTCGCGAACCTGGCGCTACCGCAGCCCCGGCACTGGCGTCAGGTAGAGCATGAAGCCCAGCGCGAGGATCAGGGCGAGGAAGCTGGCCATGGTCTTGGTGTGGGGTGTTTCGGGGGCGTCATTGGTGAACGAACGCCAGCCCATCCCGAGCGCGACGAACAGGAAGACCCACTGCGTGCCGCCGCGGTTCGGGTTCCCGTCGCTGACCGTGAGCGCAAAGAACAGCAGGCACGTGAGGGCCAGCAGGACGCGCTGCACGCGGGAGAGCGCGTAGGTGGCCTGCGCGCCGTCGAAGCCGAAGATCGGCATCAGGTTGAACAGGTTGAACCAGGCGCCGATGTTCGCTAACAGCAGAAACAGGATGTACATGTGCGGATTGGCCGAGCCGCGTTCCGCAAAGGCGATCCCGAAGCACGCGATGGATGCGAGGAGGCCGAACAAAGGGCCGGCCAGGGAGATCGAGGCGATCTCTTCCGGCGAAATGCCCATGTGGTACCAGCGGACGTACGCGCCCATGCCGGGGATGAAGAGCGGCAGGTCGGCCTTGAGGCCGCGGCGCTTCACCCAGATGAAGTGCCCCATTTCGTGGATGAAGATGCAGACCGTGAACCCGAGCGCGAACCTCCATCCAGCCAGCGCCCAATAGATCGCGAAGAACCCGAACAGACCAAGGAAGAATTTGAGCTTGAAGAGGAAGAAGATGGCCGACTTCAGCTTCAGCAGGAAGAAGAACAGGGGCGCAAACGGGCCCAGGCGCTTGGTCCACTTGGCTTTGCGCTCGGCCTCGGCGTTCAGCCGGGCGTCGATCTGGGAGATATGGTTCTGGATGGTCTCGGCCTGCGAGGTGCCCTCGGGCAGCCACATCAGGGTCGACTTCCAACGGTCGCGGGCCTGCTCCCATTGGCCCTGCTGCTCGAGTTGCTGCGCCGTAAGGGCGATCTCGCTGAGGTGGTTGCCGTAGGTGAGGGTCTGGCAGTCAGGGCACGCGAGCGTGCCGTCCGGCAGCCAATGGCTGCAGCTTGGGCAGCTATGGATCGTTTGCGGGGGAGCGGGTTCGGGCGGAAGAACGGCAGTAGCGGGCATGCGAGAGGAAGGCCTTCACGCTATTAGACACCGCAGCGCAACTCCGGATGCGAGGAGGAAGGGGGACTCGGGAGCGAAACCTAAAGTGGCGGTTGAACCGGGTGTTTACTCCCGTGGTTCCGCCTTTGGCCCGCGACGGGAGGTGTACCGGGTCGGTACAGAATCCCGGAAAGCACTGGGGCATACGCCGAGCGGGACCTATACTCGGAGATACGCGGCAGGACGACGTTCCTGGTGACTCGCTGCGTTCAGGTGGACCGAACATGGGTGTTCAGCCAATCCGAAAGACGGTCACGCCGGAGATCCCGGACAAGCTGTACTTCCGGATCGGCGACGTTGCGCGGCTCTGCGAGGTGCCGGCGTACGTGCTCCGCTTTTGGGAAACCGAGTTTCCGCAGCTGAAGCCGAACAAAGGCGGGACGGGGCAGCGACTCTATCGCAAGCGCGATGTGGAGATGGCCCTGCGCATCAAGAGCCTGCTCTACGACCAGGGCTACACGATCCCAGGCGCGCGGCAGGTGTTCAAAGCGGACGCGAAGGCCCGGGAGACTGCAGGAGAGCCATTTTCTCCGGCGCCGTCGATCGAGCCGGGAGTACCTGCGGCTGGCCCCGCCGGACCTTCGCCGCTCGCGCCCGTGGGGCAGACCGCGTCGACCCCGATGCTCGATCCCGGGGCGGAGATCCGTCGTAACGCCCAGCTCCGGGCGCTGAGGCAGGAGATGCACGCGATCCTGAAGCTGCTGGGCGGACCGCGTGGCGTGCAGGAAGCTCCGGCTGCGATGCGTCCGCGCCTGGTGCTCGAGCCCCGCGTTGAGCCCAAGACAGTTGCTCCGCGGCCCGACAGCCTGCGCCTGGTGCGCGAACCCGACAGCCAGGGCGACCTGTTCGCCGGCGAATAGCCCGTGTCTGTGTCCACGGTGCCTGCGGTGCCATCCCGTATCCGACTCAAGCTACCCAGGTTCGATCGTGGTCACACGGTGGGGTCTGCTGCCCTGCTGCTGATGGTGAGTGCGCTGCTCTCGGGCGTGCTTGCACTGGTGCGGACGAAGTATGTGAATTACCTGTTCGGCGCCGGCGTTGCGCAGGACGCGTACCGCGCGGCCTTCACGCTGCCCAACCTGCTGAACTACTTCCTCATCGGCGGCGCAGCGTCGATTTCGCTGATCACGGTCCTGAACCGGTACCGCGAGAGCGGTGATGAGGACGGGGCGGACCGGGCGCTTTCCGTCATTCTCTGCACGATGCTGGTTGTGCTCGGCGCAGGCACGCTGCTGGCGGAGATCTTTGCCCCGGAGTACGTCCGGTTGGCGAACAAAGGTTTCCGAAACGACGTCCGCGCGGAACTGTGCACTGAGCTGACCCGGCTGATGCTGCCGATGCAGCTGTTTTTCTTCATTGGCAGCGTCATGAGTGCCAGGCTGCAGGTTCGCAAGATCTTTATCTACGCGGCGTTTCAGCCGCTGATCTACAACGCGGGCATCATCACCGGCGCGTTCTTCCTGCACAAGCAGATTGGCGTATTCTCGCTGGCCGTGGGCGTGCTTGGCGGGGTGATCGTCGGGGTTGCGCTTCTGAACACGCTGGGGGCCTTTCGCACCGGGCTGCACTTCCAGCCCCGGGTGGACTTCCGCGATCCGGCGTTTCGCGAGTGGCTACACCTCAGTCTGCCGCTCATGATCGGCGTCTCGCTGGTGATGTTCGACGGCATCTTCATGAACTACTTCGCGAGCGTCGATCTCGGCGGTGTGACCCTGATCAACAACGCGAAGGACCTGTTCAACGCGCCCTTCAACGTGATTGGTCCCGCGGCGGGCCAAGCCTCGCTTCCCTTCTTCGCCTCGTTGTTCCAGGGGGGCAGGCATTATGACTTTTCGTCCTCGGTCGGCCGGGCTGTCTCGCGGCTGTTCAGCGTTGGGCTGCTCGTCTCGGCGTGGATGATCGCGCTGGCGCCGTGGCTGATGGACCTATTCCGCGGCGGCAAGTTCAACCGCGCCGACGCACGCGAGATGACGAACCTGTTCGCCATGCTGGCGTTGACGCTGGCGCTGTGGGCTGTGCAGGGGATCTATGCGCGCGCGTTCTATGCCGCCAGTGATACCAAGACTCCGGCCATCACCGGGACGCTGATCACGCTGCTCTCCATTCCGATCTATTGGGCGATGTTCCGGACGCACGGGCTGCAGGGGCTGGCAGTTGCCTCCGACCTGGGCATTACGGCGCAGACGGTGACCCTGGCGATCCTGCTCCACCGGAAGCGGCTGGTGAGCCTGTTGCACCTCGAAGGTGGCGAGATCGGGCGGGCGGCAGCGGCGGCGCTCTGCGCGGTGATGGCGGCGGGATTTGTGGCAATGCGGATGCCCACGGCGCGGACCCACACGGCAGACTTCGGCGTGATCCTGCTGGGAAGTCTGGTCTGGGCAGCGG
Source organism: uncultured Verrucomicrobiae bacterium (assembly GCA_963795955.1). Classification (GTDB taxonomy): domain Bacteria; phylum Acidobacteriota; class Terriglobia; order Terriglobales; family Acidobacteriaceae; genus Granulicella. The sequence goes on from CAWCJK010000009.1 coordinate 263,907, forward strand.
TCAGCTTCGCGGTGCTCTATGTGACAGGCTCGAAGCTGCCCGCCCAGATTCTGCGGCGCGGACGCTAGCCGGATCTACCGAGGGGTCTGCTCCGCGGCGGCGTTGGCCTTGTCCTGCTCTTTGGCGGCCTTCTTCACCTTGTGCGAGTCGAGTGCCTTGGCTTCCGCCTTGTCAGCCTTGGCCTGCTTCTTGTCCGCATGGTGGGCTGCCTTGGCATCGGCCTTGGCGTCCTTGCGCGCCTCGTTGTTGGTCACCGGCGCGCATGTTTGTTGCGCAATGACGGGCCCGGCGAGCAAAAACGCGACGCTGAGGATGCTGATTGGGCGTGAGATCTTCACGGGTCGTACCTCCACCGCGGTTGGATGAGCGGGCCTGCCGGCAAGTGGCCCGCGCAGGTAAGTAATTGCGACAGGGCAGCTTACGGAGGCAGGTTCAGCCGTTCCTGGCGTCTTCGTACTCTTCGTGCCAGGCGGTCTGGATGGCTTCAAGCAGGCTCTCATTCGACTTGGAGGCATCGCCGACGAAGCCGGGCAGTTCGGTGACCCACTTATGCAGATCGGTGAACCGGACCGTGTAAGGGTCGACGTCCGGGTGGCGCTCCTGCAGTTGAATCCCGATCTCCAGGGTGTCGTTCCAGTTGATCTCGCGAGGCATTTGAACTCCTTCTAGGGGTCCAGTTTATCCGGCTCGACTGGCCACTGAAGGGTGATCCCGTAGCCGTCCGGGTCCGACCGGAGAGTTGCCGCATGCCCGAAAGGTTGAGCGCCATACTTCCCTCCTGGTTGTAGGCCTGGCAGCCGCATGGCTGAGGATAAGGCGGTTAGAATATAGTCTGTGTCCGCCACGCCAGAACTTCAGCGTTCCGAGCCCGGAACCGTTCCCGTACAACGCCGAATGACCGCCCGCCGCCGGCTCCTCGCCGCGGAAAGGCGGATGCGCGAGTTGGGCTCCATCGGGTCCGCGCTGCTGGACACCTCGCACCCCTACATGGCGCACATTGTGCCCATGCGGCGATGCAACCTGGCCTGCACCTACTGCAATGAGTTCGACGACGTTTCGAAGCCGGTAGACATCGCGGAGATGCGACGCCGGATCGATCACCTCGGGCGGCTGGGGACGGCGGTCATCACCATCTCTGGGGGCGAGCCCCTGCTGCATCCGGAGCTGGATGATGTGATCCGGCGCATCCGCCAGACCGGCGCCATCGCGGGCATGATCACCAACGGCTATCTGCTGATGCCGGAGCGGATCAAGCGCCTGAACGCCGCGGGCCTCGACCACATGCAGATCTCGATCGACAACATCATGCCCGACGAGGTCTCAAAGAAGTCGCTGAAGGTGCTGGACGCCAAGCTGCGCATGCTGGCGGAGCACGCCGACTTCCACGTGAACATCAACTCGGTGGTGGGCGGCGGGATTCAGAACCCCGAGGATGCGCTGGTGATCTCGAAGCGCGCGCTGGAGCTTGGCTTCTCTTCCACCATCGGCATCATCCACGATGGATCGGGGCAGTTGAAGCCGCTCGGCGACCGCGAACGCAAGGTCTGGGACGAAGTCCGGCGGCTGACACGGCGTTCGTACTCAAGGTTCAACCACTTCCAGGAGGCCATCGCGAACGGCAAGCCAAACGACTGGCGTTGCCGCGCGGGGTCACGTTACCTGTACATCTGCGAGAACGGGCTCGTGCACTACTGCTCGCAACAGCGTGGGTACCCCGGCGTTCCCCTCGCCGACTACCGCAAGGCGGACATCGAGCGCGAGTTCGTCACCGAAAAAGGCTGCGCCCCGAACTGCACGATCTCGTGCGTACACCAGGTCAGCTACATCGATCACTGGCGCGCGCCGCAGCACCCCGAAAGTGAGCCGCCGGTGGGACATGGCGCCGGCGGGCTGGTGCAGATTCAGTAGCTCGCCGCTTCGGTGGGCCGCCGCGAGTGTCACGGCTGGACGACGAGGGCTCGGTTCGTCAGAATGGTCGTCATGCGAAATCTCCTTCAGAGCGGTGCGGCGGCGCTGGTGTGCCTGCCGCTCGTGCTCGCGTCCGCGGTCTGCGCTCAGAATGCTCCAAACATCGCGAAGTTAAGCCCTGCGCAACTGCTCGCGGAGGCCAGCGCGGAGAACGGGCTCGCAAACGTCAGTGTGCCGTGGCATGTGCGCGTGAACTTCGCGATCTTCGACCGGCAAACGGGAGCCCTCGCGAACAGCGGCACGTTTGAAGAGTGGAGCTTTGGGCCGAAGAGCTACAAGGCGGTCTACAAGAGCGAAAAGCTGAACCAGACGGACGTCGCGACCGAACAGGGTTTGTTCCGCGCCGGGGATCAGCAATGGCCCGCGGACGAGCAGATCGTCGCGCAGCTCCTGACGAAGCCAATGGACGTCAACGCACCCCGGTTGAGCCAGGTTGAACTGCTGAACCAGACCGCTGGATCGGGTCAGGCGCAGATGCGCTGTGTCTCCAGCTATCCCAAGCTCCGGCCCGACCAGCACATCGGCAGCAACATGCCCCGAGACCTCAGTGCCCTTCCTTCAGCGTGTTTCGCGAAGGACAGTGTGGTCCTTCGGTCGCGCTCAACCGGACCCGGCGGTCCGTATTCCGTCTTCGACAAGATCGTGAGGTTCGAGGGCAAGTACGTGGCCGGCGACACAGCGCTCATGCGGGCCGGGAAGCCTTGGATCACTCTCCAGGTGGTGCAACTCGCCGCAATTCCCGGTGGAACACCGCCGCCGGAACCGCTGGAAGGGAGCACCGGGCCGCTGCACGGCCCGATCGAGGTCCCCGGGATCCTGCTTCACCCTGTAGACCACGTTCACGAAGCGCTGCAGGCAGTGGAGCATGCGATTCCCCCGAACGTTGACACGGAGGTAAAGCTGAAGCTGGACATCGGCCCGGACGGACACGTGCGGAGCGCAGAGGTGCTGAGCGGACCGCCGGTGTTCGCGGCAGTCGTGGCGAAGGCGGCGCGCCAGGTGACGTTCGCTCCGTTCACGATTCTGGACACGCCAGTGGAGGCAACGTCCGTTTGGACCCAGACCTTTTCCAGTCGCAGTCCAGGTTGGCTCGTTCGAGCTGCGATAAAGCTTCACCTGGTCGGGCTAGCGCCTCAACGCTCGCCGAACCCGGAACTACTTGTGCGAGGCCGTATGGTGCGCGGTGGTTCCGCCGCCGGTGTGGCTGGACTCCTGCTCGGCCTGGTCGATCGCGGCGTACAGGTCCATCATGTCCACCACCTCGATCCAGTGGGTCGGGGTGACGACAATGATCGTCGGCGTGTGCTGAACGCCCATCTTGATGCCGGTCGCCGTGGTCTGGTCGACCTCTTTGCCGTAGGCCGGGTCGAGCACGAACGGCATCTGCTTGCCATGCTCGGCCATGAACTTCTGGGTGAACTGGTGCAGATCGTCCTTGGAGTTGATCTTCAGTTGCGAGGCGAAGACCTCACGCCGGTACTCCTCGGCCATTTCGGGCGAAACCTTGGCCTTGAGGTAGTGGGCGAAGCTGGCCGCGTCGTGGCTCCACTGGTGGTACGGGATCTGGAAGTCGTACTCGTCGACGGGGACGTGGTAATGGCTGGCGGCCTGGTGGACGACCGGGAAGGCCTTTGCGCAGACCGGGCACTCCATATCCTCGAAGACGACGATGGCGATCTTCTGGCCCGCGGGCGGCTTGAGCAGCGAAGTGTCCTTGAACGGCGTCGCCTGGGGAGAGTTCGGCGGCACGGTGGACTGCGCTGAAAGCGCAAGCGGCGCAAGGACGAGCAGCAAGGCAGGGGCGAGCAAACGCGAGATACGCATACGGTTTGGGACAGTCCTTCGGCGAGCAAAACGTGCTCCTTCCCATATTGAAACATCAAGCGAACCAAAGGGCGAACACAGCCTGTTTTTCCGCAGCCGCCTGCCCGGTTCCGGTGCTATGCTCGAGCGAAGGAAAAACGAATGTCCGCTGCCCTGCTCGGTCTGGAAGTCCTTACGCTGCTGGTCGCGATCATCCTTCTGCTGCGCCGGCCCGCAGCGCCCGCCGAGAGCGCACCCGACCCTCGCTTCCAAGCGTTGTTGGCGGCCGATCTCCCGGGCCAGATCGACCCGGGCGGACGCCCGGAATGAGGCGCTGGAGCGGCATCTGCGTGCCGAACTGGCCGGGCTGCGACAAGACTCCGCGGAGGCGGCGGTGCGAAGTGGAGAGGCCTCGAATGCGCAGGCGATCGCCCTTCGCCGGGAGCTCCTGGAGGGCCTGAACAGCGTAGGCGAGACTTTGCGGACGGGACTGGAGGGCTTCCGCGCGGACCACAAAGGCGATGCAGAGCGCCTGCGGACGGCAGTGGAGGCGCAGCTTACCCAAATCGGCCGATCTTTGACCGATTTCGCGACCGAGAGCCATCGCGGGCAGGATCAGAGTCGCGAGGCGCTGCACTCGCGCCTGCTGGAGCTGCGAACCGCACAGGCCGAGCACCAGGACAAGCTCCGGTCGGCTGTGGAGGCACGGCTCGACAAGCTCAACGAGGCAAACGCGCAGAAGCTCGAAGAGATGCGCGCCACCGTCGACGAAAAGCTGCATGCAACGCTGCAGACCCGCCTGACGGAGAGCTTCGGAGCCGTGACCGACCAGCTCACAAAGGTGCACAGCGGGCTGGGTGAGATGACCAAGCTGTCGGCCAACGTAGGTGACTTGTCGCGGATCTTCACCAACGTAAAAAGCCGGGGTGGATTCGCTGAAGTCCAGCTGGGGATGCTGCTGGCGCAGATGCTCGCACCCAACCAGTTCAGCCAAAACGTGAGGGTAAAGCCCAATACGGGCGAGATGGTGGAGTACGCCGTGAAGCTCCCGACCCCCAACGGCGAGGTGCTGCTGCCCATCGATGCGAAGTTTCCGCGCGAGGCCTGGGAGCGGCTGGAGACCGCCTACGCGGAGGGCACCGCGGCAGATATCGCCAGCGCCGGAAAGGCATTTGAGACGGCGATCCGGATCGAGGGCAAGCGAATCTGCGAGAAATACATCGCCCCGCCCACCACGACCAGCTTCGCCATCATGTTCCTGCCCACCGAGGGTCTCTACGCCGAGGTAATGCGGCGAGACGGCCTGCAGGCTGACATCCAGCAGAGTTGCCGGGTCACGATCGCCGGCCCGAGCACGCTTTCGGCCATCCTCAACAGCTTCCAGATGGGCTTCCACATGCTGCATCTCCAGCAAAAGGGCACCGAGGTCTGGAAGGTGCTGGAGAAGACAAAGGATGAATTCCAGAAGTTCGAGGGCCTCATGGGCTCGATGGAGAAGCAGGTCGGGACGGTCCAGAACACGATTGAGAAGCTCAACACCCGCACCCGGGCGATCAACCGCTCACTGCGCGACGTGAGCCTCGAAGAGACAGAGCCGAAGCTGGAGAACGGCCGGCCGGCGGTGACGAGCTTTGATGGCTTCCTGCCGATGCTCGCGGCCGCCGAGGAAGCGCAGAGCAACTAGCGGTTGCTCAGTGGCTGGCGTCCGCCCCTGCCGGGGTCGCGGAAGTAGCGCTTGCGGCGGCACGAGACGCACTCCCAGGGGAAGATGCCCAGCCAGGTGAAGAGGGTGCGTTCGAGCAGGGTGACGCGATTGACGCGCCGAAATACGCCAGGACTGCACCGTCCGCACTGCCGAAAATTCGCCGCAGACAACGGCCCCGATGCAGCTCCCGTCAACTTCGCCTCCCCTTGCGCAGAGACCATGCTACTTGAGAGACGGATTCGCGAATAAGTTTGAGCACAAGGCGTTCTTTACACGCTATCTCAGCGTCAGTATGCTTGGGCCTTGAGGCTGAGCGTGCCGACGTATCAGCACCGCCGATAGGCGGCAAACAGGACAGGAGAGTTTAGCGATGGCAGCAGTGGATGAGAAGGTAAAACAGATTATTGTCGAGCAGCTTCAGGTGGATGAAGCCGAGGTGACCCCGGGGGCGAGCTTTCAGGAGGACCTCGGTGCAGACTCTCTCGACGTAGTCGAACTCGTCATGCAGTTTGAGGAGGCCTTCGACATCCAGATCCCCGATGAAGACGCGGAAAAGATCAAGACGGTCAAGGACGCGACGGACTACATCGAGAGCCACCAGAAGAGCAAGTAGCACAGCCAAGTGAGGTCCTCAGAGCAGGCCTCCTACACGTCGCAGAAGGGCACACAAAGGAAGATGGAGCAGCGTCGCGTCGTCGTCACAGGCCTCGGCCTGATTTGCGGCATCGGCAATACCGCGCCGGAGATCTGGGACAGCCTGATGGCCGGCCGGAGCGGAATGGCCGAGATCACCGCCTTCGATCTCACCGGCCATCCCGTTCGCTTTGCCGCAGAGGTCAAGAACTTTGACCCGCACCAGTTTGTGGAGAAGAAGGAGGCCCGCAAGATGGGCCGCTTCATCCACTTCGCCATGGCTGCGGCACAAGAGGCCATGGAGCACTCGGGCCTGAAGATCACGCCCGAAAACGCCGACAACGTCGGCGTGCACATCGGCTCCGGCATCGGCGGGTTCGATGTGATCGAGCGCGAGCACACTGCGCTGATGAACGGCGGCCCGCGGCGCATCTCGCCGTTCTTCATACCCGCGACGATCGTCAATCTCGCAGCAGGACACGTCAGTATTCGGTACGGCGCCAAGGGCCCGAATGAGGCCACGGCGACCGCCTGCACCAGTTCGGCGCACTCCATCGGGGATGCGTTCCGAATCATCCAACGCGGTGACGCCGACGCCATGATCGCGGGTGGCGCGGAAGCTGCGATCACGCCGCTTTCTGTCGGCGGTTTCGCGGCCATGAAGGCGCTCTCCACCCGGAATGACGACCCTACGCACGCGTGCCGCCCGTTCGACAAGGACCGGGACGGCTTCGTGTGCGGCGAAGGCGCCGGCATCCTGATTCTTGAGGAGCTGGAGTTTGCGAAGGCGCGCGGCGCGAACATCCTGGCCGAGGTCATCGGTTACGGGATGAGCGGTGATGCCTTCCACATGACCGGCATGGCTCCAGAAGGCGAAGGCTGCCTGCGCGCGATGAAGAACGCCCTGCGGGTTGCCGGGATCACGCCGGACAAGATCGACTACGTCAATGCACACGCGACCTCGACGCCTCTCGGCGATGCTCTTGAATCGAAGGCGATTGAGAACGTCTTTGGCGAGCGGGCGCGAAATCATGAACTCCTGGTCAGCTCGACGAAGTCAATGACCGGTCATCTGCTCGGTGGCGCAGGTGGGCTGGAGGCGGGCATCAGCGTGATGGCTATGCAGAAGCAGATCGCGCCACCGACGGTCAACCTCGAAGACGTCGATCCGGCGTGCCGGCTGAACTACGTTCCGCACAAGCCGCAGCCCGCAAAGATCGATTACGTGCTTTCCAACAGCTTCGGATTCGGCGGTACGAACGGATCGCTGGTCTTCAAGCGCTGGGGCGCCGAGTAGCCCAACCGTATCGCGAACCTGCACATGGTGAAGCTTGCGCCGCATGGACTGATCTGGACCCATGCGGCCGAGGCGAACATGTCACCGTGCGCGTTCAGGCGCGGCTAAGTGATTGTCAGCGACCTCTAGGTCGTCACCGCCGCATACGCCGTGCTTACCAGGATGATGAGGATCCACCAGCCAAATACGGCGATGTAGCCAGAGCTGCGCTTTGTGCGTGCGACGATGGCAAGCCCGATGCTGAGCAGGATCGCTGTCCAGATCGAGAAGATGTCGATCGACGTCAGAAAGGTCTTCAGCGGGCCGGGTGTCTCGATGTAGTACCCGATGTTGCTGCCGACCATCGTGTCCGGGGTGAAAGAGTCAGGACTTCGCCCGGCGTACAGAAGGATCGACGCAAGGATGCTTTTCAGGACGCCAGGAAGAAAGGCAAACATGCACAAGGCAAAGACGCGACTGTACTTGGCCGCGCCGCCGAAGCCGAAGTTGATGGTGGGCCAAAGAACGACGGCCATGAGCGCAACCGCGACCAGCGTGAACACGGGCGCCGCATAGAAGCCGCCCATGATGAACGACTGAATCACCTTGTGTTGTGTGGCTACCTGATCCGGCGTCATCGACGACATACGATCCTGCAGCTTCGGTTGCGAGCGGATCTGGTTATCGGCCATCTGCGACCAGCCGACCTTCTGCTGAATGCTGAAGGTAAGCAGATACGACCCGAGCACGAGGATGATAAACGGCAACCACCAGCTTGCGCTGCGCAGGAGGTCGGTAAAGGTCTTCGAGGGCGCAACGAAGGTGTCGACGACGCGCTCGGTCTGCGAGAGCGGCTTGCCCTCTGACGCCAAAGCCACTTCAGCCATGGGAGGCTCCTTGCTATTTCAGTGCGGTGAGTTGTTGAGCAGTGTATACGCGGGGCTGGCGATGCAGGACATCAAATTTTGACTTGGGGCAAGCAGCGGCACGGGTCATGGCTTCGCGCTGACAGCCTCAACCGCAAGATTGATTCCAGTGATCTCGCCGTGAACGGTGAGCGGCATTTCACCAGACGCGTACCGCCTCAGCACGGCCGTTCGCCTATTGCGTTCGGGGAAGTTGGGATCGGATTCATCAGGTGGCGGCGGCTCGAAACGAACCTCCCGCGCGTCCGCAATCTTCAGCTTGTACTCACCTTCGGGAACGAAGTTGAACGTGAAGCTGCGCGTGTCCGGGTCGATGTTCGTGCTGACCGCATATGAGCCGTCGTCGGCATAAAGGAGCTGAACGGTTCCTGCGTTCAGAGGAGTGCCCGTCGTCGCATCTACGACGGCGCCAGATAGCTGGTGCAACCGCGAGACCGGGATCGTGAGGTCCTGCCCGCTGCGTTGCTCGTTTTCTTCGAGCTTGATCGTCTTCGCCTGGCTCTCGCGCGCGGTATCGCCGGAGTAAATGTTGAGCGTGTACCGGTCGTAGCTGCTGGAAGAGGAGTTGTTGCCGAGAAGCGAGCTCTGCTTGCGATCGTTGACGCTCAGAACGATGCGCAATCGGTACTCGCCGGGAAGGAGGCCGCTGAGCGACCAGCGGCCGTCCGCATCCGCGAACGCCCGGGTGCTGTACGAACTGGTATCCACCCACTTCCCTGCGCCACTGCGGCGTTGGACGAACACACCGGCGCCGACGTAGGGCGTACCGTCATCGAAGCGCACGGTGCCGCTGAGGCCGGCGCCGCGTTGCAGCACGATGTCCATGGTCGAGGTCGCGTTGGGACGCACGCTAACGGCGGGCAAGGTCGCCGCCATCTTCTGGGCGATCTCGGGGGTAGGATTCGCCATCTCCTGCGGAGTGAACTGACCGAACGGCGAAAGGAAGCCGGGTTCATTGACCACGACGTAGTAGGTACCAGGCGCAACGTGCGGAATGGTGTAGCTGCCGTCCAGCGTGGTCTGGTAGATCGTGAAAGTGAGGGTGGGCCGCTTGCCGGCCTGGAACCGGTCTTCCAGTTGAACCTGTATGGGTTGCAGCGCGATGTTCACGAGGCGCGCGGGTGCGTTGCTACCGGCGAAGTACACGTGTCCCGTCACCGTGCCGAAGCTGGTGGGCGGTTCTGGGACGGGTGCGGGAGACTTTGTCTGCGCGGCAACGACGCTGGCAGCCGCATAAGCCAGGGCCAGAAAGCAAAACGTGAACGAGCGCATGGAACTCCGGCACACTGAAGTTGCGATACGGAGAGTATCCACGACGACGAGCTTGTGAATCGAAGGTTCTACAGGCTTTCGAGCACCTGGCGAGCCGCGCGGAGCCCAGTGGCGAGCGCCGCGTGCACCGTGCCCCAATTGCCCGTGGTATCGGTGTGCTCGCCCGCAAAGTAGAGGGTGTCGGCTTCGGGACGTGTCATCGCGGCGGGTGCGTCCAGCGCGCCGGCCGGCACATAGCTATACGCACCGCTGGCGAACGGATCTCCGCTCCAGTCGAAGGTGTGCGTGCTGACGAGGGCCTGCCGGATACGCTCGACCGGGACATCGAAGACCTCGGCGAGTTCGCCACACGCGCGCTCGGCGAGGTCTGCGGCGCTGAGGCCCTGCAATTCTTTGCAGCGCGGGCCGCCGCACCAGCCGACGAGCGTCGGTGAGGGTTGCGGTTCAGGATGGCGCGTCCACCAGACCGGGGGCATGCGCGAGGGAGTAAACACGAAGCTCATGGTCTGGAGCGCGTGCGGCGTCGAAGGCCCGCGCGTGCTCCCACCAGCGCTCCCGAAACACGAGTGTGAACCGGACGACATCGCCCATCGCGAGACGGTGGGCTTCAAAGAGCGCAATCGGCTGCGGTTGGATCCGTACACTGTGCGGCGCGCCGGCGTTTGCTGCGTGCAAAACCCCCAGCGGGAGCGTGACGATGCAGCGCGGCGCACGCAGGTCGCCCTCGCTGGTGCTGACCACCACTTCACCCCGGCGCCAAAGGACGGCGAACGCCTCGCAGCGCAAGCGGATCTCCGCGCCCGCGGCACGCGCGCGCTCGGCAAGGAACTCCGGCAGTTGCGAGTAGCCGCCGGGCAGATGCCACGAGCGGTCGCCCTCGGAGGCGTCTTCGGCCTTCTGCTGGATGCCTAGCGACCGCGCACTGATGCGGTTGGCGTCCGCGGCGTTGAAGCCTTCGACGTAGTTCGTCAGCATAGCGCGCTGCGGGTCGGGCATGTCGCTGGTGCGCAGCCAGGCGGCGAAGCTTACATCGTCTCCGGGCAGGTCAGCGAGATTGTCCAGCGGCGTGAACACGGCGTCGTCCTCCTCGTCCTCATCGGCCCCGAGGCCGCCCCCGCGCTGCTCTTCGCGAAGCATGGTGCCCCCACGCTCCACGGCTTCCAGCCCAGCCTCCTCGATCAGCTTCCAAAGCTCTGGGTTCCGGCCGTGAATGAACTCGGCTCCATGCTCGACGAGCGTGCCGTCGGTCGTGCGCTGCGTGTAGATGCGCCCCCCGACGCGATCGCGCGCTTCGAGCACAGCTGACGCGCACGCCGCGCTCGGCAAGGAGTCTGGCTGCCGCGAGGCCTGCGATCCCCGCGCCGAGGATGAGGACATGCGGGTTGTTCCGGCTTCGTCACGGAGCTTTGGATGCGTTAAGGCGCGTGTTCCACTCACGGAACTCTGCGATCGCTTGCTCAGGATCCTGGGTGTACCAGCCGTAGCCGTTGCGGCGTTCCAGCGAGATCTCCATCACGTTGTCGTGGATGCTCTTGTCACGGTCGCCAAAGATTGGCTTGCCCGTCGTGAGCGAGGTATATCGCGGCCAGAGTGGGCCAGCATCCGCCTTGGACTCGAGGTGCCGGCCGCCGGGGGTGTTGCGGCCACCGATCCATACGTAGCCGGTGATCTTGTGGGCCTCGAACCAGGTGTCCGCGGCCTGGACTGCGCGAATGGCGGAGGGCGTTGGGTGCGGCAACGACATCAGGTATTCGACGATACTGGCGGATTCGCCTGCGCTGAGCGCCGGAGGCTCGAAGTTGCGCGCCGACACGGGTGCAAGCGTCAACGGGTCCGACTGCTGCGGCCAGACCGCGAGAACGGTTCCGTGACCGTCAGGGCCAGGCACACGCAACTGCGCGGCAAGGATGCAGGTGATCGCCTTCGCCACGGCACTGCGGGCCTGTGCGCGCAGCGCTGGAGGGACAAAGGTGAAGTCCTCGACCGAGGGTTGCGGCGTCGCTGGCCTCTCTGCGCGTTGCAAGCTCAGGTGATGCGTCCTCGGGGGTTGGCCGCGTGGTGATTCGCTGACCGGTTGCGGCGTCCGTCAGGAGTTCGGCCGACTCGGTGACCGCATCATCGTTGAACGTGATCGCATCGTGATAGCCGCCTTCGAGCGGCCAGACCTGCGGCCATCCGCCGTTGGGGAACTGCGCGTTCAGCAGATAGCGCATGCCGCGCAGAAAGCCGGCGCGGTACGGATCGCCATCGTGACCGGGAAGCGCAGCGGAGAGCCGCGCGAGAAAGTGGAGCTCGGTGTTGGTGGCGTCGTTATCGAGCGTGCCGACGTAATGCCAGTTGTGGTCGGCGGGTTCGTCAAAGTCGCCCGGGAGCGCTGGCCACGGGTGCAAGGTTCCCGGTGGCGTAGCTTTGGCCGCGTGCCCGAGGCGCATCCATGGCGAGGTTTTTCGACCAGCCGCCGGCCGGTGTCTGGAACGAGAGCACGATGTCTCCCAGCCGGCGCGCTTCGGCGCTGGCGTAAAAGGCCGGCGTCGCGGTCGCAGCGGCAGAGCTCGGCCGGAGTTGCCCTGTTTCGGAAGCGCGGGTATCTCGGACAGGCCCTCGCGCTCGCTCGCCAACACGGCCTTGTCGGCGCTACGCTGCGCTTCTGAGCGATGGATGTACTCGAGCCATGGCTGCCGCTTGGCAGCCGGCAGCACGGCGTTTACACGAGCAACGGTAAGGGACTCGGCAGGGGTGTTGGTGCCGACGACGGATGCATGCAGTGGCAGGCTGACCGCCACTGCGAAAACAAGAGCACGCATTGGCCAACATCGTATCGCGTACATCCACTCCCGCGGCGAAGTTCGACTACGAGGCCGGTGGGCCGAACTGAGCTTCGACGAGTTGCAGGGCCTCTTCACGGCTGTGGATCGAGCCTTCGAGCTGCGCGTCTTCGGCCGCGGTGAGCATCTCGCGAAAGCGCGGACCGGGCTTGTAGCCCGAGGCGATCAGGTCGCTGCCTGTGAGCAGAAGCGCGGGCCGAATCTGCTCGTGGCCCATCTCGGCGAGCGCACGCCTGGCGGTCTCGTACGGCACCAGCATGCCGTGCGAGCTCATTACGTCCGCATAGTGCAGCGCAAGATGTTCGTCGAACCCCGGCAGGCGCAGAAATCGCTTCAGCGTGGACTGCTTCATCTTCGGCACATCGCCGAACTGCATGTGGTGCTTCACCAGCGCGAGGATCTGGGCACAATCGTCGTTAGAGAACCGGAGGCGGTTCAGGATCGCGCGCGCAACCGCGACGCCGATCTCTGCGTGGCCGTTGAAGCGGATGCGATCGCCGGGCTTGTTAGGGTCCGGCGGCGTGAAGGTCGGCGGTTTGCCGACGTCGTGCAACAGCATGCCCCACGCGAGGGTGGGACTCGCATGCGTCGGCAGGTGCTCCAGCAGCATCAGCGTGTGCACCCAAACGTCGCCTTCGGGGTGGTACTCCGGCGGTTGCTCGACAGCCCTTCATGCGCGCAACCTCAGGCAACAGCACCTGTAGCAGACCGGCTTCGTCCAGCAGTTCGAAGCCGCGCCGAGCCGAGCCTTCGGTGAGGATCTTCGTCAGCTCCTCGCGAATGCGTTCGCAGGAGACCTGGTTCACCTGCGACGCGAGACCCTGGATCGCGCGCATCGTTGCGGGCTCAATGGTGAAGCCCAGCCTTGCAGCAAAACGTACCGCGCGTAGCATGCGCAGCTTGTCTTCTGTGAAGCGCCGCAGCGGATCACCAATCGCGCGCAGCACTCCGCTCTGGAGATCGGCACGGCCTTCCACGAAGTCGAGAACGCACGACTCCACCGGCTCGTTGGCCTCGAAACGGAGTGCGTCCAGCAGCAGGCCGTTGATGGTGAAGTCGCGGCGAAGCACGTCCTCGCGCGGGCTGCTGGAAAAGGTGACGCTGTCGGGCCTGCGGCCGTCGCTGTAGGCGCCGTCGGAGCGAAACGTCGCGACCTCCGTGGCAACGCGCGTGCCGTCTCGTTCATCGAGCACAAGCACGACGCCGAAGTGCGCGCCCACCGCCTCGGTGCGCGGGAACAGGCGCATGACCTCGTCCGGCGTAGCGGCTGTCGTGACGTCGAAGTCCTTGGGCTCTGTCCCGAGCAGCAGGTCGCGCACACAGCCGCCCGCGAAGTAGGCCACCGAGCCATGCTCCGCCAGCGTCTTCACAACCGCGAGCGCCGCCTCGTACTGCGGATTCTTCAACCGTGGCACGTTTAAGGAGATGCGCCCCGCGCCAGTGGCGATGCGAGCAGGATTCAGTGCAACGTCTCGGGGATCACCGCGTACTGCAGCAGAATGTCGAACGGAACCACCTTCAGGGTGGCTTCGTGCGTCGCTTCCAGCACCACGGGGCACGGACTTCCCGCCCGCTGCGCCTGCAGCCAGCGCGCTGCGCACACGCACCACCTGTCACCCGGCTTCAGACCGGCGAAGCCGTACTCCGGCATAGGGGTGATCGAGATCGTTGCCGAGCCGTGCGGAGGCCTGCAGAAACGCCTCGTTCACAATGCAGCAGATGGTGTGCATGCCCGCGGTCTTCCGGTCCGGTATTGCAGCAGCCATCGCGGTAAAAGCCCGTCATGGGCTCACATCCACACGTTTCCAGCGGTTGACCGAGTACGTTCTTCTGCCCGGAGTCTGTTCGTGCCGATGCCATGCCGCAGATTGTAGAGGGTTCGCGCCGCGATAGGAAAGCCGGCGCCCGAACCGCTGTTCGTCAGACCGAAGGCCGCTCAGCGACAGCCGGTCGCTCGGACGCTGTCACCGGCAGGGTGATGCGGATCGTGGTGCCGCGGCAGCGCCCGCGTGTGGCGGTGCGCAGCATCAGGGTCCCACCCTGCTCTTCGACGATGCCACGCGTCACCCAAAGGCCCAGGCCGGTGCCGCGCTCGCCCTTGGTGGTGAAGAAAGGCTCAAAGACCGAGCGCAGGTTTGCCTGCTCGATCCCGTGACCCGTATCAGACACCGTGACGACGGCGTTGGGTCCGCGCAGACGAGCATGCACCACGATGCGTCCGCCGGTCGTCTCCATGGCTTCCAGCGCATTCCCCACGATGTTTGCGAAGACCTGGCGCAACGAGGGATCGAAGTGCGCTTCGCGCAGACCCTCTCCATAGCGCGCGTGGATATCGATGCCATGTTGCGACGCCCGCGAGCTGAAAAGCTGAAGGACCTCTTCAACCAACGAGTGCAGATCCAGCGTCCGGCCCGGCACCTTGCGATAGAAACTCAGCGTGGATCGCGTGATGTGGCCTACCCGGTCGAGTTCCCGCGCGGCCACCGCAATAAGCTCCTGGGCCTGCGGCGGAAGCTCCTGAAGCTGCAGGAGGTAAAAGATGTTTGTGAGCGCCTCGAGCGGATTGTTGATCTCGTGCGCCAGCGTGTTGGCCATGCGGCCGGCCGCGGCAAGCCGCTCGGAGTTGATCAGGCGCGTCATCAGGTCGGCCGTCTCGCGCTCCGCAGTACGCCGCGCCGAGATGTCCTCGACCACCCACAGCAGGGTGGTATCCGGAGCGCCGCTGACGCTCTCATGGCGAAGCAGCGAAACCGTAAGCTGAGCCGGAAACGTCGCGCCGTCTGCGCGCAGCAACATCCGCTCGACGCGATAGCCGGTGCGACTGCCGGAGAGCAACTCAGCGAGCAGCGCGGCGTCCATGCCCTGCTCGGACGGCAGAAGGAAGTCTTCCAGCCGCAGAGACACCAGGCGCTGCTGCGGAACGTCGAGCATCTCTGCCAGCCGCTGGTTTACGAGCAGAAACCGGCCTTTGACCGTGGTGTGCGCCATGCCGACGGCAGCCTGGTTGAATGTCGCGGAGAATCGCTCCTGGGCCAAGCGAAGTTCGGCTTCCGTGCGGACACGTTCCCGGCGCCGCTCAGCATCGGCAAGCTCCCGCTCAATCGCGGGGAGCAGCCGCTCAAGGTGTCCCTTCAGCACATAGTCATGCGCCCCGGCGCGCATCGCATCGACCGCGGAAACCTCGTCGATGGTGCCGGACACGATGATGAAGGGGAGGTCTGCCCCCGTGCTCTGAATCAACTCAAGAGCATCGCGTGCGCCGAAGCTGGGCAGCGTGTAGTCCGCGATGACCAGATCCCACGAGTGCGGCTCGCGGAGTGCGGCCGTGAGCTGCGGGGCCGTTTCGACGCGCTCCGCCCTCACGTCATAACCCGCGCGCGACAGGTGACGCTGCAACAGAAGCGCGTCTTCTTCGTAGTCCTCGATGATGAGGACGCGGATCGGCTTGCGGGCGACCGCTACAGGGATGGTGGACATTGGTTGAGCAGCAGCCAATACAAGCCGAGCTGTTTGGTAGCCTCGGCGAAATCAGAAAAATTGACGGGCTTGCGGATGTAGCTGTTTACACCCAGGCGATAGCTCGCCACGATGTCGCGTTCTTCATCGGAGGACGTGAGCACGACGACAGGCAGCAGCGCTGTCTTTTCATTGGCTCGGATCGCACGAAGCACGTCGAGGCCTTCGACCTTGGGCAGCTTGAGATCGAGCAGACACCAGCTGGGGCCGACGCTGACTGCCATCCTCGAGACCGCGCAGGTACGCGAGCGCCTCCTCGCCGTCGCGCGCGACGCGAATCTCATTCGCAACGTTGGACTTCCGCAATGCGCGGATCGCGAGAGCCTCGTGATCCGGATCATCTTCTACAAGCAGAATCATGCTTTCACTCATGGAATTTCTTTCGCTTGAATCGCTTCTTCCTTCGGGTCGGAGCTATCTGCGCTCAGTGTGAAAAAGAACGTCGCGCCGTGACCAATCTCTCCTTCCGCCCAGATGGTCCCGTGATGCCGCCGAATGATCCGTGACACCGTGGCGAGGCCGATCCCGGATCCTTTGAACTCCCGGTCTCCGTGCAGCCGCTGAAAGGCCGTGAACAGGCGGTCAACGTATTGCATATCGAATCCGGCGCCATTATCCCGGATAAAGTATACGGTCTGGCCGTCGCGGCTCGTATGGCCGAACTCGATCGCCGCATCGGGGGTCTTGGAGGTGAACTTCAGCGCATTCCCGAGCAGATTCTCGAACGCAACCCGCATCAAACGCACGTCCGCATTGCAGATCAGGTCAGGCTCGGCGGTGAATCTGACCCGGCGCTCTGGGTCATTGCTGCTCAACTCGGAGAAGACGAGCGTGGCCAGGCGTGACAGGTCTACCTCCTCGCGCTGCACGTCGGACCGAGTCACCCGCGAGAGCTGCAGCAAGGCGTCGATCAACGTACCCATCCGCTGCACGCCCCCGCGTACGCGCTGGATGTAGTCGCGGCCTTCATCGTTCAAAACGTCAGAGAAGTCCTCGGCCAGCGCGAGCGAGAAGCCATCAATGGTGCGAAGTGGCGCACGCAGATCGTGCGAGACCGAGTAGGAGAATGCCTCAAGCTCCTTGTTGGAGACCTCCAGTTCGCGCGTTCGCTGCGCGACGCGTGTCTCAAGCTCGGCGTTCAGCCCCGTAAGCTCGCTGTTCAGGGTGGCGATCTCCGACGCCCGCTGCGCAAGCTGCTGCTGTTGCTCGCTCGCGCGATAGAGCTGCCGGAACGCCACGAATACCAGGAGCAAGTCGAGAAGGCTTGCGACGGCAAACGTCGCGATCATCCTGAGCCGGGCAATGTGGGCTTCCTTTTCGCGGTCGTCCCGCAGCCGGTGTTCTTCGTTTTCCATCTGGGCCAGCGCATAGCGAACGCTGATTCCGCTGTCTGGGCTATCCTCGAGCACCGGATCAAGCACCGTGGGCGCGATGTCCATCGTGCCGGGATGTCCACGCTTCATGGCCATCGCGGCTTCCAACGCGGCAAGCCGGACCGAGATGCGCGACCGCAGAACCGTGATCCGCTGCTGCTGCGATTGGTTGTCCGCGGTCAGCTGCTGCAACCGTTTCACATCCCCGGCAGAGCGGCCCGCTGCCGCCCTGTAGCGCCGGTCGTACTCGCGTGCCCCGGTCAGCAGGTACGCGCGGGTCGCACTATCCGCGGCAATCATGTCGAGGTTGACCGCTTCAGTCTGCGTCAGCACCTCAAGCGTGTGTGACAGCCAACGCTCGGCGGAGATGAGATTGCTGAGCGCGGTAGCGGCGACCCAGGCGTTCAGCAGAACCAGCACAATTGCGCCGAACATCAGCCACCGCCGCTGGTTGGGCCTCCTTATCTCCTCTGCCACCGTACAGCGACCTCCGTGCCGAACTTAGTTGTCACTGTGCATTGGGCATCCACAGCAGATATCCGAAGTGCTCTGGAATGGACGCCCCGACGGGGTGGAAGTTTGCATGGAGCGCGTCGCAAAACGGTTTCAACAAGGTTTCCGGGTGCACGATCGGGCGGTCGTACGGATATCGGAACAGCCCGCGCAGCAGAAAGGTCGACCCGATACCGTAATCGGCGCAGCCCGCCTCGAACTCAGGCGGCAGGAGCAGCGGGCGCCTCGGTTCCGCAAGCAGTTCGCGCAGCTTGCGGTCGACCTGGCCGGGCGTGGTGAGATTCATTGTGCCTGCGAAGTAGCCCTCCTGAACGGAAGGCGAGTACACCGTCCCGGAGCGGTCAGGCGAGAAGCCGAAGGGCGCGTAAAACACCGTCCCTGGCGGCTGCCCGAAGATGGCGGGCACGTCCATGGGTCGGTGACTCCTGTCGGCAAGGAAGTGCGCATAGAACCGTCGCTCGCCGAACTTGAGCCGGGCGTCCTCAGGGCCGAGCGTGCGCGTCATTCGCGCGAGAATGGCCTGATCACGCGGTGTCATCTGGTCCGAGCCGTTGGTTGCGTACTCGTGTGCGAAGAACAGCGGCAGGTCCGCCTTCGCAATCGCCATCGGCATGTCGCGGTAAAACAACGGCAGCGCCAGAACAAACATCAGCAGCCACGCGACCGTGAACACAACCCGTCGTAACCACGGGTAGCCGGACAGCAGAAGAAATCCACTCAACACCAGCCCCAGCGGATTCATCAGCGCGTGCCCTTGATCTGCCCTGCCAAGTCCGGCCGCAAGGCTGATCGCGGAAACAGCAATCAGCGCGCCAAGGACACTCCCCTGCCGCGCGCGAACCTGCTGCCCCACATACAGGGCGCACAGACCCGCCAGCAGGAACAGGAGCAGCAGGTGCGGTGCAGGCATCAGCGGGAAGTTATAGCCGCCGGCTCCAAACGCGGCGAGAGATTTGAAGACGCCGAGGCTCCAAGCTGCCCAACTCAGCGCACACACACCGAAGACACCTGCGGCATAGGCCAATACACGGCGGCGCGTCACCAGGCGCCCAAACACGAGCAGATACGCACTGATCCCAACTGCAAAAGCGACCGCGAGTTCAGGCGAAACGAGCAGCAGGAGAACGTAGCCAGCGACCGGCAGCAACAGCGCGCTTACCCCATCGGTATCTTGCTCCGAGCGAAGGCGGCGTTCGATGACCGTGGCCAGCCAGCACGGCAGGACGAAGCGCAGGATCGAGTAGTTCACGCCCACGCAGCACACCTGGGTCAGCGAGCTCGCCCAGAACAGCAGAAACACCGCGCGTTGTGAGCCGCGCAGCTCGCGCACCGAACGCAGCGTAAGGAACAGCAGCCAGACGCCAACGACCCAGCGTACCCATCCAAAAGAGACCGTAAGCGTCCTCCGGAGACAGGCGGAGTACCCAAACCAGCAGCGCCGGCACGTAAAGCAGCCCAGCGCCGTAGATGTACTCGAAGTCGCGATACGGATGCTGGCCGTGAAGGATCAGCCGGAGCCGGTCCAGGAAGTAGACCGACTCGCCAAAGCCATTCAACTGCCGCGTGGCGAGGTACAGCACGAGGGCAAGCACGCCCGTAATCGCAAGCGCCTTGCGTAAGGTCGAGCGGGTGAGCGGCTTTCCATGCACGTCGCCGCGGCGCAGCGCGGGCCCGAAAAGCGCAAGCAGCACCAACCACACAGCTACGATCACCTGCCCTGCGCGGTTGTTATATCCGAAGGCGTAGCTCTCGGAAACCACGCGAGGCGAAGGCACGTGATACGGCAGCGTACATAAGAGCCACAGGAAGACGACGGAGCCCAGTGCAGTGAGCCAGGGACGTAGACGTGAGCCCCTGGCTGGCTGTTTGGCGGTGGCGATCACGGCAGCTTAGCGCGCGGCCATTGCCGTCTGCTGCTCGTACTCCTCGTACGTGCCCTTGTGGTCGGTGATGCGGAAGTCAGTCGGGCCGCCTTCGAAGTGCCAGACACGCGTGCCGACCTCTTCGATCAGATCCTGGTCATGCGTCACCAGGAACACCGTGCCCTCGTACTTCTGCAGGGCCACGTTGAGCGCGTTGATGGACTCGAGATCGAGATGGTTTGTCGGTTCGTCGAGCACCAGAACGTTGGGCTTCTGCAGCATCAGCTTGCAAAACAGCAGCCGTGCCGCTTCACCGCCCGAGAGCGCCTCGGTCTTCTTGTTGCCCTCTTCGCCGCGGAAGAGCATCTGGCCAAGGATGCCGCGGATGTCTTCCTTCGAGGCCTTCGGGTCGTAGCTGTGCAGCCACTCGGCCGCTGTGGTTCCCTTCGGGATGGAGGCTGTGTGGTCCTGCGCAAAGTACCCGATCTGCGCCTCGTGCCCCCACTTCACCTCGCCGGAGTCGATCGAAACGTCTGCCTCTTCGATCCCGGGACCGTTGGCCATCAGCGCCTTGACGAGGGTCGTCTTGCCCTGTCCGTTGCGGCCGACCAGCACGATCTTTTCGCCGCGCATGACCGAACCACTGAAGTCGCGGATGACGTGCTCGACCGCGCCGTCCGGCTGCGTGTAGCTCTTGTTTATGTTCTTGAACTCGAGCAGATGCTTGCCCGAGGGTCGCTCCAGGCGGAAGCTGATGAACGGGCGCTGGATGTTGGACCGTGCAAGTTCGGTGGTCGCGAGCCGCTCGACCTCCTTCTTGCGCGAGTTCACCTGCGAAGAACGGGTGCCCGCCGAGAAGCGCGCGATGAACTCGTTCAACTGCGCAATCTTCTTCTCTCGCTGCTCGTTCTGGCTCTCAATGCGGCTGCGAACCTGCGTCTTCTGCAGCACCATGTCGTCGTAGCCGCCGGTGTACGTGATGATCGTCTCGTAGTCGATATCGGCGATGTGCGTGCAGATCGAGTTCAGGAAGTGCCGGTCGTGCGAGATCGTGATCACGGTGCCGTTGTAGCGGATGAGGAAGTTCTCCAGCCAGTGGATGGATTCCAGATCGAGCGAGTTCGTGGGCTCGTCGAGGAACAAGGCATCCGGGTTGCCGAAGAGCGCCTGCGCCAGCAGCACGCGCACCTTCTGGCCGCCCTGCAGCTCGCTCATCTTCCGCTCGTGGAGTTCATCGGGAATGTCGAGGCCCTGCAGCAGGATGGCGGCGTTCGCCTCCGCCTCGTAGCCGTCTTCTTCGCCGACGATGCCCTCAAGCTCGCCGAGCCGAATGCCGTCCTCGTCCGTCATCTCGGGCTTCTCGTAGATGTGCTCGCGTTCCTCGAGCGCAGCCCAGAGGGGCTTGTTGCCCATGATCACCGTGTCGATCACACGAAACGCGTCGAACTCGTACTGGTTCTGCTTCAGAACACCGAACTTCTTCGGCCGGACGACGTTCCCCTTCTGAGGGTCAAGCTCGCCCGTAAGCACCTTCATAAACGTGGACTTGCCCGCACCGTTGGGACCGGTGAGCCCGTAGCGCCGACCGTCGCTGAACGTGACGGAGACATCTTCAAAAAGCAGCTTTGCGCCATAGCGCATGGTGACGTTGGAGACGGAAATCATCAACCCTATTTTCTCATGCTGGGGCGCCCTACCGCTGACGGCAGGGCGTCAGACGCGCCGGCTCTCTGAGCGGCTCGCGAGGGCCGTCCCAGCCCGGAATGATGTACCCGGCGGACACCAGAAGGAGAGGGAGAACGAAGAAAAAGAGGTCCATGAGATTGCTCCTGAAATGGGGGTAGGTGAAGAACGCGCCGAGGTGGCCCCAGCAGCGCGTTCGAAACGGGGAGGAGAATTCGTTAGCGGAGCCCGCCGCCGGCCTGCAGCAGCGATCCGGTGACCCAGCGGGCGTCGTCGGAGGCGATAAACGCGACCACGTCGGCGATGTCGTCGGGCTTGCCGGCACGTCCGAGCGGAGTTTCTGCGACCGCGTTCGTATCGAAGTCACTGCCCTGCATGAACGTGTTTCCTTCGGTGTAGGTGAACCCCGGATTCACCGCGTTCACCCGGATCTTCCGGGGGCCCAACTCTTTCGCCAGCACCCGCGTGATCGCGTCCACGGCACCTTTCGTGCCCGTGTAGATGGATGAGGTCGGCGGCGTCAGTTCGCTGACCACCGATCCGATATTGATGACGTTTCCGCCCTCGGCTGGAAATAGCGGCACCGCCGCTTTCGTGGCCAGCAGCAGTCCCTTTACGTTCACGTCGAAGATGCGGTCGATCTCTTCTTCGCTGACTTCTTCGATGGGCGAAAACGCGTAAACTCCGGCGTTATTCACGAGGACGTCCAACTTGCCGAACTTCTTCTTGGTCTCGGCAAACAGAGCCTCAACCTCGGCCACCTTTGCCACGCTGCCGCCGATAACCGCCGCTTCTCCGCCGGCCTGCTTGATCTCCGTCGCGACGCGCTCAGCACCAGCCTTGTCGGACGAATAGTTCACGACAACCGACGCGCCCTCGCGTGCCAGTGCCTTCGCAATCCCTGCGCCAATGCCCTTTGAGGCACCCGTTACCACTGCAACCTTGCCTGTAAGCTTTGCCACAACATCCTCCGTTTGGCCGGTATCGAATATTTCGACGGCTATCGAATGGATGTGAGGGCTTACGGCTGGATGCAATAAAGTTCGATGAACGTCTAAATATCCGCGAGCTGCCGGAGGTACGCCTCCCAGGTATCGCGCCGCAGACTGAGATTCGCGCAGCGGCCCTCGCGCTCCACTTCGATCAGGCCAGCCTCGTGCAACTCCTTGATGTGGTGGGAGATCGTGGCCGGGCTGATGTGTTCCTGCTCCTGCAAGCCGCTGCAGTTCAACGATGGCCCGCGGGCGATCTGCTGCAGCATGGCGAAGCGGCGCGGCTCCGCGACGGCCCTGGCGATGGCCTGGAACTGTTCAGCGGATAGCCGGGTTTTGCGAGCCGGGGGCATGGCTTTCATCATACGAGCGATACGATAGACAAGGGGCCGTCTGTTCGGGCACCCGTGAGGGTTGCAGGTTTGATGCGGACGTTGGTTCGGGGTTTCGGTGCTCTCGCAGTGGTGGGAGGGCTGCTCTGCTCGTTGATGCAGCCCGTTCCGGCGCGCGCGCAGGGCTACGCGGCCGACAAGCCGGTAGGGGCCTCCGCGCAGCAGGTCCCGTCCTACCTGGCGCACGCAGGGATCGAGCAGCGACTCGGACAGACGCTTCCGCTCAACGCGCTCTACACCGACGAGACCGGCAAGACAGCTCCGCTCAGCGCATCGTTCAGCCGGCAAGCCAGTGGCGTTGGCGCTGGTCTACTACCGCTGCGCGATGCTGTGCCCGCAGGTGCTGCACGGCCTCGCAGCAGGCCTGCGCGGAACCACACTGCAGCCCGGCAAGGACTACGACGTACTCGTGTTCAGCATCGACCCCAGCGACACGCCGCACGACGCCACGGTCCAGAAGGCCGACTTCCTGCGCGAGATGGGCGCCAACCCCTCTGCCGCGAACTCTGTGCACTTCCTCACGGGCACGCAGCCCAGCATCGACGCGGTTGCGGGCGCGACGGGCTTTCATTACGTCATGGTGCCCGGGCCTGACGGCAAAATGGATCAATACGCGCACTCCAGCGTGGTGATGTTCGCGACCCCGGATGGCCGGCTCTCGAAGTACCTTTCCGGCGTGGAGTACCCACCGCGCGATGTACGGATGGCCTTGTTGGAGGCCTCAGCGCACAAGATCAGCAACCCGGTGGACCTGCTGATCCTCTACTGCTGCAGCTACAACCCTGTAGCCGGGAAATATACGGTGTCGATCATGCGTGTGCTGAGCATTGCGGGGATGGTGGCGGTGCTGATGTTGATCGGCATGCTCGTGCTGCTCATGCGGAAGCCGCGTGCCGGCGCTGCTGCTTAGTCACTCTGCACGCGCTCCAGTATGAGCGTCGCGATCTGTTCGGGTGCTTCGTCGAGCAGCCAATGCGTGTAGCCGTTCATCCGCTCAAACCGGTATGGCCCGTCCACGAAGTTCCTGGTGTTCTTCGCTGCAGTCTCACCGAGCGCCATGTCTTCGTCGCTCCAGACGTACAGAGTGGGCACCGCGATCTTCCCGATGCGCACGTCCATGCGCAGCGCGCGATACCAATTCAGCGCGGCAGTAAGCGCACCGGGTTCGGATAGCCTCCGCACGTTCTCTTGAACCTGATCCTCGCCCACCTTGCCCTGGTAAACCGCTCGCAACGCCTTCGCGTCATCAGCGAGGAAGAACTTCTCGGGCAGATGCCCCGGAAGCTTGAAGAACGCGATGTACTTCGACTTCCACATCTGATCCGGGTCGGTCAGCACCGCGTGCAGGAAGGCATCGACGTGCGGCACCGACAGCGCCGAGATGGAACCGAGGCGGTCAGGCCGGCGCGCCGCGGCCACCCAGGCGACCACCGCGCCCCAATCGTGCCCGGCGATGTGAAAGCGATCGGCGCCGAGTGCATCCGCGAAACCAAAGGCATCTTCGACCAGGTGATCAAGGCCGTACGCGTCCACATCCTTCGGACGGGCGCCGGGCGAGTAGCCTCGCTGATCGACCGCAACAGCATGGAACCCGGCATCGGCGAGCCGCAACATGATCTCGCGCCAGGCGTCTGCGAACTGCGGGAACCCGTGCAGCAGAAGGATCAGTTCCGCATCGCGTGGACCTGCCGAAAGCGTCCGGAACTTCCATCCGTTTACGTCGAGCGTACCTTCGTGCACCTCGATCATCGTGATCCCTTCACCGAGCGCAGATCAGGATTGCGGCCGCACGGCAGCGGGCCCCTGGCGAGGTGGTTGCGGATGAATTGTGACCTCCCAGTTATGCCCCGCCCATCGATTCTCGACAGGCCAGAACAACGTGAACTGCACCGCTCCCTGCGCATCCGCAGCTACCGTGATGTCCGCGTAGGATCCGGGGAAGCCGGCCTGGTGTGAATCGGTCTTTTGTGTCGTTGCCCAGTTGTCCGTACTCCAGATCACCTGGAACCGCTCCGGATCGGCGATGCGCAGCGTCCCGCCCTGCGTCATAGCCGAGATCGGCCGGTTGACACGGAAGATCTCCATCCGACTTTCGAAGTTGCGCTTGTCGGCGGGCACGCCATACCGCTGCGCCACGATGTCGATGCGGTCGAAGACCTGGCCATCCGCGATGGAGCGCAAGAGCTTCAGGTACTCGGCGTGAGCCCAGACGAGCGGCTGCGCGGAACCCGCAGATCGCCCGCAGTACAGCCCGCGCGCGGGCATGTCCGCGTAATCCCACACCTGCTCGGGCAACATGCCGCCGCATGAAGAGAATTGCTCCATTGCGCGCAGCAGAGGCTTCACGTCATGGCCGGCCGCAAGCTCGTAATGCGCACGCTCGCCGGTCAGAATGGGCCACGCGCGCCCCTGGCCGTAGCCCAGAAACGGACCGCCGTCCTTCCGCTGACCATATCCATCGTGGTTGTAGCGTCGCCAGCACGGACCAAATGGCGTGTCGATCTTGAGAACCTTGTCAACCACCTTGAGCGAGTCGACGATCAGCGGATCGTCAGGGCGCCGGATGCCATAACGCACCAGTTCCAGGAAGCCTGCGTCGATGATCTCGCGCGCCTGAAACGCGTACTGCTCGCCGGGAGCGCGGTTCGCGATGTGAATCTCACCGGGAGGAATCTCCGGGTTGTGGAAGGGCTCGCCTTCCGCCGGCGGACGAATGCGCATGTAGTGGTACGGCACGTCGGGATGAAGCACGCCGCCCGTTGTGGTGGTCCACTCGTCCAGATGCGCTTCAATCCAGTCGGCGTAATCTTCAAGGAACGCGCCGAGTTCGCCGGCACCGAAGCTGCGCGTGATATCTGCCGCACAGACCAGTGCAGAGATCACGACTGCAAGGGTCGACGGCGAGTAGCCCGCATTCTCCTCCCAACGCTCCTGCTGCGTCACCGGCGCATAGCGCACAAGAAATCCTGCCGCACGGTTCACAAACGTGAAGATGTCGAACTGTCCCAGGCCGCCCAGCTTCCAAAGCCGCCACGCGAGAATGATCGGAAACGCGACCTCGTCAAGCTGAATGCCGGACCAGTAGGTCGTTCCGTCGATCCAGAAGTTTTGTGAGAAACCTCCGTCCGGATGCTGCGTGCAGGCCAGGTAGACCAGCGCGCGGAGTGCCGTCTCGGTGCGCCCGCAGGCGAGCAACGCCGTTGCGGACTGGATCATGTCGCGCGTCCAAACCAGGTGATACCCGCCCAGATCCGCGTCGCCCTTGGCATATCCCCACGGGATCGAAGCCGACGCGATGAACGCTCCCGGGTAGGTCTTGTCCTCGTGCGCGAGGATGACGTTGTGTGACACGCGAGCCAGATGACCACTGTCCGTGGATGCGGCCGCGAGGCGCTCCGGGCTGGTCGCGCGTTGCCACTGCTCGATGAAGCGTTTGGCGTGCAGCTCGTACGGCGTCGCGAGCGTCTGCATCATGCCCGACAACGCGGAGTGCGGGCCGTCGCCCAGGGCGATCGCGACCGTGAACTCACGAAAGCGTGCCACGTCGATCTCGCCCATGATCGCGATGTTTCCATTCAGGGCCTCCCCGTAATCCCAGGTCATGCGCAGATCGCACGAGAGGTCCTGGAACCCGTCACTCACACCCACGAAGCCGCAGGACGACCGTGAAAACCCGCAGTTCGCACCCAACGCCAGCGAAAAGTCGTCCTTCCACGCGAGCAGGCAGCGTTGACCCGCGACATCAATCGAACGCGCAGAATTCCCCGCACCACCGCCATTGAGATGGGGTGCGAGCAAGGCATAACACTTCAGCCGCGAAAGGATGTCCTCATCCCCGCTCACCTTGACGTTCATCAGCACCACGGGATGGTGCGGATCGGTGATGAACTCCTTGGTTACGGTGTACCGGCCCCCCAGGTCGCTGGCGACCACGCGCACCGCGAGCGCATCATTGTCGACGTAGTGAAAATCAAACTTGAAATCCCGCTTCTCCTCATGGAAGAAGGTCTCCCCATCCGAGAACAGCAGTTCCATGTCGCGCGTCTGCGGGCGATCGATCGTGGGGTAGTAAATCTCGTTCAGGATGCCGTGCGAAAGCGTGAACCACACCCTGCTGGATGCCGCATACGCGGTCGAAACCGCATCTTTCTTGCTCGACGTCCATCGCGCAGGGAGGCCTGGAGCGCCCGGAGCGGGCCCTTGGTCCTTCAGCCAGCGGTAGTTTCCATTGGGGATCTTCATGCGGTGTCCAGCATACTAGCGCCGCTCGGCAGCGAACCTGCCCGTTGCGTGCGCTAAGTGATCGCAAGGGCGAGACAGTGCTACTCTCTTCGGGTGTCGCTGCTGCCGAAAGCGTCCGGCTGTATCGCTCGCGCATCCAAGCACCAGGCCGGAGTTGTGACTCCGCAGACCGTTCCGTGCAATTGGCCATTTCCCAGAAATTCACCTTGAAGGAGTACGTGTCATGGCATTCGAACTTCCTCCCCTGCCCTATGACTATGCGGCGCTTGAGCCGACCATCGATGAAGCCACGATGAAGCTGCATCACGACAAGCATCACCAGGCCTATGTCACCAACCTCAACGGCGCGGTGGACAAGCACCCCGAACTCGGCCAGAAGTCGCCTGAGGACCTGATCAAGGACCTCAACAGCGTGCCCGAGGATGTTCGCACCGTAGTCCGCAACAACGGCGGCGGCCACGTGAATCACACGATGTTCTGGCAGATCATGAAGCCAGGCGGGGGCGGCAACCCCACCGGCGCGATCGCCCAGCAGATCCAGAAGGACTTCGGCGACTTCGAGCAGTTCAAGACGAAGTTCAATGAAGCGGCCGCAAAGCAGTTCGGCTCCGGCTGGGGCTGGCTGGTGTGGAAAGGCGGCAAGCTGGAGATCGTGACCACGCCGAACCAGGACAACCCGCTCTCGCAGGGGCTCTATCCCATCCTGGGCAACGACGTCTGGGAGCACGCCTACTACCTGAAGTACAACAACCGCCGCCCCGAATACCTGGCGCGCCTGGTGGAACGTCGTGAACTGGGACGAGGTCAACAAACGTTTCGAGACAGCCCGGAACAACGCTTAACGCGTTTCGCAGAACAGCCGGAAAGGGGGCGCCGTGTGCGCCCCCTTTCCATTGCGCGCTGCCGCGGATCGCCGCAAGCGAGTCTCCAGCGACAATTTCTGCGTCTCATAGGCAATCGAAAGTAGCTGAACGTCTTGAGGCGGTTGTTGTATGTGGATTGTCCGGCTGGCGCTGCGCCGCCCGTATACCTTTGTGGTTCTCTCGCTGCTCATCTTCCTGCTTGGGCTGGGAGCTGCGATCGAGACGCCGAAGGACATCTTCCCGTACATCAACATCCCCGTCGTAACCGTCGTCTGGAGCTACAGCGGCCTGACCCCGACAGAGATGGAAGGCCGCGTCGTTACGCCCTGCGAACGCGGTCTCACCACGACCGTGAACGACATCGAGCACCTGGAGAGCGAAAGCTACCAGGGCGTCGCCGTCATCCGCATCTTCTTCCAGCCGACGGCCAAGGTGGAGCTGGCCATCGCGCAGGTGACCGCACTTGTGCAAACCATTCTGCGCGTCTTGCCCCCTGGCACGTTCGCGCCAAACATCGTCAAGTACGACGCCTCGTCCGTGCCCATTCTGCAACTTGCGTTGAGCGGCCAGGGCGTAAGCGAGGCAGATCTCTACGAAGATGGCCTGAGCTTTGTGCGGCCGCGGCTTGCAACCGTCAAGGGCGCCAGCGTGCCGCTGCCCTATGGTGGAAAGGTCAAGCAGGTGATGGTCGATACCGACCCCAACCTGCTGTATGCGCACCACCTCTCAGCCGCAGATATCTCCGCCGCGGTGAACCAGCAGAACCTGATCCTGCCGGCCGGCACCGCCCGCATGGGCGATCGCGAATACGTGATGCGGTTGAACTCCAGCCCCACAGAGTTGTCCGCCATGAACGACCTCCCGGTGCGCGCCGCGAACGGTGCCGTGGTGTTCGTGAAGGACGTCGCGACCGTTCACATGGGGTTCGCGACGCAGACCAACATCGTGCGCGAGAACGGCGCGCGCTCCGCCCTGCTCACCATTCTCAAGAACGGCCAGACCTCGACCCTGAACATCGTCTCCGAAACCCGGAAGATGATCCCGCGGCTGGGGGCTGGCCTGGGCAATCTCAAGATCACGCCGCTGTTCGATCAGTCCGTCTTTGTTCGCGACTCCATCGATGAGGTCACGCGCGAGGCGGCCATCGCGGCCCTGCTGACCGGCCTCATGATCCTGCTGTTCCTGGGCTCGTGGCGCTCGACACTGATCGTCTGCACGTCCATCCCGCTATCCATCGCGGCGTCGCTGGTCGTCCTCACCGCGCTGGACCAGACCATCAACGTGATGACACTGGGTGGGCTCGCGCTCGCCGTCGGCATCCTCGTCGACGACGCAACCGTAGAGATCGAGAACACCCATCGCAACATGGGCGAGAAGAAGCCACTCACACGCGCCATCCTCGATTCCGCACAGCAGGTTGCGGCCCCGGCGTTCGTTTCCACACTGTCCATCTGCATCGTCTTCCTGCCGGTTGTGCTGCTGACCGGCGCCGCACGATACCTGTTCACGCCGCTCGCCATGGCCGTGGTCTTCGCGATGATGGCCAGCTACTTCCTTTCGCGCACGCTGGTGCCCACGATGATGCACTTCCTGCTGCGTGCCGAGGTGGATCTCTACCAGGACCCCGCCGCCAGCGAACGCGAAGAGCGCGAAAGCTTTGTCTGGCGCTGGCACTCCAAGTTCGAGCGGCAGTTCGAGAAGATGTCGCACCACTACAAGCGCGCGCTCGAGTGGTCCATTGAGAACGCCGTCGTTACCATTTGCCTGTTCGCGTTCCTGATCCTCTGCTCGCTTCCACTCATCTTCTTCATCGGCCGGGACTTCTTCCCGTACGTCGATTCAGGCCAGATGCGTCTTCACGTGAACCCGCCGCAGGGTCTGCGTATCGAGGACTCCGAGCAGTACTTTGCGCAGGTTGAGCACGAGATACGGCAGGTAATCCCACCGGAGCGGGTCGATCTCATCCTCGACAACATCGGGCTGCCGAACGGCGGCATCAACCTCGCCTTCGCGCAGACGGCGACCATCTCCAACTCTGACGGCGACATCCTGATCTCGCTCAAGCCCGGCGCGAAGGACACGCAGGAATACATGCGCAAGCTTCGGGCGGATCTGAACGCTGAAGTTCCCTGCCGCCACCTTCTTCTTCACGCCTGCCAACATCACCAATCAGATCCTCGACTTCGGCCTGCCCGCCCCGATCGACCTGCAGGTGATCGGGCGTGGCAAGGACAACTTCAACATCGCGCAAAAGCTGATGCACCAGGTCGCCGACATCCCCGGTGCGGTCGACGTACACGTTCATCAGCAGGTCGAGTACCCAACGATGCAGATCAACTCCGACCGCGTGAAGGCCGAGCAGATCGGTCTGACGCAGTCAGACGTTGCAAACTCGACGCTGATCTCACTCACCGGTACAGGCCAGACCGCACCGAACGAATGGCTGAACATCAACAACGGCGTGAACTATCAGGTCGTTGTGCAGACGCCGAACTACCGTGAAGGCTCGCATCCCGCAGCTTTCGCGCACACCCATCAGCACCACGCGCGGCAACGCCGAGCAATTGCTGGGGAACCTTGCTTCGTTCCGTCGCGATCAGTCGCCCATCATCGTGGATCACTACGCGATTCAACCGGTCTATGACGTCTACGCTGACGTCGATCAGCGCGATCTCGGGCGGCGTAGCCAGCCAGATCCAGAAGATCATGGATCGCGAACAGCAGCATCTGCCCAAGACCACGCAACTGGTCCTCCGTGGCGAGGTGCAGACCATGAACGAGTCGTTCACACGGCTGGGACTCGGCATCGTCTTCGCCATGGCGCTGGTGTACCTGCTGATGGCGGTGAACTTCCAGAGTTGGCTCGATCCGCTGATCATCCTCATGGCCATCCCGTGCGCCTTCTCGGGCATTCTGTGGATGCTCTTCCTCACCCAGACCACCTTCAGCGTGCCGTCGTTGATGGGCACCATCATGACGATCGGCGTGGCCACCGCGAACTCCATTCTGCTGGTCGTGTTCGCCAACGACGAACGCATCGCCGGCAAGGACAAACGCGACTCCGCATTGAACGCCGGGCACACACGTCTTCGCCCTGTGCTGATGACGGCGCTTGCGATGATCATCGGCATGCTGCCGATGGCGCTGGCCTTCGGGCAGGGCGGCGAGCAGAACGCCCCGCTGGGCCGCGCCGTCATCGGCGGCCTGCTGTTTGCCACCTTTGGCACCTTGTTCCTTGTGCCCACCATCTACTCGCTATTGAAGAAGAACCCACCGGTTGATTACGCCCGGGTGATTGCGGAGGAGGCCGGCGAAGATCCCGTAACCGGCCAGCGTCATCCGCAACCGCAGGCCGCGCACTAGGAGCCCTTCGCCACCATGGCAGATGAGTCACACAAGCCAGACCAGCCGTACGGCGACCGCCTCCCGCGCGAACGAAGCGCAGGAGCGAATCGTGGATCCAAGCGGTGCCCACAGCCTGCCCGAGCCGCCGGAGAGCGAGCCCGCGCATCAGTTGCCGTGGCCAGGGACGAGCGATCCCGTCACGCCTAGGCGAGCGCTTCGAACACGGCCCTACAGGCGAGCAGCGTGAGCTGGCCGAGAACTTCGCGCAGCGAAACGACGCCAGCGGACGCGAGCTTGGCGAGGGCTTCGCTGATCCAAACTACGCCGATGAGCAGCGGCTGGGCCACAGCTTCGCTGACCCGAACGCGCAGGATGACATCCGCCTGGGCAAGAGCTTCGAACAGACGAACTCCAGCCGCAAGAGGCACAAGCCACCCGTCACGGAGCGCGTACACAAGCCCGCAAGCTGGCGACCCGTGTTGATCATCGTGGGCTGCATCCTTCTGCTGGTCATCGTTGGCGGTCTCGTCGGCTGGCTCCCGCGCCATCGCCGCGACAAACGCATCGACCAGCAGGCCAACGCACGCGCGAGCGCAAAGCCCGTCGTGCAGGTGCAGCGCGTCTCCGAGGTAAAGGATCAACAGGGGCTCGTTCTGCCGGGTACAACCATTCCGCTCGAAGAGGCCTTCATCTACGCTCGCGCGAACGGCTACCTGAAGAAGCGCTACGTCGATATCGGCGATCGCGTGATCAAGGGCCAACTGCTCGCGCTCATCGACGCGCCTGATCTCGATGCCGAGGTGGCGCAGGCTCGCGAACAACTGCGCACGGCCGAGCAGCAGCTTGAGCAACAACGTTCGCAACTTGCGTTGGCCAGCGTCACCGTGAATCGCTATCGCGTGCTGGTTGCCAAAGGCGTGTTCTCGCGCCAGGAAGGCGATCAGCAGGAGACGAACTACGCCTCGTCATTAGCGAACGTCGCAGCGGCGCAGCGCAACGTAGACGCGTATCGCGCAAACTTGCAACGCGAAGAAGCGCTTCGCAGCTACGAGCAGATCCGGGCGCCCTTCAACGGCATCGTCACGCAGCGCAACGTGGACGTCGGCGCTTTGATCTCAGGCAGCGGCAACACCGGCGGGCCCATCAGCGGGCCTGCGCCGGTCGGCCAGACCTCTGGAAACGGAGGCACCGAACAGGCGGGACAGGCCAACACCGGGGGCGCCTCCGGCATCACGAACTCTGCGGCTATACCCGCGCAGTCGCCCGGGCAAGGTGGCCCCTTGTTCGGCATCGCGCAGGTGCGTCGGCTGCGCATTCTTGTTTCGGTGCCCGAAGGCTTTGTCTCCTCCATTCACGCCGGCGCCCACGCGCAGGTCGACTTCCAGGAGTACCCGGGGGCTCCCTTCACCGGCAACGTCACGCGTACAGCGGATGCAGTCGACCCCAACACCCGCACTATGCTGACCGAAGTGCAGGTCGACAACCAGGGCGGCAAGCTGAAGAGCGGCATGTATGCTGTCGTGACCTTCCCACCGGCCCCGGGCATCGAAGGCCCACTGATGATCACCGGCGACGCCATCGTCATACGCAACGATCAGACCTCAGTAGCCAAGGTCGTGAATGGCAAGGTGCAGATCGTTCCCGTCGTGGTCGGTCGTGACTTCGGGAGTGCAGTGGAGATCGTCAGCGGCGTAAATGCTGGTGATCTGCTGGTCACGCAAGTGACGGACGACGTGGTCCCCAACGCGCAGGTACAGGTGCACGAGACGCAGCCGCCGCTGGAGAAGCCCACCGAACCGCCGCAACAGAACAGGCCGCCCGGAGGCAGCACTCGCTACGGCAACATCGGTATCACCGATCAGTCCATGCAAGGCCAGGCCCAGCAGCAGAGCCAAAAGGCTGGCCAACAGGGTCAGCGCAGCGGCGGCGATCAAACCAAGGGCTCGCAGAGCAAGGGCAATCCATGAGACACCGCTTCGCGCAGAGCCGCTGCTCCGATCTCATCTCTCTCACTCGCCGTCGTGCGCCCGCGTTGGCCGTAGCAGGCGTCTGCCTTATGGCGGTGCAGGTTTCTGCACAGCAGCCCTCGACGGTGCCCGTGCCCTCGCCCGCGCAACCGCCCACACAGACGCAGACACCACCGGTGCAGCAACCCACAGCGCAGCAGAATCCATCGCCCTCACCAGCGTTGCCGCCTGATCTACCGCTGCCAGCGCTCAGCCCTGTGCCGAACCAGCGCTCCGTGCCTCCTGGGCCGGGGTCGCCCAACCAGACCGTTGCAGATGCGCCCGCCTTCGGTGTCGCCGCTCGATCAGCACACGACTGCCCCGAACGCCCCCGCGCCGCAGATCAGTCAGGCGGAGAACAGTAAGGCCGAGCCTACGCGCGAGGACGTGCACGGCCTGACACCAGACTTTCTCGGCTTCCTCGGGCCATATCGCCGGCCAGTCGTGCCTCCGCTCTTCCCCGGCGATGAGTCGCGGCTCACGCGACTCATCCGCGACCACAAGCTGTATCTCTCGTTGCAGGATGCGCTCGCGCTCGCGCTCGAGAACAACCTCGACGTCGAGGCCGAACGCTATGACCTTGTGCTTGCGCGCACCGATCGAACCCGTGCCGCCGGCGGCGGCAATCTCCGCGGCATCGACTACGGCATTACGGAGCCCCCGGCGGGCGTAGGTGGTCCAGGCTCACCGCTCTTGAACACCCAGACAACGAACACGAATCCAACCACGCCAACCGTCACAGACCTCACCTCGCTGAACTCGACGAGCCAGGCGCAGACCAACCTCGGACAGCTTGGAAGCGGGTTCACGTACTCCCTGGGGCCAAACATCCCCATCTTCGATCCGGAACTGATTGGCACGGCCGGATACTTCCGCCGATCCAACACCGTCACGCTTGGCAATGCCAACGACTACCACAACTCGGTCGAAGGCACAACGACCACACAGCCCCTCGACTTCATCGCCATGAACGCGGCATACATCCAGGGCTTTCGCACCGGCGCACAACTCGAAGCGATCCTCAACAACGATCCTGAGGTGATCTACGGGAGCACGGGCCAACTCAACCCGTTCTCCTCCCCGAGCAGCTCCGTGACCTTCACCCAACCATTGCTGCGCGGGCGTGGAGGAGTCAACGTACGCTTTCTGCGCATAGCGCGCACCAATGAAAAGATCTCGCGGCTGCTGTTCGAGCAACAAGCGCTGGAGACCGTCTACGGCGTCTCGCGGCTCTACTTCGATCTCGTTTCGCTTGGTGAGAACGTGCTGGTGAAGGAAGAGTCGCTGCGTGCCGCAACCAAGCAGCGTCAGGATGATCAGGACCAGGTGTCAGAGGGCACGCTGGCGCCCATCGAGCTCACACGCGCCCAGGCGCTTGAAAGCTCGAGCCGCTTCGATCTCACCCAATCGCAAGGCCTATACAAACAGGAAGAGATCATCCTGCGGAACCAGTTGCTCCGCACGGCCTCACCCGCGTTCACAGCGCAGTTCGATGAGATCGTGCCAACCGATGAGATCGTCGTGCCGACAGAGCTTGAACCGTTAAACCTGCCGATGCTCATTCAACAGGCTCTCGCGCGCAGACCGGACCTCGCACAAGCCCAGTTGCAGATCGAGACCGGCAAGGTACAGTCCGAAGCAAGCCGGAATGGGACACTGCCGCAACTGAACCTCTACGCCAACTATCAGAAGCGTGGATCGAGCGAGCAGCCGTATGAGGTCACTGGCTCCACCGGTACAGGTCAGGCGAACGTGCCGGCGGAGCTGTCGCTCGGTGGCCTGCGCGTCTCCACGATCTATCAGGCAGGGATTCAACTTACACTGCCGCTGCGCAACCGCGTTGCGGAGGCCGATGCGGCGCGTGACATTGTGCAACTGCGCCAGGTGCAGACCCGGACTGAGAAGCTCTCGCAGAATGTGCGCCAGGATGTCGAGACAGCGGTCGTCGCTCTGCAGACGGCCGACGCGTCGTATCGCGCCGCCTCCGCGAGCCGCAACTACCAGGCCGCGCTGCTGGATGCGGAGCGCGACCGCCTGTCCGTCGGCCAGTCCACCGATCTGGCAGTGTTGCAGGATGAAGCCTATCTCGCGCAGGCGGAGTCCACGGAGATCGCTGCGCGCTCAAACTACATGAAGGCTCGCATCGAACTCGATCACGCGCTCGGCGACCTGCTCGACAAGAACCACATCTCGCTCGATGACGCGATCCGGGGCCAACTGCCGAATCCATAGCCGCCGATTCACTCGCTAGCGCAGCGGGATGTCGAGCACCTCAATCGTTCTCGGCGCGAGGTTGTGCTGCCACGAAGTTCGCCGCAACCCGCACGGTGGATTGCACCGGAACGACGCGCTTCGGATCAATCATCGTGTTGGTCACCCAGCGCGACGCCGCGTGCAACGTGTACACCTTTGCGTCGCCAGCGCGAATGCCGTTCAACGCCAACGTCAGCGGCAGAGGAACATCGGATGCGTTCACAAGCTTAAGGTGAAGCACCTTATCTTTCTCGGACGTTGTCGCCGACCAGAAAAACCGGTCACCCGCGTCGGTCGCCGACGATCGAACCGTGTGATCGCCAAGGTGCGTAGCAAAGAGGACCTGGGCCCAATACGACGGCGAGCCGAATGATGCGAGCGCATCGTAGCCGATCAGATCCGACGGCCACTGCATGCCGCCGGAGTTCACATTCACCAGCAGCGGCGCATAGCTCGCCATCAGGATCAGATCGCTGTTCCGTTCGAGGCTCGTCATAAACGCCGCATCGCCGAGAGCCGCGCCAAAATCAGTGGTCGGCAAACCCTCACGCGTCGCCCATTCGCCCACGAAGATCTTCGGTCCATTGCGGTCGGCGTTGTCGTACTTGTGCACCATCTCGAAGAAGCCCTCGGGCGTCTTGTAATAGTGATCGTCGATCAGGTCCGGATTGCCTGACTTCACCGGGGTGGTCGCAATCAGCTTCAGTTGCGGGTAGCGCTCACGTATGGCCGCGGCAATCTGCGCGAACCGCTGCTCGTAGCTCCCGCTCTTGTCAAACTCGTCTTCGTTGCCGATCTCCACATAGTGCAGCGGGAACGGCGCCGGATGACCATCCTTCGCACGCTGTGCGCCCCACTTCGTGGACGTATCGCCGATCACATATTCAATCTCGTCCACATCGTCCTGGATGAACGGCTTCAGCTTCTCTCCGCTGACATGTTCGCCCTTCAGGGAGTACCCCGAAAACACCGCGAGCAGCGGATCCATGTGCAGGTCTTCACACCACTCCAGGAACTCCAGCAGCCCCAGGCCGTCGGTGGAGTAGTAGTTCCACGGCCCATGATGACCGGGGCGGTCCACCCGCGGCCCAATCGTCTTCTTCCAGTCGAAGCGATCTGCGAAGGTATCGCCTTCAAGGTAGTTGCCACCCGGCATCCGAAGAAAATGCGGGTGCATGGCTGCCATAAGTTCCATCAGGTCAGGGCGCAGGCCGTTATGCCGTCCATGGTAGGTCGGCGGAAAGAGCGACAGGAGTTGGAGCTCAACGGTGCCGGGCCGATCAAAGGCGAGCTCGAAGTGATTCTCAAGGTTGGGTTGAACTTGCCCGCTCTGCAGTGTGTAGGTGTACCTCTGCCAGGCTCCTGGCTGCACCGTTACAGTCGCCTCGGCGAGAACATCGCCCGTGGTGTTAGAAACCAGGCGTGCGTGCGCTACGTTGCCGCTGTCGCTCTTTGCGTAGAAGGACCCCTCATACGCCGTACGCGGACGCACCGCGATCCCCCAGTAGCCTTCGTTCGAGATACCGGCCTCGTCGCGGGGAGAATTGCCGGTCATCACAACGCGCATGCTGTACGGCAGCGCGGCGCTGGGCCCGTCCTTGCTCTCGGCCACGGCGGCGCGGCCAAGCCCATGCTCCGCCACACGCCAGTGCTGAAAGCCGTCCCACGTATGCAGCACCGTGGGATTACGCAGCAACTCAGGGTAAAGGCCGCCGTCATAGGAGAAGTTGATCTCCTCCGTCATCAAGCCGTAGAGCGTAGGGCTCACCGGTGAAACCGGTGCCGTTGCATCCACAGTTAGGCGGGCAGGAACCTGGGCGAACGACGCGCAACCACAAAACGCAGACAGGGCGAGAACAAAGAAGGGGCGCTTGAGCATAGATGAAAGGCCCGCGTTCGGGACCGAACCATCCGGCGCAGGCGCCCCTTGATTCTACGCGAAGCTACTCGGGCGTCTGGTTGCGGCGTGGACGACGGTTCGCCTGCAACACCTTCTTGCGAAGCCGCAGGCTCCTCGGCGTCACCTCGACGAGTTCGTCCTCCGCAATGAACTCGATGGACTGCTCCAGCGTGAGTTGCTTATACGGAACAAGGCGCAGCGCGTCGTCCGAACCGGAGGCGCGCATGTTGGTGAGCTTCTTCTCGCGCACGCAGTTCACGTCGAGATCGTTGTCGCGCGAGTGCTCGCCGACGATCATGCCCTCGTACACCTCGATGCCATCCGGCACGAAGAGCACGCCCCGATCCTCGAGGCCGCTGAGCGCGTACGTCGTGGTCGTGCCCTGCGCGGTCAGCGATCAGCGCGCCCGTGGGTCGCTGCGGGATCTCGCCGGTGTACGGGATGTATTCGCCGGCGATGGAGTTCATGATGATCGTGCCGCGAGTCTCCGTGAGCATCTCGTTGCGCAGACCGATGAGGCCACGCGAAGGCACGTTGAACTCCATGCGCACGCGGCCGGAGCCGTGGTTGCTCATCCTGGTCATCTCGCCCTTGCGCGGCCCAAGCTTCATGATGACGGTGCCGGAAAACTCCTCGGGTACGTCGACGGTGAGGATCTCGGAGGGCTCCATCAGGGCGCCGTCGATGCGCTTGGTCACGATCGTCGGACGCGAAACCATCAGCTCGAAGCCCTCGCGCCGCATGTTCTCGATCAGCACGGCAAGCTGCAGTTCGCCGCGTCCCATGCACCTTGAAGCTGTCGGGCGACCCCGTATCCTCAACACTGATGGACACGTTCACCAGCAGCTCGCGGTCAAGCCGCTCGCGAATGTTGCGGCTGGTAACGAGCTTTCCTTCCTTGCCCGCAAACGGCCCGTTATTGACCGAGAAGACGATCGCGATGGTCGGCTCGTCGATCTTGATGCGCGGCAGCGGCTTGGGGTCTTCGAGCGCGCAGAAGCTATCGCCGATGGTGATGTTCTCAATGCCAGCGATCGCGACGATGTCGCCGACCTCCGTGATGTCGGTGTCAACGCGCTTGAGCCCGTCGTAAGTGAACAGCTTGGTGATCCTGACTGGCGTCAGCGAGCCGTCCGCGCGCGAGACGTTGACCTCCTGTCCGTTACGCAGAGTGCCGTTGAAGACACGGCCAATCGCAAGCCGACCGAGGTAGTCGGAGTAGTCGAGATTCGTGACCAGCACCTGGAGGTCGCCCTCGGGGGAGCCGGGCGCGACCGGAATCGTGTTGACGATCAGATCGAAGAGGGGCTGCAGGCTGCTGCCCGGCTCGGCGAGGTCCATGGTCGCCGTGCCGGCCTTGCCGTTGGTGTAGATCACCGGGAACTCGAGCACACTCTCATCCGCGTCGAGGTCGATGAACAGGTCATAGACCTCGTTCAGCACCTCCTGCGGGCGCGCGTCCGGGCGGTCAATCTTGTTGATGACCAGGATCGGCGTCAGCTTGGCCTCAAGCGCCTTCGACAGCACATAGCGTGTCTGCGGCAGGGGACCTTCGCTGGCGTCCACCAGCAGCACCACGCCGTCGACCATCTTCAGCGCGCGCTCCACCTCGCCGCCAAAGTCGGCGTGGCCCGGCGTATCAACGATGTTGATCTTGGTGTCGTGGTAGTGAATCGCCGTGTTCTTCGCGAGGATCGTGATGCCGCGCTCTTTTTCAAGGTCGTTGGAGTCCATGACGCGCTCGGCGACGGTCTCGTTGGCGCGGAAGGTGCCCGATTGCCGCAACATAGCGTCCACCAGCGTGGTCTTGCCGTGGTCGACGTGCGCGATGATCGCGATGTTCCGGATGGGTTGGGTGGCGATGGCGGTTGCGGTACTCACTGCGAATCTTTCCTGTCTCAGCCCTTGCGGGCGGGCGCTCAATAGAGGCGATCGGGCGAAATTGTGTATCTTATTAAGTTTACCAAGCGCCCGCCGTTCTTGCCCGAAATTGCGCCCCACGGACTGATTTCGCGCGCAAACGGGGCTATTCCCAGGCGATCTGCCCGAGAAGCTCCTTCAGCCACTCAGCCCGCGCTCCGTTCACCATAGCTGCGAATGCCACTCGCCCTTCCAGATGCGCGCGAAAGTCAGGTACGCCATCCCGGTTTTGCGAAGCCGCTCCACGCCGGACGCAATTCATCAACGTGGCCTCAAGCGCATCCAGATCCCGCCGAGACAGATTTGGCCGCTCGTTGATGGTCAATCCGGCCAGATGTTGCCGCACCGAGGCACGCATCAGCCGCGTCTTTCGGTAGTTCACAGCAAAGCCCTCCTCGCTGACGATGGCGCCCACCCGCGCGGCGAACCGCTCAGCGGAACGCCCAAACGCGCGGTCACCCGAGAACGCCAGGTCATCGGCATAGCGCGTGTAGCTTGCGTTCGCCGCTGCCGCCAACGCCGCAAGGCGGCGGTCCAGCCGGAACGCGCAAAGGTTCGCAATCGCCGGCGACGTTGGCGCTCCTTGCGGGAGATGTGGGCGCGCGTACAAGGTGCGTAGCCGGTGCAGTTCTTCAGAATCGACCTCGCGCGCAACCTCGTTCCACCATCGCTTCGGTGTGGTGGTCGTACACAGTCCGCCCAGCAGGTCAGCTACGGGCTCCGGGTACCCCAGCGTGCGAAACAAAGCCTGGACGCGCGGCCCGGAGATCGACACGAAGAACTCCTCCAGATCCATGCGCAGCACCGCATCTTTGCCCGCATGCGGCTCAACGAAGCTCACAATCGAGCGGCCCTTCCGGAATCCGTGCACTGCCGGATGCAGCGGCACATGCTCCAGCAGCTCGCTGAGAATCTGTCGCTGGATCGCCTTCAGACGCCGCTTCGGACTCTCAACCACACGGACCGCTCCGTTCGGCTTCCCAAGCTTGCGGACTGTGTAGTGTTGCAGCTGCGGCGTGCCAGCCCCACGGTTGCGGTCGCGCAGATCCGCAAACCATTCCAGATGCTCCGGATCAAGCAGAAGCCAGTCCGCCAGCTCACGCACCGTTGCCAGCCCCGGCAAACCGTCAGCACCCGGCAGCGGGAGCATTCGCTGCGCATGCGAGATCAGCGAGACGTCGAGAGTGTGCAGCTTCAGCGCGTCCTGGAACACCGAATCGGTTTGCAGTGATCGCGCCACGGCATGCAACCGTGGCCGAGGGCGCGTGGAGGTCCACTCCAGCGTGCGCGCAACCAGGATGTCGAGCGCTTTCTGCTCCGGTCGCGTCAGAAACGCCCGTTCGAATAGCTCGAGATGCGCCCTATAGCGTCGCATCGGCGTAGAGCAATGCCCGCGACACGGCAAGGATCTGGTTCCAATGGCGCGGACGAGAGTGCAGCGGACGCTCCAACGAGTCTGACTTTGCGTGAGCAGGTCTGCACAGCGTGCAGTGACGCTCATGCGGTGCGGTGGTGCCTTCAGTACAGTGCCCCGGGGTAGCCCCGGAGAGGCCTATTCAGCCGGCTTGGAGCGCCCGCCTGCGCGTCATAATACACAGGCTGCCCCGCGCAAAGCAGCAGACCGAGTCTCTGCGCGCAGAGTTCTAAGCCAGCAGGCGGACATCGCGTTTACTATCTTGTGCAAGCTTCCACAGCCAGTAACCGCTGTCTCCAAGGAGAGGTCTCCGTTCGATGGTTTCCAGAATCCGCGCCTTTCGTTCCGCTTTTCGCCCTCACTCTCGGCTCCGCCGCCTATGCGCAGTCCGGGGCCTTCGCCAATCAGGTCCCCGTCAACGCCGCCTTCAAGCAAAACGTCACCACTCGTGATGCCAAGGTGGGAATGAACATCTCCGCCGTGACCGAGAAACCGGTGACGATCGACGGAACCGCAATACCCAAAGGATCGGTCCTCCAGGGTCACGTCGTCGATGTCACCAAGCACACGAAATCCACGCCAGACGGCTCGCTGACCATCGTCTTCGACCACCTCAAGCCCAAGAACGGCGATGCTCTGCCTATCCGGGCCAGCGTCTACCGCATCGCTCTCTCTGAAAACCAGGCTCTGGGGAGCAAGCGCGACGTCGACATGGGCATGCGCGGCTCTGCCGCGGAGCAGAACACCACCTCCGCCGTGCGTGAAGGCACAGACCGCGATGAATCATGTAGTGCAGGGGATGCAGTCGGACGCAAACGCGCCGGTGCAGGTCGTCAGCGCCGTCCCCGGTGTGGCACTCTCCGCCGTGGTCAGCGACCAGAAATCCGGCATCATGACGGCGAAGAACTCCGATGTGGAACTCGGCGCCAGCATGGAGATGGTCATCGGTGTTTCGCTGGTGAAGCAGTAGGCCGTCTAATAGCGGCATGAGGAATAGAACGGCGCGACGGCGCAGAACCAGCTCTCTCGCACTCTGCTTGGCGGCCTGGCTGCTGGCCGCCGGATGCGTGAGCGCACAACGGCTGGTCATCATCGACCAGGACGGCTCCGGGCCCGGCGGCTCCAACCAGATGGCCATCATGGCGCTGCTGCAGGCGCCGGATGTGCGCGTGCTCGGCATTACGGTGGTCAGCGGCAATGCGTGGGAGCCGGAAGAGGTCGCGCACACCCTGCGCATGCTGGAGCTCATACAGCGCACCGACGTGCCAGTGGTCCCGGGGGCCATCTATCCCCTGCTGCATACGCGGGATGAGGCGTTTGCCAACCAGTTTCAGGCGGGCAAGCTCGCCTGGTACGGGGCTTGGGGCGATCTCGTCGACCACACCGCAAATGAGCCCTATCATCCCGCCAACGTCATCCCGCCTCTACGCGAAGGTCAGCCCACTACACGGCCACTCAACGAAGACGCCGCCCACTTTCTCATTCGCCAGATTCACGCGCACCCGCATGAGGTCACGATCGTCGGCGCAGGTCCCCTGACCAACATCGCGCTCGCGCTCTCCATCGATCCTGGGATCGCCGCCCTTGCCAAAGGCATTGTCATCATGGGGGGCAGCCTGTCCCCGCGTACGGACGACCCCGAGTACGCCAACCACCCTCGGCACGAGTTCAACTTCTGGTTTGATCCTGAAGCGGCGCACATCGTTCTGCGCGCACCCTGGCCGCGCATCGATCTGACCACCGTCGATATTTCCATCAAGACGCACTTTACGCCGGAGTTGCTCAAGCAGATC
Source organism: uncultured Verrucomicrobiae bacterium (assembly GCA_963795955.1). GTDB lineage: Bacteria > Acidobacteriota > Terriglobia > Terriglobales > Acidobacteriaceae > Granulicella. Next base: position 306,382 of record CAWCJK010000009.1, read on the forward strand.
ACAACCTCACACGAGCCCGCGGCGCAGTACCTCGCACGCTACACCGGCGACGAGTTCTATTACATGTGGGATGAGCTTGCGGCATGTGCGTGGATCGATCCCACCATCATCACCAGCGACCGGCAGCTTTATGTCGATGTCGACCTGTCGCACGGTCCCAACTACGGCGATACGCTAACCTGGGACGCTGCGCTGAAGCCCCCGCACGAGGACCTCAGACTAGTACACGTACAGCAGGACTTGAACACAGCGCGCTTCTATGCACTTTTCGTGCACCTCATGCAGGCGGCTCCCACAAAGCCGTAAGCAGGCCTCACACACCGCAAAAGAAACGGAACGCCCGAAGGCGTTCCGTTCCTTGTTCGACACTGACGGCTAGAAGTAGAACTTCGCCGCCAACTGAGTCTGGCGGGGGTTAGCCGCTGAGGTAATCAGGCCGAAGTTGCCGGTGGGCAACCCCGATGCGCCGAACGACGTGTTGCTCGTCGGGTTGTTGAATTGGGTGTGATTAAACACGTTGTCCGATTCCATGCGGAGCTGAATGCTGCGAGTTCCCTCGGCTGACAAATTGAAGTTCTTCGCAAGGATCAGGTTCGTGTTGTTGATCCCGGGACCGTGGTAGGCGTTTCTGGCCTCGGTTCCGAATGTCCCGATGGGCTCCGGCGCCAGGAAGCCATTGTTCGCGATCCAGGGCGCGCCGCTCGTGATACCGCTCCGCGGAGTGCGCGGGTTCAGACGAGTGAGGGGCGCAACCTGATTCGGAGCATCCGGGCAGGCATAGAACGACTGGCTGCTCGAGCACCATAGCGAGTTGGACGAACCTCCGGCATACGAAAGGTCGTAAGGAAAGCCCGTCGCGACGGTGACAATGCCCGAGACCTCCCAGCCGGACAGCGCCAGGTTGAGAGGGGAGTACCATGCGGACCCATTCCGGAATGGCGAGATGTAGATCGGCGCGAAGACTAACCGGTGTCTCGCATCGAAGGAGGAGTTTCCGTAGTTCAGCGTGGTGTCGTACTGGTTGTAGCCGCGACCGCTGGAGCCGAACCCGGAGTTCTCAAAGCCCGGAGCCGTTGTCCAAAGCATGCGACAGCGTATAGCTGAGTTGGAAGCTGAAGCCCGTGCGTCGTCGCTTTGGTCACGCCGACCTGAAGGGCGTGATAGCTCGAGCTGCCCTCCGACGAATCCTCGCCGATGCTTGTGAACCCGGTTACGTTCGTGTTCGGATCGATCGATCCAAACGCCGTGTTACCCGGATAGAGCTGCGATTGATTGTTCGCGTTTGAGTTCACAACGTAAGGGTTTGTAGCGCTTGGCGCGGAACAGGACGGATTTGCGATACACGCTGCGTGACCCGCCGCAGTCTCGTAATTGCCCTCAACGTCCACCTGATTGCGCCGTGCGAGCGATCCCACGTAGCTTACCCGCGAAACCACACGTGACGGGAATTCCCGCTCAACGCTGATCTGGAAGTTCTCAGCGTAGGGCGAGCGGAAGCCTGGAGCGTAGGTGCTCTTACGGATTGGCTCAAGCTTCGCGAAGTTCACTGGCGTTCCGGGTGTCGGGAACGCGTACGGGAACTTGTTGCCGTAGGAGATCCCGTTGTTGATGTCCTGGAACGGATTGACAAAGGACGGGACCAGCGTGCCGGTAGCCGAGGTGGCGTAGTCAGTTGACCCGTGCGAAGTAAGACCGAAGGGAGGCGTGGTCAACGTCTCCAAAGAGCTCTCTTCTTCTGTGCGGTCATAGTAAATACCGAAACCGCCGCGAATCGACATCTTGTGCGAGTTGCCGGCTGATATGAAGCCGAGATCCGGCGAGTAGGCGAACCCGATCCGCGGCCCCAGTTCGCTCGTAGTGCGTCACAGCTTGGGCACTGATGCTGCAACCCGGGTCGCCAGGATAGTTCAGCCCTTTGGGGGCGGTCGGGAACACTGTTGACTGTTGCCCACCGATAAGACAAATAACCGCCTTACCGTTGTACTGATGTTCGCGGAGCGGCGTATCGATCTGGTACCCGAGACCGTAGTTCAGGGTGAGACTATCGCTCACCTTCCAGGTGTCCTGCGCGAAGAAGTAGTTCAAGTAAGCATCGGCTTGGATCATGGCACCTGAACCCTGTGAGTACGTGCCCGGAATTCCCAGCAGGAAGTCCAGCGACGGGTCGCCCGTGCTGTACGTACTTGTCGCCGTGAAGCTGTAGCTGCCGTTGTTGTTCCCGTTGAACGGATTAGAGACGTTGAAGCGGCGGCCGTCGTAGCCAGCCTTGAGACTGTGCCTGCCGATCACCTTGGAGATCGTATCGTCGAGTTGGTATGCCTGATCGATGCGCGGCTGCGGCCCGTTGGTCGAGAACCCCAGAGCGAAGAAGCCCGATACGCTCATATAAGGAAGACCTGCCGCAACGGTGTTCTGCGGAGTGATCGTTGAATCCGGCGCTGGACGGCAACATCGGCGTTTGCGGGAGAACGGCCTGGTAGTTGAAACGCGTCCAGTGTGCCGCGAAATCATTCACCGTCGTCGCGTTGAACTGGTGAACGTAGTCGAAGGTGTACTGCTGGATGTACTGCGTGCTCACGTCGCCAAACCCCGGCAGCGTTGCGCCCGTGAACGGCAGGGTCTCCGGTGCGACCTGATGCTGGTAAATCCCGATGACGCTGAACTGATTCGACGCATTCAGCGCGAAGTCTACTCGACCGATGTACTGGTCCGCCTTGGTGGTCACAACCGGGTTGAAGGAGTAGCCATACGTTCCGCTGTTGGCTGCCGGGACATAGGTCTTCACGAGGTTCAAAGCAACCGGATTGAACGCGGAGGTCGGAATCTGGCCCGGATTCGGTCCGGTCGCAAGACACTTGGACCATACAGAGCCCGGAGGGCAGTTTGGAATGCCCGTAATGGTCGCGGGAACCTTGGCGTTGCTGAATGCCAGGTTGAAATGTGCCGCGTTCTTCGCGATCAAATCCTCCGAGAAATTTCCGGTGAGGTTCGCCGCCGATGGAACGAAAACCGAAGCAACTGCCTCCGGAACGACCTGCCGCGTTCCTTGATACGCACGGAAGAAGAACAGCTTGTCCTTCACGATCGGTCCGCCGACCGTTCCACCGAAGATGTTCTGGTGGTACTTAGATCGTGACCGACGGACTGGAAGGAATTGACGTAGTCGTATTCAGGAACGTATCGCGGTAGAACTCGAATAGCGTCACCGTGGAAATGGTTGGTACCCTGCTTGATCGTCGCGCTGACGATGCCGCCAGAGTTACGGTCGTACTCCGCGTTGAGCGGCCCATCGATGAGGTTGAACTGATCGATCGCGTCCAGGTTCGGCAGAATACGCGAGCGTGTTCAACGAGATATCATTGGAATCCGCACCATTGATCAGGAACTCCGACTGCTGCGTCTGGGCGCCGCTCGCGGAGTACGTGCCGAACCGGTCACTCGAGGCCTGTACGCCGGGAAGCGTCAGCTCAAGGCCAGTGAAGTTACGCCCGATCAGCGGAAGCTCGACCATCTGCTTCGACGTCACGACGTTGTCGAGCTGCATGTCGGTCGTGTTGACCTGGACCGCATCCGCCGCCACCTCGATCGTCTCACCGTTTCCGTTTCCAACCTCCAGGTGCACAGGCTCGACATATTCCTGGTCGATCGTGAGCACAATGCCCTTTACTTGGAAGCTCTTAAAGCCGGTTGCCGTCACAGTGACGCTGTAGGTTCCTACCGGAAGCTCGGGAAAGAGATAGTCACCGTCTTTGTTGGTGGTGGTCCGGAACTTGACTCCGGTTTCCTGGTTCGTCGCCACGACCTCTACGCCGGGAAGCACAGCGCTGGAGGGATCCGTGACGGTCCCCTTGATTCGAGCATTCACGTCGACCGCATTGGCCGGACCCGTGAAGGTGCAGAAGAGAACGGCGCCGAATACACTCAGCGCTGCCCTCCGGTAGGGAGGTAGTGGCATAGTGCGGAGCTCCTGGGTTGAAAGTGTTGCCTGTTGTACAGCAATTCAGGAGCCAAAGCAAAAAGTTTCCTATCCATCCAATTTTGTTCTGTTTACCGCGCGGCTCCCCGCCCACAATCCCGATATATGGACCAACTCGTGTAACGACACTCCCGAATCCCGAAGCCCATCGCATTCCGCAGCAAAAGAAACAGCCGCCCACTCGGAGAGCGCAGCGGCTGCAGAAACACGCATGGAATGTCGCAGAGGTGGCGAGATTCTGACTAAAGGTTCATCTTCTTGAACCGGCCTTCCGGAATCGCGCGAACCGCGGTCATGATCACCCGCCAGATCCCAGGGACATACAAGACATCGGGCCCCTTCGGCCCTCTGTCGATCGCCTTCACAATGGTGGCCGCGACCTTGTTCACGTCGGCGAACTTGCCTGCACCCTTCATGCCCTCGGTCATCGCGGTCTTCACTGGCCCGGGCTTGATGGTCAACACCCGAACGCCTTCGCGATCGATCCGGTTCCGCAGTCCATCCACAAACGCAGTCAGTCCCGCCTTCGACGAACCATAGATGTAATTCGACTTCCGGCCACGGTCGCCCGCGACCGAGCTCAGGACCGCCAGCGTACCTGAGTGCCGCTGCGCGCAGTAGTTCGCCAGCCACGTCAACAGGCTTACCGGAGCGACGTAGTTCGTATGCAGGATCTGGCTGGCCTCCGCAAAGCTCCGCTCCGCCCGCCCCTGGTCTCCAAGCACCCCAACCGCGAGATAGGCCACATCCAGGCCGCCCAACGCGTTGATCGCATGCGCCAGCAGCTCCGGATGAGCAGTGGTGTTGTCCAGGTCAGCAACCGCGGTCTCGACCAGGCAAGCACCGCGTGTGCGTGCATCCGCCGCAACCGCGGCGAGGCGCTCCGGGCTGCGCCCTACCAGGAACAAGCTGTCACCACGTGACGCCCAAAGACGAATCGTCGCCTCGGCGATGCCGGAGGTCGCGCCCAGCACAAGGATCCGGCGCGGGCCCGCGCCATTGGCCGACAGAAACGACATCCGTGCCTGCGCGTCGCTCCGCAGCGAGGACGGACGCTCCGGCCCGTTATCGATGGACGGAAGGGTAGGGCTCTGCGCTGGACTCACCGCCGCATCCCCTTTTCACCCACCACACGCTCCCAGAAGCTCGAGGTCAGGGCCGGGTCCTTGTACCGCGCGAACCGCTCCCATTGCGGATAAAAGGCCTGGTACTGTCCGGCGGTCATGCGCGCATCCTTCGCGGGGTAAAGTCGGCCGCCGAACTCGTACGTCATCTCGGCGAGGCGGTCGAACAACTCAAAGCTCTTGCCCGGCTTGATCGGGAAGTCCAATGCCAGTGTGATGCCGGGCTTCGGGAAGCTCATCATGCCCGGCGAGGGTACGTCGCCAAACGCCTTCAGCACCGCGAGGAAGCTCGCCAGCCCCGACTTCGCTACCTCGCGCAGAATGGCCACCGTGCCCTGGCGCGCGTTCTCCCACGGAATCACGTACTGGAACTGCAGCAATCCGCTCTTGCCGTACATGCGATTCCACTTCAGCACCGCGTCCAGCGGATAAAAGAACGGTTCGTAATCCTGCAGCGCGGTCACCCGGCTCTTGATCTGCTTGTGGAAGAACAGATGATTGAACACGCCCACGGTAGTGCCGTTAAGCACCCAACTCGGCAACTCCATCGGCAGCGTCAGCTTGGGCTCGGGAGAGGGTTTCAACGGTGCCGGCACCAGCGAGTGGTCGCCTTGCATGAAGATGCCGCGTAGAAAATTCTTGCCCGTCGAGGTCACGTCGATCCAGCTCACCGTGTACTCGATGTGCTGCGAGCGCTCCGTCAGATCGAGAAACTCGTCAATGCCATGAAACTGGATGCCCTGGTAGTCCACCATGCGGCTGACGATCGGCTTCATCCGCAACTGTGCCCACGTGATCACGCCCGTCAGCCCCATCCCGCCGATGGTGGCCGAGTAAAGATCCGGGTTCTGCGTGGGCGAGCAGATCAGCCGCGATCCATCCGACCGCACCAACTCGAACTGGGTCACATGGCAGCCGAACGTGCCCGCCAGGTGATGGTTCTTGCCGTGGATATCGTTCGCGATCGCCCCACCCATGGTCACGTACTTGGTCCCGGGCGTGACCGGCAGAAAGAACCCACGCGGCACTGCAAATTCCAGGATCTGCGCCAGCGTGATCCCAGCCTCGGCGGTCAGCAAACGCGGTCTGTGGATCGAACGCGAGCAGACGGTCCATGCCCGTCGTGCGCAGCAGCGTTCCGTCCTTCAACAGACAGACGTCGCCGTAACTGCGCCCCATGCCGACCGGCAGCGCCCCATGATGCACATCCTGGATAGCTCGCGGGAAGTCACTCTGCCAGTGCAGGTTGCGAACCTCGGCGTCGTACACGGGATAGCGGCCCCACGATTCAAAGGGCACATGGCCGTTCGAGGCCTCCTTTGAAGCAGCAGAGGCGGAGCTCGCAGGCGGCATTTCCGCGACAGAAGGCATAGATATCCATGATATCTGATGCCCTGTCATCTCAGTTCCCACCGGCGGCGGCCCGAACCACCGGCAGAACTCAGCCGAAACGCCGGTATCTGGCCCAGAACTGCGCCCACGGCAACAGCGGCGGCCCGCACATAAAGATGTCCGGGAAGTACTTGCTCTCCTCGTTGTTCAGTCCCCTCGCGTACGGCACTGTCGCCGCAATCCGGCAATCACTGAAGTAGCTCTGGATCTCATCTTTCTCGAACCCGACGACCACCAGCCTCGAAGGCGGCGGACTCGGATACCCGCGCAGCCACCCGGAGTTGGTCAGGCTTAACGCACCCGGCAGCCCATACCCTCGCCCGAGCACATCCACCGCGCCGGTCTCGCCGTAGTTGCCCGTGAAAATCGCTGCGCTTGCGCGCTGATCCGCCGGTATCTGGTTCCAGACCTGCGCGACGCTCGCGACCAGTTGGTCCCACCCTAGCTCCTCCCGAAGATCTTCGCTATGCGCCAATGCAAACGCACGCAGCCGACCGGTGTTCGCGAGCGGCAGAACCATCGCCGCCGCGTACGCCCCGCAGGCGACCAGGCCAGCCGTGAGAACGATCTCCAGCGTCCGTCTCGGCCCCGCCCTGAACCTCGTGATCCAGCGATCGAAGACCACGGCTCCCATCGCGATCATCACGGGGAACGCCGCTGTCGTGTAATACCCTCGCGCCCGGCTTGCCGCAAACGCGAATACCGTAAGCAGAAACATCCATCCCAACGGCCGAAAGCGCTCGGTTCGCAGCGCCGCAACCACTCCCGCGATCCAAAGCGGCAACGCAAACAGATTCGCACACGCGAGCAGTTGAAAAAACCAGAACTCTGAAGCCTTTCCTCGGCCGATCCGGACGTCACGCGCATGGATGTGCTGCAGGAACTCGATTGCGACGAAGCCATGACGCGCCTGCCACACCAGGGTCGGCAGCACAATCAGGATCGCCACCGCACACCCAAGCGCGAACCAGCGATTCGCAAGCAGCCGTCGTGAGCTTGTGACCAGAAACCCGGCCAGCAGCGCCACAAGGAAGTACCCCACCGTGTACTTCGCCATGAGCCCCACACCCACAAACCCGCCGATCCAAACCCACCAGCGCGGGGCGTCATCGCGCAGCAGCCGTACGACGCCATAGCAGGCCAGCACCCACGCGCACTCCTCGAAGCTGCTGTACTGAAACTCGGAACCTTCAAACAGCAAGACAGGCCCCAGCGCCACGGCCAACGCGGCCAGCGCTTGTGCACGGCGAGACCCGCCGAGATCTCTCGTCATCAGCGCGGCTGCAACGATGATGATGGCCTGCGCCAGCACCGAAAACAGCCGCAATCCAACCAGCGACATCCCGAACAGCGCCATGCTGAGGCGCTCCAGCAAAGGCGTAAGCGGTGGATACACCACATAACCCGCTGCCGGATGCAGAGCATCGCTCAGCACCTGCAGCTCGTCACGGTGAAGCCCATAACGGCCATTGGTCGCGATATGCAGAACCGCAACCGCGATTGCCACAGCAATAGCACCCCAGCTCAACCGTGGCGCTTGCACACGAGACTGCCAGGGACCCGAAGCCTCATTCATAGGTCACCTCGACACACCGGCTGAGCGCTGTCCATAGCTGAGCAACCGATATCGTTCAATGCTTGTTGAGTGCTCAGGATAGCCTAAGGCTTCGTGACAACACGGCTCACCACGGCGCAGCGAACCTTACCTTCAACTACCTGAACCATGACCGACCAATGACGAGTGAACCCACGAACCCCGCCACTCCCACCGACATCTACGGCGCACGTCTGGATGCGTGCCAGCGAGAGGTAACACGCCGTCGCAGCCAACATCTTCGCTTCGGCTACCTGCGGCTCGCTTGGGCGGCCATGTTGTTGGCAATCGCCTGGTTCGCCTTCGCACAACACAACATCCATTGGGAGTGGCTCGCCGTGCCCTGGATCGGCTTCGCCATCACCGGACACTTCCACACCAAGGCCCTCGCCGCAGGCGCGCGAGCCAGACGTGGCGCCGCGTGGTACGAGCACGGACTCGCTCGCATACAAGACCGTTGGGCCGGGCTGCACCCACGGCTGCCAGAGGCCGACCACGCAAACAGCCTCTTCGCCGCTGACCTCGACCTCTTCGGGGCGGCCAGTCTGTTTGAGCTTCTCTGCACCGCACGAACCTCGATCGGAGAACAAACACTGGCCGAGTGGCTGCTGCATCCCGCCGTCAGTCACAGAGGTTCTCGCGAGGCAAGCTGCGGTAGCCGATCTGCGCGATCGCATCGCTCTTCGCGAGAGCATGGCCAGCGCTCAAGGCGCCGGATGTCACCGCACTCGATAGCGACCACCTCGCGGCTGGGGAGAAACACAGCAACCCGCACTCCCCCCATGGATTCAGTGGGCCGCGCCCGCGTTGATGCTGGCCACCATCGCCGCGGCGCTCTGGTGGGGACTCGGACATCCTCCGATCGCTCTCATCGCCCTGATCGCGGTCGACACACGCGTCACCTACATGGTGCAACGCCGGCTCGACGACCTGATGGGCGAAGCGAAAAAGGCCGCCGAACGCTTCCATTCCCTCTCCGACCTCTTCAGCCATCTCGAACTCGAGCCCTTCACCGCGCCGCGACTACAGGACCTCCAGGCGAGGCTCCTTGTCATCACAGCCCAGTGCATCGCAGGCGTTGCGCCGCCTCGCCCAACTCTCACGCGCGAACTTCATGCGCAACGGCCTGCTGCGAGCCATCGATATCCCGCTGCTCTACTCCGTCCAACTCGGCGGCTTCGTTCAACGCTGGCGTCAGACAGCACGGACCTTCGCTCGCCGAGTGGCTCAACGGCTACTCGGCGAGTTCGAGGCGCTCCTCTCGCTGTCCGCTTACCACTTCGAACACCCCGACGACGTCTTCCCCGAACTTGCACCCGACGCGCTCGTCTACACCGCGACCGCCCTCGGCCATCCGCTGCTGCCGCAATCCACCTGTATCCGCAATGACGTGACCCTCGACGGCAACACCCGCCTGCTGCTCGTCAGCGGCTCCAACATGAGCGGCAAGAGTACGCTGCTGCGCGCCGTCGGCATCAACGCCGTACTCGCCATGGCAGGCGCGCCCGTCCGCGCGACACATCTGCGGCTCAGCCCGTTTCACATCGGCGCCAGCATCCAGATCAACGATTCCCTTCAGAGCGGCCGCTCCCGCTTCTACGCGGAAATCCTTCGTCTGCGCGCCATCTGCGACCTTTGCCGCGCAGATCCACCGGTGCTCTTTCTGCTCGACGAGCTCCTCGCCGGAACCAACTCACACGATCGTCTCGAAGGAGCGGTCGGCCTCGTGCGCGAACTGCTCGCCCTCGGCGCCATCGGCCTGCTCAGCACGCACGACCTCGCACTCACCGGCATCGCCGAACGCGATGCGCAACACATCCGCAACGTGCACTTCGAGGACCAGATCAGCGACAACCGCCTGCTCTTCGACTACACACTACGTCCCGGGGTCGTCACACGCAGCAACGGGCTTGCGCTCATGCGCCTCATCGGCCTGGACGTTTGATCGTCGCGAACCAGACACGCCCGTCTCCGCCTTCACCGACAGAGCGAATCAAGAAGCTTCTCCGGCTCCTGCGCATCCGGCATCTCCACATGCCGCACGTCGGCAACCATCTCGTTGAACGTAGATCCGCCCGGCACAGGGTCCTTCGGGTCAAAGTCATAAATGGGATCCGCAAGCGCAGTCTGCAAGGTGGTGAAGGCAAACCCGCGCTCTCGAAACAGTGCGATCAGCTCCGGCAGCATCCGCGCATCAAACGCCCCAATGTGCATCAGCAGCACATACGGAACATCGTGCCCGTACAAGCGCTGCGCCAGCTCGCGATACACACGAATGTACTCATCCGCGGTCGCAAGATAGGTATCGTGCAACTGCTGGATTGCCTGCTCATCGTGCTTCGCAGAGCAACGCGCATACGGCTCGTTCCAAAGGTAGTCCTGGAAGTCCATCGACACCTCGGCAATGCGATACCCATGCGCAAACAACCACGTGCGCACGGCCTCACGCTTCTCCACCGTGTTGCCCTCTTCCAGGAATGGATACCGGAACCAATGCCAATCACCGCCCCCGTCCACTCTGCGCAGCAGCGGCTCATTCTTCGCGATGTTGGCCTCGTATTGCGGCGCAGAAAGCTTGTCCAACTGCGGGTGTGACCACGTGTGGTTGCCCAGCGGTTCACCCGCTGCACGCCACGCCTGCAGGATGTGGATCTGGTACGGGTATCGCGCTACACGGAACCCGTTGATGAACCCATACACGGGTGGCATGTTCTCGCGCTTCAGTGTCGCAAGGATGCTCTTCACAACCGCTGGACGCGCCATCCCCGGAGGCAACGGCCCATGCGCCGGCAGATCATCGAACGTAAACGCCACCTGCGGCGCTGTAGCCGACGCATCCGCTTGCGGCTGGATCTGACTCGCCTGCCTCGGCTCCCCCGCCTTCGCCGCCACCGCCAGCATCACCGATGCCGCTGCCAGGAACCTTCGAACGCGCCTCATCGTCACAAGTGTAGCTGCCTTAACGATCACGGCTTGCACAGAGCATACTGAAGCAGGCACGTCGCGCTCACCGCGCGTCTCCAAACTTCTCGACGAGGCCCAGCATTGATCTCGCGCAGACGATTGATGAAGACCATGGCGCTGAGCGCCGCAGCCGCACGCCTCCCTCGGCTCGCCGCCGCTCAGAACGCCCACGCCGGCGACATCGCACCCTCCGCCCGCTTCCAGCCCACATGGGATTCTCTGAAGCAATGGAGCATGCCCGACTGGTTCCGCGACGCCAAGTTCGGCATCTGGGCCCACTGGAGCGCCCAATGCGTCCCCGAACAGGGCGACTGGTACGCCCGCCAGATGTACATCCAGGGCCATCCGCAATACGAGTTCCACGTCAAGACCTACGGCCACCCGTCTGTCTTCGGCTTCAAGGACATCGACCATCTGTGGAAGGCCGAACACTGGCAACCCGATCAACTGCTCGACCTCTACGTCGCCACAGGCGCAAAGTACTTCGTCAGCCTCGCCGTGCATCACGATAACCTCGACTGCTGGAACTCCAAACACCACGCCTGGAACACCACGCGCGTCGGCCCCGGCAAGGACATCGTGGGCACCTGGGGACGTCTCGCCCGCGAGCGCGGCCTGCGCTTCGGCGTCTCAAACCACTCCTCGCACGCCTGGCATTGGCTCCAGACCGCCTACGGTTACGACGCCGAGGGCCCCAAGGCCGGCCTGCGCTACGACGCCTACACACAAACCAAGGCGAGCGGCGCGGGCAAGTGGTGGAACGGCCTCGACCCACAGGAGCTGTACACCGGCCGCAACATCGTCATCCCGGACGGCATCACCAGCATCGCCGCGATGAACGCCTGGCATGAGTCCCACGATCGCGTCTGGAACGAGCAGCCCCCACCCAATAACCCCGAGTTCACGCGCACCTGGTACCTGCGCTGCAAGGACCTCATCGACTCCTACCAGCCCGACTTCATCTACTTCGATGACAACGAACTCCCGCTCGGCCAGACCGGTCTGGACATCACTGCCTATTACTACAACCGCAGCATGGAATGGCACGGCGGCAAGCTGGAGGCCGTAGTAGCCGGCAAGAACTTCAAGCCCGAGCACATGGGCGCCACCATGCTCGACATCGAACGCGGGCGTGCACAAGGCATCCTCGATGCCGCCTGGCAGACAGACACCTGCATCGGCGACTGGCATTACAAGCGCTCCATCTTCGAAAACCATCAGTACAAAACCGCAAGCTCCGTCGCACAGATGCTCGTCGATATCGTCAGCAAGAACGGCAACCTGCTGCTCAGCATCCCCGTCCGCGGTGACGGCACCATCGACGAGGACGAGCACAAGTTCCTCGCCGACTTCGGCGCCTGGATGCGCGTGCACGGCGAAGGCATCTACGGCACACGCCCCTTCAAGGTCTACGGCGAAGGCCCACCCGACGTCACCAGCTCCTCCGCCTTCAACGAGAGCAAAGCTCGCCCCTTCACCGCAGCCGACCTGCGCTTCACCACCAAGGGCAACACGCTGTACGTCTTCGCGCTCGGCTGGCCCGAAGACGGCAAACTTCGCATCAAGTCGCTCGCGCAGGGTAGCTCGCTCTACCCCGGAACAATTGGCTCAGTGGAGATGCTCGGCGGCGGCAAGGTCGCAGCTTCACCCGCACGCCGGAGGCCCTCGTTATCGATCTTCCGCCGCGTCCGGTCGCCCATCTCGACGCCTTCGGCTTTAGAGTCTTGTCGATAACTGCCGTTCTGCTCTCTACTGTGCACCATGACTGCCCGCTCGCCTCTGCGCAGCCGAAGCGCTCGTATCTTCATCTGCCTCGCCGCTCCTTGCTCCCTTGGCGGCGACACCTGCGTCAGACGCAAAGGGATGCCACAGCAGAGCCGCAGAGCATCCCTCTTCCCGAGGGGTCGCACTTCGTCGAGCGTCAGTTTCGGATGCAGATCCCCGGCAGTATCCCGTTCGGGCTCGATGCGCTTGAAGTGTACGTGGCGACGCCCGGCAAGCACCCGCTCGCGCTACTGACGCATGGGACCTCCGGCAAGCCGGAGGAACGCATGCGCGTCTACTCGTGGGGGATGTTGCCGCAAGCGCTCTGGTTTGCGCGCCGGGGCTACGTCGCCATCGTAGTCGTACGACGCGGGTACGGAACCTCCGGAGGCGAGCAGGACACGAAACACGGCGGCTGCGGCATGGCGAATGGCAGCTTTCGGGATGCCGGCGAAGCCTCCGCGTACGATCTGCGCGCGGCCGTGGACTACGCGCGAAAGAACCTGCCCGAGGTGGACACCGACACGGTCGTGAGTGCAGGCGTCTCCACAGGCGGCTTTGCTCAGGTGGCGCTCGCAGCCAAGCCACCCGTGGGGCTCAAGGCCGCGATCAACTTCGCGGGAGGTCGCGGTGGTGACGGCAAAGGGGATCTCTGCAATGAGAACGCGATCGTCGATGCCTTCAAGGACTTCGGCAAGCACTCCCGTGTGCCCATGCTCTGGATCTACGCCGAAAACGACAAGTGGTTCACGCCACACTTCGCGCGCGAGTTCCAGGCTGCGTTCGAAAAAGCCGGAGGTATCGATCAGTTTGTTCTCGCACCGCCGGATGGAGAGGACGGGCATCACCTGTTCAGCCACATCTCGGCCTGGAGCCCCATCGGTGGACGCCTTCCTCCGAGACAAAAACCTGCTTCCGCTCCCCGCGCCGTACCCGCCGCCCCCCGCACCGGATGTGCCCCCTCCCGCCGGGCTCAGCGACCGTGGCCTCCAGGGCTTCCACGCGTACCTGCTCGCAGGCCCGCACAAGGCCTTTGCCACCGATGGACAGGGCTACTTCGGCTTCTCAACCGCGCAGATCAACCAGCAACTCGCGGACGAGCACGCCGTCGAGAACTGCAAGAAGGCGCCGGGAACCACACCGTGCCAGGTGGTGATGCGAGGAAACGACGCCGTCGCGAAGTAGCACCGGAAACACGAAAGGCGTGGCCGAAGCCACGCCTTTCAGTTGAACAATTCCTGAAACTAAGCTGCCTGCTGCTGGGGCTTGTTCGCCAAGGCGGCCTTGGCCTGCTCGGCGAGTGCCGCGAACCCAGCCGCATCATTCACCGCGATGTCAGCCAGGATCTTGCGATCAAGCCCAACGCCGGCCAGCTTCAGCCCGCTGATGAACGTCGAGTAGCGCAGACCATGCTGCTGGGCGGCCGCATTGATGCGCACGATCCAGAGCGAGCGGTACTGCCGCTTCTTCTGCTTGCGGCCGATGTACGCAAACTTCAGACCGCGCTCGACGGCCTCTTGCGCTGCCTGGTAGAGCTTGGATTTTGTGAGGAAGTAACCGCTTGCGCGCTTCAGGATCTTTTTGCGTCGATCGCTGCGCTTTGTACTCCGTTTTACACGGGGCATCGTGATCTCCTTTTTGCGTTGTGCTTATCCCCGTTAGGGGGTCGCGGCTGGAGGCAAGGGTGGCCTCTTCACACGCGTTCTGCTCGGAATCTCGGTGGGCCACTCATTCTGAGTGAACCCAGGGGCCTCAACGCTTTTCTGGCCCTTCGTCCGGCTTCCCGGATCGGCTCGATTCTGAGAACTTCTAGGGTGCTTCCTGCTTACGCGTACGGAAGCATGCGGGCGACCTTGGGGGTGTCGGCCTCAGATACAAGCACGATCCGGCCAAGCTTGGACTTGGTCTGATTCGACTTGGAGGTGAGGATGTGGCGCATCTTCGTCTGGCCGCGCTTGAACTTGCCGGTACCAGTCTTCTTGAAGCGCTTTGCCGCGCCCGAATGGGTCTTCATCTTTGGCATGGGTTGTCCTGCAGAAAAACTGCGAATAAACAGCAGGGATCAGTATAGCAGAGCCCACCTGCGCCACCGGCCCGACCCACCTGGAGCGCTACAACAGGAGGGCGAGGCTCTTTCGAGCTCCGCCCCACATGTGCTTACACCCCTCGGAGAGGCACCGCAGATCGTTCGCGCTACGCGCCCGGAGCCGCAACCGCCGCGGCGGCAGGCTCATTCTGCGCTGGCTTGGGGGCCTTCGGCTGCGCCGGAGCGGGCTTCTTGCTAGGCGCCAGGATCGCGTGCAGCGTCGTTCCTTCCATACGCGGCATGAACTCGACAACCCCCGTCTCGCCCACGTCCATGATCAGCCGATTGATGATCTTGTACCCCAGGTCGCGGTGCGCCATCTGCCGTCCCTTGAAACGCAGGCTGGCCTTCACCTTATCGCCCTCCGCGAGGAATCGCACGGCCTGATTCTTCTTGGTCTGGTAGTCGTGCTCGTCCACGGTGACCGAGAACTTCACTTCCTTGATGACGATGATCTTCTGGGTCTTGCGGGCCGCGCGGTCGCTCTTGTCCTTCTCATACAGGAACTTGCCGTAGTCCTGGATCTTGCAGACCGGCGGAACCGCGTTGGGAGAGATCTCAACCAGGTCGAGAGATCGCTCCCGGGCGATCTTCAGCGCCTCAAAGGGCGCCATCACGCCGAGTTGCTCGCCGCTTTCATCGATCACGCGCACCTCGCGCGCGCGGATGCGGTCATTGGTGCGGATAAAGGACTTCTGGGAACGCTTGTCGTTGAATGGTGGAATAAACAGCCTCCGGACCCGCTGCGGGGTCATCTGCTAGGTGAAAGTCGCGCTCCCGGCCGATGCAAAGGCAAGGAGCAAGGCACACGCGAGTATACCATTCGCGCTAAAACCGGCCTGCGTTAAATCTCGTCGCAACTCGCTAGCCCAGCCCTGCATCTCTCGGCTTGCACGCCAGGCATACATGCTGAGAACATGAGGCGGACATCCGGCGCCCTCTTACCGCGCCAGCGACTGCGTGCGTGACCCGCAGTCCATATTGCCAGGAGACGAAGACCTTGCCGAAGCGCCGCGTTTTGCTCGTCGATGACGAAGTTCCCGTTCTACTCACCATGAAGGCCGTCCTCGAAATCTCCGGCTTCGACGTCGATACCGCCACCAGCGCGCGCGAGGGCAAGCTCCGCATCAAGAAAAACGAGTACCAGATGGTCATCACGGACATGCGGATGGAGTCCGATGCCTCCGGCCGCGAGGTCATCCAGGCCGCCCGCACCGCTCCCTACCACCCCGCCGTCGCGCTTCTGACCGCCTTTCCCATGGCCGACGAGGACTGGCAGGACATGGGCGCCGACAAGATGCTCGTCAAGCCCATGCAGACGGCCCAACTCATCAAACAGCTCGAAAAGCTGCTCGAAAACCACGCCGCTAAGCTTTCCAGAATCTCGTTCGCCGCAGCAGGCAACGGCTCCTCCGCTGCCTCCGGCAAACCGGCCAAAGCCGCCGCCAGGCCCGCGAGCAAAAAGACAGCCGGCACCAAGGCTGCGGCGCGCAAGGCGTCCGCGAAACGATCAACACGGTCCCGCGCTGCGGGCGACAACGCCTGAGCCTGATTCGACGGGTTTCCGCTGCTCGAATCTCCCTTGCACTTCGCCGTTGGTAATGCACACCCGTGCCCAGGTAATCCCCCCTTCGAGGGATTCGATGCAGCGTTTTGCGTATCCTGTACACCCCTAATCTCCGCCACACTCGCTGACGATGAAGTAGTGCAGGAGAGGCGCGGTCGCAAACCGGACCGCTTCATGGGGCATGCACGTAGCCAAACTTTCGAAATACCGATCACGAACCTTCCTTGCGCGGCCGCTCATCGTCGCCGTTTTGCTGCTCCAGGCGGCGCACATACTTGCGCTCCTGTTCCTGCCTCACCGCCTGCTCATCTCGAATCTGCTGCAGGTCATCCTGCCCTTTCTTCTGGTCGCCATCAGCCTGCACCAGAGCCTGTCCACCAACACCTGGGTGGGCCGACGCTGCTGGCTGGCCGTCGCCGCGGCCTTCGGTTCCTGGGGCCTTGGCCAGGTTTTCTTCGTCTACCTGCTCTACCATCCGTCAAAGACCGTAAGCCTCCTGCGCCCGGACGAGGCACTCTGGGTGGTCTTCGGCCTGCCTCTGCTACTCGCCGTCAACACCACCCACGACGAGGTAGACATGGTCGGCTGGTTCGACCGCGGCCAGGCAGTTCTGTTCTTCGCCGTCCTGTACCTGCTCGTGTTTCTGCCCGACGTGGGCCTGAACCTCCAGACCGCCGACCTGATCCAGGACCTCGCGCTGTTGCTCTGCTGCGTGCTGCGCCTCCCCATCTGCACTTTGTCCCGCGAGCGCCGCTTCTTTGTCCGCCTCGCGTTCTTTCTGTTGCTCTACGGTCCGCTCACCATGGTGGGCGACACCATGCGCCTGCATGGCTGGCCCACCGGCACCCTCTCCGATCTCGTCTGGACCGTCCCGATGTCCTGCCTGGCGCTGCTGATCCTCGCCGATGCTCTGCGCTACGAGCACGTCGAGTGGTCCGGTGTCCGTTTCGTCAAGGCGGTGCGCGGCATGCAGGGGCTCGGCGTCGCCGCGCTCGCGTTCATGTCCATCGCTGTTTGCGCCTTGCTCGCGCTCTATCGACCGCTCATGGGCAGCGCCTTTCTGGTTGTCTCGTTCGGCTTGTTTGCGCTCCGCACCAACGCTCGCGAGCGGGCCTGGCACCGCACCCACGGCCAGTTGGAGGAGACCGCGCTTCAGGACACTCTGACCGGCCTTGGGAACCGCACCATGCTGCGCAACGCGCTCCAGGAGCAGCTCCACGTCGGCGGGTCCCGTAAGACCACCACGGCCCTCGTCTTCGCCGACCTGGACGGCTTCAAAAAGATCAACGACAGCCTGGGGCACTCCCGCGGCGATCAACTGCTGGTGAAGGTCGCGGAAAGGCTGCGGAACGCCGCGCCCGACGGTGCCGTGATCTGCCGGCACGGCGGCGATGAGTTCGTCCTGCTGATCTCAGCCGCCGACGCCGACGAGGTCCACGCATGCGCCGAGGACCTTCTCGCCGCCCTCCGCCCCGCCTATCACCTCAACGGGCACATCCTCCCCTGCACCGCGAGCATCGGTGTCGTGCTCGCCAATCCGGGCGAATCGGCCGACGATCTGCTTCGCACCGCCGACCACGCCATGTACCGCGCCAAACAACTCGGAAAAGACCGTGTCCAGGTCTTCGACGCCGAGTTGCGCGCCCAGATGAGCAGCCGGTGGCAGATGGAAGCAGACCTTCGCGTCACACTCGACCAAGGCAAGATCGGCGTCGCCTTTCAGCCCATCCTCAGCGTCGAAGGTGGCGAAATCTCCGGGTTTGAAGCGCTCGCCCGTTGGTGGCACCCCAACCACGGAAGCGTCCCACCCGCCGAGTTCATCCCCTTGGCCGAGGAATCTGGCCTCATCCTGCAGCTCGGATCCCAGATCTTCGAAAAGGCTTGTCTCCAGGTCGCCGGCTGGAACCGCGCCTGGGGCAAGAACCTCTCCCTCAGCGTCAACGTCTCGCCCCATCAGTTCGCCGACTCCAACCTGATCCCCAAGATGCTCGACATGCTCGAGACGGCCGGACTTCCGCCAAAGTTGTTGCGCCTCGAGATCACCGAGTCTGCCCTGCTGGTCAACGAAGGCCTCGTCAAGCAAACCCTGCTGCAGGCCCGCACGCACGGCATCCGCATCTCGCTGGACGACTTCGGAACCGGCTACTCCTCGCTCGCCTTCCTGCTCAGGCTGCCCGTAGACGAGGTCAAGGTCGATCGCAGCTTCGTGTCGGACATGCAAAGCGATCCGCAGCGCAAGGAACTCGTGCGCACCGTCGTGCACCTCGGCCAGTCACTCGGCAAGCGCGTCGTCGCCGAGGGTGTCGAAACCGAACAGGACCTCCGCGACCTCGCCGCGATGGGCTGCGAGTGCGCGCAGGGCTGGCTCATCAGCCGCCCCCTGCCGGCCGACGTGCTCGAGGCAGACATGCCCTCGATCACCGCGCGCAACATCCGCAGCGCCCAAAGCGCGGCCGCTGTCGGCAGGCATCGCTCGACGCCCGCGCACCGCAGCGGCAGCCAGACCTCGGCCGCGCACCCCTACGACGAAGCCCTGGAGCCCACTCCCTAACGGAGGGCCCGCGCCCCGGCCCCGCAGCGCTCTGCCCGGAGCCCCGCCCGCACGACCCGGCTCCGGTTCACCCGTCCGCGCTCAGCCGATCACGGGATACGTAACTCCCGTAAGCTGCTCGCTGACCTCCCACAGCCGCTTGGCTGTGGCCTCATCGAGCGCCTGCGGACGTGGCTGCACCACCGTCGGGTAGCCCTTGAACTCCTTGAACCCGTCCGGTCCTATGTACTCGCCGCCGTGTACCTCCGGCATGGTGGCTGCGTACTCCGTCGGCAGCGCGCCCATCGCATCGCTCTGCATCAGCAGCGGTCCGGCGATGCTTCAGGATCTTCACCGTGATGTCGTTCCCGTTTGCGCCCGGGCCGTTGCTGATGATGTTGGTCCGCGAGATCCCCGGATGAACCGCTACGCTGACCAGCGGCCATCCAGCGTGCCCGCGCACGTCGATTCAGTTCCTTCGCAAACAGGATGTTCGCCAGCTTTGAGCTGCCGTACGCGTCCCGCGGCTTGTAGCTGCGCTCGCTCTGGAGGTTGCTGAAGTCGATCTTCCCGTTGCGGTGGGCCAGCGATGCCACCGTCACCACACGCGGCGCCGGAGCCCTCAGCAGCGCGGGAATCAACAACCCGGTCAAGGCGAAGTGGCCCAGGTGATTGGTCCCAAACTGTCGCTCAAAGCCGTCTTCGGTCACCTCACGGTTCGGCAGCGCCATCACCCCGGCGTTGTTCACCAGCACGTCCAACGCCGTGCCACGGCCCACGAAACTGCGCCGAAAACGCCCGTATCGAAGCTAGCGAGGCCACATCAAGGACCGCAAGCTCCGCGCTTGCGCCCGAAGCCTCCCGCCGCAGCTGGTCCAGCGCCGCCTGCCCCTTCTGAGCATTGCGGCAGGCCAGGATCACATGTGCTCCGTGGCGAGCGAGTTCAAGCGCCGCCTGGTATCCGATCCCGCTGTTTGCTCCCGTGATCAGAATCGTTTTGCCGCTCTGCGATGGCATCTCTGCCGCGGTCCATTTGTCTCCTGCCATGGTGTTGCTCCTTCCTGAAACCCTCGCACACGACCGCTTCTGGATGGCAACGGGATGCGCTCCCACGAGTAACCATGGGCCGATCCCTTAGAGTCCAAAGCAGCCCCTAGCCGTTTTCCACCATCTGCCTTTACAATCAAGCGGCAAGCTGACCAGATGGTTGCAGTCTGCCGGCATGCCCTCCAAGGGCTGCTACGGGCGTCATCGTCGTGAGGGGAAAAGGCTGATGAAACGAAGCGCACGAAGCGCATACGCTGGGGGCATCGCGCTCCTTGTTTTGCTGGCGGGCACCACCGGATGCTCTAAGCTGAAGGCCCGCGATCAACTGGAAAAGGGCATCCAGGAGTTCAAGTCCGGCCACTATGAGGCGGCCATCAATCACTTCCAGACCTCCATCGCGCTCGATCCCGGCTACACGAATGCGAAGACCTATCTCGCGACGGCTTACAGCTACCAGGTTGTACCGAACAACAACAGTCCCCAGAACCTGGCTGTCGCGCAGAAGGCCCTCAACGCTCTGGAACGAGGTGCTTTCCCGCAATCCCAACGACGTCGACGCCTGGCGCCAGATTGCCTCCATCGATCGCAGCACCATGAACTTCGACAAGTCCCGCGAGGACGAACTGAAGATCATCCAGCTCGATCCCAAGGACGCCGAAGCCAACTACGCCGTGGGCGCTCTGGATTGGCAAAAGGCCGACAAGAACTCGCAGGATCTGCTCCAGGCCAACCACCTCACCCGTGATGCCCAGGGTGTCGTGAAGTTCCCGCCCAAGGTCTGCGCCCAGCTCGCGGCCGAGAACGGCCCGCTGCTCGACTCAGTCGATGCAGTACCTGAACCGCGCGGTCGATCTGAAGGCCAACTACGACGACGCCATGTCGTACCTCAACCTCGCCTGGCGCCGTAAGGGCGACATCGAGTGCGGCAACGAGCGGCCCGCAAAGACGACCTCGCCAAGGCTGACGATTGGGTCCACCGCGCGATGGGCGCCGCCAAGGCCAACGAAGCCGCCAAGGAGAAGGCAGCCTCCGGTGGCATCGACATGACCAAGTAGTTCACCGAACCTCCACAACGAAGAGGCCTCCGCTCAGCGGAGGCCTCTTCCGTTCAGTCAGCCCCCGCAACTACCGTCCTCGGCGCTCCAGTTGCGCCGGCTTCTTTGCCTCCGGGCGAAACGCCTCGTCGTTTTCCTTGGCCGTAGGGTGCACGCCGAAGTCCCACACATCGGCATTCACCGCATGCTCGTTCAGCACCTCGATCAGCACATACTCGCCGAACTCCAGCGGCTGCCTGGGCACGATCTTCTGCCACAAGCCGCCGGGCAGCGGCTGCTGCGTCGTCTCGATCACATCCGGCTGGCCGCGCCCGGTATCCAGCAACCGCAGCACAAAGCTGCTCACCGCGCGTTCGTCCACGGCGCACATCGACGCGCTCGATCACGTACCGGCTCCGGGGTGATCCCCCGGTCGGCGTCGCGCGCCCGGACGCTCCGTGCGTGTCCACCTCGAACCCGCCGCCGCCACCGTTGCTGTCGTCGATGCCCTTGCCCTCCAACCGGACGAAGAACACCGGGTCAGCCACATGGAGTTGAACGTCGGCGCGCTCATCCTTCAAGAACAGCATGTCGTGCGGGCTGGCGGCCGGATTGACCTCCTTCACCAGCACAGCATGCGCCGTCTCCTTGTTCAGATCGCTGCCCTGTTGCGGAAGCGGAACAAGCTCCGGCGTGCCCTGGAACTGGTCCAGCACAAGCACGCTGTTCTCCTCCGGCAGCCGAAGCATCCCCGAGTCGCTCGACCATACCTCCGGCGCTCTTGCGCCAGCCGCGCAGCCTCTTCACGCGCCAGCTCCGGGCTCAGCACCGGGGCCTGCTGCACGGCCGGATGCGGCGCATTCGGGTCATGCGCGGCCTCCCACGCCTTCGTCGCTGCCATGTCCACCAGCGACAGCGGAACGTCCTCCTGCGCTCCATCGCGCTCCGCCGAGCGGTATCGGACCACATCGCCGACGACCTTGTAGCTGAGCACCCATTGGAAGCTGCCGTCCTTCAGCATCAGGCGCGTCCGGCGCGGCGTCTCCGGCTGCGACGCGACCGGTGGCTCCATGACGCGGCGATCCTGCGCGGCAGCAAAATCCACACTAGCCCCGAGCAGGACCAGCGCGCACACCAACCTGGTGGCGGGCAAACGAGAGGAACGGATGGCGACCCCGGACATCACTCCTTACATTACGCGCAGTCGCCCAGCCCCTCGCGTATCCGCACGATGAACGCGTCCGGCCTCGCTTCCTTCGTGCGCAGCACGGGCTCGACCTGCACCCGGACAGCGCTTCCGACCGGCAGATCACGGACCGGCAGCACCACGCGTGTGGATCTGCAGCTTGGTATCGCGCGTGTAGGAGGTTTGCTTCTTCCCGTTCACGCTCCAGGTCACCTTCGCCGCCGCGTCCAGATCAACGCGCAGATCCTTGCCCGCCGTCACATAGCCGCGCCGCTGTGTCGGGCGCCAGATCTGGAAGCTCGCCGGGTGCTTCGAGTGGACATACCGCTCGACCGTCTCCGGCAGGGTGTCCCAGATCCGGTTCTCATGCAGGCTGCGCAGCAGCTTGATGTACTCCGCATGCGCCCACACCAGCGGCATGCCTGAGCCCGTCGGGCACCCGTTGAAGAGCTCCCGTTCCGGGATGTCCGGCGCATCCCAGACCTGCTCCGGAAGCATGCCGCATTCGCTGGTCTGCCGAGCCATCGTCTTCAGCAACTCCAGTGCGTACTGCGCGGTTCCCCGCCGCGATCTCATAGTGGCCCGCGCTCCCCGGCCAGCAGCGGCCACCCGCGTCCGATGCCCGTCTTGCTGAACGGGCGGCCATCCGCATGCTCGCCATAGCCGTCATCGTCGAACGCACCCACGTCGGTCCCGTGCGCGTGTCCCGCTTCAGCGTCGCATCGATGACCTTCACGCTGTCGAGCATCCGCGGATCGTTCGCCGCACGCAGTCCAAATCGGACCAGCGCAAGCGCATCCGGGCTGACGATATCCACCGCGCGTGGATGACCCTTGCCGAGCGGCCGGTTCGGAATACGAATCCGCAGGTCGGCCGGTCTTGGCCTTCTCGATCCGCTGCGGAGGCGTGATCCGCAAGTAATAGCCGCCCACACCATGCTTGCGCGCCAGCTCGGTGTCCCGGACATACGTCAACTCGTCAATAGCATCGTTCCACGCATCCGCGGTCTCCCGCAAAAACTCTGCCTCATCGGGTGCGCCTCGCTGCTCGGCACACACCGCACCCGCCAGCAGCGCCGAGACCTGCACCGCCATCGTGTACGGCGAGTAGCCGCCCACAGCCTCCCATCGGTCCTGCTCCGTCACCGGCCCGTGCCGCAGCAGAAAGCAAGTGGCCGCGTGCATCAGCGGCCGCGGGTCAAACCCATCCAGCGCATCTTCCAGTCGCAGCTTGTCCGCCAGCAGGATCGGCAACGAGATGCTGTCCATCTGCGTAGCATCCCAGTGCGGCGTCCCGTCCAGCCACATGTTCTGGCTCCAACGGCCATCCTCACCCTGCGTACAGGCGAGATAAAACAGTGAAGACCGCGCCGTTCTCGCATCCCCGGAGCACAGCTTCCCCATCGCGGTCTCCACCGTGTCCCGCGGCCAGACCACGTGATATCCGCTCACGTCCTTGTCCGTCGCGCGCAAAGCCCCACGGCAGCGAAAGGCTCGCGACGAAACCGCCCGGAAAGCGCTTGGACTGATGCGTCTCCAGCACCGCTGTGCTCACGCGATACATGTCCAGCTTGCTTTCGGAAAGGTCCTCCATGGCGCGGTACTTCGCCTGCTGCTCCTGCCACTGCTGCACAAACAGGGTCCGCGTCTTTTCAAACGCCGCCAGCAGACCTGCGCGCGCCTGCTGCCCTGCCTCCGCGGCATCGCCACCGCCCGCGATCGCAACCAGAAAGCTGTCGTCCGTCCCCGAGCGCTGCGCCGGACGGCTGTAATCGATCTCCCCAGCCAGCCAGACATTCCCCGGACCCGCCGTGTTCGCATCCGTCAGCGGCTTACCCTTGGACAGCAACGTGTACGGGTCGGTCCTGCCGATGTACCCGACACTCGCTGATCGCAGAGGCGGATCGGCCGCAACGGCCAACGACAACTGTGCGCGACAGGCAAACAGCATCGGAAGGCCCATGTACGCGCCCGCCCACCCCCGGTTCCCCTCGCCGCGGTCGCCAACATGGGGGTCTACCGATAGGAACAGCCGCAGAGCATCACCCTCCGCACTCGGCTTGAACCGCACCCTCAACAGAAGAATGTCCCGTAGCGGGTCGGTGATGATCTCCTTGCGCATCGTGTAGCGCCCGCGCTTGCATCGGGTCTCGATGCAACAGCCCGGAACGCCATCCGCCATCCAGCTCACGCTGTGTTTGGCGTCCCAGAGTTCGTCCGAGAAGAATCCGTCAGGCCCGGTCACCAGGAAGCGCACAGCGCGCGTATTCGCCTGGTCGACATCCGGAAAATAAATCTCCGCGATGGTTCCGTTGTTGACCGTGTACCAGATTCGGCTGGAGAACGAGCGGGCGGTGCCCACAATGGTCTTCGCGCCGGACGTCCACCGCGCCGTCGCGCCGGGTTTGCCGGCCGCGAAGCGCTCCTTCGCGGGGTGCGTGATGCGCCGCTTTTCAATGCCTATGTCCATCGTCGCTCAGCTCATTCGAGGCAGAGCAACGACAGACTGTTGTATGTCACACAACCTGATCCGCACTTACGTCAGCTACCGCACCAAGCTTAGAACTCCTGCGACCGCAGCCACTCACGGAACTTCGGCCCGAGATCCTCCCGCTTCAGCGCGAACTCCACCGTCGCCTTCAGGAATCCGAACTTGTCGCCCGCGTCATGCCGCACGCCATCGTAAACGAACCCGTAGATCCGTTCGTCCGCAAGCAGCGCCCGCAGCGCATCCGTAAGCTGCAACTCGCCGCCCGCCCCGGGCTTCAGGTTCGCGATCTTCTCAAAGATGCACGGCGTCAGGATGTAACGCCCAATAATCGCATTCTGGCTCGGCGCCTCTGCCGGCTTAGGCTTCTCCACCATGTCGCGGACGTCCAGCAGCCGCGGATTCAACGGATCGGGCGTGCAGTCCAGGCACCCATAGTTCTGGATCGCCGCACCTTCCACAACCTCGGATGCGATGATGCTGCACCCCGTCGACTCATACGCCTCCACCATCTGCTGCAGGCACGGGATCTCCGCATCCACGATGTCGTCCGGCAGAATCACCGCAAACGGCTCATCGCCGACCAACTGCCGCGCCTGCAGCACGGCATGGCCCAGCCCCAATGCCTCCGCCTGGCGCGTGTACGTGATGTGCGCAAGCTGCGACATCGATCGCGCCAGCTCCAGCAGATCCTGCTTGCCGCGAGCCTCCAACTGGCGCTCCAGTTCAGGCGCGCGGTCGAAGTGATCCTCCAGCGGCGTCTTGCCCCGGCCGGTGATGATGATGATCTCCGTGCAGCCCGCCGCCACAGCCTCTTCCACCGCATACTGGATCAGCGGCTTGTCCACCAGCGGCAACATCTCTTTGGGCACGGCCTTCGTGGCCGGCAAAAACCGGGTGCCCATACCCGCGGCAGGAATCACCGCTTTTCTCAACTTTTTCGCAGTCATTACGCGGACGAATCCTTCAGCAAAAGTAGCGTACGAACCAGCAAGCCCGACAATAGCACGCGCAGGTGCACCGCCGGCAAAACGGCGGATAGGCACTAAAGTCATGCGATTCGCCCGCAGCGGATGGGTTCCGCCCTACTTCGATGCAGATTCACTTCACGCAGGACGCCTGCACTGGATACCCAGGCAGTCGCGCCAGCGATGTTCGCTCTCCACCTCAGCAAACGCCGGATCACCCGAGTCCCCAAAGTACGCCCGCCGGATGTCCGTGAAACCCACGTCCGCAAGCTCCTTCGCGAAGTTCTTGTAATCCCACATCCAAAGATGCTGGCTGCGCCCAAACAGCGCCTTCGGCAACGAGCGCAGACCACGCGCTCCATCACGCTCACCCAGATACGTCTCCGCCATAAACGTCGACGCCGCCCCCGGCTCCGGAGACTCGAGGTACTTGCGCGTATAAAACTCCAGGTCCGGCAACACAAACCGAAACACGCCGCCCGGCGCAAGGTAGCTGTACACATTGCGCAGCGTCGTGCGGCAGTCCTCCAGCGCCAGGTGCTCCAGCACATGCGAGCAATACACCCGCTGCGCCGACGCAGGATCGACCGGCAGACCCTTGATCACATCGCCGTAATGGATGTTTGCCGGGTAGTCCGGAAAGCCCTTGCGCACCAGCACGGACTTCAAGAAACGGCAAGCGCTTTTCAAGCAAAAACGCCGGGCCCGCATCGAAGTTGAGCCAAGATGTCTGGCGCACACGTGCCGCAGCCAAACTGCACATTTTGGCTCCGCATATACGCCGATTATAGAGGACGCACGGATGGCTGAGGCACTCGCACGACACCAGCTCTCCACTGCCCTATTTCCTACTTCCTACTCCCTGCCTCTACAACACCGGCGAGTCATCGTGCAGCATCGCCTTCCGGATCACCTTGATCGGCGCCGGCCCCTGCCTCATCAGCGTCATCGTGGAACTGCTGCAGTGAAAACGCCGAACCCTGCTTCGCCATCAGGTCCGCGCGCAGCTTCATGATCTCCAGCTTGCCCAGCGTGTAGTACAGGTACAGCGCATCGCTGGTGCCACGCTTCGTCTCCACCTCCGCAATCGGCCGCGACTGGTATCCCTCATTCACAAAGAAGTCCTCCGCCTGCTCGATCGTCATCGGGCCGCCCACGCCCGTGTGCATCCGGATCGCCACCACAAACCGCGCATCGCGCAGCAGAGCATCCTGCAACTGCCCCAGCCGGATCAGCTTCGACTCGCGCTCATCCTTCGCTCCCACACCCGGAGCGTTATATCCCTGGTCCAGCATCATCTGCTCGCAGTAGTGCGCCCAGCCCTCGATATACGTGTTCGCCCCGATGATCTTGCGGATCTTCGACGGAAACTCGCGGCTGATACAGAAACTGCACATAGTGCCCCGGATACGCCTCATGCACGCTCGTCGAAACGATCGTGCCCACGTTGAACGCCGCCATGTACTCGCTCGTGCGCTGCGCATCCCAGTGCGGATCCGGCAAGGTCACATTGAACAGCGCCTTCGTCGAGTGCTTCTCGAACGGCCCCGGAGGGTCCATGCTCGCCTGCGTCGTCGCCCGCATAAACGGCGGCGTCTCCTCCAGCGTCGGCTGCACCGTGCTCGGGATCGTGATGATGTGATGGCTGTTGATGAAGCCGATCTCTGAATCGAACCGGTCATGGAACGCCTGCAGCAGATGATCCGGCGCCGGATGAATGGTCGCCAACTCCGCCAGTTGCTGCTGCGGCGTCTTGCTCGGATCGATCTCCTTCGCTACACGCGCAAACTCCGCCTGGTTCTTGTGCAGATCATCCAGCCCAATCTGCAGCAGGTGATCCAGCGGGATGTCGACCATCTCGTTGTAGTCGAGTGCCTTCCGGTACGTCTCCGCACCCCACCGAAAATCCCCGTTCGACCGCGGCAGCAGATCAGACTTCATCCACTGGCCATAGCTCTGCAACGCGCTGATCACAGCCGCGTTCGTCTTCGCAAACTCCGCCTTGGCCTGCGCGTCATCCGCCGCCGCGAACGCCTCCGGGACATCATGCTGGAAGAAGCTCACCAGCCCCTCGATCTGCTCCAGCGCGATCTCTGTATAGATCTTCGGCGGGTTCTTCAGGTTCTTGCGCGCCTCTGCGAACACCTGCGGAATCTGCCTCTCGCGCGCAATCGCCGCGCGCAACCGCGTGTTCACCGGCGCATACGGCCGCTCCATCAGCGTGAAGATCGAGTTCGTCACGCCACTCGAATAGTTATCCGGGTTCTTCTCCCACGCCCGGATCACCTCAAGCTGCAGCAACGACGAGCGAATCTGGTTCAGCAGAATCTGGCGATCGGCCGCCTGCTCCGCATCCAGTGCGCTCGGATCCAGCGCCGCCGATCTTCTTCTCCCACACATGCAGCGCCGCAACCTCGCGCTGCACGTTCGCCGCAGAATAGTCCTCAAGCTGCGGGTCATACTGGTGCAGCCCCAGCGCAGTCGCCGCAGTCGGCGCAAACTTGAAATACACCTGATCGAAGTACTGATCCGCAAGATACGTCAGCGTCTGCCCACCACCATCTGCGCTCACACGCTGACCACTCATCGGCATCGCCAATCCAAGACCAAGAGCCAAGACACAACACAGCAACGATCGACCGCATATGATCTGCAGTCTACCGGAGCAGCCCAGGCCCGCGCTCACAGGATCTATTGCGGCAGCGGCTGCAACGTTACGGTCCGTCCCGTCTGCGCCGACTCCCGCGCCGCCGTCAAAATCTGCATGACAACCATGTTCGTCTCCAACGACGACAAGTCATGGTCCGGATCAACCTGGCCCCGCAGCACCGCTGCCAGATAACTCAGCGAACTGCGCCTGATCCTCCGGCAACGCCGGCGCTGCAGCATCCGTTGCGCTCGCCTGCCCTTTGAACCGGCTCAAAACGTGATCCGCAGCCACGGTCACCATCGAGCCTCGGTCCCGTACACCTCCATATCCTTGCGCGCAAAGCTCCAGTCCCACGACGGCATCAGCACCGCCTGCGCACCCGGGTAGCGCAGGATCACCGTCGCATCATCATCCACATGCGGATAGATCGCCGGCTTGTCGGTCTGGGTCACCGCGGTCACGCTCAGTGGGGCCTGCCCCATGCATCAACACCGTCATCAGGTCCGCGCCATAACAGCCGAAGTCGAACAACGCTCCCGCGCCGTCCTGCTTCGGGTCCGTCAGCCACGGCAGCCACTCCGGCCCAACGCCAATCTCCTTCGGCCCCTCATGCCCGTCATGCACCACCACCTTGCGCACCGTGCCAAGCTTCCCGTCGCGCACCGCATCCAGCACCTCCGCGTTGCTCGGCGTACCAGGTCGTCTCGTAGTTCACCAGCACATGCACATGGTGCTCGCGCGCGGCCCGGCGAATCGCCAGCGCATCCTCCATCGTCGTCGACAGCGGCTTCTCCACCATCGACGAGATCCCATGCCGCGCCGCCGCTTCGATCACCCGCCGATGGTCCAGGATCGTCGTATACACCAGCACCGCATCCGGATGCTGCTGCTTCAGCATCTGCTCCAGATCGGTGTAGAACAGCTTGTCCGCAAGCTGATACTGCGCCGCATACTGATGCGCCAGCGCCACATCCGGCTCCACCACTGCCACAAGCTGCACATCAGGGTCCTTCGCCAATGGCCGGCAGGAATGCCCTTCACATGCCCATGCACCAGGCCAACAATCGCCACGCCACGGGATCGGCCCACTTTGACCTGTCCATGGAGCCAACCCGACACACAGCCAGGAACTGGCGCCATCAGCGCCGTAAGTGCTCTCGACATCCTCGAGTCATCACATCTCTCATAGAAGCGACATTCACGTCCACGCAGTACTTCGAAACACCGACTCGCAAGAACCTTCGGCCACGG
Source organism: uncultured Verrucomicrobiae bacterium (assembly GCA_963795955.1). Classification (GTDB taxonomy): domain Bacteria; phylum Acidobacteriota; class Terriglobia; order Terriglobales; family Acidobacteriaceae; genus Granulicella. The sequence goes on from CAWCJK010000009.1 coordinate 336,002, forward strand.
CATGCACGCCAGTCTACGTCGTTTGCTGAAGCTCCAGCGCGGTCAGCAGATCGCGCGTCTCGCGAATCACATCCTCAGCCTTCGCGCTCGACAACGGCCAACGCAACACACCTTGCGGCGTAAGCTGCGCACCATCCTTGGCGTTGCGCCCGACCAGCTTCATCAGTGCGCCGACGTTGATGCCCTTGCCCGGCTCCGCAGGCGCGGCATGCAGCTTCTCGCTGAAGGTCAGGAACACCATGTCGCGCATCGGCTTCATCTGCCCGGCCTTGGCCAACGGAGCCTCCGCGGGCCGGGGTGCAACCGCCTCACGCACAGCCTTGGTCGCATTGCTCGCGCCCGCACTCGACAGCGCCGCCCGGCTCGAAAAGTTCAACGCAGCCACCTGCGGCGCCTGCCCATGCCGCCCCGCCAAGCGGCTGCTGCGGCCTGGGCGGCTGGGTACCAAACCGCGAAGGCGTTCCCCAAATGCCGGGACGTTGCGCGGGCACAGTCCTCACGGGAGCCGCGGGCCGCGTCGGCGCGGGCGCCTGCTTCCGCGGCTCGTCGACCGCGACACGCTTCCGCTCCAGATTCGCAATGCCCAAGCCGCTCGCACACAAGCCGGATCTCACCCACCGCCAGCAGGTGCAACACACTCTCCGGCGGCTTGCCGTAGCGGTCTTCCAGCTCCGCTCGCACATCCGTCAGCACGGCCTCGTTCTCCGCGCCCGCGATGCGCTTGTACATCCGCAGCCGCTGGTTCTCCTCCGGGATATAGCTCTCGTCGATACGCAGCGACACGCCCAGGTTCACCGTAACCGCCGGCCGCTCCTCGCGCGACTCGCCCTTCATCCGGCTCACGGCCTCTTCCAGCATCTGCGTGTACATCTCAAAGCCAATCGCCTCGATGTGCCCGCTCTGCTCGCCGCCCAGCATGTTGCCCGCGCCGCGCAGCTCCAGATCCAGCGCCGCAATCTTGAACCCCGCACCCAGGTCCGAGAACTCCTTCAGCGCCGCCAGCCTGCGCCGCGCAATCTCCGTCAACTGCTGCTCCGGCGGAATCAACAGATACGCATACGCCCGACGATTCGACCGGCCCACACGCCCACGCAACTGGTACAGCTCACTCAGGCCATGCCGATCCGCGCGGTTGATGATGATCGTGTTCGCCCGCGACACATCCAGCCCGTTCTCCACGATGCTCGTCGCGCACAGCACATCAAACTCGCCGTGCATGAACCCGAGCATCACGCGCTCCAACTCCGCCTCGGGCATCTGGCCATGACCCACAGCCACGCGCGCCTGCGGCACAAGCTCGCGAATCCGCGCGGCCATCTCGTAGATCGTCTCCACGCGATTCGAAACAAAGTACGTCTGCCCGCCGCGCTCAAGCTCCACCTCAATCGCGGTCCGCACCAGCTTTTCATCGAACTTCGCCACGACCGTCTGGATCGCCATGCGGTCCTTCGGCGGCGTCTCGATGACGCTCATGTCACGCAGTCCCACAAGCGACATATGCAGCGTGCGCGGAATCGGCGTCGCACTCATGCTCAGCACATCCACCGACGCACGCATCTTCTTCAGCCGCTCCTTGTGCCGCACACCAAACCGCTGCTCTTCATCCACAACCAGCAGCCCGAGATCCTGAAAGTGCACGTTCTCCGCAAGCACCGCATGCGTGCCGATCAGGATGTCGACCTTGCCCGCCGCAACCTGCTCCAGCACCTCTTTCTTCTCCTTCGCCGTGCGGAAGCGCGAGATCATCTCCACCTTCACCGGGAAGTTCGCAAAGCGCTTCTTGAAGCTCTCGAAGTGCTGGAAGCACAACACCGTCGTAGGCGTCAGCACCGCTACCTGCTTGGAATCCTGCACGGCCTTGAACGCCGCGCGCATCGCGACCTCGGTCTTGCCGTACCCCACATCACCGCACAGCAGCCGGTCCATCGGCTGCGTCGACTCCATGTCGCGCTTGATGTCGGCAATCGCGTTCACCTGGTCGTCGGTCTCGTTGTAATCAAACGCGTCCTCAAACTCGCGCATCATCGCCGTATCCGGCGAGAACGCAAACCCCAGCGCCGCCTTGCGCTGCGCATACAGCTTCAACAGCTCTTCGGCCATATCCTGCATGGCCTTCTTCACGCGAGCCTTGGTCTTCTGCCACGACTGCGTGCCCAGCCGGTTCAACTGCGGCGCCGGTCCACCCTCGCTCGACCTGTACTTCTGAATCAGATCCAGCCGCGTCAGCGGAACGTACAACTTCGCATCGTCAGCGAAGTTCAGGATCATCAGCTCCAACTGTGATCCATCCGCCCCGTTGTTCTGGTCGAGTACGCGCAGCCCCTCGTATCGCGCAATCCCATGCTCCACATGCACGACATAATCGCCAATCGCCAGATCACGAAAGTCCGAGACAAACGCCGACGGTCTTCGATTTGCGCTGCGCGGGCCGCGCATACACATCGGCTTCGTCGCTGAGGTCATTTGCGCCGAACACCACGAACTGCCGTGCCGTCCGCGGCTCGATGTCCAGCACCTGCACGCCGTTCGCGATCGCCGCGCGCACAATCACCGGCGTGCGCAGATCGCCCGCAAGGTAGCTCGACTCCGAATACACCGTCGCCGAGGCGCCGCTGCGTGTGATCGCCGCGCCACCCCAGCCGGTACGGCACCCCGTACTCCTGCAGGATGCCCGCAAGCCGCTCCACCTCGCCCTGGTTCGGCGCCGCAATCATGATGCGCGCCTCCGCTTCCATCAGCTTGCGCAGCTCATCCAGCATCGCCGGAATCGACCCATGAAACCGCAGCGTCGGCCGCGTCGCAAACTCAATCTCCGACCCCTCGCTGCTGTCATGCTCCAGCACATCCACCGCGCCGAGTTGGTCCAACTCACACCCCGGCATCCGCCGCACGCGGTCCTCAAGCTCCCATGGCGACAGGTACAGGTCCTCCGCCCGCACCAGCGATCCAATCCCCGACCGCTCATGCCGCTGCTCAACCTTGTTCCACCACCGCTCGCCCTGGTTGGTCACCATCGCGGGCTCTTCCACAAACACCCGCGTCTGCGGCCCCATCAGCTCCAGCAGAGAAGACTTCGCGCCCGCGACCGGCGCATAAAACTCCCACCCTGGAAAGATCGTCGCGTTCGACTCCCGCCCCGCCACATGCGTCTGCAACTCACGAGGCGTATCGCCGCCCTCAATCTCCGCCCCCGCAGCACTGCCTGTGCGCGTCAGCCGCGCATTGATCGCCTCCAGCACCTTCTCCGTAGCCGGCGTCTCCGTCAGCGGCAGCAACAACACATGCTCCACCGGGTTCGACGACCGCTGCGTATCCGGATCGAACCGCCGGATCGACTCAATCTCATCGCCAAAGAACTCCAGCCGCACCGGGCGCTCCATCTCCGGCCCATACACATCCACGATGCCGCCGCGCATCGTCACCTGCCCGGCCATCTCCACCACATCCACGCGCGTGTAGCCGACCGAAATCAGGTGATCCACCAGCATCTCGGGGATATGCTCTTCGCCTTTGCGGATCTCCAGCGCCAGCGCCGCATAGTGCTCGCGGCCAAACAGCCGCATGCACGCGGCCTCCACCGGCGCAATCACCAGCCGCGCCTGCCCGCTCGCAATCTTCCAAAGCGCCGCCGCGCGCTGCTCCTGGATCTCTCCGTGCGGCGATAGGTTCTCAAACGGCAGCACATCATGCGCCGGCAGCCGCAGCACCTCGCTCGGCTTCAGCGCACCGGTCAGATCACATGCGGCGAGCACCGCCGTCTGCAGCGCCTCGCCGGCCTTGTTGTCGGAGACCAGCACCAGCGACGGCGCCTGCGCCGCCCGCACAAAGTACGGCAGATACAAAGCACGCGCAGTCGCGGTGAGCCCGGACACACGTCTCCGTCCCGTGCCGCCCGCAACGTGCCGACGCACACGCGAAAACGCGTCTGTGCTCTCCAGATCCGCGATCAACTCGCGGACAAAGGGAAGAATCATGCAAGCTTCAGTCTACCAACCGAAGCGGAGCTACGCCGTTCTGCCGCTCGCTGTCGCCTCACCCAGGACAGAGGCCCTCTTGCCCAGCACCGGCCGCGCGATCTGCGGCTGCCGCACGCCCTCGCTCCACCGCAACTGCGAGTCGCACAGCGCGTTGGCCAGGAAGCTCACAGGCCCAACGACCCGGTTCGGGTTGCCAAACAGCCTTGAAGCCCATAGCAGCAGTGCCGAACGCACACTCTTTTGCCGCACAATCAGGTCCGTCACCGCGTGCCGGCCCAAACCAACAGGGACTTCACGTTCGCGCAACCCGGAGACCACTCCGGCAATGTTGCTGAAGGCGTTGGCAGCATCCGGTTCCTCGGCGCATTCAAAGCTGGCGAGCACCACCTCCGCTCCGCGCACCATCAGGGCACACGCGGCCACGCTCGCCATTTCCGCACGCTTGCCGACAGGCGCGATCACGCTTCTGAAGCCCAAGGGGTCGGCCGTTGCCACCACGCGGCTGCGCAGCCCGAGCCAACGATGTTCAACGTACAGCGCGGCCGCCTCCACATCGTCCACCTAAGCGATCGGCCCTGATGCTCCTCGGGCCTCAACTGCAGAATCAGGTACGGCACACGTCGACCATCCCGCGCCGCGTCCAGGACCTCCGAGAGGCGATCCATCGCCCCCGGCTGCCCGCAACGCTCGCTCAGCGCCTGCAACATGGGACCGATATCCAGAATCGCGTCCGGCGTATCCAGGACGAGGAGATTGGATTGAAATGTGGGCCACGCTGCCTTGATCATTCGCGAAACTCTCTCCGTCCTCAAATCTATGGTTACCAGTGGACGGAGGAAATCCCGCTTCAAGGGCAGCCGCTGCGACCAGAACGTCCGCGCTATCCCACGATCGAAGGCACGTTACCTTGACCTACGCCTTACGCTCGCCCCGCTCGACCTCTTTTTCGATCTCAGTGCCATAGATCGCCTGCCCGTACTCCAGCAGCGTGACCATCAGCACGCCGCCGCAGACATTGCCGCTTACGGCAGCCCCCAGCCACTTCAGGTACTGCAGAACCGACACCTCTTTGGTCAGCACAGAACTCAAGATCTCCGCAGAACTCGCGATGCAATGCGCGAAGTTGCCCGCGCCGACGATGAACGTCAGCATCCAGATCAGCAGAATCGACCCCGAGATCGAATGCGACCCCGACACCATCCACGCCGCGGTCGCAATAATCCAGCCGCCCATAATCGCCGACCAGAACACCGTCGCCAAGGGCACATGAGCGCCCTCTGTCCCCAGGCCCACAAGCGCCTGCTGCATAGGCTCCGGCAGCGCATGCGTCCGGGAGATCAACGCCGCAAACGCCAGCGCACCGATCAGATTCGACGGCAGCACGATCGCCCAAAGCCGCAAGGTATTCCAAAGGTGCCGCTTCTCCGCGAGCACCAGCGCCACCGGGTACAGCGTGTTTTCCGTGAACAACTGTGACCGTCCCAGGATCACCACGATGAATCCGAGCGGGTACAGCATCCGCGAAAGCAGATACGCGCCGGGCCCCTTGCCCAGCATCCCCAGCACGATCGCAACGCCCAGGGCCGAGAACCCCATAAACGTTCCGCCGGTAAACCCCGAGATCGCAAGAGAGGTGTTGGACCGCTTCAGCTCCGCCTTTGCATTGTGCGCAACCTGGCGGTAAATCTCCTCCGCGGACGGCCGCTGCAAAGCCTTCTGGGTCGCCTCAGCCTCCGGGTCCGGCGTGTCTTGCTGCCCGTCTTCTTCCTCGGGCTCTTCCTCTTCCACCCACCCGCTCTTCTCCGAGCGGTCCACACCCAGCGGCTTCTCGTCTTCAGCCACAACTCCGTTTTTGTGCTCTTCCGGCATCTCTGCTTCCCATCTGGTGTACTGCCACACTGAGATGCAAACAACCAGAAAGCCGCCGAATCCGATTGCTAGAATCGGGCTATGCCCGCAGTCGCCGCACTCTCGCCCGAGATCCTCGCCAAGTACCAGCCCGTCATCGGCCTCGAGGTGCACGTCCAACTCCTTACTGCTACCAAGAACTTCTGCGGCTGCAAGAACGAGTACGGCGGCGAGCCCAACACGCACACCTGCCCCGTCTGCCTCGGTCTCCCCGGCGCGCTCCCCGTGCTCAACCGCGACGCCGTCGAAAAGGCCGTCCTCGCCGCCGAAGCCATCGGTTGCCGCATCAACGAGACCTCGATCTTCGCGCGCAAGAACTACTTCTACCCCGACTCGCCCAAGGGCTACCAGATCTCCCAGTTCGACAAGCCTCTCGCCGAGTTCGGCAAGATCATCGTCACCGACGCCGACGGCAACCCCAAGCCCATCGGCATCACCCGCCTGCACCTCGAAGAAGACGCCGGCAAGAGCCTCCACGACGGATTCGCGGACTCCGCCTCCCGCACCTACATCGACCTCAACCGCTGCGGCACCCCGCTCATCGAGATCGTGTCGGAACCCGACATCCGCACCCCCGACGAAGCCTTCGAATACCTCACCCGCCTCAAGGAAATCCTCCTCTACACCGGCGTCTCCGACTGCAACATGGAAGAGGGCAGCCTCCGCTGCGACGCCAACGTCTAGCGTCATGCTCAAGGGCGCGACCAAGTTCGGCACCAAGGCCGAAGTCAAAAACGTCAACTCCTTCCGCTACATCCGCGCCGCGCTGGAGTACGAGATCGAGCGCCAGGTCGGCATCCTCGAAGACGGCGGTCGCGTCATCCAGGAGTCCCGCCTCTGGAACAACGCCGAAGGCCGCACCTTCTCCATGCGCAGCAAGGAACAGGCGCACGACTATCGCTACTTCCCCGAACCCGACCTTCCGCCGCTCGTCGTCGGCGCCGCCTGGCAGAAGGCCATCCTCGCCGCGCATGCCCGAGCTCCCCGAAGCCCGCCGCGCCCGCCTCATCGCCGACTACGGCCTCTCCACCCAGGACGCCGCCACCATCGCCGCCGACCGCGCCTTCGCCGACCGCTTCGAACTCGGCGCCAAGCTCGCCAAATCACCGCGCCGTTTCGCCGCCATCCTGCTCAGCGAGATCACCGCCCGCCTCCGCGCCGCCGAGATCGACGACTTCTCCAAGTCGCCCGTCACGCTCGAAGGCATCGTCCTCGCCGCCGACCTCACCGAAGCCGGCGAGATCAGCTCGAAACAGCTCAAACAACTGCTAGACACCTGCTTCGCCGAAGGCCAGGACTTCCCGCGCATCTACGACCGCGACAAGCCCCAGCAGATCACCGACTCCTCCGCCCTCGAAGACCATGATCGACCAGGTCATCGCCGCCAACCCCGCCCAGCTCGCCCAGTTCAAAGGCGGCAAGCGCACCGTCAGCGCCTTCTTCGTCGGCCAGGTCATGAAGCTAAGCAAAGGCCAGGCCAACCCCGCTCTGCTAAACGAGTTGGTCGTAAAGAAACTCGACGCGCAGTAGTCTTCGCCGATAAAGACACAAGCCCGGGACCCGATCCCGGGCTTCCTTATTTGCCGCAATTTGAACGTTTCTCCCTAACCTGGCGTACACAAGCGGATACGATAATCTCCCATCACCCGCCGTTGGCAAGAGGCCTCTCATGAGCAATGACACCCAGTCGTCTCCCGTCTCTCTCATCCCGGCCTTCCGCCCCGAGATGGCCTTCCCAAACCTCACGGAAGAGATGATCGAGCGCCTTCACACCTACGGCCACGTCGAGAGCTTTCCACCCGACGTCTCGCTTTGGAAGCGGGGCGAGCGCGATGTGGATCTCTTCGTCATTCTCAAAGGCGCCATCGAGGTATTCGACGTCGGTGAAGACAGCCACCGGAAAAGCATCACCGTCCTGCACGAAGGCCAATTCTCCGGCGAGCTCGATCTGCTCAGTTCCCGCCGCACGTTGGTCGACGGCTGCACCGCCGAGAACTGCGATCTCCTTCGCATCCCCCGCTCCGAGTTGCAACGCCTCATGCGCTCAGAGGGCGACATTGCCAACCTCATCATGCAGGCCACCATCTGGCGTCGGCTCGGTATCCTGCAGCGCGCGGAAACCGGCATCGTTCTGCTCGGCGGCAGCGACTCGGGCGAAACCATCCAGCTCCAGCGCTTTCTCACCCGCAACAACTACCCGCATCGGCTGCTGGAGCCCACGCCCGAGCAGTACGCCAACGCCGAGGCCGCCGACAACGCGCCCGAGCAGTACCTCCTGCCTGCGATCATCTTCCCCGACGGTCGCGTCCTCCATCGACCCAACATCGCCCATCTCGCCGACGAGCTCGGCATCACCGAGACCCTTGACCCCAACGCTACCTACGACGTGGCCGTCGTTGGCGCCGGCCCGTCCGGTCTCGCCGCTGCGGTCTATGCTGCCTCTGAAGGCCTCTCCACCATTGTCATCGATGGCATCGCGCCCGGCGGTCAGGCCGGCACCAGCTCCAAGATCGAAAACTACCTCGGCTTCCCAACCGGCGTCTCCGGCCAGGAGCTTGCCAATCGCGCCCAGGTGCAGGCGCAGAAGTTCGGCGCCCGACTCGCCATCGCGCGCGACGTCGTTGCCCTCGCCACGCGCAACGGTTGTCATCAACTCACGCTCGCCGGCGGCTCTACGCTCCGTGCCCGTGCCGTGGTCATCGCCACCGGCGCTCAGTACCGCAAGCTCGATGTCCCCAACTACGCGCGCTTCGAGTACCAGGGCATCCAGTACGCCGCGACCGCCATGGAAGCCAATCTCTGCCGCAACCAGGACGTCGCCGTCATCGGCGGCGGCAACTCCGCAGGCCAGGCAGCCGTCTTCCTCTCCGGCATCGCCAGGCATGTGCATCTCATCATCCGCGGCGACTCCCTTTCCAGCACGATGTCGCAGTACCTTATCTCGCGCATCGAAAACTCGCCGAAGATCAGCCTGCACACGCACACGGAGATCGACAGCCTCGAAGGGGATCGTCTCCTGCGCTGCGCCTCGTGGGTGAATCGCGACACCGGCGAGCGCGGCACCTGCAATCTCGGCAGCATCTTCGTCATGATCGGCGCCGAGCCCAATACCGGCTGGCTCTACGGCACCGTCGCCCTCGACAAGAAAGGCTTCATCATCACCGGCGGTGACACTGCCTTCGAGAACTCGCGCTACGCCACCGACGTCCGAGGCATCTACGCCGTCGGCGATGTACGTGCTGACTCGGTCAAACGCGTAGCTTCAGCCGTCGGCGAAGGCTCTGTGGTCATCTCGGACATCCATCGCTATCTCGCCGCGCACCCCGGCCTCACGCCCGAAGCCCACTCCACGCTCGCCGCGATGCAAGCGGTCGCGGCCGCCACAGGTTTGTCGGCGCCGGTGGCGTGACAAAGGCCCATGCACGACCAGCGATGCGCGTCTAAGCTCCTCATGCGTCTCCCCAAACGTCTCGCCTTGCTCGGCGCGATGCTCACACTTTCCGGCTGCCGCTCTCACTACATCCCGCCCGAACAGCCCATGCCGCCCAACACCGTCCTGCTCTCGCAGATGATGCGCGAATTGTCCGCGCAACCCGGCTTCACCCAAGACCTGCTCAAACAACTCGAGGGCGCAAAGGACGGCAGGCGAGGCCCCGCACTTCTCACGCCCGCTCTCATCGACGAACTCCGCAAGCGCATCCTCGGCAAGGACTGGCAAGGTCTCGACCGCTTCCCCGGCTGGACCATGCGCGAGATCAACCCGACCGTGCGCCTCGCCGACCGGCTCGTTGGTAAGAACTCAAAGCTCGAAGGCATGAGCGCCGTCCACCCCGGCGCACCCGCACAGCCCCTCGATGACGCAGCAAGCGCGCACCTTCATCGACCTCGGCCCGTACCCGCTCGCATCAGCCTGCAAACCATCTCGCTCGACCAGCCTTCAACGCTGCCCGGCTTCACAACGCAGGGGCTCATCACATCGCTCGGCATGGGCGTCACCCGCGGCGACGGACCCAACGCGCTCGCCCCCGAACACGCCGAGTCGCAACGCCTCGCCGACGTCCTCAATCGCCTCAGCCTCAACAAGCTCGACAACGCTCAACCTGTCACCGCCACCATCGCCGGGCATCAGGCCACTACGCCTGAAGACCTCATGTCCGCGCTCACTGCGACAGGCCACAGCGTCACCGTCACCGACTCGCGCTACTTCGCCAACTTCGGCCATCTGCACTACAAAGGCATGGACGTCATGATGCCCTTCTGGGTCGACACGGAGATCGCCGTGCCACACACCGGCGGCCTCTTCCATCGCCCACGCCCTCTGCTCGTGCCCGTCAGCCACGCCGAATACGAGTGGCACATCCGCGGCCCGCGCATCAACGCCGACATCAGCCACTACTTCGGCATCGACGGCAAAGCCGAGTGGCGCACCATGGACACGCTCGATCAAGCCTGGGTGCTGAAGCGCGACGCCCACACCTACACCGGCGCACAAGCCATCGAAGTGACACGCCTCGTCGGCCTCATCACGCTCGCCTATATGCACCAGCACGCGGCAGCGTCCCACGCTTCCCTTCGGCGGCTACTACACACTGGGTGTCTGTCAGGACGGCGTCTCTGCGATCGAAGCCAAGATGACCGGCCACTCCACACTCTTCCCAAACACAGCGGACAGCGCCCTCTTCGACGACCCACGCGACGCGGAAATCAACGCACTCTTCGCTGCAATCCCCAAGGACCGCGAAGGTGCAAAGCCACGGCCCCGAGCGCATCTTCGGCTCTCTTGCCCACCGATGCCCGGCGCAGACGACACCTTCAGCGCCATCACGATCCCCGGTCTCGCTCACGATCTGCAAGTCACCTATGCAGCCTGGCAGGACGGTTCACTCGCGCGAACACATACTCGTCTCTTCTACGCCGTCCTCATTACATCCGCAGGCGTCGCAATCGTCGCGCTCATCGCTGCTGGCATGCTCGCAAGCAAGCGCAAACGACTAGAGCAAAGCTCGATACCTCGTTCGATTTAGTGCAACGAAAACAGTGCACTCCGTGCTCCAATGTCACGGGAGGTTGATCCACTATGGCAACCGCAAAGAAGTCCTCTTCAAAGAAGTCGTCGGCTAAGAAATCCAGCGCAAAGAAGTCCTCAACCAAGAAGAGCTCAGCCGAAGAAGTCGACCGCAAAGAAGTCGACGGCGAAGAAGTCTCCTGCAAAGAAGTCCACTGCGAAGAAGTCCTCTTCCAAGAGCGCAAGCAAGAAGTCTTCTTCAAAAGGCGCAAGCAAGAAGTCGTCGTCCAAGAGCGCCAGCAAGAAATCATCTTCGAAGAGCTCAGGTCGCAAGAGCTCTTCGAAGTCTTCTTCCAAGTCCTCTTCCAAGAAGAGCTCAGGCCGCAAGTACGGCCCCAGGGCCAGCAAGGAAGTCGGCAAAGAGATGCACGAGATGAAGCGCGGTCAGCTTCGCAGCGGGCGCTCCGGCAAGAAGGTCACCAACCCCAAGCAGGCGATCGCGATCGGACTTTCGAAGGCACGGCGCGAAGGCGCAAAGGTTCCGCCGAACCCGAACAGGTAAGCGTCGCTCTGTGCAGTGACGCTGTCGCTGGCGGCCGCCCTACGCCGTGGCGTTCGCCGCGAGCACCGCATCAGCGACCGCGGCCGCCTCGCGCGCGGCCTGCAGGTCGTGTACGCGCAGGATGTGCGCGCCTGCCAGCACCGCCGCCACGTTGGCCGCCAGCGTCGCATCGCGGCGGGCCAGATTCGGCAGCGGCGGCGGCATCGATCGTTCGCTGCAGCGGCTTCACGACCTCGCCCAGAAATCCCTTGCGCGAAAGCCCCACCAGCAGCGCCCGCCCAAGCTGGTGCAACTCGTCCAGATCCGCCAGCAACGCAAAGTTCTCCGGCCCGAGCTTGCCAAAGCCAAACCCGGGATCCAGCACAATCGCGTCCGTCGATATGCCCGCGGCTTCGGCCAGCGCCAGTCCTTCCACCAGCCCGCCGAACACGTGCTGCAGCAACGCCTCTCGCGTCAGCGGTGGCAGGTTTCGCCAGTCCCGCGGCCGTCCGCGCGTGTGCATCAGCACCAGCCCGCACCCTGTGCTCGCCACCGCCCCCGCCATCGCCGTGTCCCAATGCAGCCCGGAGACATCATTCACCATCTCGGCGCCGATCTGCGCCGCCGCGCGCGCCGTCGCCGCATGGTAGCTGTCCACCGAGATCACCGCGCCGGGCCGCTCCTTGCACACACGCTCCAGCACCGGCAACAAGCGCTCCTGCTCTTCATCCGGCGTGATCGGCTGCGCACCGGGCCGCGTCGACTCCGCCCCAAGGTCCACGATGTCCGCGCCGCCATCCACCGCATCGCACGCGGCCTGCACCGCCGCGTCCATCCCTTCCCGAGCGAAGCCATCTCCGGAAAAGCTATCCGGCGTCAGGTTCACAATCGCCATCACGCGCGTGCGCTCGCCCAGCGACATGCTGCGTGTGCGCAACCGCCATTCGAATTGTGGCCGGGGAGCGAACGGCATCGCGCCATTGTAGACTCCGCCCATGCTCTCTCTGCGGCTCATGGCCGTCGCTCTCGCGCTCGCGAACGCCTCGCTATCAACGCCAGCGCAAGCTAACCCAAAGCCCGCACCTGCATCTGCCTCTGCCGCCGACAACACGCCGAAGTGGCCGCAGCTCTATCCCACCGGTGACACGACGCAGCTCGGCGCTCGCATCGCAGAGCTTCTCCGCGAGCCCGCCGTCGCTCGCGCCCACTGGGGCATCGCCGTCACCGCCATGGACGGCACACCCATCTACGGCCTCGACGAAGGCAAACTCTTCCGCCCCGCCTCCACCGCGAAGCTCTTCACCACCGCCACTGCGATAGCCATCCTCGGCCCTGACTACACGCGATTCACGACACGCGTCTACGGCGACCGACGCAGCCAACGGCACTCGTCACCGGCGACCTCATGCTCGTCGGCGACGGCGACCCCACGCTTCGGCACCACCGACCTCCCGTGCCAGGCCCCGACACTCCGCGCCGCGACCAGACCGCTGATCCTCGCCAGCCCTCGCAGATCAGCTCTGTCGCTTCGCGGCGTTCATCACGTAATGTCCAGGCGACATCATCGGCGACATCGACGCGCTCTTCGGCATGTGGGACCCCTACCCGAAGGCTGGGCAGCACGAGGACATGCTCTGGGGCTACGGTGCGCTCCCCAGCGCCCTAGTCGATCGCCGACAACGAACTGCAAGCTGACCAGTCACGCCCACCGCTCAAGGCCAACCGGCCACGGCCGCGAACTTTCGCCCGCAGTCACGTCGACCAGCGTTCCATACGCTGAGTGCAACCCGTGCTCACCAGCGCACCACCCATACCGACCCGCGAACCGGCATCGTCCGTCACGCACGACCCCGAGACGTACGATCTACGTCTCCGGCAACATCGCTTCCGGCGCACGCCCGTACGTCGAACACCTCGCCATCGAGGATCCCGCCGCATGTACGCCGCAGTCGCGCTTCAAGACCGCTCTGCTGCGCGACGCGGCATCCAGGTCAACGGCCAGGCACACGCACCCTGCACGCGTCACCGAACCCGCGCCTCCGTCATGCTTCGCACCGCGAGGCTCGGAAACCGATCCCGGCGTAGCCTGACACCAGCAACTGCGCGGTCGCTCTCCCGCAACTGCCGTACTCCATGCACTGCTCGCCGGCACACCTCCCCGCCGCTGCGCGAAGACGTCACCTTCACGCTGAAAGACGTCAGCGAACCTTCACGCCGAGCTCCTGCTGCAACGACTCGCCGACTCGACAACTCATGCCTGGGCCTACCTCAGCCGCACGGTCGAGCGGCGCTCGGTCGTGCGTCAATGGCTCTGCTACACGCCGGCTTGGCCGACGACGACTTTCGTCTTTACGACGGCTCCGGCCTCAGCACAAAAGACCTCGTCACCCCGCGAGCCGAGGTCCAACTGCTCGCCTATGCCGCAGCAACAACCCTGGTTCGCCCAGTGGAAGCCCGCTCTGCCCATCGGCGGCGTAGACGGCACCCTCGCCTCCCGCTTCACCGACTCACCCCTGAAGGGCCACGTCTTCGCCAAGACCGGCACCCTCGGCGAGACCCGTGCGCTCGCAGGCTACCTCGACGCCGCCAGCGGCAAACAGGTCATCTTTTCCATCATGGTCGACAACCACGAGCCCGGCACCTCCGCCGACCGCGTCACAATGGACAAGATCGTCGAAGCCATAGCCGCCAACAACTAGCCACGAAGAGCCAAGAACCAGAACGAAGCACTAAGCCCTGAGCACTACCTCGGCGTATGCGCCTTCAGATAGTCCCGAAGCTGCTGGTTCAGCTCCAGCGCCTTGGCGACGCCGGAGTCCAGCATCTTCAGCCACTCCGCCGCCGGCTCTTTCAGGTCGGCCATCGAAAGCAGGTAGCTGGTCTGAACAATGATCTCCAGCGAGTTCGAAAGATCATGCGCGATCTTCCGGACCTCGAGCGCAAGCTCCTCCGGAATCATCGCATTGGAACTTGTGATCGGTGCGGAATCGGACATGTGTCGGCGCAGTGCTCCCAAGAGATCAAAATCGAACAGACGAGACTAATCAGTAGACGTGCAGGGCCGGAAAACGACGCGCGAACGCAAGCGCAAGTGTACGCAACAGCCACTCGAATTGACAGCCAGAGCCCCGTTTGGGACACTAAGACGTCACATAGCGGAGCGCTTCTCTGCGCCTCCCGCTTAAGCCGAAGTGGCGGAATTGGCAGACGCGCATGGTTCAGGTCCATGTACTCGCAAGGGTGTGAAGGTTCGAGTCCTTTCTTCGGCACCAAACTTCAGAACCGACGCGCAAGCAGCGTGAAGGTTCGAGTCCTTTCTTCGGCACCAAACTCTAGAACCGACGCGCAAGCAGCGTGAAGGTTCGAGTCCTTTCTTCGGCACCAAACTACTGAAAGCTGAAATAGGGTGTCATCTCGACCGAAGTCTCGCAGCCTCATCGCGAGACGCAGTGGAGAGACCCCCGTATCTCGCCCGTGCCGCCGACAAAGCACGTGCCGGATCCTCACGACAGTTTCATCGTCGTTAGGCTCGGTTTCGTTTGCGTCAGCAAACCACAGCGTCTCGAGCGCCTCCACACCCCCACAGCCCCGCATCTCAACTCCCATCACGCTTACGGCCAGCACGGCCGAAGCAAGGGGTCTTGCATGGCAAACAAACTAGCCGTCGTCACAGGCGCTTCCAGCGGTATCGGGTACAACCTGGCGAAGGTCTTCGCCGAAAACAACTACGATCTCGTGATCGTCGCCGAAGACGACCACATCCAGTCCGTCGCCTCGCAGCTCCACATGGGCGGCGCCGTCAAGGTCACGCCCGTTCAGGCAGATCTCGCCACCTACGAGGGTTGCGAGCAGTTCTGGCAGCAAGTTGAGGCCCAGGGCCGCAACGTCGACGCCATCGCCCTCAACGCCGGCATCGGCGTAGGCGGCCTCTTCGTCGACACCGATCTCGCCAAGGAGATCAACCTCGTCCGCCTCAACGTCGAAAGCACCGTCCACATCGCCAAGCACGCCGTGCGCAAGATGGTCGCCCAGAAGGAAGGCCGCATCCTCATCACCTCGTCCATCGCCGGCGAGATGGTCGCGCCCAAGGAGGCCGTCTACGCCGCCAGCAAGGCCTTCGACCTCAGCTTCGGCAAAACCCTCCACTACGAGCTAAAGGACACCGGCGTCACCGTCACCGTCCTCCAGCCCGGCCCCACCGACACCAACTTCTTCGAGCGCGCCGACCTCGGCGACACCAAGGCCGGCACCAGCGGCAAGAAGGAATCCGAGCCCTACGATGTCGCGAAACAGGCTTACGCCGCGCTCATGAAGGGCACCGAACACCTCTATTCCGCCAGCATGAAGACCAAGCTCGAAGGCGCCATGCTGGGCGTCGTGCCCGAAGGCCTCATGGCCAAGATGCACGAGAAAATGACCGAACCCGCCAACAAGTAACTAGTCTGCAACTCACGCCGGTGCCCCATCCTCACGACCTCGTCGTCGTTCAGGGTGGGGTCGCTTGCGCAGCAAACGCCGAGCCCTCCACGTCCGAGTGTTTAGCCACCACAAACGCAACCCACACCGCTTCCATTGCGCCATCTGCGCCGCCCTCGTAATCTGACCAAACCCGATGTCTACGCCCCTAGAGCTCGCGCTTCTCTCCTGTCTTCTGCTCGGGCTACGCCATGGCTTCGACTACGACCACCTGGCCGCCATCACCGACATCACCAGCGTCCAGCGCGGCTGGCGCGAAGGCATGCGCCTCGGCCTGCTCTACGCGCTCGGCCACGCCCTCACCGTCGCGATCCTCGGCATCGGCGTCATCTTTCTGCATCTTTCGCTTCCGCGCCACCTCGACTCGGTCGGCGAACGCCTCGTCGGCGCGACGCTGATCGTGCTCGCCCTCTACGTCCTCGCCACGCTCTGGCGCTCGCGCGAACACCTCCATCGCCCCGGCCACACCCACATCGCCCGCAGCCGCATCGCGCTGCTCATCTCCGGCGCCCGCTACGCAAACTGGCGCGTCCGCAAGCTGCTCGACCCCGCCCGCCCCAAACCCGACCCGTTCGCCTTCCGCTACGACCAGGGCTCCGTCTTCGTCGTCGGCATCATCCACGGCCTCGGCGCCGAAACCCCCTCGCAACTCCTGCTCTTTCTCCTCGCGGCCAACCTCGGCGGCACCAGCCGCGGCCTCATCGGCCTCGGCTGCTTCATCGCCGGCCTCCTCCTCATGAACACCCTCATGACCGCCAGCGCCTCCGGCATCTTCGCCGGCAGCAAGCACCGCCCGCGCCTCCAGATGACCGTCACCTCGCTCACCGCGGCGTACAGCTTCGCCGTAGGCACCATCTTCCTCTTCGGCCTAAGCGACAAGCTCCCCGCGCTCGTCCGCTAATTCAGCGTCCTACAATCGACACACAGTGGACCTCGCATCAAAAATCCGCGCTGCTGCAACAAGAATCTCGCCGATCTCGGCTCCCTCATGGTCGCCTACTCCGGCGGCACCGACTCCGCGTTCCTCGCCTGGGCCGCGCACCAGGCCCTCGGCACGCGCATGCTCGCCGTCATCGCCGACTCCGCCTCGCTGCCCCGCAAAGAGCTCGCCGCCGCGCTCGACTTCGCCGCCACGCACAACATCCCCACACAGGTCATCACCACCGCCGAACTCGCCAACCCCGACTACCAGCGCAACGACGCCCAACGCTGCTTCCACTGCAAAGACGAGCTCTTTCAGGAGATGGAGAAGGCCCAGCAGCGCCTCGGCTTCGCCCACATCGCCTACGGCATGAACCTCGACGACCGCGGCGAGATCCGCCCCGGCCAGCGCGCCGCCAGGCTCCACGGCGCCCTCGCCCCCCTCGTCGACGCCCAACTCACCAAGGCCGACATCCGCACCCTCGCTCGCAACGCCGGCCTCATCATCGCCGACAAGCCCGCCAGCGCCTGCCTCTCCTCGCGCATCGAGTACGGCCGCCCCGTCACCGCCGAAGCCCTCCAACAAGTCGAGCGCGCCGAAGACGCCCTGCACGACCTCGGCTTCGCACAAATCCGCGTGCGCCACCACGGCGACCTCGCCCGCATC
The DNA here is from genome assembly GCA_963795955.1 of uncultured Verrucomicrobiae bacterium. Classification (GTDB taxonomy): domain Bacteria; phylum Acidobacteriota; class Terriglobia; order Terriglobales; family Acidobacteriaceae; genus Granulicella. The sequence continues at coordinate 353,497 of CAWCJK010000009.1, forward strand.
GAAATCGCCCGCCCCGAGCTCCACAAGGCACTCTCACTCGACATGCTCGACCGCCTCACCGCCGCCGTTCGCCAGGCCGGCTTCCTCTACGTCACGCTCGACACCCAGGGCTACCGCACCGGCTCCATGAACGACGTGCTGCCCGCCTCCGCCATCGCCGCCGCGCGCGGCTGACGCGTTCCGCCAAATTTGCTTGTCATCCCGCAGGGATCTGCTTCTCGCCTTTGTTTCTGCTCTTGCTTTTCTTTCTGTCATTCCCGAAGGGAATCTGCTTCTCGCCTTTGCTTTTCTTTCTGTCATTCCCGAAGGGAATCTGCTTCTAACCTAGCCAGGACCACGAACCACTTATGCGCATCGCCTACCTAGACTGCTTCGCCGGGATCGCCGGCGACATGTTCCTCGGCGCGCTCCTCGACGCCGGCGTCCCCGCCAAAGTCCTCGAAGACGCTACCGCTGCCCTCAACCTCGGTGCCAGCCTCAAGCTCGAAACCGTAGACCGCAGCGGCATCTCGTCCACAAAGGTCCACGTCCTCGAAGACGGCGAACTCGCCGAAGCAAAATCGCACAAACACGAACATAAGCACGAACACGAGCACAGCCACACGGACGAACACGAGCACAAGCACGCCAGCCACTCGCACGATCACGGTCACTCACACAAACACGAACACACCCATGACCACGACGAGAAGCATTCACACGAGCACGATCACGGCCACAAGCACGACGGCCACGATCACTCCCACAAAGACCATAGCCACAAACACGACCACCCGCACGTCCACGGCCGCTCATTAACGCAGATCCGCGCACTCATCCGCGAAGCGAAGCTCGCCGAGCCCGTTAAAGACCTCGCCCTCCGCGCCTTTGAACTCCTCGGCCAATCCGAGGCCAAAATCCACAACGTTCCCGTCGACCAGATCCATTTCCACGAGGTCGGCGCCGTCGACGCGATCGTCGACATCGTTGCGACCAGCGCTGGCATTCATCACCTCGCGATCGACCGCTGGCACGTCTCGCCCATCAACGTAGGCGGCGGCATGGTCGAGTGCGCGCACGGCACCTTCCCCGTCCCCGCCCCCGCAACCGCCGACCTCCTCCGCGGCCTCCCCACCTACTCCGCCCACATCCAGAAAGAACTCGTCACGCCCACAGGCGCGGCGCTCCTCCGCGCCCTCAACCCCACCTTCGGCCCCCAGCCCGCCATGCGCGTCGACAAGATCGGCTACGGCGCCGGCACCCGCAATCCAAAGAACTTCCCCAACGTCCTCCGCCTCACCCTGGGCGACGACGCCGAAACCACAACCTCCTCCGAACAGACCGTCACCGTGCTCGAAACCGCGCTGGACGACGCCTCCCCACAGCTCCTCGCCTACGTCGCCGAACAGGCGCTCGCACAAGGCGCGCTCGACGTCATGCTCACGCCCGTCATCATGAAAAAAGGCCGCCCCGGCACACTCGCTCACCGTCCTCTGCAACCCCGCCGACAGCCCCACCTTCGAGCAACTCCTGCTCCGCGAAACCCCTACGCTGGGCCTGCGCATTCGCCAGGACCGCCGCATCTGCCTCGACCGCCATCACACCACCGTCGAGACCACCTACGGCCCCATCCGCGTCAAAGTCGGGAGCAACAACGGCCACGAACTCAACATCGCGCCCGAGTTCGAGGACACCCGCGCTGCCGCCACGCAGCACAACGTCGCCGTCAAACTCGTGCAACAGGCCGCCATCGCCGCCTATCACCAGCAGGCAAGCAACTCATGACGCAGTCCGATCTCCTGCAACTCCTCTCCGCAGTCGAAACCGGCAAACTCACCGCTGAAGCCGCCGCCGGCCGCCTCGCCACCATGCCCTTCGAGGACCTCGGGCACACCCGCGTCGACCACCACCGCAGCCTCCGCACCGGCCTCCCCGAGGTCATCTACGCCGCCGGCAAAACCCCCGAACAAACCGCCGCCATCTTCGACGCGCTCGCCGCCGACGGCGTAGACGTCCTCGCCACGCGCGCTAGCCAGGCCGCCGCCGACCTCGTCCTCGCGCGCCATCCGCAGGCCATCCACAACCCCACCGCGCGCACGCTAGCTCTGCGCCAAACCACCTCCGCCGAGCCCAAAGGCCGCATCGCCGTCCTCTGCGCCGGCACCAGCGATCTCCCCGTCGCCGAAGAAGCCGCAGTCACCGCCGAAACCTTCGGCGCACAGGTCACCCGCCTCTACGACGTCGGCGTCGCCGGCGTGCATCGCCTGCTCGCCGTCCGCGATCAACTCACGCCCGCCAACGCCGTCATCGTCTGCGCCGGCATGGAAGGCGCGCTCCCCTCGGTCGTCGGCGGCCTTGTCAGCGTTCCCGTCATCGCCGTCCCTACCTCCGTCGGCTACGGCGCCTCCTTCGGCGGAGCCTCCGCCCTCCTTGGCATGCTCAACTCCTGCAGCCCCAACGTCTGCGTCGTCAACATCGACAACGGCTTCGGCGCCGCCTACAACGCCGTGCTCATCGCCCGCGCCGCCGCCGCACGCTGACCGCACCGCGGCGGCGTCATCTCGACCGGACGGCGCTTACGCGATACCGCGTCATCTCGACCGGAGCGCGAAGCGCGGAGTGGAGAGACCCCCGTATTTCGCCCGAAGCGGCACGAACGCCAAAACAAAAGAGGCGACCGCAAGGTCGCCTCTTTTGCACTGCTGCAAACCAATCTACCCCTTGCTACGATCCGTAAACCGGTAAAACAGACTCTGCTTCGCCACCGGCTCCGCCGCCGCATTCAACCCCGCCATCTGCTGATGCGACAACGGCGTAAACTCCCGCGCGATCTTCACATTCTCCTCAAGCTGCTGCTGGTTATCGCAGCCGATGATGATCGTGCTCACCGGATGCGTCAGCGCATAATCCACGGCGTTCTTCATCGTCATCACGCCCGGCCGCGTCGCAATCGCCGACCCCTCCCACATATGCTTCTGCGCCTCCACCGGCGGCGGCGTCCAGCTTGAAAGCAGCCGCCCACGCGACGGCACCTTCATCCCGATGATCCCCATCTGCTTCTCCACCGCCAGCGGCAGCAGCTTCTCCTGGAAGCTCCACATGTGCACGTCCGCCGGGTTCAGCGACATCAGGATGCAGTCAAACGGGTGCCGGTTGATCGCATCGATCAGCGCATCGGGCCGGTAGTGCCCCGTCACGCCAAGGTTGCGCACCACGTTCTGCTCCTTCATCTCGATCAGCGCTTCCATCGCGCCGCCCTTCGCGAACACCGCGTTCACATCCTCAGGCAAGCCGATGTCGTGCAACTGCCACAGGTCCACATGGTCCGTGTTCAGCAGCTGCAGCGACTTCTCGATCATCCGCATCGACCCGTCGCGCGTGCGCTCCTTGGTCTTCGTCGCGACGAACGCCTCATTGCGCCGCGTCTTCATCACCCGCCCGACGTACTGCTCGCTCCACCGCTCCGGCCCGCCATAGATCGACGACGTGTCCAGGTAGTTCACGCCCAGGTCCAGCGCCCGCTCAATGATCGGCACCGCGTTGTCGAAGTTATTCGCCTTTTCCAGCGCCGCCTGCCCGCCCAGCGAGAACACGCCGACCTTGTACCCCGTCTTCCCCAGGTTCCGGGTCGGCATCGCGTCATGCGTCTTCGGGTTGAACGGCAGCGGCGGCATCGGCCTTCCCCTGGTCCACCGCGGCCGACGCCGCTCCCGGCATCAGCAGTCCCGCGGCAACCGCGCCGCCAGCCTTCAAAAATCTGCGTCGATCCTGCGTATTGCTGGTCTGCTTCATGGAAAGGCTTCACCTCGTCCTGCGACTCGAACGATTGTAGACCCCGGCTCTGCAGCCCTGAAATCCGCCGCTCGTCCCCGAAATCCGTTCACCGTGCCACCATGCTCCTGCCGTTCTTGGCGCACCCCCCAAACCGGGGAGAGGAGGTCTGCCACCGCCTCTGCTATGATTCGCACCAATCGTCGCGGCCGTCTGTCTTCGCGACGAAAGATGCGGTTCCGAGGGGAGCGCAGCGTTTGATGGATGCCGCGGGGCAGAACGATGTAGCAAAGCGCGACGCCGTACTCGAGCACGCCGAACTCACCTTGCCGTCTAACCTCGATTGCATTGGGGATGTCGAGCGCGCCACCGAAACCATGGCCCTCCACGCCGGCTTCGACGAAGACACCGCCAGCAATCTAGCCATGGTGACCCGCGAAGCCACCATCAACGCCATCAAGCACGGCAACAAGTTTGCCGCCGACAAGACCGTCAACGTGCATCTGCGTCGCACCGTCCGCGACCTCAAAGTCAGCATCTGCGACCAGGGTCCGGGCCTCGATCCATCCACCCTCCCTGACCCGCTCGACCCCGCAAACCTCCTGCGCAGTTCAGGCCGCGGAGTTTTTCTCATGCGAGCCATCATGGATGAGGTAAACTTTCGCCAACTTGACCCAGGAACAGAAGTAACGCTGATCAAGTACAGGGATACGGAGGCGACCAGCTAAACCATGGATACAAAGATTCGGCACGTAGACGGCGTGACAGTTCTGGACTTAAGCGGCAGAATCACGCTAGGCGAGGCCAGCGGAAAGCTGCGCAGCGCCGTTCAGGACGCGCTCGGCGCGGGCTCCAAGAAGATTCTCCTCAACCTTGCCGACGTCAACTACATCGACAGCGCCGGGCTTGGTGAGCTCGTCAGCGCCTACACCACCGTCAAGAACGCCGGCGGCGAACTCAAGCTCCTCAACCTCACCAAAAAGGTCCAGGACCTCCTCGTCATCACCAAGCTGCTGACCGTCTTCGACGTTCGCGAAAGCGAGCAGGACGCCCTGAAGTCGTTCTCCCGCTAACTCTCGGTCCGCCCAAAAAGGCCGTCGCGCACGCGACGGCCTTTCGTTTTACCCTTCTCTGCATGCCTCTTATCTCGTCTCGCCACAGCGAGGGACGCGCCGCCCGTGCGCTCCTGCTCGTCTCTGCCACGCTGTTCGCCACCCAAGCGCCCGCCCAGATCCAGACCCAGACCCAGACCCAGATCCGCGGCAAAGACGGCATCACCCTTCCCCCGCCGCCCACCGTCCAGCGTCAGCCCGTCACAGACACCTACACCAGCGCCGGCTCCGCCACCCCCGTCACCGTCACCGACCCCTACCGCTGGCTCGAAGACGCCCACAGCCCCCAGACTCGCGCCTTCATCGCCGCGCAAAACGCCTACACCGACCAATACTTCGCGCAGCTCAAGACCGTCCCGCAAACGGAAGACGAGCTCTCCAAGCTCATGCGCGTCGACACCATGGGCGTGCCCACGCAGCGCGGCGACCACTTCTTCTTCTCCCGCCGCCTCGCCGAACGACAACCAGGCTTCCATCTACGTCCGCACCGGCCTCCACGGCGAAGACCGCAAGCTCATCGACGGCAACACCCTAAGCGCCGACGGCAACACCTCCGCCAACATCATGGGCCTCACCGAAGACGGCTCCGTCATGACCTACGGCATCCGCGTAGGCGGCGCCGATGAGGTCAACGTCCACTTCCTCGATGTCGCCAGCGGCAAAGACGTCTTCGACACCCTGCCCAGCGCCCGCTACTACGGCGTCGACATCGCCCCCGACAAGAAGGGCGTCTTCTACTCGAAGTTCTTCCCACACGAAGGCACCCGCGTCTTCTACCACGCCTTCGGCACCGCCTCTGACACCGACCCCGTCATCTTTGGCCGTGAATACAAGGGCGAAAAGCTCGGCGAGATCGACAACGTCGGCATCCGCGTCACCGAGAACGGCCACTGGCTCGTCCTCAGCATCGGCCACGGCGTCCCCGCCAAGCGCGAAGACATCCTCCTCAAGGACCTCCGCACGCCTGACTCCCCCATCACACCGCTCGTCTACGGCATCGACAGCCGCTTCAGCGAGATGGCCGACGGCGACACCTTCTACGTCCGCACCGACTACAAGGCCCCCAACGGCCGCGTCCTCCGCGCCGACATGAACGGCACCCCCGACACCTGGAAGACCGTCATCCCCGAAGGCAAGGACGTCCTCGAAGGCGTCAGCATCGTCGGCGGCAAGCTCTTCGCTCTACGTCTCCACGATGTCAAAAGCGAACTCACCAGCTACACCCTCGCCGGCGAAGAGACCGGCCACGTCGACCTCCCCGGCATCGGTGCCGGCTCCGGCCTTCGCGGCCGCCCCTCTGACCGCCTCGGCTTCTACACCTTCGAGTCCATCATCACCCCGCCCACCATCTACGCCTACGACACCAAAGCCGGCAAGTCCGAGGTCTTCTACAAGCAAAGCGTCCCGTTCGACTCCGCCGACTACGAACTCCACCAGGTCTTCTACACCTCCAAAGACGGCACCCGCGTCCCCATGTTCATCGCCGGCCGCAAGGGCCTCAAGCGCGACGGCTCCGAGCGCCTCCTGATGACCGGCTACGGCGGCTTCGCGCTCAGCGAAATGCCCACCTGGAACCCCGAATACGCCTGGTGGCTCCAGAAGGGCGGCTGGTTCGCTCTTCCCAACCTCCGCGGCGGCAACGAGTACGGCGAAAACTGGCACAAGGCCGCCATGTTCGCCAACAAGCAAAACGTCTTCGACGACTGGTTCGGCGCCGCCGAGTACCTGATCAAGAACCACTACACCTCGCCCGAGCACTTCGCCATCCGCGGCCGCTCCAACGGCGGCCTGCTCATGGGCGCCTCCATGACCCAGCGCCCCGACCTCTTCGGCGCCATCTGGTGCGGCTATCCGCTGCTCGACATGCTCCGCTACCAGGACTTCGAGATGGGCCGCACCTGGACCACCGAATACGGCAACGCCGAAAATGCCGCCGACTTCCCCTACATCTACAAGTACTCGCCCTACCAGAACGTCCATCCCGGCACCAAGTACCCCGCCATCTTCTTCTTCACCGGCGACGGCGACACCCGCGTCGACCCCATGAACGCCCGCAAGATGACGCCGCTCATGCAGCAGGCCAGCACCAGCGGCCGCCCCATCCTGCTCCATTACAGCGTCAAGGGCGGCCACAGCGCCGGCGTCTCACAAACGCAACTCATCAAGGACTACGGCCAGGAGATGAGCTTCCTCTGGACCGAAACCGGCTCTCGCTAGCTCACTCCGGAGGCCACTTCGTCGCGTCCGCGCTGATGATCTTGTACGGCCCGTACAGGATCGTCAGCGTGGCCTCGCCACCGAAGCGCACACGGCTCGTGGAGGTCATCTTCGCCGGGAACCAGAACCGGTCCACCTTCTGATACTCGGTTTGAAACTCGCCGTCCTTCACCCAGAACGAGGGGTTCTCAACCGGCTGCGCCTCCACGCGCACCACCGCAAAATCCGGGCTCTGCACCCAGATCTTCCCCTCAAAGCCATACTTGCCCTTGTTCCGCGGACTCACCTGCACGACGTAGCAGTCGCCCTGCGGCAGCCGCTCGCGCCCGACCAGCCGCATGTTGTACGTCTCCGGCGTCACCGCGATGTCGCCCTCAGCGGTCGCTTGCACCTCGCTGTCCATCGCGCGCTGCAATACGCCGTCCACCAGCACCGCCGGACCTTCCGACGAGAGCACCTTGAACTTCTTCGTGGCGGGCGCGGTAAAGGTCATCTCGACGACCTCCTTCGCCTGCCGATCCGGCAGCGGTCCCTTATAACCAACCGTCATCACCCGCCGGGACACATAGCTGTGCAGCGCGGCCGCGCGCCACTGATTGCGCAGTTGCATCCGCGCCGCAATCTGCTCGACGGTCAGTGCCGGCGGCTCACCCTCGGGCGCCTGTGCCGAGACCACGCCGGCCAGCACCAGCGTAGTCACCACCACAACCACCCGAACTTTATCTGCGGCGGTTTGCCCGCCCCGACTCATACGCATCACGCTCGCTCCATACGAGCACCGCTCCGTACGATGCGCCGCACCAACCTACACGCAATTTTGATCTGCCAGAAAACGCGCCTCGGTCCAACGAGCAACTCTGCGCGGCTACTCTGAAGCCAAACCTACGCCGCACCGGCTGAATCGCCCTTCGGCGGCTTCTTCAGCAAGAACGCCCCCGGCACACAGATCGCCAAAATCGGCATCATGTACCGAAACACATCCACATACGCCCACAACGACGCCTGTTTGCTCAAACTCTGCGCTGGTCAACGAAAGCGCGCGCAGGTTCGCGAGGTGGCCGCCGGCGTGCTGCGCCATCTGGCCCGTGCGCATCCCGATCGCCTTCTGATAAATCCAGTTCGCCCCGGAGAACCAGTGCACCATCTCAAACCGGTGCGCCTGCGCATGCCGCTGCGAGATCGTATTCGCCGCCGAAATCCCGACGCTCCCGCCCACGTTGCGCAGGAAGTTATACAGACTACTTCCGGTCCCCGTCTCCGCCTGCGACAACGTCCCCAGCGCCACCTTCGACAGCGGCACAAACACCATCGCCAGCCCCACCCCGCTGAACGTGATCGGCCAGAACAGCGACCACGGCGAGATATCCAGCGTCACAAACCCCATCCACAGCGTCGACCCCGCCAGCAGCGCAAACCCCAGCGACACAATCTTCCGCGGATCGAACTTGCTCGTCAGCGAGCCCACCACCAGCGCCGCCGCAAACGACCCCAGCCCGCGCGGACTCACCGCCAGCCCCGACTTGAACGCGTCATACCCCATCAGGTCCTGGTAGAACACCGGCAAAATCGTCGTCAATGCATACAGCCCAATGCCGAGGATGAAGATCAACACACATCCCAGCGCCAGGTTCCTGTTCTTGAGCACCTTCAGCTCCAGCAGCGGCTTCGGGTGCACCAGTCTCGTAGATCACCCACGCGATGAACCCAACAACAAACACCCCAATCGCCCAAAGTAATCCGCACATCCCCGAACCAGTCCTGCTCCTGCCCCTTGTCCAGCATGTACTGCATCGCCGCGACCCACAGCCCCAGCAGCCCCAGCCCTACCGTATCCAGCCTCCCCGGCTTCGAGTTCTTGATGTACGGCGGATCCTCCAACACCCTGCTCTGCATCAGCAGCGCCGCAATCCCGATCGGCACATTGATGTAGAACGCCCATCGCCAGGAGACCGCCACCGTCAGGAATCCGCCGAAGACAGGTCCCACCACAGGCGCCACCACCACACCCAGCGCAAACAGTCCCAGCGCCTGCCCCTGTTTCTCCGGCGGGAAGCTCTCAATCAGGATCGACTGCGACAGCGGCTGCAGTGCGCCACCCGCGGCGCCCTGCACAATGCGCGCCATCAGGATGAACCCCAGGCTCGGCGCTAAACCACAGGCCACCGACGCGATCGTAAACACCACGATCGAAACCATCAGGTACTTCTTGCGCCCAAACCGCTCCGCAAAGTAGTTGCTCGCGCACAAAAACACCGCATTCGCGACCAGGTAAACCGTCAGCACCCACTCGGCTTCATCCGTAGTCGACGCCGTCGAGCCCGCAATGTACGGCACCGCGACCGAAGCGATGGATGTATCCATCACCTCCATAAACGTCGCAATCATCACCGAGATCGCGATCAGCCACGGACTATGCTTCGGCTTCCATCCCCCCGCACCTCCGCCCGGCATCAGTCACCGCCCTCAGGTGTGGCCCGCATCACTTGACCCACACCTTCGGTTCCACAGACATGCCCGGCCGCAACCGGTCCGCGTTCATCTGCCCCGGCTTAAACCGGATCCGCACCGGCAACCGCTGCACCACCTTCACGTAATTGCCCGTCGCATTCTCCGGCGGAATCAGGCTGTACACCGCGCCCGTTCCACCCGGCAGCGCCTCCACATACCCCTCAAAATCCTGCTTCAACGCATCCACATAAATCTTCACCGACTGCCCCGGACGCATGTTCTTCGTCTCGGTCTCCTTGAAGTTCGCGGTCACCCAGATGTCGTTCGTCTGCGTCAGCGCAAACAACTCCTGCCCCGGAGACACCTGGTCCGCCAACTGCACGTTCTTGTCGCCGATAATCCCGTCCTCCGGCGCATAGATCCGCGTGTACTCGATGTTCAGCTCCGCCCGAGCCGCCTGTGCCTGCGACGACTGCGCATTGGCCTGGCGCTCCGCCAACTGTGCATGCTGCACCGCAACCTGCCGCGGTAGATTGCTCTTCGCCTGCTTCAACTGCGCCTGCGCCTGCCGCAACGATGCCTCGGCTGCGGTCACCTGCTTCGCGGCCGCATCGGCGGTCTCCTTGCGGGAAGCCACCACCGCAGCCTGCGCCTTCTCATCCGTCGCGCGCTGGTCATACAGCTCGCGCGAAACCTCTTCCTTCACCACCAGCAGCCGATACCGCTCTTCCTCGCGCGCCGCATTCGCCTCATTCGCCTCGGCCTGCTGCATATCCGCTACCGCCGACTTGTACTTCTCCTGCGTAGCCGCAACGTTTGCCTCCGCACTCGTCACGTTCTGCTCTGCCTGCACCACCTGCGTCGCCTCGTTCGTCGACGTAATCGGCACATTCGGAATCTGCGCCTGCACATTCGCATTCGCCTGCTGCACCTGCGCCAGCGCCTGCTCTCGCGCAACCTCGTAATCACGCGGATCAAGCTGCACCAGCAACTGACCCTTCTTCACCTTGTACGTGTTCTCGACATACACACCCGTCACAAATCCACTGACCCGCGCACTGATCGGATCCGTGTGCCCTTCGACAAACGCGTCATCCGTCGTCTCATAGCTGCCCAGGTAAAGGAACAGCCAGATCGTCCCGATCACCAGCAACACAAACCC
>CAWCJK010000010.1:0-101366 GCA_963795955.1 uncultured Verrucomicrobiae bacterium
TGGCGGAGAGTGAGGGATTCGAACCCCCGATAGCCTTGCGACTATGTCTGATTTCGAGTCAGGTGCATTCAACCGGGCTCTGCCAACTCTCCTCGATTTCAGTTTACCGCGCCCGCTGCCGCGTGCCAACGCCTCGGCCTGCACCAGATGACCTTCCGCCACGCATCCCTGCTTGCTAGTTGCGCCGCGCCCTCACGGTCTCCGTAGCCTGCGCCACACCATTCAGCGGAATCGCCGGAATCTCCACATCATCCGAGGGCTTCAGCCCGAGCTTCTTGCGCAACTCCGAATCGATCCGAGCAAAGACGTCCCGGTTGTCCTTCAGGTAGTTCCGCACGTTCTCACGGCCTTGCCCGATGCGCTCACCAGAGAAGCTGTACCACGCACCCGACTTCTCCACGATGTTGTGCAGCACAGCAAGGTCCAGGGTGTCCCCTTCGCGGGAAATCCCCTCCCCGTAAAGAATGTCAAACTCGGCATCCCGGAACGGCGCCGCAACCTTGTTCTTTACGATCTTCACCTTGGTACGCGAGCCCACCACCGTCTCGCCATCCTTCACCGCGCCAATCCGGCGGATGTCGATGCGCACAGAGGAATAGAACTTCAATGCCCTGCCACCGGTGGTCGTCTCCGGGTTCCCGAACATCACACCGATCTTTTCGCGGATCTGGTTGATGAAGATCAGGCAGGTGCGCGACTTCGAGACCGTACCCGTCAGCTTCCGCAGCGCCTGCGACATCAGTCGCGCCTGCAGGCCTACATGCGAATCGCCCATCTCGCCATCAAGCTCAGCCTTGGGCACCAGCGCCGCCACCGAGTCCACAACCAACACATCGATCGCACCGGACTTCACCAACGCCTCGGTGATCTCAAGCGCCTGCTCACCGTAGTCCGGCTGCGATACCAGCAGGTTATCCGTGTCCACGCCCAGCTTCTTGGCGTAGGCGGGGTCAAGCGCATGCTCGGCGTCCACAAACGCCGCCAAACCACCCTGGCGTTGCGCCTCCGCAATGATCTGCAGCGTGATCGTGGTCTTACCGGAGCTCTCAGGCCCAAAGATCTCGACCACGCGCCCGCGCGGCACACCACCCACGCCCAGCGCCGCGTCGAACGAGATCGATCCCGTGCCGATCACCGAGATCGGCACAATCGCCTCCTTCGCGCCCAGCCGCATCACCGACCCCTTGCCGAACTGCTTTTCTAGCTGCGAAAGGGCGGATTCAATGGCTTTATTGCGGTCTTCTGGCACGTGCGTCTCCTGTTTGGGCCGGGGAACTTTTGAGGCAAACTCAATGCCTGAGCATAGCATCGAAAGCCGCAGAAAAGCAAAAGAAAAGCGAAGATACGCGTACTACTTCCGAGTAGGTTGCCCTGCCTATTCCTCGCTTACCGCCTCAGCAAATCCACAGGTTCATGCACATCCCGAATCCGGAACAGCTTCGCCAGCGCCGGGTGCTGCGTCGCGATCGCGCGATACATCTCCCAGGCCACCAGCCGATAGCTAAAGTGCCCCGCGCTCCCCGACCGCAGCTCCGAGATATACAACGCCTCTGCAAAGTCCATCTTGAACATCGCCCTGCACCGTGTCGCCAGCGGCAGCAGGTATTGCGCGCTCTCCGCGGCCTCCGGCTCACCGCTCGTCCGCACGCGTTCGTACGCCGCGTACGCCTGCTCCATCGCCTCACGGTACAGCCCATCCAGACCCGCATCCGCAAGCGTCGGCTGCCCCGGACACACCGGTTCCTCATAGCCATGATCCGCACTGAACTGCTGAATCAACTGCGTGCAGCGGCGATGCCGGTGCATGTCCCGGAAGCCGCCGATATCCATCAGGATGTCGAACCGGAACCCATCACCGCTCTTGAATCCGCGCAACAGCTCATCATGGCGTCCGCGGTGCTTCGTCCCCAGCTCAATCAGCTCATCGCGCCGCAGCTCCGGCAGCGACGCCACCGCCCCGCGCAACTGCCGGTACGAGTAGTGGCAATGCGGGTACAGCAACGACGTCGCGATCTCGACCTCAAGATCCTCATCGTCGTCCAGCAGATCCACTAGCGGCGCCGGATAAATCGGGGCATCGCCCATCAGCTCGCGCGCAGCCTGCTCCAACTCCGCGCAGCTCTCCTTCAGATACGTGCTCGGCTCCGCATACTTCACCAGCGTCGGCGCGCTCCGCACCTCCGGCAATAAGCCGTTCAGCAGCTCCGCCGTGGCGCGAGGATCCGTCACGCCCTCTCCGGCCATCTCCTCCAGCCGGTCCCGCTGCAGGTTCCACGCCGGGGTCCGCGCAGCGTCGCGCAGCTTCGTGCCCAGCTCACGAATCTCCGCGAACGGGCTCGACAACAACCGCGACACCTGCGTCTCCAGCGTGCGCGCATTCACAATTTGTCCGAGCGAAGTGTTCGTGGCCAGCGGCAACAGGTAGCGTGCGGCGTCGAACGCCCGCGCCCTCAGCGTGCGGTCGTAGCTCTCCGGCTTCATCGACTCCGGCCGCGGTATCCGGCGTCCGAAACGCCTCCGCCATGCCTTCGCCCAGCCGCTCATACGTCGTAAACAACCGGTCCACTGCGGTGTTGAAGTCCTCGCGCACCGCCTTGCTTAGTGGCGGCGTGTACCACCCCGACCGCCGGAAATTCTGGTACCGCGTCGAGCGCTCCTGCCCGTCCCAGCGCGTCTCATCCACCAGCGCAATCGCCGCCAACAGACTCAACCGCTCCACGGCCATCGGCACATGCGCCAGGTCGGCGATCGACCGGTGACCATACTGGAAGTAAAACGTGTCGAGGAACTGCTCGGCCCGCTGCGTGCTGATCTCGGCCAGCGACTCCCGCAGCGTCAGTGCCGACCGCGAATACTTCGCCATCGCATACGCCAGCACCTCCGGTTCCGCACCGTGAATCGCGTAAACCTCCGTACCCGGTACGCTCGCGCCGCCGCCTTTCGGCTGCTGCGCTGTCCCTTGTGGGTGGGCCTGATTGGTCGTGCTCGGCGTAGCATCGGAGACAAGCGGCGTCATCAGGGAGAGTATAGCGACCCAGGCCTTCTGGATTCTCGCGCTCGCCTATACTTCCGTTGTAAACACAACAGCCCAAAGGAGCCCGCATCGCCATGCCCGCACCGGAAACCCGCATCGCCTTCGTCACCGGAGCCTCGCAGGGCATCGGTCGCGCCATCGCTCTTGCGCTCGCCAAAACCGGCCATCAGGTCGCCCTCGCCGCTCGCACGGAAGGCAAACTCGCCGAGGTCAAAGCCGAGATTGAGGCTGCCGGCGGCGTCGCCGAGACCTTCGTCCTGGACGTCTCAAACGAAGACTCCATCAAAGCCGCCGCAAAGGCCGCCCTCACCCGCTTCGGCGCCGTCCACGTGCTCGTCAACAACGCCGGCATCACCCGCGACAACCTCGCCCTGCGCATGAAACTCACCGACTTCGACGACGTCCTCCGCGCCAACCTCACCGGCGCCTTCCTCCTGACCCAGGCGCTCATCTCGTCCATGATGAAGGCCCGTTGGGGCCGGGTCATCAACATCACCTCCGTCGTGGGCGAGACCGGCTCCGCAGGCCAGGCCAACTACGCTGCTTCAAAGGCCGGCTTGATCGGTCTGACGAAATCCCTCGCACGCGAGTTCGCCTCCCGCGGCATCACCGTCAACGCCATCGCGCCGGGCTTCATTCAGACCCCCATGACCGACGTCCTCAGCGACGAACAGAAGACCGGCATCATGGCCCAGATCCCCCTCGCCCGCTACGGCACGCCAGACGAGATCGCCGCCGCAACCGCCTTCCTGGCCTCCGACGCCGCAGGCTATATCACAGGCCACACGCTCGATGTAAACGGCGGCATGTACATGGGGTGATTCGTTCCCGATGTGAAACAAACTTCGGGATTTCCGGGGTTTTATGCCCGTTTTCGCCGCGCGCGCCCGAGTGTCTCCCGATGCACGAATCTTGGCAGGTACAAACTTTCCGCACTTAGACGCACTTGGCTCTTGCAGGTGGGCAATGAGCCTAGTTACTCTCCGGTCAATGGCAAACATGCATGCAGCGCTGCCGACGAGCCCGACTGCCCCGCCGCACTCGGCGCCGATCAACATCGGCGTCACCATTCGCGAGTTCCGCCTTCAGCGCGGCATGTCGCAGGGCGATATTGAAAAGCGCACGGGTCTGCTTCGGTGCTATCTCTCCCGCGTAGAAAACGGCCACACCGTCCCGTCGCTCGAAACACTCCAGAAGATCGCCGGCGCCCTCGAGCTTCCGCTCAGCCAATTCTTCGCCGACGAGCCCGTCCGGGACATGCCCGGCATGAGCCTCAACGAGACCGAAATCCACTTCCTCACCGAGATCCAGCGCTACTCCGCCAACCTCGGCGAAAGCGATCGCCGGCTCCTCCTCGCCATGGTCCGCAAATTCGCCGCCACCGCCTCCGGCTCCCTCGACTAACCCCCGCAAAACCGCCCGAGACACGCCAGATTCCGCCGCATACCTAGCGCCGCGCAACACCGCGGCCTCTGCGCACACCGCGTTTCCACTACCTCGCCAGCACACTCGACCTCGCCAGCGCGCTACCGCACCAGATCCGCCCGCCAGAACGTCAGCAGCATCCGGGCCAACATACACAGCACGACGGCCGCCACCGAAAACACCAGCACCTGCCGGCTCCGGTAGCTGGACTGCCCCGACGTCATCCTCGGCAGCAGCGGCCATCCCAGCGCCAATCCGCACAGAAATCCACCGATATGTGCGCTGTTGTCGATCTGGGGCAGAGCATCGGAGCTCAGGTGCATCGCATGGAGGTACTGCGGCGAAAACATGGGCAGGGCCCCCGGCGCGAGCCCGATCGCCAGGTTCGCAAACGCGAAGAAGATTACCTGCCGCCTCAGGCTCCGTAGCTCCTCCCACGGCAGCGCCAGCCGCTTGTTCGACAGCAGCACAATCAGGATCCCCGCGATCCCAAAGATCGCCCCCGAAGCTCCTGCCGTGACAATCTCCTGCCGCGCAAACACGCTGAACGCGAGCGACTGCAGCATCCCCGCCACGCCAGTCAGCAGGTATACCGCGACCAGCCCCGGCCGCCCCAGCAGGGGTTCCGCGAAGAGTCCCAGGTTCCAGAGACACCACATGTTCAGCAGCAGGTGCAGCGGCATCACGTGAATAAACGTGGCCGCCACCAAACGCCACCACTGGTGGCCTCCCAGCACCAGGTCCGGCGCGCTGCTCCCCACACCGAACCAGGAAGTTGGCGTCGAACGGCGCCGTCAGCAACGCCCCATAAGCATGCTGGTGCCATAGCGCTGGCAACGGCCCAAACGGAATCATGGCCACAAACACCAGCACATTGATCCCGATCAGCACGTACGTCGCTGGATAGGAGAAAAGAGAAGGCCGTGAAACCGACCTGCGCGAGGCCGCCAGTTCCGCAGACGCAGAACCCTCGCCGGGCGTGCGCGCCGGCACGGAAGCGGTAGCCTCAACGGAATTCATGGAAAGATCCTGCGCGACCTGCGGCTCGAGCGGTTACGCCGCCTCTTTCAGGCGATCGCGCATATGCGGCGAAACCCTCTCGCGCAGAATACCTGTAACCATGCCCGGGACGGGAGTCGCGATCGCCACCAACACCCACAGCATCATCGAAACCAGCACACCAAGCCCCGCAACCGCCTGCAAACTGACCGTCACGCTCGCGGGGATGTGCGAGTGAATCAGGTTCGCCTCAGGCAACAGGTGAAGGTGCAGGCTGGAGAAATGGCTATAGGCCCGCAGGCGATGCAGAACAACCGCCGCCAGCGCGAACGCTGCAAAGGACAAAGTCGTTACCGCAAACAGAAGCAGGTCCACGGTGCGGTGCAGCCGCTGCTTGTTATGGCAGTGATCGCAGGTCCGCAGATGGTCTTCGTAGTCGCCGCGCAGATCAGGCGAGATCCCGGAGATGTCATATCGCCAACCGGAGAGGATCGCGCCTACAACGTGGTCGTTGCACGTCGTGTGCCTGCGTCGCTCGGGTTGGGTGTCATACGTCGCCATCAGCCTGTAACAGTCCTTTGATTCTACCGTATCGGCAACGGATGCAAAGACTTTCGGCGTCCGATGTACCTCACTAGAGACAGATAGGCTCAAGCGGCTTGTCCTGCGCGGCCAGCACAATGCGGTTTCCAAGCAGCGATAGCCGGTTCCCAATCGCCTGCTCTGCCGCATATCTCGCCAGGTCAGGCAGGTTGTTCTGCTCCGACAAGATGGCCCAGAACGATCGTGTGTGCCCCGCCGTCATAGTCCCGCGTCAGGAACTCCGCACACGCCGCATTCGACAGATGCCCCACCCGCGAAAGCACACGCTGCTTCACCGACCACGGATACGGCCCATCCTTCAACATCTCCAGGTCGTGGTTCGACTCCAGCAGAAGGACATCCACCTCCCGCAACGCAACCTTCACATTCGGTGGCACATACCCTAGATCGGTCGCAACCGCCATCTTCAAGCTCTCTGTCCGAGCATGGAACACAAACCCGCACGGGTCAGCCGCATCATGCGGAATCGTGAACGGGTTCACGTCGATCTCGCCGATCGAAAACCGCTTCCCCGCCTCGAAGTACTCCACCGCGGGCAGATACGCCGGATCGGGCTTGGCCGCGCTCGTCGCCTCATCACCGCACGAGTCGGCTTCCGCCGCCGCTACCGCCTCCACCAGCGCCTCCAGCGCGCCGTCGTCTTCCATCGGCTCGCAAAGCGACTCCGCCACACCCACCCCCGGCCCCGCATCCGGCTGCGAGGCCCGGTGCAGGTGCGCGGGCAGGTGGTCTCCCGCAGCCACCACCGGCTCCGCGTTCCGCTCCGCGCGCTCGCGTTGCAGGTTCGCCAGCCACTGCGCATAGCTCATCCGCTTGCGCGGTGTCAGCATCCGCACCCAGGCCCGGTGCGTCGCCGCCGTAAAGAACACCGGGATCTTCAACTTGCGCGCCAGCACGCTCAGCCCGGCAACATGGTCCAGGTGCTCATGCGTGATCAGGATCGCGGTCAGCTTCGCGGGGTCCTCGCCGGCTGCGCACATACGCCGCAGCAGTTCGCGGCAGGAAAGCCCGGCATCCACCAGCAGGCTCGTTCCACCCGCCGACACCACCGTCGCATTTCCCTTCGAACCGGACGCTAATACCGTCATCCGCACAGCGCTGCACTACCCCCGGAGGCATTCACCAGCCAAATCGAGCATACGCCCAAACCCTGAGAAAAACGGCAAAACTACCGAACGCTCTCCTTCGGGTACCGCAAAGGGGCCAGGAACCCCACCACGCTCCGCATCACGATCTCATTGCGCTGGTTGTAAACCGTCGTCCGCGACCGCACCACCCCAAACGTCGGCCGCGATTGCGACAGCCGCGCGCTCAGAATCTCCGACTCCGTGCGCAGCGCATCGCCCGGCCGCACCGCTTGCGTCCAGCGCATCTCCTCGACACCCGCACCGATGATCCCGCCCGCAATCCGCAGCGACTCCACCCGCAAGCGCATCACGATCGCCGCGGTCAGCCACCCCGAAGCCGCCAAGCCCTTGAAGAACGAGCTCTCGCCCGCAGCCTCGTCCAGATGAAACGGTTGCGGATCATACCGCTCCGCGAACTCCTTGATCTCCTCCGCCGTTACACGGTAGCTCCGCTCAGAGTTGATTCGCATCCCCGGACGCAGGTCTTCAAAGTAAAGCTCAGTTGGCACGAAAACGACTCCTCAAAAGCATGAATGGATTCTGTCTGGATGACTCGTGTACCCGAGTGTACCCGCTCGCCTCAAGCCCCCGCTTTTATTCGATTTCCATACGATTCGAAACCGTGTACCCTAGTCGCCATGACAGCGACTCAGCTCTGCGCTCTCTCACCCTCGCTCCTCGCATGCTACGCGCGGTCTGCCTTGCCCAGCAGCCTATGGCAGCACCAGCACCCCGACGCCGCGCCTTCCACGACCCTCACGGTCCGTTCCGGCGACCACACCGGTCACACTCATCGTTCGCGGATCTTCAGGCCATGCCGCAGACCTCCGTGAACGTCCTGAACAGCCACAGCAAGCAGAACGAGACCTACTCCGGTCCCGCTCGTCTCAGACGTCCTCGCCAAAGCGGGCATCGCGCTCTCGCGAGCAGACCGAGCACACCATCCTTCACTCCTACATCACTGCAACCGGCACAGACGGCTACTTCGTCCTCTTCTCCGGCGCCGAGCTCCAGCCCGGACTGCACAAGGCCCAGGCGATCATCGCCATCGCGCAATCAGGCAGCCGCTCACGCGTACCGGCGCGTTCCAACTCATCGACTCCGCCGACGCAAAGCCCGCGCGCTGGGTGCGCAACCTCGACAGCCTTCCGTCGTTCCGCGTCATTGCTGCCGCACACTAAGGCCGCAGCGCCAGCCCGCCGCGCATCACCCCGAAGCTGCCCATGAATCTCGCCATACCCCCCACGAGATCGTGCTGAGGCGCTGTCGCCTGCATCACCGGCCCGGTCCCCTGTGCGCCATCAATCGCCGTCCGCAGATTGCGTGCCAGCGGCAGGTCAAAGCCCTCGCTGACCCAAACCCGGTTGCCCTCACGCCGCAGCAGGATGTCGCCCTCGTTGCTCGAGTACACGCGCTCATCCGCATCTCGTCTCATCGCTCTCCCGCCGCTTCAGCCCGTCATACTGCCGCGGCAGCTGCTCTTCGAACACATGGAAGAAGCTCCTCCGCCGAGTCCGGGTTCTTCCAGCGCGACTCATACAGCAACGCCAACGACGCCGTCGTCTCCTTCTCCGCCGCCGTCGCATTCTTGCGTTGCGCCGCGTAGTACACCCCACCGTCCCAGTTCGGAGCCAAAGCCTCCGCCAGCGGCTTGCCGCCAAACAGCTCCGTCGTCATCCGCACGTCCAACTCGCCCATCACGCCCACGTCATACGGCTCATACCCAGCCGCGCTCAAAAGCGGGTGGATGTCCGGAAACAGCATCACCGGCACGGGAGCATGGGACAGGTACGCCTGCGGATGCAGGATCTGCGAGCTCGCCTTGGGCGGCGACTCAAGCACGCCCGCAAACGCCAGCTTGGTCCCGCCCTTCACCAGCACCGCCTGCTCAAACAACAGCCCGTTCGTGTACGGAAACAGCAGGCTCTGCTGCAGCACCAGCGGAGCCCGCGCCAGCACCGGCGAATCCCCCATGTCCGTCTGCCCACCCGCGAGCATCTGCGCCATCTCCGGAACATCCTTCAGCGTCTTGCCCATCGGCCGCAGCATATAGTCGGCGAAGCTCACCATCGCCTGCCCCTCCAGCACCGCGTCACGAGCCGTATCATCCTCGTCCGTCTGGATGTGCTTGATGTCTTCGCTGACGTTCTTCGCCGTGCCCTCCGGCTGCGTATCCTCCCAGTGCTTCAGGTCGACCTTCTGGTCCTGCAGCGCATGCGTCAGCTCATGCGCCATCACCGGCTTCTGCTCATCCACCGGAACCCAGTCCAGCAGGTTCATCGTCTTCGTCTTGTTGTCATAAAAGCCCGCAATCTGCTCCGTTAAGAGGCTCAACAGAAACGGCCGAAGCTGAAAGTCGCGATCGAGCAGGCCAAATTTCTTCAGCACCAGCTCGCTCTGCTCCATCTTCTTGTTGCCCTTGTCTTCCTCAAACCGCTTGCGCAGCTCTTTACTCACCTGGTCGCGAGAGATAAAGACCTTCTTCACCGGGTGCTCAATCGGCAGACCCGTGTCCTTGCTCGCAAACTGAAAGATCTCCTCCGCATCGTTCAGAAGCTGGTCTTCCTGCTTCTTCGTCAGCCGCTTGTCGATCGTGATCGTCGTCTGCCCCGACTCAAGCTGCGGCGGTGTAATCCCGGAGTCCTTTCCCTTCTGCGGCGCCGGCTGGGGCACACCCGCGCCCGGATTCGCCGTGCCAGGCGTGTTGGGAATCGGCTTTTCAGGCGAGGTCGACTGCGCTCCGGCTCCTCCGCAAACTGTTGCTAAGACCAAAGCTCCCGCCCAACATCCAGCACCCAACCGCACCGCCACCTCCGACGTACCTACGCCAAGTGTACGCAGGTTTGTGGTGATCCCACCCTGAACCGCCAGCCTTCCACCGCTGGTCCGGTCAGCATCATTCGCCGATCATGCAATCGACGTCTCTGCGGCCTCGATCAGGTGCTAGTGTTCCCAGTGAATAGGAGACCTATGAATCTCACCAATCTGGCTTGGTTGGCGTTCGCAGCGTATGCCATTCACGTGCTCGAGGAGTACACCTTCGACTGGCGCAACTGGGCTCGATCGGTGCTTGGTCTGCCCGTCGATTGGAACGTGTTCTACATCACGAATGCCCTCGTGGTTGTCCTCGGACTCATTCAGGCCGAACTCGCACCCACCCTGCTCATCGCCCCGCTCGCCTTCGCCGCGCTGATGCTCATCAACGCCACCTTTTTCCACGTGCTGCCGGTCATACGCGCCCGCGGCCGCTTCTCTCCCGGCCTGTTCACCGCAGTCGTCCTCTTCTACCCGCTGGGCATCGCAGAGTTCGTTCAGGCATACAGAGATGGTCATCTCACCGCCCCACTCGGTCTCGGCGCTCTCCTACTCGGAGCCGTCCTTATGGCGTACCCCATCGTGATGCTTCGCCTCAAGGGCCGTCCGTACTTCCTGCAAGATCGAAACTGAGCCGCAACCCAGGCGACGCCACTCGGGATGCGCACTCAATCTGGGGCGCGCTGGCAACCGACGAGCGATCCCAACCGGCAGCCTCGCTGCAGAGCGCAGTCCCATTCACCTGGCCAGACCTATGCCTGTTGCACAACCTCACGCACCAGCGCCACCCGCTCCGGAGCCCGGTCCTCAATCCGAACCGTCTCCTCCAGCATCCGCAATGGCTCCGCAATCAGCGCTTCATCCTCACTGAAAAGCGTAAACACCGGCTGCCCAGCCTCCACCCGATCGCCGATCTTCGCATGCACCTCAATGCCGGCATGCGCGCTCACCGGATCACCCGGCTTACTTCGCCCCGCACCCAGCCGCTGCACCGCCCACCCCACCTGCTTGCAATCCATCCCCGCCAGGTACCCTGACCGCGAAGCCCGCATCACCGCCGAAGCCGCGGGCCGATGAAACGCCTTCGCATCCTCGAACACGCGCACATCCCCACCCTGCGCCCGCACAATCCTCAACCAAGCCTCATACGCGCTGCCGTCACGCAACAGCTCATCCGCCCTCGCCGCGCCATCTTCCGGCGACGAAGCCGCACCAGCCAAATACAACATCCACCCCGACAACACGCACGACAGCTCCACCATGTCCGCCGACATCGGATGCCTTACCCCACGCATCACGTCGACGCACTCCCAAACCTCAACCCAGTTCCCCGAAAACCGCCCCAGCGGCTCATCCATCGAGGTCAACAGCGCCACCGTCCGCGTCCCCGCCCGCTCACCCGTCGCGACCATCAACTCCGCCAGGTACCGCGACGCCTCATACGTCGGCATAAACGCCCCAGACCCCACCTTCACATCCAGCACCAGCCCGCGCAGATCCTCCGCCAGCTTCTTGCTCATGATGCTGGCCGTGATCAGAAACGGAGACTCCACCGTTCCCGTATGGTCCCGCAGCGCATACAGAATCCGATCCGCCGGCACCAGCCGCGGCGTCTGCCCCACCAGCGCCGCATGGCACTCGCGCAGCACCTCCTTCATCCGCGCCATCGACAACTGCGTATCAAAGCCCGGAATCGTCTCCAACTTATCCAGCGTCCCGCCCGTATGCCCCAAAGACCGCCCCGAAATCATCGGCACACTGATGCGGTTGCCTTTCTTTCTGTCATTCCCGAAGGGAATCTGCTGTTCCCCGGCTCCGCCACCAGCGCCCACCCCAGCCGCCGCCACAATCGGCGCAATCAACAACGAAGTCTTATCGCCAACCCCACCCGTCGAGTGCTTATCCACCGTGAACGTATCGAGATCACTCGCATCAAACGTCTCCCCCGAAAACCGCATAGCCTGCGTCAAATCCGCAAGCTCCCGCGCGCTCAACCCACGCTGAAACACCGCCATCAGGAAGCTGGCAATCTGCGCATCGGTAACCGCCTCGCCCGCACCCAGCGACGCTCCCGAAACCTTGGCCTCACCCGAGCGCACCACCGCCCGCACAAAGCCCTCAATCTCCCCTCGCGAAAGCTCCCCGCCATCGCGCTTCTTGATCACAATGTCCAACGGATGCATAGCGTCCAGCACTCTTCCCATCACCTCAATCAAAACGCCGCGCCAACACCGCGTACATGGCGTTCGCAGTTCCCCGCCAGCGCGGCCAAGGTCAACGTAAAGACTCCGGCCGAAACGCCGCCGGCAACAACGCTCCCAACGTAGTCTCCATCGGCGCGCCACCCTCGCCCGGATACAGCACGGACGTGCTATCGTCCCCGAACTCCGCCAACGTCTGCCGGCAAGCCCCACACGGCATCGAAGCCGCTCCATTCAGATTCGCCACAGCCACAGCCCGCAGCCGAATCCCCGGCCCAAACTCACTCACCGCCCGAGCCACCGCACTCTGCTCCGCGCAACAAGTCAGCCGATAAGAACAGTTCTCAACATTGCACCCGGTCACCACCGACCCATCGCTCAACAACAACGCCGCTCCCACACGAAACCGGCTATAAGGCGAATACGACCGCTCCGCCGCGCTTGCAGCGAGCGAGCGCAACTCAGCGTTCTGCGAGCTATCCAGATCTGTCCGGTGCGATGTTTGCGACATGGTGAGTCGCTAGCCTAGCTGCTCGCGCGCACCGATGCAAGGTCACGTGACGCCGCGCCCGTGCTCCGTTCGCTCGTTCCCAGCCTGGTCTTCAATGTCCGTTGCGATTGGAAGAGTTCGCCGCCTGCCGCATCTCGTAATCGGCTTGCACCAGCAAATCCTTCGCGTGTCCGGCATGCCCGCCCAGCTCGTACTGATTGGTCTGCTGTGCGCGCGTCATCGCCTGGTATGCCTGCACCACGGACATCTGCGCGGAGGCGAGGTCCGGATGCCGATTCATGTTGATGTTCACCACGGGGCCGGGGCCCTGGGCGAAAAGCGACAGGCAATATCCAATACCCACAGCAGCAGCCATGCTAGGTACGTACGCGAGCTTCTTCATCGGTTTCTCCTCTCAATGCGCCAACGCTGCGCCTGACAACATGCCGATCAGTCCCACACCGCGAGAACAATTCGCCCATCATCGTCGAGCACCAACGTCAGGCGGTTCGGGTCCGATTCCAATCTGCCAAGCCCGTCTGAGCCCCTCACCACGTGCGTTCCCTTCGGTAGATCTTCTTCGCGAACAACATCCACCGATTGCGATCCCGAAGGCGATGCCTCTCCACGAGCCACGAAACGCTTGCCCACACAACTCGTGCAATCCTTCGGCGCGGGCGCAGACTCGGCATATCCGGGGAAAGCCTTCAACGTCACGCGATTGGTCGCGCTATGTATCCGCACACCCTTGTATGGGTGCCCCGGCTCCACGACGAACACCGCCTCCACCGTAGGGAAGCTCGTGGGAGCCGTCGAATCCGAGGGCGCTTCCGCAACAAACGCCAGGTCAAGGATCCCGTCCGCTGCGGGCCCTTTCGTCATGGGAACCAACTCCGCATGCTCCCAGCCGTCCGAGCTGCTCAATCCGCGCACACGGATCACATCCAGCTGCGGTCCATGCGTGCTGCGCATCGCTTCAACACTCGACACCCAAAGAACAGCAGCCGTATGCGGCTCTTCCGCCCCCGAAGGATCGGTTGTATTCGCCTGCGTCTGAGGTGGAGGCGCGCTCTCCGCCGCGCCGGGCGGTTGGCTCTGCGCTTGCTGCCCTTTGCGCATGGCCTTGGACCTGATTCCTCCCGGCGCGGCCATCGAACGCAACGTCGCGTCCGGCCGAGGTAAAGCCTGCTGCACGGGCGTTCTCGCGTCCTGATCCACTTGAGCGCTCAAATTCGCCCCCGCCGCGACCATTAGAAACATGGAAAAAACCGTCGCTATGCCTACTGTTCTCATGCTCGGACACTCCTCTGAATTTGGTGTAGCGCGGTACCGGGTGCGTCTCCTCGTAAAGCCCGCTCATTCGCAACAGGGATTCCTCGACCGCAAACCACCGCTGCATCACTCTGTGCTGCGACCGCATGCTCCGCCTCGGCCGTTCGCACATGCTCGACAGATCTGTCGCTCGAACTCCCGTCCAGCCGATCGAGCGCACCAAGTATCACGTCAGTCGGCACCATCTGCACCAGCGTGCAAAACGTCGTTCGGCTGCTTCGAAAGCTGCCATTCTCTGACAGCTTGTTCACAGGCGCGCCGCCCCCGCATACAGAGAAGTAGTCGCACTCGCTCCTGCACGCCTCTACACCCGCCCCGATATCTCGCGTCATCGCCAGCATCGCCGGGCTCTGACTCATCTCTTGGAGCGAATCTGTCAGCACGTTGCCGATCACGAAGTTGTTGTACTCCGCGCTGGTAAAGCCCAGCAGCTCCGGAGAAAAGCTCGACACATTTCCGTGGCAATCGATGTTCAGCATGGCGAACGGCTCAACCTGCTCGTTGTCGACGGGCACTCCCTCGGGCCGGAAGATTCGGGTGATCATGCCGTCGATCTCGCGGATGAAACGTATGCGAGGGTCTCGCCGGGACATCGTCCAGAACTGATCCAGAAAAGACCGGAACCCATCACGCGGCGTCCCCGTCGAGAGCAGACTCGAAACGTGGTCTCCCTCCGACTCCTCGACGTTGAAACAAATGTCTTCGATCCCCTCGGCGAGATAAAACTCCAGCATCTCTCTCGGTGCCTTCATGCTCTCCGCTGAAAGCACCGAGATCACGTGAAACGGCACCCCTGTTCGCCGCAAAACCTGGATCCCGGCCGTCACGCGATCAAAGGTCCCACTCCCGCTCCGCGTTACGCGATTCGCATCGTGAAGATGGCGGGGTCCATCGACGCTCACGCCCACTCCCACGTTCCACTGCTTCAAAAACTCGCACCACGCTTCGCTGATCAGGATCCCGTTCGTTTGAATGGCATGCCGCAGCTCAATCTGTGCTGGCCGAAGCGCTTCGATGGCTTCGAACGCAGCCTGGTAGTAGCGGATCGGTAGCACCAGCGGCTCACCCGCATGCCAGATCACCGTGATCTGCGGACTTGCCCAACCCGACCCGAAGATCGTCTCGAACGCTGCCACGATCGTCTCGAGCGGCATCACTGTCGTTGCGCTGCGCTGCGGAAGATAGCAGTAGCGACAGTTGATGTTGCAGAACGGCGTCGGCTGCAGAACAACCGTTTGGATCCGGGGCTCCGTACACTCGCACTTCGACATGCTTCACCTACACAGCTGCTGGATCGTTACCAGTTGTGCCAGTAGTTATGCCAGTTGTGCCACCCGTTGCCCCAGTTGTGCCAGCGGCCGCCGTTACCCCAGCCGCCGTTGCCCCAGCCGCCGTTACGCCAACCCCCGTTGTGCCATCCGCCGTTGCGCCAGCCCCAACCGCCGCCGAAGTTCACCCACTCGGCGATCAGGAACTTCCCATCGGCAGACAAACGGTTCTGCGCCGCGTTGATCTCCGCGACGCCCACACGAACCTCTTTTAGCCGTTCGGCCACGCTCAGCCGCTCTGCAGCAGGTCGACTCAGCTCAGGTGGCGAAACCGGAACGCTCGACGCTGCGGCAAGCGTTGCCGATATCCCCATGACGCCGGTTGGAACAAGGGCCCACAGTACATCTTGCGTACGTCGCCTCGCGCCCATTGCATTTCCCTCGGCATGACACGCAAATGCTCGCACCACTTGCTCAGAGGCGCAAGCTCTTAATTGTCGAGGTGACACGACACGATCTCTGCCCACCAGTTGCCCCCGGAGAGGGCCACCCACTCAATGCGCTCGCGCACAGTGGGACCAGCGCGACCGTCCACAACTTCCGTCCCGCCCTGGACCATGTACCCGCGAGCAACGTCGCGAGCCGGTATTCGTGATCCGGAGAATGCGCATTCGGAGTACCGCGCCGCGCGCCGATCAGCATACGATGAGGGCTGATGACCTCCCGGAAGCGTGCGTCGAAGCCGCGCAACATCGCCGCGGCAGAGTTGACCCCAAACGCCTCTCCCGACGTGCTCAACCTCTTCCATCCCATCACCGCCCAGTGGTTCCGAGCCGTCTTCGAAGACGTCACCGCTCCGCAGCGTGAAGGCTGGCCCTCAATCGCGCGTGGCGAATCCACCCTCATCCTCGCGCCCACCGGCACCGGCAAAACCCTCACAGCGTTTCTGTGGTGCCTCGATCGGCTCATGCTCCAGCGCCCTCCACACTTTGCCGAGCCCGGCTGTCGCGTGCTCTACATCTCGCCGCTCAAAGCCCTCGCGGTCGACGTCGAACGCAACCTCCGCTCCCCGCTCCAGGGCATCGCCAACATGGCCCAGCGCGATGGCGTCCCCGTACACATCCCCGAGATCAGCGTCCGCACCGGCGACACCAGCCCCCGCGAACGCGCCCGCTTCAAACGCCACCCCGGCGAAATCCTCATCACCACACCCGAGTCCCTCTACCTCCTGCTCACCTCCGACGCGGGCGAAGCGCTCCGCTCGGTAGAAACCGTCATCATCGACGAGATCCACGCGCTCGTCCCCACCAAGCGCGGCGCCCACATGGCGCTCTCGCTCGAACGCCTCGAAGCCCTCACCGGCCGCAAGCTCCAGCGCATCGGCCTAAGCGCCACCCAGCGCCCCCTCGAAGAGGTAGCCCGCTTCCTCGGCGGCGCCGAGCCCGCGAGCGAATCCTCAGCGGACCCAACCGAAGACCTGTCATCTCGACCGGAGCGCGAAGCGCAGAGTGCGAGAGACCCGCAGTCCCGCCAGCCCCACAGACCTGTCATCTCGACCGGAGCAGACGGCCTCATCGTCTGCGGAGCGGCGAGACCCCCGCATTTCGTCCGAAGCGGCAACGCACGCAACGCAAGGCGCCGCAGCAGACACCCTCGACTACACCTCCGCGGAAGCCGCCGAACACGAACAATCCAGCACCGGCCCCCAATACCGCCCCGTCACCATCGTCAACGCCGGCGCCCGCAAACGCCTCGAGATCAAGGTCGAAGTCCCCGTCGAGGACATGGCGAAACTCGGCGAAATCGACGACCTCCCCAGCGGCCCCGCCTCCCAGGGCCCCAAGCGCACCAGCATCTGGCAGTCCATCCACCCGCGCCTCCTCGAGATCATCAGCGAGCGCACCTCCACGCTCATCTTCGTCAACGCCCGCCGCATCGCCGAACGCCTCGCCGGAGCCCTCAACGAACTCGCCGGCGAACCCATCGCTCGCGCCCATCACGGCAGCCTCGCCGCCGCCCAGCGCTCCGAAATCGAAGAACAACTCAAAGCCGGTCGCCTCAAGTGCCTCGTCTGCACCTCCTCCCTCGAACTCGGCATCGACATGGGCGCTATCGACCTCGTCATCCAGATCGAAGCCCCGCCGTCCGTCGCCAGCGGCCTGCAACGCATCGGCCGCGCCGGCCACCAGGTCGGCGCCCCGTCCAACGGCATCATCTTCCCCAAGTACCGCGCCGATCTCATCGCCTGCGCCGCCGTCACCCAGGCCATGCACGAGGGCCACGTCGAGCACACCCGCTTTCTCCGCAATCCACTCGACATCCTCGCCCAGCAGATCGTCGCCATCGTCGCCCAGCCACCCCTCCCCGTCGCCGAGGTCGAAAAACGACGCAAAACCCGTCCTAAATCCACAGTGCGCGCCACAAATCGCGCCCAAATCTACACCGGCTACGAGGCCGAACTCGACGAAGAATCCCCCGGCGTCAGCTACCAATCCCTCTTCAACATCGTCCGCAGCGCCGCCCCCTTCGCCTCCCTCAGCCCGGCTATCTTCAACAGCGTCTTCGACATGCTCGCCGGCCGCTACCCCTCCGACGAGTTCGCCGAACTCCGTCCCCGCGTCACCTGGGACCGCCAACGCAACTGGATCACTCCACGCAGGCGGCGCAAAACGCCTCGCCATCCTCAACGGCGGCACCATCCCCGACCGCGGCCTCTTCGGCGTCTTCCTCTCCGGCTCCACCTAAACCGTTGAGAGTCGGCGAGTTAGACGAAGAAATGGTCTTCGAAGCCCGCACCGGCGACACCTTCGTCCTCGGCGCCTCCACCTGGCGCATCGACGAGATCACCCAGGATCGCGTCCTCGTCAGCCCCGCACCCGGCGAGCCCGGCAAGATGCCCTTCTGGCACGGCGATCAGGCCGGCCGCCCCATCGAGTTCGGCCGCCGCATCGGCGCTCTCATCCGCACCGTCCGCGACCTGCCCCGCTCCGCCGCGATCACAAAGCTCACCCGCGAGCACGACCTCGACGAGCAAGCCGCCGAAAACGTCCTCCGCTATCTCACCGATCAGGCCCTCGCCACCGACCAGGTGCCCGACGACCGCACAGTCGTCATCGAACGCGTCCGCGACGAACTCGGCGACTGGCGCGTTTGCTGCCTCACCCCCTTCGGCTCCCGCGTCCACACGCCCTGGGCGATGGCCGTCACCGCCAAAATCAAAGCCGCCGGCCTCGACGTCGAAACCATGTGGTCCGAGGACGGCTTCGTCCTCCGCTTCCCCGACACCGACCAGCCGCCCGACGCCGACCTCCTGCTGCTCGAACCCGCGGAAGCCGCCGACCTCGTTCAATCGCAGCTCGGCTCCACCGCCCTCTTTGCCGCCAAATTCCGCGAAGCCGCCAGTCGCGCGCTCCTTCTGCCCCGCCGTCGCGCAGACGGCCGAACGCCGCTCTGGCAACAACGCAAACGCGCCTACGATCTCCTCTCCGTCGCCTCCCGCTTCCCCAGTTTCCCCATCCTGCTCGAGGCCTACCGCGAGTGCCTCCGCGACGTCTTCGACATGCCCGCGCTCGCCGAGGTCCTCCGCGCCATCTCCAACCGCCAGATCCGTGTCCACGTCACCGACTCGCGCACACCCTCTCCCTTCGCCGGCGCCCTCCTCTTCAGCTACGTCGCCAATTACATCTACGACGGCGACGCTCCACTCGCCGAACGCCGCGCCCAGGCCCTCTCCATCGACCAGGACCAGCTCCGCGAACTCCTCGGCGACGCCGACCTTCGCGAACTACTCGACATCAACGCCATCGAGGAGACAGAAGAACAGCTCCAGTCCCTCGCCGACACCTACCGCGCCCGCACCCTCGACGGCGTGCACGACCTCCTTCTCCGCCTCGGCGACCTCACCCGAGCCGAACTTGCCCAGCGCACCACCGGCCTGGACCTCGACGTCACACTCGAGCGCCTGATCCGCTCCCGCCGAGCCCTCGAACTCCGCATCGCACGGAGAAAAGCGCCTCATCGCGGTGGAAGACGCCGCTCGCATGCGCGACGCGCTCGGGCGTACCGCTTCCCCCCGGCCTGCCCTCCGCCTTTCTCGAACCCGCACCCGACGCGCTTACCGACATCGTCCGCCGCTACGCCCGCACCCACGGCCCCTTCACCACGCCCGAGCTCGCGCCACCGCTACGCACTGCCCACCCCCACGGTCGAAGCCGTCCTCCAGCGCCTCGTCGGCTCCGGCCGCGTCATCGAAGGTGCATTCCTTCCCGGCGGCACCAACCGCGAGTGGATCGACGCCGAAGTCCTCCGCACTATTCGCCGCAAATCGCTCGCCCGCCTCCGCAAAGAGGTCGAACCCGTCGCCCAGGCCACCCTCGCGCGCCTCTTCACCCGCTGGCAAGGAGTCGTCCAGCCCCGCCGCGGCCTGGACGCCCTCCTCGACGTCATCGAAAACCTCCAGGGCGCGCCCCTCGCTGCCTCCATCCTCGAGACAGAGATCCTCCCCGCCCGCATCGCGGGCTACAAACCCGCCGACCTCGATACCCTCATCGCCGCCGGCGAAGTCACCTGGGTCGGCCTCGAGCCGCTCGGCGAACGCGATGGCCGCATCGCGCTCTTCCTCTCCGAAAAGCTCCCCCTCCTCTGGCCACCCAACCGCGTCTTCAAGTCACCACCGCAGCATGCCAAAGCGGCCGCCGGAGAAGCAACAAAAAAAGAGCGAAGACACAGCGAAAGTCATTCCCGAAACGGGAACGCCGCAGACCACACTCGCTCAACCGCCGCAACCGGACGAAAACTCGCCCTCAGACCGTGAACTGGCCATCCTCAGCTACCTCCAACGCAACGGCGCCAGCTTCTTCCAGCCCCTCCACGACGCACTCGGGGGCGGCTACCCCGGCGAGACAATCGACGCACTCTGGTCCCTCGTCTGGCGCGGCCTCATCACCAACGACGCCCTCCACGCCCTGCGCGCCTACACCGAGCGCACCTCCACGAGCCGCTCCGCCAAACCCGCTCGCCGCATCCACAACCAGCAAGGCTTCCGCTCCCGCCGCACCACCCCGCCCACCGCGCAAGGCCGCTGGTCCCTCAACGTCCCTGCCTTTGCCGCCGAAAACACACCGGCAAACCAGACCAACTGGTCGCACGCCATCGCGCAACAACTTCTTACCCGCTACGGCGTCGTCTTCCGCGAGACCGCTCACGCGGAAGACCTCCCCGGAGGCTTCAGTGCCATCTACGACGTCCTCAAAGCCCTCGAAGAATCCGGCCGCGTCCGCCGCGGCTACTTCGCAGCCGACCTCGGCGCGACCCAGTTCGCCCAGCCCGCCGCGGTCGATCTCCTCCGCTCCCTTCGCCCCGGTGAAAACAACGGCAGCCTCGAAGAGGGCCGCGAGGCGGTCATCCTCGCCGCCACCGACCCCGCCAACCCCTACGGCTCGCTCCTGCGCTGGCCCAACGCCCCCGCCGGACCCGATACCGACGGCAACCCCTCCACCCTCACCCGCTCCGTAGGTGCCCGCGTCGTTCTCATCGACGGCGCACTCACGGCCTACCTCCGCCGCGGCAACCCCAACCTGCAGGTCCTGCTCCCCGACGAGGAGCCCGCCCGCACCAACACCATGCGCACCCTCGCCGAGTTCCTCGTCCAAACCGTCCAGCGCGCCCAGGCCGCCGATCACGACCACGCCCGCACCGGCCTGCTCATCACATCCATCAACGGCCTTCCCGTGGCTGAACACCCGATCGCACGCGCGCTCCTCGACGCCGGCTTCCAACCCGCCCCGATGGGCTTCAACGTACGCCGTAACCTGCCACCGCTTCCCGCGACGAGGACCTCCGTTTCCGACCAGCCCGCCTGATCAGTTCCCTCGCTCAGATCAGCTCAAGAACTGCCCTCACCGTTTCCCCTTCGGGTTGTACTGAAACACCTGCTCCAGCGGCACGGCGAAGATCAGAGCGATCTTGAACGCGGTCTCCAGCGAAGGCGAATACTTATCCTGCTCAATCGCAATCACCGTCTGCCGCGTCACGCCGATGCGGTCCGCAAGCTCCTGCTGCGTCATTCCCTGCGCCGCCCGCAATTCACGGATCTGGTTGCTGATCGATGGCATCAGAGTGCTCTCCGATACGCGGCAATCTGCACCGACCGTCTTCACGATGTCGGCGATCACAAGCATCCCGAAAAATACGCTCAGAAAGTGCAGCCCCAGATTGTGGTGCTGCAGGTTCAGATCGCCAAAGCGCGTATGCAGCCACAGCGCGCCCAACCCCAGCACCATCAACCCAGCCAGCGTCAAATAACCGGCCCGATACCCGCGCAGCTCAATTACTCGGTCACGCTCATCCTTGACCCGGTTGCGCGTAAAGGCGGCAATCAGCAACTGCAAGATGATCTGCAGCAGGATGACGCCGGCGATCATCCCCGCCACCTTGTTGACTGAGTTCTGATGATGAAGAACAAAGTACGATCCATAAACAAGCAACTCCGCCACCAACGAACCCCACAGCGACTTCTCCTGATACGAGAGCCTTTCCATCGCTTCGCTCCATGTCAAAAATGTTTAACACAGGAACACTAACCCGCCTTTCGACGGGATGTCAAACATTGTTTACATGAAAAACGTCATCACACGAGCTCGGCAACGCCGTCACACATCGCGCAGCTGTCACGGCCGAGACACGCGCAGCAAAGGCGAAGAAGCGTCTGATGGGTCTCAACAAGTGAAGAGCACGACTTCAGTAGTGCCGTAACCGTCGCGAATCGCTGCGCCTTCAATCGCTGAGGTGAGCATGGCGACCTCTCCGGAGCCCCGAAGTAAGATGACCATAGAGGCGCCCGATGGACTGGATTGGTTACGCGCTCTTGGAGCAGGTACGCGGCAGGCTCTCGGGCGGTCGCGTTGTGCACGGCTCGCGTGTGCAGGCCGACACCTTCCTCGAAAGCTATGGATTCGACGAGAGTCCAGCGGACATCGCTTATAGTTCTGACCTCAACCCGGAAGACGCTCGCAGGCTGGTCAGCTTGGCAACTCACTGCAAGCTGAACCGCAGACTGACCACTAAAGATGCCTGAAGGCGACACAATCTACCGAGCCGCCCGCGCCCTCCAAAAAGCCCTCGGCGGCAAGCACGTCACCGCCTTCGAGGCCAACGTCGCCACGCTCGCCTCGGTGGCCGACTCGAAGAACATCATCGGCCGCACGGTCGACAAGGTCGAAGCCCGCGGCAAATGGCTCCTCATCCACTTCTCGGGCGACCTCGTCCTCCTCACTCACATGCTTATGTCCGGCTCGTGGCACATCTACCGAGTCGGCGAGCGCTGGAAGGCTCCACGCTCTGCCATGCGTTGCGCGATCACGTGCGGTGACTTCGTCGCGGTCGCCTTCAACGTCCCCGTCACCGAGTTCCACACCGCGCGCACCCTCGAGCGCTACTCGCAGGTCCCCAAACTCGGCGTCGACATCCTCAGCAACGAATACACCACCGAAACCGGGATCACCGCGCTCAAGACCTACGCTCACCAAAGCCCCGAAGCCGAGGTCGGCGTCACCCTGCTGAACCAGCGAGTGATCGCCGGTCTCGGCAACGTCTACAAGTCAGAGGTCGCCTTCGCCGCCGGCGTAAACCCCTTCCGGCAACTCCGCACGGTGACCGATCGCGAGTTCGACGTCATGGCCGAGGTATCAGGCCGCTACATGCGCGCTAACGTGAACCAAGCCTCCTCAAGCACCGGGGGCGACGCCATCGTGACCTACACGGGCAACCGCCGCACAACGCACAGCATGAACGCCGGCGACCGACTCTGGGTATACGGCCGCCAGGGCCAGGAATGCCGTCGCTGCGGCGCGCTCATCATGATGCGCAAACAGGGCGAGCAAGTCCGCTCAACCTATTGGTGCCCCCACTGCCAGCCCTGGATTCCCGCACCCGGACAGACCGCTGAAGCTCCGGTCGGCAACACGATGAAGCTGCTCGGTGGACGTCGCCGCTCAAGCTGCTAATCGGTCCCGATGCAGACGCTTGCGTTCGGGACGACTTCAGTTCTTCACCGTCATCGACTCCGAGTTCACCGCTTTCTTACCAGTGATTCCCTCCAGGCCGGCAAGAACTCCGCGATAGTCGTTCTTGTCGCACTGCATCGCGAACCCGCCCTTCTGATCGCCATTCGCCCACGTGACGCCCACGAAGTGCTTCTTGGACTTACTCAGCGCTAGCAGAGCGCCCGCCCCAAGCGAGATCACACCCAGAGCAATAGCCGAGCCCACGCGACGGTGAACGTCCTGCCCGTAAGAGATCTCGGTCACGCTCTCGGCAGGGATCGACACAAGCGTCTCTTTCCCTTCAACAATTCGTATCTGATTCGCTTCGATCACGAGGTGAGCGCCCGCTCCCGCCTTGATGCCCGACAGCGAGCCCCCGTCGTATACCACCTTGTAATCGTTGTCCGCCGCAAAGGCGAGCGAAGGTACGAACAGACACAGCAACAGTGCAACTACCCGCTTCAACATGATCTCTCCCGAAGGTCGCCCAATCATGACGAAGCCGCGGCGAGATCACAACGTTACGGCCGTTCCCGCAACGTGTGCGCAAGTAATAGCACTACTGGGGGTCAGGAGGCCGAGGCGGCTCTGCGTTATCGTCCTGCGGCGGCTTCGGCTTGCCTAACCCAAACATCTTCTGGAACGCGTTCCGATGCTTCGGCTCCACCTGCGGCGGCGTGCCGTTCAGCAGTTGAGGCGCGCTCGGCGGCAGCCCCGGCCCCTGCTGCGGTCTGGTCTGCTGGCCCGGCGCGGGAACCGGAACCACCGATCCGCCATCCGTACCATCGCCAAAAAGCTGCGTCCCAAGCGTCTGCGTATCCATGCCCATATGCGAGCACGTGCTCTGCGGCACGGTCCCGATCAGGAACGCCGCTTCATACGTATCGCTTGGGCAGCTCTCATCCGCCGGCAGGTTGCTCGCGCGGTCGATGCGAACGTTCTGCACGCCATTCGGCGGAGGCTGAAACGCCTTCATGTCCGAGTACTGCGGCAGCTTGATCGCACGCTTCATGAAGTCGGCCCAGATCGGTGCAGCGGCGTCCGCGCCCTGGATCTTGATATCGGAATAATCGTCGTTGCCGATCCAAACGACGCAGAGGAGGTTGGATGTGTACGCGGCAAACCACGCATCGTGCTCGGTTCCCGTCTTGCCTGCGGCCGGTGCCGTAAATCCGAGCTTTCGCACCGTGGAACCGGTGCCGCGGTTGATCACACCTTGCATGAGCGACTGTGTCAGGTACGCAACTCGGGGATCAAGGACCTGCCGGGCTTCGGGCGTGTAGTCTGCAACGACGTCTCCGTTACGGCTTCGTACGCCCGGAAAGAAGCCATGGCGTGAGATGGACTCCGCCGTTGGCGAACACGGTGTACGCGCCGGCAACATCCATCGGAGTGGCGTCATAAGCACCGATCGCGACCGACGGCGTGCCCTTCGCATTGGTAATCCCGGCAGAGCGGCCAAGCGAGGCGACGTTTCCGTAGCCCACCTTCTGCGCCAAAGCGATCGTGGCGATGTTGAGCGAGTGTGCAAGAGCATCGGCGGCGCTCACCATGCCGGGATATTCGCCCCTGACGAAGTTCCCCGGCGTATACGACCTCCCACCGGTGCCAAAGTCCTGTGGGTCATCGTTGAGTTTGGTCAACGCCGTGAAGACGCCGCCATCATCAAGCGTGGTGCCGTTGAGCGAAGTGGTGAACGCCTGGGCGTACACGAAGGGCTTGAAGGTTGAGCCTGTAGGCCGCTCAGCGATGGCGTGATTCAGCTGTGAAGTGCTGTAGCTCCGTCCGCCGACGAGCGCAAGAACTTGGCCAGTGTGCGGATCAATGGCAATCAGCGCCACCTGGGGCATGACCCCGGGCTCTCCGTCGCGTTTGTGCTTTGCTCGTATCAAGTCGTCGACATGACGCATGCCTTCCGCCACCGCGTCCGAGGCCGCGTTCTGGAGGTCAGGATCGAGCGAGGTGTAGATGCGCAACGACGAGTGCGACATGTCGTAGTCCCCAATTCGCTGCAGGATCCGATCATGTACGAGATCGACAAAGTACGGTGCCTCGCTCGCATCTACATCAGCCGGCGCCAGCCGGATCGGCTCACGCTTGGCATCCTCGGCCTGCGCGGCGGTGATCGCGCCCGTCTCCACCATCGAATCCAGCACGATGTTGCGGCGCTCGATCGCGCGATCCGGATGCCGGTACGGCGAGAAGTAGTTCGGGCGCTGAATCATGCCGGCCAGCAGCGCGCACTCCGCCAGATCCAGTTGTTTCAGGTTCTTGCCAAAGTACGCCTGCGACGCCTCGCCGAAGCCGTTGATCGCAAACGATCCGCGTTGGCCAAGGTTGATCTCGTTGGCATACATCTCGAAGATCTGCTGCTTCGTGAAGCGCGCTTCAAGTTGGTACGTGATCATGATCTCGGCGATCTTGCGCGAGTAGGTCTTCTCCGGCGTAAGGAAGAACCCGCGCGCAAGCTGTTGCGTGAGCGTGGACCCGCCACATCCCTTGTGCTGCGAAAGGATGTCATTTACCGCGCACTTAACGGTGCGGACATAGTTGATGCCGGAGTGCTCGAAGAAGCGACGATCCTCGATCGCCAGCACCGCCTCCACCAGCCGCGGAGGAATCTGGTCGTAGGTCACCATCCGGCGCTTGGTGCGGTTCTTGTCCTCGCTCAGTGCCGTGATGAGTTGCGGTTCCAGCTTGTAGGCGCTCAAAGGTGCGCCATTCTCCGCCGTGATCGACTGCACCGTATCGTCGCTCGTCGCGATCGTCGCAGCATCCGAGGCGAGGTAGCTTTGCGGCCCGGGCCGTATCGAGATCGCCCGCCCGTTTAGCTGGAAATTGCCCATTGGGCTGCTCTGGCCGTCGCTGCCATACCCTGCCCTGCGCAGACGCGCCGCGATCGCCTCAGTGGAAAGCCGCTGTCCGGGACGCACCTCCTGCGGCGCCGCATAGATCTGCGAGGTCGACGCAAACAGCGGTCCTTGTGCCAACCGCTGGTCTACCAGCCCCTGGTACTTGTGGTACTCGTACCCGAAGACCACGCCGCCGATGATTACGAATGCGAGCACCACGAGCAGTGCAAGGCGCACCAGGCGCCACACCATCGTGTGCTGTTGACGGGCGACCTTGACGGTGACAGGCATAGTTCAGACGCGCTACTCGAGAATACAGGCCCGGGAAGTGCAACCCGCGAACGCGCGTTATACCTTGGACGCCTCAACCAGCGCGACGATATGTGCCGCCGCCCCCAATATGGGGAGATCATTTGTGGTTCCGGCAAGGCGGTCGACCACTTCGATGACGCCGTCCGACAGCTTCTTGCCGATGTTCACGCGGAACGGAACCCCGATCAGGTCCGCATCCTTGAACTTAACCCCGGCGCGCTCATCCCTGTCGTCCAGCAGCACATCGACGCCAGCGTTGAAAAGGGCCTCCGCCAGGCTCACGCCCGCATCGCTCATCGCGGTCTCGCGCGTGTTGGTGATCGTCACGACGACCTCGAACGGAGCGATAGCCGCGGGCAGCGCAAACTGTTCCGCCTGCGCGCTTCCCGCCGAGTGCCCGGATGCTGCGGCAAACCGCGCGGCAGAGCTTTCGATAGCCGCCGTCAGGATGCGCTCGATGCCGATGCCGTAACAGCCCATGATCGGCATCACCTCTTTTCCGTCACGGTCGAGCACACGGGCGCCCATGGACTCGGAGTACTTCGTGCCCAGCTTGAAGATGTGCCCAACCTCGACGGCCTTGCCCAAGCGCAAAGGCTGACCACCGAGCGGATCCGACTCACCCTCGTTCACATTGCGGATGTCCGCCACAAGCGTCGGCGTAAAGTCCCGCCCCGGCGTGACGTTGCGGAAGTGATAGTCGAGCTTGTTAGCCCCGGCCACCAAGTTCTTCCGGCCCATCGAGGCCCGGGTCTAGCACCACAATCGTCTTGAGCACGCCGCCCGGCGCGTCGTCGCGATAGATGCCCTTGATCTTCTCCAGTGCCTTGCCGGACTTCAGGCCGTTCAGCGAGCCCCCGGACATCACCGATGGAATGCCGACCGGTCCGAGGTAGCCAGCAGGTCCGCCGAGGAAGACCGCGAGCTCATCCGGTGTCATGGGGCGCAGCTCCGCAGTGCCCGCGACGCCGTTCAGCTTGGTCTCATTCACCTGGTGATCGCCGCGCAGAAACGCAGCGATGGGCAGCGCGGGCTCATCA
Organism: uncultured Verrucomicrobiae bacterium; assembly: GCA_963795955.1. Classification (GTDB taxonomy): domain Bacteria; phylum Acidobacteriota; class Terriglobia; order Terriglobales; family Acidobacteriaceae; genus Granulicella. The sequence continues at coordinate 27,540 of CAWCJK010000010.1, forward strand.
GCGGGCGCGCCGGGGCGCTTGCCCATGAACGCCACGCACTTGATGTCCTGCCATGGCTGGATGCCGAGAAACGCGCAGATCTCAGAGATAGCGGCGGTGCCCGGCGTATGAATCAGCTCCGGTGCATCGCCCGTAGGGGCCAGATCTTCGACGGGAGCAAGCCGTGAGGTTGCCTTCTCCATGTTGGCCGCGTAGCCCGACGTCGAGCTGGCGATCCAGTCCTCACCGGCCTCGGTGTAGACCATGAACTCCTGCGACCCCGAACCGCCCATCGCGCCCGAGTCCGCTTCCACCGCGACGAACTCCAGGCCAGACCGCGTGAAGATCCGGCGATAGGCTTCGTCATGTTTGCGATAGCTCGCGTCGAGACCTTGGTCGTTCAGGTCGAAGGAGTAAGAATCCTTCATCAGGAACTGGCGCACGCGCAGCAGGCCACCCTTGGGTCGGGGCTCATCGCGGAACTTGGTCTGGATCTGGTACCAGATCTGCGGCAATTGCTTGTAGCTGCGCAGTTCGTTTCGCGCGATCGAGGTCATCACCTCTTCATGCGTCATCGCAAGGCAGAGCTCGGCTCCCTTGCGGTCCTTCAGGTGAAACATGTTCTCGCCCATGACGGCGTAGCGGCCGGATTCCTGCCAAAGCTCGGCAGGATTAAGCGCCGGCAGATGGAACTCCTGCCCGATGCGGTCCATCTCTTCACGCACGATGCGCACAATCTTGTTCAGCGCACGCTGCCCTAACGGCAAATAGCTGTAGATTCCAGCGCCCAGCTGGCGCACGTAACCCGCGCGCAGAAGCAATTTATGACTGGCCACCTCGGCGTCCGCAGGGGCCTCGCGCAGGGTGGGGATGAAGAGCTGAGACCAACGATGCATGTGGGTTCGATTGTAACGAACCGCCTCACCGGACAGATCTAAGGACGTCTTGACGCAACACCCAACGACTCCAGCAGATCATGCATATGCACAATCCCGAGCACCCGGCCGCGAGCACTGTCCGCATCCGTCACCACCAGCGCTGTGATCTTATGCCTCTCCATCGTTTCGACCGCTGCATACGCAAACATCTCAGGTGAAACCGTCCGCGGTTGCGAGTTCATCACCTCAGCGGCCGTCCTGTGGAACGCTCCCGCGCCATCCCGCTCCATCAACCGTCGCAGGTCGCCGTCCGAGAGCACGCCCAGGAGTGCGCCATCGGCCTGCACCGTGGTCATTCCCAGTCGCTTCGCACTCATCTCGTGCACAATCTCGGGCAGCAGGGCCTCGGGTCGCACCACCGGCACAGCATCGCCCGTATGCATCATCTCCCGCACCGGCGTAAGCCGCCGCCCAAGCTGCCCGCCGGGATGGAACTCCGCAAACGCCTCGGGAAGGAAGCCCAGCGCACGGCTGAGTTCAACCGCAATCGCATCCCCAACCGCCAGCATCGCCGTTGTCGAAGTCGTCGGAGCCAACCGATGCGCGCACGCCTCTCGATCCACGCTCACGTCCAGCACCAGCGCGCTGCCCCGCGCAAGCGCCGAGTCGGCACACCCGCACAGGCTCACCACTGGGACCTGCAGTCGTGCAAACGACGGCAGCAGTCGCACAATCTCCTCCGTCTGCCCGGAGTAAGACAATGCCAGCGCCACGTCTCCCGCGGTGACCAGCCCGAGGTCACCGTGCAACGCCTCCGCAGGATGAAGAAACAGCGCCGGGACACCCAAGGACACCAGCGTGGCGGCGATCTTGCGAGCGATCAGCCCGCTCTTGCCAATCCCACACAGCACAATGCGGTGCCCGCTGTTGACCGCCTCGATGAGCTTCGCGAGCACCTGCCCGAACTGGTCCGGCTCGGCGGTCTCCAGCCGCTCGGAAAGGGCCTCCAAAGCAGCAGCCTCAGTCCGTATGATCTCCGCGGCGCGCTTCCCTGCGCCGTCCTGCCATCCGCTGCTCATCGAAGGGAATCCTAGCAGAGCGCCCCGCGTCCGGCGGTAGACTGGTGACTGCGTGGCACGCACCGCTGCGCTTCGACGGGAGCACCTTTTTGGCACGCAGATTGGCAGTACTGGCAGCAATGATCGTGGTCATCGCCGCGCTGTTCTGGGCTGGGGTCCACAACCTCCGCGCACGGCGTGCCGCCCTGGAAGCCAACCACGTCCAGCTCACCCCAGCCCCGGGCGGAGCCAACGCGGCCGCACCCGAGATGGAAGGCGCAGACCTCGCAGGCAAGCCCGCACCCGGCTTCTCGCTCAAGACCACGGACGGCAAGAAGGTCTCGCTGAGCGACTTCAAGGGTCATCCCGTCGTGGTCAACTTCTGGGCGACCTGGTGCGGTCCATGCAAGCTCGAGATGCCCTGGATCGAGGAGTTCTACAACAAGTACAAGCCCAACGGTCTGGTTGTCCTCGGGCTCGACCAGGATGACGGCATCGGTCCCAGCGAGGTGGCGAACGCCGCGAGAAAGATCGGCGTCAGCTACCCGATCCTCCTGCCCAATGAACAAGTCGCCAAGGCATACGGTGGGGTCGATTACCTGCCCGAGACCTTCTTCGTCGACAAGACAGGCAAGGTCACCGCCGTCACAGCAGGCGCACCCACCAAGGACCAGATGGAAGCCAACATCAAGCAGGCCATCGCGGCAGGTGGCGCATGAAGCTTGCCTTCTCACCTCGCCTCCGGGCCGCGACCCTCGCTCTCTGCTGCGCTCCGATGGCCGCCGTCCTCGGCCTCTCGCAGGAGATCCAGTTCGACACACCCCGGCCCGCCGCCGCCTCCCGGGCACAGCGCGTAAGCCTCGACACCGAGCGGCTGATCGTCGCTGCCGGCAAGCCCGACTGGATCGAGCTCACCTTCCAGGTCCAACCCGGCTTCCACATCAACTCGCACGCGCCGCACGACGAGACGCTCATCCCGACCTCCGTCAAGATCGCGGCGTCCCCTCGCATCCAGGTTCTCAAGGACAGCTACCCTGCCGGCCTGCCGCTTCATCTCAACGTCGGCGCCGGGGAGACCCTCAGCACCTACGCCGGAGAGTTCCACGTCCGTCTCCAAGTCGTAGCTGACAAGGGCGAACAGCCCCTTTCGGGCACGCTGCACTACCAGGCCTGCGACACCGCATCCTGCTATCCGCCGCGCGATCTGCCCTTTACCGTCACCCTCGCCGCCCGCTAACGCTCGCCCGCATCCGGCCTCGACTGCAAGACTTAGTTCTCCGTCGATGAGGCTCGTCCGGTACACTCGCCGTATTCCTCCGCCGGAGCACCCTCACCTTGGCACGTTTCACCGGTCTGCTCGGAGTCCTTGTTCTCCTGGGCGTCGCCTATACCCTGTCCACGAACCGTCGAGCGATCCGTTGGCGCACCGTCGCCTGGGGCCTCAGCCTGCAGATCCTCTTCGCCGTGCTCGTGCTCAAGTGGACCTTCGGACAGAAGATGCTGCACGTCGGTGCCGGAGGCGTTACCTCGCTGCTCGCCCATTCGGTCGATGGCTCATCTATGGTCTTCGGCAAGCTCGGTGACCCCACCAGCCCGCTCCAGGTCTTCGCCTTCGCCGTTCTGCCGACCATCATCTTCGTCTCGGCCCTCTTCGCGCTGCTGTATCACATCGGCGTCATGCAGCAGATCATCAAGGTCGTCGCCTGGCTCATGCAGCGCACAATGGGCACCAGCGGCGCCGAGTCAACCAACGTCGCCGCCTCCATCTTCATGGGCCAGACCGAGGCCCCGCTGACCATCCGCCCCTTCCTCGGCGGCGCCACACGCTCGGAACTCATGACCATCATGACCTCCGGCATGGCGCACGTCTCCGGCGGCATCATGGCGGCCTACATCTCCTTCGGCATCCGCGCGCAGGACCTGCTCTCGGCCGTCATCATGACCGCGCCCGGCACCATCCTTATCGCCAAAATGCTCGTGCCCGAAACCGAAGTGCCCGCCACGCTCGGCACCGTGCACATCCCCACAGAAGAAGAGCACACGAACGAGAACCTCATCGGCTCCGTCGCGCGCGGCACCATCGATGGCGGCGCGCTGGCCTTCAACGTCGCGATCATGCTGATCAGCTTCCTCGCCATCGTAGGCCTCATCAACGCCATCATGCTCGGCATCTCCAACTTCCTTTGGGCCCACGGCCACATCCCGTTCCCGCACTCGTTGGGCAATGCTCTGGGCGTGCTCTGCGCACCTGTGGCGTGGCTTATCGGCATCCCCTGGATCGACGCCTCCAAGGTCGGCAACCTCATCGGCACACGCGCCGTCCTCAACGAGTTCATCGCCTACACGCAACTCGGCCAATTGGCGCAGGCGCATGCGATCTCCACCCGCACCCTCGCCATCGCCACCTTCGCGCTCTGCGGCTTCGCCAACATCGGCTCCGTCGGCATGCAGATCGGCGGCATCGGCGCCCTCATCCCCCATCGACGCAATGAACTCGCCAAGCTGGGCCTCCGCGCCATGCTCGCCGGCACCATGGCCAACCTCATGAGCGCCAGCATCGTCAGCGTTTTGCTGCCGCGCTGAGCTCGCGCCCCGAACTGCCTCTACACTCCGCTACGCGCATCGCGGAACCGTACACGGTATCCTGCCGGTAGCACGTCCGGGCGAGTATCGCAGCGGCCGTGCGATGCCCCCGCATGATTGTGAGCCAACTCAGCACCTCCGTCTTCTTCCCGAGCCTTCTCGGCGCGCTGGGCGCGGATACCCGTCGCGCCCTGCTGTTTCAGATCGTCAAGATTGGTGGCGTCGCGATCACCCCCGCCTTCCTGATCAAGGCCGCAATCTTCCTCACAGCGCTGATCCTGCTCTCGAAGTTCGTGCAACGCGTGCTGATCAAGCGCGTCCTCGGCCGAATCAACATGTCCGACGCGGCGCGCTTTGCCTTCGGCCGTTTCGCCACGTATCTGCTCTTTCTAGGCGGCCTCTTCATCGGCCTGCAAAGCCTGGGCGTCAATCTCAACTCGCTGGTCGTCTTCGGCGGTGCACTGGGCGTGGGCGTCGGTCTAGGCCTTCAAAACGTCGTCTCCAACTTCGTGGCCGGCCTCATTCTGCTTGTGGAGCAACCCATTCGGATCGGCGATCGCATCGAGACCGACGGCATGCAGGGCGATGTCGTTCGCATCGCCGCCCGCTCCACCTGGATCCGAACCAACGACAACGTCGTCGTCATCGTCCCCAACAACAACTTCATCAACAACCCTGTCACGAACTGGACCGCGAACGACCCCACCGTTCGCATCCAGATTCCCGTCGGCGTCGGCTACAACTCGGACCCCGACCGCATTCGCACCATCCTTCTGCAGGCTGCTATGGCGCACCCAGAGGTCCTGTCGAGCCCTGCTGCCGACGTCATCTTCACCGGCTACGGCGACAACAGCCTGGATTTCAATCTCCGCGTCTGGACCATGTCCCGGGCCCACACGAGCGTCACGCTCAAATCGGATCTCTACTTTGATCTGTTCCGGCGATTCACTGAGGCCGGCATCGAGCTGCCCTTTCCACAGCGCGACCTGCACATCCGCTCCTCCGAGATCCCGATACCATTCCCCGGCCCGGAGCAAAGCTCAGCCCAGCGGCCGTCGAGCGATGCCATCAGCCCCCCGCGACCGCCCCGATGATCATGAACGGCTCTTTGCCGCTCACAACGCAATCCGGCAGCGCCGCCCGCAGGCCCTCGTGCGAGACATCCTCCATGCACGCGAAGAAACGCACATAGGCCCGCCGCTCACCCGTCGCCGGATCGCGTAGCGTTCCGCGCAGCATCGGATAGAGCGTCTCGATCGCCTCCACAACGTCTCGTTGCGTCGCTCCCGCCCCAAGCTCCACTGAAACCTCGCAGCCCGTGATCCCCGCCAGCTTCCGAAGCGGCGACGGCAATTCAACACGGATCATGGCAGCGTCTGCACCTCAACCGAGTACACCGCCGGCAGATCATGCACGATCGCCGACCACGTCTCGCCGCCATCGGGCGAGCAGTACACCTGCCCGCCCGTCGTCCCGAAGTAAATCCCCGACTCGTCCAGCGAATCCACGCTCATCGCATCGCGCAGCACGTTGACGTAGCAGTCCTTCTGCGGCAAACCCTTCGTCAGCGGCTCCCACTCGTTCCCGCCAGTCTTGCTGCGATACACGCGCAGCGATCCCTCCAGAGGAAAGTGCTCCGCATCGCTCTTGATCGGCACCACATAGACCGTCTCCGGCTCATGCGCATGCACATCAATGACAAACCCGAAGTCCGTGGGCAGATTGCCGCTCACCTCATGCCACTGCGCGCCGCCATCATCGCTGCGCATCACGTCCCAATGCTTCTGCATGAACAGCGTGTTCGGCCTCGACGCATGCCGCGCAATGTGGTGCACACAGTGGCCCGTCTGCGCCTCCGGGTCAGGGATGTGCGCGGAGCGCAGGCCCCTGATTGATCGGCCTCCACGTCTCTCCGCCATCATCCGTCCGAAACGCCCCCGCAGCCGAGATCGCAATCACCATCTTCCGCTCGTCGGTCGGATCGATGATCACGGTGTGCAGACACATCCCGCCCGCGCCCGGAGCCCAGTGCGGCCCCGTCCCATGCTTCCGCAAACCGGAAAGCTCCGCCCAACTCTGCCCGCCATCGGTGGACTTGAACAGCGCCGCATCCTCGATCCCGGCAAACACCGTGTCCGGGTCCGACAGCGACGGCTCCAGGTGCCAAACCCGCTTGAACTCCCAGGGATGCGGTGTGCCGTCATACCACTCGTGCGTCCCAGGAACACCGTCATACTTGAAGCCATTCCCCACGGTCTGCCAGGTCACGCCGCCATCATCGCTGCGCTGCATGATCTGCCCAAACCACGAGGTCGACTGCGACAGGTAGATCCGGTTCGGGTCCACAGGCGACCCCTTCGCGTGATAAATCTCCCACCCCGCGAAGTGCGGTCCACTCACCTGCCATTTGTCGCGTTTGCCATCGGCGGTCAGCACGAAGGCACCCTTCTTGGTCCCGACCAGCACACGTACGCTGCTCATACCCATCTCTCTCCTGTATCCGGGGTCGCATAACATCTTGCCCCAGCCCGGCCGTGGCGCGCACAAAAATCTGCAACCGCACAAAATCGTTTCCGGCCCTGATAGCCTTCCCTCATCAAACCTCCCGAGAGATCCGTGTCCACGCCGAACGACCAGTACGCCCGCGCCCTCTACGCCGCCGAGTTCATCCGCTCACCAGCACTCCGCCAGGCCGCTCATCGGCATCATCCTCGGCTCCGGCCTGGGCAACTTCGCCTCGCAGGTCGATCACGCCACCACACTCGAATACGGCGAAATCCCCGGCTGGCCGCTGTCCACCGTCGAAGGCCACGCGGGCAAGCTCGTCCTCGGCCAGATCGGCGGCGTAAGCGTCGCCGTCATGGCCGGCCGCGTCCACGCGTACGAGGGCTACACCATGCCCGAGGTCACCTTTCCCACCCGCGTCCTCGGCCTCCTCGGCTGCTCCGCGCTCATCGTCACCAACGCCGCCGGCGGCATCAACACCAGCTACGGCGAAGGTGCCCTCGTAGCCATCTCCGACCACATCAACCTGACCGGCACCAACGCCGCGCTCGGCCCGAACGACCGCCGCTTCGCGCAGCGCCCCGGGGCCGGCCTGCGCTTCTTCGACATGACCACCGCCTACTCGCCGCGCTTGCGCAAACTCGCCCACGCCGAGGCCGCAAAGCAAGGCATCCCGCTCCCCGAAGGCGTCTACCTCGCCGTCCTCGGCCCCAGCTACGAGACCCCCGCCGAAATCCGCGCCTTCCGCACCCTCGGTGCCGACCTCGTCGGCATGTCCACCGTCCACGAGGTCATCGTCGCCCGCCACATGGGCCTCGAAGTCCTCGGCCTCTCGCTGGTCACCAACATGGCCGCCGGCGTTCTAGACCAACCCATCCATCACGAAGAGGTCATGGACATCGGCCGGCGCATGGAACGCCAGTTCACCTCGCTGCTCAAGGCCCTCATCCCTCAGATCGCGAGCACAGCGTCAGCCCCATAGCCAACCAACGTGTCATCTCGACCGGAAGCGCGCAGCGGAGCTGAGACAACGTGCGGCTGCCGTTGCGGTTGCACTTGCCTTTCTTTCTGTCATTCCCGAAGGGAATCTGCTGTTCGCCGAACCAGCACGACCCGCTCACATCTGCAACGGCGCAACCTCCTGCCGTCTCGCAATATCCGCCGCCACCCACCCCGACACCACAATCAGCACAGCACCCGCGATCATATAAACCGTAGGTCGCTCGCGCCAGAGGAGAAACGCGACCGCAGCGCCCGTAAGTAGTTGCGTGTAGTGGTATTGCGAGACCGTCGCCGCAGACGTGTGACGCAGCGCAACGAAGAAACACAGGCTGCCCACCAGCGACACCAGCGCCGTCGCAGCAAACAGCCACAAAAGCCGCAGGGTGAAGCGGCACACCCGGGATCATCGCGAGAGCCACACCCGCCGCCGCCTGCACCATGCTCGAGAAAAACGTCAGGCTCTGCGGCGTCTCACCCTGCGAGATCCTCCGCGACCACACCAGGTTCACCGAAAAGCACGCCACGCACACCATGCACGCCAGGTACCCCGTCCGGTCGCCCGCGCGCGCCGCCCCAAACGGATCGACCGCAATCACCACACCGATGAACCCCGTGATTACAGCAAGCCAGCGCTTCCCGCTCAGCCGCTCCTTGAGGAACACCGCCTCCAGCAACGTCGTTACCGCCGGCGCCAGAAAGACCAGGATGTAAAACAGCGCCAACGGCAGATGACGAACCGCGATCACAACGCAGAGGTTGTTCACCAGGTCCAGCAAGGATCGCAGCACAGGCCGTAGCGGCCGATGCGGCCACAACGCTCGAAGCTGCCCGCGCGCCGCCGCAAAGCTCGCCAGCAGCACCATCTCCATCACCGAGACCGCCGAGACCACCTCAAACGCAGGCACATGATACTTCCCGATCGCCTTGACACACGTGTCCGCCAGAACGAAACACGTGAACGCCGCAATAGCAAGAAACACGCCCTCAAGTTGCGATCGCGATTCACTCATGCACAGGACGGCTCGGACACAGCAGAAGCCTCCGTATGAGATGCCACGGCACCCGGCCGTTACACTAGAAACCGTGAGCACGCCCGAACAGCTCAGCTTCCCTCAACGTCCCATCCTCATCGGCATCGCAGGCTGCTCCGGCTCCGGCAAGACCACGCTCGCGCGCGAACTCGCCGCGCAACTCGAGGCCACGCTCTTCCCGCTCGACCTCTACTACCGCGACCTCTCGCACTTCCCGCTCGACTCCCGCCACAAGCTCAACTTCGACCACCCCGACTCGCTCGAATCCGAGCTCTTCATCGAGCACATCCGCGGCCTGGCCGACGGCCTCACCATCCAGCGCCCCGTCTACGACTTCGCCACGCACTCCCGCGTCCTCGGCGCGTTCGAGCCGATCGCCCCTGCGCGCTTCGTCATCGTCGAAGGCATCCTCGCGCTCCACTACCCCGAGCTTTGCCCGCTGTACGACTTCTCCATCTACGTCGACGCGCCGCACGACGTCTGCCTGACCCGCCGCATCTACCGCGACACGCGCGAACGAGGCCGCACCGAAACCAGCGTCCGCGAACAGTTCGAAGCCACCGCCAAGCCCATGGCCGACCTATATGTAGTCCCAAGCCAAACCCGGGCCACGCTCACCGTCTCCGGCTGCGAGTCCCTCGACTGGTCCGTTGAAAGCGTGCTGCGCGAGCTGCACAAGCGACGTCTGCTGCGCTGAAGCAACGGGAACGAATGAGTCCTCCGCCGCGTACTCACTCCCGAGCACTCAGTTCAAAACGCGCGGGAGCGTTCGATGACCTCCAAACAGCCAAGGCTTACAACCTATGCGACCCGGTTCGCCGTCTTCGCTTCTTTCTGTGCGATGCCATGGCTGTCAGCTCAAGCTCCGCCGTGGTCCCCGAGCGGAAATTGGGTCGGCACCTTCGACGTAGTAAACGGTGATGGCAGCGTCGAGCCCGGGAACGCCTTCCTGTCACTGGCGCAGAGCGGGAGTAGCCTGACCGGCGGCGCCGGCGACGCATCGGATCACCTAAGCCCGATCACGTCAGGCAGCGTTCAGGGCCAGAAGCTTACCTTCACCGTCACGGTGAACCCGCAAACAAAGGTGAACTTTACCCTCAGTCAGGACGGAGATCATCTGCGCGGGACCGCCTCCGGCATGCCGATGGATGCAGGCTCCACCATCGTCATCGACGCGGTCCGCGCCGATCCGAACTGGCACGCCGCCAATTCCGTCCCACATGCCCCAGACCACCTCTTCGAAACGGTCGCGAACCTCGACCGCGAACTCTTCGACGCCTACAACACCTGCGACCTCAAGACGCTAACGACTCTCGTCAGCGAAGACCTTGAGTTCTATCACGACAAGACCGGCCTCGCCGTCGGTCGCGAGACCTTCATCAACGCCATCCGCAACAACATCTGCGGCAAGACCCACCGCACTCTCACGCCCGGCTCGCTCGAAGTCCATCGCCTCGCCCACTACGGCGCCGTTGAGATCGGGCTGCACACCTTCAGCCATCCCGGCCTCGATATCGACCAGGGCCAGGCCAAATTCACTACGATCTGGCGCTACAAGGACGGCAACTGGCAAATGACACGCGCCATCAGCTACGACCACGAACCCCTGGCGAAGTAGCTCGCCACGCTGCTCGCAGAACCCGTCTGCTCCGCGCAGGCTCCGTCTCCCGATACATTGGCGAAGTCAATGAACGCGCGCACCGGATCCGTGTGAAGCAGCTTCACCTGCACGCGGCACCCCACGTCCAGTCCCGCCTCGCCTTGCACTACTCGACCCTCAAACGGCGGATCCAACACACGCACGTACACGCCCTTCTCGCTCGCTCCGGTCACCACGCCGCGGAACACCTGCCCGATGCGGTCCCCCATGGCGACAGCCGCAACCCGCTTGCGCATCGCACGGTCTATCTTTCGCAGCGCCTTGTCCGCCTCGTTGCAGTGCGTTGCAATGGCGGTCAGCTCCGCATCGCTGTACGGCGGCGGGGCTCCGTCCAGCATCGCGTGCACCAATCGCTGCGTCACAAGGTCGGGGAACCGGCGGTTCGGCGCTGTGGAATGCGAATAATCCCGTGCCGCCAGACCAAAGTGACCGGTCGGATCATCGTCGGGACGCATCAGCAGGTACTCGCCGGCACCCATCAGCTTGATGACCCCAACAGCCAGGTCCGGGTAGTGATCCGGATCACTCTCGCGCTGCGCTTGCAGAAACACGTTCAGCGCAACAGGATCAGGCGCGCCAGGCAGCGTCGCCCCACGCTCCGCAGCCAGCGCAACGATTCGGTCCCATCGTTGCGGCACACGAACCACACGCTGCAACGCACTCCGGCCGCCATGCCGCAACGCCCGAGCCATCACGCCGTTCGCCGCAACCATGAGATCTTCCACCAGGTTCATGGCCCGGTTCTGGACGACCTCTTGCAAAGCCGCAATGCGACCATCCAGGACCACGGGGTCTGCTTCAGCGCGATGGAACTCGAGTGCACCGGCGGCCACACGCGCACGATTGAGAGAATGCGCCGCCTCATCCTGCAACCGCAGCTGCTCAGCCAGCGACTCGCCGCTCGGGAGCTGACCCAAAAGCCCCCGCTACCGTCTTCGGCGCCGTATCCGATCGGAGTCCCGACAGATCTCCGCCAGCTCCACCCGCAGCGGCTTGCTCCAGCCACGGCCCCACACGCGAATACGCCATCTGCGCGCGATTCCGCACCCACGCGCGCGACACCGCCTCGTCCTGCGGCTCACCATTCGCCCCGACGGTGAAGCTCATCAGCACAGCCCGACGATCCCCGTCCTCCACCAAGGACGTAAGGTCGGTCGAAAGCTCATTCGGCAACATGGAGAAGTTTCGAACCGCCGTGTAGATCGTCTGCGTCTGCGCGGCTGCATGCTGATCGATAGGGCTGTTCTGCGGAACCGCCGCCGCAACATCCGCAATGGCAACGTGAATGCGAATCCCGCCAGCGACGCGCTCCGCCACCTCGATCTGATCGAGATCTCTTGACGTGTCGTTGTCGATCGAAGACCAGTTGCGATCGCGCATATCGGCGAGGTCGGGAGTGGCACCGGGCTGCGGGATGTTCCGCCGAAGGCTCTGCACCTGCGCGGCAACTTCGGGGCTGAACTCCGGAATGAATCCGGCCTTGTGGAGGTCCTGCAACGCTGCAGCGGCTAGATCAAAATCGTGGTTCCCGGGCTGGCTAGACATGCCCGCCAAGCCTACCACGCAACCCGAAAGCGTCGACACGCACACCACACGACCACAACAAAAAGCGGCAGGGCCAAAGCCCCACCGCTTGATGCACTTCCTACTCTACTTCCTGCCTCTTACGCCGTCACAAGCTCCAGCTTTTCCGCAAAGTTCTTCGCGGTGCGCGCCGCCTGCGCCTGCTTGTGCCACGCATAGCCAGCGATCAGCGGAAACGCAATCGTCGCCTCAGCAAACACCATCTGCTCGTACGTAAGATCGACCTTGCCCCACGAGCTGGCTTCCTTCAGCGTCGATCCGCTCAGCGCACCATCACGCGCATCCGCCACCGTGATCTGGATCGCATACTTGTGCATCGAGGCCTCGACACCAAGAATGTCCGCGGCCACGACAATATCCTGCGCAAAGTTCTTCGGCACGCCGCCGCCGATCATCAGCAGACCCGTCGTCGGGTTCTGAATCTTGATCTGCGTCAGCTCATAAAAGTCCTTGCCCGAATCGATCGAGCACATCGGCTTACCCTGCCGGGCATGCTGATGCGCCACAATCCCGAACCCGAACGAGCAGTCCGAGAACGCCGGCACAAAGATCGGCACGTTCTTCTCGTAGCAAGCCAGCACAATCGAATCAGCGTTGCCCTTCGCCGGCGTCCGCCCATTCTCCTGCAGGTAGCGGCCCATCTCGCGAATGTACTCACGCGAGCTGTACGCGCCCGGCTTCATCCCGTCGATGATCTTCTGCGTCGTCTCGTCGCAGATGCGCAGCTCTTCCTCATCAATGAACGTGTCATAGATGCGATCGATCATCAGCTCGCGGAGGTTCGCATCGCCCGCGCCGTACTTGTACTCGTCGCCCGCAATGTAGTGCCGGAAACCCAGCGCCTCAAAGAAGTCCTGGTCCACGATGTTCGCGCCGGTCGAAACGATCGCGTCCACCATGTTGTTCCGGATCAGGTCGATGATCACCTTCTGCAGCCCCGCCGAGATCAGCGACCCCGCCAGGCACAGAATCACGCCGCACTCCGTATCGCGCAGCATCATCTCGTAGATTGACGCCGCACGCGCCAGGTCACGCGAGCTGTACGCCATCTTGCTCATCGCATCCACCAGCGGCACAACGTTGTGCTGCTTGATGTCGATATGCTGAATCTGATCCTTCAGAAGCTCTTTCTTCGTTGCCATTTGACAGTCTCCAGAGAAGCTATTGCTCTCCCGCAAGAGGTCGCTTGAAACCGAGTCTCATTCTCGAGTCCGAACCACGGCGCGCAGCGCAAGCCAGCCACACCCGTCAGCCAAACAGCCGGTCCGAACCCTCGCACACACAGCCATTCTCACCTGCTGCAGTGCGTCTCAACATGAAAGCGGAGTTCCAAATCTCTCGGCCGCGGGCCCCATCCTGCTCAACCGCATCCCGGAGTCATCTGGTCTCTATAGGATGCTTGAAAACACGCCCTGATTCAAGTTGCCACGGCCGAAATCAGCGCAGAAACGCCTCAATCTCCGCATCCATCTTCGCCGGCTGGTCATACATGATGAAGTGCCGCGAATCATCCACCCGCACCAGCTTCACATTCGGCATTCCCTTGTACTGCCCCTCGTAGATCGCGGCCACCTTCGCCGCATCCGCGCCCTGCAGCGCCGAGTCATACGGATACAGCACCAGCGTCGGCGTCTTGATCGAACTCGACATCGGCCCGCAGATCGGTCGTCATATCCTCCGCCATCGCCTCCGCGAACACCGCCCGGTCGCTCGATACCGAGCTGGCCGTCACCAGCTTCAAACCATCAGGACTCTTCACCATCGCCGCCGCACTCTGCTGCGTGCCCGCGGCGAACTGCTCCGGCGTCATCGCCGCAAACTGCTGCTTCAAACCTTCGGCGATCGGCTTCGAACTCTCCGCCGTAGCCGCCGGATTGAACAGCGCAGAGTAGAACGGCAGCGAATCCACAATCACCATCTTTCGCACATCACCCGGATGCCTGTCCGCCAGCATCAACGCGAGCAGCCCGCCCATCGAGTGCCCCACCACATCCGGGTGCATCCCGATTGGCCGCAATGTACGCGTGCAGCTCCTCAACGATCCCCGGCAGCACGTCGGTCGACCCCGCATTGGCCCCCGCCGCCTGCCCCGCAAACCCGTTCACCTGCACCAGGTGCAGCCGGAAGTTCGGCGCCAGCTTCGCCGCCTCGGCATCCCACACCGCTCGTGAGCTCGCCAGCCCAGGAATCAGGATCACATCCGGCTTACCCGCCGTGCCCCCGTCCACAACGCTGAACCGCGTCGGCACAAACGTCCCCGCCGGTTTTTGCGCATGCGCCTGCGGCCCGGCCAGCAACGCCACGCCCGCAGCTACCAGCACTACCACCACAAACCACCGCGCCAAACACTCGATCCGCTGCATCGTCACCATCTCCTTTGCGTCCATCCTCAGCGCCGCCGCACCCGCAAACCACCCGCATCCGTCAGCGATATCACATGACAGTTGTCACAAGCTCCGCGGCCGCCGCCGGCACGCCCACACCAGCAGCGCCGACGCCAGCACCGCCGACACCCCGATCACCACGCCAGCCAGCCAGTGCCGCCCATGATTCACGTTGTGCGTCGACCAAATCGGCACCAGCACCGCCACGTAGATCGCCACCCAAACGCCCGCATTGTTGTTCCTTCTGCAATACCACTTCATCGCTTCCTCCTCATTCGCTTCCAAAAACACGCGCCTGCAGCGCCGGTCTAGCCCTCGCTGAAAATGTCCTCAATTCGCATCCCGAACTCCCGCGCAATCCGGAACGCCAGCGGCAGCGACGGGTCATACCTCCCCGTCTCAATCGCGTTCACGCTCTGCCGCGACACCTCCAGCCGCTCAGCCAGGTACGCCTGCGACCAGCCGCGGACAGCGCGCAATTCCCGCAACCGGTTATTCACCGTCGGGCACCCGGTTCCGCAGCTTCTGAAACGCCTGTGTCCCGGCCATCCCTGCGCAGAAGATCAGAAAACCCGCAAACGGCGGCAGCGCCCCCGTGCGCGCAAACGACCGCAGAAAGTCGCTTACCAGGATCGTGCCCAGCAGCGCAGCCGTCCCGGTCAGGATCGCCTGCATGGTCATTAACCGTTGATATTCGTCCTTCTCTTCCTTCAGATAGCGACCCGTGCGCGCAATAATCGCGATCACCGGGATCGACGGAAGCACCGACCAGAAGTACAGGAAGAAGCTGCTGGCCGCCATCATGCTTCACAAACCACACCGAGCACAGAGAGCACGACCGACATACGACAACATCGAACTGCAATGCGGCCCTCTGGTAACTCTTCTTCGCTGCCGAACTTCCTTTGCCTGAACACCAACCCACCGCCCCTCAATGACAAGTGAACTTTACGTAAAGCATGCTTGTCGTGTCAAGGGTGCTTGTCACAAGTTTCTCGAGAGTCTCCGGTGCGCCGAACTGACCTCATTCCAGCCGCAAAGTCGTCCCGAGCCGCTAAGTAACCGGTTCCGCACATCTTTAGTCCGTTACCTGACTTTTAAGTCGCATCGTGCGCGCCGTCACGTGGTATCTCTCCTCCACCGCCGGGCCAAGCCACAAATTCGCGCTGCAGCAGGGGCTTCTCTGCTGTGCAGCGTCAGCAGCGACCAATTCCATTCGCGAGGTTCGATTTTGACCAAAATGCTCGTACGGAAACTCCCGGTTCTACTTTGCGCGCCAGCCTTGTTGATCTTTGCCGGCGCTTCGCATGCGCAATCCGTGTTCTCAGAAAACTTCGAAGGAACAACCGCCGCACTGGGCGTAACCACCGCGGGTCAGTTCACCGCGATCAACGGAACCAACGTCGACATCGTCGGACCCGCCGACGGATTTGGGGCTCTTTGCGCGGCGCCGGAATCCGGCAACTGCGTGGACATGGGCGGCAGCGGCGGCAACCCTGCCGGCCATCTGGACCTCACCACGTCACTGAATCTCGCGGCCGGGGTCTACAACCTGAGCTTCGATCTCATCGGATCCCAGCGCGGCACAACCACCAGCACTGAGGTCATCTTCGGAAACGTCTATGACCAGGTCTTCACCCTTGCCAGTGGAGACGACACCTCCGGTATCGTCAGTGTCAATCTGGCAGTCACCGGCGGCCCGACGCAGCTTCAGTTCATCGATCTGAGCGCTCCGAACAACATTGGTGCGCTGCTGGACAATGTGTCTGTCTCCGTCGCGAGCCCCGCGGCTGCAACCCCCGAACCCGGCAGTTGGCTTCTGCTCGGCACTGGCCTCCTCGGGACCGCCGGTATGATCCGGCGACGCCTGCGGATCTGACCCGCTTTCCCGCTCAAAGCTGCATTCCAAGCCGAGAGGGTCGCGCAACGCGGCCCTCTTATCTTTTGCACCCCTTCCACCCCCGCGTCGCATCCTTGTAGCCTGTACCTCAGCCATGAACGTCAACTTCGCCGAGCGCGCGCACAATCACAACTGGAAGCTCGACCCCATCGTCCGCTCGCTGCTGGACACCGACTTCTACAAGTTCCTCATGCTGCAGTTCGTGTGGAAGAACTTCCCGCGCACCACCGTCACCAGCGAGATCTGCAACCGCACCGTCAAGGTCAAGCTCGCCGATCGCATCTCCGCCAACGCCCTCCACGAGCAGATGGAGCACGTCCGCGGCCTGCGCTTCCTCCGGTCAGAGCTCATCTGGCTCGCCGGTAACACCTTCTACGGCGTGAAACACATCTTCGAGCCTGCCTTCCTCGACTGGCTCGATCACGGCTTCCGGCTCTCCCCCTACGAGATCCACGAGCACAAGGGTCAGCTCCTGATCCGCTTCTCCGGCCTCTGGAGCGAGGTCACGATGTGGGAGGTCTACGCGCTCGCGATCGTCAGCGAACTCAAGACCCGCGCGGCGCTCGCCGAACTCTCGGAGATGGAGCTGGACGTCCTCTACGCCCGTGCCAAAACCCGGCTCTGGGACAAGATCGAAAAGCTCCGCCGCGTAGAAGGCCTCCGCCTCTCCGACTTCGGCACCCGCCGCCGCCACAGCTTCCTTTGGCAGGAGTACGCCGTCGAAGCTCTCGCCGCCTCCCTCGGCGACCGCCTCACCGGCACCTCCAATACTGCGCTTGCGTACAAGCACAACCTCGAAGCCATCGGCACCAACGCCCACGAACTGCCCATGGTCATGGCCGCGCTCGCCTCCCGCGTATCTGACGAAGCCCTTCGCAACTCCCAGTACCGCGTCTTGGAGCTATGGCAACGCAGCTACGGCGGCGAACTCCTCATCATGCTCCCGGACACCTTTGGCAGCACGCAATTTCTCCAGAACGCCCCCGATTGGACCGCCCACTGGACCGGTGAGCGCGTCGACTCCAAGGACCCGTTCGAGGCCGGCGAAGAATACATCGACTGGCTGGAGTCGCGCGGCGAAAACCCCCGCACCAAGCGCCTCATCGCCTCTGACGCCCTGGACGTGGACGACATCATCGCGCTTCACCGCCACTTCAACGACCGCATCCGCTTCTCCGCCGGCTGGGGCACGCTGCTCACCAACGACTTTCGCGACTGCCACCCCCGCGGCGAGCACACCTTCGAGCCCATCTCCATCGTCTGCAAGGTCACCTCAGCCGACGGCATCCCCACCGTCAAACTCTCCGACAACCCCAGCAAAGCCACCGGCCCCGCCGCCGAGATCGCCCGCTACCGCAGCGTCTTCAACTCCCCCGTCCTCACCGAACAACCCGTACTGGTGTAGCCCGGTCCCCTTCGCACCGGGGCCGCCTTGGGTCGTCACCCCCGAACGGGAGTTGCGTGGTACCCGGCGTACACTGACGCCATGGCAACCGCTGCGCTGATTCCGGTCGAGCAGTACCTCCGCTCCGACTACGAGCCCGACGCGGAATACGTGGACGGCGAGGTAGAGCGGAGGCCAATCGGCGAGTACGACCACTCCACATGGCAACAGGCAATCGAACGGTGGTTTCTTCACCACGCAAAAGAGTGGAACGTTCGCGTTCGCTGCGAGCTTCGCGTTCAAGTCAGCCCTACCCGCTACCGTGTTCCCGACGTTGTCGTCTTCGACCGCACGCGTTCTGTGGAACAGATCCTGACCCATCCTCCTGTTGCCGTCTTCGAAGTCCTCAGCCCGGAAGACACCATCTCTCGGCTGCTGCTGAAATTCGATGACTACGAGGGTATGGGCATTCGCAACATCTTCATGCTTGACCCAAGAAACGAACGCGCTTACCAGTACGCTGCCGGCGGCTTGCGCGTATCCGAACGCGTAGTCGCGGTCGCAGGCTCGTCCGCACTCGTGGACTGGCAAGCCATAGCGGACCTGCGCGATTGACGGCCCACTTTTGGCAGGCTTCGGCCCAGGGATGATCCGCGCTGGCGTGGACCCGCGACATTCACCTGGGTTATCGACAGCTCGCTCTATACTTCCCCCAATGCCGCTTCACCGCTCGCTCGCTCGCATCGCCATCGCCTCCGCGTTGATCCCGCTCATGACCACCCAACCCGCCTGGGGCTGGGGCCGCGACGGTCACATGATGATCAATCGCCTCGCTATCCAATACCTCCCGACAGATGTTCCGGCCTTCCTCCGCAACGGCAACGCCCTCGACATCGTCGAGTACGAAGGACCCGAGCCCGATCGCTGGCGCAATCAGGCCGAGGCGGAACTCTCCAGCACACAAGCCGCCGATCACTTCATCGACCTCGAATGGGCCGACCTCGCCGGTGCGCACGTGCACAGCCACGACATCAGGCTGCGGGCCCGAAGGCACGATGCTCCCAAAGAAGCGCTACGACTTCATTCGCGCCCTGTACGCCGCCCAGGCGAGGCATCCCGACATCCCGCTTCAGCCCGACAAGGTGGGCATGCAGCCCTGGCAGGTCGAAGAGATCTGGGAACGGCTCAAATCCGACTTCCGCGATTACCGCAAACTCGCCGCCGCCAATGAAGACACATCCGGCGTGAAAACGATCATCCTCTTCGAAGCCGGTTGGCTCGGCCACTACGTCGCAGACGGCTCGCAGCCCCTGCACGCCACCATCAACTACAACGGCTGGGCCGAAAAGACCAACCCCAACGGCTACACCACCGAGCACCACATCCACTCTCAGTTCGAGTCCGTGTTCGTCAGCGCCAACATCAAACCGCGCGATGTCGACCCGCTCGTCGCAGCCGCCAAGCCTCAGGTCGTGAACGACGAGTGGACACAGTACCTCGCCTACATCCATCATTCAAATACACTCGTCGAGAAGACATACCAGCTTGAAAAGGCCGGAGGCTTCACCGATGCGGGCACGCCCGACGGGAAGGCCTTCACCGAAGAACGCTTGGCTGCCGGTGCCATCGAGCTTCGCGATCTCATCTACTCCGCCTGGGTCCATTCCGCGGACCCGGTCCAGGAGTTTCACGGGCCCCAGTAACCAAACTGCCGGGCCACTGCAAGGGATCCATCACCGAATGCTCTTTTTGCGCAAGGTAGTGCGCGGCTCCAGGGTCATCTGGGCCTTTGCCACCTCCCTCACCGAACTCGTCATCCGCCGTCCGCAGACCCGGCGCGCTCGGGCCGAGTGGCTCACCCGATTCTGCCGCCGCGTGCTCGCCGCCGTCGACGTGACCTGGACCGTCATCGGCCCCATCCCCGAACAGGGGGCCGTGATCACGAACCACCTCACCTACATCGACATCATCGTTCACTCCGCGCTCCGGCCCTGCGTCTTCGTCTCCGCAATCGAGATCCGCAAGATGCCCCTCATCGGCTGGATCAGCATGATGGCCGGAACCGTCTACGTCACGCGCGGCGCTGGCGGAAGCGCCGCCAAGGCCGCCGGAGGCATGGCGGAAGGCTTCCGCGACGGCCTGCCCGTGGTCTTCTTCCCCGAAGGCGGCACCGGCGTCGGCGATGTTCCCCTGCTTCCACTTCGCACCGG
Organism: uncultured Verrucomicrobiae bacterium; assembly: GCA_963795955.1. GTDB lineage: Bacteria > Acidobacteriota > Terriglobia > Terriglobales > Acidobacteriaceae > Granulicella. The sequence goes on from CAWCJK010000010.1 coordinate 47,698, forward strand.
TCTGCTGGCGAATGCCATCGAAGAGGGCGCGGACGTTACAGCGGGCTATATCCGGTATGAACTCTCGCCCGAAGACCTGGCCGCCGGAAGATCCACTCGCGATGACGTCCATTGGGGCGACCAGACCCTCCCAGCCCACCTTTGGAACCTCTTAGGTCTGCGCGCGATCCACGTCTATATTTACTTCGCGCCACGACCCATCGCGTTCTCGCCAGAGGCCAGAGCCGACCGGAAGATCGCCGCGGACGAGGCACGAACCGTCCTTTTGCACTTAAGTGGCACGGACGCCGAAGAAAAACAGGTTACAACCAAAGTAACGTCTGGTAACTTACTCCCGGACTGAGTTAGATTACCCTAGACACTCTTCTATGAACCTGGCCACCGCCGCTGCGACGACGCTGCTGATCCTTGCTTGTGTCAGCCTCGCAGCCATCTACTTCAAGGAACGCGCACGCGCGACACGGCTGCAAGCCGAAATCGACCGTCTTCGCGGGGAGGCCGCACAGAGCCAGGTCGACCTCCTGCAACGGACCGAACTGGACTCCGTTAAGGACGAGTTCATCTCCACCGTCTCCCACGAACTCCGCACCCCGCTGACCAGCATCCGCGGTGCGCTCGGCCTGCTCTCCGCCGGCCTGATGGGCAAGGTCGATGACCGGGCCGCCAACCTGCTGCGCATCGCCAGCACCAACACGGATCGCCTCGTTCGCCTCATCAACGACATCCTGGATCTCGAGCGGATGAGCTCCGGAACCGCTCCCCTCCAGCTCCGGTCCTGTTCCATGCGCGAACTGATCCTTCAGTCGGTCGACACCATGAGCGCCATGGCAAGCGACGCGAAGGTCAAGATTGACATCGTGCCGGAGCCCGGCAACCTCCCCCTCATGTGCGAGGTCGACCCCGATCGGCTCCAGCAGGTGCTCACCAACCTGCTCTCCAATGCCATCAAGTTCTCGCCAGCCGAGTCAACCATCCGCGTCATCACAGAAGCCCGCCCCGGAGAGATGATCGTCCGCGTCGAGGACCACGGACGCGGCGTACCCGCCGAAAAACTCGAGAGCATCTTCGAGCGCTTCCATCAGGTCGACCCCGGCGACTCGCGCCAAAAGGGCGGCACAGGGCTGGGTCTCGCGATCTGCAAAACCATCATGGTGCAGCACGGCGGCCACATCTGGGCCGAGCGCAACGACCGCAGAGTGCCCGGGTGACGTTGGCAGCACGTTCTGCCTGCGCCTGAACCGTACCGACCGTGACAACAACCTCGCAGGCGATGCGAGCGCACAAGGCGCGATCCTGGTCGTCGACGACGACCCCGGTGTCCGTCATGTCGTAGCCGAACACGTGCGTAACCAGGGATACACCGTCATCGAGACCGAGTCCGGCCAGAGCGCGCTGCAGATCGCCGGCCGCGAGCCGCTCGAAGCCATTCTGCTCGACCTCTACATGCCCGGGCTGACCGGCTGGGAAACGATCGAGAAGCTCAAGGCAAACCCCGCCACGGCCGCCATTCCGGTCGTGGTCCTCAGCGTCCTCTCGCCCGCGCATGCGCTCTGGGCCGCGCGGTCCCGCTGCTTGGCAAGGCGCAGGGTTGGATCCAGAAGCCGTTCAACCCCACCCTCTTGGTCGCGGAGCTCGGACGTGTTCTGCACCGTGGCCACGGGCCTGCACGCATTCTGCTGGTGGAAGACGACCCGGACATCGCCACCTTGGTGCTGTCCAGCTTCGAAACCAACCCGCGGGACATGAACGTACGCGTCGAGCACGTCTCCTCTGTACAGGACGCCATGCGCGCCTGCGAGACGCAGATGCCCGACGTGCTGATCCTCGACTTGAATCTTCCGGACGGCTCCGGTTTCGCTCTGGTCAAGTGGCTTCGGCGTCAGCCGAAGCTTTGCTCATTGCCCCTGGTCGTGTACTCCGGCCGGGAGGTCACCCCGGAAGAGATGCAACAGCTGCGTCTCGGTCCGACACAGTTCTTAACCAAAGCTCGTGTTCAGCCGAAGGAGATAGAAGATCTGGTCTTTGCGATGGTTCGCCAAACACAGAATCCCACGCGTCATGGACTCTCCGCGTAAATCTGAGGCGCTCCTCCAAACGTCAAGACTGAAGAACTGAAAGCCTATGCGCCGCATTTTGATCATCGACGACGAAGACGACATCCGGGAGGTCGCGGCTCTATCGCTGGAGACCATCGCCGGCTGGAACGTCCTGACAGCCAACTCCGGTTCCGACGGCATCCAAAAGGCCGTCGCTGAACAACCCGACGCCATCCTGATGGACGTCATGATGCCCGCCATGGACGGCCCGACCACCTTCAAGGAGATGCAGAAGACCCCCGAGATCGCCCATATCCCGGTCCTTCTGCTCACCGCCAAGGTGCAAGGCGTGGACCAGCGCCGGTTCGCCGGCCTCGGCGTCTCGGGGATCCTCTTCAAGCCCTTCGACCCGCTCACGCTCGCCGACCAGATGAGCAGAGCCTTGGGCTGGAGGTAAACTTTTCCACCCGCAACCGAACCCTCTCGCACCCGGAACTCCCTGACCCCAAACCCATGTCCTCCGCCCCAAGACCCAACCCAGGCGCTCTTCCCGATCAGTGGATGGCCTCTATTTGGCAGCGCAACCTCCCGGTGCTGCGCAAGCGTCTGGAGGTTCTCTCCGCACGCCACCGACGCCGCCGCGCAAGGCTCACTCTCAGACGAAATCCGGAAAAACGCCGCCGACGTCGCCCACAAGTTCGCGGGCTCGCTGGGCATGTTCGGATATCCCCGCGGCACCGAGATCGCTCAGGAACTGGAACTTCTGCTGGAAGCGGACGCCCCCGTCTCCGCGATGCGCCTGCGCGACTTGACCTCAGAACTCAGCGCCATCCTGCAACTCTGAAGGCTCCCGCAAGCCACCCTTTGGGTTTGTTCGGCTCCCGTCACTGCGTCAGATCGCATGCAAGCGCAGTCCACACGCCCGCCTGCGTGCCCGACGCATAGTCGATGCGAAGATCCAGGAACTGCCCCGCGCTGACGGACACCGCACCCGACACGGAGCAACTCCCCGTAGTGGTCGACGGATAGCAACTCAGCGCCGTGTCGGTCATATTCCCCGGCGTTCCCACGCGAACGGTCACTCGGATCGCGCCGGACTGCTGCGAAAACACGTCCAGCCTCGAAGCCGTGCACGCCCGCGGCATCCACGCCAGTACCGGAGCGGTCTCGGTTGAACTCGCATTCGGCGTGTTGATCGCGTAGTAGGAAGTCATATAGCTGACCGCGTGATACACCGCTGCGACCATGGGATTCCCGGTCGGCCCCGCGCTGCCCGTTCCCGAGCCGCCCGTTCCCGCAGCGCCCTGGGGAATCGCGAAGTTCAGCACCGCCGCCGTGCTCGACCCGGAGTTGGTTACCGTAGCCGCCGACCCGGCCGGAAGCGTGCTCACCGTCCCAATCGTGACCGTTGCCGAGGCGCCGGTTGGCCCCGCAGGTCCCTGCGCGCCGGAACCCCCGGCCTGCGCCAGCACCGCCCAACTCTGCGGAGCGACATCCGGCTCCTGCCCCGAGTTCTGCTGCAGCGCCAAGTAGCTTGACCCCGCGAACGTGACCGCGTCATTCAGCAGGTAGTGCGTACCGGCCATCCAGCCGCCCCGGAAGTTGATGCCGGGCGCACCTGCTGGTCCAGTCGCTCCGGCAGGGCCCTGGGGGCCAGCCGCTCCCTGCGCGCCCGTAGCGCCTTGCGGACCCGCAGGTCCTGGCGAGCCCGTCGCGCCCGCGGGCCCCGGATTGCCCTGGGCTGCGAGCACCACCCAGTACGCGGGCGACTGCCCCGGCGTCTGCCCGTGATTGCTGCCCACCAGTGACACGTAGCTGCTGCCGCCGTAGCTGACGGCGTCGCCGGCGCTATACGAGGTCGCCGCCGAGTACGCGCCGACGAAGTTCACACCCGGCGGTCCGGCGGGCCCCGCTGGACCCGTCGCTCCTGTGGCTCCCGCGGCACCTTGCGGTCCGGCGGGCCCAGCCGGACCCGCGGGCCCGGACGCGCCCGTCGCCCCCGGCGCGCCCGGCGTTCCGGCCGCCGCAAACATCGCCCACGACGACGGACTCGCATCCGGCGCATTGCCATGGTTGTTGTTCACCAGCGAAACCCAGCCAGCACCCTGCCAAAGCACCCCCTGGCCCACGCTGTAGTTCGCCGTCGAGCTATACGCCCCCTGGAAGCTCATCCCGACCGGCCCCGCCGGACCGATCGGCCCCATCGGTCCTTGCGGGCCCATGGCGCCAGTCGCGCCCGGGATGCCCTGCGCGCCGGCTTGTCCCGGAATGCCCTGCAAGCCCTGGTCGCCTCGTTCGCCCGGCGGCCCTACCGGCCCTTGCACGCCTGTCGGCTCCGGTCGCGCCCTGCGGCTCCCGCCGGTCCCGCTGGCCCCATGGGCCCCTGCGCCGTCAGCAGCCCCCACGCTGCGGGCACCAGCCCGGGAGTATTGCCGTGGTTCGACGCCGGTCAGCGACGCATAGCTCGATCCGTTCCAAACCACCACATCCCGCAGCGCGTAGTTCGCTGTCGAGCTGTACGTCCCCTGGTACACAAGCCCCGGCGTCCCCGGCGCTCCGGGTGCTCCCGCCGGCCCCTGCGGCCCCGCCGGCCCTTGGATTCCGATCCCCGGAGGCCCCTGCTGCCCCATCGGCTCCGGCAGGCCCCACTGCGCCCTGTCGCTCCGGCCGCGCCAACCGACGCAAGAAGCCCCCATGCGCTCGTCAGACCGGGCGTATTGCCGAGGTTCGAACGAGCTCTGCGAGATGTACGTGGACCCGGCAAAGGTCACCACGTCGCCGTTCTTGTAGTTCGCCGCCGAACTATAGGCTCCCAGGTAGTTGATCAGGCCAGCGCCCGCCGGCCCCTGCGGCCCAGTAGCTCCCGTCGGTCCCATAGGCCCGGCCGCGCCCACCGGCCCAGCAGGCCCGGCTGGACCTTCCGGCCCCGCGGGCCCGGCCGGTCCCAGTCGCCCCCTGAACTCCGCTGCCCGAACCCGCTGCCAGCGCAATCTCCAGTTGCGGCTGGTGCGAGGTCTGGTCGTTCTCCTTGCTGTCGAACTGGACCACAGCCGAAGCACTGCTCAGGGCCAACCCAAAATTCGATCCCGGATTGCTCACCCAGGCCTGCACCGCGGTCGTCACGTCCACCGTGACAAACGCCCCAGCGGCGGATACGTTCATCGTTCCGGTGCTCGGGCCCAGCGACGGCAGCGTCGCAAATGTCACGCCAGACTCTGTCCATGCCGCCGTTGACGGACTGCACCGTTACCGCGCCAGGAGTATCCGCCCGGTTGCAAAAGACCCGCAACGTCGCCCGGGTGATCTGCGCCGCCGTGGTTCCGGCGGGCAGCACGCCGAGATCAAACTGGACGAGGCTGAGGTAGCCGTTGCCGACGTTCAGGTTGCTCAACCCGCCCGCGTTCACGGTCGGCTGCGCCGACGAGACGTGCGCGTCCCCGACCAGGGTCGCCTGTACGGCCCAGGCCCGCAGGCCAGCCATCAGCAACACCGCCACGACACACAAGGCGCGGAAGATCCGCGCACACCGGGAAAGCCCCTTCAACTCCTCCGCTCCGGACAACGATCACAACTCGGCAAGGCACGTCGCCGCTTCCGTCCTTTCGGACCAAAGCGGAGCACATTGAGACACTTTCTTCTTCTCTGGTTTCTACGCGCTGCCGAGCCGCTCGACCATTCCCAAAACGAGTCATCGGGAACTACTGAGTGCTGCCCCCAAACGTGTTGCAAGCGCCCGGGTTACCCGTCTGGAATCCGCGCTGGAACCACTGCTGTCGCTGTTGCGACGATCCGTGCGTCCAGCTTTCCGGGCTCACCGCGCGCCCGCTCATCTTCTGCAGATGGTCATCACCCACAGCGGCCACAGCGCTCAGCGCCGCAGGTATATCCCCGGGATCGAGGATGTGCTCTTCCTGCGCATGGTGCGCCCACACGCCGCCGTAGCAGTCGGCCTGCAACTCCAGATCCACCGAGAGGTGGTTTCTGCTGATCCGGCTCGGTGCTCATCAGGTGTTGCACCTTTTGCTCTGTTCCAAGCAGGTTCTGCACGTGGTGCCCGAGCTCATGCGAGAGCACAAACGCCTGCGCGAAGTCGGCCGTCGACCCCCCAAGCTGCCGCAATTCGTCCCAGAAGCTGAGGTCGATGTACACCTTCATGTCCTCCGGGCAGTAGAACGGTCCGGTCGACGCCTGTGCCTCGCCGCAACCCGCGTCCGTCTCTCCTCGGTAGAGCACAATGTGCGCCTCGCGGTACGGGACACCCTTCGCCGTCAGCGTCTCGCCGCCAGAACTTCTGCACATCCCCGTTCACAAACGAGATCAGTTGGGCATCGCGGTCCTCGCCCTGCGAGTGAGGCTGCGGCGGCCCTTGCTGCACCTGCTGCGTGGTCTGCGCCGCCGGTGTTGAAGAACGCGCCCAGGAAGTTGTGCCCCGTCAGCACGCTGATCACCAGCAGCACAAGGAAGCCGACGATCCCAAGCCCACCGCCGCCAAAGCCGAAGCCGCCGCCACCGCCGCTGCTATCTCTGCGGTCCTCGATATCGCTGCTCAAACCACCCGGTTGCCATTCCATATCAGTTCCCTTCGATCAACGTACTGAACCGACACACCTCGTCGTACTCTGAGACCACATACCCGTCATGAACCTCCGGGAACAGCAACGGCGTCTGCGTTCAATCGGTTACCGACCGTTCGATGCCGCTCGCGCCGAGCGCGTCTGTGGCGTCGCGCTCAAGCCGTCAACCCACGTCGCGATGCGACGTGAACATCCATCATGCAGTCCCAACCATCGCCTGGATCTGATTTGAAGCGCACCGGCACCAAGCTAGGGCAGAACTTCCTCGTCGATGAAGCCGCATGCGTTCGCATCGCGGACGCCCTCGGAGACGTTCACGACCGAACCGTCGTCGAGATCGGGCCGGGTCACGGCGCCATCACCGCCCACCTCGCCGCGCGCTGCGCCCAGCTCATTGCATCGAGTTCGACCCCGCCCTCGCCCGCGAGCTTCAGTTCCGCTTCCGCAACGACCCGCACGTCACCGTGCACCACGCCGACATCCTCCAAACAGATCTTCGCCAATTCCTCGGCCGAGCGACCGGCGCGTCCGCTCGACGTCGTCGGCAACCTGCCGTACTACATCACCTCCGACATCCTGCTGCACCTGTTCGCCGCGGCTCGCGAGGAGATCCTTCGCCGAGCCGTCGTGATGATGCAGCGCGAGGTCGCTGAGCGCATCGCGGCCGACTCCAGGTTCCAGCGAATACGGCGCGCTCTCGGCCATCACGCAGCTTCACGCGCGAGGTCTGCCGAACTCTTCACCCTGCCGCCGGCGCGCCTTCTCCCCGCCGCCAGACGTCTTCTCCACGGTGATGCGTCTGGACTTCGCTCCCCGCTTCAGCGAACTTGGGGTTCCTTCGAGGAGTTCAACCGCTTTCTGCGATCCACCTTCGCCCAGAAGCGAAAGACGCTGGCCAACAATCTGCGCGCCGCCGGATTCAGCGCCAGCGCTCTCGCCGCAGCCTGGCCCGAGTCCATACCTCGCGCAGGTGAGGTCTGAGGCTGTCTCGATCGAGTCCCTGGCCGATCTCTACCGGTCGCTTGGCTTCTTTGTCCGAGCAGATTGAGTCGCCGGGTTCGCCATCTGGAGCAGCAGCCCAGCCTTCCGTCGTACCCGTTCCATCACGCGCTCATCATCCTGGACCTTCTGCAGAACCGGGATGATGTTCCCCACCTCGATCGCCCGGCCGTCGGTGACAGCGGATTGCAGCCCATCCATATCCGCATCCAGCCCCAGGCGATCAAACCGCAGCTTCGCATTCAGCCGTTCTCCAAAGCGCATCGTCTCGCCAAGCGCCTCAAAGACAGCGCGTCGCAACATTCACCCGGTCATCCAGCGAGTAGTTGTACGTGCACTCGAAGCTCGTCGCCGTCCGAGCTGTACCGCAGCGTCTTGATCCCGGTCTGTGCGATGTTCTTGTTGTGCGACTCGCAGCGGTTCGACTTCACCAGCGGCACGGCCGCGAACATCTTCTTCAGCGTCGCCGGCTGCACCGCGATCGGGGTCTCCGCCGCGCTGCCCGGATCTGCTTTCGCCGACGAGCGGCGCTGAGTGATAGAACCCGCGGCCGGTCTCCTGGTCGATGCGGATCTGCATAGCCCGGCGGCGTCGCCCCGGGCCGCTGGATCGTGAAGGTCAGTGACGTTCCACCCGGACCCTGTGCAACGGCCGTAGCGCCGACCGTGAGCAGCACCAGCAGTGCCGCAAGCGCATCTCACCGCCGCATCCCCTCTGCCGTCTGCGCATGATGGATGTGGCAGATCGCAATCGCAAGCGCGTCCGCCGCATCGGCCGGCTGCGGCGCCGCTTCGAGATCCAGCAGGCGCGCCACCATGAACCCAACCTGGTCCTTCGCCGCCAGGCCGTAGCCCACCACCGCGCTCTTCACCGAAAGCGGAGCATACTCGGCGACCGGCAGCCCCAGATTCGCCGCCGCCAGCATCGCCACGCCCCGCACCTGGCCAAGTTTCAGCGCACTCTTCGCGTTAGCCGCGAAGAAGACGTCCTCGATCGCAACGCAGTCCGGCTCCCATGCCGTGATCAGCGCCGTAAGCTCCGCGTACACCTGCGCCAGCCGAACCGCCGTGTGGTCCTTCTTGCGAAGCCGCACCGCACCCGCGCAGAGATGGCGCAGCCGGGGCGTCAACACCGACGTATCGGCCTCCACGACGCCGTACCCCGTGAACTCGGTACCGCAGTCAATGCCGAACACGCGCATGCGCAGAGTGTACCCCGCCGCAGCCGCTGGGAGCACACGACCCGGTACAATCGGTTGGAACCTCCGAGAAGACCGCGCAGCGGCGAATAATCGCGACGAGAAAGACACGACCTTTGACGCCGACCCGACAAGCTGGTTCCCTTCTGTTTGCAGGGTTCGTCTCCTTCCTCGCCGCCAGCGGGCACGCGCAGGTACCGCAGGACACGGCTCCGCAGCAGGCTCCCGCGCCCATCGTGCGCGTCACGCCGCGTCCGCCGGCCACCGCGCAACCGCGGTCACAAACCACGACTCCCGGAACCACACCCGCAACCCACGCCACGCCCCGCGCGACCGCAGCCGAACCTCGACCACAGACCGCCACGCCGCGGCCGACCACAACCAGGCCGCAGACCGCCGAGCCCGGCGCCACACCCGCAATCCACACCACGCCCCGAGCGACCACGTCGCCCTCCGCCGCGACGCCGTCCGCCACGGCGCCCCGTACCCCAGGTACCTCAACGACCGGCACGACGACCACACCCAGGCCCGCAGCCAAGGCCGGCACCTCGAGCAGCGCGACGAACACCTCCAGCGAACACCGGACCTTCACGCCTCCGCCCTCCAGCAACTCCGTCAACCGCACCGTCATCGTGCTCGATCCCGCCCACGGCGGAACGGACTCCGGCGCTCGCATCGGTGACACCACCCTCGAGAAGAACGTCACGCTCGCGCTGGCCTTTCGGCTGCGCTCGCTGCTCACCGCGCGCGGCTTCACGGTCGTCCTCACGCGAGATAGCGACACCGCCACCGAGCCCAACAGCCCTTCCAACCCACTCACGCTCGACGACCGCGCCGGCATCGCCAACCATGCGCGCGGGGCCGCCTGCTTGCTGCTGCACGCAACCGGCCGCGGAACCGGCGTTCACCTGTACACCTCCGAACTCGAGCCCATCCCCAGCGAAGCCGGCACTCGCGCCTTGGCTCACGGCGCAGGCCGCCTGGGTTCCCGCCAGCCAGGCGCTGGAGCGGCAGATCGCCACAGCGCTCGGCCGTTCCCAAATCGCCCTCGTCAACAGTGCAGCCTCGGTCCGGCCGGTGGATTCGCTGTCCTGCCCGGCCTTGGTCCTCGAACTGGCACCTGAGGGCGAAGCCGCAAACAGCATCAACAGCGCCGACTACCAGGAGCGCGTAGCGGCCGCGCTCGCCGGCGCTCTCGTCTTCTGGAAGGACGCCGTGCAGCCCCCGCCACGACAGGCAGCGCCCCCCGCCACGCACACCGCGCCGCACCACGCAGCAACGGTCACCCCGAAGCCCGAACCGGAGGCCCAGCCATGAACTCTCGCCGCATGCGGGTCCTGTTCTGGGCGCTGTTCGTGTGCATCGTCGCGCTGGCGGTCTTGCTGTTCGTTGAGCGCCAGCGCGCACGCGATCGCGTCCGTGACCTCGCCGACCAGACGCCCATCGATGCCCCCTACAGCGACGCCGAGGCCGTCACCCTCGATCTCGCCAACGACGACGAAGGCTCCATCACCGCCGACGAGCGCCAGATCGCCCTCCCCAGTGAAGTCACCGGACGCGCCCGCGCCCTGCTCGACCACCTGGTGTCCGAGTACGCCCTCCCCGGCTCGGCCCATCCGCTCGCGCCCGGCGCCATGGTCAACGAGATCTTCCTGCTGCCGCTGCCGCTCATCGGCCACACCGTCGACCCGAACAGCCCCGCCACGCTCGAAGGCCGCGTGCAGACCATTCCCGTCGCGCCCAACCCCGATTCGCCGCAGCCCCGCACCGTCGGCGGCCAACTCGCCGTCATCGACCTGCGCGGCAGCTTCGTCAACAATCACCCCTCCGGCGTCGAGGTCGAATCGCTCACCATCGCCTCCATCATCGGCACGCTCCACGCCAACCTCCCGCAGATCGAGCAGGTCCGCTTCCTCGTCGATGGCCAACCCCGCGAAACCCTCGCCGGCCACGCCGACCTCCTGCGCACCTACCCCGTCGCGCGACACCACCACCCAGAACACCGGCGGCTCGCAGTGACGGAGCCCACGCCCGCAACCGGCGGGCGTGTCATCGGCGTCTTCGACTCCGGCTTTGGCGGCTTAACTGTCCTTCGCGCCCTTCTGCCCCGCCTGCCCGGATCCCACTTCATCTACCTGGGTGACACCGCCCGGCTGCCCTACGGCGCCAAGTCGCAGGCCACCGTCGCCCGATACGCCATCGAAGCCGCCCGCTTCCTCGTCCAGCGCGGAGCCGAGTTACTCGTCATCGCCTGCAACACCGCGACCGCCCTCGCCCTGCCCGCCATTCAGGCCGCCGTTCCCGTTCCGGTCATCGGCGTAGTCCAACCCGGCGCCCAGGCCGCCCTCGCCGCCGCGCAAAGTAAATCCGGACACCCCAACGGCAAAGACGTTCTCGTCCTCGCCACCGCAGCCACCGTGCAATCCCATGCGTACCGCGACACCTGCACCGCCCTCGGCCTGCGCGTCGAAGAGATGCCCTGCCCCCTGCTCGTGCCGCTGGTCGAAGAGGGCTGGACCGACCACCCGGTCACCCGCGAGGTCATCCGGATCTACCTCACTGAAGCGCTCGCCACAGGCCAGCCCAAAGCCGTCCTTCTAGGCTGCACCCATTACCCGCTCATCGCGCCCGCCATCACCCAGCGTCCTGAACGAACTAGGCTCCGACGCCATCGTCGTAGACTCCGCCGAAGCCACCGCCGAGGCCGTCCGCAGCCGCCCTCTCGCCGAAGTCATCCGGCGTGCGCAGCGACCACCCCCGCCACGTTCGAGTGCTACGCCACGGACTCCGTAGAAAAATTCGCCCGCCTCGGCACCCACTTCCTGGGCCACCCCATCCCCCACGTAGAACTCCTCGACCTCGGCGGCTAACTCCGCACACACACGTGCGCAAACACCGCGTACCGCACACCGCGTTTGCAGTTTCCCGCCAGCCGCACCTTAGCGCACCCTTAGCGCCCTTAGCGTCAGCCTTTCTGCGAGCCTCCAGCTACACTGACGCCACCCACATGCACTACCTCCTGAAATCCGAGCCCGACAAGTACTCCTTCGACGACCTCCTGCGCGACGGCGAAACCACCTGGGACGGCATCAAGAACCCACAAGCCCTCATCACCCTCCGCAACATGAAGCGCGGTGAAGAGTGCGTCATCTACCACTCCAACACCGGCAAAGCCGCCATCGGCACCGCCAAAGTCGCCAGCGTGAAACTGGCCGAAGACGGCAAGACCCCCATCGTCACGCTCAAAGCCGGCAAGCGCCTCAAGCGCGAAAAAACCCTCGCCGAAATGCGCGAAGCCCCCGTCTTCCAGGGCTCCCTCCTCTTCCGCCAGTTCCGCCTCTCCGTGGTCCCGCTCACAGACGAACAATTCGACTGGCTGGTCCACGGCTGATCTCACGTCCGGAACGGCGCGCTCGATCCTCTACGCACTCGCAGTAAAACCGTCTGTTCGTCTCGCCCCGATCGCAATCAGCCCGACGGCAATGGCCAGAAACACCACGTGACTCACGTGCACCATGATCCCCGAGACCCCCGACCACAGGCGTCTGTGTGAACGCGTGCAGCCCATACGCCAACGCCCCGCCCGCCCCCAATGCGAATGTATGAGCGAGCGTCCATCGTTCACGTCTTGAGACAACAGCCACCACCGCGAGGAAGACCAGGTCTACGACCCCGCCATCGCCGCCACCGCGCCCCAACCCCACCTCGAGCGGCACAAGCTGCACAGATGCCGCCCGTCAGCAGTCGCGAAGCCGGCACAAACCCACCGGCTGAGGCACCGGCCCGCCTGGCAACGCCTGACGTCCCCGCGGCAACCACGAACGCCAAGCCGACCAACAGGACCAGCGAGGCACCCGCCACGCAAAACTGCAGCGCAGACGCCGTAAACCCGTTCTGCTTGTATCCAATCGCCCAGTTCGCCAACAGACCCAGCACAAACATCACCCCGAACACGGCGGTGCCGACCCGTCCGAGCCAGCGCCGCTCAGCACTCTCCGGAAATATGCCCTCCGTCAGTGCGATCGAGGTTCCGATGCTCCAGAACGCATGCACGTTCAGCATCAGCATCGTCCACCACCCGCCCATCCCGAGCCACCCGATGTGTGCCGGCTGCAAAAAGTGCATGATGCAGCTTCAGGTAATCCGGATTGAACAGTGACTGCGTCACAAATCCCTCTTCCAGCAGCGCAAAGGCTGCCCCCAGCAGCAGCATGCATGGCCATCCCCGGCCGGTCCGCCTCGCTATTTCCCGAATCAGCACCGCGCCGCCGCCATACATCGGTGCGAGCACCACCATCGCCCCTAACAGCTTCAGCGGCAGGTCCCCGAGCAGATATTCCGCAACGAACGGCGCCACGAAAAACAGAGTGATCGGCCGCCGCAACTCGCGTCTTCGAATGCTCCATCAATTCCGCCTCCACGCGCTCGCCACATGCTCCGCGCCGAGTGTATCTCGCTCGAGTTCGCGTTCACGCATCCGTTCCGCCAACGCCTCGCTGTCCTCTACATCCGACACCGCATGACCACCACCCCCAACGCCCGCTTCCGGCACCTTCAACATCGGCAACGACCTGACCGTCAATCGCCTCGGCTACGGCACCATGCGCCTCGTAGGCGAAGGCGCCTGGGGCGAGCCCCCCAACCGCGAAGACGCTCGCAACGTCCTCCGCCGCGCGGTCGAGCTAGGCATCAACCTCATCGACACCGCCGACGCCTACGGCCCCATGATCGCCGAAGAACTCATCGCCGAGGCCCTCCACCCGTATCCCCCCGGCCTCGTCATCGCCACCAAGGGCGGCCTTACCCGCCAGGGCCCCTCCAAGTCCAAACCCTGCGGCCGCCCCGACTACCTCCAGCAACAACTCGAGATGTCCCTCCGCCGCCTCCGTCTCGACCGCATCGACCTCTATCAACTCCATCGCATCGACCCCACTGTCCCACTCGCCGACACCCTCGGCGCACTCAAAGACGCACAGCAGGCCGGGAAAATCCGCCACATCGGCCTCTCCGAGGTCACCCCCGAGCAGATCGAAGAGGCCGAAAAGATCGTCCCCATCGTCAGCGTCCAAAACCGCTTCAACCTCTTCGACCGCAAGTCCGAGCACACCCTGCGCTTCTGCGAGCAGCGCAACATCGCCTTCCTTCCCTGGTACCCCATGGGCGGCAGCGCCACGACAAGCATCGTCAAAAAAACCACCTCCAACGACCCGCACGCCAACCACCCCGTCGCCGAGTTCGCCGAAGAGCACAACGCCACGCGTCACTCAGATCGCGATAGCGTGGCTGCTGCACGCCAGCCCCGTCATCTGCCCCATCCCCGGCACCAGCAGCATCCAGCACCTGGAAGAAAACGTCGCGGCAGCCTCATTACCCATCGCCGAAGACGAATGGGACGCGCTCGATCTCATCGTCGACACCCAGCGAAGCTAGCGCACGCCGCGCAAACACCGGTTTCTCCACACACGCGCGTTTGCAGTCGCCACGCTTCCACTCCGCAAGCCCTCACCTCGCCCTGCTATCCTTACCTCCGTCCGTACTCAGGAGTTCATTCGCACCATGATTGATATGCAGGGACAAGTCGCCGTCGTGTTCGGCGTAGCCAATAAGCGCAGCATCGCCTACAGCATCGCCGAGTCACTGGCCAACGCAGGGGCAACGCTGGTTCTCTGCTACCAAAGCGAGCGCCTCAAGAAAGAAGCCGAGCAGCTCATCGAAGACCTCGGCCAGACCAACCGCGCCCGCGCCATCCAGTGCGACGTCACCGTCGATCAGGAGATCGAAACCGCCTTCGCCCAGATCAAGGAAGCCTTTCCCGTCATCCACACCGTCGTCCACTCCGTCGCCTTTGCACCCGCGGACGCCATCAAGAACGACTTCCTCCTCACCAAACGCGAAGACTTCCGCATCGCCCACGACATCAGCGTCTACTCGCTCATCGCCATCGCGCGCGAAGCCGCACCGCTGATGACCGAAGGTGGATCCATCCTCACGCTCACCTACTACGGCTCAGAAAAGGTCTTCCCCAACTACAACGTCATGGGCGTCGCCAAGGCCGCGCTCGAAGCCACGGTCCGCTACCTCGCCGCCTCGCTCGGCTCAAAGAACATCCGCGTCAACGCCGTCTCCGCGGGCCCCATCAGAACCCTCGCCGCGCGCGGTATCGGCGACTTCAATACCATCCTCGACAAGGTCACCGAGCGCGCCCCCCTCCACCGCAACGTCGAAACCGCCGAGGTGGCCGGCGCCGCCCTCTTCCTAACGAGCAAACTCGCCACCGGCATCACCGGCGAGATCACCTATGTTGACTGCGGCTTCAACGTCACCGGAATCTAGCTTCGAAGATGAACATCCCCTCCGCGGATGAACCATGGCCGGTTGATGATCACGACGCCGAAATGACAGCGGCCATCAAGGCTGCGGTCGATTCGATCGGCACCTTCTTTGAAGCGCTGGAGAATCCGAAGCCTGGTCAAACGGGATTTCTGCTCAAAGTACGTTTCACCGATCGTGAGCGGACAGAACACATCTGGTTAGCCGACCTGGATTTCACCGTCATGCCGGGCACCGGCACCGTGGCCAACGAAACCAGCTTTCCTGGGTTGGCTTATATGGGGCGTGCCTCGTTCACTCCCGACCAGATCACAGACTGGATGTTTTTCGATAACGACAAACTCGTTGGCGGCTTTACGACACGCGTTCTGCTGCGTAGATCGAGACCCCAATGAGCGTTTCCGTCCCGATCTGATCTGCGAGTGCCCGTTTGCCCATCCGGACACCCCCACATCTCGCGTCCGAAACCTAGCCTTCCAGCGCGTTCGACGGCGCCGTGTATCGTGTTGCTGACCCCCACTTTCTCATCGAGGCCACTCCATGAAAACCGCTGAACTCCTGCTGCAAGACTTCGACACCGAAATCTCCAACACCCGTCGCACCCTCGAGCGCATCCCCGACGACAAGCGCGACTGGACGCCTCACGCAAAGTCCATGCCCATGGGGCGCCTCGCCATGCACTGCGCTCATCTGCCGACATTCGGCCTATACGTGATCGAAGATAGCGGCATGGACCTCGCCGCCCCCACGCGCCCGCATCCCTCACTCGTCTGGGAGTCCCGCGAAACCGCGTTGCAGGCCCTCGACGAGGCCGCCGCAAAGTGCCGCGCCGCGATCGCCGCCGCCTCCGACGAGCATCTAGCGCAGGAATGGCTCTTCAAATGGGGCGATCAGATCATCTCCCGCGCTCCGCGCAGCCTCAGCTATCGCCAGAT
Organism: uncultured Verrucomicrobiae bacterium; assembly: GCA_963795955.1. Lineage (GTDB taxonomy): Bacteria > Acidobacteriota > Terriglobia > Terriglobales > Acidobacteriaceae > Granulicella. The sequence goes on from CAWCJK010000010.1 coordinate 63,770, forward strand.
GTTCTTCGATCACCTCATCCATCACACCGCTCAACTCGGCGTCTATCTCCGCCTCAACGACATCCCGGTCCCCGCACTCTACGGCCCCTCCGCTGACGAGCAGTGGGCCGCCAAATAGACCAGTCGCCCTGCTGACTGCCGCCAGGTCATAGGCACCGCGCCATTCACCTGCGTCGCTGTGCCTATGATGGAACTCATGCACCGCAGACGCCTCTTGCAGGTCATGGGCCTCGCCGCCGCCGGCGCCCACATCGAAGCCACGCCTCTTCACGCTCTTGTGTCGCCGCTTGCGCCCACGACTGGCCCCGGCACCAGCTTCCTGGCAAATCAACTCGGCTACCTGCCCGCGCAACCCAAGGTCATCTCCGTACGGGGATTCGATCAGGCTAAGCCAATCTTCCAAGTGCTCCCGATCGCGAGCGGCGGTCACCCTGTCATAACCGGCCAACTCACCCCCGCACAGACCGACCCGGCCTCTGGTGATTCGCTGCGGCAAGCTTTGCTTCCGCCACTAGCGCCCGGCGAATACACGATCCAGGTTGCTGATAAAACAAGCGACCCATTCACCGTCGGCCCCCACGTCTACGCCGACGCCCTCCGAACCACGATGCGCGGCTACACGGGCCAGCGCTGCGGCTGCACCGTCGACCTCGGCCACGGCTACCATCACCCACCCTGCCACCTCAACGGCGCGTACAGCCCCACCTCCGGCAAATCAGGCTCCCTTCCCAACAGCGGTGGCTGGCACGACGCCGGCGACTACGGCCGCTACGTCGTAAACTCCGGCATCACCTGCGGCACGCTCCTCTGGGCGTGGGAGCTCTACCCCACCGCCCTCCGTTCCCTCGACCTCGGCATCCCCAAACAGCACCCGAAGCTGCCCGACTTCCTCGAAGAGGTCCTCTGGAATCTGCAGTGGATGCTCGAAATGCAGGACACCGACGGCGGTGTCTTCCACAAGCAAACCAGCGAGCACTTCTGCGCCTTCATCATGCCGCAGGACGATCACCTCGTAAGCGAGGTCATCGGCACAGGCTCCGCGCCCTATAAGAGCACCGCCGCGACCGCCGACCTCGCCGCCGTCATGGCCATCGCCGCACGCTGCTACCGCGAGTTCGACCCCGCACTCGCCACCCGCTTCCAGACGGCAGCCGAAAAGGCGTGGCGCTGGGCCATCGCCAACCCCAACATCCCCTTCCGCAACCCGCCCGGCATCCTCACCGGCGAGTACGGCGATCCGCACTGCAGCGACGAGATCTCCTGGGCCTCCGCCGAACTCTGGCGCACCACCGGCGACTCGCAGTATGAGAAGGCGTTCCTGGCCAGCCTCCGCTCGGACCGCTCAGCCCTCACCATCACCGTCCCGTCCTGGGCCACCGTCGGCTCGCTCGCCTGCTGGACATACGCCCTCAGCTCCCGCCCCGGCGATGCAGCCACCAAGGACGCCATCCGCCAAGCCACACACCGCGCCGCACAGGCGCTTATCACCCAAGGCCAGGCAAACGGCTACGGCAACACCATGGCGCTCTCCGACTACGTCTGGGGCTCCAACAGCGTCGCTGGCAATCAATCGCTCCTTCTCCTCATGGACCAGCAGTTCCATCCCAACCCCGATGCGGTTACCGCCGCGCTCAACAACCTGCACTATCTGCTTGGCCGCAACTGCTTCGGCATCTCGTGGGTCACGCAGGTCGGCCGCAGACCTTTCATGCATCCACACCATCGCCCCAGCGCGGCGGACAACATCGTCGCCCCCTGGCCGGGCCTGCTCTCCGGCGGCCCCAATCAGCACCCAGGCGACCCCGCGGCGCGCAAAGTCCCGCATCAGCCGCCCATGCGCATGTGGATCGACGACCAGGGCGCCTACTCCATGAACGAGATCGCCATCAACTGGAACGCCCCGCTCGTCTTCGTGCTCGCCGCGGCGAACACCTTGGGCTGACCTTCATGCACTCTGCGATATCCTCGCCTCATCCATGAACTCATCTCTGCGGTATGCCCTCGCAGCCTTCGTCCTTGCCTCGGCCACAGCTTCGGCGCAGCAACCTGGCACGTCGCGCGTCACGGTGCTACACGCCGCGCACCTGCTCGACGTCGCCGCCGGCAAGCTCATCTCCCCCGGCGAGGTCCTCGTCGAAGGCACACACATCCGCGAAGCCGGTGAGCACGTTGCGCATCCTGCAGGCGCCCAAGTCATCGACCTCGGCAGCGCCACCCTCATGCCCGGCCTTATCGACGCCCACGTGCACCTCTTCCTGCACCCCGGCAACGAGGCCTTCCAGACCGTCGAAGAGTCCGTCCCGCAGCGCACACTCATCGCCGCCGACCAGGCCAGGGCCGATCTCATGGCCGGCTTCACCGCCGAGCGCGACATGGGCACCGAGGGCGCCGGTTGCGCCGACGTAGCCGTGCGCAACGCGATCAACTCCGGCCTCATCCTCGGGCCCCGCATGCGCATGAGCTGCAACGCGATCGACATCAACGGCGGCCACGAAGACAACAGCGGCCTCAACCCCGAAGAGCATCTGCTCTCCAACGCCGACCGCGCCAACACCGCCGACGAGGTCATCGCTGTCATGCGCGAACAGCGCAAGCAGGGCGCCGACTTCACCAAGATCTACGAGACCGGACGCGACCGCCTCGTGAACGGCGAGTTCATCACGCCCTATCAATACAACGAAGCTCAACTCGCCGCGGCCGTCAACGAAGCCCACCGCACCGGCTCACGCGTCGGCGTGCACTGCACCGGCGAACCCGGCGCCTCGTACGCCGTAGCCGCCGGCGTCGCCAGCATCGACCACGGCTACAATCTCTCGCCCGAAACCATGCGCGCGATGCACGACAAGCAGATCTACGCGGTCCCCACCTTCCAGATCGCCGAGTACTTCGCCGACCACGCCGCCTCACCCACAGCCGCGCAGCGCCTCCGCGAAGAGCAGGCCTTCCACGCCAGCGAATTCAAAAAGCAAATGGCCGCAGGCGTCCCCTTCGTCGTAGGCTCCGACGTGGGCCCCTTCCCGCACGGCACCCAGGCCCACGAATATGAACTCATGGTCCACTACGGCATGAGCCCCGCCGACACCCTCCGCGCCGGTCTCATCAACGGCGCCAAACTCCTCGACTGGGCCAACGAAATCGGCCAACTGAAACCCAACTTCTACGCCGACATCATCGCCGTCCCGGGCGATCCACTCGCGGACATCTCCGTCCTCACACACCCAACCTTCGTCATGAAAAACGGCGACGTCATTCGCAAACAGTAACCGGCACGCAACCTACCGCCGCTCAACACGCAACATCACCGGTCCGGCAGGCCGCAGCGTCACAGAAGGCTTCAGCTTCATCTCAACCGACGCCCCCGCCGGCAGTATCAACCGCCAGCGCTGCACCATCACCGCCAGCGCCAGCACGCCCTCCATCCACGCCAGGCCCTCGCCGATGCACTGCCGGCTTCCCGCGCCAAACGGGAAGTACGCCAGCTTCGGCCGGCTCGCCTTCGCGTCTTTCGTAAACCGGCCCGGATCAAACCGCAGCGGATCCTCCCAGAACCGCGGATCCCGATGCACCGCGAACTGCGGCGCGAGCAGAAACATCCCCTTACGCACCTTTACGCCGCGATACTCGTACTCCTCCGCCGCCATCCGACTCGTCACCCAAACCGGCGCATACAACCGCAACGCCTCCGCGAACACCTGCTCGGCAAAGCTCAAGGCGGGGTAGTCTTCGGCACCCGGCAATCGTCCATTCAGCACCCGCGCCGCCTCGTCGGCCATCTGCTCCTGGATCTCCGGATGGACCGCAAGCTGCCACAATGCAAAGCTCAGTGCATTCGCCGTCGTCTCATGCCCGGCAAGCAGCACCGTGAGGCACTCATCCCGCACCTGCTCATCGCTCATCCGAGCCGTCGCACCATCCTCCACATCCACCGCCGCCAGCAGCATGCTCAGCAGATCCCCTCGATCACCCGGGTCCGCTCTCCGCTCCGCAATCACGCGATAGATCAGCCGGTCCAGGTCCTCCCGGCTCCGCCGAATCCGCCGCATCACCGGAAGCGGCAGCCGCTGCAGCACGTGAGGAAACGGCACAAACGCCAGCGGCAGAAAATACTGGAACGCATCCACCGCCGCCGCGATCGGCCCCACCTCGCTCTCCAACTCAAGATCGAACAGCGTCTTGCCCACAATCCGCAGCGCCAGCACAAGCATCTGCTCATGAACATCAAGCACCGTGTCCGGGCTCCACACGTCCGCGACTCGCGCCGTTACCCGCGCAATCACCTGCGCATATCCACCAATGCGGGCGCGATGAAACGCCGGCGCCGCCAACCTCCGCTGCCGCATATGCAACGGCTCCTCGCTCGTCAGCAGCCCCTCGCCCAGCACAAACTTCGACCGCTGCATCACGAGGTTCCGGTGATGCGATCGCTCATTGCGTACCAGCATCTCGCTGATCAGCTCAGGATGATTGAACTGCAGCACCTCATGCCCGAGCGCGCGAAACCGCACCAGGTCGCCATAGCGCTGCGCATTCAGCAGCAGATACTCCGCCGCGTTCTGGCTGAAGATCTCGTTGCGCAACAGCCGCGGCAGCAGTCGGGGTCCCGCCGGAACGCCCGGCGACTGCCATCGAATATCAGGCGGAACAAGGCTCATAGCGCCACTTCAGCTTAGCCGCATCCACATCAGCGCAACGCGCACGCTCCAGCGCAACCGCAAGCCATGTTGGCGCGAAGCAATCTTCAGCTCACCTTTTCGCTAAGCTCCATCCAGCGCTCCAGCACAGCATCATGCTCCGCCTGCGCACGCTCCAACTCCGCCAGCGCCTCCGTCAGCGCCTTCGCATCCACCGCCACCGCAGGATCACTCACCCGCGCGTGCGCCTCGGCCAGCTTGGCATCGACCTCAGCCACCCGCGCGTCGATCCCATCCCACTCCCGCTGCTCCATGTAGCTCAGCTTCTTCTTCGCCGGAGCACTCGGCGCAGCCTCCGCCTTCGCAACAGGCTCCTTCCCTACTTCCTGCTTCCTATTTCCTACTTCCTCGTCTCTCCACTCTTCCCACTGCAGATAATCCGCAAAGAGCTGCGCCTCGCCACGCCCATTCAGCCCAAGCACAACGTTGGCCACGCGATCCAGCAGATACCGGTCATGCGTCACCAGCACCAGCGCTCCCTTGAACTCCAGCAGCGCCTCCTCCAGCACCTCCAGCGTCGGAATATCCAGATCATTCGTCGGCTCATCGAGCATCAACACATCCGCTGGCTGCAGCATCAGCCGAGCAATCAACACCCGCGCGCGCTCACCGCCGCTCAATCGGGCTACAGGCTGGTTCAGTTGTTCCCCGCTGAACAGAAACTTCGACGCATAGCTCGCCACATGCACCACCTGCCCCTGGTACACCACCGCATCCGCATCCGGAGCCAGCGCCCTCCGCAGCGTGAGCGACTCGTCCAGCTCCCGCATCTGGCTCAGATACACGACGCGCAGACTCGCCGCACGCTTCACCACGCCTGCGCTCACCGGGATCTCGCCGGTCATCGCGCGCAGCAGCGTCGTCTTGCCTGACCCATTCGGCCCGCACAGCCCCAGCCGCGCTCCGTTCACCAGCGCAAAGCTCACGTCGTGCACAATCTCGCGCCCACCCAGCGTGATCGACACATCCTCCATCTCGATCAGCCGCTTCGTCTGCCGGTCCGTCGCGTCGAACCCAATCCCCGCCGTCGCAGTCCGCATCCGCCCCTGCACATCGGCCAACTGCGCAATCAAGCCATGCGCGTTATCAATCCGTGCCTTCGCCTTCGTCGCCCGCGCCTTCGGCCCACGCCGCAGCCACTCAATCTCCGTGCGCACCCGATTCTGCAAGCCCTCCTGCATCCTCTGCTGCGACTGCATGTACCCGGCGCGCTCCTCCAGAAACCGCGAATAGCTGCCATACACGCGCAACAACCCTTCCGCATACATCTGGCTCAGCTCAACAATCTCGTTCGCGACGTTCTCCAGAAAGTAGCGATCATGCGTAACCACCACCACCGCAAAGCTCGGCCCCGTTGATCGCGCCTTCAAGCCACTCAATCCCCTCCAGATCCAGGTGATTCGTCGGCTCATCCAGCAGCAGCACATCCGGGCTCAGCACCATCGCCTCCGCGATCGCCAAGCCGCTTCCGCCAGCCACCCGAAAGGCTTGCCGCCTCGGCATCCATGCGCACACCGCTCGGGCATGGCAACGTCCACAAACCCAGCGCGCCCCAGCGTCTCGCGCAACCGCTGTTCGCGCTCGTCCTCCGGCACATGCGCCCGCCGCAGCGCCGCCTCAATCACCCCACGAGCCGTGATGCCAGGCTCAAAGTCCGAGATCTGGTGCACATACCCGATGCGCGCACGTTTGCGCACCGCGAGATCGCCAGTATCCGGCTCGGTCTCGCCCGCAAGAATCGCCAGCAACGTAGACTTGCCCGCACCATTCGGCCCAATAAGCCCGATGCGATCGCCATCATTCACCGCAAACGAAATGTTCTGAAAAAGGGGCACCGCGCCAAAGCGCTTCGACACGCCCTGAGCGTTAAGAATCGGAGGCATACCCCTCCAGTCTATTCAACGCAACGAGCACTTCACAGCGCACAAACTCCGCACACGCCGCGCCCACCGCGTTTGCAGTTCAGTCACCCGCCGTGCCCGCTACCTCGAGTACGATAAAGCTGTGAATACAAGGCTTCTCTTCCAGGACCCAGCGGGCTTCGCAGCCCCTCTTCTCGCCGTCTTCGCGGTCGATATCGCCACCGGCAAAGATGACCCCTCGCCCGCGCTGCTGACCACCTCCGACGCGCTCGGAAACGCCGCCGCACGCTGGCTCACAACCGGTGAGTTCAAGGCCACAGTAGGCGAAACGCTCACGCTGCATGGCCCCGCAAGCACAGGCGCAGAGCGCCTCGTCATCATCGGCCTGGGCAAGGTCAAGTCCCTCACCGCGCACGAGGTCCGCAAGGGCGCCGGCACAGCCGTCCGCTTCGCCAAAGCCCGCGGCATTCGCGACGTCGCCATCGCCTTCCCCGAAGACCGCGCCCTCGCCGACGAGCACCTCGATACGCTTCCCTGCGAACTCACCGCGCGTGCGCTCCTCGAAGGCGCGCTCATCGCCGACTTCGACATCGACACCTATCGCTCCGAGCGCAAGGACACCAGCCTCAACGCGCTCACCGTCCTCAGCGCCGAAACAGACCGCAAGGACCAGGCCGAAATGCAGCGTGGGTTCGACGAAGGCATGATCCTCGCCGAAGCCCAGAACTTCGCCCGCTCCCTCATCAACGAGCCCGGCAACGTCCTCACACCCACCGAACTCGGCCGTCGCGCCGCAGCCATGGCTGCCGAGGTGGGCCTCGCCTGCCGAGGTCCACTCCACCGACAAGCTCCAGGAACTCGGCATGGGTGCCTTCCTCGCGGTAGCTCAGGGCTCCGCAGAGCCGCCCGCGCTCATCGTCCTTCGCTACGAGCCGCGAAACCGCGCCGCCAGAAGGCACGCCCGTCATCGGTCTCGTCGGCAAAGGCATCACCTTCGATACCGGCGGCATCTCCATCAAACCCGCCGAAAACATGGACAAGATGAAGTACGACATGGCCGGCGCCGCCGCCATGCTCGGCGCCATGCGCGCGATCGCGCAGCTCAAGCCCAACGTCCGCGTTATCTGCGTATGCTGCTCCGCCGAAAACATGCCCGGTGGTCGCGCCTACAAGCCAGGCGACGTGCTCAAGGCCATGTCCGGCAAGACCATCGAGGTCCTCAACACCGACGCGGAAGGCCGGCTCGTGCTCGCCGACGGCCTCCACTACGCCCAGCATCTCGGAGCCACTCGCCTCATCAACGCCGCCACCCTCACCGGCGCCATCGGCATCGCGCTAGGTCAGCTCAACGCCGGCCTCTTCTCCAACGACGACGCCACCGCCGACCAGTTCCTGGGCACCACCTCGACCACCGGCGAAAAGTTCTGGCGCATGCCCTGCACCGACGATTACCGCGACCAGATCAAGAGCTCCATCGCCGACATCCAGAACACCGGCAACTCGCGCTACGGCGGCTCCATCACCGCGGCGATGTTCCTCAAGGAGTTCGTCGGCGACACGCCTTGGATCCATCTCGACATCGCCGGCACCGCCTGGATCGACGCCGATAAGCCCTGGCTCAGCAAGGGCCCCAGCGGCGTCGCGGTACGCACCATCACCGAATGGGTCCGCAGCTACGCGAAGTGAGCCTCGAAGAAAGCGAAACGGGTAGCGCCAAGGCGCTACCCGTTCGATCTCTCGCTCTGAGCGAATCGCTTACGCCACAACGTCAAGGCCCATCGAACGCGCCGTTCCACGAATCGTCTTCGCGGCAGCTTCAACCGACGCGGCGTTCATGTCGGGCATCTTCTGCTTCGCGATCTCCATGATCTGCTCCTCGGTTACCTTGCCCACCTTGTCCTTGTTCGGGGCACCCGATCCCTTCGCCACACCAGCAGCCTTCAACAGCAGCACCGGAGCAGGCGGGGTCTTGGTGATGAACGTGAACGTGCGGTCCGCGTACACCGTGATGACGACCGGAATCGTCATGCCGGTCAGCGCCGGGTCCTTCGTACGGTCGTTGAACTGCTTGCAGAACTCCATGATGTTGACCTGCGCCTGACCCAGCGCGGGCCCGATCGGCGGTGCCGGCGTAGCCTTGGCCGCCATTACCTGGAGCTTGACATAACCATTGATCTTCTTCGGTGCCATGTTGCTTTTCCTCTTGTTGCGGCCTCAAAAACCAACCGCGAATTTTGTGCTGCGCGAGGAGCTAGAAGGTCCGGTGAAGCGGCCGGGCTGTTCTCCTCAAAACCTGTTGCAAATCCTGTCATCTCGACCGAAGCGAAGCGCAGCGGAGAGACCTGCGTTTACTACCCCTCAGCCTTTTCAACACTGGCGAAGGAAACCTCGGTGGGCGTCGGCCGACCGAAGATGGACACCATGACCTTCAGTGTCTGCTTGTCCTCGTTGATCTCGTCCACCGCGCCGTTGAAGTTCGCAAACGGCCCTTCGGTGATGCGCACCTGCTCGCCCTTGGTGAACTTCAGCTTCATCTTGGGCTTTTCCTTGGTGACGTCCGCGCGATTCAGCATCGCATTGACCTCGGCCTCGGAAAGCGCATTCGGCTGATCGCCGGTCTGCAAAAAGCCCGTAACGCGAGGCGTGTTCTTCACCACGTGCCAAAGGTCATTGTCGAGCTGCATTTCGACAAAGACATACCCCGGCAGAAACACGCGATCTATCGTGTACTTCTTGCCGTTACGGATCTCCGTCGTGGGCTCCGTCGGAATCTCGATGCGTCCGACGCGGTCCTCAAGGTGATACGCGCGCACGCGGCTCTCGAGCGACTCCTTCACCTTGCGCTCAAAGCCCGAATACGCGTGAATGATGTACCACTTGAAGTTGTTGTGCGGCGCTTCCGGCTGCTCAGGCGCAGTCTCAAGACCGTCGGTCGCTTCTACGCCCTCGTTCGGGTTATAGCTCTCGTCCGCAACCGTGCCGGCGTCAAACGCCGGCGTCTCATTGGTCGCCTCAAGCCCCTGGTCGTTCTGATCGATCTCGTATGCCATGTGCGTCTCTCGTTGAACTAGCGGCTTAGTGGCCGGTGAGCTTCAGGAGCCCCATATCAATGAGGCGGCCCAGCGTCTGGTCGACCAGCACGAAGAACGCCGCAAACAGAAACACGGTGGCGATCACAATGATGGTGTTCGAACGTACTTCCTCCCGGGTGGGCGTGACCACCTTGTGCATCTCCTGGCGGGTCTCGCGCAGGAACTGCATCAGGCGTTCGGGTACAGCGGTCGCGCGCTCAATCGCGGCGTTCTCGTGAGGGGCGGTTTCGACGACGGCGTGGTTGGCCATAGTGCGGCTCCTGTGACTCCTCTGCTCTGTCTTGGACGGACACAGAGGTCGATCGGTCTTGCAAACAACGCCGGTGCCGAAGCGCCGGTACATCTGGCAGGGGAGCTCGGATTCGAACCGAGAAGTCCGGTTTTGGAGACCGGCAGTTTAACCGTTGAGCTTACTCCCCTGTGGGAGCGAGCAAACAGCAAACAGGGAGCAGCAAACGGCACCTTTCACCTGCTTGCTGTTGGCTGTTTGCTGTTTCCTCTTACTTGGTTTCTTTATGATCCGTGTGCTTGCGGCACGTATTGCAAAACTTGGAGAACTCGAGACGCCCCGTGGTGGTCTTCTTGTTCTTGGTGGTGGAATAGTTCCGGTTCTTGCACACCGGGCACTGCAGGGTAACGATCTCGCGCATGTAAGTTCTCCTAAGTTTGGCCAGCCACCTCGGCTGGCAAGCAGCTTGGCAGGCTCACGCCCGACACGCCGCGACGCAGGGTAATGTACCCTGCTGATTGCATTTCCCCGATTGTAGGCGGGGTCAGACGCACAGATGCTCAGGTGCGTCCTTCACTATTATCCACGAAATCGGTTCATTGCGAAAGTCGGCACGCCTGCGCAGTTCTAGCCAGGAGTTCACACGAGTCATCGCTCAAGCTGGCCAAAGTCACGCTGGGTGCGAAGGTCTGCTCGTCAGTTTTCGCTGCGACGGCAGCATCTGCCGTCGCGTTTCGGATCGAAGCAAGCTGGCCTTTCTGCCAGCGATTTGTCCGGTATACGCCTCACGACGGCCAGGACGGTTTGTCGGCTTTCATGGGAGCGGTGGGAGCGGCGTTCGTGACCTTCATTATCGTCTCCGCATCTCCTGCTGTCACGTCACGCCGCTCTCCGACGAGTTCACCAGCGTTGGATGACACGGTCGCGACACGACATAAAACGAAGCGGCGAGCCGAAGCTCGCCGCTGTCTCGTTGATTGTTCTCCGGCCAGACTGTAAGGCCGCGCGAAGCGCGTCCCGCCGTCCGTTGCAGAACTACTTGATGATCTCGGCGATGGTACCCGCGCCCACCGTCCTGCCACCCTCACGGATAGCGAAGCGCAGACCCTTCTCCATGGCCACCGGCGTATGCAGCGTGACCTCGAGCTGGATGTTGTCGCCCGGCATCACCATCTCCGTACCCTCCGGCAGCTTCGCCGATCCGGTCACGTCCGTCGTCCGGAAGTAGAACTGCGGACGGTAGCCGTTGAAGAACGGCGTATGACGGCCACCCTCTTCCTTGCTCAGCACGTACACCTCACCCTTGAACTGGGTGTGCGGCGTGATCGAGCCCGGCTTCGCGAGCACCATGCCGCGCTCCACGTCTTCCTTCGCCGTACCGCGCAGCAGCAGACCCGCGTTGTCGCCCGCCAGACCTTCGTCCAGCTGCTTCTTGAACATCTCGACGCCCGTAACCGTGGTCGCCTGCGTATCGCGGAAGCCCACGATCTGCACCGGCTCGCCCACCTTCACGCGCCCGCGCTCGATACGGCCCGTCACCACCGTGCCACGGCCCGAGATCGAGAAGATGTCTTCGATCGGCATCAGGAACGGCAGGTCGACCAGGCGGTCCGGCTGCGGCACATTCTTGTCCACCGCCTCCATCAGCTCGTCGATCTTGGCCTCCCACTGCGCCTCGCCGTTCAGCGCGCCCAGCGCCGAACCACGAACCACCGGCACATCGTCGCCCGGGAAGTCGTACTTGCTCAGCAGCTCACGGACTTCCATCTCGACCAGGTCGATCAGCTCGGTGTCTTCCACCGCATCGCACTTGTTCAGGAACACCACGATGTACGGCACACCAACCTGGCGAGCCAGCAGCACGTGCTCCTTGGTCTGCGGCATCGGGCCGTCGGTCGCCGCAACCACCAGGATCGCGCCGTCCATCTGCGCCGCTCCCGTGATCATGTTCTTGATGTAGTCAGCGTGACCCGGGCAATCCACGTGCGCATAGTGACGGTTCGCCGTCTCATACTCCACGTGCGAGGTCGAGATCGTGATACCACGCTCCCGCTCCTCAGGCGCGTTATCAATCGTGTCAAACGAACGAAACGCGTTCTTCGGGTTGTGCTTCGACAACACCTTCGTAATCGCCGCCGTCAACGTCGTCTTGCCATGATCAATATGACCAATCGTCCCAACGTTTACATGCGGCTTGCTACGATCAAATTTTTCCTTCGCCATGTTCCTTCTCCGTCTTTGTTCCTGGGCTGGACCCGTGTGAATCTGTCTTATCAGCGACTGAAGCCGCTGCTAAGGCGCACCGCTCTCTTCAGCGGTCCGTGCTAGTAATACGCATACAACTTGAAAAACTTGTCCCGGAGCGGCAGCGCCACCTGCTCCAGTGAAGCGAGATAAAGCTCGCGGATCTGTCCCTGGTCGCTCGGCGAAAGCTTCGCATACTGCGCCGGCGTATCCCCGCCCAGCTTGCCCGCCGCAAGAACCGCCTCAAAGTCGCGAACGCGCAGACCGGCCTTTTCCAGCGACCGCAGGAACTCCTGTACACCCGCCGTCGGCGAAGCGAGCATCAACAGCCGCCTTCACCTCGCGAAACGTCGCCTCGTCCTCAACCGCCAGCACAGGCCGCTCGTACAGCGCACGTGTGCGATCGATAGCTCCGGAACCTCCAGAGCCCACGGTGTTCCCTTCCATCTGTTCTCTACTGCCCTTCTGCATCCATCTGCAATCTGGAGCGGGAGACGGGAATCGAACCCGCGACCAACAGCTTGGAAGGCTGTGACTCTACCACTGAGTTACTCCCGCAGCACACGCTGCCGCGACCTGAGCATCCGAGGAAACGAACCGATCGAGCCGCGGTTGCCGTGTACAAATCTGGAGCTGATGATGGGGCTTGAACCCATGACCTCTCCCTTACCAAGGGAGTGCTCTACCACTGAGCTACATCAGCCTTCGTGCCACAGCACCCAAACCGCGGGCGCCGCTTCTAACTCTACAGCTAACTCTATCGCGCCCTGAGCCGCGCAAGCACGACCCGAAACGCAAAAAACCCAAGCAGCAGCCACGTGAACTGCTGAAACTTGCCCGGCTCCATCGTGCGCCACGCAAGCACCGCCAACAAACCCAACACCACAAGCGCAACCATCATGCGCTGATTGCCACCCGGCTCCATCGGCAAACCCATCACCGCCGCCCGCCAGGGCCCGAAAAACGTGGTGCACAGGGGAGGATTCGAACCTCCGTACCTCGATGAGGGGCAGATTTACAGTCTGCTGCCATTAACCACTCGGCCACCTGTGCCCTGCGCTGCCACTCGACTCACCCATTCCAAGACACATGGACACCGCTGTCGTAAGCGCGGCTTCATCATGTCGCGGAGGACTGCAGGCGGGACGACTGACAGTACAACCAATCTCAATCCTAGCGCTGTCCGAACGTGGAGCTGGCGAAGGGATTCGAACCCCCGACCGCCTGATTACAAATCAGGTGCTCTACCAGCTGAGCTACGCCAGCCCAAACAGCGCACAGCGTCGCTCAACGTCTGCGACGCTAGGGGTGAGCATACCACAGCGACGGGTGCGTAAAAAGGCTCGGAGAGCCCGCGCATTCACGTCCCCGTTCTCCCTCGCCCAGCCTCGCCCGTCTATATCGTTGTGCCCCGAAACCCTATCTCCCAGAGTGGTAGCATGTGGCCCATGTGGCGTATCTGCCGCCTTCTTCGCCCTGCTCGACTCGCTTTTGCAGCCCTGCTCTGCTCTTTGCTGCTCGGATCCGCCGCCCTCCTCGCCCAGGCCCCAGACGCAAACGACGGCCCCATTCAGCCCAACGCTGACGTCAGTCACCCTCATGCCCTCACCAACGACACCATCATCCGCATGAGCAAGGCCGGGCTCGACGACACCGTCATCATCCAGACGATCCGGACACAACCCGGCGCCTTCGACACCACCCCGGACGACCTCATCTCGCTCAAAAACTCCGGAGTCTCCCAGAAGGTGATCGCCGCCATGCAGGCGCGCAGCGCCGGCCTTGCCATCCACTCCGACACGACGGTCGAGGTCGCACCGCTCGCCGCAGGCGTCGACGAGATCGGCGTCTACTACAAGGACAAGGACGGCCAGTGGATCCCGCTCCGAACGGAGCGTGTCCAGTTCAAATCCAGCGGCTGGCTCAAAAACGCCGCCAGTGACGGCCTGATCAAGCAGGACATGAACGGCCACCTTGACGGCCAGAAATCCCCGCTCATCCTCCCCACCGGCGTCCAGATCCTCATCTACACGCCGGTCGGCACCCAGGCCGAAGAGTACGACTTCCTCCGCTTCGACGAGCACTCGGGCAGTCGCGACTTCCGCGTCAAAACCGGCGGCCTCTTCCACTCCGAAACCGGCTCCCTCCGCAACGAAATCGAGTTCCATCCGCAGAAGGTCGCCAAAGACATGTACGTCTTCACCGTCCCGGCAGACATCGAGAAGGGCGAGTACGGCGTGCTTCCCCCAGGCTCCTCCAACGTGCCCGGCATCTCCAACGCGGGCAAGATCTTCACCTTCTCCATTCGCGAATGACAAAGACACGATCTTGGTGGCCCTTATGGGTCGGTTTGGCGCTGATCGCGGCTCTTGCAATCCTGCTGCTGCTCAAAGCCAAGGCCCCGCCCGAAGCCGCCCGCCTGCTCCCCGAAAGCGACGCGATCGTCTACGTCAACCTGCGGCCCCTCCGCACGCTGACGCACTTCGATCAGCCCGGTCCTGCCATCGCTCCGCCGCGCAGCCACGACCTTGAGAACTTCATCCAGGCCACCGGCTTCGACCCCGAGCGCGATCTCGAGAGCGCCGCCTTCGCTCTGCACCGTATGCCCGACGCCAACGGGCCGAACGGCATCGTCGCCTACTCCGAGGTCTTCGTCGGCCACTTCGACGGCCCTCGCCTGCACAAGTACCTCTCCAGCCTCGCGCGTTCCACGGAGACCTACGCCAACCACGAGATCTTTTCCATCCCCGTCCAGGGCCGCACCCTCCGCGTCACCCAACTCACCTACGACATCGTCGCCGCCTCCAACGCGCCCACCACCGAGCAGATCCATTCCATGCTCGACCGTTGGGGTGCTTCGGCCCTGTGGAAACCTGGCTCCACGCTCCTCGCCGCGCGCTTCCACGAGGTCCCGTTGCTCTCGGTCGCCTGGGGCATCGGCCGCATCGGTCTGCCCTTCGGCCAGGACGGCCGCCTCTCCGTCATGGGCTTCGAACTGCCGGTCCCGATCGACACCGAACTCGTCGCCAGCCTGCGCTACAGCGGAGCCCTGCATCTCCGCGTCGAAGAGATCGCGCCCGACGCCCTCGCCGCACAGCACACCGCCGACACCGTCAACGGCATCCTCGGCATCCTCCGCGGCGTCGCCAGCGCCGAGCCCCCACACTCGCCACGCCAGGCCGCCATGCGCGACGTCCTCAGCTCCGTCAACACCGTCCAACGCGGCAACCGCGCGGTCCTCACCGCCGGCATCGCTCTCCAGGACGCCCGCGCCCTCGCCTCCTCCGAAGGCGAACCCTCCCCCGACCAACCCGAAACCTCCGAAGACACCACCCCGCCAGCACCCACGCCGCGCTGAGTTGTGCTCGCCAATCTGAATCACCAAAGGTGTGTCATCTCGACCGAAGCGCGTAGCGCGTAGTGGAGAGACCCCCATATTTCGGGGCACCGAAGCAGTCCGCCGAAGCCGCGAACCTCAGCGCGCGAAAGCACCCGTCACGCCTCCGCGTTGATGCCGTCGACAGCATCCGCCGACCCGTTTCGTACGCTCAGACACACGAAAACTCCACCGCAAACCCGATACCACCCAAACGCAACTCATCGCAGATGAGACTGCGCCTCCACTGCATGCCGGCCACGAGGCAGGCAACAGCCTGATGCCCCGTTCCCTCGCAAAAGCCTGCGCGTGCCTCGCCCTCGCAGCCCTGGCGTCCTCACCGGCTCAAGACACCGCCAACGCCATCCCATCCACCGTCGCGGTAGCCCTGGACAATCACAAGCTCACCCTCCCGAACGACCTCCCAGCCCGAGCCAACATCCTCATCCTCGGCTTCGGCCGCCACTCCGCCGACGCCACCACCGCTTGGGAGAAATCCGTCCGGCAACAACTAGCCCGCCCACCCGCAATCGCTTTCTACGACATCGCCATGCTCGCCGAAGTCCCCGGCTTCGTACGCCCCATGGTCATCCGAGCCATCCGCCACGAGGTCCCCGAAGTCCTCCATCCCAACTTCCTCGTCGTCACCGACCACGAAGACGTCTGGAAGCGCATCGCCGGCTACACCCCTGACCAGCCCGACGCCGCCTATCTCCTCCTCGTCGATCACACCGGCCACGTACGCTGGTCAACCCACCAGCCCTACTCGGCGACAACCTTCGCCACCCTAAAAGCCGCAGCCGAGCAACTCGCCATCCAACCTCAATAGCATGAGCCCCTTGGCATCGCTTCGAATCCGCTTCTGCGCTGTCCTGCTCGCCTGCGCCACCGTCGCGATCCCCGTGAACGCACAACGCAAGGTGTCCCCGTCCGCCGCCTTCCGCGAGGCCCGCACGCTCTACTACACGCCCACAGACCACGGCCTCCAGGGCTTCCAGTGCAACGTCTCCTTCGACTGGAAGGGCTTTCTACAGAACGCGAACCCAGGCGCAGCGCCAGACGCACCGCAGCCACTCGCCTACCTCCAAAACATCAAGCTCACCGTTACCGACGACGTCAACGGCTCCGGCAGCATCCACTGGAACGCGCCCGTTCCACCCAGCGACGTCAACCCGGACTCCATCGCCAAGCTCCACTCCAGCCTCCAGGCCCTCTGGACCGACTTCTTCGACACCTGGAACGGCCTATACAGCGGCGATCTCCTCTCCCTGAACGACGACAAGACCACGGTCGACCGCACCCCCTCCGGCTACCACGTCTTCGCCCGGGACAACGGCAGAATCGCCGAAGAAAGCTACACCGGCGACTTCACCCTGCAATCCGTCCACGTCTCTACACCCGGCCTCGACCGCACCGTCACACCACGCTTCGAGCGCACCCCCAAAGGCCGCCTCATCACCGCCTGGGACAGCACCGTCAAACAGCCCCCAACCGCCCCCGGCACCACCGTCAGCACCACCGTCCACTACGCGCCCGTGCAGGGCTTCCAGATCCCATCCGATGTCCGCATGGACGTAGCCGGCACCGCAACGTTCAACTTCCAGTTGACCGGCTGCAGCGTCAACGCCAAGCCCACGGCCAAGTAAAACCTCACTAACTGATCAGGTCATTCGCCAAGTGATCCAGCACCTTGCCCGGATCCGGCGCAATCCCGGTACGTATCGGCGAAATCTGGATCATCGTGCTGCGCGGCGACGTCAGCCAGTGAAACCGCTCCTTCTGCGTCAACCGCGCAATCGGCCCAGCCTCCGCATCCCCCGCACAAATCCGCGGAATCGCCTCAAGATGCCGGCGCAACGTAGCCAAATCAGCCTCCGGCCACAGCGCACACACACGCTCCTCGTTCAGCCGAACACGCGCATCCAGAAACCGCCGCTCCGGCGAAAACACAATCACGCCCGCATTCACAAACTCGTCGCGTTCCACCCGCGGCACCACGCGAACCACCGCGTAGCTATACCCCTTCGCCTCGTGCATCAAGTTAGCCTCGTGCATCCGCGATCTCCCGCTCGAAAACATCCGAGTGCCGCAAGCGCTCGGTCAAGAACCGAAGGTAAGCTTGCCGCCTCGCAGCGGGCTCCGTCTCATCATGCTCGCGCACCAGCCAATCCTCCGGAACCAGCCCCGTAATCCGCTCCAACTCCGCGCTAGTCAGCACCTCATGCGCAAACCGGCTCGCCGCCGGAACCTCAGTAGCCCAACGCAGCAGAATATGATCCCGAATCGCCGCGAACGGCGAGCCAATCTTCTCTTCCGCCCCCGCCCAGTTGTGATGAAAGTACAGCGACGCGCCGTGATCAATCAGCCAAAGCTTCTCGCGGCACACCAGCAGATTCGCATTGCGCGGCGTACGGTCGACGTTCAGCGTAAACGCATCCAGCCACACCGTCCGCGACGCCGTCTCCGCATCGGCCTTATCCCCGCTCGCCGGATCGAACACCGTCGCCTCGTGCAGAAACGCCAGCCCTACATTCAGCCCACGTGAAGCCTTGAACAGGTCCTGGATCTCCGGGTCAGGCTCCTGCCGCCCAAACGCCGCGTCCATCTCCACAAACACGATCTCGGGCACCGGAAGCCCAAGCGCACGCGCAATCTCGCCGGTGATGATCTCGGCCACCAGCGCCAGCGCACCCTGCCCTGCACCGCGCAGCTTCACCACATACAGCTTGCCGTCGTCCGCCTCCACCAGCGCGGGAAGCGACCCGCCCTCGCGCAGCGACGTGATGTACCGGACAGCATTGACCGTGCGCAGGCTCACGCACCCAGTGTAAGGGGCCGAAGCGCGCGCCCTACCCCGTCGGCAACAGCCTCTGCTGCTTGCTCTTCAACTCAGACAGCATCTGCTCGATGCGATCCTCCTGCTCAAGCTCCGTAAACCGCGCCTCCAGCGTATCGCCCGGCATCAGCGCCTTCGCCGCATGGTTACGCGCCTCCGTCGTGCTGATCCGCGACTGTATCCGGCTCACCGCCTTTGCATGCAGCATCCCATCCGACCCGTTCTCCGCAGCCGCCTGCGCCTCGGTCGCCTTCGAGATCATCTTCGCCCGCCGATGCTGCGCGATCAGCAGCTCGCACTTCGCCTCGGTCTCCGCCAGCTTGCCCTGCAGCTTCATATAGGTGCTGCGCAGAGCCTCTGACTCCGCCGCCTGGTCCGCCACCTGCGCGCGAAACGCCTGCAGCATGTCCTCATGCCGCAGCGCCCGCTCCAGCGCCCCACGTGCAAGCGCATCATCACCCTTGCTCACCGCCAGCTCCGCCTTGCGATGCCAGCCCGTCGCCGCATCCTCCTGCTCACGAGCCTTCTTCTCCAGCAGGTGCTGGTCCGCCAGCGCAATCGCCACCTGCGTCTTCACCTGAAGCAACTGGTTTTCCATATCCAGCACAAGCTGCTTCAGCATCTTCTCCGGATCCTCCGCGCGATCGATCAAGTCGTTCACATTCGCGCGAAGAAGAGTCGCCACACGTTCCATGAGAGCCATAACCTTGCTCCTTCACTGTTTTGCTTCCGGGAACGGTGGGGCTTCAGCCCCACCGTGAAACGCCTACCCAGAACGCGGCTTTAGCCGCTGAGGTAACTCCTTGCATCTAATTGGCCTTCGGCGGATTCCCATCCAACACCGGCGGCGTGTGCACAGTTCCATCCGGCCGTGGAGCCATACTCTTCACATTCGTCATCAGGTCGCTCATCTTCATCCCGCTCAGAGCCTCAAACAACGCCGGCACCTGCGCAGCAATCTTGGTGATATCGCCCGTCAGCTTGCTCGCGCCCACGCTCTCGCCATCGCCCGTGGACACAATCGTGATCTTGTCCACGTTGCGACAGCGGCTCCGCCATCGCGCGCACCACATCCGCCATGTTCGTGATCAGCTTGTCGACCACCGCGGCCTGCGTCCACTCCTGGTAAGCCTCGGCCTTCACGTTCATCGCCTTGGCCTCAGCCTCACCCTTCTGGAAGATGATCGCGGCCTCCGCCTCACCTTGCACACGGATCGACTGCGCTCTGCCTTCTGCCTCCGCAACCAGCCGCGCGCGTTCTGCGTTGGCCATGTTCTCGATGCGCTGCTTCTCAATCTCTGACCGCTTCAGCACCGTTGCAATCAGCTCGCGTTCATTGCGCTGGATCTCGGCCTCCTGGACCTTCACCTGCGCTTCTTTCTCAACCTGCTGCACCTTCACCTGCTCGGCGATGACCTTCTGCTGCATCACGTTCGTCTGCAGCTCATAGGCCTTGTCAGCCTGCGCCTGCTGCCGCCGGCTCTGCTCAGCAAAGGTCGCCTTCTGGATGTCCAGATCGCGCTGTGCCTCAGCCTGCTTCGCCAACGACATCGTCTCCGCCAGCACACGTTCCTGATCCGCAGCAGCCTTCGCCACCGCAGCCTCGCGCAGAGCGATGGCCCGCCGGATCGCCGTATCACGCTCGGCCTCTGCGGCCGCAATCTCCGCGTCGCGCTTGATGCGCGCCACATCCGGTCGCCCCATGTTGGTGATGTACTCGTTCTTGTCCCGAACCTCCTTGATCGTGAACGAGACTACTTCGAGCCCCATCTTGCTCACGTCCTCCGAGCACGTGGCGCGCATACGCTCGCCGACCATCTCGGGCTCCTTCACAATCTGCTCCACCGTAAGCTGGCCGATGATGCCGCGCAGATGGCCTTCCATCACCAGCCGGATCAGGCCCTCGCGCTCCGCCGGCGACTTCGACAAAAACTGCTCGGCGGCGGTCATAATGCTCTCGTTATCAGAGCGAACCTTGATCTGCGCAACGGCCTCTACCGTCACCGCGACACCCTGCCGCGTATACAGATCCTGCTGCGGAGCCACATCAAAGCTCATCAACTCCAGCGAGAGCTCCTTGGCGTGCTCCACCATGGGGAAGATGAACGTGCCGTGCCCCTTCACAACGCGCTGTCCGCGCATGCCGTACACAATCAGTGCTTCATTCGGGCCGGCCTTGCGAAACAGCCGCGCCAACATGCCCATCAGAATGAGCGTTGCAAGCACAATGAGCCCGACGACGACGATGATGGTTTGCTGTGGCATTGGGTGCCTCTCTCCAGAAGAGGCCTTACTTTACGTGTGACTACTGCGTTGACTCCCAGGCCGCAACCTCTGTCTTCAGGCGCGGCACACTTGGCGAAAACTCTAATCACTCATATCCGTGCTGTGCGGTGTCGGTTCATCTCCCAGCAGCACCTGCTGCATCTCATCCCACCTCCGCACGTACGCCACACCGCGCGCATACCGCAGCACCACCACCTCTGCGTTGCGCCCAATCGCCACGCCATCCTCCGCTGTAATCGGCATCGACCTCCGCGCCCCGTTCTGGCTGTACAGCATCTCGCCCACACCGCCCGGAGGCACCGGCGAACTCACCCGCCCCAGCACGCCGATGATGGGCGTATCCGCCGGCTCCAGCGGATGCTCACGCGGCAGCAGCACCTTCGCCAGGAACCAGAACACGATCGCCGCCCCCACCGTGCCGCTCACCGCGGACAACAGCGCCACAATCGCCGCCGTAAACACATGGCCGTGCGAGAGGAGATATCCTGTGCCCCCGAACCAGCACAGAAACGCCACCACCGTGAACCCGTTGATCGGCGACAGATGACTCGTATGCCCATGTGGCCCGCCCTTCATCACCCCGTGGCCGTGGCCAGCGTGCGCGCCCAGCTTGAACTGCCCCATATGCAGGTGCAGAAAACCGCCAACAAACGCCACAATGCTCAACACCAGGCCAACGCCAAAGCACGTCAGGTAGATCGCATCCCAATCCACGTGTGCCAACGCCGAGCTCATATCCTTGCCCCTCCCCTCGATGGCCGCGCGCTCGCAGGCTCCAGATCCTCATCGCTCGCCTGCGCCATCGCCGCCGGGCTCTCATCGTAATCCCGCACCGGCTCCGGCGACCTCAACAAATCAAACAATCGATCCGCCAACTGCGGCGTCTCCAAAATGCTCTCCAGCAACAGCACGCAGCGCCGCGAGTCCTCATGCTTGGCCACCGTCAGCAGCGCCCGGCAAAGCTCCGGGTCCTTGCGAAACCGCTCCGCCCCGCCCACCAGCCACAGGTCCAGCTTGTCCTCGTTCTGCCGCAGGTCGCTCAGCAACTCCGCGTGGTACCCCTCCGGGTCATCGACCAGGTACCCCGGATGCACCTTGAAAAACCGCGCCAGCAGCAGTCGCGAGTTGTTGGTCAGGTGCGGCCGCGAGCCCGACTCAATTTGGCTCAAGTAGCTCTGGCTGAGCGACTCGCCCATCTCCTCTTTCAGCGCCCGAACCAGCTCGCCCTGCGTGAGGGCCCGTCCCAGTCCCCGGAGGCTGCCCTCGACCTCTCTCAAATACCGCAACTTGTCACAAAGCTTCATGGCTATATTGCAATCTGCGATGATCATATTGCGATTTGCGATGGCCGTCAAGAGGAATCTCAGCCCCTCCTGAGCGGCGATCGTCGTGGGCTAGCGGCGGTAGCCGCCGCCGCGGTGTTCGCCGGTTTCGAGGTCGATGGTGAAGGGGACCTCGCGGTCGGCGAACATATCCCAGCCGTCGCCGTGGAGATGGCCGTCGCGGATCTCGTGGAGGGTGACGCCCTCCCAACTTAGGCGGGCGGTTTGCCAGCGGATGCCGTTGCGGTCAACCGCCAGCACGGTGTGGAACCCCGCGAGAATGAGCAGGTTTTCCGAGTCGGCCGCGAGAACGGCGGTGACCGGACGCAGCGGGAGGAAATTGCAGATGGCGGGGTCGTTGGCGTCGATGAGGTAGCCGTAGCCGCCGGCGACGGCCAGCAGTTGATCCGGGTTGGGGCAGGACCAGAGGCCTGTGGGAAGCCCGGGGTCGGTAAAGCCGAGCGCGCAGGTGGCGAGGAAGGGGCCGCCGGTTGCGGGGCGGACGGTGGCGTAGAGTGCGCCACGCGCGAGCGCATCCTCCTCGCCGGGAACGTTCTGCGGATAGACGAACTGGCGCGCGGGGGCGATGAGTGGCGGCCGGAGCAAGACGTCGGCGGTCCAGGTGTGCGGAAAGGCGTCGGTGTTTTTGCGGATCATCGCAGGTGCTCCCAGCCATGGGGTTTCAGCTCGCCGCGCGTCCCGTCGAGCACGAGCGTGACGACCGGTTGGCCTCGGCGCCGTGGGACGATGCGACCGATCTCTGTAATCGGCACGGCACCGAGCCGTTTGGGTACACGGGCGTCGGCGGGGGCGGTGAAGAGAAGTTCGTAGTCTTCGCCGCCGTTGAGCGCGAGGCGAAGCGCCTCTTCGGCACCCAGCTTTGAGGCGAGCCGGTGCAGCGGAAGGCTCGCGGCGTCGATCTCGGCGGCGACACGAGACGCAGCGCAGAGGTGATGGAGGTCGGTGGAGAGGCCGTCGCTGAGGTCGATCGCCGCGGTGGCCAGATCGCGGCGGAGGAGCGTCTGACCGGCGGCCAGCCGAGGTGCGGGGAACAGGTGGGGGTTGGGGTTCTCGAACGGCGCCTTCGCGCTTGCGGAGAACGTGGGAGCAGCTTTGCTCTTGGAGTTCGGCTTCGCAGCAAGCGACCTGAGTTCTGCAGCGGCACCGCCGAGCGCACCGGTGCAGAAGATGCGATCGCCGGCATGTGCTCGGTCGCGCCGGAGAGCACGGCCTTCGGGGCAGGCGCCGAGGAGCACGATATCGGCGAGGATGTGTTGGCCGGGGGCTTCGGAGGTGTCGCCGCCTGCGAGGGGGACTCGGGCCGCGTTGGCGAGGTCCATGAGACCCCTGAAAAACTGATCGAGCCAGCCGGTGTCGTCCGCGATGCTTTTCGGCAGCGCCAGTGAAAGAAATGCCGCGGCAGGGCGGGCACCCATGGCGGCGAGATCGCTGAGCCCGCGGGCGAGGGTCCGGTGACCCACCGAGCGGGGCGGGTGCCAGTCGCGACGGAAGTGCCGGCCTTCAAGCGAGAAATCAGTGGTGACGACCATCTCCTCGCCGGGCCGGGGGTGGAGGATGGCGCAGTCGTCGCCGATACCCAGCCGTAGCTGGCCGGAGCGGCGGGAACCGGGCGCGGCGAGGTGCCGGATGCGCTCGATCAGCGCGAGTTCGCCGCTGCCGGAGGCGGGCAGTTTGCGAGCCGCATTGGGTGATTTTCTTGGCATCAACAGCATGAGTGAAGGCTTGGGGCGGACGTGCAGGCCGCGTGGAGGGACGACGAGAGCGCGAAGTGCCGCATTTCAACAGGATATCGGCGGGAATGGGGTGCGACTTCATGACCCACAGGTGGGATTGTTGCGGGTTGTTTGAGCTAAGTAGCTCCGTTACTATGGAG
The DNA here is from genome assembly GCA_963795955.1 of uncultured Verrucomicrobiae bacterium. Classification (GTDB taxonomy): domain Bacteria; phylum Acidobacteriota; class Terriglobia; order Terriglobales; family Acidobacteriaceae; genus Granulicella. The sequence continues at coordinate 87,602 of CAWCJK010000010.1, forward strand.
ATACGCACCGGTGGGTTGTATTGCGTCCCGCCTGGTAGACCTGAGCCGCCGCGGAATCAAAACTCTGTGGCTGGAAGTCCCGGCCCACGGCCTCTACGGACCCGATAGAACCTACACCATGCGCAAACGCTACATCGTCTACGTTACGCGAGGGGAGAAGGGCGACACCGATCGTGTCTCCATCCCGATGCGCTACGTGTATGTCTTTGTCGCATCGGCGATGGTGGGGTTGTTCACGATTGCCGGGCTGGCGGGGTCTTATGGCCGCGCGCTGGCGAAGGCTGAATCGGTGAACCGGCTGCGCGACCAGCTTGCGATGAGCCGCAGCGACTACCAGCACCTGGAGCAGAAGGCGCACGAGCGCGATGTGCAGGCGGCAAGCCTGGGGTCGCTCGCAAGTGAGGTTTCGGCGATCTATGGGCTGACAGCGGGCAAGGTGACGCTGGTACACGGGCATGCGCTGCGCGCCGGGAAGTCGGCGGCCGCGGATGCGGCGAAGGCTCCGCTGAAGGACGAGACGGCCTTCAACGACGACAGCTATTACAAGTCGCTGGACACGTTTTATGCGCTTGCGCAACACGGCCGAGCATGGGATTACGCCGCCCCCGCCGGGCCTGAACCCGAGCATGGGTGTGGTGGGCGCGCTCGGTGACCTGGCCGCAGGTGTCGATCTTGGGACGAGCATTACCGGGACGAATGTGCCGGACATGTGGCCGATCATCGGGCCGATCAACTCCGGGTTCGGGCAGCGCGAGGACCCGATCCTGGGGCTTGGAACGGGTGAGTTCCACAAGGGCATCGATATCGGGTCGCCGGATGGGACGCCTGTGCATGCGCCGGCGGCTGGCCGGGTGGTGAAGGCCGGGCTGGGCACGGGCTACGGCAACGAGATCGAGATCGACCACGGCAACGGCATCACGACGGTCTATGGGCATCTGCGCGGGTTCAATGTCGCGGTGGGCCAGGAGGTCGTGAAGGGCGAGATTATTGGCTTTGTGGGTCACACGGGCCGAGTGACCGGGCCCCACCTTCACTACGAGGTGCAGGTGCGCGGGACGGCGGTGAATCCGCATAAGTATCTGCGGACGACGATGGCGGAGCTCGGCGGCGGCGGGGCAACGCACTCGTAAGGCGCCGGATTTGCGAAAGATCGGTTGACTCGGTGCTCTGGGCGGCGGAAACTGGTCGCCGTATTCGACACGGAGGACAGCGATGTCGACCACCTCCGGGCCCCCGATAGAAAAAATTAAAGAATCCATGCGCGCGGCCTGGATGGCGGGCGACTTTGGCGTGGTCGCGAAGACGATCTCGGGCGGCGCGGAGGCGTTTGTGGCGCAGCTGCCGATCGCGCCCGGAGCGCGGGTGCTGGATGTGGCCTGCGGCACCGGGAATTCCGCGATTCCGCTGGCAAAGCGCGGGGCGCAGGTTACCGGGGTCGATATAGCTAGCAATCTGCTGGAGCAGGCTCGCCAACGGGCTGCGGCCGAGGGCGTGTCGGTCACGTTTGACGAAGGCGATGCGGAGGATCTGCCGTATCCGGATGCGAGCTTTGACGTTGCGGTGACTATGTTTGGGGCGATGTTTGCGCCTCGGCCGGAGCGCGTCGCTTCGGAGTTCGCGCGGGTGTTGAAGCCCGGCGGTCTGCTGGCGATGGCGAACTGGAACCCGGGGAGCTTTACAGGGCAGATGTTCAGGGTGAGTAGCACGCATGCGGCGCCAGCACCTGGCGTTCCGCCACCTGTGTTGTGGGGTGATGAGGCTACCGTGCGCGAGCGGCTCGGGCCTTACTTTGAGCAGATTGAGACCACGATCACCCCTGTGGATTTCGATCTGCCGACGAGTCCTGCGGGAGCGGTGACGTTCTTTCGGACGTACTTTGGGCCGACGCACGTCGCGTTCAGCCGGCTCGAGCCAGACGGGCAGCGGGCGTTCGCTCAGGCGCTGGAAGCGCTGTGGGCTGCGGCGAATGTCGCACCGGACCCGGAGGCTCATACGGTGATCCGGAATGAGTATCTGAGGGTGACGGCCCGGCGGAAGTAGATGCGACCTCAGCGCGCGGAGAGACCCTCGCATTTCGCTCGCGAAGCCACAAACGCCCGCAGTGCCACAAACCAGACCTCAGCCCTCGTCCGCTGTCGCCAGCACACGATAAAAACTCAACGCAGCATCACCCTGCTCCAGCACCCGGTAGTGCCGCAGCGCCCCAAGGCGCTCCGGGGGGACGTGCTTGCGTCCATGCTCCGCCACCACCACAGCACCCTCCGCAAGCAGCGCCCGGTGGTGCTCACCCAAAACACCTAGCGCCGCTGCATACTCCGCAGCCGCCTCATACGGCGGATCCAAAAACACCACATCGAACGGCTCGCGCCCAGCGGATGCCGCAGCGTCCTCTAACGCCCGCGCAGCCGAACGACTCTCAAGCTGAAATCTGTCAACGATCTTCAACGCCGCCAGGTTCGCCCGAATCGCCGCCAGTGCCGCCGGAGCACGTTCAACAAAGAGGCAGAACGCCGCTCCCCGGCTCAACGCCTCAATCCCCACCGCACCGGAACCCGCGTACAGATCCGCAAACCGCGCGCCCGCCACCCGTGGCCCCAGCACGTTGAACAGCGTCTCGCGCAGCCGGTCGCTGGTGGGACGGGTGGCCATTCCGTGCGGCGCGACCAGCCGCCGCGACCGGAACTCCCCACCGATCACCCGCATACCCGCCTCATCACTTCCTCGAGCATATCCGCACAGCCGTCGAGCCCCGAACGCCTACAATCAGACTCGTGCTGCAGATGGCGATTCCCTTCGGGCGATGGTTCGGCGTGCATGTTCGCGTCCATCTCTCCTTCTTTCTCTTGCTCGCGCTCTCCGCCGGCTACTCCGAAGTAGCTACCGGCTCCATGCTTCGCGGCTTCGCTCTTTGGCTCGCGCTCTGCGCCGCCGTGCTCGTACGTGAGGTGGCGCGCGCCATCGCCGCCGCGTATGCGGGCGTCCCGCTCCGGGCCGTGTTTCTGCTGCCGTTCGGCGGCGTCATGGCGCTCGAATCCCGCGAAGGCGGTCTGCCCAAATCCAGCCAGCGCCTCATCGCGCTCACAGGCTCCTTTGCGAACATCGGCGCCGCGCTCCTGCTGCTCGGCTTCGCCTACGGCGTTGACCCCGCCGTCTCCCTGCTCCGCCAGCCCTGGATCACCATCGAGCACATCCTTCGCAGCGCGGTCTGGCTGCAGGCAGCCATCGGCTTCGTCAACCTTCTGCCGACCAAGAACCTGCCCTTCCCCCGCTCTTTGCCGCGCCGCGCCCCAAAGCCCGCGCCCGACGCCGCGCAACCCGACGCCCATCCCGGCGCGGCACCAAGCCCAGGCCTGCCCACCGGCATGCCCGTCCGCCGCCCCGCGTTCGGTCTCCTCACCGCGCTCGCGCTGGCACTCATCCTGTCCGGCTTCCTGCTGCAGATGCTCTGGCCCGTGCTGCTCGGCGTCACCATCCTGTTCATCAACTACGTCAGCCGCCTCGCCGCGATCGGCGGCGCCGACTCTTCGGCGCTCACCGTGCGAGACGTGATGCTCACCGAGTTCACACCCCTGCACGCCTCCGGCACCCTGCGCGACGGCCTGCGCCGCGCCATGCACACCCTGCAGGACTCCTTCCCCGTCGTGCGCGGCGACCGCCTGGTCGGCTGGATCTCCCGCAACGCCCTCGCTATGCGCCTCCAGGCCGAAGGCGACAGCTACCTTCAGGGCTCCATGGTCCGTACCCTGCAGATCGCCAGCCCCGACGAAAAGCTCTCCGACGCCCTCCGCCGCGCCGCCGCCCTCGGCGCCAGCGAGTTCATCCCCGTCGTCGAGGACGGCGCCATGATCGGCATGCTGACCCCCTCCAGCCTCGAACGCGCCGTCGGCCAGGTCCGCCTCGCCCAGCCTCAACCGCAGCGGAGCGACGCGTGACGGTCGCCGACCCCGGCGACGCCGCCCCGGCCACCGCGCACAGATACCGCGCCAGATACCGGCCCTGAACAACAAAGCCCGGACCCTCCGCTCGCGCCCGGCCTCTACCTCGTCGCCACACCCATCGGCAACCTCGAGGACATCACCCTCCGCGCCCTCCGCGTCCTCCGCTCCGCCGACCGCATCGCCTGCGAAGACACCCGCCAGACCCAAAAGCTCCTCAACCACTTCGGCATTCGCAAGCCCACCGTCAGCTACCACCTCCACAACGAGCAAGGCCGCGCCGAAGAGCTAGTCGAAGCCCTACGCCAGGGCGCCCGCATCGCCGTAGTCAGCGACGCCGGCATGCCCGGCATCGCCGACCCCGGCGAAACCCTCGCCCGCGCCGCCATCGACGCCGGCATCCCCGTATTTCCCATTCCCGGAGCCAACGCCGCCCTGAGCGCCCTCATCGCCAGCGGCCTAAGCCCCGAGCGCTTCACCTTCCACGGCTTTCTACCGGCCAAAGAAGGCCAGCGCCGCACCACGCTCGAACGCGTACTCGACGAACTCCGGACCCAACCCGACCAGCCCGCGCCCACGCAGGTCTTCTACGAAACACCGCACCGCATCCTCGAAGCGCTCACCGACATCGCGGCGCTCTTCGGCCCCACGCACCGCATCGCCTTGGCCCGCGAACTCACCAAGCTCCACGAAGAGTTCCTCCGCGGCCCCGTCTCTGAAGTCCTCACCACCCTGCAATCCCGCCCCGCCATCCGCGGCGAAATGGTCCTGCTCCTCGACGGCCGCGTCGTCCACCGAAGCCGCGCGGGAGCACCGCGCGCCCGGCTCCCGACACATCGCCGAGGAGGTCCGCTCGCTGCATGTCCGCGAAGGCCTAAGCGAAAAGGACGCCCTGAAACGCGTAGCAAAAACCCGAGGCCTCGGCAAAAGCGAGGCCTACCGCGAATGGCAGCGCGCCCGCCGCTGAGCACCAATCGTTAGGAGATGACGGTGGTGTGCGGCCACCGAAGGGCATGCCAACCGTCCGCTCCGCGTTCCAACACGAGCAGCGCGAGGGCGCGGCCGCGCCCTTAGCGATGGCGCCTCCGCAACCCCTACGTCTCGCGCCCTACCAGCCGGTCATAGAGGTACACATCGCTCGTCGTCCCAATCGACTCGTTATAAAGCACCAACTGCCCGATAGCTTCCTTGAACTCCTGCTCAAACCGGTGCAGCGCCCGCAGATGATCCGCCGTCGCCGGCACCTGCAGCTTGGCCGTGCCTCAGAAACTTCTGGTACCCGCGGTCCACAATGCGCGAGATCTCGCCGCCAAGCACCCAGCCCGGCCGAGCCATCACCCGCACCGGCGATCCCTTGATCTCTCCCGGCGCAATCTCCGCCGCGCAGCCATACTTCGACACCCGCCGCGCACCCGCAATGCCCTTTGCCTCCGCCCCGGTCGCCGACGACACGTCAAAGCGCTCGTTCCCCAGCGTCGAAAGCACCTGGTCAAAGGTCAGTTCCTGTTTTTGCCTGTTGATCTTCTGTCGCATCGCGTTCTTTGGACTCCAGGGCCATCGACCCGCGCGTTTGGAACCGCTGGTCTACACTCGCATCTAAACTCTCGCACACCGCCGCGCACAGGTTCAATGCAACCGCCGTCGGTGGCTGCGGAAGGATGGACCTATGACGGACCTCGCGCCTCCCACGCCCGCAAAGACCTCAGCCAGCGCCGTCGCTGGAGCCGCAGCCAGCACCAAGCTCGGCACCTCGCTGCTGGACCGCGTCGGAAACACCCCGCTCATCCGCCTCGACCGGCTGACCGCAACACCTCCCGGGCATCACCATCCTCGGCAAAGCCGAGTGGGCCAACCCCGGCGGCAGCGTCAAAGACCGCGCCGCCTCCGCCATCGTCTCCGATGCCCAGCGCAAAGGCCAACTCACCCCCGGCAAGACTCTGCTCGACGCGACCAGCGGCAACACCGGCATCGCCTACGCCATGCTCGGCGCCGCCCAGGGCTTCCCCGTCACGCTCTGCATGCCCTCCAACGTCAGCCCGGAGCGCAAGCACATCCTCGCCGCCTACGGTGCCGAGATCATCTACACCAACCCCGGCGAAGGCTCCGACGGCGCCATCCGCATGGCCCGCAAACTCGCCGCCGAGCACCCCGAAAAATACTTCTACGCCGACCAGTACGGCAACGAAAACAACTGGCGCGCCCACTACTACGGCACCGCCAACGAGATCTGGGAGCAGACCCACGGCCGCCTCACCCATTTCATCGCCGGCCTCGGCACCAGCGGCACCTTCATGGGCACCACCCGCCGCCTCCGCGAGCTCAACCCCGCCATCCACTGCTTCTCCATGCAGCCCGACTCGCCCTTCAACGGCCTCGAAGGCCTCAAGCACATGCCCACCGCCATCGTCCCGCCCATCTACGACGAGACACCTCGCCGAGCGCAACATCGACATGCCCACCGAGCGCGCCTACGCCATGTGCAAGCGCCTCGCCCAAACCCAGGGCCTGCTCGTAGGCATCTCCGCCGGTGCCGCCGTCGCCGCCTGCCTCGACGTAGCCGAAGAAGAAGCCCGCGCCGGCCGCGAAGCCATCATCGTCACCATCCTCTGCGACTCCGCCGACAAATACCTGAGCGAACGCTTCTGGTCAGAACCCACCCCCGAAGCCGCCGCACACGACGCCCTCGACACGCGAACTCTACGCCGGCCAAAACGCCTAGCCAGCTAGCCGTCGGCACTATCTATCGTCCGCCACGTCCCTTTTGGGTTGTCATCCCCGAAGGGGATCTGCCCTTTTGGCTTGTCATCCCCGAAGGGGATCTGCGTTGTTGTTGCACTTGCTTTCCTTCTGTCATTCCGAAGGGAACCTGCGTCAGCTTTTGCACTAGCTTTTCTTTCTGTCATTCCCGAAGGGAACCTGCTTTTCGAACCTGCAGCGACCAACCACATGACCACAGTCCACGACTCCAACCACTACGCCGCCCAACGCACCCCACAAACCACCGCGGACATCCCCCTCGCCATCCCCCAACCCATCTACAACGCCCTACGCACCCACGGCGAAGAAACCTACCCACACGAGTGCTGCGGGATCCTCCTGGGCCGCTCCACGCCCGAAGCCATCACCATCCACGACCTCATCCGAGCCGGCAACACCCGCTCTGACAGCGCCCACAACCGATACAACATCTCCCCCGCCGACCTCATCCGGGCCCAGCGCGAAGCCCGCACCCGCTCGCTCGACATCGTAGGCTTCTACCACTCCCACCCCGACCACCCCGCCTTCTGGTCCCCCACCGACCTCGCCGAAGCCCACTGGTACGGCTGCGCCTACGTCATCACCTCCGTCGACGGCTCCACCCCACCGCCACGCGCCCACACCACCAACAGCTTCCTCCTCACCGGCACCACTGAAGAAGACAAGGCGTTCGCCAGCCAGGCCATCCGACTCACAGCCGAATAACCGCCCGCGACCTCACCGAAGTGATTGACGCCCAGCCACATCCGCGCCGATAGTGGCTTCGTCAGGAATTTGGCACGAGAGGTTCGTCTATGGGCCGGCACTGCCGCCGCGCTGCACTGCTTGCTCTGCTTTCTCTGCCCGCGCTCTCACACGCGCAAAAGTCCCCCGGCAACACCCTCACCATCAGCACCCGCCTCATCTACGTCGACGTCGTCGTCCGCGACGACTACGGCCGTCCCGCCCAGGGCCTCACCGCCGCCGACTTCTCCGTCAAAGAAGACGGCCGCCCGCAACAGATCGTCTTCTTCCAGGACAGCGACACCGCCCGCCCCACCCCGTCACCCGCCAGCCCCAGCAACACCAGCACCACCACACCCAGCCAACCCGGCATCGAGTTCACCAACGTAGCCCCGGCCAGCGTCACCGACCCCGCCGCCAACGTCATCCTGCTCGACCTCCTCAACACCCCCGTCACCGACCAGCTCTACGCCATCCGCCAGCTCATCGCCTTCTGCAAAAAGCTGCCGCCCGGCCATCGCTTCGCGCTCTTCCTCCTCACCAATCGCCTCCACGTCCTGCAAGGCCTCACCGGCAGCTCCGACCAACTGCTCGCCGCCGCCAGCAAGCTCACCGCCAACGACCTCCAGCTCGCCGACTCACGCGACGCTCGCATGCAGATGGCGGACATCGTCACCGCCTTCGCCAAGGCCATAGGCCCCGACCCGGGCGGTTCCGCCGGCCACATGCGCGCCGAACTGGACAACGAGCAGGCCGAGAACCTCGCGCAACGCTTCCGCACCACCGGCGACGCCTTCGCCCAGATCGCGCGCGCCGTCTCCGGCTACCCCGGCCGCAAAAACCTCCTCTGGCTCGCCGAAGACTTCCCCTTCGGCGTCGGCGCGCAGCTTCAAATGGACCGCGCCGACGAGGCCCTCGACGTCCGCGACACCAACAGCCTCGTAGCCAACCAGCAGATCGCCCTTTACCCGATCAGCCTCGCCGGCCTGCAAACCGAAGGCGTCGGCGCCGCCTCCAACGGCCAGGGCGAGGTCTCGCTCATCGGCGGCCCCACCGGTTCAGCCTCCAATCCGCAGGCCAACGACACCCTCCGCGACCAGTTCACGGCCCGCACGTCGATGTACTACGCCATGAACGATCTCGCTCACAACACCGGCGGCGAAGCCTTCCATGGCACCAACGACATAGCCGGCAGCATCCGCCGCGCCGTCGACGACGGCTCCCAGTACTACACCCTCGCCTATCGCCCCTCGAACCAGAAGTCGGACGGCCACCTTCGCGCAGATCAGCATCGCCCTCGCCAGGCACGGCTATCACCTCAGCTATCGCCGCAGCTACCTCGCCACACCCGAAGCCGACGGCACGCGCGGCGTCGACCTCGAACTCGCCGCCGCCCTGCAGCCCGGCACACTCGACGCCAGCCTGCTCCGTCTCCGCGCCGATCTGGTGCAGGACCCCGCCAGCCACCACGTCGCCGTCGACATCACGCTTGACGCCAGCGATCTCTCCTACCGCATCGACCCCGCCGGCCATCGCCACACCCAGCTTCTCGCCGAGCTGATCGCCCTGCCCGCTCCAGGCGCCAACACCAAACCCACCCCGCCCCCACAAACCCAGGCCGTCCTCAACCTCGACCTCGACCCCACCCAATACGCCGGCCTGCTCCGCACCGGCCTCCACTTCCGCGAGCAACTCCCCGCCACCTTCGCCAACCAGGACCTCCGCCTCGGCGTAGCCGAAACCAACACCCACCGTTTCGGCACCCTGACCATGCCTCGCAACCCCGGCCCAATCACTCCAGCGAATTGAACGCCACGCGCCGATATGGATCCGGCATCGCTCGGCTATCGGCGCACACCCATATCGAACTTCGATATAAAGTCGCTCCTGCAAGCCCATTCCCGCTCTGAAAGACAGGCGTATGAGGTGCATCCGCAAACCCTCACGTTGGCTGCTGCTGCTGCTGCTCGCCCTTTGCGCCGTTCCCAACCTTTGGTCGCAAGCCGGTCCTCCCTTCCAGACCGACGATCCAGTCCCGGTCGACTACGGCCACTATGAGTTCTACGTCTTCGGCGCCGCGGACGGCACACCGGCCGAGATGGACTCCATCGGCCCCGCATTCGAGTTCAATTGGGGCGCTTTGCCGCGGCTTCAACTCCACGTCATCTTTCCCTTCGGCAGCATTCACCCTTCAAACAACCCCATCTACGCTCCCGGCGGGACCGGCCCCTCCGCCTTCGGCTACACCGACACCGAACTGGGCGCAAAGGTCGCCTGGATCAAGGAAGGCAAATACCTCCCTCAGATCGGGTCGTTCACCATGTTTGAACTCCCCACCGGAAACTATGACCGCGGCCTCGGGATAGGCCGTGTCTGGTACAAGCTGCCCGTCTGGGCCTACAAAAAGATCGGCTCATGGAGCCTCGACGGCGGCGCCGGCTATGCCATCGTCCCGCAGACCGGCTATCGCAACTACCCCTACGGCTCCTTCCTGGTCGAGAAGAACGTGAACAAGCGTCTAGATCTTTCCGCCGAAATCTTCGCGCATGCGCGTGAAGGCTTCGCCGCCGCACAAACAGAAGCCTCGACCATGCTCGATGCCGGCGGCTACTTTCACTTCAACTCGCCGGGCCTGCAGTTACTCTTCGCATATGGCCACTCCATCGCGGGCCAGACAGAAAACTACGCCTACCTCGGTCTCTACAAGACCTGGGGCAAAGACAAAGGCAAAGACGCTTCCACTGACACACCGCAACCCAGACCACCGGATCCCGGCCAGCACTAGCCGCCGCCACAACACCGCACAAGCTGCCATCCAATCACTCCCGGAGAGCCCATGGAGATCACACTTCGCAGCTTCTGGACCAGTGTTCACGGCCTGGGCTTTGGCGCACTCTATCTCCTCGCCTGTTCCGGCGCGCTCATCGAGTTGTATCGCTTCACTCACCCCTCCGTCACACATGAACCCGCACCTGCCAGCGCGCGTTTCCTCCGCGCCTACTTGGTCACCATGGCCGTCATCGCCTGGATCACGGTTCTCACCGGAGCCTACGTCCTGTACCCGTGGTACCGCGCCGCGCTCCCTCCCGGCACCACCAACCTCGCTCTCTTCCCTCAACGCCTCCTGATGTCCAGTCCCAGGACCATCGGTTGGCACACCATTGGCATGGAATGGAAAGAGCACGTCGCCTGGTTCGCCCCCATGTCCATCACCATGGTCGCCGTGGTCCTCATCCGCTACGGTCGCGAACTAAGGCATCACAAGTCGCTCCGCGCTGCTGTGCTCTGGTTCGCCGCCGCGTCCTTCATCGCCGCGGCTATCGCCGGCTTCTTCGGAGCGATGCTCAATAAGTACGCCCCCATCCAGGGCGGTCGCACCATGCAGTGGAGCGCCGGACAACACACATGAGCGACTTGAATCAGCCGCCATCCATACACGCCGCCGTTCGACGCAATGGCTCAGGCGCTGCCGCCATCCTCGCCACCGCTGTAGGCTGCTTCGCTCTCGCCCTTCTTGCCCTGGTCGCCGATAAGTCTCCCACCTTCAAGAGCAGCATGATCTTCTACCGGCCCACCGGCCCACTCTCCGGCGTGACATCGGTAGCGATCCTCATCTGGATCGCGCTCTGGCTCTTGCTCGACCTCCGCTGGAAGAACCGAAGCCTCGCGTTGCGGCCGATCTGCCTGATCTCCTTCGTTCTCCTCGCTCTCAGCTTCCTGCTGACCTTCCCTCCGATAGCGGACCTCTTCTAAGCCTTCGGACAATCGGCGTTCGTCGGATCGCACGCCGTCGGGTGGCGAAACGAACCACAGTGGATCTTCAACAACGGGTTAAGCCGATCCTCTACACTGACTGCGCCAAACTCTCGCCCCCAAAAGGCCGTCCTGCATGCGTCTACCCGCCCTCACCCTGCTTACCTGCTCCTTCGCGTTCGCAACCATCGCTTGCGCCCAGCAATCGGCATCGGCCACGCTCACGCCCGACCAGCAAACCCAATTAGAAGCCGCGAAGAAGGACTTCAACGCCGCTCACTGGTCCGAGGCCGTCACAGAGTTGAAGGCCCTGCACGCCGCCGTTCCCACAAACGCCGACGTCGCGAAGTTCGCCGCCGAAGCGTCCCTGAACAGCAACGACCCCGCCACCGCACTCACGCTCCTCCAGCCCATCGCGGAAGCCTCGCCCGACGACTGGCAGGCGCACGCGCTGCTCGCCCGCGCCTACGCCGAATCACACCAGGACGCAAAGCGCGACGCCGCACTCCAACAACTCCTCGCGCTCCACAAAACCACAACGGACGTCCACTTCCAGCAACTCACGCAATTCATGGTCGAAAGGGTCGCGCTGCCCTCCGGCCGCCTCGACATCTTCTACTCGCTCGTGCCCTGGAGCCGCTACAACATCTACGAGATGGCGCGCGCCTACAACGCTTCAGGTCAGCAGACCATGCGCATCACCCTGGAGAGCAACGATGCCGACCAGGCACTCTGGGCGCAGAAACACGCCAAGGAAGCCGCTGCCGGCATGCGCGAGTTCTCCATGGACGGCTACACAGAACAGGTAAGCACGACAGGCGAACACACCCAGAGCCACATCACCTTCGGCTTCTTCGACGGCCAGCCCAGCTACGCGACCGTGCGCGACCGCATGGTCGCCATAGCCTCCGGAAAGGGCAACCCCATCAGTTCCACCAGCGGCATCCATCCCCAGAGCCAGTAACTTCGCGTCGATTCGCACCTCGCCGCATCCAAATGCGGGAAGGTGATAATCAGCCCATCCACCTGACCCAACTCGAGTGGTTTGCCGCCCGCGCTGACCAAAGGCCGCCGGTGCTTGAAGGCCGCGCGAAGTTCGTGCCCCTCAGAGATCACGAAATCTACTTCGACGGCTCCTGCGGCGGTGAATTTGGTGACGGCTCCTGCGGCACCGAAGCCTTGTAGCCGGAGTCCGCGTTCTCCGCCTTCCCTTTTATCTGGTCAGCTTTGCCTTCCGACTCCAATTTCTCAGTTAGCACTCGCTTGGTGCTCATCTCTGTCCGCCTCCTTTGGCGGGCCATCAGCCTACCACTCTGGGCGGGCACTCCTCACTCTGGATCACCGGCACCCTCCCCGCGTCATAATGAATCCATGAAGATCCACATCCCCACACCGCTGCGCGCCTACGCCGGCCAGCAGGAGACCGTCATCGTCACCGGCACCACCGTCGCGGCCGGGCTCCAGGGCCTCATCGACGCCTACCCCGCCCTCAAGCACCACCTCTTCACCCCTGACGGCAAGCTCCGCTCCTTCGTCAACGTCTACGTCGGCGACGAAGACATGCGCTACCTCCCCGAGGGCGAAAACACCGGCGTCCCCGACGCCGCCGAGATCACCATCATCCCCTCGATCGCCGGCGGCGCGCCCGCACCCTCCAGCGCACTGGGCTGTTGCCGCTAACTGCAGCGCAAGCTTACAATTCCGCGTTGTTCCGCCGCACGAGCCGCCGTACAGCACGGAGACGCTCATGTTCCTGAAGGGTCTGTTCGCGTTCGCGTTCCTCACCGGCACTGCGGCCTACGCCGCGACAGGCCTCCCCGATGCCTGCGGCAGCCAAAACGTGAAGTTCGATGTGAGCACCGACAAGCCACTGCAGTCTGCGGCGACTCCGGAGACCGGCAAGGCGCAGATTGTCTTCATCGAGAGTCTCCACAAAAACTCGAACGTGCTCATCTATCCAACCATTCGCTTCGGCCTTGATGGCTCCTGGGCCGGTGCCGTAAAGGGCAGCTCCTACTTCGCCATCTCGGTGCCTCCCGGCGAGCATCACCTCTGTGCCGCATGGCAATCGCACTTCAAGTCCTTTCGCGATCAACCAGGAGCGATGCCCCTCACCGTGGAACCCGGCAAAATCTACTTCGTCGACTACAGCGTGAACTTCATCCCGACGGATGGCGGCGCACAGCCGGTGATCTCGTTCGCGCAGATCAATGACGACCAGGCAAAGTTCCTCCTCAAGAGCTATCCGCTCGCCACCTGGACGACAAAGCCCTAGCCGAACACGCATTCTTGTCCGCGCACCTTCATCGACTACGGCGCGCAGGACAACTTCTCGCACATCCCCCTCGGCGCCCACGAGACCGCCGCGCGTCTCTCCCAGGCCGGTGTCTCCTACACCCTCGAGGTCTATAAGGGAAACCACGGCAACCACATCAGAAACCGCATCGGGGACCGTCTGCTGCGCTGGATCTCCGCCCACATCGCCCACGAAACCGCCCCGCCGTCCCCGCCCCGCCGTCGCCCTCGTAAACTCAACGAAGCGCCGCGCACGGCCTCCGCCGAAACTTTGCTGGCGCCAAAGCATCTGCAACTGGGAC